>JBAYTY010000045.1:0-55447 GCA_041675385.1 Candidatus Obscuribacterales bacterium
TGATGTTTTGGTATGCAAAGCCAATCTTGGTGACTGGTCTGACCAATCCAAGCCTGGAATTTCTGGTGCTTTTCACAATCACCCCAAACTGGGATACTGCATTCTCGTAAATTCAGAGCATTCGCTAGGCCGTCAGTCATTTACTCTCGCTCATGAATTCGCGCACGCTTTATTTCACTACAATAGCCGCGCCCTAATAAGTATTCGCAAAGACGCTTCGCCACGCGAAAATTTCGCTGATGCATTCGCTACCCATTTTCTCGTTCCCACAAAAGAGCTAAACAAGCTCATCGATAATTGGGGCTGGAAAGATCGACTAGATCCGCTCAAAGCCACCGAACTGGCATACGTCTTTCGAGTCAGCTACATCTTTATGCTCTATAGGCTGCGAAACGAAAAACACATCACTGAAGATTTGAGAAATCAGTGGTCGCAGTACAGCCCAAATGCATTGGCGCATCAGCTCGGGTTAGATCCCACCGTTTTCCACAAACCTGGGAGTCTTGTACTGAACCTAAATCGCTACCCGACCTCAATTCTACAAACCATCAGAGATCTCATTCACGATGATGAGCTATATATTTCGCAAGCGGCAGATTTGCTCAACGTCAGCCAGGCCCAAGTGCAGTCTCTATTGTTGAATGAAGCGACCAGCCCAACAGAATCTGAACAGAGGGAACTCTGCGAATTTCCGTTTTAGAGTTGTTGCGATCAACGTGTCTTCACCTCGACTCCGAAAGACGGAACAAGTTAAGCGGCAGATGAGCCTTATGTCTCAAGCGTAAGCCATCCAACCATCCCGCACAAGAGGCCCGCTCGCCATCAGCTAATTTGCCCACCTAACTCTTAGAAATCCGGCGTTACTGTCTGACGAGTCAGGCGAATGCGTACTTTATCATCAGGCCTATCTGGTCTAACACCTTCTAAAGTAGCAACTCCACCTTCAATTACGCCAGCGACATCCAATTCAAACCTGTCGATATTTCCAAAAATTGACGGCACATATGGATTAGTCCTAGTTACAGTCAGTCTCACTTTTATCGCAGTGCCATCAAGCTGGTATCTGCCATTGTAAACATACCCACCATCACCACCTTGAATAGTTTGATCTGGGAGTAGCAGAGCATGCCCGATACCATGAGTAGTTTCACTTACTTGAGGTGCGGTTGAATTAAATTCCACAAGATAGAGACCGGGTACACCAACGGACAACGCTACCGGCAACTGCCATGCTAGGAGTTCTTCAAAATCATTTTCGTGAGTGCGGCCAAGTAGCTGAACAGAATAGACGCCCTCTTCCTTGAGCAACAATCGTGCAGACAAATCAGTAACAGTACGAGTTGTGGCCAATGGGAAAACAGCCTCTGGCAAAATATCAAAAGTACCTAGATCACTTCTCTCACCAGATGGGCTAATTAGAACGAATTTGTGAAGAAGGCCAGCACGCACAAACTCTTCATAGCTGATGTTAGCTCTGCGCTGAAACTCAGCCACTAGAACCAAACGCGCTGGTTGCAATGGCAAAATTAGCGCTGTCAGAGTATCTATAAGCCTAATGAATGAAATGCTCTGGTCCAAACTTATAATCACATCATTGCAAGCAAGCAGATATTTCGGAGTCAAATAATCTGAAAAACGCCTGCTTGTCGATTTTGGTTTTGCTGCTTTTGACATCATGAATTCGCCCCAGCATGCTCAATAAGCGGCCTAACATTAGCAGCACCACAACCAGATGCTAACTCATGCAATATTACATTCCTAACATTACCAAGGGCACCAGCCGTCTGAAAGGTTGCAGAAGAAACATTCTGAACCTGGCCAGCTTGAGCTAACAGAATGCGCAGCGCCGCGTTCTTTTGACGTTCCGCCTCATGGGCCAATTGTTTCACTCTTTCAGACAAGCTCATCTGCTCTCTTAAAATTGCATTCAATGCCATCACTAACTCATCTTTGGTTGGCACATGATCACACTCTTGCAACTTGCACTCATAAAAGAACGCCAGATAATCGAGTACTTCGCCCTGCGAGATTTCCATTTCATGCGCCAAATCTGAAATTTTCGACTTGGAAGTTGGGCGTATATTTGCGTTAAATGGCACATAGCCTTTGGCTGGCCGACCAGCTTTGTAGCCAGCAACGTTATCGGATGCTATTTCATCATATGCATCATCAAGCATGTCGCCGAAATTCAGAAGTGCTTCTTCTCTTGTATTTCCAACACCGAGAACGACATGAGGTATTAGAGAAGACTCGGCGACAAAAGACTCGTCCTCAGCCGACCAATAGCAAATGAGAGTTTTATGGATACGCTCCTTACTGATCATTCGTCGCCTCCTTCAGCCTGTACAGTCTCCGTCAATTCAGATGCAGCTTCGTTCTGTTTCACATACCACTCCGCTTCTTTCCAAGACTCGTCATTCAAATCCTTCTCTAGACCACTGCCATCAACACCCTCTTGCTGCTTAATCACGGCCAGCGCTTTAAGGAAGTTCTTTGAATAGATTGGTTTTACTTCCCTTTTCCCACCACCATGGTCAACAGCGTACGAGCTGACAAACTTTCCATCCGATTTTCGATAAGCCGCAAATTCCTTACCCTTCCTCTCGCCGCAGCAGCCATTCTCTGACAGGAACCTGTCAAAATCTGGCTCCGACATTGGTGCACGAGCTGTCATAGTTAAACCGTTACAAGCAATTATTCCCTACTTTACATCAAGTCTCTATAGAAAACAAGTTTTCTCTACAAACTATTGCGAAGATCTCAAAAATCACCTTAGCACTCGCCCACACAAAGGGGACACATCGCGACAATGCGCAAGCGCCTACTTTTCAACTGCAAACAACCGAAACACCAACAGAGCTGACATCTGACAAATTAGCCCCTATCAGCCAATGGGGACACAAAGGGGACAATAGGGGACAAACCTTAGGATCTCGTGTAATAAGTCCCTTTTCCGGTCAGCCCATGCCTCTTGAATGCTACGAGTCTGGTTGAGGCGAACCAAAGAGAAAGGCCCTGCACACAATCATATACATTCAAAACTACCAAACTCAAACTTTGGATTGTGAGTTCGCCACAACTCTCGACCCCCATACAAGACTGCCGGTTGGGTGCCGCGATACTCCCAAGATGCTCTCGACCAGATGCCAGCTCTTTCGACAGACAGCTCCAGCAGAGCATAATCTTTTCCATGCAAGCGACCAAGATATCTGCGCAGAAGGAATGACGACATTTTGTCGGTGCGAAAGGAATTTGAGAAGACTCCTTTGTCGTCAAGGCTACCTGTACGCTTTGCTCCTGCCATGACGGCAACTTTGTGATCAAGGCTCTGCAGTGGCAGCACAACAAAAGCCATCAGTCGCTCTGTAATATCCACGGCATCACCAGCGGTCTCATTGTCTCTTTTATAAATCGCTAGGGCCAAGTCAGACTGGAGTAGCTGTTCCTGGTTTTGCCTATATGACAGCTTAATCGGCGAACAGATCCAGCCTGCTTCATGGGCTGAACAGATCGTCTGTACTGTGGCACCAATTGATTGCTCTCTGTCGCCATTGGCTGTAGCCGTCACCAATACAGCAAAAGGCTGCTGATGCGACACCAACCCATTGATTCTAGATAAGCCATCAGGCACACAGTCAGCAGCTGCCCATTCGGCCCTAGAGAACCAGTTATGTAGTAACTGCCGGTTAATAGTCTCTTGTGAATTCATTTACTTCCTCGCTTTAGCAAACTTATATAGCGCTGCAAGCTGAGCTGTCTCAAAAGGCGCTTATTTGGAGAGTATCACGTCAGTGGCAGACTAGCAAGATTGATTACAGGTCTTCTCGTTCCGCTCGAGCTACCTGATCTTCGAAATACGCTTTGTCCTCTGCACTGAGTGTTAATCTCCTAAAGCCCGGCCATTCACTAACTTGCTGCTGAGCTAGCGCCCATAGATTTTTACATAGTTCCGGATTAATTGGATGAGCGTCAAGAGTCAGACCTTGATGCAGAAGAGAGCGTGCTATCAGTAGGTTGTTCACCATTCTCTTTGCTTCAGTTGACAGTTCATCTGCGCGCTCGTCTTCCCAAATCAGGCAACCTTTGATTGATTCATAGGCGGGCTTGAGAGACGGGTCATATTTTAATGACCTCAAAAGTACCAGATCTTGGCCGGTGAATCCTGCTTCCATTAGTCTTCTCGTTCCGTGCGCATGTGAGTGATGGCTGTACTATTACTAAAGGTCCTCTCGAAAAGAAGCGGCAATTTCATCATTTAGGTATTTTCTGTCTTCAGCACTTAAGGTCAGTCTTTTGAAGCCTGGCCAATTGCTAATCTGCTGCTGGGCTGCAGCCCAAACTTTCTTACAGTACTCTGCATTGATTGGGTGATCGTCGAGAGTAAGTCCACGATGAAGAAGATTGCGGCCAACAAGCAAGCTATTAATTACTCTGCCTGCGTCAAGAGACAATCCTCTAGGTCGTTCATCTTTCCAGACTAAACAACCTTTTAGCGATTCAAAATTAGGCATGAGCGTGGAGTCATATGGTTGAGTTTGTATCAGCTCAATGTCCTTATCGGTCAATTTTATTTCCATGTTCACCTCCTTGTAGTTATAACAAGGAGCCTCTGCCTTCTTTGCCTTGTCATCGCTGTCGTTAGCTCTGTCTTTGGTCAAGCTTGGTTCTCGGCCAATCAAAACTAGCTATGCCAATTTGGGCCGGAAATTAATCGTGAAACTCACCCAGTGCCAGCATACAGATTGAACTAATTGTCGCTGATGGACGTATTAGGAAGTAGGGAGCAGCGAAATGCCAGCAGTAAAAAACAACTGCACTTAAAGGGCAATAACTGCGCGTAAACCACAACACCTTGCACGTAAACCACAGCACCTTGCGCGTAAACCACAATAACTGCGCGTAAACCACAGAACCTTGCGCGTAAACCACAGAACCTTGCGCGTAAACCACAATAACTGCGCGTAAACCACAGAACCTTGCGCGTAAACCACAGCACCTTGCACGTAAATGACAACAATCAGCCGGAATAGTTCTATCAGGAAAGAATCGGCAAACAGCTACCGTTGTAACTTTTAAGTATGCAACTTACGCAATTTCAGGTAAGATGCCAACAGTCAATCGGAAGTTATGCCCTATGCGTAAGAAATAACAGAAAAAACAAGCCGTGTTCACCTCGGCGACGAGTTCAAGATTTTTGTCAGCCCGAGCGCAAAAGTCTTCAACTCTAATTATGCTGCTATTGATTGTGCTGAGCTCAGAATACTTCTGAACCATTGCTTGCACACATCACCTGCACACAAATATAGCTAGCTGACGGGAAGCAGTCCCAGTGCAGATATCGTTGTTCGTCTAATAGTCATTTCTGATAGCCAGATTTCTGTTAGTCAGATTTCTGATAGTCAGATTGCCAACGACTCACTGGCAAATTTTCTCGCGCATTTTTCCGATAAAAACCAATTGAAACCATACTCTAAGAGAAACACCATGAACGAACTACTGACCAAAACAGTATTGGCCCTTCTTTCGAATCGGCCCAAACCTATTTTCGACGTTCTCAAAAACCACTTCGGGCGCAACCCTCGCAAGCAGGCCATCGTGCAGGCTCAGTACGACTGCTCACGGCAGACTTGCGTCAACCGTGCCCTCAGTCACATCGTTAACCGCAGACCCAGACAAGGTTCTATTGTTGGTATCGCATCCACCGATGACGAATTGAGTTTCAGCGATATCATAAATCCAGATTATCTCGACCAGCACACTGTCGGCCCCATACAATACAAAGACGTAGTGCTCAGCGATGGCACAAAATTGAGTTGTCCAGAAAAGGCATTATACCTAATCAACGATGGCACCAACAAATTTGCGGCCTGCCTCCACCAACCATCTTTCGAAGACTTCATCGTGCTAGAGGTTATGACAAAAGATAAACGCGCGGCGCAAGACTTCTTGCATCGCGTGGCCTTTGAGGCAGACCGTCAGAGCATCTACAAAGGTCAGGTCGTTACGCTAAAAGAAGGCAAAGGAAGAGAAGTTGGTTTCCAATTTCATCACATGCCCAAGATTGCGCGCGAGCAATTGATACTGCAACCCGAAGTTATTGAAGAAATCGAACGACACACTGCTGGCTTCTCTAAACACAAAGAGCTTTTGGTTTCGCGCGGCCGCCACCTAAAGCGCGGGCTGCTGCTTTATGGGCCGCCAGGCACAGGCAAATCGCTAACCATCATGCATCTGTTGACCGCTATGCCCGGGCGAACAACTATTTTGCTCACAGGCAATAACGTAAAGCACATAGAAGACGCTTGCGAACTAGCTCGCGGGCTGCAGCCTTCGACGGTCATCATCGACGATGTCGATCTGGTGGCACAAGACCGTACAGCCAAGAACTCCAACCCTTTGCTTTTTGAACTCATGAATCAAATGGATGGCCTGGCAGATGACGCTGATGTGCTATTTCTTCTCACGACAAACAAGCCCGAGATACTCGAGCCCGCTTTGTCATCAAGGCCAGGGCGAATCGATCTGGCGGTTCTGATACCACTTCCAGATAAGGAGTGTCGCAGGCGCTTGTTCGAGCTGTATTCAAAAGGATTGCCGCTCGCTGTTGCCGACATGAACAAGTTTATAGAGGGCACCGAGGGTGTCAGCGCTGCATACATTCGTGAGCTGTTCAGAAAAGCCACATTATTTGCCGCAGAAGAGGGAAATGAAGTTTGCATCAATGATCAACATATCGAGGCGGCAGCGAGACTGTTGTCGAGCACTGATCAAATGACTGACAAACTGTTGGGGGGAAATATGAAACTGTTGGAAGCTTAGACCGAGCTAAAGGCAAATTATTTCCAGCAGCGGCAGCGCATAGGTGTATATTTAGCTAACGAAACTAAGGTTATAGCTAAAACTCATGCCCAACAGACATCTATCGACAATTTTATGCTCAGTTTGCTTAGCTGTCCTGGCCACAGCAGGCTGTGCTGCCCACGGTGACGTTAGGTCCAGTGGTGATTCGAAAAGCAGCGACAGCAGAAGCGACAACTCGCACAATAGGAGTGGAAAAATTACAAGCACTGGCACAATCAAACTGACAATACCAAAGCACGTTATGAGCGCTTACTTGCTGCCCGTGGACAATCCCCCGGCAAATCTTAAGCAGGCCGTGCTTGACTCAGCAAAGAAGAACTTAGACGGCCAAAGCAATGAAGCCATCAGAAAGCTAATCGAATCTGGTGATTTGTCTATTAGAGAATTTTCTGCAAAAGAAGCTCCGCTGCCACCAAGTGGATTACTCTCTGCAAACGGTTGCAGCAAAGAACAAGAAACTGTCCTTAGAGGGGCACAAAAGTATGTCATGGTTCTCGTAGACTCAAAACCAGAATGGCCACCAGTCGGAGAAATCTACGCGAGATCGGCCGCAAGTGCATTTGCTCATGACCATAATTGTTTAATTCTAGATTTGAGATTACTGAAGGTCAGCTCACCAAGCCAAGCTACAAAACTTCTTCTGCCACATAAAGGCCAACCGCGTTTCACTGATTGCATCACGTTGTTTGCCTCACCGAGTAAATCTGGCGAGTGGTATACAACAAAAGGCCTAGATCTTTACGGCTTGCCAGAGCTACAACTATTTGATGCACCACCATATCTTTCACCAAATTTATCAAGAATTATCAACGGATTAGCGTGGAAACTTGTTTCACTATCGACAAGCAGTAAGAAGGCTAGCGACAACCATATTTTCGAGTTACCATCAACGATAGAATTAACGGCTGACGATATAGACAAGGCGTGTCAGGAAGTGTCGCAAGCCAAAGGCAAAGTAAACATTCATCTGCGCTTAGACAAAGAAACAACCGACACTCCGGATTTTCTCACAATCACCATGCCACCAGGGGAAGTGGCAAGCACCGGTGAGTATCTCAATTCAGTTTGCAAACTTTTATTTGGCCAAACAGATGGTGGTGAAGTAGTCGTCACCAACCGCACATCAGAAATGGACGCAGCCATGGCCAAAGCCAGAGCCTCTCTACCTGAAATTAGGGCGAGATTTATAGCCGGCAAACTTCCCAAGGGTGCGGGACTAGCAGTGAAATTTCCCTTTGAATACCAAGGAAACACCGAGTTTCTTTGGGCATACGTGAGCGAGTGGGAGAAACCAGAAATACTAAATTGTCACTGCGCCAATAATTCTGACCTTGCTCCTACTTACAAAGTAGGACAGCCATTAGAGCTAAAAGCAAATTCGATTGCAGACTGGATGGTGGAAGTCAATGGCAAACAAACAGAAGGCGGTTTCACCAACAAAGTGCTGCATCACAAATAGATGCTACGAGCCTAGCCCAGCATCGTTCTTGCAAACCAAGAAAGGCCACTGGCGCGGCATCTTGCTACCAGCCGAGAAGAACGTGTCGAAATTTAGGCTAATTTTAAACAGATAGGCTTGCTGCATTCTCAATGACAAGCGTCTTGACACTCACAAAAACGGCCAATCTTTGCTCTGCTGTATCATAATCAGAAGTTGTGAGCGCCAAGGGTTGTGAGCAAAATAGTCTTGCGTGCCCCAAATTTTAGGCAAGGAACTTAAAGTGGCTAATTATTTGGCACCAGTTGCAAATGGTCTGGGTGATCTGATCGTTTCTTTGCCTGCCCTGCAGGCGCTTATCAATACCGGACAGCCAACTTATTTAGTAACTCGCTCACCTTTTCAAGAAGGCTTAGAGGCAAGAATCGCGGGCCTGGCTGGCTCCATTCGCGAGGTAGACTTAGAGGTCGCTAAGCTCATGCCTGGTGACAACTATTTCAATTTACGCAACCATCCCTTGCAAACCGATCATATTTGGGCCTCACCAGAGTTTGAGCGGCAATACCCAGGATACAAAATCAACCACGTATTGAAGGGTATCTGCGCAGACTTTGGCATTGATGCCAACTACGATCAATTAACGCCGCTTCCATTCACCACTCGCAGTGAAGCTAAAGACACGGTGCTTTTTATTCCTGGCTCGGCCGGCATCGTCAAGTGTTGGCCAACCAAGCACTGGCTCGACCTCGCTGCAGCACTCAAATCGCACGGACAAAAAGTAGCAGTGCTGGGGCAACCGCATCGCTCTGAGATTGTGCGAGATTGTTTGCAAGCAGGATTACCGCACATATCGACGCCTACAATCATTGATGCACTTGACGTGATTAGCTCTGCACAATCTGTTGTAGCAGTAGACACCGGCCTGATGCACCTGGCCATTCATCAAATGATTCCTGCTGTTTCTTTGTTTCGCTATAACGTCATGTTTCAACGGGACTATCCCCATGTGCGTTCACTGGTGGCACCAAGATGTCATCAAAGCTGTATTGATATCGAATTTTCAGCAGTTCCCAACAAAGTTATAGAATTTGATGTTGTTAAAGAAAATGAAAATCTCACTTACTGGGAAACCTGGAAGTGCACATCAGAGAAATGGGAAGAGCGCTGCATGTGGGCCATCAGCGTAGAGTCAGTTTTAAATGCAGTGACTGAGTTGAGTGTTGAACATTGAGAATTAAAAATGGAGACCACCTAAATGCTCCAGGTTGATCATATTTACGATGCCATCGTAGTTGGTGCCGGGCCGGCTGGCATTAGTTGCGCCCTGGAATGCATCGAGAATGCCTTAGATGTAATTGTGCTTGACCGCGCAGAGCGCATCGGCGGTCAACTGTCATCGATACCCGGACCATTGCAAAATTTCTCAGCTGGCTTCTATGCAAGCGGTGATGCCTTACGCGACGAGATGGAAAAGGTTGCCATGCTCGCCTTGCCGCAGCGTATAGTGACCGGACTGACAGTCGAATCTTTCAACCTGACAGAACGTTCTCTTCAAACGAATCAAGGCACACTGAAAGCACGCACCATCTTTTTGGCCACAGGCTATCGCGTGCGCCAATTAGATATTAGTTTGTCTGCTGGCTTCGAGAAAGACATTTACTACCATAGCGGTTCTTTCAAGAAAGAATTGGAAAACAAGAAACTGATTGTGGTCGGAAGCGGTGACAGTGCCATGCTTACGGCCTTAGATATGGCTGAAATTTGCCCCGATATCACTGTGCTTGTGCGCGGTGCCACACTGAAGGCGCGCCCAGATATTATGGCTCGAATTGAAGCACACCCGAGAATTTCCGTTTTACTAAATACCAGTCTAAAGGCATTGAAAGGCGCGCCGAATCTTGAATCGGTAGTTGTCGCAGATCAAGGGGGGGAGCGCGAATTACCGTGCCATGAGTTGATTGCAAAACTTGGCTATGTGCCAAATACAGAAGCTTTTATAGACCAACTTAAGAGCGACGAAAGAGGCCACATAATCGTTGATCAGAGTTTCGCTACTTCAATAGAGGGTATCTTCGCCGGCGGTGACATTGTGCAGCCAGGATACGACCGCATTGCCTTCGCCTCAGGCAGTGGCATGATGGCAGCTAAGTCAATGCGCAAAGCAATCGGCCATAATGTTTGATGAGGACTAGCCTCGTATTTATCCATGAAATGCCTAATTTTAGGCGAAATACCTTTATTAACTTCATTGTCAGCGTAGACGGTGATCAGCAATGCAACATCTAATCTATTGGATTTAAATCGCCGCCAACTGGGAAAGAAACTACGAATAGTTCGCCCCAAAATGGTTCGCCCACATCCAGAGTAGGTTATGAGCAAGAGTACAACCCGGCAGTTACGAGGCACCCCCGGTATTCCCGCTCTGCACAAGATGCTGACCAAGGCTGTGCAGGAGCCAGGCTTTTCCAACGAGGTCAGCTGGCACAATCACGATGGTCAGCAAATCACGCTTGAAGTGATTTTGCCCGTTACGGTTCGAGTACCCCACTGGCAAGTGTTCTTGAAGCGAATCGACGAAAAGATTCTGCTGGGCGAATATCACGGTCATGACACCCTGATGGTCTTCAAGAACGTCTCGGCGATAGCAGAATCTGAACCAGTTGAGCATCTAGATGACGCCGCCAAGCTGGCCAAGGTCATGGAAATCCGCCTAAAAGCAGGCCAGGTATCAACCAGAGACGATCTGCCCGTTCCAGATTTTGCGGACCAGCCCAAGCCTAGCGCTGTCTATCTAAGCAGGCTGACCGAAAACAGGCTGCCGGCTCTGGCGCCAGGCGGGGCTCCAGATGTTGATGCAAACCGGGCTGCAGCCGGGCCTGTGGCTCTGGCGGCGGACGGAGCTCCCGATAGTGCTTCAGATAGCGTTGTAGAAACACCAGCTAGCCCTCAGCCACAGCAGGCCGAGGAGCCTGCCCTCCCCACAGAGTCGAAATCAGACAGCACCGTCCCCCAAGACCAGGACGAAGGGATGATTTCCAGTTATTTAACTACCAGGTCCAGTGCCAGAAAATCAAGAACAAAAGCTGTTGAGCCGCCGCCAGAAGAAAAACCCTTTGACCCAACCGCCTCATATACAGACATTACGGCAGTCGATCCCGCGGGACACTCGAAGCTCGGCAATCTTACAGATACACCACTTACAGAGCTTCTGTTCCATCTAAAGGAGGAGCAGTTTACAGGCCGTGTTCGCCTAGAGAGAGAAGGGCAATCGGCCGTCATGTTTTTTGAGGGTGGCCTGCCGGTCGACGCTTCCCACGGCGAAGCCCGCGGCAATATGGCCGTCATGGAGCTGTTTCTCTGGAAGGACGGCCACTTCAAAATTACGCCCAGTAAACCAGGAAGCAATAGAAGCGTCACCTGGTCCGTAGACACCATCCTGCAAAACAAGACTCACTTGATGGAGCTTATCAATGACCTAGAATCTGCAGGCATGTGCAATAGCTCAACTTTCAAACAGACCTGTCCGCAGATTACCCACGAGCAATTTCTTACCGCACTGGGCAGTCAGACCCCAACAAATGTGGGCACCTTGAAGTTGCTCTATCAGCAGATGGATGGCCGCAAGGCACTAGCAGACTTTGAGAATCTCACCCCCTTCCCCAAGCACATCCTGTTGCGCTGCCTGCACTACTTAATGAGCCGCAATCTGATCTTTATCGCAAATAAATCAGCGCTGGCGAAAGAGAAGCGGGCATTGAAAGAGAAGAAGATTGATGCTGCAGCAGTGCGATCGGTCATGCTTAGTCTTCGCAACAAAGACACCGGACTGCTGACCCCGCCAGCCTTTCTCTATTTTATCGAGGAAGAATTCTTTCGCAGTTTCAGAAGCCGCAGCTCAATGTCTCTGCTTCTCGTTGACTTGCGCCAGATCGAGTGCACCGCTGACGGTGTCAGTATAAGCCTGGTCAGTCGGCAAACTCTAGCCGATGCAGCCCTTCAAATCTTCAATTGCAAACGTCAAACAGATGGTGCCGGCCACTACGAAGCACAAATTATCGCCATGTTCTTACCGAACACTAATTTGAGCGGTGCCACCACAATGGCCAAGAAGATACAAAAAGTACTCTCAGCAAGACCACTGGCCGGTATGGAAGGCAAGGCCCTAGCGGTGACGTGCGCCATAGCAGGAATTCCGGAAGACTGTACGAATCTACATAGCTTGCTCGCCTCTGCCGACTGTGCCCTGCAAAAGGCTATCAGTGAAGGTTTGCCCATCGTGCGATACAGAGATGCTGATTAATCTATGCCTATGAAAATTTGGCTTAATGCAAAATGCCCAGCCGGCTGTCCTTATAATTTCATTGATAATCCTAACAGCACGGAGATACTAGCTGCGAACTATGGACCGAAGTTGCTGCTTTTGTCCGAAAAAGAATGCTTGGGACGATTGACGTATCGGTAGCGCTCAAAAGTCCCCCAGAAGTACATGACAGACCCCAACAAGAAGAAAAAGACCGCGGTGCCTCCATGAGAGATGAAGGTCAAGCCTGGCCTAGCTGTTGTCTTGTCAGGATCACGAGGATCATAGGAGATCTTCAGGGTCTTTCCAGCAGGGTAGCTACGTGCGTCATTTTCAGCTTGCTCTTTGGTGGCAAAGCTCTCCAACTTCGAATAGGAGCTAAATCTCTCATTTCCCACAGTGAAGTGGTACGAAACATCCGCTTGATAGCGCATGCCAGCGCGGTGTGCCTTCCATTCGTCCACGCTAACGCTGTCGACTGTTGCTGTGGCCTGAGGCCAGGACTTTTCAGTGTAAGACTGGAACGATAAAACTGCAAAGTAAATACCAGCTAAGCCAGCGAGAATGCCGCCGAAGCACATTTTAACCGAACCACGACTGCTCCTGAGTTTGATCATTTTGCTCGTGCTTTGTCCATGAATCTAGCACTCAATATACACATTCCAGCATCTTGGCATATCCAAACTGCGTGTTTGCGCAATATGGCACCCAAGCTTGCGGCCTACCATTTGCCATTCATTTGTTTGGCAAGTGCCGTCACCAGCTGTCTGGCAGCATCAGGCACCACTTCATTCTCAAAATATCTCTTGCCACCACCGGTATCAGAAGTCCACGGTGCCTTGCCGATTGTCAGCCTGTCGACTCTAGCTACGGCCTTGCCAGTCTGCAAATCAATTATCTGAGCCGACACCACAAAAGTGTAGCGGTTTGACCACTTGGTTGGTCGCCACATAATTTCGTCTACAACGCCTGTCAGTAAGTACCGCATCGAAACGGCAGCGCCGATGGTTTTGAAATTGTCTTCATTCCATGCGCTCAAATTTAGATAGCGAACTTTCTCTAGTGTTGGGAATTTCTTTCGCAGCTCATCGCCGGTCTTATGCTGACTGACGACGCCCACACTTGCACCAACTTTCTTGGCCAGTTCCGCCTCTATTTTGTCACCAAGCGTAAAGGGCAAGTCAGTCAGCTCATCAGGACTGTTGATCACGCCCCAAAGAACACCCTGAGACGAGTAGGTGACGATTTTCTCGAAGACGGCTCCAAAGGGAGCGATGCCTATGCCCTTTGCCGCAGGAACAGGAGTAGTAACAGTGGGAACAGTAACAGCAGGAGTAGTGATACTGGGCGCGGTGGCTTGTTGCTTGGTGGGCACCAAAGAAGTAGATGCCAAATTAGTAGCAGTTGCGTCACCCGCAGGCGGCTCCTTACTATAAGCGTCTGTTTTTCGTGGTCTCGCCGGTGGTGCCAACATGGCCAGTTCACTGCCATTCCACCGCATCTTCATCTCTGGGTTTTGTGGCACTCGTCTATCAAACTGCACTTCTTGGGCGACAAGATCGCGCAGCATCTCGTAGGCATCAGAAAGTCTTGTCTGGGCCCCCTTGCACTTGAGCGCTGACATAAGATTATGAGTGAACACGCCGTTCTGGTAGCGCTTTGATTCCCAAGATCTCTCACTGGCTTTACTGGACGAGATTACAATAGTGCCTTCACCAGCGATACTGCCAACTTCGAAATTCTTTGAGCGCAAAAGCCCCTTGCCACCAACTTCAGCAGCCCCACTGTTGCAGGCATCAAGAAGCACGATGACACGATCGCACATGGTTCTTCTGCGTATGGTCGTGGCCAGATCTTGCAACTCAATCGCAGAAGAGAAGAGGTTATCCACATCAGTGTCATAGGTGACCAGAAAGTTTTCACCGGCCACATCCATTTCTTTAGGGCTGCCATGGGTAGAGGCGAAAACAAGCACGACGTCGTCTTCAAGTACGCGCCGTGGCAACCAGTCGTCGCCCACAGCCCTTTGAATGGCATTTTCGGTGGCCTCTTCATTGGTTAATAGCAAGACATGGTCTGGCGCAAAATTTCCTTCCTTGACAAGAAAATCAGCGAAGTCACGGGCATCTTTTGACGAGTATTGCAGAGAGGGAATACGTTTGTCTTTAAACTTGTCAATACCGATTACAACAGCCCACTTGTCTCGGATAGGCTTGTTTTCCGCTGGCATTGTGGTCTTTAAAACCGGCCGCGACTGAGGCGTGACTATCTTCTGTGCGGAAGCATTGGCAGTAGATTTAGCAGGCGATTTCGCAGAAACAGGTACTACAATCGCAGTAGTGGCAAGAACAATTGCAATAATCCAGCTCTTCACAACAACAACCCGCTGAAGCACATCCGTCAAGTACGTCCTTGATAGACGCAATGCTGCAGTTTATTATACAAAACAGATTATTGATAGTTACGGCCACTTAGTTGAGCAGTGCTGCGAACCTGTGCAGAATCACTTGGGCGGCAGCAATACTTGCTGCGAAGTGCTTATCATCATCTTCGCTAATGGTGACGGGTAAGCAAAAATAGCCAGATAAAGGTTGTCTTCTGTGCGAATCAGACGCAGTTTGCCAGACGCATCAGAAAAAGCAGATACATTCCTAGGTTTCAGTTGGTTGAGTGGTACAGACAAGCTACTCACCGAATTGCTGTTGGCAGGCAAGCAAAAAAGCATCCGTTCAGTGCCTTCCACCCTTTTGCCAGAAGCATCCTTTTTCCACATCAAAAACAAGCTAGGGAAGAAAAACGCGCCGGGTCCAATCGTTGCCATCCATGGTTCCGCGTTGCCTTCTTTTTTGCTTAACTGGCGGGTTTCTTCAAAGCTCTTCAAGAGAATAATCAAAAGAACGGCCCAATAGAAAATCAAAAAAGCACCTAGACTGGCAAGAAAAAGCGGCAGGCGACAAATGTCGACAATTGGCTGCGGCAAAGGCAAAACTCCTTGACCCACGACCAATACCAGCAGGCAATACATGACAATGCTAAAGAAGAGCTGAACGCCCATCAAAAGCACCAAAGCCTTCTTAAGTTCATCCAGTCTCTTTTCCAATTATCCCCCCGGTCAAGCCGATAAATTACCGACGGCATCGTTGTTCTGCAGTTACCACAAGCACTCTTAAACTCAATAATCTTCAACTTCTCTTTCAACTTCTTCTAATTCATCTGCTGTCAGATACTTAAGTCGACATTGGCGTAGATACTGATGAGTAGTGACGATCGCATAGTATCGATGAACCCAGGCATCAAACTCGGGGTCAGCATATCTGACGCTATCGAGACCACCGAGCATCTCTAGATGTGCTTCCCGAGCCGCCTGCTCTTCAGGAGACATTGTCATATCGAAGCGTATATGGGCATACTCCTCGTTGCCTTCATCGGCGGGAGGCAATTCGGAATTGCACATCTTCTGATTGAAGAAAAACTCTGCTTTCAATCGGGGCACTAACGACTCAGCCGCACCTAACAACTCAACGTCGAAGGCCTTATTAGTTGGCTCCATGGGCTCAAGGTTTACTAAAATTGTCCTCGCGCCAACGTACTTAGCAGCATTGACGAAACCAGAGGCTGGGCTAACAGTCCCAGATGTTCCTATGGCGATAAACAAGTCGCACTGACGCAATGCTTGCTTCGTTAACCACTCTGCCTGCACTGGCAAAGCCTCGCCGAAAAGCACCACATCTGGCCGCAACGCACTCTTACACTCAGGGCATCTTGGTGCCCCCGAAATGAACAGCTCCTTATCTTCAAATGGCTTCAGCGAGCAATCATTGTTTGTACACCTGGTGCGAAATATTGAGCCATGCAGCTCTATAACATCCTTACTGCGCGCACTTGGGCTCAAACCTTCAAGGTTCTGAATAGCGCGCGTTAGACGATGATGCAAGCCATCGACGTTCTGAGTGATGAGAGTGAAAGTTCGATCTTCCCATGAGCTGTGCCCAAGAGCCCAATCACGCAGCGCCGAGTGCGCATCGTTTGGCTCGGCTTGCAAGCTCTTCTCACGCAGCTTGCTCCAAAATCGCCAGGCAGCGTCTGGATCTTGCTCGCACCCTTCGGGCGATGAGAAACGCGCCGTATCTGGCTCAGCCCAAAGCCCACCCGCACCTCTGTAGGTAGGAAGGCCTGAGGCGGTAGAGACTCCCGCGCCGGTTAATATCACAACATTTTTGTACAGCTTCGTGAAACAGTTCATCATGGAGGAGTATTTCTTTTGAACCTATTGATTTATTGTAAACGAAACTGATTGAAGGGGAGCTTGATTCCCAAACTCCGGCACGCTCTATTTAATCGGCCGCATCGCCTCAGCTCGCGCCTCTAACTCAGCAGCCTCTTTCGCTCTGTTTGTTTTTCGCAGCAGAGCAGCATAATTGTTTAGAACCGTAGCTAGATTAGGATGCCTCGGCCCATACGCCTTCTGTAATATCAATAGAGAGCGTTTATACAAAGGCTCTGCCTGTGCGTATTTACCTTGTGCAGAATACAACTCTGCCAAGCAATTAAAATCAGCACCAATATTAGCGTGATTTGGACCCACTACTTTCAGATCAATCGCCATAGCGCGCTTGTACATAAGCTCAGCCAAAGAGTATTTGCCTTCTTCTCTAAGGAGTCCAGCTAGGTTGCTTAATTTTGTTGCCACATCAGGATGCTCTGGCCCTAGTGTCTTCTCGGCAATGGCCAGAGAACGCATAAATAATGCCTCAGCCTGTGCAATCTTGCCCTGATAGTGATAGAGGGAGGCCAAGTTGTTTAAGTCTTTCGATACCGCAGGATGATTTGGCCCCACCCCCTTCTCATCAATGGCAAGCGAGCGCTTAAACATCGGTTCAGCTTGTGTGTATTTGCCTTGAGTCATATAGAGTTCTGCCAGATTGCTCAGTGCCGTAGCAACCTTAAGATGATTCGGACCTAGCACCTTCTCATCGATTGCTAAAGCACGCTTAAATAAAGGCTCTGCCTCAGCATACTTGCCCTGTTCTCTATACAACCCTGCCAGATTGTTTAAACCAGAAGCTACATCAGGGTCGCTTGGTCCGGCCGTCTTCTCCAAGATAGCCAAAGCGCGCTTGTACATCGGCTCGGCCTCAGCATACTTGCCCTGCTCTTTGTAGAGCAGAGCAAAATTGTTTAGAATGGAAGCAACATAGAGATGATTCGGACCTAATGCTTTCTCATCGATTGCTAGAGCGCGCCTAAATAGTGGCTCAGCCTTAGCATATTTTCCTTGCTCCGTATAGAGACCTGCCAGGTTGCATAAGCTTGTTGCAACATCAGGATTATTCGCACCAGATGCTTCCGCCGCCCTTATTGCCGATAGAAACGTCTTCTCGGCTTCTGCATATCTGGCCTGCTCAAAGGCTTCAGCGCCAGCTTTGTTATATTTATCAACCACAGCATTTGCAAACACTGGATTAGCTGATGAATAGCAGACAATGGCTACAGTAAGAAGTGATACTAATAATAGTGCGCGCTCAAGTCTGCGATTCTTCAAGAATTACACCTCAGATAATCGGCAAGACACCGGGGTAAAGACAGGTGGGTAAAGTCACATGTGTTCATGCCAGGTGGAATATTGTAAGCGAAAATAGAAGCTTGACACTATGGAAGTGATATCCTGACAGCCTGCAGCAAGTAGACAAGCGTCAGTTGCAGCCCCCTATGTCATCTGGAGATTTGCATGCCCTCCGCCAGCCCACTCGTAATTCGCAACACCTTAATCGCATTGGCTTGCTTTGGAGCTATTGGTGGTGGCATCGCCTATTTTGTTCGTAAGCCGCAACCACCTATAACCGTAGCAGTGCTAAATACTCCAACGCCGGCGGCTAAGCCTTTAGTAGTTGCCACACCAACACCGACTGAGACGTTCAAGGGCTACTACGCTCCCAAAGTGTTGGTTTCGCCAATGCGAGACGACGTCCAATACACACCAACAGGGCGCGGAGACATAGAAGCAAAAGCTGGCAATTACACAGACGCTACTGGCAAAAAAAGCTTTCGCAACGGCCTTGAACTCAAAGCAAAGCTTAACGACCGCGTCTACAATCTGCTTGACGGAGTGGTCACAAGAGTAGGCTGGCGAGACGATGAGCTTGGAGTTACGGTTGAGCTGTACCATCCCTATCCCAACGTGCGCACCTTGGTTTGTCACCTCAACGCCTACAGTGTACTGCCAGGCCAAAAAGTCGAACGCGGTCGCGTCATCGGTTATGCCGGCTCAACAGGAAACACAAAATCAGTGCAGACACGCTACATCGTCATCAACGACCAAGACGAATACATAGAGCCCATGCAATTTATTAGGAAGGTTCCGGACTATGTTAAAGCGCTTCACAAGGCACAGCGAGCAAAGAAGACAAAAGCCAAAGCCCCAATGCATTAATACACAGCGAATCACAAAAGCAGCTTAGGCATTCGACTACTCCGAAGCTCTTCTATGGCTCTCTCGGAAAACTTCCAGGGCTCTCCTGCTAGGCTTTGTATTAACTCATACCAGATTCTTCCGAATGCGACGATTGCATCCTCATCTGTAAATTCCGTGCCAGCTGGCAACAAGGGTGCTATATCCTCGGTCAAGCTTTTTTCTAGCTTCTGGAGCATACGCTTTTCAGCCATAGCCCGAGTGATAGACTGCCCCTGAAGAGACAGATAGTGCTCAAAGCAAGCGATCAACCTATCCGTATCTAGCGCCAGCTGAATAAGCCCTTGGTTCAAATCGAAGAGGTCGCGATTCTTCCGGCGCTGCAACAAGGCGCGAAGCTTTGTTCCAAAGAGCTCTTCCGGCTCAAATGAAGCCACCTGTGCGCTTGATTGATACCATTCGCTAATAACTTCAAACGGGTACATTCTGATACCATGCAAATTCTTGTGCTCGCGCGTATTAATCTCCACCTTAAGCTTGAGCTGAGACTCTGGTGCCGACTCAGGGACAAACTTGAATACGAAATGCGTAGAGTGTTCAGCCTGACTCTTACTGAAGTTTCCCAACCAAGGAAGCGCCGCTCGCACACCATCAATCAACGCGCCAATAGGCTCTGCTTGAATTTGAACAAGATCAATGTCTTCAGAATATCGCAGAGGCTTTTGAAACAGCAACTTATTTATCGCCGTGCCACTGCGAACCACTCCTGAATGTATGAGCTTGGAATCACAGGTCGACCTCCACTGATTCATTGATTCTCAACATCCACTTACGATCGACTCCTACAGGACTAACAAGTTCTTCAATCAGCGGCTTAGACGAGGGGTCTAGGGACTTCATTGATTTTGCACTCTCGACAAATCGCAGAAGAACCTTCGACTGTCGATCATGACCAAAATGATCAAGCAAATAACCCAAGCGGCGAACTGCAGAATTTTCATAGAGTTCTGCTGCTTTAGCAAGCCTACTTGGATCAGCCTTACGGCCTAAGTCATGAACGATCTGCGCCAAGCCATCAATACCACCAGAACTATGAAAATAACGAACACAATCTAGTAAAACTAGCTCCACACCTGCGACCTTCGCAAATCCGGTTTCACTCTTTAGCTGCTGCAACCACTCGGGCCTGTTAGTCTCTACGAATGCTGTCGGAGCCTGGTAGATAAATTGTATTCGGTGACGACCAATTTTAAAACTGCGCAGTTGCTTAGGAGCAATTACCTGAAAAACCATTGCAGCCTGATGAGAGGCACCGTAGAATGCCGCAGCTCTTAGAAGTGAAATGCGATAATCGAGCTTTAGATGCTTCATCAATGGGTCGATCCAGCGCACGGGGTCGGGCGCTCCAGTAACCCTATCTTCTGGGCGCAGAATCAAATAGAATCCACGCCACGGACACACCAACTTTTGCTTTCTAATCAACCGCGTTGCAGCGGCAGTAAAAGCCTCTGTATTACCCCCAAGCGCTTTCAGTGCCTCCTCCTTGGAGAAATAGGACCGGCCGCGACTGAGCTGTTCATCAAGGTAGTAACTAAGGGAGATCATCCCCTAATCATATGCCAAAAGCGACACAAAAGCAAGGTATTTGCATACGACTGGGTCGCCCAGCAAAAGGCTCAACACGGGTAGAATGAATTGAACTCCCGTTGAACTCCTGCTGGAATAATGACAGATTCACAGAAGCGACAAGTACCGGTGACGGAGACACAGATGGAAAATAGCACCGAAATGCATTCGCCTAAACGCCGGGCCAGAACTAACCAACTGCTTGTCTCTCTGACTTGCCTTGGCATTCTTTTTAGCAATCCGCACTGCGAGCAAGCCAAAGCCATGATCATGCCTTATCCAATGACCATCGACAAGATGACAGGCGCTTCGGCATTAGTAATAAAAGCCAAAGTAATCTCGGTCGAGCCAGCGAAAGCAACCGACAGCGATGCTCTCAAGTCTAATTTTTGGCAAGTCTATAGAGCAAAGCTCAAGCTGATTTCAACCCTCAAGGGCCAAGCACCATCAGACACAATTGATTTCTACTATCGCGCCGATCTACCACCAACCGGCAAGCCAACCATGTGGCTCGATGCTGGTCCAGAAAATCATGCCCACTTCAAATTAGAAGCGGGGCACAGCTACATCTTGTTTGCCCAACAAACAAATGGCAAAGGGCCTCTCCGGCAGGCCTCTGCTAACTACACCTTGCGTCCATGGGAGGGATTCTTCCGCGCGGCAGATGAGACACCAATTGCACCTGGCATCACGCCAGCAAAAGCGGTTTGGAATGAACTGACAAAGCAATTAGGTAGCAAGCAAGCTGCGGTGTCACAGTATGCGGCTTTAACGCTACTCGATCTTTCATGCGAGAATAACAGTTCAAGCGGAACAGGTGATTATCCACGCGCGCAGGTGCTAGGTTCGCTTTTCGATAGCAAGCACGAACCGCCATTGGCTCTAAGTGCCGCTGATTTTCTCAAGACGTTCATAGCAGCACTCGGAACCATGAGTCCATATAGTCGCGATGACTATCGCATGCGCTATCTCTGGACTGTCGCGGATAAGCCGATGGGCAGCTGGACACCGTGGAGTATCAAAGATAATGTCACGGCCAAACCCGCCGTTCCATTTTTAATCAAAATAGCCGATGGCAAACACAAACCAGATATTTGCGCCGCTGCTATATTGGCACTAGGCCATGCACAAAGTACGACACAAAATACGGCACCAACTACGACAAAAAAGACGTCGCAGAATGATCCCAAAATCGCAGAAGTTATCAGCGCCAAACTGCCTACATGGCTGGCTTCCACTCAGCCGGAAATACGGGCAGCGGCGATTATCTTGAGTTCTGATTACCCAACATCTAATTACCCAACTATAGTCAGCGCCAAAAAGCGAATTGAATTGATGACAGATGCATCAGAGCAAGTGCGCAAGGCCGCAGCACTTTCGGCCGGTTTATCGCAAAGCGCAGAAACGATACCACAGCTAGACAAGATGCTGAACGACAAGTCTGCTTCAGTGCGGGCCGCTGCAGCCCTTAGTCTCATCAGTTTTCCACTCAACAAAGTGAAGACCATACTTCTATCGCATCTAAACAATCATGACTTTGGTGTTGGATTTCTCTGCCGTGTAGCAATGATAGATCCAGCATCAGTAAAGAACGAATTGTTGGCTGAGTGCCAAAAGCCTAGAACATCGATGTCGGGAGTGCCGACGACAGACGCACAAATGGCATTTCAGAATGGCCTAGCAACAGATCCACACGCCCTAGCTGTGCGTGCGCTGTTGAAATATCTTGACGACACTCCAGGAGTACAATTGTCCAAGCCAGACTTTTCTAAATTTCTCGATTGTCTTGAGCAAAACGCAGTGGCCGATTCGTCTTTGACCGGTGCCACCTACGAGATGCTGATTACGCACCGCCTCGATAAGCGGGCAGCTTCGTTCAAAAAGCGCGCCATTGCAGCGCAACCGACACTGCCGACAATCGCCTTTGACCAATCAGACCGGCTCTTAGAAACGGGCAATCTTAAATACAAGTAGACACCTAATCTAAGCCCTTAGCTAGAATCTTTTTTGCCTCTGCGTCTGGCTTACCCAGCACTACATCCTTTGCTTGGGTCAGGTCAAAACTATTAGCTTTGGCAAATGCCACTGTGCCATCAACAGCAACAAGAAACGTTAGTTGATTATCAGCGCAATCATGGGGTTTGCAAACGTGACCAAGAACAAATTTGCGTCCACTAAAATCAATGGTGCGCACTGGTTCTGCTACACCTTCCAGACGATAGACCCAAGGGGCTTTGCGCCAAGTTATTGGAATTATTTTCTGATAGGCGGCAAAAGACTTCGGATATTTCTTAGCCACGTCTGCTGGATAAACCTCACCCGCTGCCAGACCCGGCAAAGCAGTGAGCGAAGTCATGGCAAAAATTACTGCGACAATTAGCCTAATTTTTCTCAATGTTCCAACCTCTCTAAGTTAATTAGTGCAGTGGCATTACCTTGGCTTGCACTTTTGCGATACCACTCCAAGGCCTTAAGCTTGTTCTCCGGGATACCCCGGCCAAACTCATACATATTGCCAAGGTTGCACTGTGCATCAGCATTGCCCTGCTCTGCAGCTTTCTGATACCACTCAGCTGCCTTAGTATCACCCTGTGGCACTCCTCTTCCAGAATCGTACATAAAGCCTAGGTTGTACTGCGCAGTAGCCTGCCCCTGTGCTGCAGCTTTCTGATACCACTCAACTGCCTTGACGTCGCTGGCAAGAACACCCTTACCTGTATGGTACATGGTACCGAGGTTGCATTGTGCTTTGGCATCACCACAATCTGCGGCTTTCTGATACCACTCAAACGCTTTAGTATCGCTCTGTGGTAGCCCCTTGCCTCGCTCATACATCCATCCAAGGAAACGCTGAGCAGTGGCATTACCATCTAAGGCAGCAGTGGTTAGCAGGGGTATGGCTTCGGCATATTTGCCAGCATCAAGCAGTTGTTTGCCCTGTTTGAAATCCTCACTAGAATTTGATGGCTGCTCTATAACAATTGAAGCACTAGGCAAATCTGGAAGAGGGCTCCTTGGGCGAGCAGGCACCGATATAAGAATGAGTTCACCGCCCTTCCAGCGGCTTCTCATTACTGGAGTTTGTGTCTGCTTGCGATCAAACTGAACTTCATTCTCTACTTGCTCTTTCAAATTGCGAAATGCTTCACTTAGAGTTGTCTTCGAACCATTTGACTGTAGCGATGCAATCAATTGCTTCGTGAACACACCATTTTCATAGCGTTTCGATTCAAACGACCTTTGATCGGCAGCGCTTGAGCTAATTACAATTTGACCCTCACCAGCCAGCGCCGCCACATCGAAGTTGCCTGTTCTGACCATGCCCTTGCCGCCGACATTGGCAGCACCACTGCTACAGGCATCAAGCAGAAGCACCACACGGTCACAGCCTGTTCGATCTTTTATAGTCGGCGCTAAGTCAGCGAATCTAATTCCGGTGGAGAACAGTTTTGATGGGTCAGTGTCATAGACAACCAGAAAATTATCCCCGGCCACATCTATTTCTTTCGGGCTACCATGAGTCGAGGCGAAGACAAGCACTAAATCATCTTTGCGAGCACGCTGGGGCAGCCAGCTATCACCAATAACTTCTCTTATCTTGCCCAATGTTGCTTGTTGATTTGTAAGCACCAAAACATGATCGGCAGCAAAATTTCCCTTCTCCACTAAAAACTTGGCAAAGTCACGGGCATCCTTACTTGGATACTGCAGCTTAGGAATACTGGTATTTTGAAACTTATCTATGCCAATTATGACGGCCCATTTGTCCATGATTGGTCTCAGGTCAGGCTTTTCAACAGACGAACGGGCTTGCACAGAAGATGCTCCAAGTGCTTTTCCTCTAGCAGAGTTAGCAGCAGTAGCAGACTGAGATTGATAGGTGCAAAAAGTAAGCAATATCAAAAGAATAGGAATAATTGCAAACATTGAGGCTATGTGGCTGCCAGCCACGCTTCTTGTCAATAATCTCAATGGTACCCCTCCACGGTCGATACTGCAAAGATTACTGCGATTGTTAGCCATTTTTTTCTCAATGCTCCAACCTACTTAAGTTTTTGAGAGCATCGGAGTTACCTTGGCTGGCACTTTTTCGATACCATTCCATCGCCTTTAATTTAGTTTGCGGCACGCCCCTGCCATTCTCGTACATCCAGCCCAGGTTGTACTGTGCACTGGCAAATCCTTGATCAGCAGCTTTCTGATACCACTCAACCGCCTTGGTGTCGCTCTGGGGAACTCCTATTCCATCCAAATACATTCCGCCCAGGTTTAACTGTGCCACGGCATTGCCCTGATTGGCTGCTTTCTGATACCACTCAATTGCCTTGGTGTCGTTCTGGGGTACGCCTTTGCCATTGCTGTACATGATACCCAGATTGCCCTGTGCTTGGGCAAAACCCTGATCAGCAGCTTTCTGATACCACTCAACCGCCTTGCTGTCGTTCTGTGGTACGCCCTTACCATTCCTGTACATATTGCCCAAGTTGCTCTGTGCCACGGCATTGCCCTGATCGGCTGCTTTCTGATACAACTCAACTGCCTTGATGTCGCTCTGGGGTACGCCTTTGCCACTAGCGTACATAAAGCCCATGTTGCACTGCGCTTCGGCTAATCCCTGATCTGCGGCTTTCTGATACCACTCAACCGCCTTGGTGTCGTTCTGTGGTACTCCCTTGCCATCGAGGTACATAATACCCAGATTGTACTGTGCAACGGCCTCTCCCTGATCTGAGGCTTTCTGACACCACTCAAGCGCCTTGGTGTCGTTCTGGGGTACTCCTTTGCCATAGAGGTACATAAAGCCCAGGCAACGCTGAGCTTCGGGCTTCCCTGCCACCGCAGCAATGGTCAGCAGGGGCAAAGCTTCTGCAAATTTACCAGCATCATACAGTTGTTTGCCCTGCTTAAAGGCGTTGTCAGACTCTGATGGCAGCTCTATGCCAACTGAAGAGCCAGGCAAATCGGGAAGAACGCGTCTCGGACGAGCAGGCACAGATATAAGAATGAGCTCACCGCCTTTCCAACGGCTTCTCATCACTGGCGTTTGTGTCTGCTTGCGATCAAACTGAACTTCATTTTCCACTTGCTCTTTCAAATTGCGAAATGCTTCGGCTAGAGTTGTCTTAGAACCGTTTGACTGCAGCGATGCTATCAATTGCTTAGTAAACACTCCATTTTCATAGCGTTTCGATTCAAACGACCTTTGATCGGCAGCGCTTGAGCTGATTACAATCTGACCTTCGCCCGCCAGCGCCGCCACATCGAAGTTGCCGGTTCTGACCATGCCCTTGCCGCCGACATTGGCGGCACCACTGCTGCAGGCATCAAGTAGAAGCACCACACGATCACAGCTGGTTCGATCTTTAATGGTCGGAGCCAGATCAGCGAATCTAATACCAGTAGAGAATAGCTTCATCGGATCAGTGTCGTATACAACTAGAAAATTATCCCCGGCCACGTCAATTTCTTTTGGGCTACCATGAGTCGAGGCGAAAACTAGCACTAAATCATCTTTGCGAGCACGTTGAGGCAGCCAGCTATCACCAATCACTTCTTTTATCTTGCCCAGTGTTGCTTGTTCATTTGTAAGTAACAAAACATGGTCGGCGGCGAAGTTGCCCTTCTCAACTAAAAACTTAGCAAAGTCACGGGCATCTTTACTTGGATATTGCAGCTTAGGGATGCTTGTATATTGAAACTTATCAATGCCAATTATAACGGCCCACTTGTCCATGATTGGCCTAAGGTCAGGCTTTTCAATAGCCGAACGGCCTTGCACCGATGCGGCTCCAAGTGTTTTCCCTTTAGCTGAATTAGCAGCAGTAGCACATTGAGATTGGTAGATGCAAAAGGTAAGCAATATTGAAAAAAATGGAAGGATTGAAAACTTTGAGGCTATTTGGCTGCCAGCCATGCTTCTAGTCAATAATCTCAATGGTGCTCCTTCACTTTTACTGCTGCAAATTTGTAATTTGAGTTATCTTTCAAGATGTTCTCACTTTAACGATTTCACCTGCCAGCGCTTTTCTACGAGACGAAATGAAAGACTTTTTTTGAGCGACGCAGAAGCTAGACCGTCCGAGTCACCATGATCAAGCATGACCAAAGTAACTCTCTGCTTGCTAAGCCTTAGATCTTTGACAATAACTCGGTCTCCCAGATCATAGCTGGCCCCCTGAACCGGGTGACCATTCTTATTAAGCACAGCCACAAGATTAACAAAGTATCCGCTGCCACCACCATTGTAACCAATAACAATAACGGCATCACCCTTACCGTCTCCGTCGACATCGCCCAACGCCACCTGTTCAATTTTGCACAGCCAGCCACCAGCTATGGCGCCACCGGGAAAATCTCCTTCAGCTTCGCCGTTCTTTAGTTTGATCATGCCACTATGAGACTCAACCTTATATGTTCCGTTTTTGATCGTGGACAATGACAAGGCACTCGCACTTTTAGCAACTGGTTTGTCCTCAGTTGCCAGCGATGGGCATACTGGCAAAAACAATAAGAGCAAGACTGCTGCCATAGAAACACAAGATCTTGTGAATATCATTCTCTGCCCCTTAGTTATTGCGGCCTAACCACACTTAAAATAGCATCAGCAATCTGCTCTGCACTGCCAGGTAAAACTTCGGTGAGCAGATAGGTAGACTGTTCCGCCGCCTTGCCCTGAAAAGGCTTACAATCAGCCTTCTTTCCCTCTACTAACAATAGTTCTCCGCTTTCACCAGAAAATACTCGCACGATGGTAGCAAAGTAGCACCTTCCAAACTTGTCAAATTTTGCTTCTTCAATACTGACATTGACGACATATCGAGCCTTCAGGGCACGCCCCAGGCTCATCATATTTTCCTGCGACTCCATTCCACTGCTCGATAGTTCAACAGAACCAAGGGCAGCTCCAGACTCAAAAGGATTGAGCAACCGTCGACCAATAGCAGCCTGCAATTTATTTTGCACCATGTACTGCAAATGAACAACAGGATCGTTCATATAGTCAGCCGAGTGCCGCAAGTTCAAATACGATGGCGAAGTAAAGCCAAGCACAGCAACACGATCTGGCAGAGGTGGGCGCTTCACTGTACTGCGGGTAGTTGCCGCTGTAGAGGTTGGCTTATCTTCTTCAAGCACGCGCAAATTAATAGCATCAGGCTCTAAGTCAGAAAACAAATCAGACTTCTTATCTGGTGGATTGACAGCTACAAGTAAACTTTGGTCGTCACCTTTCGCCTTGTCGTCGCTGTTCGACACTTGGTCGGCACTAGTTTTAGTTTCTTCGTCAACCTTAGCCTTTGCCATCGGTTCACTAGCCACTAAAGCTGGTACAGCCCGCGGAGAGGCCGGCGGAGCTGCCACTAGAAGATCTTTGCCCTCCCAAACACTTTTGAGCACCGGTGTTTGCAATGCACCTCTTTCTCGCAAAACAGTATCTTCAACTTTCTGCTTAAGATATGAAAATGCCTCGGCAAGAGTGGTGGCATTGCCATTCGACCGCAAGCCTTCAATCAAACTGCGAGTAAAGACGCTGTTTGGGCGCTCTTTGTACTCCCAAGAAGCTTGAGTAGGTAAACTCGATGCAATTACCAATTGACCCGTTCCCTGGGCAATGGTAGCGGCATCGTAGTTAGCCTGGCGTGCCAGACCTTTGCTGCTAGCCTTAGCAGCACCACTGTGACAAGCATCAAGGACAAGCACAACTCTGTCGCTACGCACCCGTGCTTTAATCACCTGCACCAGTTGTTGCATCTCTATGCCAGTGGCGAAAAGATCATCCGGATCAGTATCGTGGGCAACGATATAATTCGAGCCCTGAATATCCATCTGAGATGAACTGCCATGGCTAGATATGAACACAAGCAGCAGATCATCCGGTGCCACCATTCTTGGTAGCCATTTGCTACCCATCTCAGACAAAATGGCTTTCTGTGTGGCTTGCTCGTTGAGCATCAGTTTTACATGATCTTTGGCAAAGTGAGCCTCGTTAACCAGATAATCATAAAAGTCTCGGGCATCTTGATCTGAATACTTTAGATTCAACTCTGGTTTGGCATACTTGCTTATGCCAATTACTAGTGCCCATTTATCTTTAACTGGTCTATTGACAGAAGCATTTGCTGAATTTGATGAATTTGGTAAAGCCGAAGACACAGAAAACGGTACAGAAAACTGCACAGCCAGCGACGAAACCAAAATGGTCAGAAATACAACCTTCAATTTCGATAGCCCCACACGCATTCTATAATTCCTCAACTAGATCAAAATTGCGCATTACTTGCTCCCTGTCGAACTGTCTACAGTACTAAGAATGGCTCTCCTGATAAAACGGGCCGAAGCCGGCAGAACTTGAGTCTTGAGATAGGCGAGCTTGGCGCTAGCATCACCGGCACAGAATGCACCTGCTGCTTTCTGCCCGCCAGACCAGAGATATTCGCCGGTTTCACCAGAGGCAATACAAACAGAAACCGAGAACTTGCAATCTCCGGACGGCTCAAAGTGAGCATTCTGAATGTCAACTTTTACTATATATTTTGCGTTTAATGCTTTGCCCATGGCCGGTCTGGTATCTGCCGTCCACAAGCCACCACCGAGGCTAGACTTGCCCAGAGCAGAACCCACAGCATATGAGCTCAACAGTCTCTCTTGCAGAACATCAGAAAGTTGGTAGCGCACCATTTCTTCAAGGCGCACAGCCAAGCCGTCAAAATCAATTTCTCCGATACCATTCGAGCCGCCCTCACCAAAAGGAAGTATGGCCACTCGATTGGATAGAACCTTAGTGCCATCTTCAGCCTTAACTACTGAGTTTGCCACCACAGATAGAGCTGGAACTTCATTATCTAATGCCGCCGTCGGTGCAGATGGACGTGCGGCAATTACCAGCCCTCCACCATCCCAAGAGCCTTTCATCACCGGAGTCTGCAACTCACCGCGTTCCTGCATTACAGTAGTCTGCACTTTCTCCTTGAGATGACCAAAGGCTTGATCTAAAGTGGTCAAATTGCCTTTGCAGCGCAAACCGTCTAACAAGCAATAGGTGAAGACACTCATGGGTTGCGAAGCGCATTCCCAGGAAGCCTGGTTCGGTTGGCTAGAGGCCACCACAATCTGGCCGGTGTTTTCAGCTATCTTCGCAGCGCTAACATTGGCCTTCCGACTCGTATTCTGGACGGCTCCTGAACCTGACACTGAACCTGTCGTAGAGCCTGTCGTAGAACCTGTCGCAGTGCCAGCGCCGCTATAGCAAGTATCTAAAAACAAGACAACTCTATCTGCATGAATCTTGGCCTTAATCATTCGAGAGAGCACTTGCATGTCAATACCTGAGGAGTAGAGGTCATCAGGATCGCTATCGGCAGCAAGCAGATAGTTAACACCTTCAACATCAAGCTCTGATGGACTGCCATGGCTTGAGATATAAACAACAACTAAATCTTCTGGGCCAGCAACGCGGCCAAGCCAGCCGCCACCCAGAGTTGAAAGTATGTTGCGGCGATTGGCTTGCAAGTCTGTCACTAATTTGACGTGATCTTTAGCAAAATTTCCATCATTTACCAAATAGTCACAAAAGCTACGAGCGTCGGCTGCGGCATACTTGAGATCAAGCTCGCTTTTAACAAACTTACTGATGCCAATCACCACCGCCCATTTGTCGCGAAATGGTCGATTGACACCCGAATTACCTGCAAGAACAGGCAGGGCCGAAAGCACGAGCAGTGTGCTAGTTACAAGAACGGCCCCAAGAGTGAGCTTTCGCATACAGTGTCTACTTTCCAGTGCTATTAGAGCCGTTCGTTTCTATTGCTGCTCGTTGAATTGCTGGGCAACCAACCCTAGGTTCCCACAGATTCAATCAAAGTAGCATCGCTCTTGCGAATGAATTTAGCCCTACTCATTTCAGCTAAGCGAAGCTTGATTGAGCCAAGAATAGAGCGAAGAGGCACTTGCACACCCATGCTATGATAAGCCGTTGACATGCAGAATCTGAAGAAAAAACTTGCCATCACAATTGCCGGACTCACAGCTCTAGCTGGCTGCTCTATTGCGTACTGGAGTTTGCCAAGTTATGGCGGAACAATCGAGCCTCTAACGGCAGAGCAGAAGCAACTAGCAAGCCGCTTACGTGCACACATAAAGATGCTTTCTAGCGACATCGGTGCGCGCAGCCTAACGAAAAACCCCGGCGGCTTAGAGCGAGCGGCTACCTACATTGAAGAGAATTTCAGCGCGGCTGGTTTCAAGCCAACTCGGCAAACATTCTCTGTTAGCGGATACTTCAATGACGGGCTCTGGGGAGCCACCCACGCCACTCAGAGCACGGCCAACATTATCGTGGCGATTCCGGGGACAAATATAGGGGCTAATTCAGGGACTAATCTAGAGTCAATCAAAGCCTCCGATAAATCCTCCGAAATAATTGTCATCGGCGCGCACTATGACGCTGTGCAAGATTGCCCCGGCGCCAACGACAATGGCAGCGGCGTTGCCGCCATGCTAGAGATTGCCAAAGCATTGGCCAAAGAAAAGTTTCCGCGCACCATTCGCTTTGTCGCTTTTACCAATGAAGAACCGCCTTTCTTTCGCAGCGATGACATGGGCAGCTATCGCTATGCCAAAGCGTGCAAAGAGCGCGGCGATAATATTGTGGCCATGCTTTCGTTAGAGACCATCGGCTACTACAGCGACAAGCCAGATTCACAGCGCTTCCCAGTGGCGGCTTTGGCAATGCTATATCCAAAAACCGGAAACTTTCTCACCTTCATCGGCAACCTAGACTCGCGAAATCTTTTAACAAAATGCGCCGATTCTTTCATCGCTGCTGCGAAATTTCCCACTCAAACACTGGCTGCACCACCTGAATTATCTGGTGTCGATTTTTCTGATCAACTAAGTTTTTGGCGCGTGGGATATCCCGGCATTATGGTGACAGACACGGCTCCCTATCGCTATCCGCACTACCACACCAATGAAGATACTGCCGACAAAATCAATTACGATTGCCTCGCTCGCGTTACTGATGGACTGAAGAAAATGGTGCGCGATCTAGCTAGATAGCAATCAAACACTCAGCAAGTAGTAAAGTCAAATAGTTTCTTGGCTCGGCCGCTTCGCAGCCGTCGCCTGCCTGACAATATTTTGTGGGACCAGGAAAGCCACCACCTTTGAAAGATTGCCTGAGCATGTCTACAAACCACCGCCACGCCTCTTGCTCAATATTATCGTCGCGCATTTCAACCCAGCGAAAGTCCGCACCAGCTTCGGGCAAGAGAACATGACAGTCGTCACCGTTGCTGTAGTGCGCACGAGCGCATTCGTCTGGCGCAATCCAGAGCCAACGACTTCGTAGAACATTCGCAGCGACAACGGCAAACTACCATACTCAGCCTCAAGCAATGCCAGCTGCTCAAGCGACTGATCAGTCGGTGGCTGATGAGCATGCTCTGGTTGATCAAACTGATAGTTCATACTGCGCAAATCTTCCACGATAGTTTCGACGTTTGCTCGCACACGCTGCATAGTTAAGCGCACGGTTTTGCAGACATCGTCCAAAATGGAGCCTTTGCCGATGCCTGCTCCGAGGGCGTGAATTTCTTGCCATACGCTCTCTCTCTCACCGGCTTCATATCGCGCAAAAAATGAGGTCACAGTTGTATCAGCCCCAGGCAACAATACCCGTGAGAACCTCTCGCGAGCTTGCTCTATGTTAGGTGGAAAAGGCACATCCTCAGCGTAAATGCATTGCATGCAAAATCCCAGCGCTCGCCAGGCTGTGACCGCTGTAATCAAGTTGGTGCAGCGCTTGCATTGCACTTTATTGGTATCAGCAATGACCTCTGGAGGCGGTGGGGCATCAGCCAGCCCCACCGCTCTAAAACAATCGGGGCAACGGCCATGCCTGAGCATGGGAACACTGGCTTCACAACGATTACAGACTTGGGTCATTGACAAAGACATTCTCCGAACTTTGCGGAAATTATAACCCCATTTGGCTCCTCTGTGAGTTTGCCGAAAAAATGCCAAAAGCCTGCTCTGATTCTGCCAACAACTGCAATTAGATTAGAGCGGACGGACAGAAAGAACATCGCTCCGCAAAAAGGATATTAACGTGACAGAAAAGCAGCTGGAGAATAAGCCTTCGAACAAAGCTAGCCACGCAGAAGGTGGCGCACTGGAAAAGTTTCAACGGGAATCAGAAGAACTGTATAAGCAGTATCCGCCCGCTAAGCTTTATACAATAGACTCTCTTGTCGAAGAGTCTAAACATCTCTTTGCCGACGGGCAACTATTACCTGACAAGTTTGTCCTAAAGCTGGAACCAAGCAAGAGCGTAATATCACAAGTAGATGCAGTAGTTAAGTCAGTGCGCACAGAGATGGAGAAGGCTTATCCGGGCAGCGTCATTCCGACAACAAACTACTATTCAATCAATGAGTCAAAGGCCGGCTCGCAGTATGCCTACGTCGGGCTTATTGGTGGCACCGGTATTGTCGGTGGTGCCAATATTATTAGCGGTGCCGGTGCTAACGGTGGCTCTGATATTGCTGGCGGTGCTCAAAAACTATCGGCACAACCTATACTTGGTACTGTCGCCGATGGTTACGATGAGCAGAAAAGAGTATGCATAGGTTTGCCATCCTACACCTCTTCCAGCGAAGTAGAAGCTCAAGTGGATGCATTGTATTTAAGGGCTGATGCAGTTTCACGTGGACTACCCGAGTCGGCAAGTTGGGACGAAATAAATTCGCGCACGAGCCAAACGTACGAACAGGAGCGACACCTCGACTACAACACATGGATGTCAATTGTCGACCAGAGACAAAGCGTGAGGGAGGCATATACCAAACCGTTTGACCAGTGCATAAAGCGTTTCTGGGATGCACATTAACAGAAAATCAACGTGACCGAACCTGTTGGGTTTGGTACTCTAATTGCTGAGCTTTCGCGATGAGGCCAATGCACCCCAGCAATCACACAATTAAGCAATACAGCGAGCGCGCTGAAGAGTTCACAGCTACTTACGAGTCGCTCACTTTTGAACAGGTGCACCAGCAATTGCTTGACTTGATGCCAGAGAAAGGCAGTGCTGTTTTAGACATTGGCGCTGGCAGTGGCAGAGACGCAGCCTGGTTCGCTCAGCGGGGCTGCGATGTGGTGGCGGTTGAACCGGCCCAGGGAATGATTGAGAAAGCTCGTGAGATACACACAGAGCTGCAAATCAATTGGGTGAGAGATGGCCTTCCTGACCTGACCGAAACAATCAAGCTCGGAATGTCCTTCGATCTGATTCTATTGAGCGCAGTCTGGATGCACATCAAACCAAATGAAAAACCCCGGGCCTTTAGAAAACTCGCGGCTCTGCTTAGACCTGGCGGCAGGCTGATCATTTCTCTACGCACTGGTTCGTTTAACGACGGACGGGAGAGTTATCCGGTTGCTCTGAGCGAATTAGAAAAGCTAGCCCGCGACCGAGGCCTAGTGCTCGTTCGAATTTGCCAATCTGACGATTTGCGCAACCGCACCGATGTCTCGTGGCAGACAGTCTGCTTCCAGCTACCGGATGATGGCACTGACGCACTGCCACTGCTGCGCCACATAATTATCAACGACAGCAAATCTTCCACTTACAAATTAGCCTTACTGCGCGTACTTGTACGCATCGCCGATAGTGCTACTGGTATGGCGAAGCATGGAGCCGACGAAAACGTATCGATACCACTAGGATTGGTGGCACTGTATTGGCTACGTGCGTACAAACAGCTAATCGAATCAGGCATTCCCCAAAGACCTTTTGACAAATCACAAAAGGGTCTCGGCTTTGTTGGTCAAGCCTTCCGCAATTTAAGACACCTGTCGCCCTATGACCTTCGTGTTGGCGCTACGTTCACAGGAATAGATGCAGCAAATTTGCATCAAGCCTTAATTGATGCAAAAGAGACTATTCGCAAAATGCCAACGCAGTATATAACCTATCCCAATAGCAGCGAACAGATTTTCAAAACTAGTGGTGGTCGCCCACTCAAGAGCAATACCTACACTCTCAATGAAAGTTACCTCGCCACTCTTGGCGAATTGACTGTGCCAAAGGCACTGTGGAACTCTATGAGCCGATTTGCCTCGTGGATTGAACCAGCGCTAGTTGGCGAATGGATTCGCCTGATGCAGCAGTATTCACTAACAGCCGGAAGGGAAATTACTTACGATCAGCTGATGCAAGCGCTCGTGTGGCTTGATCCTGAACGAGACACACAAGTTGTACGCAAGATCTCCGATGCAATTCTCAAACTAGAGAAGCCGTTGGTTTGCGTTTGGAGCGGACAGAGGCTGAAGCTAGGCAACTACGACATTGACCACTGCTTCCCTTTTGCTGCCTGGCCCTGTGGCGACCTGTGGAATTTACTGCCGAGCGATAGAAAGATCAATCAAAAGGAGAAGCGCGACAAACTGGTATCAGCAAAATCTCTCGACATTGCTAAAGAGCGAATGCTTGAGTGGTGGCACATGGCATTTTTAGAAGAGAGTGATGTCAACCTACAGCGCCGTTTTGTAAGCGAGGCCGCAGCGGCATTGCCAATGCAAAACGCTGAATCTTTCGGAACTCTATCTAATGCTATGCCTGGTACTGTTTCTAGCGCCATATTCAATGGCGTAGCAATTAAGCGAGCGACATTGAAGAGTAATTTGCAATTGGATGATTGGGACTGCTAGTTTTTGGTACTATCAAACTGCTTCCAAGCCTGACCCAACTCGGCAACACTTTGGTATCGTTTGTCTGGATCACGTTCTAGACAATGTTGAACCACTGCTTCAAGCTCATCAGAGAACTTAGTATCTTTAGCGATAGAACCCATTAGCGGTGGCTTGTCACGCACCTTTTTTAGCATGGTCTCCATGGCGTCCTTGCCTCTTAGTGGCGCTGCACCAGTAAGAATTTCAAATACCATGCAGCCAAGAGAATAGACTTCTGAGCGGCAATCAGCTTCTTGGCCATTGCACTGCTCAGGGCTCATATAGAGCGGACTGCCAAATATTTCACCAGGCTGGGTCAAGGTTTGTAGCAATGCCGCTACTTCTTCTGTGGGCTTGTCTGCTGCCCAATCCATTGATTGCAATATGGCGACGCTAGTTGGACAAATTTCACCGGTTGACGCGCATGCTTTGGCGATTCCAAAGTCAACTATTTTAACTTTGGGTGAGGTGGTGCCGGCAACCAACATGATGTTACTTGGCTTGATATCGCGGTGCACGATGTTTGACTCGTGGGCGTAGCTAAGCCCAGCGCATACTTGCGAAAATATCGGCGCGAATATTTCGATAGGCAGCCGCCCACTCGCCTCAATCATGTCGTCTAAGTTTTCGCCTTCAAGATATTCCATTACCATGTATGGCTCAGAGGCTTCAGTCAGTCCAAAATCAAAAACTTCAACAATGTTGGGATGCTGCAAGCTTCTGGCCAATTGGGCCTCGCGCTCAAAGCGCAGCACATTAGCTGCGTCGGCTTTGAGGTGCCTGTGCATAACCTTAACAGCGTAGGTAGCCTTAGTCTCGCGCTCAACCGCCCTAAATACTGTTCCCATACCGCCTATACCAAGCTCGTTGAGCAGCTTGTATCGCTCTGATAGATTCTTCAGTTTAGCGGTAGTAGAACTATCGACTGTTGGCTCAGAGCTTTCAGGTGGCGTCAGTAGTTTCTTGGTTGCCTCGGTGTTTTCAATCATGATTCATTGGCCCATCGAGAACTAGTTAGACAGTTCATTATTCCCGAAATTCGCGGATCTGACAAACTTTAAAACAACGGTTGCATCGTCAGCATACTTACTGTTTCTCAGTAGTCGCGACTACCCCATACTCTTGAGAGCAGCATGCAGCGCCTGTAGTGAGGCAAACAACGGCGTAGCAGAATCAATCAGGCCGCCCATATCATCTCGAAATCGTGGCTCCCAAGTCACCACGGGAACATCGCCGTCGCTTACCTCAAAGACATACTCAACCTCGCCATGAACACTTAAGAAACTCACATGATAGCGAGCCGCGCAAGCTGCACGAGCTGACAATGGTTGCCCAATAATTCTCGGTGGGAGCTGCACCATTGTAAAACCCTCCCAAACAGCCTAATCTTCAGAATCAAGAGATAGAGGAAGCAGCCGTTCTCCTTGCACTATGGAAATTGAGGATTGCCTTGTATAGACTCGGAGCAAACGGATCGCAAAGCGTAGCATCAGTATATTCGTCAGCCGCTCTTACCACCGGAATATCACGATCATCCACAGTGAAAACATACTCGACCTCGCCGTCTCCTGTTTCAAAGGATACTCGGTAACTCTGAAACCCATCAGCTCCTTTACCTAGGGCACTCAATAACAACGGTTGCATCGTCAGCATTCTTGCAATCCTCAGCATTAGATCCTATTTCCTAAAAACCGCGACTCCAGTCCAAGCCTCTATAAATTCATAACGCGTCATCTCATATCTCGTTGCCTGAGCTGGATCACGAATCATAATGTTCCCAGAACTATCCACCCCATCAACAATAACAGCATGCGCAGGCTCCAGCCTGGCGTAACGCATGCCCATCCGCTCTCTCAAATCAGCAACCCAACTTCCACGATGCAAGTGAACATCTAAGGCAGCTTCATCGACGGGACCGCCATCCCACATCGGTCCAAGAACTCGCGCAAGATACTTCGTAGCTACCGGTGCACCCAATTGATCCAGCAAATCCCTTTGCTTAATAGCACCCTCCGTCAGCATTTCACCACAAGCAGACACGCAGGACATTCTACCAGCCTGCTGAACAACATCTGGAGAAGCTCTCTCATTGAGAACATCCCAGCGACCACCAGCACCGGCCTTTACCTCCCCCCTTAAATCGCCCAAATAGCCCTCGCCCTTATCCACGCGGGAAGCTAACCGATCAGCCATCTTTAAGGAAGCCTCACCCGCCTCGGAGCTGCCCTCAGGATTAAACATGGCAAACATAACTTCGCCGATAAAACGACCCTTCTCACGTGGTTCCATGGCACTGTATTTATCGTTCTCAAGCGCTATTTGATGTTCAAGTGCAACTAAAACTTTATTGACCAGATTCGGATCTTTTGCCATTGCATCAAATGTGCCACCAACAGCTTTGAATAGAGGATCATTTATGGCGTTCGGTTTAGCAAGGAAACTAGCCACTGAACCATCAGTTAGCGCCTTCCAGGCAGAAACCGCTGCGAGCTTAGTACTTTCCTTGGCGATGTTTAGACCCTCGCCAATTCCCAGAATTTTGTCTATCTGCTGCTGAGCGTATGCTTTCTGGTCTTCAGGATCGAGCAACCTTCCGCGTGCAGCAATGGCAAAATCTGTCATCTTCCGACTGAAAGTCCGATTCTCTTCATAGGCCAAGCCCAAAGAAAAAGTCTTAGCACCTACTTGCTCCGGCCGATACTCGATGATTGGCCTTTCCAGTCCATCGTCAGTGGACAGAGATTGAGGGAGCGACTTCGAACTATCGACCGGCTTTGCAGCCGGTTCGAGCAGGTCTTTTTCTCTCAGCTTTGAATGCCTCGATGCGCTCGATTCGAAACCAACAATCTCAATACTTTCATCTTGCCCAGCCATCAATCGCTGGCGATCCTGCAAAGAGCCATTACTTGCATTGGTTCGCTGCGACTCGACAGTTCTTAAGTCAGAAACACCAGCATTGCGAGAATCATGGGCGTCCGACTTATCCAACTCACGCTTTTCTAGACCTTGCTTTTCTAGCCTCCCATCACAATGTTTGCTTTTGTCATCGGCTGCGTTATCGTCCAAGAGTACAAACTCCGGTAAATGCCTCAATCAACGCTATTCCCGAATCAGCAAAGCAAGAAACTGCACTCCGTTCAGCAGCTTGACAATCTTAAGCAAACCTAATGGTACGAAGACTGGCCAACGGGTACTTCTATGATGGAATGACCTACCACTTGAGGCGCAGGCGCTGATGCAGAAAATTTTCGCAATGATTGCTTTGACCCTGCTGGCAGTCTTTCTCATCGGCCGCGGCGGCGGGGAAAGCAAGAAAGCGCTAGTCAATAACTCAGACATAGTTGCCTTCGCCAATCTGCTTAGAATGGACCTCCCAGCGGCCAATGCCTGCTCAGTGGGCGGCAAGAATGTTCACTATGCCACGATCAACCTGGCTAGCGGCTCCGACATCAAGGGGCACATGCCCAAGAACCTGGCCATCAAATATCGCTATACTTGAAACCAACCTTCTTACCACCCCGGGCGGGTGTTGGTCATGCTTAAGAAAGTAAACAACGAATATGTCCTCACCCATAGCTACTTTGGACTACTGCAGCTGGAAGACGACCACGCCCTTTGGCCCACTGGCGACAGTTTGAGCCAGCTTGAATCTAAAAGCTCTTGGGAGATTTTCAAAGACATCGATAGAGTGGTAGACTCAATCGCGTCTAAGTAAAGTCATTATCTAGGGGAATATTATGAAGATCGTTGTGGCAATTGATGGCGAAGATAGCGCCAAAAGCGCTCTCGATGAGATTACAGCGCAAAAGTATAGCAGCGAAACCCAGATTCACCTTGTACACGTTATCGTTCCAGGATTCGCCGATGTCTCAACCCCCGGAATTCCCGATACAGTCGCCATAGAACGAGCCGAAGAAAAAGGCGTCCTTGAGCAAATGGCCAAAGACCTCAAGACTAAGCTCAATATTGATGCTACTGCTGAAATTCTTGAAGGCGAAGTCGCTCAAGTAATTGCCGCTGCTTGTAAGAAGTATGGTGCTGACGAAGCCATTGTTCCAAGCCATGCCCGCCATGGTTTCAGCCGCTTGTGGTTTGGTAGCATCGCTGATGAAATCGTTGATGCTGCACCGTGTACTGTGGTTGTGCTAAAGATGTCTGAAAGCAAGGCCTAGCCTAGCAAGAAAGCTGTTCTATCGTGCGACGGCGTTTTGGTACGGTTTTATCTCACTAGTGCGCTTTTCGCCCAGCAGCAATTTGAGTCTTAAGATAAAGCACAGCAGCATTGAGCTGAGTGTCGTTTGCTGCACCCAAGCGCACGCCCTCAGGAAGCTTTACTTCAATATCTGGCTTCAAACCAATTTTGTTCTTGCTGCCATCGCCCACCCAGTGGCCATTCGGGGTTGTATCCTTAACAGTTGTCACTCGCAGCAGCCCATCAACAGATGGAATAGGAATGAACGCCTGCCCGACACCTTTGCCATAGGTCTGAGTGCCAACTAGTTTGGCATCGCCATTGTCACGCAGGGCTCCGGCGACCAGCTCAGAAGCAGAAGCGGAGTACTCGTTAACAAGCACCACCACAGGAACATTTACCATGTCGGGCGGCCGCCCATAGCTTTTGCTAGCACCACCCTTGGTGACTACGGTACTATCCTTAGAAAGGGCATAAGAACGATCAGCAAAAATTGGTGCCTGCGGTGACGAATCAACACGTTGTCTTAAGTTAGTTATGACGCCGTGATCCATAAATAATGCTGCCGTAAGAACGGCGTTATTCTCAGCGCCACCCAAATTGTTTCGCAAATCAAAAACCACCGCTTTAGCACTCTTGTGTTTTTCCAGCGCATTATATAATTCGATTGGGCCGCGCTCTGGCACAAAACTATTCAACCGCACATAAGCAATGCCATCACTAAGAGACTTCTCACTCACAGTAGGAAAGTGCACTTGCGCTCTAGTAATATCAAGATCAATTGTTCGACCATCACGCGCAACAGTTAGTTTAACAGTACTTTCAGAGGTGCCGCGGACGCGTTCTATGGCATTTGAGAGGTGCTCTAGTTCGACTGGCTTCTTATCAATCGCAACGATTTGATCCCCCACTCTCAAACCGGCTTTCTGAGCAGGGGCGTCTTTGATCAACGAAGCTACAGTGATTGGCCCTTTGTCAGTATTGGCGTCTATAGCATTGGGCCGGGTGAAGGTAGCGCCGATTCCCACCAAATCGCCTTTCTCTTCAAGGCGCATAGCTTCAATCTCAGGCTTAGTGTGCAAGACACTATGGCCGTCGAGTGCACTAATTTCTTTGTTAGCAAACTTTACAGCATCGCCAGGCATCTTAATCTCGCAATTGTGTTTGCTCTTCAATGCTTGTAGATCACCAATCTTTGTAGGGTCATAGAGATTGCGAGCGAATACTTCAATAACGGTTTCATACTCAGGCGAGCGCGGACACTTGCTCGTGTCAATTTTGGCTATTGCCTTTAAGCTCTCTGCTCTTTCTTGGGCCATGAGTTCTCTTTTGTGCCATGAGCTTTAGCTTGCGCCAAAGAGTCAGGCAAAGCACGGGGGAAATCATATTAGTGGAAGGAGTGCAGCGGAGCAATTGGGGAAATTACGGGCGCCTTTATAAGATGTTGGAGATCGCCCGGTGATCAATCCTCCATTCGTGACCCTTTCCGACCTCCCTGAGATTTGCCTGCGGTTTACCCTGAAGTTTTATCCGCATTTACCGTCTTATTTGCCATAATGGCCGCTGCCATAATCGGAAAGTCTCGTAGAAGACCCGGTAAACCCCGGCTAGGAAACCTGGCAAAAGCTATTTAAGGAGCGCTGACTATGTCTCGCCAATGGATTTTCGGTGGCCTCACAATCGCCGTTATCGGCTCACTATTCATCAATAGAAGCTACGCCAGCCCGCAAAGCGATGGGCTATCACTGGGCAATTTACCCAGGCCCGAGAAGGGCACGGCGGAGCAGATAACAGTGCATAAGAGTCAAACCAGTAGTGAGATTCTTGGCGGCAAAGACCGCTACTTGACCTTCATTAGCACCGACAAACCAATTTATCGCGCCGGTGAAAATGTCTATGTGCGAGGGGTCTTGCTCAGCGCCACTGGTCACAAACCGATTGCCGACGCTCAGGGTGTCAATGCCACCATCGAAATTACCGGGCCAAAAGGTGATGTGGTGGCACGCGGCACAACCAGTGCACAAGACAGCAGCTGGGGCTTTAGCTGGAAAGTACCAGAAGGTCAGGCTGGTGGTGCATACCAACTGAAGGCTACTTATCCTTGGAACGGTCACGCACCGGCCGAAAGAAAATTCGATATAAGAGCCTACCGCGCACCACGCTTGAAGTCGCAAATAACATTCTTGCGCGACGGCTATGGACCGGGCGAAAAAGTCAACGCTACTCTCGATGTCAAACGTGCAGAAGGCGGAGTTCCAGCTGGTGCAAAAGTCTCAGTAACTGCCGTTGTCGACGGTGTCACCATCAATGGTGCAACAGCCAAAGTTGATAGCAACGGCCTTTGCTCAGTCAGTCTCGATTTACCACACGATATTCCACGAGGTGAAGGCACCCTTGCTCTCATCATCGAAGATGGTGGCGTCGTCGAAACTGCGTCTAAGACTATTCCAATTCTCTTACAAACAGTTGATTTGAAGATGTATCCAGAAGGCGGCGATTTAATTGCTGGCTTCCCCAATCGCCTTTATATTCAAGCCACTCTGCCCAATGGCAAGCCAGCCGATTTAGCAGGAAAGTTAATTGCCAAAGGCAGCAACGGCAGCCTAACAAACGTGACAGTGGCCGACTTTGCCACCGAGCACGAGGGCCGCGGACGCATTCAATTTACACCCGATGCCAACAAAGAATATTTTCTCACAATCAATGAGCCAGCAGGAATCAAGACCACTTATCCATTGCCACAAGCCAAAGCCTCTGGCGCCCTCATTAGGGCAGAGAAAGATACTTGCGAAAAAGGTCAACCAATCACAGTTCTTGTAGGCTCTAGCAGCCAGAAGTTCAGTGTCACCCTAGCGAAACACGAAACAGTGTTGTCAGAGTGTCATGTTGATTTGAGCAAGCGCAGTGATGTCAAAGCCGGCACACTATTGCCAATAACTTTTGTTGTGCCAGATGACGCCGAAGGAGTTTTAACTGCCACCATATGGAGTGACAAAGACGTACCTCTAGCAGAGAGGCTAATCTTCCGCGCACCACAGCACCCACTTAAGGTCAGCATCACCCAAGACAAGAAGAACTATGTACCTGGTGACAAAGCCAAGCTGACAGTAAAAGCCACTGATGAAAACGACAAGCCAGTAGCAGCAGTTGTTGGTGTCACTGTAACTGATGACAGCGTATTAGAGATGATCGAAAAACGCGAACAAGCGCCAAGGCTGCCTGTCATGGCATTTCTTGAGCCTGAAGTATCAGACCTAGCCGACGCCCATGTCTATCTTGACGAGAAAAATTCAAAAGCAGCTCTGGCCACAGATCTGCTATTGGGTACGCAGGGATGGCGCCGTTTTGCTCTCATGGACCTCGCCAAGTTCATTGAAAACAACGGAGACAAAGCTCGCCGAGTGGTGGCACTGAAAATTCAGGCCCAACACGAAGTTATGAAGGCCATGAAAGAAGGCGGACAAATGAGATTCCGAGGCGGCGGCATGGCATTTGGTGCGCCAGGCATGGCCATGGAAATGGCTAATATGGCCATGCCACTGGCTGCGCCTGCGGCCTCTGCACCGGCAGGCATGGGCGGTGCTCCACAAGCCGCTCCAATGGAGGATGCAGGCAAAGACATCGCCCGTCATGCGGACGACAAAATGATGCCGGCCAAGCAAGAAATTGCTGAGGCTTCGGCAAAACGACCAGCCTCAGAGTCACAGGCAGCTCAAAACAAAATACAGTTAGCTATGGGAAAAGCCAACCAGCTAGAGCGCAAAGCTCGATTTATGGGTGGAGCTGACGGCATGTTTGACAATGAAATGGCTGATAGGCGTATGGCACAAAACGATCTAGTTATGGTTCGTGAGTTTGCCTATGAAGTACGCAAAGACAGAAACCCCACAGACCGGGTCGACTTCACCGAAACTCTATTTTGGAACAGTGGCGTAAAAACCGACGCCAAGACTGGCGAAGCCACTGTTAGCTTTGGCTTGAACGATAGTGTCAGCACCTTCAGAGTCTTTGCAGATGCATTCAGCGGCAATGGCGCCCTTGGTGCCACCAATGTCGGCGTCGAGTCAGTACAGCCATTTTACGCAGAACTGAAGATGCCACTAGAAGTAACTGCTGGCGACCACATATTGCTGCCTGTCAGTATGGTCAATGCTACCAGCAGCGAGCTTGCCAACCCTGACATCTCTATCAACCTGAACGGAGACAATGGCAATGGCGGCAACAGCTCGGGTAGTTCAAGCAGCACTTCAAGCAGCAGTTCAAACGGAAGTTCAAACGGAAGTTCAAAAGCACAATTTAAGCTGTTGCCGCTAGTTAAGAATGGCTCCGCCCTTGGTGCCGGAGGCAGGGTACGCTATATTCAACCAATAGACGTGGAGGCGCTGCAACTAGGAGCCACGAAATCAGGCGAAACCACAGCTGGCGTGGGCACCTTCCCCTTGGTTCTTAACGCCAAGTCAGGTCTGTTCCAAGACAAAGTGACAAGAACATTGAGTGTGAAAGCGAAAGGCTTCCCCATTGAGAAATGTTTTGGTGGCATGCTTGAGCCAGGTAAAACCGTGGTGCACACAATCACAATTCCTAAAGAGGTTATCGCTGGCAGTATTGCTTCAAACACCGCTGTTTATCCTACGCCACTAGCCAACATGACCGAGGCCCTACAAAGACTAATTCAAGACCCCTGCGGCTGCTTTGAGCAGACATGCTCTACCAGCTACCCACTAACAATGGCTCAACAATACTTCCTTTCGCATACAGGCGTAGACCCCAAGCTTGTGGAAGCCTCGCGCAAAAAACTTGATACCGGCTACAAAATGTTAGTCGGTTTCTGGTGCCCAGATAAGGGCTATGAATGGTTTGGTGAAAACCCAGGCCACGAAGCACTAACAGCATTCGGCTTGATGCATTTCAGCGACATGGCTCAGGTGCGCGAAGTTGACAAAACCATGGTCGCCAACACACGCGCCTGGCTATTCAAGCAAAAAGACGGCAAGGGCGGCTTCTCTCGCAAACGCCGTGCTCTCCATACCTGGATTGAAGACAAAGACTGCTCGAACGCTTACATCTTGTGGTCGCTGCTAGAGACCGGTCAGCCGGCCTCTGATTTGAAGCCCGAAATCGACTCGCTTAAAAGTGCCGCAGCCAGTAGTCCAAATAGCTATGTGCTAGCGCTAGCAGCAAATGCTCTCTATCTCTCAGACAGCAAACCTGAAGCCAAAAAGCTCATGGACAAACTAGCAGCCAAGCAAAAAGCCGACGGCAGCATTGGAGACGTTAAGAGTTCAATTGTTGGCAGCGAAGGAGAAGCCCTTGCAGTAGAGGGTGCCGCTCTAACCACACTGGCGTGGATGCGTGAGCCACAGTACGCTGGCAACGTAGAGAAGTCAGTAAAGTTCTTGGCCGACTCATGCAAGGCTGGCCGCTATGGCTCTACTCAATCAACAGTGCTAGCCTTACGCGCTATTGTCACTTACGACAAACTGCGCGCCAAGCCCAAAGCACCTGGCAAGGTGCGTGTCTATGTCGACGGTCAATCAATTGGTGATTGGGCCGACTTTACCCCAGCCACCACCGGTGCTATCAAACTACCCGACCTCAGCGAGCTACTGACACCTGGTGATCACAAACTAGAGCTGCGCATGGAAGGCGGCGCACCGATGCCCTACTCGATGGCAGTCAACTACAACGCTATCAAACCCGCCAGTTCAGACCAGTGCAAACTTGATTTGAAAGTGTCGTTGGCTCAAACTACACTGACAGAAGGCAGTGCCACAGAAGCTAACGTCACCGTAATCAACAAAGAGAAGGCAGTGGTGCCCACACCTGTTGCTATCATCGGACTGCCTGGCGGCCTTGAGCCACGCCACGATCAGCTAAAAGAGCTAGTGAAGAAAGGCAAGATTGACGCCTACGAAGTGCGTGGTCGCGAAGTGGTGCTCTACTGGCGCACCCTCGATTCAGAAGCGAAAGTAGAGATTCCACTAAGTTTAATTGCTGCAGTGCCCGGCACCTACACTGGCCCAGCCAGCCGCGCCTATCTCTATTACACAGACGAAAACAAGCAGTGGGTAGATGGTGTGGCGGTGGAGATTGCCGCGAAATAGGAAGGCAGAACGAGTAGGAAGGCAAAACGAAGTAGGAGCTGCCGGCCAGCAGTAAAAATGCGTAAGAAATTCAGATAGAATTTCTTACGCATTTAGCTTACCGAACAAACCGAGCTCCACTCTTTACATCAGAGGGAACTCAGGACAGAATCGGGTCTTCTAGGTTATTCTTGCCCCACACTAAGAGGAACCGATGCATGCGCAAGACTTTTGCCACCTTAATCTCATTAGCACTAACTAGCTGTTTTGCCGTCAACAGCGCATCGGCTCTTAATTCAGATACCAAAGATTCTAAGCGCCCCAAAGTTGGTCTCGCTCTTGGCGGTGGCGGCTCGCGCGGCTCAGCCCACGTCGGCGTTTTAAAAGTGCTTCTCGAAGAAAACATTCCCATAGACTTAATTGCTGGCACAAGTATTGGTTCGGTAGTTGGCGGCTTCTATGCCTCCGGTATGCCAATGGAAGATATCGCCCAAGTATTTGAAAAAAACACATTTACAAAAGAATTTGCGCCCATGCCCATTTTGCGGCTGTTGATTGAGCCAACGGTTATGTCAATGAGATTGTTTGGCTATCGCCCATATGATGGCCTCTACTATGGCGGCAAATTCAGAAAATATGCCGACAAGGCTGTAGGCGATAAACAAATTCAAGACTTCAGCATCCCCTATGCTGCAGTCGTAACCGATGTTGTTACCGGCAAAAGTTGCAGGCTAACAGAAGGCGACCTTGGCGTTGCCCTAGTCGCGAGCACTGCCGTTCCAGAACTAAGGAAACCAGTACAAATCGGTGATCACCTATACTGCGATGGCGGTGTAATCAATAACGTTCCAGTCAACCACGCCCGCGAGATGGGGGCTGACATAGTCATTGCCGTCAACATCGATGAATACCTAAAAGACCGACCAATAAAAGACTTCCGTGCACTTGGCTCAATGGCCCGGCAAGCACTACGCATTCAACTTGCAACCTTTGATGCCCCAAGCGCCGCCAAGGCAGATATTCTGATTCATCCTGATACCACTGGTATCAACCTTGTTTCCTTCAAAAAATCTGATGGCAAACGCGGTATCGATGCTGGTATCGCTGCCGCAAGAGCAGCAATGCCCGAAATTAAACGTAAGCTCGCTATGGCTGGTATCACTCCAACAGTGCAAATTGACTCAGCTAAATAAACTCTGTCAAAAATAGAGCAGCTGATTATCTCTGTGAACTTGCCTCTGCGGAGTTAGGTCGGCGAATCTACCTCTTGACACAATCAACTTGCTTGATAGAATGGTTGAAGGTTCGAGGTCGAACATTGAAGGTTCAATGCTTACGACCACTGCCATTTTCTCGAGGTAAAGGTCATGTACTCCCGAAGTATGTCGCATAGCAGGTTATAGATTTAAGGGCTCACAGCCCCTGCTTTGTACTAGGGACGAATGATCTAACTACGATAGCAAAGTCTGACTAAGGCTTGCCGAGCCTATGTTCGGCGAACTAAGCCTATTGAAGCCGCAGCTTCTGTAGTTCTACCGTCGTATCCAAATGCTTTAGCGTATCGCTCCTGCGCATATGTATGTACCGACGCATACACTCTACGCATCCCTTTAACTCGCTGGCAGCGAGTCACTTTGCTGCGAGCATTTGGAGAAATATATGTTTGCCAACTTGCATAAATCGTTCGAAAAAATAGGCGCAGATGTCTCTATCCACCTTGCAGTAGATGAGCTTGTGCGCCACCGTAGAATGCGCCAAACCACACCAGTACGCCTCGATATCAGCACAAAGAAAGGAGTAGAAATCTTCGAGGTCTCAATACGCAAAGAGGCGCTAACAAATCTAGAACTGTCGATAATTGAAGTGCGACCTCAAGACAAGCACTTACTGTTACTCTCTAGACAACTAGATAGCGACGGTGCTGCTGTCAACAAAGAGCACTTCCTTTGCGGCCATGATGAACGTCATCTCTTTGTTGCTTCTGTAGAGGGTGTATCTACAGTAGCTGCCGCTAAAGCTTCACTTAAGCCCAAAGAAATCTTGCACAGAGAAGTAGGCTTGAGCGAAGAAAAACGCAATCGTCGCAAGACGAAGGCGTTCAGACGCCAAGGAGAATGGTTCTTCATACCAGCATCGCTAGTGGTGCCAGCAAACCTTGTACGCTCACAAGAGCCCCTTGTGCGCGGCAATGGTAGCAAAGCCCACATCGCCCAATATGCCTATCGCGCCCGTGGCGAGACTGTAATGGTATGCAGCCGCTATCCACAAGGACTGACCGAATCTCAGTACAAGGCACTAATCGCTAGGGACAAACCAGCAAGATTCCTCAACTGGAGGCAGATGGTAAGAAATGCTGGTGTATTTGTCAGAGGCACAATCAGACACCCTGATCACGCCACAATCGTGCTAGAAGACTGGCACCGCGTCTTGATGAATACTGAAGCCAGAACAGAAGCAGTTGCTTTTCTTGATTGAATGGCAGCCAATAAATGGAAATAACACAACTAGATAATTTAAACTAGAAAATAGAAAGGCCAGATATGACAATTAAAATAATTGCTTCGCCCCAAAACTGGATTGAGGGCAATGCTATTGAACAGCTCCATCAGACAGCCATGCTGCCTGGTATGAGCCAAACAGTCGGCATGCCCGATCTCCATCCAGGCAAGGACACACCAATCGGTGCTGTCTTTGCTTGCCAGGGGCTCATCTATCCGCATCTTGTCGGCAACGATATCGGCTGTGGTATGGGCTTCTGGCAAACTAAACTGCACAAATCGCAATGCAAACTAGACAGCTGGTCAAAGAAGCTTGGCGCACTTGAAGCAAGCGAAAACAAGAATAGAGCTGCAAATAATAGCAATAGCAGCAATAAAGCAACTGACGACTATGAAGAAATGCTCGCCTCAATTGGACTAGCATCAACAAACTTCGACAACTCACTAGGCACCATTGGCGGCGGCAACCACTTTGCCGAGCTACAGCGCCTACAGTCAATAGCTGAGCCATCCTTGCTTGAGGAAATGGAGCTGAGTAAAGACTCACTCTACCTCCTCGTGCACAGTGGCTCACGGGGCCTAGGAGAGCACATTCTCAGAGGCCACCAAAAGCACTTTGGCAACGGCGCCCTCAAGGCCAACTCAAAAGAAGGAGAACATTACCTAAACCAACATAACGACGCTGTAAAGTGGGCCAAGCTAAACAGAGAAATTATTGCCAGTAAGTTTATGAATGCGCTCAACACACATGGAGACCCCATTCTCGATGTCTGCCATAACTGTGTGCTTCCATCTGCAACCAATTGGCTGCACCGCAAAGGAGCGGCACCATCAGATCAAGGCCCTGTAATTATCCCCGGCTCACGCGGCACTCTCAGCTATCTTGTTGTGGCTCGCGGCGAACAAAGTGACAATCTCGCCACACTGGCCCACGGCGCCGGACGCAAATGGAAGCGTTCCGAATGTCGAGGCAAACTAGAGCCGCGCTATACAAAAGAGAGCCTGAAGCGCACCGAGCTTGGTGGTCGCGTCATCTGCGAAGACCGTGCCCTGCTCTACGAAGAAGCACCACAAGCTTATAAGGACATAGACATTGTGGTTGGTGACTTAGTCGATGCCGGTTTGATCACCGTGATTGCGACCTTCGCCCCAATCATTACTTACAAAACCGGAGCGATAAGACGATGACTTGGTTACAGATAAGTGCCGGCCTTGGCCCAGATGAGTGTTGCTTAGTGGTGGCAAAAGTAGCAAAGCTAATTTCTGCCGAGGCCAGGAATAAAAATACAGAGCTGCAATTGCTAGAAGCCGTAGAGGGGAAAAGAGCTGAGACCTTTCAATCCCTTCTTTTCGCTATGACTGAGAGCGAGATTCCCGATTGGCTACATGACTGGGTCGGTACAATCAAATGGATTGGCAGCAGTGCCTATAGACCAAATCATCGACGCAAAAACTGGTTCATCAGCGTACAAATAATCGAGCCGCCAGCAGAGATAGACTTTCAATTGAAAGATGTGCGCATTGACACCTGTCGAGCGTCAGGCCCAGGCGGGCAACACGTCAATAAAACAGAGTCGGCGGTAAGAGCCACTCATATTCCCAGTGGTCTTGTTGCTGTTAGTCAAGATGAGCGCTCGCAAAGTGGCAATCGTAGGCTGGCAATTGAACGCCTAAAACGTAAGCTGCAAGTAGTAAACGAGAGTGAACAAGCCGGTGCGCGCAAACAACTACAGCAACAACACACAAACTTAGAGCGGGGTAGTGCCGTGAAGACTTTTACTGATGAAGAGCATTAGCGATGAACATCTTCTACTTATTAAATTCAATTTCAAAGCCGTCAAGGAAGGTCGGGATGCCTGGGGTAACGCCACGCTTTAAGTCTTGGGGCTTGTCCTGCCGCAACTGCTGATGCTCTCTAATGCGATCTGCTTTGGCGGCATCATTGCTCAAGGCATGGGCTTCAGCACTAAAATAAGTCGTACGAACATCGAAGGCGGAGCTAGATTTAGCTTGTTGATGATTAGACTCTGAGTAAGCATCAGAAAAAAGTTTTCCACCTAGTGAGTGGGCCTGATTAGTGCCAGCCTCAACACTGTCGTTGCTGTATATCGCACGTTGCTTCTCGGATTGAATTTCAGAATGCATAGTAAAACCTCAAGTAAAAGAAAGTGCACGGGCCTCATGCAACTAACATAGTTTCAAAGTCAAACCGATTGGTGACGAAAGCGGGTCCAAACTGTGACGAACTTGCGTCGAATAATTCTTCTACCGCTACATCTACTTCTACCGACACTTGTACTTGTACTCTTACTTGTACTCTTACTTGTACTCTTACTTGTACTCTTACTTGTACTCTTACTTCTACTTTTCCTTCTGCACGCTCCACTCTTTGGCACCGTCCTGCAGACCTCGGTAGCCGTTGCCAGCGAAGCTTCCGTTCAAATTGCCGTATACATTTGTCACCTGCAATTTGCTGGCAGAAGCCCTCATATTTGCGACCCAGGCGGGCTCATCGGCCGCAGCCTCAGGCAGCTGAAGGGGAGGGATAGTGACTGTGCCAGTTACAGTCATGGCAATCTTGGCGGAAATCATATCAACATCGCCGTTCATGGTGAGCTTCGTCGTAGCAACCACTCCCGCTGTGTTAGTGACATTGTTGAACGTGCCAGTTGCCTTCGTACCAGTTACCGTAATAATGAGGCGCCCCTGGTTACCAAGACTTCCACTAAAAGTACCTTGCATATTTGTGATTTCATTTATGGCCTCATCTAGACCAGTAGCACCATCGCGCTCGAAGACTCGCACAAGGCGATCAACCAAAGCCGTAGCAGTGGGCAATCCCTTAGCGGTTAGCTTAGCAATGACAGTATCGCGCAGTTTCAATTCACTATCAGTTGATTTTACGCGAGCGGTTTGTTCTTCTTTGTTCGCTTCCTTTCTAATCTCTTTTTTCTTTCGATCACGCAAAGTTTTCGCTCTTGCTTCGGCCGTTTGCGCAGCGGCAAGCTTGGCTGCTTTCTTACCATCTAAAATTTTATTGAGCCGCTTAGCCTCACTAAAATCTCCCTGCAAAACTCTATCGGCGGCACGCTGAGCACCAACTGTAGAGGCACCTTTCTCAAGCAGTTTGTCACGAACAATCCTGGCACGCTCTTCGTTGGTTTTCTTCTCACTTTGAGCGTTCTTCAGCCAATCATAGGCAGCTTTGCCCGCTCCAGCACCCTCGCCAATGGCTGTTCCGAGCTGCGTACCACTCTGCTTAGCGGCATCATAGGTAATACCTTTAGCAACCCCGAACAATCCACCGACTACAGCCTTGGTCTTCATCACAAAATAGGGCGTCCAATCTTTACCTGAAATTCTCCCCGAGGCAATGTCCGCCTTATATTGATCGTAAGCCTCTTTTCCGGCCTTGTCTCCCGCTTCGGCAGCCGCACCAAAACCAAGGCCATGCCAAGCTGTGCGCGCAGCTAACTCGGCCTTTTCTTTCGTCCAGCCCAGGGCACCACCTGGCTCGCCTTTCTTCTTAGCTTCCATTTCTTCCACTGCGGTGTTGTAGCCTTGGTAGATACCGTAAAGACCAAGTCCAATTCCGGCGACCTTCATTAAGCCGCTGCCAGCAGCGGTCTTAGGCTCGGGTTCAGCAGCAATAGCCGTTGTTGAACCAGCCGCTTTGGTAGTGGAGGCTCCAGACTTACTAGCGCCACCAGGTAAAACTTCTTTCGCAGCATCAACTTTGGCACGATAGTCAGATAGCTCTTTGCGCAATTGCTCAGCCTGAGAACTTTGCCCTTGAGCCTTCAAGTCGGCAATCTTACCTTCTATCTGTTTTACTTCCGCCGCGGCCTTGAGATTAGATTTGGCTTCGGCCGCATTCAAAATATCGCGGGTCACACCTTGCAGCTTGGCCGCTTCATCAGCGCTGGCAATCGGTGTTTGGCGACTCTTAATCTCGGCTAGGCGATCGAGTATTTTCTCTGGATTCTTTATGCCATTCTGCCGAGCTATGTCAGTGACAGTCTTCGCATCTAAATTCGTCTGAGTGGCAGCCTTTAGCGCACCTTTTGCCATGGCCTGGCCGTCGGCGGCTCCAGCAACTAGGGCTTCCGGCTTGGCGGTCAAACCGTGGGTTGCTTTCTTAGCGTGATCGAGAGTTGCCAATCTATCTTTGAACACTTGCGACTTGACGGAACCACCGGTCTCAGAAATATAAGTCTCACCATGGGCAGCGTTCATCTTTACCTGTGCCTGGTGCCCGGCGCTACCGATACGGTCTGTGCCCGGTGCCGCATTGACAGTCATGCCAAATTCTGGTGCTGTTTCAAGCACGCCACCAGTCATCTTAACGCGACTCCCGTCTGGGGCTTTAACACCCATTTCGTTGAGGATTTTTCCCACTTTCTCAGTAGTGCGATAACCACCGCCAGCATCAAAATCGCTGGTCATACCACTGTGGCTTGCGCTCGTAACAGGTGTGCCCGCTGATTGCCGCACACTATTACTAGCATTGGCCGTGCCACCCATTACGTCGCGATTAGCCTGCCGCATTACGCCTTCGTGCACCACCTGTCTGTCAACGGCAATCTTCTTGCTAGTGCTGCGGTGGGCGGCGTCTTCAGCAGCGATTCTGGCAGCCTTGTCGGCACCTTCTGGTATTTTCTCAATTTGCTTCATGGCGGCGTTGTGACGAGCCACCTCACCCTTCCAGTCAGTATCAATTTTAGTCCACTTTTGTTTTAAATCTGACACCACCTGCTGCCTGGCCGTCTGCTGTTGCAGAGAGTAATTTTTCATTGCCTCTTGGTGGCGCTGAAGCTCCTGACGCAATTGAGTGTTGCGTTGTTCGCCTGAAGGAAGTTGTTCTAGTGCTTTCTTGCGACTATTGAACGAATCTTGCTCTTTATTGCGAGCACCGTTGATGGTGTAAAAATCCATCGATTGAGCTAAGGCAATGTTATTACAGCAACCTGAAAGGGTTAGCAGCATAAGGATCTTTTTCATGGCTTATTACTTTTCCCATTCACTGATAAGGTTAGCTAAATAGAAGCATTCGGAAGCACTGGCCTGCTGGCCATTGACGAGGTCACGAGCTTTAGCCAGAGCCGCTTTTCTATCGCCGAGGTAGTTGAGCATAAGCGCCTCGCCCACACCAAGCGCAGTTACCTCGGGATTAGCTTCGTACTGTTCTTGAAAGAAATCTAGGCCGCGAAGGCCTTCATCGTTGGTGGCATAGACCGTGCAAAGGGGGCCAACTGCATAACTAGCAGTAGCGGCAGGGTCAGCCTCAAGAGCACACTCTAGTGCTGAAATAGCTTCCATCCCTCGTTTTTGAGCAGTCATCATCAAGCCAAGCTCTAACCAAGCGGCACCATATTCAGGGTCAACCTCAACAGCCTGGCTCAACATTTTCTCTGCCATCGGCAAAGCCTTGGCATCCTGGGCGCTTAGTTTTTCATAGAGTAAACCAGCCAAAAACCAATGGGCCGCATTTCTCGGTTCTAAATTTGAGGCCGCCAGGGCATTGCTTACGGCTCCTTCAAGAGCTGCTTTTGTTGCCGGACTGTTACTGAGAACAGCAAAAGCCTTGTCATGCTGCTCGGCAGCTATGCGCTTACGATCCGCTGGTGAACTAGCTGGCGCTGATTTGCTAACCGGAGCTTTGCTGACTAGGGTAGATTTACTTACTTGCACTTTACTGACTAGGCGACTAGGCGCCTGGGCACTGGCTCCGTTGCCAACGTTCGAGAGCACGAGTGCGACAAGCAGACAAGCCCTAAACCGCCAGTTAAGCGGAGTCCACAGACCTGTTTCTATCAATTTATGGGAGCTGCGAAAATCTGACAATGACAATTCCTCACACGAAATCAGCCAAGTTTAAATCAAGGTATAGATAGCGCAGCTAGTATCGCCCTTTCTGGCCAAAGCAGAATCCTTCGCAAGAGCGATTACCAAAAGTGAGCGTTGCTTGGTTCAGTAGCTGATCATGAAGCGACTTCATCCTTTAGATGGATAGAAATCGTAGCAAAGACAGAATCGCGAATTTCGAATTTGAACTATTTCCGACCGCCGAACGTATTAGAGAAAGACGAACGCACTACAAAATGCGAGTGGACTTTGCTATGACTGACAAACTACCCATTAACCTCCTAGATTTGCTTCACCAACGCACTGTGGAAGGCGAGCGAATTGAATACAAGGCGGGCTGGAATCCTGACCCTGTACTGCGAACACTGTGCGCCTTTGCCAACGACTTTGAGAATTTAGGCGGTGGCTATCTCGTTATTGGCCAAGACAGTGATACCAGCGGACAACCACAATTCCCACCGGTAGGTTTACCAAAGAATCAGCTTGACAAGATTCAGCAAGAACTTTTAACCCACTGCCACTTGATCCAACCCTCATACTTTCCAGTCTTAAGCATAGTTACCGTCGAAGGCCGCAATCTAATAGTACTTTGGGCACCTGGCGGACAGAACCGCCCCTATAAGGCACCAGCTGCGGTGACAGCTCGGCACAAGACATGGCACTACTATATTCGCAGATACAGCAGCACGGTTGAAGCCAAAGGCGACATAGAACAAGAGCTATTAAGCCTGACCGCAAAAGTGCCGTTCGATGACCGATTCGCGCAAACGGCACACGTCGGTGATTTGTCGCCCGCGTTAATGCATGAACACTTGCATGAGACAGGTAGCGCCTTAGCAGAAGACGCACACTCATTGACACTCGAAGCCTTAGGGCGACAGATGAATATAGTTGGTGGCTCAACTGAGTCACCAATGCCAAAGAATGTCGGTTTTCTATTTTTCAACGAGACACCAGATCGTTTCTTTCCCGGCACACAAATAGATGTGCTGTGGTTCCCGCAGGGTTCGGGCGGCGATGTCTTTACAGAAAAGACCTTCAAAGGTCCTATCTCCCGCATGACAAAAGAAGCATTAGACTACATTCAGCGCAACTACTTACATGAGACTGTTGTCAAACATGCCCATCAGGCCGAAGCGCAGCGCTTTTGGAATTTCCCTTTCGCGGCGCTTGAAGAGGCTCTGGTAAATGCCGTGTATCATCGCTCTTACGAGCAGCGCGAGCCAATCGAAGTAAGAATTGGTCAGGATGAACTGATCGTAATTAGCTATCCTGGCCCAGATCGATCTATCAAACTAGAGGACTTGCAAGCCGGTCGAGCAATCATGTTATGCCGCGAGGATAACTGCCGCCTGACAATGAGTTTGAATCAAATAGGATTGCCGCTAAAAATTTAGGTGACAAAGAGTCGCTCCTAATTCAGAGTGAGTTTTGCGAAAAACCACACA
>JBAYTY010000046.1:0-51196 GCA_041675385.1 Candidatus Obscuribacterales bacterium
AACACTAAGCTTTACAACAATTGCCTCGCTAAATTGCCATCTTTGAAACCACGGAAGTGCTCCAGGGGCAATGAAATCCAGGCAAAACACGGATATCTATACTATATACATGAATAGAGGCGGGAAAATGGCTTAGCGTTAGGGTATGTTGTCTGCATTCGGGGATTTAAGTTAGATGACTAGTTTGCTTCACCAGCTTCTGTCGAAACCTATTCTAAGGGCCGCCTTTTTGCCATCAGTTCTGACAGTTGTTTGTCAGTTTGCTATGGCTAATGCTGTTTTGGCCACTGATGCAAATTCAGCGAAATCCCCTGTGAAGAACATTGCAGCTGTGAGACTTTTGCAAGAGTCGGCTGTAGATGGCAAGTTTGAGGTGGTCGCCTCGGCCGTGGGAGTTCGATTAAAGAGCTTCAAGGGTGGTTATGAACTATTTAGCGCTGCACCAGATTGGCAAGTCTATGCTGTGCGTGCTGACGCCAAAGAAGTTGCTCATTTAAGCCTAGTTGAATGGAAGAAGTTTTTTATGCCTTCTTTTCGTATGGCTGGTGTTACTGCCAATTTTAAGGCTCCAGAAAAGACTATTGTTACAGTCGATGCTCAGGGTAAGAAGTATGAGTACTTGTATCCAGGCTCTGGAGTCACTTCAAGCGGTTGGAGTGGCTGGACTGAGAAGAATGATGTGTTGCGGTACATTATTACTTCAAGAGACTACTTTGAGACTGCCCCTGTCGGAGCCATAGTTTCACGCTATATGAATTTGCCTGTACTTAAGGGCATGCCTATTTCTTTAATCAGTGTTCTCAGGGTAGGAAAGCGTGAAGAGAAATCTTGGACCATCAGAACTATTTCTAATCGGTCAGAAATAATCGCCGATAGCAATTACTTTCGCCCTCCTGCCAGGTTAAAGGATGCTGGACCAATTAATAGTCAGTATCTCAGCCGCGGCATCAGCGGACTGGCCGATGATATGTCTGAAATGCTTGATGTGCGAGCAAAGTAGAAAAATAGAAATATAGACAAGTAGAAATATAGACAAGTATGAAAGCCTGACCGCTGGAAAGTCAAAAAGTGGTTACATTTTGGGGATGAAAAATAGGCCAAGGCGGGTATATATGCAAATGGAGACAGCAGGAAACCGGGGGTGGCAATGGAAAAGGCTGATAGAAGAGATCGGGTTGCTCTAGACAAAGCCTATGAGTTTTATAGACAAACTCTGACCGAAGGTACAAATGACCTTCACCAAGTTGCAAATTCTCTGAAAACGGTATGTCATGCTCTAGATGCGGCTGAATCAGGCGAGCTAGATTTGACTCTTAGGCTCTGGAAGAAAATTCGCCAGGCCTTGTTCGACAGATTGCTTACGTCGTTTGCTGCTCACGTTGTCGCTACTGGCTCTGATGGTCAAGTACTTGGTCATCGCGAACCACTGCCGGATGATTGCACTTTAGAGTTGCACCCAGAAGGTCTGCGACGCGATGATGATGTCTTCTCGATTGCCATTGATGAATTGCATCCCCTCACCAGGTCAAGACTCGATAAAGTATGGTTGGAGCGTGGACCTGGAACTCGTAGAGAAGACTTTTCTAGTGCTTCTGAGTGCGAAGGTGGAGTTTGCACAATGAAGCCTTACACCTTCATTGTGGGCGAAGAAGTACTGAGCAGCGAAGCGAACACTGGAAGGCAGAAGGCTTACGGTAACTACTGGCGCCTCTACTGGCAGTCGTATTGTTCTCCAAGTTCAAGAGAGAAGCAGTATCTCACCAGGCAGATGGCATCACTAGAGGCTGTTTGGGGCAATTTGCACTACTAAATTTCGTCCTCGGTTTTTCCAATCTGTTTCTTTCGCTCTTCCCAGTGATGGCTAGTTAAGCTCTGTGCAATTGCACAGAGCTTTTTACTGGTGTGCCTTTTACACTCCCTATATGAAATTTGCCAACGCATAGGGAGAAGTCAAAATGATTGCCGACGCTGTCTGGTCCAATTATTTTCAAGTGGGAAAAGCGGCTTTGAACACAGGAGACTCAGCAATTGCCGAAGCAATGTTTCGTGAGGCCCTAATAGTCTCTTCGACTCAAGACCTCGAGCCAGTTCACGAGGCCGATAGCGCGCTTGGTTTGGCTCTATCTCTGCTACGGCAGCGCTCTCAACGAGCAGAGGCTCAGCAGCTTTTGCGCAAGGCCATAAGGATATACACCACCGTCAATGATCTGGATTGCGAGGTCTACGTTAGTTGTGTCACTAGTTTGGCGGATAGCTATTGCTGCGAAAGTTTTCCTGAGCGTGCCTTGCCTCTTTTAAAACAAGCCGTTAAAGTGGTTTCGAGAAGAGCAGGGTTGGCTGCACCGCATTTAGTGCCGCTATTCAAGCGCATGGCTTTGATTTACAGCGAGAAGAACTATTGCAGAAAGGCCGATGCCTACTTCCTTCGTGCAGTTCAAATTTCATAGGGGCTCTCTTGGTTTAACAACCGCTTGCCCGGAACCGGCATGAGGGAAGGGCTTGCGAGGCACGCCAGCTGGATATGGGTTGTTCGGATCACATCCCTCGGCCCGCCCATCGCTTCCACCAGGTCCAAAGTAGTAAGACGGTTTTCTCAAGGCTTCTGGTTTCGGTAATCTCTGAGTTTCAGCTATTAGAGCTTCGAAATTCCACCACCTACGCAGCATTGCCATGGCGTGATTGCCGTCACCTGAAAAATACGCAGCTTTAGCGTCGGCAAAGAGTCGCTCTCTTGCTTCGTTGCATTGCTCTTTACCTTTATTCTGCATAGCAGCTCCACCACACTTCTTCTTGCAAGATCATCGCACAGGCCATAAAGACAAGTATGAAGCTGTACTAAAAAATGTAGTAGAAAAAATGAAAAATTTAAGTTATTGATTGCCCGCTGTTGATTATTGTCTACGAAGGCAATGGCTTTGCGGCCTTTGTAGTGACATGTAGTGACATGTAGTGAAAAATAGAGAGGGAAGCAGCCCATGCCACTTCCCTCTCTAGATATTTCTTGTACGACGCGGCTCGTGAGCCGGTTGTTACTCCGACCCCTTCGCTCCGGGCTTTGTCATAGCAAAAGGATCAAGCAACTTGCTCAATTCTTCCAGCGAAAGACTGGTCTTGCGCTGGGCCACGAGCAGAATGGTTTCACCAGACTGCGCGGCTTCTTTGGCAATCTCAGCGGCAAGATCATAGCCGACAACTGGCGCCAGAGCCGTGCAGAGCGCTAGGCCGCGCTCCACCAGAGCTGGACCGTTAGCCGTGGCTTTGAGGTCTTTTAAACAATTGCTGCTGAAATTGGCGCTGGCGGCTGCAAGCAGCGTGATCGATTCAAGCAAGCAATGAGCTGCTACGGGCAGAGCAACATTGAGCTCGAAAGAACTGGCCTGACTGGCAAGTGTTACCGTGGCGTCGTTACCAATCACTTTGAAGCAGACCTGCATGGTCGACTCGCAAATAACTGGGTTGACTTTGCCAGGCATGATTGAGCTACCAGGTTGTACCGCTGGCAAAACCAGTTCGGCTAGACCGGCTCGTGGACCACTTCCCATCCAGCGAACGTCATTGGCAATCTTGTAGATGCTAGTGGCAATCGTTTTGAGAACGCCACTGCAATCGACAATTTCATCAATGCTAGACTGCGCCTGAAAGTGATTGCTGGTCTCTTTTACCTTGACGGCAGCCAAGAGAGAAAGCTCAGTTAAGGTAGCTTTGGCAAACCCTGCTTTGGTGTTGATGCCGGTACCAACAGCGGTGCCACCAAGAGCGACTTGCGACAATCTACCCTGGGCGTAGCGTAGTCGCTTTATGGCATTGTCGACTTGGCCTTTGTAGCCGAGAAATTCTTGCCCGAGGGTAATGGGAGTAGCATCCTGCAAGTGCGTGCGACCAGTTTTGATCACTTTGTCGAACTGCTTTGCCTTGCGGCCAAGACAGCGTGACAGTTCTCTCAAAGCCGGAAGAAGCCGCTCTTTGATGTCGAGTAAGGCGGCCAGATGGATGGCTGTGGGAATGACGTCGTTGGAGGATTGACCCATGTTGACGTGGTCATTGGGATGAATCTTGGTGTTGCTGCCCTCAAGATGTTGACTGGCACGTCGGGCAATCACCTCATTGGCGTTCATGTTGGTCGAAGTACCAGAACCAGTTTGAAAGATATCGACGACAAAGTGATCGTCCAAGGCACCGTCAGCCACTTCTTGAGCAGCAGTGACAATGGCAGTGGCAATAGCTTTGGGTAAATCTCCGTTTTCAGCATTGGTCTTAGCTGCAGCCAGTTTGATTAGAGCCAAGGCTTTGATCATGGAGCGGCTGAAGCGTAGGTTGCTGATAGGAAAGTTGAGAACGGCTCGCTGAGTGCTGGCACCCCAATAGGCATTGGTAGGTACCGACATTTCTCCCATCGAGTCTCGTTCAACGCGCAGAGTTTGCTGCGGAGAGCTCGTGTTATTAGACATATATGACCCTTAGATAGGTTTTGCGTGTGAGGCTCGAGAAATTGTAATGTAGAAGAAAAAGGACCTATAGACCCTAGTGTCATCGACCTAGCTGGTTCAAGCACAGCAGCCACTTTTGAGGTTATTAAAAGTAAAGCTAGTGACTTACTAATATTGCTAGAAAGATTACTTGTAATAATTGCTAGGAATAAATATGCTCGCTAAGTGCGCTAACTTCTGGCAAAATCACAGATATGAGCGCACCTGACGATTTCAAGAGTAAAATAAAGAACCTGTTGTCAGGTGCATTTAGCAATTTCCTTCACGCTCGCAGTTATTCTGCCATCGCTGAAGAAAAGCTTGCAGCCAAGTCGCTAGAAGAGCAATATCCCCTCTATTTTCGCTTAAAGACTATGGTTGCTGTAAGAGTTTTGGCCGAATGCACAGTGCTGACTCTCTTATTGTTGCTGCCCCTAGTGCTTCTCGCTTTTGGTAAATTTGCTGCCATTTCAATCACTGGCAAGATAGTTCTAGCAACATTGGCTTTATTAGCTACTTGTATCTTGCCGGTGTATGGCCTGATTACCTACAAGGTGAAAGTCGAGAAAGAGTCTGTTACGACTTACTCGGCCTTCAAGCAGCGTGTCTGCCGCTTCGCCCTGCTAAAGAGCCTGACGCGGCGCTCTAACTGGAATGTGGTGCGCTATACCGCTGAATATGAGGGAGGCGAAATTTCCTTTCCAATTTGGCTTGAGCGTTGTGAGAAATTAGTGGCAATTATTCGTGATCATTTGCCAAAAGGTTCTAGCAGCCTTAATCCGTTTCGCAGTTTCAAGCAAGATCCAGTTTCGCTAATATTCCAAATTGGTCAAGCGGTTTTGAGTCTAATTTTTATTGGCGTTGTCTGGTGCTTTACCATGGCTCTGCAACAGTCTGGTCAGCACTCAGCGGCCGACATTGGTCTTTTGATGGTGTTTGCCTTTGTAATTTCTGCCGTACTACTCTGGCGCTCGTATGTCATTGCCTTGATGCCCTGTCGTTTAGAAATCAAGCCAGAACATTTCGTTTTGCGTACTTGGTTCTTTGAGAAGAAAATTTTGTGGGTCGATCTTAAGGCGGTGAGCGAGCCTTACCCGCTTCTTCCCGAAGGCATGTTGATTAAAACCACTGCGGGTAGCTATCTTGTAGGCAATGGTATGGATTCAGCCGATGAGTTGGAAATTACTTTGAAGTCGCGTATTTGCGGTGAGTCTTAAGCGAAAGCTGGCCTTCAGAAGCTGCCATTTTCGCTGAAGTATCGAGCAATCATTTGGCGGTGTAGCTCAAAGCAAATGTTTTTTGGCAGTTGATCTAGCTGGAAAGCCCCGACATCACTGGCGTCATCACCAGCAATTAAGTCGCCTTTGATGGCTTTTGCCAGGTAGAAGAGTATAACAACATTGATACCGCGGCCGGGGGCAGAGGCGCCCACTAGCTTCTGCACTTCGACGTGCAGGCCAGTTTCTTCTAGTACTTCGCGAGCGGCTGATTCGGCTGGATGCTCTGTCGCTTCAATGAAGCCACCGGGGAGGCACCAGTCGTCGACGAATGGTTCATATTTGCGTTTGACCAGTACTAGGCCAGCGTCGGTAGTGACTAAAGTGGCGGTGACCGGTTTGGGATTGTCCCAGTGGACGAAGTCGCACGAGGGTTCAAGGCAAGCCAGTCGGTCTTTGCCGCCAATGTCAATAAGTTTAAGAGATTTTGCGCACTGCGGGCAGCTTTTCAAGTGGAAACCGTCTGGATTGAGTGAAAGGCAGTAGTAGCCTAGGTCTTGACACTTTCTGATCTTATCAGTTTATTGCCGTTTTTGCTTCATTTGCGGCCATTTGCGGTAGCACCAAAAGATATTTATTGCATAAAAGTCTGATAAAAAGTGAATATTCTATGCGATACGTATTGGCTCTTGGTAAGATGCCAGAAGTTATCGATCAGGGCCATGGCGTTCATGGCAATGAAGTTAACCAAATCCTCGTTTTCGAGGCTAGTAGGAAGGAATCTAAGATGAACTCGGAATCCCTTGGACAGTATTATTTCGGACAACCTAAGACCGAAAGATCAAACGATATCGTTGCCACAAACAATCATCAGGTCCAATCGAACTCCCGATGCGCCAAAGGCGTATGTGAGGTGGCATGGAAGCCATCGCAAGCCAGCATCTCATCGCAAGCCAGCATCACATCGCAAACCAGCATCACATCACAGGCTGAGCAGCCAAAGATAAACGCTGGATCACATTCAGACTAGTACTACCAGCAACTTTTAGCGCAATCTTTCCGCCTACTTGCTGAGCTGATTCTCACAATTTAAATGGCCGTGCTGGCTATGTCGTTCTGCTGCTTAACCTAGCCGCGCTAGGTTGGACTGGCGCCGTGCCTGCGAACCACCAGTGCCGACAATGGCGCTTGATCGATATGTGCGCGCAGGCCGTGTGTATATATTGCTTAATGCTAGCGAGAGCTCATGATCTTAGATATGGCTCACGTCTAGCTATTTACTAGCTTTCCGCCCGTAGTTTTATTTAGTCTCTTGGGAACTACCCATCAACCATTTTCCCGAGAAACTTTAAACCGCCACCAACGACTTAACGCCACATACTCGCTATACAGCCTCCGTAACTACTGCATCAAGCATGTGGGTAGTCACAGCTTTGTTGCGGACGGCGAGTGCGTTTTGTTCAAGTGCCTGGTTCGAAGCTTCTCTCTACCGCTGCGCGGACAGAACAACTCTGTTCTCGTAGAACCTTTGGAGAAACTATGAATACCACAAGTGAAAGTGGCCTCATGAAGGCCCTCAAGTTCGTTCTCTATCCCTTCGTCGCCCTCTTCATGCTGGTCTGGGAACCTTCCAAGTTCCTGTCCAAGAAGGCATACGGCGGCAAGTGGCAGAGCATCATCGTCAGTTGTCTCGTCGGCTTCGGCCTCTCCTGCCTCGCGGCACTTTCGGCGGCAAGCTTCGGCCTCGCCAACGGCGTCTCGTTTATCTGGTGGGGCCTTGGCTCCATCCTCGGTTTCTGGCTCACTGGCGGCATTGTCTGGCCGTTGGCCTACCTGGGTGTCTTCAAGCCTCTGTGGAACCTGGGCGAGAAGTTCCTCGACCTCACCCGCAAGATTGCCAAGAACGCGGCTGCGCCGATGTTCAAGGGTCTTGTTTCGGTGGCTTGCAAGTTTCCTGGTGCGACTGCACTGTGGAACACCGTTCTCGACACTCCGCCTGCTGAAGGCGCGCCCCGTCGCAAGCGTTGGGCCTTCGGTGTGCTCTCCTTCGTCGTCGGTGTGGCCACTCTCGCTCTCGGCGCCTTCGTTGCTTACACCAGCTACACCTATCTGATTGCCCTGGTGCCGACGGTACTGTTCGACTACCACGTCAACCAGGCCCTCGCTGGTTTGCTGGCGCTCACGGCTGCCACCCTCGTGGTTGTGCCGCTCTACCAGTTGCAGGATGAAGGCAAGGAAGGTCATCTGGTTACGGTTCTCAGTGGCGCTGCCACCTGGGCCATCGTTGCCAAGACTGCACTGCTTGCCGGTTTCGCTGGCGTCGGCCTCTACGCTGCGGCTGCTGCCGTTGCTGTGGTCGGCTTCATCTACGTCGTCCCGGGCGTCATTGCCCTGCTTTCTGGCGGTCTGGTCGAAGCCGTTCTGCGCGGCTGGAAGAACCTGCTCGAAGCCGTCTACGACGACGAAGAGAACAAAGACTTCCGCACTTTCTATCACAACCTGATGAACATCGTTGTGGCGCTGATCTCTGGTGCTGTGGCGTACTACGTCGCTGGCCTGGTCCATCTGCCGCCGGTGCTCGTTTGGGTCGCGGTGGCTGTCTCGGTGCTCTACAGCTACGTCGAGGCGTTGCGTGAAGTGATCAACAAGTCGTCGGGCAATCCGCTGATCGGTGTCACCCTGTCGATTACCGCTGGTATCGCTTCGTGGTTCGTACTGCCTGGTTTGGTTGGTATCGTCGGTGGTTGGTTGGCTGCGGCTTGCGTTGGTATCACCTTCGCCGTCGGCTTGATCGCCTACCCCTTCTTCTACCTGATCGTGCGTGCCCTGACCTCTTGGGCATCTGCTCCGGTGGGCGCCGTGCTCGACTCGGTTCATAACGCTGCTGTGGCAGCGTTCCTCAAGCTCCGTTCTGCCATTCGCGACATCCAGCGCTCGGCTTTCTCCGACAGCTCGCCCTACTCGGGCATGTTCGGTCACCTGCTCAACATCGCGGTGATTGGCGTTGCCATCTGGCAGGCTCTGCCTCTGGCAATGGGCTACCTCAGCTTCGGCTTCTGGCTCAACACGGCCCTGGCTGTCTTCGTCGGCATCAACCTGTTCATGCTGCTCGGCAAGCTCTTCTACAAGTGGGGTGCTGAGGCTCTGGCAGCGGGTGGTGGTTTCGTCGCTCTGCTCTCGAGCGCGCATTGGGCCTACGGCGTCTCTGGTGGCAACGTTGTCGCTACCATCGTCGTGGCTTGCACCGCTGCTAGCATCGTTGCGGGTTTCGTCGCGCCGGCGGTCTATTTGGCCATTCGCCCGATCGCTAACCTGGTGATCACCGGCTGGTTGGCTCCGTTGCTGAGCAACACCTTCGACTTCATGTGGAAGGTGTACGAAGGCTTCTGGCGTCAGTTCTCTGTCGTCTATCGCCTGGTTCTGGCCATCGCCAAGCCGATCTTCAGCTTCCTCGCCAAGCTCGTGGCTCCGATCATCGCTCTGCTCGGCCCCATCTCTCGGGCTGTGGCTTCCGTTTGGCAGAGCATCTCGGCCATGTTCGGCAAGAAGTAGCCGGCGGCAAGAAGTAAGGCCTTAAGCGGCCACTTCGGTCTAGTTCTCCACCAGGTCAAATCCGGCCTGGTGTTCGCTGGGGCACGTCTTATCGAGATGAAAATCTTGGTAGGGCGTGCCCCTTTTTGGGATAACAATCATGAACAACAAATATTTTCTCGAACTGATTCGTGCAGTCTTTAGCATCGCTTCGTTGATGTATTTGGCGCCAGCGCTTCTGCCTGGTGTCGACTACAACGGAGGCGTGATTCTGGCTGTGGTTCTTGGCTCTGTCTTTCACGGCTATCAGAGCCTGTGGACGAAGCTCGTTAACCCGCTGTTTGGGGTGGCAAAAGGAACTTGTCCGATGCCCGGCGTCATGAAGTGGCTGGTGCTCAGTACGATCACCGGTATCGTTCTCTTCATCGCCGCTTTGGGTCTGGTAATACCTACCGTCTACGCCGTGCAGGGAGTGCTCTCCGCTATTTTCGCTGGGCTGATCGTGACTGTGGGCATGATGCTCGCCAACATTCCCACCCGTCTTCTGGACAGGTCTTCCAAGTAGCAGCCATGAGAATTCTACGCATGTTGCCCAAGTTGCTGTTTGCGCTTGCGGCATTGAGCATTCCCCTCGTCACTCTGACTGCCTGCAGTGTGGTTACCGCTGGTCGCAACGATGAAAGTGTCAAGCCGCCGTCGTTTCTGTCTGTGCAAGAAATCGGCTACGAATCGATGTTGACTGTGGTGGCCAAGTCGGCACTGCCAGTCTTTATCGAAGAGTACGACCCCAAGCACTGCGACAGGGCCTGCACTGCTCAGCATCAGCTGGTCAACAATTTGGCCGAAGCCTACAAAGGCAAGGTGAACTTCTTTCGCGTAACAACCAGCGAAGAGGAGTTCCAGAGCGGACTTTCTTATCCGGTCTATTACATGGTCATGCCGCCGCTGCAGGTCTACGACACTGCATCTGGTGCCAAGAGCGAAGCTCAGTTGAAGACTTTCATCGATGAGGCCTATGCAGAAATGTATCCGCCGCCTGAGGAGAAAGACCCGACGACTGCGGCTAAGCCTGGTTCTTCGCTCAAGCCTGGTTCTTCGCTCAAGCCTGATTCTGCGCTCAAGCCGTAACCGTCAGAAAAACCAGTGGTGCCAATAAAGTGCCGCTAGTTTTGAGCAAGGTGGGGTGGTTCTTCGGAACTCTCTCTCTTTGCTTTTTGATTTCCGCTACTACCGAATGTAGTTGTAGGTGTAGTTGTAAGTATTTTTCGCTCTTCAATTGTCTCTTTCGCCATGCTGCTAGAATCTTAGCGATAGATTTCTATAAAAACTTTACCATGCGGTTAATAGTGCGGAATTAAATTTGAAAAGGCACAACCTTTCCCCACTTCCCCTTGATATGCAAAGCGCCAAATCTTTGATGGATGGCGTATCTACATGTCTCAGCAGGCAGGGTTGGTTTAATCAAAATTGGCTAGTCAGTGTGCATTGCTTTCCGCCGCTTCCGCAAACGCCAGTGTCGGTGACGATGCATGTATTTCGCCCACATTGGTTGAACGAAGATGGTCAGGGGATTCACTTCGAAGCCCAGTTCGGACCAAAGCAATGGGCAAAGTTGGAAATTCCAGTGATGCTTCACTTCTTTCATTGTGGCACTATTCCCGGTACTAAAAAAAAACGGATGGCAGTAACGAAGCCTCTCGTCGATAGTATCTATGATCTAGTTTCGAGTTGGCCTGGTTATAGCTTTAGGGTTGGTCGTTATGGAGCGCAGTCGTTTAGTTGCACTCTGCATTTGGTGGAATCTCTCGCTGGTCTTCCTGGTAGTTTTGACCCTTCTCTTGCTTCTCTCTCAGATACAGTTTCTTGGGATACTTCAACTGCGGAGCATTTTCAGGGCATGGTCAGCAAAGAAATTTCACGTCTCTGTATTGAACTAGGGCCAGCTATTGACCACGCTTTAGCCCAAGCTCTCAAGTAGTTTTAGTGCTCAGCGCGCTTTAGTTCTCAGCCCGCTTTGGTTTTTGTCCAACTCGTCAATTTGCGCCAGAGGCCCACTATTTGAAAAACAGCGTTTTTCATGATCGGGCAGCACGCTTGTTCTTGCTCCTGCATTCTTTTTAGCTCAAGAGCAGTGGCTTTTGCGGCATTAGCCTCAGCGGCCTGGATAATAGCAGCTTCGATTTGCGCGGCTGATGGTTTGAGCATGCCCACCTCAGCTTCTCGTTGCTCAGTAGACGCGGCTTCTTGCACGGCAATGCTTGCTGTTTCTACCTGAGCAGCACTAGGCTTTTGCATGCAGGAGGTGTAGAGCCCCCGTTTCTTTTTGCCTGTTTCTTTAACTCTAATGACAGAGCCGTCTGCTGTTGTTTCAGTGCCAGGTTTGAAACTAGCTATGGTCGCTTGATTTGCACTATCAACGCAACCATCATTCGTGGCCGCGTTACTGGCATCGCTGTCGTCTAAAAGACGAGAAAAGGCTGATTCTCCGGTGTTTTTTTTAGCCTTGGCCAGTAAGGAGGCGAAGCCCACAAACTCGACTTTGGCAGCGCTTGAATCTTTCTCTTCTTGGGCTTCTCTGCGCTCTCTAGCCGCTCTCGCTTCGACAACTTGTTTGCTGTGCAACTCAGCGCTAGGACTGCCCGAATGACTTGCTTTCTCCGGCCCGTTGTCGACACCTGTCTGCGAAAAATTCTCGATGAATTCGTCGCTTACCATGTCGATAGCCCGTGTCAAAGCTCTAGCTTGTTTGCCTCGGGGGCTTTGCTGGCGGGGACGATTTATTTCTTCGGATTTCATTTTCCCGGCCTGCTAAGAGTTCTATGTGACTTGTGCACCAATATTTTTATACCAAGGGTGACGCTGAATCAAACTGCCTCTAGACTTAATCTCAGTCAACTACGCCTCTTGGAAATGAGCCGTTTTCTCGTTTAACTATCGAAAGTCAGACTATAAAATGTAGTAGAAAAATTGAAAAAGAAACTGCCACCGCCCAAGCTGAAAACCTACGCCACGAGGGCATAAGCTTCCAGCCTGGAACAGTGACAGTCTCTAGAACTACCGATTTAACTCGGCAGTAACCGCTGTTACCAGAGGTCGCAGCGATCGGCCGGAGGCAGCATCATCGGGCAATCGTCGGGCAGACCGAAAGCTTCGGCGAACTCGGCCAAGTGGGCGAGGGTACCGTTGACACGGAACTGTGCCGGCGGATGCGGGTCAGTTGCCACCTGCTGTTCCTCGTACTGAGGAGTGACCTTGGACGCCCAGATCTGCCCGAAGGCAATGAAGAAGCGCTGCAGGTCGTTGTAGCCGTTCTCGTCGATGGTCATGCCGTGCTTGGCGATGTGCTTCTTCAGCACACGCAAGGCCAGCTTGATACCACCCAGGTCGCCAGCAGCTTCGCCAGCTACCAGGTTGGGGTTGACCTTCTTGCCGCCAGCCACAGTGAACTGACCGAACTGCTTCTTCAGCAGATTGATCAGCACCATGAACTTGTCCAGGTCGCCCTCCGCAAACCAGTTGCGCAGATTGCCCTGGCCGTCATAACGGCAACCCTTGTCGTCGAAGCCGTGCGACTCTTCGTGGCCAATAACCACCAAGATGCCGCCGCAGTTGAAGGCAAAATCAGCCTCCGGGTCGAAGAAGGGGTCTTGCAGAATCGCCGCAGGGAAGACGATGCGGTTCGATTGCGGCGAGTAGTAGGCATTGACCGTCTGCGGGGTCATGTGCCATTCCGACTGGTCCACCGGCTTGCCGATCTTGGCCAGGTCAGCCTTGTGCTCGAACTCGTCGGCACGCAGACAGTTGCCCGCGAACGACGTGCGGTCGATGTGCAGGTTGGAGTAATCGCGCCACTTGTCGGGGTAGCCGATCATTGGCACGAAGGCGTCGAGCTTGGCCAGGGCGTTGGCGCGGGTTTCCTCGCTCATCCATGTACGCTCGTTGATGCTGTCGCGGAAGGCGTCCTGCAGGAGCGCAATCAGTTCGAGCATCTTGGCCTTGGCCTCGGGCTTGAAGTGCTTGGCCACATAGAGCTGGCCGAGAGCTTCGCCGAGGGCACCGTTGGTTGCCGAGATCATGCGCATCCAACGCGGTTCGCGTTCCTTGCTGCCCTGCATGGTCTTGCCGTAGAACTCGAAGGAAGCGTCGCCGAACGCCGCAGGCAGAGCCGACGACGAGCTGCGAATCAGCTGCCAACGCAGATAGACGCGCCAGTCATTGAGCGAGACCTTGGTCAGGAGCTTGTTGAGCGCCTGGAAGTAGGCCGGCTGCATGACGTTGAGGGTTTCCATCGGAGGGCAGCCGATGTTGCTGAAGTAGCGGGTGACGTTCAGCTTGGGCACCAGGGCCTGGAACTGAGCGATCGTCATCTTGTTCTTGGTCTTGTCCGGGTCGCGGCGGTCTTCCTTGCTCATGAAGGCCTTGGCCATGGCCGTCTCGAGCTTGAGCACGGCTTCGGCATGGCGGCGAGCAACCGTCGGCTTCTCGCCGATCAGTTCGAACATGCGGCAGAGCATGTTGACGTACTGCTGGCGCAGTTCCTTGCTCTTCTTGTCGCGGCCCAGGTAGTAATCGCGGTCAGGCAGACCGATGCCAGACTGCAGCGCGTGGCCGATCATCTGGCTAGAATCATCGGCATCCGGCGAAGCGCCGAAAGCGAAGGCGCCACCGACACCGACAGTGTGCAGATGGGCGATGACGTCCCCGAGGCGGCGCAGGGTGCGGATGGTGTTGATGCGGGCCAGCTCGTCCTTGATGGGGCTGATGCCAGCTGCCTCGATGGCTGCTTCGTCCATGCCCGAGGCAAAGAAGTCGTTGACCTTCTGCTCGATGCTGCCCGGGGCGAAGGTTGCACTGCGGCTGGCCAGCTCTTCGAGGATGACGCGAGTCTGCTCGAGAGTCTGGTCACGCAGCATCAGGAAGGCGCCCCAGCGGGGATACTTGGCGGGGATTTCGGTGTTGTCGATCCAGGTGCCGTTGGCGAAGCGGTTGAAATCGACGCCGGGACTGACGCTCTTGTCCATGTAAGCGGGCTTGATGCCATGATTTGTTGTCATAGTGTTCTCCGTTTGAATTTTGTTGTTGAAACGTGAATGAGCACCACTGGTGCCCACTAACAAGAAGCTCTTTCTGCAAAACCACGCTCAAAAGCAGTATTCCGAAACCAATGCTATTCAGGTTGGCCTCTCGCAGAACGGGAGATGCAAACTCTGTGCTACTACCAAACAGCCGAAGCGGTTGCATGGAGTGAGCTAAAGGCTATGGGTATTGGATTTGACTGCTTGTTATTGTTGTGTTGAAGAAAGAAGGGTTGGAACCTTCACCCTAGGTTTGCTGGTCTAGCAAAAGCCATACTTAAGGGGAAGATTAGTACGCATCTAGAGGTGTATCTAAAGTGGTTTAATCTAAAGAAGATAGTTAAGCTCGCGCGAGCCTCCGTAGCAGAGCTATCGGCCTGCTAAACTAAGCCCACTATGGCAGCCGATATTGAAAGCGAACTTGAAACCATTGTCTCGGTAGAGAAGTTGCACAAGTCTTTTGGAAAGGCTGTGGCAATTGACGAGATTTCATTCCAGATTAAACGTGGAGAAGTGGTTGGGCTTCTGGGTGCGAATGGTGCAGGAAAATCAACCACTATTCAGATCTTGCTTGGGTTGATAGCTCAGACATCAGGCAGCGTTTCTATTTTTGGCATGGACCCTTGGAAGGAGCGCGTTGCCGTTCTCCAGCGCTGTAATTTCTCTTCGGCCTATGTGGCTTTGCCTTACAACCTCAAAGTGGTTGAGAATCTCGATGTTTTTGCCCAGCTATACGGTGTCGGCAATCGCAAGAAGAAAATAGCTGAGCTGCTGCAACTGTTTGAAGTCGACCATTTGGCCAATAAGATGACTGGTGGCCTGTCTTCTGGTGAGTCAACGAGGGTGAATCTGTGCAAAGCTTTACTCAATGACCCAGAGTTTTTGCTGCTTGACGAACCAACGGCAAGTCTTGACCCAGACATTGCCGATAAAGTGCGCAAGTTATTAACCCAAGTGCAGGCAGAGCGCCATATGACAGTGCTCTACACCTCTCACAATATGCGCGACGTGCAAGAGTTATGCCAGAGAGTGCTATTTTTGCACCAAGGCAAAATAATAGCTGAAGGCAGCTCTGAGGCCATTCTTTCTCAGTTTGGCCAGGAGACTTTAGAAGAAGTATTTATTGCCATTGCCAGAAATCAAGTAAGCACAAGCCTTCTAAGTGGAGAGAGAAATTGATACTTGTTAGACCCGGAAGAGTATTGGGTCTCTGCCATCGCTATTTTTATATCTATACCCGCAGCGGCTTTAGATTGCTAGATGTAGTCTTCTGGCCAGTTATGGACTTAATCGTCTGGGGCTTTGTTGCTAAGTATTTTATGCGTCTAGATAGTGCCAATCCCACAGCCATCACCTTTCTCATCGGTGCCATTATATTCTTCAATATCCTCAACCGTGCTCAGCAGTCTATTTCAGTTTCTTTTCTGGAAGATCTCTGGTCACGCAATTTGCTTAACGCCTTTGTAGCACCGATAACGGTGGCAGAATTTGTCGCTTCTACTTTTGTTGTTGGCCTTACCCAAATTTTTGCTGTGAGCTTGATTATGTCCGGCTTAGCCTTTTGCCTTTATGCCTTTAACATACTCACTATCAGCTTTGCCCTCATTCCTCTTTTTCTAAATTTGCTTTTTATGGGCTGGTCGCTTGGTATGTTTACGACTTCTTTGATCTTTCGCTTCGGCCATCAAGCGGAAGCGCTGGCCTGGGCTGTGCCTTTTCTCATTCAGCCAATTTCAGCGGTCTTCTATCCGGTATCTGTGCTGCCAGACTGGCTGCAGCCGGTAGCGTATATGGTGCCAGCTACCTATGTTTTTGAAGGCATGCGGGCTGTGCTTTCTGGTCATGGCGATATAACTAACTATCTAATAACGGCCAGTGGTCTTAATGTTTTCTATTTCATTGCGATCAGCATTTTCTTTGGTGCCATGCTCAACAGCGCGCGCGAGCGCGGCGCCTTAGCTAAGTTGGTTGTTTAAAACTTGGATGGCTTTGGGCCGAGACAGTAATCTGTGAACTTAGTCTGTTGGTCTGCGTCTATGGCGGGTGAAATCGCAAGCCCGCTTTAATTCACTTGTCAAGGTGGCGACTGAGGCAGAATTGGGTAAGTAGTGATTGGCACGCTAAGGGGAAACACGATGAATGGAATCACTGACAAAATTAGAGAAGCGCTAGCTAGCCTGCTCGAGTCTTTGCTCACCACCTATGATCACTATCGTAAGCCTCGGCAAGTCGTGCTTCAGCCAGTCAGAAGTGATGATGAGAGAATCTTCCGCGCCTGAGCGTAGTATTTGTCAGCTTCAGACTCGCGTCTCATGCGATTTAGTAAGACAGCGTAGTCTTTGAGAATGGCTGCTAGTCGCCTTTGTGTCAATCGATTAAGAGCACCTTGATCGCTTGATCCCATTAGTTCGCTGGCTTTCTTGAAATATTTTTCGGCTTTGAACAGCAGGCTTAGGTGGCAGTAGACCAAGGCTAGGCGATGATGGCATAGGGCTACCAAACGAATGCTGACATTGGGCGAAGCTTCTAGAATGCTTAGGCAGCGCTTTAGCAGCTTTTCTGACTGCCAACTCTTGCCTTGCTTTAGGTAGAGACAGGCAAGGAACATCAAGTCTTCTGGCTGTTTTTCTAAGATGTTCTCGGCTGCTGAGATGTCGGCAGCCACTTTGAGCATGTCCTCTGATTCGATTAGCTCTTTGCGCTTCATCATTACCCGACCTAGGCGCGAATAGGCATCGCGCAGGCTCTGGTAAAATTCCGGGCGGTCCCCTTGAAAATAGGCAAAGTTGGCGGCAATGTATTCTTCTTCGCTCGGTAAGCCTTCTTCTTCGCTCGGTAAGTTTTCTTCCCTGGTTAACACTTCTTCCGCTAGGAGCGCTTTTTCGCTTGCAAGGTCTTTCTTGTTTAAAAGATCACCGAGAATAGAATCTTCAGTGCGATTGGCTAAATTGAGAATTTCAGCTTTAATCTCGGCTTCAATTTTTGCTTCAAGTTCAGCTTCCATCGTTGCATCAAGTTTCGCGTCGCGTTCACCTTTAAGCTGAGGGCTTGCTTCGCTTTTTTCTACTTTTAAGCTCTCTTCTACTTTTAAGCTATCTAGCCCTGGCTGGGGCTTGTGGAAGCTCAGTGCTGGTAGCTCTGTCACTGTTGCTCTGTTATCGGGTTGGCTTTGAGTTGGTTTGCGACCTGGTCTGACCCGTCCGCCAACGGCTTCGCTTGGTGTCTGGAGCTTGAGGAAATTGAGTTCTAGTAGGCATTCCGAAACGGCTTTGTCGCTATTGAAGACTTTGACTAAACAGGCGGTGGCCTCACCAATACTAAGTTGGGTGGCAGTAATCATTTGTTGCAGCGAAAGAGCAGCATCAAGCAAGGCCCGTGTGACAAAACCGCGGGCCACGAACATTTCGCCAATAGGATGACCGTGTGCAAGAGATAGTTCTAGTGCTTGCAGCACATCGCTCTGCGAGACAATACCAGCACGCATGAGCAATTCGCCGAGGCGAATGGCTGCTTTGGTTTTCTGCTTTAGGCCTTCGTCGGCCTTCATGTTTGGCGCAATCATATCAAGTAAGCGGCGCGGATCTTGCTTAAGAGCAGCGATGGCTTGTTCGCGAGAGAACATACCGTCACGCACCCGCACTTGTAGCTCTAGGGTAGCGTCTAAATAAGATTCAGTCAGTAGGCCCTCGGCAACTAGCACCACTCCTAGTGGCTCGCCGCGTTCTAAGCTTTTGCTGTGTGCCGCTTCCATTTCGCGTTTATCAATGATTCCCGCATCGACAAGAAGTTCACCAAGTTTGCAAGTCGTTTCTTTGTTAGCGCCAGCTGCCGCAGAAATTGTAATTTCTTTCAGTGCTTCTTCAAATGATTTGTCAAAACTGCAGGCAATGCCAAGGGCTTTTAGCGCTTTGAAAGAATCGACAATGCCATCTCTCAAGAGTGATTGTGCTTGCAGTGCCGCGCGTAGTTGCTCAGGTTTGAGCCAGCCGCGAGCTATTAGTGTTTTACCAATGAGGCGCTGTCTTGTGCCTGCGTCTTTCACTGCTTCGTCTATTTGTACCTGCGATACCAGGCCAGCTTGAATGAGAATTTCGCCAATAGGCAAGTCTGAAGTGTATGTGCTCACGGACAACGTCTGACCTCTAGGAAGCGTACTTATGCAGTAAATTTGCACGGTACTTTTGAAGCTTAGTTTGGGATTCCTCGAAAATCGGCAAATTGGCTCTACATTTGAAGAGATTGTGCTGCTCGTTCTTGCGACCTAGAACTTTAGCATTCGGTTCCATTTTTTCTGCCAATAGATACGGAATTTAAATAATTGATTTCTTCGATAAACTGACTGTGTCTTGATTCTATTGGCTTTTGGCGATCGCCAATAAAAAGGGCCACCCTAATTGAGAGTGACCCTTAATTTGATTTTTTGCTTACTGGCTAGCCTAGCTCAGAGAGGTACACCTTAAGCGATGGTTACTTGTTCACAAAGGTAGACATCTTGAATAGCGTTAAGCAATTCAACACCATCTTGCATTGGCTTTTGGAAAGCTTTGCGACCAGATATTAGACCGGTTCCGCCAGCTCTTTTGTTGACCACGGCAGTCATGATGGCTTGCTCTAAATCGTTGGCTCCAGAGGCACCACCTGAGTTGATCAAGCCTTGTCTGCCCATGTAGCAGTTGGCTACTTGATAGCGAGTCAAGTCGATTGGGTGATCTGTAGTCAGTTCGCTATAAACGCGAGCATCGGTTTTACCGAATTTGAGAGCGTTGTAGCCACCGTTGTTTTCAGGCAATTTCTGTTTGATGATGTCGGCTTCAATGGTGACGCCGAGGTGGTTCGCTTGCCCTGAAAGGTCGGCAGCTAGTGAATAATCTACATCGCCAACTTTGAAGGCGCCGTTGCGCAAATAGCACCAGAGAATGGTGGCCATGCCAAGATCATGAGCTTCTTTGAAAGCTTTTGAGACTTCTTGAATTTGTCTAGTTGATTCTTCAGAACCAAAATAGATGGTTGCTCCAACGGCTACAGCGCCCATGTCCCAGGCTTGCTTGACCGAACCAAACATGATTTGGTCGTAACCATTTGGATAGCTCAAGAATTCGTTGTGGTTGAGTTTAACGATGAAAGGAATTTTGTGTGCATACTTGCGGGCCACCGAGCCAAGTACGCCGAATGTTGAAGCAACAGCGTTGCATCCGCCTTCGATTGCTAATTTGATGATATTTTCGCCATCAAAATAAATTGGGTTTTTAGCGAAAGAAGCTCCGGCTGAGTGCTCAATGCCTTGGTCAACAGGAAGAATTGAAAGGTAGCCAGTGTTGGCTAGACGGCCTGTGTTGAAAAGAGTTTGCAAGCTTTGCAATACGCGTGGTGAGCGGTCGCTAATCATGCCGATGCGGTCGACGAAATCAGGACCAGGCAGATGCAAATGTTCTTTAGGGAAACCTTTGCTCTGGTGTTCGAGGAAGTAAGAAGCCTGTTTGCCCAAGGCTTTTTCGATTTTTGATAGTTCGGTCATAGTTGGCATGGGTTAGCCTCCAATGGTAACAATTGGTTGTAGCGTCAACGCCAAGTCTGCCCCGGCTTGATTACAAAGGCCAAATGTATCAGAGGGGTGCCAGAGAGCGGCAAAAACGTACAAAAACATCAATGTTTTTGATACCTATTGTAATGTCAGGCTCAGGCCTACTGATTCTGACGCTAACTACGCTTTGCTTGGCTGAGAAAGTTCTAAAAGCACACCGCCAGTTGCCTTTGGGTGAACGAAGGCAATTTTCGCGCCCCCTGCGCCGATTTTCGCTGTTTCGTTAATCAGTTTAGTTCCACTACTTTTCAACTCTTCGAGATCGGCTTCAATATTTTCTACGCCAATGCAAATGTGGTGTAGACCGGGGCCCTTCTGTGCCAGAAACTTGCCCACTGGTGTATCGGCAGAGAGTGGCTCGAGCAGCTCGATATGGGTGTTGCCAATATCAAGCTTCGCCACTTTTACACCTTGCTCTTCGACAATTTCAATCTCAAGTGTTTTTAGCCCTAAGCCTTCGTAAAAGGGCAGAGCCTCGGCAATGGAGTGCACTGCAATGGCGATATGATCAAGTCTTTTAGCGCCCGAATTGGCAGGATTTGCAGGCTTCATCTTCACTCATTATGTTGACTAGGGGCCGAAGCCAGAATATTTTTCAAAGAATTTATTCACACCGTTGAATTTGCGCAGGATGCTAAATTGATCGTACTCTGGCCAGGTTGCCATCATTCTAGTCGCTCGCTCAATTAAGCTGACTTGATCAAAAGGGGCCCAAACTTCGCCTCTAAATTTAGGATCATAATAGAAGCCGTTTATTTTGTCGGTGAGGTTGACAGTAGTATCGATGTTGACAAGAAATGGCTGACCGTCGGGTCGAACCGGAAAATAGATTTCTTCGCCAGGTGGAGTTACCAATATGTCGACGGGCGCTTCTATAGCTGGTGGTTCCGGCAAATTGTCGCGGCGTGCTTCTGTCGGTTGTGCCCAGAGTATTGGCAATGCGGCAAAGCTAAGCAGGGCGAGTGCTAGCTTGGTCTTTCTTGATTGACTGCGACGGGGCATTGAATTTTCCTGGGGCAATAGTGAATTGCTTGACGAGCTTTTACATAATACGGCTATAGGCTCGAACTTTAAATATGGCCTAACTTAAAATAGCGCTTGGTTAAGCAGATCGCCTGCAAAAGAAGGCCATCTTTTAGGTAAACTTTGCCAGTGTAGAGCTGAGAAAATGTGGGGACGAAATGGCTGAGAAGAAAAATTCACCAGCATCTGGTCGGGATAGTGAAGCTCGATTGAGAGAAAAACTAAAGCGCGAGGTTCTCAAGCTGAGTTTGCGGCTGACACCTGCTTTGGTATTTAGTCTGGCCTTGACTGTTAGTTTGACCGGAAGCCTTTGTCCTGCAGCCCAGGCTCAAAGTGCTGAAACAGCATCATTGCGGAAGATTTCGGTTGATCCAAGCCACCTCATAGTTTTTGAGTATGCCAGCGGGGGCGTAAAGGTTCCGCCACAGCTTTTTGAAATGCCCTCGCCGGATCACCGTCTGATTATAGATTTGCCCAGCACTGTGATTGACACAGCTACAATGCCGAGTGCTGATGACCTTTCGGCTGAAGTCAATAAAGCCTTTCCTGGTATCAAAAGGGTACGTTTCCTTACCCCAATTAAAGATACTCCTACTGTTAGAGTAGCTTTTGACTTGGCTATTCCTGCCAAAATCAAGGCCGCACTGCGCATCTTAGATGGAGCTGTGTCACTCGGTCTCAATGAAGAATATACTCAGCCTGTTACTGCCGCTGCTGTCGATAGCCAAACTGCTGCTGCTGCGCCAGCTGCCGATGTCTATAGTCAGTATGCTAAAGCACTGGTGGCGCAGAACCCAGAACAACCAGATGATAAGGGTGAGTGGGGGCCGCGCAAAGGCAGCCCTGATGAGTTGAAAGGGGTGACCCAGGGATTTAAACCATTGATAAGCACTGCTGCCCTGCAAACACCACTGATTCAGGCCGACCTAAATGCCACACTGGCCACCGAGAAGAAACCAGCTGTAGCTGCTGCTGTCGAAGTCAGCCCAAGCCCAGCTAGTCAGCAAGCTGAAGCGGCTACTGGTGACGATACCGCAGCGCAGGTACGTGACACAACACCTGACGTGCAGATAACAGCTGCCGCATCGTCCCTGCCGAGTACTATTGATGAGGCTGCTGCGGCTATTGAAAAGGAAACTCCAGCGGTTCAAGAAGCTGAAGTTGCCGCTCCTGCCCCGGCAAAGAGAGTCGTTGCTTCGGCGCCTGTTCAGAAAGCCGTAACTGTTCAGAATGCAGTACCTGTACAAAAAACTGCGCCAGTTCAGAGGGTTGCACCAGTTCAGAGAACGGCTCCGGTGGCTAGAGCCACGGCTCCTGCTGTTGAGCAGCCTCAAAATGAAGTAGCGATGGCGCAATCTGAAACCCAAGCACCTCAAACTAACGATGAGACAGAGAAAGTTAGTGACGCCGCTGCCGCTCCAGAAACGGCAACGCCAGCTGAGCAACCTGCTAGCGTTGATACCAATGCGGGCACTAATAATCCTAAAATTCAGGCTCGTCGCTTCTTCAACAAGGCTGTAAAAGAGCATCTTTCTGGGCAAGTAGCTCAAGCAATTACCGATTACAAAGCAGCTTTGGCGATTGACCCTGAGCTGGGAGATGCTCACAGTAACCTCGGTCTGGCATACAACCAGCAGCATAATTACGCCAACGCTCTAGCCGAGTTTCGCAAAGCTCTAGCGGTTAATCCATCTGACGCTATTACCTACAATGGCGTAGGGGCTGCACTTCGGGCACAGAAGGATGTACCAGGGGCGATAAAGAATTGGGAGACATCAGTTAAACTCAATCCTAAATTGGCAGTTGCTCACTACAATCTCGGTACGGCTTACGAGAGCCAAGGCGACCTCGACCGCGCTATGGTCTCGTATGAAAGTGCTACACGCAATGATCAACGCCTAGGTGAGGCCTTCTATCGTATGGGCCTGATCATGATGAAGAAGCACAAATCAGAAGAAGCCAAAGAACAGTTTAAGCGTGCGCTGAAAATCTCAGAGAACTCGGACTATTCAGAAGATGCTCGTCTCAAGTTGGCGGCCGTCAGCAGGGCAAAATAAACAGCCTGGCCGGCCTCTGATGCCTGTCTCTAGCGCCAGCTTTGAGCTTGTTTGATCTTGTATTGATCAAGCTCTCGTTTGTCGATGCGATTGCCATCTAGATCTCTGCCGCTAGGATTGGCTATCGCACTGTATTCTTTGCTTATTTGACTGGCGAACTCGCGGATCATTGCGCTAGAGCCGTTGTTCTTCTGATTTTCAAAATGAGACTGGCCTGATACACCATATGGCTCAAGGCTGCCGTAGCGGTTGCCCGCAGCGCTCATAGCTTTGAGTGTATGGTCGAGGTAGGCAACTTTGAGCTTCTCAATAGCGTTTGGATCTTGCTCTAGTAGGGCTTGTTTGACTGCGTGCCAACGTTCCGCTGACCGCTCTTGCGTTATTTTGTTGGTTGTTGCTTCGTCAAAACCCGCTCCGCCTTGAGCTGTTGGTAGCTTGAGTGTAAGCTTTGAGTCTTTTTCAAAAGCTGCGAGATCTTCTCTTAGTAGCTGAAGAGCGGCTGTTGGACCTTTTTCTTTGTAAGCGTTGAGCGCCTCTTTGACGATTAGACTTTGAGGCTTGTCACTACTGCTGGTGTCACCGCTGCCGCCGCTAGTAGTGTCGTTACCATGGATGCTGCTTGCTTCATCTGGCGAATCTAATTGAATTTTAGGCAAGTAGCTGTTGCAATGCCCTGCCAGCCGTGCCATTTCTTGTATGGAGCTGCGCTGAGTCTGCGCGTTTGGGGCAAAATCAAGTGCGGAATTCTCAGTTGAAGATGATTCTTTGACTTGGTCAACTGATTTTGTTGATTTCGTGTTTGCCAATTCCATGATTTGTTATTTCCTCGCTTTCTAGCGGCCGAACAGGGGATGGTGGAAGATTGATTCAATCTCCACAATGCCAAAGTAAGAGGCGAAAATAACAGTGTCGTTGCAAACTAGTTTTTGATTTTTTCAACCAATGCTGTGGTGCTCTTTAGTGGCACTAAGGCCAGCAGCTGTACTTTGCCGCCAAATGATTCAACCACGGGGGTTTCAGCTAACTGCCCAGTGGTGTAGTCGGCGCCTTTGACGTGAATATTTGGTTTGACTTCGGTGAGAAATTCTACTGGTGTGTCTTCGGAGAAGATATAAACATAGTCTACTGCTCCTAGGCTGGCCAAAAGTTCTGCCCGGTCACCCTCACTATTGATGGGTCTTTCAGGCCCCTTTAAACGCTTCACAGAGGCGTCAGAATTGACTCCGACAAAGAGGCAGTCGCCTAATTCGCGCGCTTGCTTGAGAATACGAGCATGGCCCACATGCAAAATGTCGAAGCAGCCATTGGTTGAAACAACTTTTCGCCCTTGTTTTTTCTCTTCGTCGGCCACGGCGGCCAGCTCAGATTGGCTCAGTATGCGACCCATAATTCCTCAAGCTATAATCTATCCTCAGTTAGTCTAACAGAGCGCTGCCCATATTATTCTTAGCCAGTGAAACCGGTGAATTGCTGTTGCAGAACCCTACCAATAATAGCTTCACTTTACTATTTGCCCTCTTTGTCTGCTGTTTGGTTTCGGCTTTCTGGCTTAAAGGCGAGGCTGTACCACGGTCTAATTCGGTCTTTGCTCAAGAGTTATTGCTTAAGTCTAAGCAGTGTTTGGGGCGAGAAATGTGGAGGCCTGGATATGGTCTTGCTAAGGGCACCCTGGGCTGTGCTGCTGCCGTGAGTAATGTACTTAAAGCTAGCGGAAACTCGTCTGTTCACAGTGCAGTGGTGACAGTTATGCGGCGTCAGCTTTTAGCTCCGCCAAATTTGTGCCGTGAATTTGTTGTTCGCAATGGTGAAGGGCGAGCCATTGACGATGGTGTTCTTTTGCGGTGCTGTCAACCTGGCGATATTTTGTTGGGTTTTAAGGCTCCACCCAGCGCGCTCAATGGAGGCGCCAATGCCCATTGCGGCATTATGGGGGAAGGTACTCAGGTGTTCACAAATAACTGGATGGATGGCATTTGGACTGAAGTAGAAATTCACCAGATGTTTGATTACTATCCCTATATTCGATTGCTTAGATTCTCTGGGGTTGAGAGCAAGAAAAATGGGGTGAATCCCAACAAGTAGCGCGACCCCCGCTAGCGCTTGGCAACTTGTTTTTTCTCATTAAATGGTAATATGAAAGGCAATTAGAGAGAAGCCAAGCTCTATGAGATTCAATTTCTTGTTCTAGCTCACTGCCCGCGGGTAAGTTGTAAAGACATCTTCTCATCTCGCACCTACGGAAAATCTCTTAGCTTTCAAACTAAACCACGCTTACTATCTCTGCATCGAATGCTCCGCTCATCAGAGTGTTGCCGATAGCTGTCTGGTGAGCCGTGATGGTAACTTGTGAGCGGTGCTGATTCGACCTGATGCGATAGACTCCTGTAAGCTCCATCTAGCTTTGACCAGTCGAAGCCACAAACGCCAACCGTTGCGGCTTTTGACCCTTAGGGAAAATCATATGAAAGTATCTTTCAACCTCCTCGTACTTGGAGACGAAAATGAAAGCAGGCTTAATCAGCTTCGTTCTCTTTGTCTCCAGGCCAATGTTCCTCTTTCTCAACTCGCGCAACTGCATGCTCTTTCGCCTGCGGAACTGGCTCAGCAAGTCGTTCTCGTCGCCGGTAATTGCAGTGGTGAAGCACTCTTGTCACTGGTCCATGAACTGGCCGATGCCGGTGCTGTGCCGATATTGGTCGTTGATGCTCTGCGGGCCTCGGCTTCTTCATCGGCTGCCACCTTTGCCACTACCCTTGTGCAACTGGCTGAATTTCGCATTCAGACCACTGTGGTTGCTCAAGTCAAAGGCTTGGTGAAAAGCACTAGGCTGATGCTCTATCAGTTTCCTAAGGCCGACTCGACTGCCACCATAATGGTGGTGATTGGTGCGGGTACTGCTGCGGCTCGTGTCCTGACAATCACTCGTTTGCATCAGCCCTACCAAGACCAAGAGTCGTTTCCTGGTGGCTTCCTCAATCCTCACACTGAAAGCCTTCCTGGCTGCGGTGCTCGTGAAGGCAGCGAAGAAACCAGCGTGACCGTGCCTGAAGCTGAGCTCGTGTTGCTTGACGTGCGCTCGCGGCCTGAACGCGACGAACGAGGGCACGTGGTCGATCACGGCTACATGTGGCTGGTGCCTCAACACCTTGCCCTCGAGGTCGAAGCCTCTGTGCAAGCGGGTGATGATGCCAAAGCCGACAGCGCTCGCTTCGTCTCTGTCTCTGCTCTGCTTGCCGCAGGCTCGATGGCTTTTGACCACTACGAACTTCTGCTGGCCGCCGTGCGCACTGGCAAGGTTCTTCCCCCTGCTCGTCTGGTTGTGCGCTTGCTGCGTGCGGCCCAGAGCCTCTGCAACCGTCTGGCGCTCTACTTCGAGCGCGGTGACTGCGTCTACGGACGCTTTCACCACTAACTAGCATCTATACCGCAGGGCCTCAGGCTCCTGTTTCCCTTGACCAGCGGCAGAGAAATCCATCTCTGCCGCCCAACCGGACATGAAAACATGGCTAAATCTGCATTGCCACCCGATGCGGGCTTCGCTCATCAATTTGAGCGCCGTCCCGAATTTCTCTTCGGCTCGCATGTCGACGAGGTTGTCGACGCCTCCAGCATCCGCGAGCGGACAATTCAAGATTTGCGGGTCTTCCGCATCTCCGACCTCTTTTCTGGCAAGAACGAAATCTTTCTCGGTTTCGGCCTGCCCAATGTTTACCTGACAGTGCCCGATGGCAAAGGCGGCTACGAAAAGTTCGCTGCCAAGTCACTGAAGCGCGCACCGTCAGTGGTGGAAGACACACGTAACTTCGTGCAGTCGGGCATCATGCTGCGTTTGCTTAACTTGCCGGAACACGCTGCCGCGAAGCTGCGTGCCGCCATGCGTGTGCATCATGGCAAGAAGTACATGACTTGCGTCAATGCCAACCTGCGTGTTCTCGAAGACGCTGGTTTCAGCTCGGGCGCGCGCAAGCTGAGCAGCATCTACATGCCCTACGCCTTGCTCAGCTACCTGCTCAGCCATGGTCTTGAGTTTGAAGGCAAAGCCGTGGAGTTGGAGGTGGTGCGCACCACCCAGGCTAACATGGAGAGCTATGCTCGCCAGATCATCGCCGCCGAGTTGCTGACTTTCTGCCGCCATGGCGAGCGTATGCTCGAAGCCAAGTCGCAGAAGAGCAAGCTCTGGAGCGTAGCTCGTGCCGCCGTTGTGGCCCCATTCAAGCTCATTGGCGCTGTTGCTGGGCTGGTCGGCCTTAAGTCTGCCCCGGAAGTCATCTGCCGTGAAGTCGCCCCAGCACTGCCAGTCAGCGTCGACTACCACCGCGACTTTACTGTCAAGCTCTCGGTGCCTTCTTCGACTGGTGCTATTCTTCGGCAGTTTTGGGGTGCTCATGCGCTTTTCACCGGTGAGCAGTCGCGGGTCAATCCTCTCGACTATCTCAGCGAGCGTCTCAAGCCCTTTCCCCAGGCGAATCCCAACTTTGTCACGCGTCTGAAGAAGCGGGTGCTCTTTTCGAAGTTTGTTATCAAGCTGATTCACAAGGTGCTAGCGCCAGCCTACGCTGATCTCGGGCTCAAGAGCGAGCGCGATGTCTACGACATGCTGCGTACCGACAGTGCCAAGAAGTCGAACAAGTACAACTTGGTGATCACTGTCAAGAAAATTATCGTGGCACGCACCACTGTCGGTGTCAAGATCATCGACTGGGTGTTGAGCAAGCATGTGCTTGCCTCTGGCTACGACCCTGATGTGCTCTTCGCTGGCGAGGTCTGGAAGGACACCGACGGTGTCATTCACATCAATGGCAACTCTGGCACCTATCAACCCAGCGACGAAGAGGTGTTGGCCGTTGGTCGCTACATGCAAGCTGCTTTCCCCCATTTGCGTGTAGTCGTCGACCTGATGCCGCACGGCGCCTAACAACAACCAGGAGAAATCTATGGACAATCAAACACTCTTGTTCATGGCTGCCGTAGTTTTGGCAGTGCTGAACGCTCTTTCGCTCTTGGCCAAGCCTGAGTCGATTCGCGGTCTCGGTCGCGTTATCGGAGGCTTTTCTTGGATCTGCTTTGGCGCCTTCGCCTTGCTGCTGCCGGCCGCTCAGGCATCTGGCTTTGCCGCTGCCAGCTATGTCTTGATTGGCTGCGGTCTGCTCGCTGTCGGCTCTGGTGCTCGCAAGTTCGCGCGGCGTAATCAGGTCAGTTAAGGCCGTTTAGCTTACTGCGCTGCTGGTAGGCTTAGAAATTAGAGAGAGGCAGGAGTTAATTCCTGCCTCTCTTTCTCTTTCTCTTTCAACAACTTAAAAAAAAGCCACCGCTATACTATTTAGTGCAGTAGGCACTTGGCCCGGCTCGTTCTCGATAGCTGCGCTACTTCCTTAACGCAAGCTGCTCAGGTGAAGCCCGCTTGGCAGGCTGTTTTCAAGAGAGCTCCCGGTCACCGAGAACACTAGCTTTCAAGCTTGTTGTCATCGACTTCGCTCATTGCCGCTATCTGGTACTTGATAAAACTTACTAAGCTCTAAGTTTGTTTTTGATGCTCATAACTTTAGAGCGTTGATATTAGATGCTCTTACCAACTAAATTTCTACAGTCACTTTACTTCTACTCCCCCTTACACCTAACGGCTTTTAACGCTCCGCACCGCTAAACACTAAACCTCCCCTAAGAACATCCAGGCATTGTGCGTGGTGCGTCGTTCATTAGGTGGCCGTTTACTGTTTGTCGACCTGTCACGTGTTGGAGATTTCTAGTCTTAATAACAAAAAAAAGGAGATCTCAATGTCTCATCGCTCCATCGGGCCCGACGACCCGAAATACCCTCAGATGCGTCGTCGTCTACTTGTTACCTGGCTCAAAACCCTTCTTGGCTATGGTGCTATGGGTGCCTTGGTCTTTGCTGCCTTCGCCGGTTTCGGCTACAGCTATCGCTTCCAGTTGGGCTTCGGCTTGCTCTGGTTCTTGGTTCCTGTTCTGAGCTGGTGGTTCAGCGCCAAAGTGGCCATCGCCATGACCAAGTCTACTCCTGCTGACCCCACTAACCCCGAGCATCAGCGCCTTCTGGCCATAGTCGATCGGGTCTACGCCAAGAGCGGCCTGAAGTTCAAGCCTCCGGTATACGTCTCTGACAATCCGCTTCCTAACGCTTTTGCCACTGGTCCGATTCACCGCAAAGCGGTTGTCGCTGCCACCAAAGGTCTCTTTCTCACCGGTATGACCGATGCCGAAATCGAGGCAGTCTTTGCCCACGAACTGGGCCACGTCAAGAACTACGACGTTGGTATCAACTCGATGCTCTCTGTGCTCTCGATGGTTTTCTTTATGATCACCGACGCTGGTGTGCGCATCTTGCTCTCTGGTATCCGTATCTTCAAGCCCAGCTTCGGCCTTAAGGTCAATGGCCAGAAGAAGCCCCAGGGCTTCTTTGGTGGCATTCTGGAATACATCGTCATGTTCCTGATTTTTCAGGTGACCGGACAGATGACCAAGGTCGTGCAGATGTTCGTCATGCGCTCGCGTGAATCTGCCGCTGATGCTACTGGCTCTCTCATGACCGGCCGGCCTTGCGATCTTGCTACGGCATTGATCAAGCTGGTGGCTTATGTCGAGAAGAACCGCCCCCAGGGTCGTGAAGCTGAGCTCTATCGAGCCCTGCGTCCGATCATGACCATCGACCCAATCTTCGATGTGCGTGTGGAAACACAGGCGACTTCGGTTTGGCAGAAGGTCAAAGCTTTCTGGCGCTATCTCCAACTGACGCACCCGCCCGTTTCTGAGCGTGTTGCTGTGCTGGAGAAGATGAACGGCAGTGCCTGCGCATTGCCGAAAGTCTGAAGCACTTTTCTTGCAGAAGCTAAAGAGCTTCGCTTTTCGAAAATCTCTATACCTATACTTCTAGGAGATTACAATGCAATCTAATTCAATTAAAACGCTGCTGCGCATTCTGGTACTGACGTTTGTGGCTGTCACCGCCGTCTGGCTTGTGCAGCGCGGCCCTACTTTTTCTTTCATCACCGGTGGTGTCACACTCTCTGGTAACACACCGGAAGTGCTCGGTGAATCACAGCTGGTCAGGCACGCCAATCCTGAGAGTCGGCTGGAAATTCTGGTCGGCCTCAAAGTGCGTGACGAGGCTGATCTCGACGCCCTGCTCGATAATTTGCAGAACCCGGATTCGCCTCAGTATCAGCAGTTTCTCAGCACCGATCAGTTCATCGCTCGTTTCGCCCCGGCCACCCACGACGTCGATGAGGCCGTGCGTTACCTCACGAGCAAGGGACTGAAAATCAAGGCAGTGCCCAAGAATCGTTTGATGATTCACGCTGAGGGCACGGTCTCTCAACTGGAAAACGCCTTCAACGTCACCATCAACGAGTATTCGGTCGATACGATCGTTAATCAGTCGACCGTCGGTCAGCCTAACGCTCCCGATTCGACCAAGGCTCAGTTCTACTTGAGCAATGACCGTGACCCTGTTGTCCCGATTCACCTAAAAGACGTGGTGCAGTCGGTCATTGGTCTCAACACCTTTGCCCAGATGGAAAGCCGTATCGCCCACAGCAAAGCTCCGGCGAATCTCACTCAGGCTAAAGCTAAGGCTCAGACTCAGGCTCACACCCCGCAAGACATTGCTACAGCCTACAACTTTCCTAACAGCAATAACCAGAATGTGGCCGCCAAGGTCTACAGCGGTAAAGGTGTGAAAGTTGCCATCGCCACGGCGTATGGCTACGATATCAAGGACATCGAGACCTACTGGAAGCGCCATGGTATTGTCCGTGGTGGCAAGCTGGTCGATATTCCAATCAATGGCTTGAGCGGTAAGTTCGAAGAGGAAACCACTCTTGATCTGCAGTTGCTCAGCTCGCAGATTCCTGATGCCGATGTCTTGATGTACATCGCTGTCAATCCCAGCTTTCTCAACTTCGCCTTGACGTTCAATCAGGTGGCGGTAGACAACGAAGCTTCGGTGATGACGGTGAGCTGGGGGCTTTGTGAAAGAGGCACTGGCTGGCTAATGATGAAGACCGAGAACATGGTCTTCAAGCAATTGGCTGCTCAGGGTATCGCTCTCTTTGTCTCCAGCGGCGACGATGGTGCTTATGATTGCAAGATCAAAAGCAAGGGCAAAGAGGTGCCAAAGTGGGCAGTCGACTACCCTTCGTCTAACCCGCGCTTCACCGCTGTTGGTGGCACAAGTTTGAGCGTGCAGAACGGTGTACGCACGGCTGAGCCGGCTTGGAGCGGATCTGGTGGCGGAGTCTCCGACCACTGGTCGCGTCCGAGCTGGCAGGTTGGCTCTGGTTTGCCTGGCGGCGACAAACGCGCCAGTGCTGACGTAGCTATGAACGCTGACCCGTACACTGGCTACTCCTTCTACTTCCAGGGCGACTGGTCGCGCATCGGTGGCACCAGTGCATCGGCTCCGACTTGGGCTGCTCTCTGGGTGTTGACGGTAGAAGCTTCAGGCAAACGTGTTGGCTCAGCCAATCCCTATGTCTATCGCCTCGGCAATTCAGCTAACTACGGCAATTACTTTTATGACGTCACCAAAGGCAACAATGGTGCTGGTCATGGTGCTGGCTTCCCTGGCTACAAGGCCGGACCCAAGTGGGATCATCCTACCGGCTGGGGTGTGCCTGATGGTGCGGCTCTGGTTGAGTGGATTGTGAAGGTTTCACCTTCAACCCCAGCTGCTGCTGGCAAGAGAGAGCCAGTAGAAAACTCTAATCAGAAGCCCTAGTAAAAAGCTCTTCGAAAAAAGGTTTTTTCTGACAATGCAAAGGGCTGGGAAGCGAACAATTCAGTTGAATTGTTCGTCTTTCCAGCCTCACGCATTGTCATTTTCTCGATTATTACTATATGGCGTAGCGAGGTGCTGCGTTTTTTTTGCCAAACTGCTTTTAGCGAATTCAGACGGTATCGATTTCAGTGAAGATTTTGAACTAGTTTTTAGTAAGCAACTGCTGAATAAGCCGGATCCGCATTGGCGCGGATCCGACTCAAGATTCATTCGTAGTCGTAGACTAGTTTCGGTGCACCGCGCTCAGTCATGCTTGGTTCTGGAATGGGCAGGCTAGCCGGTTCAACCAGGTAGGCTGGGTTGAATATCTGCGCACCGCTCGCATCTTGACCGGCTTCGTTAACACCATCCGGCACAGTAACAATGCCATTGCTGGCGGTAATGGTGAGATATGGTCTAGTCTGGCCGGTTCGGTAGAGTGCCACTGACGAGAGGGCCTTGTAGGCAGGTCTGTCGTTGTAGGCCGGGCGTACTTTCCAGAACTGCTCGGCGACTAACTGACCATCGGACGCGAACAGGCTAATCGTTAGTGAGCCATTGCCTGGGTATGTGAGCCGCTTTTGCCAGACTTGACCAGCGCTGTTGTAGTAAATTTCTTCACTGGCCCAGTAAGAGCGGTAGAATTCGCAAGTGACTGTTACGCCGTCTTCTGCATAGTAAGTTCCCCGGGCGCCGTTCACAAGATTTGTGCTGTAAGTAGCCTGGCGTGCGCCGTTTGGCCAGTAGAGCACAATCTCTCTCTGGTCTGATTGCCCTTGGACAACGTCAGCTAAAAGCGATCCGTTTTCACGGAACAGCTTCTCTGATACGTAAGCGCGACTCTGGTTGAATATTCTTTGACGAGACAGGGTTTTGCCGTCGCTCCAATAGTAGCTAGTTTGGTAGCGGCCATCGCTAAGCAGTTCACCCGAGCGTTCTAAGGTTCCGTCGATGCGGTAGACCTGATGGCTGGTGTAGAGCTTGCCGGTGCGATGGTCGAAAGTAGCCTTGCTTTTCAGCTGCTTGTTTCGACTCTGGTTGGCAGTGTTTGAGGCGCTGCTAGCGTTGCCATCTTTGTCGTCTCCTTCTTGCTTGAAGTATTTGATTGACGCGCGACGCAGGTTGTTGTCGCCCCAGTAAGTTATTTGTTCGCTGCTGCCATCGACATACTCGATGTCTGTGACTGTGCGACTGACTTTGTCTGCGGCATAGCGCTCGTAGCGTAATTTTTCTAGGCTGCCCTGTTCGGGAAGGAAAATTCGCACTGTGGTGCCTGGAGCAAAGTCAGGCTGCTGGGGGGCGGCTTGCTGAAAGTAGACGAAGCCGATGATAGCGCAGAAAAGTAATGCGGCGGTACCGCATATGGTGATTCGGGTCATGGTGACCTCATGGTTATTTTTCTAGTTGGCCGAGAAGAGCCTTGAGGGCCTTCTCGTCAAATCGTCCTTCGAGATCAAGTAGCCGATTATGAGCGTCCCATTTGAGCTTCTAGCGTGAGCTAACCAGTTAACTGGCGAAAAAGCGGCAAAACCAAACCAAATTGTTCAGCACTGGCTGATGGTTGCTCTGGTGATTGAAGTGGTGCTTGCTGCGGCGGAAGCTTTGATCTAAGTTGTTTGGGAAGGAAAAAATGACACCTAAGTCTATTGCTCTGCGTAAGAAGAAATAGGGTCAATTATGTTAACTAATGTAGGTTACAAACCTTAACTAAGCTGCAAGCGCAAATAGGGGCTTGCTTTCCCGCTCTGTGGCGTTGCCAAGATCGCGCCAGCTGCGCGCATATTGGTAATTATGGAAAGCTCATATGTACAACGCTTTCTAGTATCAGCGAATATTTCACGACTTTTTTACTACGACTTTTGTACTACGCCTATTTTACTAATCGTCGCCTTTGGCGCGGTTGAGCATCATTTTTGTAATGGCTTTAAGAGTGGCGAATACTCCTTTGCCTTCTAGGGCCACTGCTTCAAAGGCAGGCACTCCCATTTTGTTTAATTCAGATTCCATGCGCTCAACAGTCATCATATTGCTGATATCGCGCTTGTTGTATTGCAGAACCCAAGGAATATCCTGCAGCGTGAGGTTGTACTCTTTCAAGTTGTCCATCATGTTTTTCAGCGAAGCTTGGTTTTCTTCAGAGCGCAGCACGCTTGAATCGGCGACGAAGACTATGCCGTCGACATCACGCAAAATCAATTTGCGACTCTTGTTGTACTCTTCCTGTCCTGGCACTGTGTACATCGAAATGCGAGCTTTGAAGCCATTAATTAAGCCAAGATCGAGAGGCATAAAGTCGAAAAAGAGAGTTCTCTCCGTTTCAGTGGCGAGGCTAACTAATTCACCTCTGGTTTGCGGTGAAAGCTGACTGTATATTACTTTGAGGTTAGTGGTTTTGCCGCCCAAACCTGTGCCGTAATAAACGAGCTTGAATGTTATTTCTTTGGTGCCGTAATTGACTAGAGCCATCTGTGGCTTAATTACTCTCGCTTAGTGGGTGGTTCGCTTCGGGCTGTTGTTTAATGATTGCCATAGTACGTTAAAAAAACTCTTTACATGCCTGTTCCCCATCTGTTTTTAAGTCATGGCTTTGTACTCCACAATGGCAATACTAGTTTTGCGAGCATGTTTTTTTGCTTCTGCTGCAGCTGCCATAATGGCTCCTGCTGTCTTGCCGTCTTGGGGGTAGGAGGCTAAGCCAAAAGCAATGTTGATTTGGCTGTTGCTTAAGCCCAAAGACGCGATTTCTTCCCCTTTGATTCTCTCTAGAATACGTTGTGCCACAATTCCAGCAGAACGAGTTGCTGTTTGCGGCAAAATCATAGCGAAATCGAAAGTTTCGAAATGTCCTAACACATCGATTTCTCGCTTTATTCCCTTGACTCGGTCGAGGGCTGTTTTCGCTGCACTTAAGGGCATACATTCTTGCCCACCTGCTTGCCCACCTGCTTGCCCACCGGGCTTGTCTATGAGCAGGTCGAAGACCATCAATGTAAAGGCCTTACCATCTACTTTGTAGCGTGCCATTTCTTGCTTGAGAAAATATTGAAATACCGGAAAGGTAAAGATATCGGTTTCCAGTCTGGCGAGTGGTTTTATAGCAGCGGCGATAGCCGGTTCATCTATTTCTTTGTCGATTAACTCGGCAACTTCTTTCTTTTGCACTTCATTTGAAAGGCGCACTAGCCCAACTAAAACTAGATTGTAGACCACAGGCACCCAGTCGGCTTTTGCTAGGGGCATGCGCAGTAACAGCTCATATAGTGTCACCTGGCTATCAATCTCAAGATAGAAATCTTTTTGCGTGGCCATGTTTACCGGGGCTCCCCGGCTAGCAAGCTGCTCAAATTGCATTTCTGATAAATTGCTATAGGCCTGTTTTAAATATGTATCCATATTTAGCCCAGCATTTTTTAAATAATTGTGTTGGTCAAGCAAGCTTAAGCCTTCCATCAACAGGTTCTCTAAACGCTTGGTGAGAGTGTAGTCAGTACATTTTTCTTGTTCGAAGAATTTGAATTTTCCACTGGGCCAGAGCAAGGTTTCAATTATGGCGTGATCGCCTTTTGTCTCGCCAGTGGTGGCGTGTACAGGGTTGCCTTCGACAAGAAAAATATCAGCTCCGCCAAAAACACTGGCAATACCAAGACGCCCCGTCATTTTGCTTAAGGAGAGCGATTGCAAAACGGCCGGTAGATTGAGCTTTTCTAGATCGCCCTCGAGGGAGGCTTGTTGCTGACCCTGACCGTGAACTTGAAGTTGCCCCGATGGCACTTCCTTGGCAGTGCCTAAATCTTGATTGTTGCTTGCAGTCACCGACTGCATCAAGTTTGCTGCACCACTCATGGTTTGGCTTGTTGACTGGCTTTGACTACCTGACTGGCTTTGACTACCTGACTGGTTTTGACTACCTGACTGGTTTTGATCGCTTGGCAGGTCGGCAGAGGGGAAGGCAATATTGCCGGTGGTAGAGCGATTGAAACTATTAGATGAGATTAGGTCGACAGAGTCTTTTCCAGTCGATTCAGACTCGACCAAACTATGAATCAGTTGTAAATCGATGCAAGGAATGCTCCAAACTGTGCTTAAGCCTGTCAGAGTACCGGATGAAAAAGTCCATTCCGGATCACTGTTTTCAGGCTGCTGCACCTTTATCTGATAAAGTGAGTCGTTGCCGGGAACGGAAAACGGCAATTCAACTGCTTTGCCACCCTGTTTTTGGCAAAGGCTGAGAATATTGGCGATGTCTTCGAATGTAGGAGGGGTCCACAGTTGCGGCAGCCGTTGCGGTGCACTTGAGCTACTCGGAGCAGCTGCTTGAGGCGTGTTGGCCTGCGGTCCTCGTCCTGAATTGGAATTCGGTTTGAACATGCGCTCCAGAATATGGATAGGGGTGCCAAAATTTGGCGTTGATTTTAGCTGTGTGTATTTTTACCGGCTATATTTCTTGCAGCTATATTTTCATACCCGCCGACCTTATTTATTCACCCTTATTTTGACAGTCCGTTAACGAGTGTTATTGCTTTAGCTGCCAAGCCTGCCAGCGCATACATTCGGCAATGGCAATAGCATGAGCCGGGCAGCCCTTGGCTAGATGCGGTCTGCTGCCGTCAAAAATTTCTGAAATTGAACCCAAACAAGCTTCCTCAGTGAGATGCGCCAGAAATGGCTGAAGCAAGAGTTTGATTCGTCCGATGCTCTCTGCTTGGGTGCCGTAAACATTGGTCAGTGCTTCAAAATAGCTACCTATTAGCCAGGTCCAGGCGGTCCCTTGGTGATATGAAAGATCGCGGTGATACTGATCGGCGTGTTGGAAGCCGCAGCCATAGTTTCCTTGGTACTGTGGATCGCTAACGGCCAAGGTGCGCAGGCCAGTCGGGGTCAGTAGCTCAGTCTCGACGGTTGTGAGAATAGCTCTTTCGTGAGGTTTGCTAAATGCTCTGAACGGCAATGATACTGCCAATAATTGATTGGGGCGAATGGCATCATCGTGACCTTTATTGCTGTGTCCTGATGGCGTGCGGGCTTCGATTACATCGAATAGGCACTGCTTCTCTTCGTTCCAAAATTTGACCATAGATTGTTTGGCCAACTCTGCTACAGCTTTTATTTTTGCTCTCTCGTTTACTTCCAATTGGACTTCAGTATCTAAGTATAGAATCGTCGCTAAAAAGTTGTACCAAAGAGCATTGAGCTCTACTGCCTTGCCTGCTCTCGGTGTGATTGGGAGGTCGCCAATTTTGGCGTCCATCCAGCTATATTCTTCAGTGGGTGAGCTGGTGTCTAAGAGACCATCAAGATCGGTTTTGATATCGCCAGTGGTGGCGTTGAAGCGGTTAAAAATGTCGATCAGCACGGGCATCAACGTTTTGACTAAGTCTTTATCTTTAGTGATGCGGTAGTGCTGATAAAGAGCCCAGCCATACCAGAGGCTAACATCGGCGCTGGCGAAAACAAAGCGATTAGGCTTACCTTGGTCTAGGGTGCGGTTGGCTACAAGGCCATTCTCGCGGCGTTCGGCAAAGGCCATGAGGATGGCTTTGCTGTCTCTAAAGCGACGGGTGGCGAGAACTAGACCAGGTAAGGATTGCAGCGCCGCTCTGCCTGAGTCGTTAAACCAAGGATAGCCCTCAATAACAGAGAGTTTGTCGCTTTCGCTATCGGCACCGATGGCACCAGCCCTGCTGTGAGAGGGCGATAAGACATCAGGAACAATCATTTGGTCGCAGGCTAAAATTAGCAAGTCAGTCTTTTGCGAACGGGGCAAACTGGCGCGATTTATCAGTCTGTTCTGTCTTTCTACTAAGCGCTCAACTGCTTCATGACAGTTGGGGTTGTGAATTACGTGCTCAAAGCTGGCGCCCACACTGAATTCTCGTCCGTTGGTCAGGGTGCTGTTGACTGTGCCAACCAGGAAGAGATCTTCGCGATCTGGTTCGCCCCGTGCCGTTTCATCGGGCCAGTTATAGTCCCACCACCACTGCTTTTCGGTTTCGTATCGACCACTGTCCCAGGTCAAACAGAGACGGTGACCACTTTCATTGAGAATGATCATGGTTTGATTGGGCGAGACAAATTGAGGGAAGCGCTCATCTTGTGAGCCTTTGACGGCGGAATGGAAGTCGCGAAAACCGACCAGAAAGCGAGTGGTTAGTTTAACTTCGGGAGTGTCGTTGTCGTTCTCCGGCAAAAAAGTATAACCGCAGAAAAGTTCGTTCTTGCCGTATGGTAGTGCCTGCCGCTTAATTAAGTAATGGCCGTCTAGCTCGTAAACCCAAGTTGGAGTGGGTAGTGTGGTAAAGCACTCAAGTCTTTTGTAGCCAGTTGGTGATACCACCCCTGATGCCCATGAATTGGTGGCGAGATCGTAGGCTTTGCCGTTGATTGTAACTAGTTCTTCAATACGAGAGAGAACGACCTTGCGATCAACTGGTGGTGTTAGGGCGGCAACCAGGCTGGCGTGATAACGCCTACGGTTCATGCCCGAAACAGTACCCATTGAGTATCCACCTAGGCCATTCGTGCTCAGCCATTCGCGGCTGTCTGGATGCTCTTTGCTGGGATACCAGAGCGGAATTTCATAGTCGATGCTGCGATGCTGGGACTTGAGCCAGCCAGTTAATCCGAAGGTCATTTAACTAGGGCTAGAGTTGGAAAGTGTCTCTGACTCAGCTGCGATCGGCATGGCTTGCCAATTTCCTGTTTTGCGCCAACTGGTGGCTTTGACTTTTTCAGATAGAGCTTTGAGCTCCCGAGCTTCTTCCACCCTGTCAAGCATGAGCAAAAGGTCTGCGTAGTTGCCCAGCAGACTGACAACTTCTGGGTGCCGACCGCCCAGCACACGAGTTTTTATTGACATAGAAAGCTTATAAAATGGCTCGGCCTCGACGTACTTGCCCCAAGAGTGGTAGAGCAAGGCCAGGTTGTAGGCCATTGTTCCGACGTCTGGGTGATGGTGTCCAAGCTTTTGTTCGTATAGACGAAGCAAGCGCCTGCATATTGGGGCAGCAAACTCATGTTTGCCTTGGTACCAAAATACCTCAGCTAGACCCTCTAATGAGGTTGTTAGCATGGCATTGTCTGGCCCGTAGTCTTCAGCTACTTCTAAAGCTGCCAGCCAGAGCCGCTCAGCATCGGTGTATTGACCGGCCTTGACACACGACTCGGCTGAGGCGCGATAGATTTTCCAGATGTCGTTTACAAGTGACACTCTTTTTGAGGCGCTCCTTCGGCAATAAATATATTCTACTAGGGAATTTTACTAAGCCACCGCTTTCAGCTATCTCTTTACTGCCCTAAATTGCTACAACTATCTTACTAAATGTCGTAGTATCAGAAAAGAGAAGAAAAAGTCTCTGGCCTTAGCCAGAAACTTTTCTTCCCCTGATTACTTCAAGTGCTCATGCTTTTAGGGCAATTGCACGCTGAAGCATTCAAGCGGGCGCCACTTGTTGGTGACGTCGTCGTACATGAAGCGCACCGAATTGACCTCGATACGGAAGACGAAACCGAGGCTCTTGGCGGCACGACCACAAGAGTGGAAGCGTTTGCCGTAGAGCGAGAGCAGTTCTGCCGCCGGAGCGACCTTCTCGTCGAGAACCAGCTTGAGCACAATCGCCCCGGCGTGTTCTTGGGTGCAGGCATCGTCGGAGTCGACCAGAAGCTGGGCGTCCTTGATGGCGAAGTTGACCCGGTCGTGTTCGGCGTTGTCCCAGAAGTTGGTACGAGCGAGGCCGACCAGACGCAGCATGCGCAGGAAGAAGGCCTGACGGGGGCGCACGCGGTCTTCGTCACCGACGCACTTGTCAGCGATAACGACAATGGCCAATTCCGGAAACTTCTTCAGCGCTTCAATGGAGATGCCCAGGAATTTGTCGGAACGGTGACAGGCGACCACAGCAGCAACCTTGGAGACGACCTTGGTGGGGAAGTCTTTGGAGCTGAGATAGTCTTGTGCCACTTTCTTGCCAGCTTCGGCATGGTCGTCGACGCTGATGGCGCGGCCGATGTCGTGCAAGAAGGCGCCAGCCGGAATGACCACAAGGCGAGCTTCGTCGCTGAGGCAACCGGGAAAGCGCTTGTTCAGTTCTTCTGTCAGATAGCGGGCGGTGTTGAGAACCGAGAATGCGTGTCCGACGTCGTGTTTGGTCTGCGAGCTTGAAAGCTTATCGCCTTCATCGTACAGTCGCAGAATTTCAGGGTCGGTCAGCATCTTTTCGACGTGATCGACCATCCCTGGGAGACCCAGAGGGGTGTTGTTTTTGTTCATGATGCTCCTAAACGTTAGCGGGCATGCGTCTTTTCCTTGAGCGCATTGCCATGGTTAATAAATGTGAGATCACCCAGGTCTTGATTGAAGACTTTTCCGAGACACTGAACTAGGGCATAGCGCTGGTTTGGTGGCTGAAAAGGACTCCTGTAAGATTTAAGATGTAAATGGGTAATTTGACCCTAACAAGACTGGCATAGCTATAACAAGGCCTAAATGAGTAAAACTAGACCTTTAATATTCTCTATTTAAGGCCGCAGATAATGGTTGGCCATGGGTTCGCGGGAGTTAGTGCAAGGTTTGTGCGCTGCGGACTGTTGATATTTCTGCTCGACAAGCAAATAAGCAAGTTTTGCAAAAAAAAAAGAGCAGCTGATAAAGCTACTCTTTTGACTTATTTGCTCGCAGGACCGGTGCTGCCCTCGGTAGAAATCATCCCTGATCGCTCTCTCTGGAGAACCCGCGATTTAGCGTGTTCATAGATACTACGGCCAAGTTGTCTGATTGTCAGTGGGGTAAATACGGTGTCTAGATTAAATCAGCTGATTTTGTGGCGTTAACCCATTTGCTCTTTCAGTAAACTAATTAGGTGTGCCACTAGTTTCTCTGCTTGGCTGCGGCCCAATTCATCCCAGTGGGGAACGCCGAATGTTTTGAGCGAATACGTATCAGCTTGTTCATCAGTCCAGCCAATTAAATCAAGGGCGCGACCTAGCACTGTGAGGTAATTTTGGTCTGTTACTTCGCCCAAGCCAAAATTGTCGTCCACTCGTTGTGGTGTCGCCTGCGGTGTTGGAGCTGATACGTTTGGACCGAAGTTGACCTGGGGCCCTGGAGTTAGTTGAATTGGTTGGGTGGGCTCTTCCGGGGTTGGTTGGAGTTCTTCTGCTTCTACTTGGTCCTGATCGTCGTTGAAGAAGCTTTCGGCGCTGTCGCTTAACTCTTCTGCTGTGTCTTCCTGCGATGGTTCTGGACCAGGTGCTGGTGTGGCAGTTGTCTCGTATGCTGGGGCCGTGGGGGCAGTAGTCGGCAAACTCGATATATTCGGCACATTACTTGACACGCTAGCCGGCGCAAAACTGCCAGGAGCAAAGCCTGAGTTTAGCCCTAGCGGTGGTTCTGGAGCCGCTGGGGAGAACAGTGAGCGCAGGTTTGCTTGTGCGGCTTCAGCACTTTCAGTGGAAGTTTTAAAAGGATTTGGCGGCAGCGGGGGCACACTGAAGGCCGATTGAACGGTTGTAAATTTAGAAGCCGATGATTCAGTGCTTTGTAAGTTCTCGCTGCTGGGTGCAGCCAAAGTTGCATCGTCTAAAGAGCTATCTACTAGTGCCGTATGGTCAACGGACGTAGCTGTGTACTGGGAAGGTTCAGGGCCTGGACCTGCTTCAACAGTAGTGATAACAGTGGGTTCAGAAAGGATTGGCTCAGCCAATCCTTCTGCTACAGGCTCAGGGCTTGGCGGCGCCGTGCTGGGTAGAGGAGGGATAGTGCTGTGGCGTATTGGTGGGATAGTTGGATTGTACGGATTATTTTGTGCAGCTGCTGAGCTTTGGCTTTCAGGGGGTGGGATTACGGGCACTTTTGTAAAACTGCTGGTAGCAGTGCTTTCGGTTTGAGTGCTTTCAGAATCACTCGTCTCTCTGTCTTTAAACATAGAGTCAAGAGCCGACATTGAGCGTGAGACAGCTTCGCTTGAGGTGGAGGGTTCAAAAGAAGTACGTGGCTCTTGGCGTTGCAGACCGGGGCCTGGTTGTGGCCGGCCAATCAAACTAGAATTGCCTGAGTTGCCGTACATATTGCTATTGGGCGGATCGATTGAGATTTGTGGCCCAATAGTAATTTCTTGGGGCGGCTGAATTTTAGGAGCTGGCATAAACTCGCTGGCCGTTGGTTGCCATGGCGAAGCCTTGTCTGCTGATAGTTCGTTCTTTAAGGTGACCGAAATGAGCAGTTGTCGCAATTCGTCGATTTGTTTGGAAATTTCAATAAAGCGCCGCTCAGTGAAATTGCGCAAGCCAATAATTGATTCTTGCAAAACCTCAGGATTACCAGGGCTTGGAGTGACTCCTATTAGCTTCGGCGAAACTAAACCTTCAGCTTCGAGTTGCGGTCTAATTTGGGAGGTGGGCCAACCTTGTTCTACTAATTCTTTAATGCGTTCAAGAACAGAAAGATCTTCGTCGCGATATTGCCGTTGTTGACCACGGCCCCGTTTAATTTCCAGGCCGAACATCAGTTCCCAGCGCCGGAGCTGGTGCACGGACAGACCGAGCTTGGCTGCGACGTTATTAATTGACAGCATGTCTGGTGTGGTCATTGTGCCTCCGATATCTCTATACACTAGATTAGCATTAACTAGCGCAGCCGTGCTAGGTACTACGGCTAAATTCTTCAATGACCGATACAGTAATGCTTTAGGCGGTTGCTAGTCGGTGATTTCATAAACCATGGCTGGACAGATTGACAGATGCTAAAGGGGACGGCTTAGTGTTTTAATTATTATATGCTGTAGTGAAGGGGCTGAACAAAAAAGAATGAAGTGCAGGTTTCCCTGCACTCCATCCAGTTTTGTCCATTCCTTAGAATGGAAGCCCGGGGCTAGTCGCAGTAGTCGTAGTTGTAGCAACCACGGTCGCCGCGGATGTAGCCGGTGTAGCGGGCCCGACCGTACTGATCGACATAGACCTCACGTCCAGAGCGGTCGAAGTAGTAGTAGGGGCGCTGAATCGACGGACGATCGTAACGGTAGTCACGGTCGTAGCGGTCATAGCGGTCATAGCGGGGAACGGGAATGATGATCACCGGCGGGCGGTAACCACGATTGTCCCAACGGCGGTTGTCCCAGCCACGATTGTCCCAACCATGATTGTTCCAGCCGCGACCGTCGGTGATGGTGACGCCGTTGTGACCACCGATGTTGAGCGAGGTGCCCCAGGGGCTGACCTGAAGGTTGACGCCGCCGTGTCCACCGTGTCCGTTGTGACCATCGTGACGATGCTGGGCGAAAGCAGTGCTGCTGAAAGCGAAGCTGGCAACCACCGCGAGAAGAGCAAGAAACTTTTTCATAAGTGACTCCTGACGTTTTGGTCTCCTTGCACAACTGCCAACATTGACAATTAGTGGTCGGAGAAGTTAGCGCAGACGATTTGTTTTTGGTAACGCACCAACTCCTTTCAGTCTGCGTGACCGAAGTTGATGTCCTAAACACTGGCAAGTTTCAATAGAAAAACTAGTTGACCTGAAAGCCGCCCGTTATGCTGCTCCAAAAAAATGGAGACAAAAGCATTGAATTCTCGATAGAGTGGGGGTTTAGGTCGGAACTTGTATTTTTTTTCGAAAGATTGTGGGTGAAAAGGATAATCGCACCCTAACAAAGGCCCTGGCTAATACACAACAGGGCGATACGTATTTGTCTCACTAATTTTGTCGAAGCAAATTAGCGAGCAGTTAGCCGCTTTACAATTAGCTGTGCAAACAAAAACGGCCCGGCGCTATTACAATAATCAACGATATTCTCAGCGCAGCTGAACGATATCTAGTTAGTGCTCGCTAGCGCAGGTTGAACGGTTTCAACAGTGTATTCAAATCAGAGGTAGCTTTGAAAGACGAATCTAAGGACGGCCAGGCTAAAAACCGCCGCGCTATTGTTCTGGTTGTCGATGGCTGTGGCATCGGCGCCGCGCCTGACCATGCTGATTTTGGTGATAGCGGTGACTGCAACAGTTTAGCCAATTGCGCTCGGGAGCTTGGTGGTTTGGCTTTGCCCAATCTGGCTAAACTTGGTTTGGGCAATATCACGTCAGTGGCTGGGGTGGCTCCAGCGGATAAGCCAACTGGCATGTTTGGACGTTTGCAAGAAGAAAGCAACGGCAAAGATACACAGACCGGCCACTGGGAAATGATGGGTATTATCAGCCCTACAGCTTTTCCAATGTTCTATGAAGGCTTTCCTCCTGAAGTAATCGACCGATTTATTGCAGAGACGGGTTGCAAAGGTATTCTTTGCAACAAAGCGGCCTCAGGGACGGTGATTCTAGAAGAGCTTGGTGACGAGCATCGCCGCACTGGTTTTCCTATTGTTTACACTTCTGGCGATAGTGTATTTCAGGTGGCTACCCACGTAGATGTCGTGCCTCTAGCCACTCTTTATCAATGGTGCGAAATCGCCCGCAAAATACTGGACGGACCCTACCGCGTTGGCCGTGTCATTGCCAGACCATTTAATGGCGAGAGCGGTTCTTACAAACGGATGTCGGGTGAGCGTCACGACTATGCAGTGCCACCTCCTGCAAAGACTTTCTTAGACAATGCCCTTGACTCTGGTTTGGGCGTTTTTGGCATTGGTAAAATTGAAGATATTTTTGTCGGCAATGGTCTCTCCCACGCCAAACACACCGGTACAAACGTGGAAGGTCTAGAGCTGACATTGAAAGCTATTAATGGTGACATTGATCTGAACACTGTGCAGATCAGCTTGACTAGACCTGATCGCATGGGTCTGATTTTTACAAACCTAGTCGATACTGATTCGCTGTATGGTCATCGTCGCGATGTTAAAGGTTATGGTCATGCCCTAGAAGAAATCGACCAGTGGCTGGGGCGTATTATCACTGCTATGCAGCCAGAAGATCTGCTACTAATCTCGTCAGACCACGGCAACGACCCCACTGCTCCAGGTACAGACCACACCCGTGAGTTTGTTCCGCTGGTTGGTTACAGCCCGTCGCTGCAGTCGGCCGATATTGGCATTCGCCATGGCTTTGCTGATATAGCTGGCTCGCTATCTTCTTGGCTTAATATCGGCTGGACTGGTGCCGGCCAATCGTTTATTAGTGAGGTGAAAAATTGAAGCTGAGGAATGCAAAGCGCATTGATTTTACCGGTACTTGTCCTGAGTTTGATTTCTTCGAAAAGTTCTCTGAGGCAACCGTCGACCTGATTCGCAACAAAGAAAAAGCTGAAGTGGTAATAGTTATCGACAGGGCTTACGGCTTTTCGCCTAGTCATCTCAAAGATAATTTGGCCGAGCCCCATATTATTTCTGACCACTTAAATCTCACTGGCGATAATCCACTAGTCGGGCCAAATAACCCAATTGGTGAGCGTTTCCCCGTGGTCAATAGAATCTATCTTTCCGCTGCCGATACTATTGATCAAGAAGAGACTTGGACCATGGGCAACCCATTGAGCAAACTGCGCAGTGGTATCGTTGCTGGTATTAAACCGGCTTTGGTGCCGAGCCAAGCTGACCTCGATTTGATCTACAGCATGGGTGCTCATTTCTATAACTGGAATACAGTGCCGACCATGATTGTAGCGGCCCACGCTGGTTTGAAAGTGTTGGCTTTGGCTGTGCCTGAAGGGGGCATACTTTCCCCTCAAGTGCTAATGGCAATTAACCGATAAACTAAAGGAGAATCATGATCAAGTCAGCGCCGAGAACCGCTTCAGAAGCTGTTAGTGCTCTCAAAAAACTTAGCTCTGAGGTGCCGGTGGCAGCAGTGGTTTTGGGCTCGGGCGTCAGTGTCTTAGACAAATTGGTTGACGCAGCAGTGTTGCCTTATCAAGATCTTTTCGGTATGGCACCGGGAGTTGTCGGTCATTCTGGCACTCTCACTGTCGGCCGCATCGAAGTGGGCGGGCCTCTCGTAGCCGTTTTGCGCGGACGCTTCCACCTCTATGAAGGATATGATTGGCCCACCGTAACATTGGCTAGCCGCGCGATTGTAGAGTGGGGAGTGCCTAATTTGCTTTTGACCAATGCCGCAGGTGGCCTTAATCTCGACTACTCTGTGGGCGATTTGATGGTATTGACTGGCTACCGCGACCACCTCAACCCTGAGCTTAAAAATACGGGTCTTATTCCGGCCATTGCTAAACCGACCAGCGATTGCAGAAACCGGCTTACCGAAATGCTCATTAGTGTTGGCGAGAAGCTAGCTATAACAGCGCCCCAGTCTGAATCTAGACCTTTACGTCAGGGCGTCTATGCTGGCCTACTCGGGCCAACCTACGAGACCATGGCCGAGATTGAAATGCTGCGCAAATTGAAAGCCGATGCTGTCGGTATGTCGACCGTGCCCGAACTGCTTTGTTGTGATGGCACTAGTTCTCTTGGTACGACTACAACAGCTTGTGCTGTTTCTGTGATTACGAATGTTTGGCGACCAGACGAAGCCATGGGTGGTCACGAAGAAGTATTAGAGGCTTCCAAGAATGCTTCAAAACGCCTCGATAGGTTGTTTAGAGCGGTGCTAGCAGAACTAGGCTAGCCTTCTGGGCGCTTGCTTTCAGGGCAAGAGCAAAGCGATGTCTTCAAACTAGACACTTTCGTATATCCCTTGGGAACCTCGTGCCGCTAGCGCTGTCAAGAGGCTCTTGTTTGTCCGCAAAGCCATGTCAGCAGCTTGTCATGCGGAATCTAAAGGAAAGCTTAGTACTCGCGCGCGCATGTAAAGTTCTGTAGATATTGATTGTACGGGCGTAGGCGCGAGACTTAATGTACTAGTGCTGTTCTTATTTCCACCACCCACCTGAGTCTCTTCCAAACCACCAAAGCTCCGTCCTTACCTCCACCATTGATTCTTCTCCTACCAGATTGCTGGTCGGCGCTGGAATCACTGCATTGCGAAATTGAGGACGAGTTGGTTTGCTAGTTAGTTGGTCGGTTGAGTTCAGGTTGTAGTGCTGGTTTTGAACATTCCTGCTGCGGCGATGAGGTGACTTCTAGAAAGCACTTCTAGCAAGCACTTCTTAGCCCTAGTTTGCAAAAGCTCTCGGAAGACAACGTTTTAGAACGAAGATATGACAGTAAACCTTGCACGTCATGAGCATCCCAATTCCGAAGGAGGACCATCGCTCAGCGATGACCCTGCTCCATCTGTCCCAACCCTAACTATCGAAGGAGACCAATCTTCCGCTAGTGCCAAGCAAGTCCATGCTTACCCGCCTCCCGCCCACTTCAGCGGCTACCGCTTCTGCCCACTCTGTGCCCACGGCTTGACTGAACAACTGGTCTGCGAACGGTTTCGCCTGGCCTGTTCGTCGCCGTCGTGTCGGTTTGTCCATTGGGATAACCCCAAACCCGCTGCCATATGTCTGGTTGAAACTGCAGAAGGAATCGTCCTGACAAAGCGCGCTCAACCGCCACTCGTGGGCACATGGTGTCTTCCTGGCGGCTTCATCGAAGCGCACGAAGACGCTGAACTGGCAGCTATTCGCGAGGTGTTTGAAGAGACTGGTTTGGTGGTCGCAATTGTGCGACTGCTTGCCGTTTACTCGCCCATCCAAGGTGCCAACGAAATCATCCTCGTCTACCATGCCAGACCTATAGAAGGCGGCGGCGGAGAACTGCTGGCGGGCGAGGAAGTGCAAGACGTCGGCGTTTTTGCCGCTGAGGAATTGCCCGACGATATCGGCTTTCCCCAACACCTCGAAATTATCAACAACTGGTTCAAGAGGGCTGTCGCGGCATAGCCTGTGACCCCTTGAACACTACGTGAGAGAAAGAGATGAAACTTTCAGGCTTCGTCATGTACCTGTTCACCTTCCTCGTGGCCTGGTGTGCCATCGCGGCTGGTGGATGGACAGTGGCCCAGGAGTTCGCCGAGCAATCGGTGATGCCCTGGGTAATGCAAATCATCAGTCATTCGTACACCCACGCCACGTCGGTTGTGGGCGCTTCGATTGCAGTCATTGGAGGACTACTGGTGGCCATACTGCTGGTCGTGCTTCTGCTCGCCTCGATTGCCGGCATACAGCGTCTGCTGTCCCTCGGCAAGACCAAGTGAGCGGATAGCATTCCGGCAATTTGAGCTTGCTTCAACGCTTCACCAGAACCGTCCCATGCTTCCGATGGTCGATGCCAGACATTGGGTCTGACATGGCCATCCGTGCGACCTCTATGCAGATGTCGCCCGTCAACAAACAACCCGTAAGAGGAAATAGAATATGACAACAGTACTCATCACCCGTGGTTGCAACCAAGAAACTGCCGAGCAGTTCATGGAAGGCACCGACACCTATGTGCGTGTCTGCGACCCGGCAACTGCCCAACTCGTTATCTTCACCGCTGATCCGGTCACGGCTATCGTGCTCGTCGACGGCGAAGAAATCTTCAAGGGTTCCATCGAACCGGACAAGCGCAACCAGTTCGCCCTGAGCGCTCTGCTCAAGAAGGACAAGCGCATGGCTCGCAGTGGCTTCTTGTCGCTGCTCAGCTTCGGCGACCACAAGGACAAGACCTGCGTGCGCAGCACCGAGCCCCGTGGCCATCTCCTGGCAGAAGCGGCCACCGGCGGCCTCTTCCCTGCCTTCACCCTGGAAATCCGTGAAGGTCTGAGCTCCCATGGACCATTGACCGCCACCTACAAGTTCCAGCTGCTCGAAGACCATCTCTTCGACAAGCGCTTCAACGGCTTCGTCAGCTCCCGCAAGCGCGAAGAGCCCTGCCCGGTGTTCACCCGTGACGCCCGGCCTGTGACTTCGCTGGACGCCACTCCTCGCTGTGCCGCCTGCGGCGACAGCATCAGCGACCCCCTGACCGGCTGCGAAAACGCCGAGTGCCCGACTGCAGCCCATTAGCCCATTAGGCTGATAGGGGCACAACAGTCTACCCTCTCACCACGTGCTGTATAGAGTGTACAGATCTACGTTTGTATGTTTGTGCATTCGTGCAGCATGCGGTTCGGGGGGATTTTGAGGCTCAAGCCTCTAAACAAAAACCTTGGAGGATAGCGGCTTTGGTCGATATCCTCCCAATTTTCGCTGGAAACAGCGCAAAAATAAACTCGGAGGTAAACCGTGGGAACATTCCTTACCGTAGTACTCGTCATCGGCGCCATTGGTGCCATTCTCTTCTTGATGGCCGTCAACTGGGCCCGCAAGAAGGCGCGCAATGGCAAGACCTATCTTGTCTTTGGCGTTTTCGCCATGGCTGTCGAGGCCTTGAGGCAGCACGCTGCCAAGCCTGAGTATGCCAATGACCAAGAGCTGGCGGCTCTGCTCAAGCGTGCAGAAGCGGCAGAAGTCAGCGCCAAGGCCGCTTTGGAGAAGGGCGAGTTCGATAACGTCGTCACGATCTGTGGTCCGATCTTGGAAGAACTCAACGCTTACAAGACTGCCCTCGACCAAAAGCGGGCCGAGCAGGCTGCTCAGGCTGCCGCACAGAAACCGGCTGATGTCATTGACGTCGAAGCCCATGTGGTCGAACCCGTGCTGCAGCTGCCGGCGCCGACTGATTCGCAGGCTGATGTCCCTGCCAGCCCTGCTGCCGCTCCTGCTGATTCCGGTGCTGATTCTGCTGCTCAGGTTGACACCACTGTTGGTGCCGGCTCTGGTGGCATGCCTGACAGCAAGGCCGACGACAAAGGGGCCGACAGCAAGAAGTAATTGACGTGTCTTTCGGCATTGGTCATGAGGGCTAAGCTCTTGTGACCTTTGCTGGAAGCTCGTTTTGGGAGAGGAAGAAGGGCAGCCTTCTTCCTCTCTTTCTTCTTCGCCTTTCTCTTTTTCTTGCTAAATCAAAACTTTCAAAAAACGGTAAGCGTTCGGCTACCACAGTGGGTTAAAATTGATCGAATAAAGCTGCTCTAGCTCCATTTCAGCGTTTTTCTGCACTTTTTGCACTTTAAGTTTAGTTACTTCGGCTTCTTGTAAGACTTTGGCAGAGCAAATTCCTTTTTTCGAAGATCCGACATGGTCCAAGGCAAGTAGTCAGCAATGTTCGGGGGTGGTTTTCCTGGTGTCTCCGAGCATTTCTCAAAGTAGTCCATCAGCATGGCCTGCGGGTTGAGATCATTGATTAACCAGGTTTGAAACAGCGAAAAGAATTTGGCGGCCATGTGACCAGCCCACTCAGAACCGCTTCCGTAACTGTTCTTTCTCAGAATCACAGCGTTGCGCAATAGTCTTTCTGCACGATTGTTGTCTAGCGGAATTCTCGGATCACTCAGAAACAAAGTCAGTCCAGGCCAGTGCTTCTTCATACTGTTCAGCACTGCCTTTTGCTGCCTGTGCAATTTCGGTCCTTTAAGCTCTCTCTGCCAGCGCCTTTCGAGCTTTTTCACGTGCTTGGCTAGCTTTTCATTTGCAGCGTCCCACGCTCCGCCGAAGCCACTTCCTGCTTCCCACAGCCGAAAACGGCGAAGGTTGAGTACAAAGAGCAGCCCAATTTCTTTGAGCCAGCTCTTCGCCCACGGAGCGAGAGCGGCATTGCCATTCATCACTGCCACAAAATCTCTGCGCTGATGAACCCAGCAAAGGGCCTTTTGAATGTGATCTCCAAGAGGCTTGTAAGAAGAAAAACGGTCTGTCATCAGCGTTCCGCTAGAACCAGCAAAGAACTCAGTCGGTACTTTTCTCGATCTGCTTGGATCTAAAATATGGACTACTGCGTCATCGGAAGCGATGAGCCAGAGCCACCAACGCTTGCGACCAGAGCTAAACACGCGCCAAGTTGTCTCATCAGCATTCCAGTTGCTGGCGCCTCTACAGTGGTTCTTTAGAGCTTCGTACAGAGGAGTAAGTAGCCCGTCAATGACCTTAAAGCCACCGGTTACAGTTCCTTCGGATAGTTCGAAGTCGCTCAAGCTCAGGTCCTTCAGCGTACGACTCGTCGGCACTCCGTGTAAAAACTTTTGAACTGCTAGGAATGTCCACAGCGAAATACCGACGTCTGTTCTTGGATAAAGCTTTGCTGGTGGCGGCGCTGTGACAATTTTCTTGCCCTCGCATTCGCACACTGAGACGTATTTGAGACGCTCGAACTGAGTCTTGTAGAGTTCGACCTGGATTTCGTACAGTGATGACTCTTCAGTGCTGGTCAGCTGTCTGTAGCCCTTTCCGCAAGTTGAACATTTGCAACCGCTCTCAATCTCTAACGTGATCGTCTCCGAAGTTGGTATGCTCCCACGCTCTGTCCGTCCGTGGCCCTTTGAACCTGGTTGTTGTCCGCGAGGTTTGGATTTAGATTTAGAAGCCTTGGACCCTTGAATGACAGGACTAGACGCGCAATCACCTTCGCTCTCAGGCGCATCTTTGCTGGCATCCTTCTCGCTTGAGCTTCCGAAAAATCTCTTTCGTGTCACGCGCCAAGCTCTGTTGCCGCTGTTTTGCCACGGTCGATTGCCGGGGTATTTAGTACATGATCGGAAGAGGAACGGCGAATGCCGTTCCTCTTTTCCGATTTTCTGCACTTTTTTAGA
>JBAYTY010000047.1:0-50178 GCA_041675385.1 Candidatus Obscuribacterales bacterium
ATCTCTATTGTGGGACTAACGAGGTGAATGAGATGAGCCAGGACAAGCAATTAATTGAAATGTTGCAGCTAGAAATGCGGGCAGGCTTTGCCTTGCTTGCAGATGGCATTGGTCAAACCAATACCAGGCTTGATCAAACCAATGCTAGCCTCAAGCAAACGAACGCTAAGCTTGACCAGAGCATCGTCCGACTTGACCAAACCAATACCAAGCTTGACCAGACAATTGAAGAATTGCATGAGTTTCGTTCAGAAGTAAACACAAAGCTGAGCGGCATCTCTTCATTGATGCTGTCTTCAGAACGCAATGTTGGACGGTTAGAAAAACGCATCGTTAAGTTAGAAGACCGCATGAATCAATTTGAAGACAAGCCCAAGCCTCCTTCAAACTAGAAAACGAAGCACAAAGATTCATCGGAGCCAATGAAACAAGAAGAGTTCGCACTCAACAAAATTATGACTAAGCGCTTGACGCAGGTGGGGGCTTCTATCTGGGCTCTGATGCTCTCTTTGAGTGGGGCAATTGCTCAGGGCTATCCCCAAAAAATTCAATTCAAACCAGAACAACCTAGCAATATGAAGAATCCAATTACTGCTGCTCAAATACTTCATCGCCCCCACGACAAGAGTAATAAGCTCAATACAAGCCTCACCTTGGAGCAAAGTGCAGATGCAACTGCATATAAGTACCTGCAAACAGCCCGGGCCAACGTGATAGCAAATCAAAGTACCGATGCAGAAGAAAATTTCATGAATGCTTCAATCGCACTGTCAAAAGTACGTCATGATCCAACCTTTGCAAACCAAGTATGGACGGAGTTAGCTGATTTTTTGGAAACTCAGAAGCGCATATCAGAGGCGGCTGCAATTCGCAAGATGGTGAAAGAGACAACAAGTAAGGGCAAAAAAGCGGTCTTCGTCTTTGACGGTATTCCAATGCAGAGTTCTCGAGGCCAACGCCTACCAACATTGCCAGAGGGTGCGCCAATTCCTGATAAAGAGTAAGATTCACTTCAGAAAGAACGGCAGAATTCTTTCTCAATCAACTTGGCTTTAGCCGAATGCTTCTGTTGGCGCAATAGTTTGGCATATTCTTTCACTACGGTCACTTCAAATTTGTGGTCATACTTGTCTTTATTGGCGCGAAAAGCTTTGATTGCTATTTCGTAGGATTCAGCCGCTTCACGAAAGCATTTGGCCCCCTGATGAACTTGAGCGGCACGAAAAGCATCCATTGCAGTAGTGTCAGCCTTCTGATTGAGATCTCTGTTCTCCCCAAGCCTGGCCGACTCTGTCACAACGGGAGCACCGCCCTCCATCACTTCCGATTTGACTTCTTGCTCACCGTCATTACCGGGCTCAGATTTCTTCGGCCATGTATTAGGCTGAAAAACGAAGCCCATGCGTGGCCTCACAGTCCTTATGGGGCTATCCGGAACCTTCAATTTAGTATCCTGGCCAAAGACAGCAGAAGCATTGAGCATCGCCACCAAGGCCACCGCAACAGCCCGCACTCTCCGTTTTACAGCATCGGCAAGGCGGCGACCGACAGGACAATCTTTGGCAATCAGAGTACCGTCGGCTCGGCGAAATAGGCGAAGACAGACACCCTCAGTATTGGCCGAGAGAAAATCTTCAGCTTCTTTGCGCTTCATCTCAGAAATATTGTAGACATGCAACGAACATAAAGAGCAGAAACGTTTGCGCTCATCACCTTCCATTTCGGCCCACGTAACTGGGCAGGGAGCGGCTATGCTGACGTCGTCTAGATTGACTTTCTTCTTAGTCATAGCCACCCTCGATTCTAACGATCACAATTTGCAGTACCAATTAGGCGAGAGCAATAGCCTTGGGAAGAAAAACAGCTGGTGAAACTTTGAAGCGCTCCGCCAGCAATACGACTTGTCCTTTGCTCAACTCTCGCTTTCCGCTAATAATTTCACTGGCAACGCCAGAAGAGCAGCCAATTATCCTGCATAAATCAACTTGCTTAAGTTCATGATCTTCCATGAACGAAATCAGCACATCAAGCGGGCTAACATCACTCAAATCGATGCGGTGGTGCTTGTCTTCATACCTGACAATCTCATTGAGCAACACTTCGAGGTATCCTTCTTCTTCGGTGCTCAACTTATTCTTTAGCGCCATAAGACTTTGGGCCATACAGTGGGCTGCATCAAGATGGACATCATCTTTAATCGGAATCAAGGGAAGACGATCAATTAGTTTCTTGTATTTCTCAGTAGCCATCAAAACGTCTCCTTGTCATATTCTGCGTGAGTCATGATTTTCAAAACATACACAAGATCATTGCTTATCCAGACCATAGCAGCCAGCCTATAGTTGCCTCCGCCGATATTGAAAATCCACTTGTTGTCGCCAAGGTGATCAACAATTTCTCATTTTGCGAGAACTTACGCAAGCGCGAATCTCGCATTTTGAGAGGATTTAATCGTACGATACCCACTGAAACACTCACGACCTCATACCCAACAAATTACCCGATTGATAGCGGCGCAAGCCAAGCTCAAACGATGCAAACCCTGAAGCCAGTACAGCAAGGGCACCAAGCCAGGTAAAAGCGGCAGCGCTAAAATCGAAATCGCGCAGTGCTTCTACCGGCAGGCCACTAACAAAACCAGCTGGAATCAAGGTGTAGAGCACTACTTTCATCCAACCATCAAAGAGACAATTCGGATAAGTAGAGAACGTAATCATGGCGAAGAACCACTGCTCAGACAATACTTCTGCCTGACCAAAGTAAAAAGCCAAACTACCACGCCACAAATTGAAGCCAATAAAGACCAGAGCAACTGCAACAACCAACAAGTTGAAAAGCAAGAAATGCTGCAAATCCGGCCGAACCATGACGATATAGATAAAATAGCCAAAAGCCAAGTCACCAATAGCGGTGGCACTCATCTTACCGAGGGCAAGATGCGGGATTAACGACCGCGGATAAAGCATCCAAACATCTAGCTCTCCGCGTGAAACCATGGCAGCCAAATTGTGCAAATTCCAGCAAAAAGCGTTGCCTAAGCCAAATCCAGCAGCACTGATAGCCCAAAGGGTTACCACGTCAGCTTGCTCCCAGCCCTTTACGACCGGGAACCTGCTGAAGAAAAGCATCCAGAAAGCAAGCCAGGTGCCGTTATTGAGGAACATCGCCAGGGCCTGCGAAACAAAGGCCCCGCGATATTCCATTTGCATCGACCAATTGAGCTTGATATAAGCCCGAGCCAGCCTGAGGTAGCTCAGGATTTTTGAAAACCACATAGTTAACCTCCATGTGCTGAAATGCGCTCTAGTGCCCAACCATAAATCAGATTAACGACAGCAAGTAGAACCAATATATACAGACACTGCAAGCCCACTAATTGAGCAAATTGCAGCCAGTCGGCATGAACAAACAGATGGGCCGGCCCCCAAATCAAATAAGGGAAAGGCAGGAAAAGCACAAAGCTCTTCAACCAATCAGGGAACAGTTCCATCGGAATGAGCATGCCACCAAGAATCATGCTCAACCTGGTGTAGATAAGCAACAAGCCAGATGTATCTTCTAGCCAAAATGCCCAAAGGCCAATGATCAAATGGCCCAAACCATCTAAAACAAAGGCAAACAGCACGCTAACCAGCAGCATGATTGGCGCTTCTGCACTGCAATTAAATGGCCCCACTAGGCAGAAAGTAACTGCAGCACCAGTAACGAAGTTAGCTAAGAACCTCACTATTCGCTCTCCCAGTGCGCTACTCAAACAATAAAGCGGATAGCTTATAGGTTTAAGCAAACGCACAGCCAGAGCACCGGAACGCACGTCTTCATCGATTTGCTGAGCCAAGCGTGGTGCCGACATGTAGATAGCTTCTGTCACAGTCAAATACCAAAGCATTTGATTGAGAGACAAGCCACCAAGAACGGCACTAGCCGACTCACGATACGTCGCTTGCCAAAGCTTCAAAAAGATGAAGAGAATGACAGCCAAGAAGAAAGTACGACTGGCTACTTCGCCGATGTAGGCCAGGTTAGACCGAGCCGCTACTTTAGCTACGGCCCAGCTTTGGCGTATTGAATTTTTCATTATGCAATTTCCTATTTTCTAGGTCTAACTTGCTAGAGCTAACTTGGCGAAATGCAGTTTTGCATGGTCAAACTAGCTGCACTGTTGAACAAGTGAGCGATTATTTCTTCCAGCCCTGCGGACCTTCCTTCAATCAAAGTATTGGCACTGACACTAGATAGAGAGTCGTCTAAAACTACTCGACCATGGTTGATGACAACAACTCTATCGGCAACAGATTCGATATCGCCGGTGTCGTGGCTAGTGAGAAAGACAGTTACGCCCTCCTCTCTATTCCACTCACAGACAAGATCGCGCAAGTTTTGCCTAGCAATCACATCAACACCGATTGTTGGCTCATCCAATAAAAGCAACTGTGGCCTATGCAATAAGCTGGCGGCTATTTCGGCTCGCATGCGCTCACCCAGAGAGAGTTTACGCACAGGAGTTGAGAGGAAGCGACCGAGGTCAAAGCGCTCTACCAGCAGTGCCTTTCTTTTTCTATAGTCATTTTTGGCAATGCCATAGATTTCAGCCAGCAAGTCAAAACTGTCTGAAGGCGGCAAATGGAGCCAGAGCTGCGAACGCTGACCAAACACAGCACCTATTTGGCGCACTAGTTTAGAGCGCTGCTTCCACGGATCTAAACCCAACACCGAAGCAGTGCCAGAGCTAGGCTTAAGAATGCCTGTCAGCATCTTAATTGTGGTCGATTTACCAGCTCCGTTTGGCCCGATGAACGCCACTGACTGCCCCGCTGGAACTGTAAGCGAAATTCCTTCAACGGCCACGACTGTCTTGGCATTTCTGCGCAAGAGGCCTTGTTTGATTTCAAATACTTTTCTCAAATTGTCAGTTTCTACAGCGTTCTTTAAGGGCTTCATTAGTGCACTTTCTATCTCCATATGGTGAAGTATTTTTGGATCGATTTTCGGACTAGAACAAACAATGCTTCGGCAAAAACTTCAGCAAAAAAAAGCTCCCATTTTATTGGGAGCCGTCGAATAAGCTGAACTGAATGCGGAATTCTGAATTCTGTATTTTGTCAGTGCATACTTCGCGACGTGCTCCTCTGTTTGGCGCCTTCGGCGACAATTTGTTGGGTGGGGAGCATGTAGCAATTCTTGTTCATCAACCCATTATGCTCGAACAAAAAAATAGTTCAATAGATTGTTAAGGAAAAACGAACTAATCTATCTTAGACTGATAAATTAGACTCCTTAGTCTAGATTGTTGAGTCTACCCCAACCATGGGGGGTAAAGCATGGTTTTAATTATGGCTGTGGCAGGGATGTGGTAACGTGAATTTAGTAGTTTCAGACGTTCACTAGTGGTTATGTCGCAGAAAAAAATCACGCTACAAACCTGTGCTGTCATATCTATGCTTGCGTTGGCTCATCCTTCAGCAAGTGGGCAAGCCCTTGGTGAATTTGGTGGACTGAACGCTGGTCTGTTCGGCGTAGGAGCCGGAGCTGCGGCAATGACCCAGCAGAGGCCACAAAGAACCAATTATGTCAATCCGGCGCAAGCGCAGCAGTATTTCGCCATGCAAAACAGGGCAGTAGAGCAGTACTCCAAACTCGGGAACCAGTATGAGCTTAAAAAGCAGTGGGAGAACGCTGAAAGAACTTTCGCCTACGTACTGCAAATAATCAATATGCGAGATGGAGTGGATAGCCAGAAGAGTATTGTGCCACTCAAGCATTTGGTCACAGCAAGCGACGCCCAGCATAAAGTGAAGCAGGCTATTTATTATCAAACCAATGTTTTAAAGGTGACTAAAGCGGCAAAAACACCGGCCAGAACTGCCGTTGTGCAAGAGTCTGTTTCTCTGTCCAATTTATTGATCAAAGACAAAGACTATCCTGCAGCTGAAAATCTCTTGAAGCAATCAGTAGCTTTAGCCAAGCAAGCACCGGCACTAGCAAAGGAACGGACGATATCGTTGGTTGTACTGGGCAAAGTATACAAAGCCCAAAATAAAACTCAGGAAGCATTAGCAGTGGAATCTGAGCTTATCCAGAACGCTCAAAATGACACGGCGGCCTCGACTCCGGCAAATACAAGTACCTCCAGCTTAGCTCCTAGCGCCGCTGCGTCAACAAGTACAGCAACTCAGCCAGCGACCGATACAGCGACCTCAAGCAGCCCAGCTGCCCCGCCTCTGGCAGATACCACAACCTCAGGCAGCACGGCTGCCCAACCTGCTGCTGATACCATGACTTCAAGCGCTCCAGCTGCCCAACCTGCGACTGATGCCGCGACTTCAAGCGCTCCAGCTACACAACCTGCTGCTGATGCCGCGACTTCAAGCGCTCCAGCTACACAACCTGCTGCTGATACCACAACGTCAAGCAGCACTCCCCAGCCTACATCAGATGCCGCGACTTCAAGCGCTCTCCCTAGCCCCGATACTCCTGCTAGTCCCGCTACCACTGTGCCGTCATCGCCGTAAGTACTAAGATTCGGCCGCGTATTGGGTAGAATGTATTTGAACTTGGCCGTCTGGGTGATTTCTTGGAAGTAACAATCCCCAAAGTCGAAGCCGGTGGCTCTATTGCTATTGGCCTCATATATGATCGCTGTGCACCAGAACAGCAACCACTGGCTGGCTGCTTTCTGGTTGATGACGGATTGGTCGTATCGGTAGCTTCAGTGTTAGCACCATATAAGTGCAATCCCCAAGCTCTAAAAATAGTTCTGCTTAATTCACCAACTGAATATGCCGTCAAGGCAATTACTCTGCACCAATACTTCGACTCGCCTGAAGCAATTCGTGCCTGGCTAGGCGGTTCGCCGCCACCGCCGAAAGCCAGAGTATACGACTGTTGTTTTCTGCACATGGACACTGAATTTCAATCATTGTCTCCCGCTCAAATCGAAACAGTCAGTGAAGCTTTGCGCTTTCCTCTAGACTTGAACAACGAGGGCTTTCGCGGCAATTTTTGCGATATTGATCTGCCGCTCGTTCTGCAGACCTTAAGCAGCGCCCAAAGGGACGGTATTCTCTATCTTTGCGATGACCTGATGCGACCGCTGGCGCAGATTTTCTGCCTAAAAGGCAAGGTGGTAACGGCACAATACAAAAATCTATGGAACGAAATGGCCATTTATCAAATTGTTGAAAAAGATATTGCCACCAAATTTGCCTTTCACCCCAGCACCAATCAGGGCACTTGGCCTCATGCCATGCTCAATCGGTCTTCGGATACCTTGTTGCTGGAAGGCTACAGACGGCTCGATGAACTACAACGAATTCGCTCTGGTCTTACTGCAGGAATCAGTACATTTGCCCGAAAAACAGAGCAGTGCGACGATAGCGACTTAGCTGACGAAGCGAAACCTTTTGCTCTAAAACTATTTCAGACCCTCGACGAAATAACTCCGACTGATGATTTATGGATGGTACTCGGCTGTGATGACTACACAGTCTATCGCACACTGTTTGAGCTGAGTCGCAGCGGTCAAATTGTCTCAGTAGGCAATCATGCAGCAGACTCGGACCCTACTGAAGCAACCGACGATATCAATGAATTTATTCTTTCGGAAAATGAGCTGGATGACAAATGCTCCATTACTAGCATCAGCATTGAACCGGCTTCAATGCGCTTGATCAAGAAGGTCGGGGAAGTAGTAGCCGACAGAGGCTCTAACACCACTTACTTAAATCACAATATTCACCTACCCCTAGCAGCTGCGGGCTCACCAATTTTTCAGAACAATGAAATCGTCGGCATGCATAGTCGCAGCATGACAGGCCACCTCGGTTTAGAGGCTAGCCAAATGCTTACACTTGATGTCATTCTCGCTCTCAAAGACGATCGAACCAAAATTATGAAAACCTATGAGACACCAAAGGTTCCAGACTTTGTCAGCGAACAATATGTCACTGCCAACGGCGAAATTTTTAGTCCGCTAAGAACCTTAGACCAAGCAACCACGCCACTTACTCCAGCGGCTACTGCTAATAAGTCGGCACGCAAATTTCTCGCCACCATAGCCTGGTTTATTGGTGGCTACTTACTGGTGCTCGCCATCTCCAATCTGGCTGCGTTTATCAATGGGATAAATAATCAAACATCGAATCAAGCTAACACTCCGACTGAGGTCAATGAGCAACCCAAGAAGGGCAAATGAACAATTAGAGAAAATGTTCGCGGATAGAGCATGCAAATTTACCATTGAGTGGTAGATATCACCTCTATCACTTGGTAATTTTGCAGATTAGCCAACAAGGGTGACTTTGGGGGAATACAAAAGGTTAGATAAACTATTGGCATTGGCTATTGGAGTTCCTACATGGGTTGGAAAGCGGCTTGCATTATCACTGGCGACTGCGCCACAGGTTACTTAGGTGAACTGCCTGAACACCACCCGGAAAGAGTAGATGAGATCTTGGAGAAACTGGGCTTTATTGGCTATGAGTCAAGAACAGAAGCAACCCTGGACGTCTATCCAGAAGAACAAACCCTATTGCTAGGCGTTTATGATAAGGCTGTCTTTATCGCCGACCAAGACATAGTTTTCGAATGCATCGATGATCTCGAACAGCATCCGTTCTTCCGCAAAGTACTAGCTATCTACCCCGAAGGCAAACTTCTAATGTTTGCCCTACATAGTGGCAACAATGTTTTCGGCTATGCCTATTATGAAAACGGCTCACTAATTCGGCACCTCGCAGGATCGTTAGACAGCGGAGTAACGGCAGACTTTGGCGAGCTGCAACCTGAAGAACAAGCGATTTTTGCCAACTCAAAAATGATCGATGGAGAAAGAATTTTTACGCATGAGGTCGGCGGATTTCATTTCGAAGGAAGGATTGACCAATTTGGCGAACGGCTAGTCTTTGAAATGGCATCCAAGTTCTTCGGCCAACCACTAGACACAGCAAGAAGAAGCAGTAACTTAAACGGCTTAAAAATGGAGCTGATTACCAAGAATGAAATCAGGCCATACTAAAATCTATATACTATTCTTATTCGTATTATAGAATGTAGTAGAAGACAAAAAAGTTTTTTTGGGGGTGGGTCTGAAGAAAAAAGGCGACACACTCGATATTGAGTATGCCGCCACAAAGAATGCAGAATTGCTTATTTACTAAGTTACATCAGTGGCAACTTAGTCAGCGCCTTATGCCGCAATCAATCTATGTGGTCGAGCCAACGAATGGCCTGAGCAGCAGTGCTGGTGCCATTCTGGAAGCCCTCATAGATAGAGAGACGGCGCTGCCGAGTCTGATTGAAGAGAGTGGTGACTGCATAGATTTCTTCATTAAAAACAGCCTGAGCAGAGCCGAGAGCAGCCTCAAGGGGAGGAATCAACTGACTGACGGCGAGGTCAAAAACTTGCTTGGCCTGGTCGAGACTCTCGCGCTTTTGGCGCTCGATTTCAACTAGACGGTCGGCATAAATGATGTCTTGCTCGCGCTTGTCACCCAAGTATATTTCATTGCTTCCCCGCAACTGTTCGTCGCGAACTTCATCAGCTTCGACCTCTTCGAGCTTGAGAGCATCAAAAGCCGGCAGGCACGAGATGTGATCGGGCGAACCGGCAGCAGCACAAACCTGCTGGTAGCGAGCTTGCGCTTGAGAAAGTCTGGCAACGCGTTCGGCGTCAATTACCAGCTTGCGTTGGTCGAGACCGGCGAGGGCACGGGTAATAGCCAGACCATGATTGTTGCCAGCCTGACGGTACTCGTGCTCGTAGGTCTTGTGGGCAGCCAGGTAGGCTCTTTCGCAGGTGATAACAAGTTCTTGTAAGGCCGTCGCCTTGGTGTGCCTCAGGGCTTCACGAGCGGCGATGAGGGGCGCCTCAAGGCGCTCGCGGGTGGCATTCATGCTGGCGTCAGCTCTCTTGCTTGCTTCGGCATAGCTGGAGAGAACGAGGGTCAAAGTGTTGGCGCTGTGCATATTTCCTCTTAGTGTTTTCAAATTCGACGGTTTAGTTGGTGCAATTCAACTCGTCCAAACGCCATCTAATACTGGCGCCAACAAGTTGCGATAAGGCTTTTGGCCACACGCCACTCGAACCTCAGCTTGCCGCTCGTGACAGCGCTCTACCAAACCAAAAGCATCGAATCGGCCTCAGTGCTTATGGCAATGAGTTGCAGTGCATGCTTTTGACATGGCGGGCAACCAACTACGGCACTGGTGTGCTGCATGTTAGGGCTGATAGTGATACTGAATGGGTAAGTTCGGTTTGGTAAAGGTGGTTGGATGCCTGAGGAGGAAAAATTGAATTGCACCATTACCTTTCAATATGTCAGGGCGCAGAAGCAATCTGACAGGGTCATTTCAGTTAACACTCCGAAAGATCTCAACAAAATGATGAGAAAGCGGCGCTAGCCAGGCCCTTCTTGAAGTGATATTTACATACATTTGGCAATGTTCTGTAACCTAAGAGCGAATGTTACTAAGCGTTTACGATGAGTGACCATGACTCTCAACCAACGCGTTAGGGCAGGATCGCATCGAAAAACGAATATTCACACCTACGGTATGTCGTAGTAAAACAACACCTTTTTTTTTGCGGGGGCGAAAAGGTTGATGTGCTATCCGGGGCAAGCAAGAAAACGGTCGTAGACACGTCTCTTACTCACCCCGGCAACACGGTCGACAAGGCAATCTAGTCTTCTATGCTGCACTTGTTCAACACCATAGCCTTCGTAGGCTTAATCGCCTACAAACTCAGCTCAAGAGCGGTCAGGCCGATCTGCCAGATCGCCGCGAGAAGCCTCACACAGTTCCTTCAGACGCTGCTCAGCGACCCGGGAATCGAGCTTGATCACTTTGCCGCTGCGCAGTAGCCGTTCGACCTGTTGGCGCATCACTGCAGCAAAGCAAGCATGGTTGTCTCCGGCGCTGCGACGAACTAAAAGGCTGCGGTCGATAGCTTGGGGCTCAAGCGAAGTCAATCCAGAAGCCTTGAGGGCACCAGGCATGAACGGCATGAAACCAAAGCTAACATAGTCAGCCTCGCCTTTGGCAAAATTTGCCAGCACCAAATCATGATCTACAGCTCGGCCACGCGACTGCATGCAGTTCAACAAGCCAACCAGCTCGGAAACACTGATCAAATACTGAGTGACCACAAATTGCTCTTGCCGAGAAAGTGAGGCGAAGGGCAAGCAATTGGGATCGGAAGGCAACTGGTTGCTGTCTTCGCGATGCACAAGAAAAAGCCGGCGGCGAAGCGCACTGGCAATGAGTTTTACTTTGGCAAACATAGGGGTCTCCATTTAATTTTTTGTCCGTTATCCCCGTCTGCACTACTTCAAAAATCAGGTGAATCACATACTGCGGAGACAGCAAATGAAAGTTCGAGATGTTCTGAGCGGAGAGCAGATATTGGCGTTTAAAATCTGTTTTGCAATTTTGGGGGTGATGATAATGAACCTATCCATCCAGCCCAGTATGCGCAACAGTTCTTCATTACTTTTTGTTATAGCAAAGCCAAGTGGCCTTAATATGGCAGGTTCAAGGTTCTCGCAAGCGCGCGAAGCCTCTACTTTGCAACCAGATTTGAGTTTTATACTATATGTAATAATATAAAACAGAAAAAAGAATGAGCCGAGGGCAGTGGTGTAGAACAGATTTCTCTGTCTACACCACCAACCACATGGCTCATTCATAGTTGCTCATTCATGCAGTCTCACCCACCGCCAATTACTCGCCGTCAGACACGAGGGCAACAACGCCGTTCGTGCTGAAGCGATCCTTGATGAAGGCGAGCTGTTCATCAGTTGCTTCGACGTGAACCGTGATCTTCCAGGGCGCCTTCATTGCTGCACCCACGAACACCAGTTCCAAGCCCAGATGCTGAGTCAGCACCCGAACTGCGTCGTCACGCTCGATGATCATCTGTCCAGCGTTCTCAGCTTCGACAGTCACCGAATACACCTTCTTGCTCGCACCCTTGGCACGCTTTGCAGCGGCGTCGATTTTGCGAACTTCTCCCAGGTGACGCTGTGCCACCGTAGAGTCAGGCTTGTGCGTGGTGAATGTGTCAGCGGCCGAAAGGTCGCCTTCGTCGTCGAAGACATCGAAGTCGAGCACGTTGCCGGAAGAATGCGTGACCTTGACCAGGTCGCCGGCGCGAACATCTTCGAAGCCCTCTTCGCCTTCAGCGATCTTGGTGCACAGACGATCCAGCGAGTCAGTGAAGTACTTCTTCACCGTACGCTTGATCTTACGAGCGTTGCCCGTGCCCTTCATCGCTTCATCGAGAATGAAGTCGCGAGCAGAATCTTCCACCGCTACGGTGAAAGCCTTACCGCGCTCCATCACGCTCAAGAAGCGGTTGACCACTTCATTGAGACGAAGAGTCGTGATCGAACGGAGGTCTTCCTTGCCCAAGGCGCGGAAGAAAATCACCTCGTCGAGACGATCAAGGAACTCCGGACGGTGACGGGTCTTCATCGCCGACAGAATGATCTCTTTCGAGGCATCCTGCTTCTGCACCGCAGTCTCACGAACGAAGCCGATCTTTTCCTTACGGTCGACTACATCGGCAGAGCCAGTGTTGCCTGCCATGACGATAACGACGTCAGAGAACTGCACTTCTTCGTTGTCGGCCAAGTTGAGGATGCCGTCTTCGATGGCGTTGAGCAGCAGGTCGTCGATGGACTGATGCAGCTTGTCGGCCTCGTCGATGAAGAGGAAGATCACCGGCACTTTCGAACCACGACGCGAGGCTTCCAGGTTGACCCGGGAGAGCAGCTTGCGAGGATCGCGGCGGAAAGTTTTGGCAGCCTTCTCCGGGTCGGTCTTCTGAAGCTCTTCCAGCTTCTTGTCGAAGGCCGCCTTGTCCTTCTCCTGGTCTTCCGGTTCCTGATAGCCCTTGTAGCCGGTGGGAGCACCAATCAGACGAGCTGCCTGATGCTTCTCTGCCAGCGAGCCGCCGTCGAGCTTGACGTAGGCGTTGGGGTTACCGTGAACGTAGAGAGCCAGAAGCTTCATCAGCTCGGTCTTGCCGACGCCGGGTTCACCGATGAAGTAGTAAAAGCCAGCGCACTTGTTGCCATCGCGAAGAGGGCTCAAAGCACGCGACTTGATGCGAACGGCCGCCGAGATGGCGTCGCTCTGCCCGATCAAACGCTGACCAAGGAAGTCGGTCATGTCGATTTCGGAACGGGTTGGGCTGGTCAGGTCAAGCCTGCGGCCAGTCTTAGTCTTGATTGCTGGTTTCATTTGCGTAGTCATAATGGTCTCCTTTGTGAACGGCCGTGAGGCCGAAACACCTTTTGAGTCCAAACCGTGCGCAAGCGCAAATAGCCACGAGTCAAAGACCTCGAAGCCATTTACGCTGACACCGGATGGAGCGATTTAAGAAAATGAGGGGAAGGCAACATGCCTTCCCCTGTGGTTGGTTTAACTAAACCAGACCTTGGTTACATCAACGCCTAACGAAGTGAGTCTTCCAACATCAGCTGGTACGACATTTCGACAGGTGCACGTTCCTCGTCAAACACAGTTCGAGCAAGCTGCGCTATCTGTGCGCGAGCAGACTCAACATCGCCGTCTTGAGGAACGAGGACCTCAATTTCAGCGTAGCGACCCGAGTGCTTACCCAGGCCAGAAACGTCGTCTAGCGTAATCACTACTCCAGGCAACTGAGCATTGTGATGCTCCTGACGTTGCTTGGAAAATGACATGAGCTTGCCGCCGTTGAGCAGACCGCCAAGGGCGAGCAGAAAGCGCCGAGTCAAAGCAGAAAGTTGCCCCTCTGTTTCACGACGCTCGCGGCCACCAGCAATGTTCACCCACTCTTTGATTGTCAGAAGCGTCACACTCTCGCTACCCACGACTTCGTCGCGAATACGGAGCATTTCGCCTTTGACTTTGACGGGCAAAAACTGGTCGGTCATTGCAATCAGACGCCCTGGCGAAAAACCCATTTGCACGAGTCGTTCGCTGAAGGCACCAAGCTCACTATCTTGAAGCCGGAACTTCCGTTCGACTTCGAAGTTGGGAGTGGAAGCGTGGTGTGCAGCGTTATTAGCTGCATGCGTAGTGCCTGTTGCAGCTTTGGTAGATGTCGGTGGTGCTTGTCGTTCGGGCATGCGCCACGGAAAGACGAGCCGCCACAGGCACTTTAACAAGATTCCCATAATGGCTCCTTTCGATCTTGATTAAGACACTAGGTTAACTCGCACAACTCGCCAGGGGAAGAGGACGGCAATGATCAAAAGGCTAGATAGAAGCCTCAAGATTCGATTGTTTGTTGCGTGGGTCAGGGGTCTAGGTCTTTGATTTATCCGGTTTTGTTGAAGGTGTATAAGTGATAACTTAACCTATCCTTTATCTTCTTGAAAACCTAATAAATTCAGCAGTCTCAAGGGTTTGCAGCTTTGAGTATGTACGAGGGCCTCGCGCACCTCGTCAATCAGTAATCACTGGCGATTAAGAGCCTACTCATAAAGCATTTTCGGGGCACCCTAGCAGAGCTACGCCATTAGCCATATTTTTAGAGTAGATACTGGTTTCAAGATTTTCTATATACATAAGCCTAAGGTTAAGTAGAACACCAGATAGAAGCATTGATAGCTCATATGAGCTTCGGTTAGTTTGTCAGCGCAACTCAATCAACCAAATTCTGGAACTAACCTCAAAGCTCGTAAGCCCCCTGGCACTTCTTGTGACACTCTCTGCTCCTTCACTAGGCGCTTAGATTGTCACGGCAACTTTTCGACCATTCCCTCGCGGAGTGAGAAGTGTTGTGCGCTTGCAGCAAAAGGTTTTCTGAACGTTCCAGCCTCAATCTTTCTCTACTTTCATCAAAAACAAAAACCTACTCACACCCGTGAGTACAGGAGACTTATCGTGAAAACCCCATTCAACCGGGGCTCACATCTCGTCAAGGAATTCGTCGCCACATGGAGAAAGAAATTCCGCGAGTATGTGGACCTCTGCCTTACAAGCGGGTTCATTCCGAAGTCGTTCCGTCCCCTCCAGCTTGTTGGTAAATATCTGGCTCGCCTCTGGGTTTACATCCAGGTCGGTCGCATTCGCATTGTCGGTAAGGAAAATCTGGTCGCCCCCGGGCGTCTCATTTTCTGCCCCAACCACAGTTCGATGTTCGACGCGCCAGTCGTTTACTCAATCATGCGTCGTATGCCTCGGTATATGACAGCGCAAGAAGAAATGCGCGGACTCTGGGGACTGAAAGCAATAGTTATGGGCGCTTTTGGCTGCTTCGCAGTCGATCGCACCAAAGGTAAAACCGTCATCGAACCGGCCATCAAAGTGCTGGTTGGCGGCGATACGCTGGTAGTCTTTCCGGAAGGAAAGATCTCCAACTCCGGCACCTATCTTCCCTTCAAGAAGGGCTCAGCTCTGATCGCCATTGGCGCCTACGAGCGGCTCGAGAAGAAAGAAAAGGTCGGCATCGTCCCCATCCACCTTTGCTTCGGCAAACGTGACGAAGCTACCGCTGGTGGCTCTTATGGAGCCATGGGTTTCAAATGGCGCGGTGGTGTTACCATCACCGTCGGCACGCCGATTTACATCAACGACATCACGCCGATGACCTCTGACAATGTCACTGAAGTCGTGCGCGAAGCTATCGTCACTCAGGCCTGCGCCACAACGCACCTGCCTGTGGACGGCAAATAGCCAGTCGTCAGTTTCGGCTCAAGAATCAGCCAGTACCCACAGCACTGCTCTAGAACCTCATCAAGGCTCTAGCGACCAAAGAACAGAATTACGCTACAGAACCATTGGCGAAGGGGGAGCATAGCGATAGCTCGCGAAGGCTCTCCCTTCCCATCCTAACAACTTCCCTTGCCTTCCCCTTCTGCCCCGGTCAATGCTAATAGCAGCACTTTCCGGCCAACAAAACTCCTAACCGTCTCGGCTAAGCCGATACAGGAGCAATTTCAGTGAACACCCAAGACCCCTCGCAAGCGCCCGCCACCGCAACCCCTGTCGCTGCAGTCGACGAAGAAGCCGCCCTCAAGGCTTTCAAGGCCGAATTCGTCAAGCCGGGCTCGCATGTTCTGGACGCCTGGCTCAGCCGCGGCTTCATCCAGTACCATGTCGACCCCGACCAGTTCGCGGCCAACATGGGCAAAGTCCCCTTCGAGTACATGGGCGTGCCCACCATCATCACGCTCTTCCCGAAAGATGAAGACTAAGGGCAACTGACCTAGCCAGCTAGGCATTTCATCGCAAGAGAGAGAGGGCGGTCTCAAACACCATTCTCTCTCTTTTTGCTTTACCCTTGACTACTACTAACTGTCGTTAATTACGACCGCTGTCCACTGTTTCTGCTACAGGTCATTCACTCCGAACACAAAGAATTAAAAGAAAGTTCGAACAATGCTCTCTCAATTCATCGCCGAGGTTCGCAACGTACCTCTGGCAGAAGCCTCAACTCAGGCTGCCATTGTCATCAAATACTTTGCGGCAGGAATTATCCTTTCGCAGGGCTCGCTGATCTACACCTTCGGCTCACGTTACGCCAAAGAAGGCAAAACCCGGCTGATCTGTAGCCTGATCTTCGCCATGCACGCGGCTCTTGCCGGTTTGGTTGTCTGGCTGGCCTAACCCTAACAAAACCAGAACCTCAACAACCTAGGACACCGACTAGACCTTTCAAATTCTCACAACTGAAGACGCACAAAAGTGCGCGGACAAACACACTATGAAAGCATCAGATCTCTTTGTCAAAGCTCTCGAAAACGAGGGCGTTGAATACATTTTCGGCATTCCAGGCGAAGAAAACCTCGACCTTCTGGAATCACTACGAACATCCAGCATCAAGCTCATTCTCACCCGTCACGAGCAGGCTGCCGGTTTCATGGCCGCCACCTATGGCCGCCTCACTGGCAAGCCAGGCGTCTGCCTCTCCACCCTTGGCCCCGGCGCCACGAACTTGGTCACTGCTGCGGCCTACGCCCAACTGGGTGGCATGCCTATGGTTATGATCACCGGCCAAAAGCCAATCAAGAAAAGCAAGCAGGGGCAGTTTCAGATCATCGACGTAGTCGAGATGATGAAACCAATCACGAAATATGCCCGGCAAATTGTTGATGGCAGTCGCATCCCATCTATAGTTCGCGAGGCTTTCCGCTTCGCCGCTGAAGAACGGCCGGGTGCAACGCACATTGAACTGCCGGAAGACATTGCCGCCGAGCAAGTAGACGGAACCCCTTTTGCCATTCATCGAGTCAAGCGACCCCACCCAGACCCCACCGCCATCCAGACTGCGGCCGAGATGATCTGCCAGGCTCGCTCGCCAATTATCCTTGTCGGCGCCGGAGCCAACCGCAACAGAACCTGCCTGGCCCTGACTGAATTCGTTGAGAAGAGCGGCATCCCGTTTTTCAACACACAGATGGGTGTTGGTGTGGTTGACGAACGCCACCCGCTCTACATCGGCACTGCCGCGCTGTCGGCAAATGATGTGGTGCATCTGGCACTCAGTCAGGCCGACTTGATCATCAACGTCGGTCACGATGTTGTGGAAAAGCCGCCCTTTTTCATGGAGCGCAATGGCGCCAAGGTGCTGCACGTAAACTACTTTTCGGCCAAAGTCGACGACGTGTACTTTCCCCAACACGAAGTCATTGGCGACATCGCCAATTCGCTCAAAGAGCTTGGCAAAGAACTTGGCAAAAAGCTGTGCCCAGCCAATCACTGGAACTTCGAGCACTTCCTGCGAGTGAAAAAGCTGGGAGAACAGCACCTACTCAGCAACGCTCAATCGTCAAGCTTCCCGGTCATACCATCTCGCCTGGTAGCAGATATCCGTGAAGCAATGCCTTCCAATGGCATCGTCACCCTCGACAACGGGCTCTACAAGCTGGCCTTCGCCCGTAGCTACCAGGCTCACGAAGCCAACACTCTGCTCTTGGACAATGCCCTGGCGACCATGGGCGCTGGTTTGCCCTCTGCTATCGCAGCGAAGCTAATCGACCCCAGCCGCAAGGTTGTTTCGATCTGTGGTGATGGTGGCTTCATGATGAACGCTCAAGAGCTTGAAACAGCTATCCGTCTGAACCTCGACCTGGTCATAGTGATTCTCAACGACTCCGCCTATGGCATGATCAAGTGGAAACAGTCAGAAGTGCAGTTGCAGGATTTCGGCCTAGACTTCAAAAACCCTGATTTCGTGGCCTTCGCCCGCGCTCATGGAGCTAAAGGCCAGCGCATCAAACGCACTAAAGATCTGCTTCCCGCACTCAAGCGAGCTCTTGCAGCCAAAGGTGTGCATGTCATTGATCTACCGATTGATTACTCAGTCGACAGCAAACTCGACTTGCATGGTCTAAACTCTGCACTGAAACAGCTTGAAGCAAACCAGCTTCAAGGAAAGCAGCCTGAAGAGGAAAAGATTGTGCCAACAGACAGCAGCATGAGCGCCAGTTCTGGAGCTAGTTCTAACGCTGGCTCTAGTGCTAATTCTAGTGCGCCAGAAACCGTAGAAGTTCGCTCACCCCACGACCGTTCGCTGATCAGCACTGTCACCCTCGACAATGCTGACCAGGTTGAGCATGTACTGGCAAACGCCAAAGCTCTCTTCGACAACCGCGACGGCTGGCTACCGCCCTATGAGCGTATCGCCATACTGGAGCGCTTAGCAGTACTGATGCAGGAACAGCGCGAAGAGCTGATCGCCACGGCGCTGAGAGAAGGTGGCAAACCCTACACCGACACAGTCGTGGAAGTCGATCGCGCTATCCAGGGAGTCAAACTGGGTATCCAAGCTATTCACCAGTTGCATGGCGAAGAGGTACCGATGGCTCTCACCGCTGCTTCCAGCAACCGCATGGCGTTCACATTCTTAGAGCCCATTGGTGTAGTCGTCTCACTGAGCGCCTTCAACCATCCGCTCAACTTGATAGTGCATCAGACCATTCCGGCAATCGCCGCTGGCTGCCCGGTAGTGATCAAGCCAGCCATCGCCACACCCGCTTCCTGCCAAGCTTTCGTCAAGCTGCTGCACAAAGCCGGTCTGCCAGAAAAGTGGTGTCAAGTCGTCCATCTCAGCAACGCCAATGCCGAGAAGCTCGCCACAGACCCACGAGTTGGCTACCTCTCGTTCATTGGTTCAGCTAAAGTGGGCTGGTACTTGCGCTCGAAACTGGCACCAGGAACCCGTTGTGCTCTTGAGCATGGTGGTGCCGCCCCGGTTATTGTAGACAAAACCGCCGATCTCGACGCCATCATCGCGCCGTTGGTCAAAGGTGGTTACTATCACGCCGGACAGGTCTGTGTTTCGGTGCAACGAGTCTTCGTACCAAAAGACCTGATCGATGGCTTCGCTGCCAAATTCAGCGCTCGGGTGCAGCAACTCAAAGTTGGCGACCCCGCCGACAAAACAACCGAAGTCGGACCATTGATCAAGCCAAGCGAAGTCACTCGCGTTGGCCAGTGGGTGGACGAAGCAGTAGCAGCCGGGGCCAAGCTTCTCTGTGGTGGCAAAGCCATTGGAGAAACCGCCTACGAGCCCACTGTGCTGCTCAACCCGCCTGCCAGCGCTAAAGTTTCTACCATGGAGATCTTTGGCCCGGTGGTTTGTCTCTATTCTTACGAGACTCTGGATGAAGCAATTGCTCTCAGCAATTCACTGCCTTACGCCTTCCAGGCCGCAGTTTTCACGACCAACGTGGACACTGCCATGTATGCAGTCAGGCGGCTCAACGCCACCGCCGTAATGGTCAACGACCATACGGCCTTCCGCGTCGACTGGATGCCATTCGGCGGACGGGATCAGTCAGGTCTGGGCATGGGTGGTATCACATACAGCGCCAAAGAAATGAGCCGTGAGAAGCTCATGGTGCTGAAGAGCCCACTGATCAAGTAAGTAAGCTAGTTAGTTAGTAACTAACCGCAATTTCGCAGAAGAAGGGGGGAATGTCTCAAGGTTGCCTGGCAACTTTCAGCTTCCCTCCTTCTTTTTTTTCACAAGCAAAAAAATGAACACCAAGCTAATAGACCGGTCTATTAATCGCCTGATAGAAGAAAGATCCGCCAGTCTAAAACCGCAGTGCCATAAGCTCTTCATCAAAATATTCACGGTCAATTTTCAAGGCTCTTTTTTCCAAACCATAGACGGCAAAGCCCAATGATTGATAAAGCCGCTTAGCCGAAGCATTGCTGGTAACAACGCTCAGTGTCACTTCCTCAAGACCGTCAATAATGCGGCACTGTTCCAACAATCGCTCCATGAGCTTGCGAGCAACACCAGCACCGCGCGCTGACGGCACGACATAAACGCCCCAGATATAAGCCTTATGTCTCACTTTCGCACCAGAATGCCGGGCCAAGCCAGCAATACCAAGCAAATCACTGCCGAAGGCACCCAGTACAAAACCACCATCTTTCGGGCTAAGCCGACCGATGGCTTCATGCTCAGGCAGAGCCAGACTCTCTTCGTAAGAAGCACCAAAAGCTTGAGGACTCTCTTGCAGTGCCAACAGCCGGACCGGCCAAAAGACAGCAAAGTCTGACGGGTTGAGCGGTCGTATATGGAGGTTTTGGTTTTGAATGGTTGATTTGGTCATGGCTACTTCAATATGCCACAATATGCCACTACATTCCAGACAGCATTGATTTGCAGCCAGAACTAACGGAATCTCCCTTGAAAAACGCTCTAGTAATCTGCATCAATTTGCTATCAATAGCGCTGTTAGCAATCTCTATCGCTGCCTACTGTAGCTCGGCCAATCAGACCCTGGAGCTAATCAGCCATGGACGCATTTTGCTTGCCTTTCTCGGCGCAGTTCTGCTGCTTGCCACCCTGCCCCTGAAAAATAAAAAAGCCACTATTCTTGCCGCCATGGCCTTTTTGGCAAACATTGCTGCCATCGCCCCGCTCTACTTACCAGCCCAAAGAGAGAGCCAATCATCACCTGCGGCCGAGGACATGCATCGCCTCAAAATCATGCAATTTAACCTCTGGGGCGGAAAAAACAAGAAATACTTTGCTGTAGCCCAAACAATCATTCAGACTAATCCCGATGTAATTGGCTTTTCTGAAATAACCCCAACCTGGCTCATTGCCTTGAAAGCAGGCTTGGCGAGCTACCCCTATATGATTACCGACACTACTGGAGGTGGCATTGCAATTTTCAGCCGCCTGCCCTTAGAGAGCAAAGAAATCAGATACTACAGCCCTCTCAAACGCCCGCGAGCTATTGCGAAAGTCAAACTGGCCGGTGGCCACTTCACCCTTATTTTTGCTCATCCATTTATTCCACTCAAACACACGGCCATGAGAAACGAAGAGTTTGCCATCTACGCTAACGAAGCCGTAGAAGCCAGTAAGAGCGGCCCCGTTATAGTAGCTGGCGACTTGAACTGCACCCCTTTTTCAAATGATTTCAGAAAACTTCTCAATGATGGCCAACTCACAGACACTGAACAGGGCTTCGGACCCCAGCCTAGCTGGAGTACTCAGCAAAAAATCACACTATTTCCCATTGATCACTGCCTCGTCAGCAAAGAGATTGTTACCCTCAAACGCTACACAGGAGAGGATATTGGCAGTGATCATCTACCAGTGGTGGTTGAATTAGAGATGCCCATCAAAAAATAGAAATTTCAAGAAGCCCTATATCAACTGCCAACCACCGACCGAACAACCTTTTGCACATAATCGCAAAGGAAACTAGCACAAACGTCTGGCTTAATATCGTGAATAGAGCACCTTCCATTCTTGAGAAAGGCGCACGAATAGCGAGCTAAAACATCAAAAGTGTCAGGCACAACCCTCATAGCAGGGTAATGCGCTGGGTCTTGCCAGCTACTTTTGGCAGGAAACAGGAGCCGCCCTTCTTCGTAGTCGATAAAGACTTCGGCAAACGGCACGGGCCTACCAAGACGCTCTTCTAAACGCTTCAAGACTTCAGCAAAGTCTTCGATTGGGCCTAAAATCCAGTCTTTATCTGCCAAAGTGCAACAAGTACCAGCCTGCTCGGCAACGCCGCAACAGTTGCGCAAACAAGTGTATGAAATTAGCCGTTCACGGATTTCATTGTCAGATAGAGCGCTCATAACATTTACTCTCGGGATACCTATTACTATTCAGACAGAAGAATCTTGCGAAAATCTTGCAATGGGCATGCTCCAAACCTTGCAAAAAGCTTTCGGCAGTAACGAGCGGTGGTAGTCACAAGCAATTGATTTCCGAACACCTGCATGAGCGAGCACAATCGCCCCAAGTTAAGCGGCAATAAGAGCAGATTGGCCAAAGAGCGAAATTAAGTTCTCTCTTTGTCGTTCTAGGGGTAAGATGTCGATAGGACGCAATGGCTCAGACATGCCTTTGCCGCTGACTTAGAGAGCGCCGTTGAGTTGGAGAGCCCAGCTGGGTTGGAGAGAAATTACTGATGGCGGACAGAGTCTACAAAGAGCAAATGCAAGACTTTAAACCTGTCAGCCCAGAGCTGGTTGAAGTGCCAACAGAGCAAGCGGTAGCGCAAGCAACAGCACTATCCACAATAAAAGAGAACTGTCTGTGCGGCGGCAACGAGAGACCGATCACTCTGGCTGAAGCAATTCGAGCCAAAGCTGCAGCGCTGGCCGCCGAAAAAGCAGCGGAACCACTGCAACCGCAACAAGAAAAAACCACAGAACACATTTGGACATCAGTCTATGATTTTAGCGGCCCAGGAAAGTTTGCCGACGATCACCGCTTTCGTAAGTGGTGGGATGGGCCGGGCAAGCAGATATTCAACCTCATCTACTTCGCTCTAGGCGGTGCGGCCTGCTGCGTCATCGCTCAAACCAGCGGATACTTGTACAAAACATCCATCGTGGGCCTCTGCCTGTTCGCGGCCTTAGGGACAGCAGCCACCATCTATGCAATATGCCATCGCCGACCAAATAGCCAATCAGATGTTCTCTCAGAGCGGGCTCAAAAAATCATCCGCCGCACCGCTCTAGCTGCGCCGCTTTTGGCTATTTTGGTAGCAGGCTGGAACTGCCTCACCTACGCTGTCGACTATGTCTGGGCAGAGGGTAATTACCCTGGCTATTCCAGCACCATGAGCCCGGCCAACTATGAGATCTTGAAAAAAGAACAAGTTGAGCGAGCAGCAACAATTTCACCCCTCAACACAGAAGCGGCCAAGAGACACTTCGAGAGAACAAAGGAAGTAGGCTCGTATGCTCTTGCTGTGAAAATGGCAGACAAAGTTATACGCTTTAACCGCCGCGATAGCCGCTGGAAAATTAGACGACTGGGAGTACTTGGCCGACTACCCGAGCGAGACCAAGAATTTCAGACTCTTACCAACAAATACAAAGAGCGCTATGGCAATGATGGCTATTTGTGGAACACCCTAGCCGATACAGCGGTTTACAACAAAGACTGGCCACTGGCACTAGACATGGCCAATGAGCATGTCAAAATTCACGACCGTGAAGCCATCGCCTACGAGCAACGGGCTTCAATTTACCGTGAGCTTGGGATGGAGAAAGACGCAGACGACGACCTACTCAGAGCTAACTCTTTTAGCGCAAACAATGATGGTCACTGATTCAGGAATGACTAAGCTATTGCCAGTTTAGCGTCTTTCTATTGCTGTTCTATTGCTGTTCTATTGCCGATTGAGCTGGTTTATTCCCGCTTGCTTGGCGGGTGCTCACTGTCTGAGCCAAAGGCCCACTGAACGACACGCGATAGTAGCTGAAGCGAAAAAGCAATGAGAGCTGAAGGCCACACTAGGTGGACATTTCAGCTCTCACTGCTAGTTTTACTTGGCCGCAGCCGCCGCTACTTAGTGACCATGACCGTGAACGGGAACGTGACCGCCAGAACTATCCGAGGACGGAGCCGCAGTATCAGGCACCGAATCAGACGTAGACGCTGGGGTAGAAGCGGGCGTGGAAGCTGGACTCGTGCAGATAGACGGGTCTTTCATGTTATGACCAGGCATGTCATGACCAGGCATGTCATGGCCAGGCATGTTATGACCAGACAGGTTGTGCTGATGACCCATGAAAGTGCCCGGAAAGACCATCATCAATGCCATGACCACTGCCATAACAAAGTGAGCGATGTCCTGACCAAAAGAGAGCCAGTGCGGCTTCTTGAAGTCGTTGTAAAGGCGCCAAGCGTAGTAAGAACCAAACCAGGTCCAATACGCTGTGAACAGAACCGTAACAACGATGCCGCTCACCGGAGCTGCGAACATCCACCACATACCAAACGTCATGGCGGCATGGGCAAAGTCATACCACTGCTTGTTGAAGGGCAATGAACGACCGTAGGTGAAAGCGCGAACGAGGTACCAGACGGTGCCGACAGCAAAGGCGATTTGCCAGAACAAATCAGCAATGCCGAACCAGGAAGGGGCGAGACAGCTCACCATGCCGACCATGCAAGCGCCGTGCCAGACTTCGTTTTCACGGTCCACATAGCCATTGACCTTGGTCAGATACTTGGGGCTGAACAGACGAAAGCCGTAATACAGCGCGCCCAGCAAGAAGAATCCAGCCAGGAGCGAGAGAAAAGGGAAAGAGGAGGCATGCTCGTGCATATGCTGCATGTGCTCCATGTGATCTGCGTGACTCATGATTTACTCCAGAGTTGAAGTTGGCGAGGCGGGGTTGAAGAGGCTTCCCTTGACAAAGAGATGGCCGGCGCTGCTAGCTCTCAAGACTTGTGTCTTACGAAAGAACTTGAAAAAGAGCGTCAGATGAGGGTTGTACGAGAAGCGCCTAAAGATTTATTAGAAGTAGAAATAGATAAATACAGCACAGAACATAACCGCCTAGCACGACAGCAAACAACAGCCAAACCTTCACTTAGACTTAGAAGCGCCTTATAAACACACCAAAAGCGCCTAATAGGCGACTCATCTACTGGGGTTTTCCCTAGCGCAGTGGTATGACCCCTACCAGGGGTTAGACTGCCAAATATTCAGACAGATATCCAGCAAAGATAGAAATTCGATCTTTTCGCCCCTACCAAGAGTTAATCGCCGAATTCTATCTTGGTAGGCAATTTGGGATTCTTAAACTGCGCTGTGCGAATATCTTCAGCAGCCAAAGCTCTCATGCCTTGCTTGGCATAGCAAAATGCACGAGCGAGGCGATAGTGTTCATTGTTTGGATCATCCACCAAAACACCAGTTAGCTGTTGCATCGCCTTGCCGTATTTGCCCATTTGGATCAACAATGCGGCCTTACGATAATAGAGATCTGTATTATTGAAATTCGCTCCTGATGCCTCGCAAGCATACTGATATGACTTCTCTGGCGTAGGGTCATTAGAAAAATAAGCCCTTGTCAGTACCAGTTTTTTATCGCTATCTTCAGAAGCAGCCCCCTCGGCGTTATAGCGGGGCGCGTAAGACCCGGTGTTGGCGCGGGAACCAGAAGTAGCCGGGGCGAAATCTTCAGGGGTTTTCTCTGGATTCTTCACAGGCTTAGAAGCTGGTTTCGCCTTAGCTGCACCGGTGGCCACATCAGTGCTATCCAAATCTAACTCTTCAAACACAGTGGGTGGAATGCGCTCCGGTGCTGCCGGTCTAATTGCCAGAAGAAGTTCATTACCAGACCATTTGCTGTGCAAGACTGGTGTCTGCCTAGCACCAGGATGATCTTCTTTTACTTCGTTTTGAATCGATGACTGAGCCGTCTCGAACGCTTTAGCAATTGATGTAGATGAGCCACCAGAGCGCAGACCATCTAACAGATTCTTGGTGAAAACACCGTTTTGATAACGCTTAGATTCCCACGACTGTTCGTCGGGTTTGCTTGAGCAAATAACCATCTGCCCTGAACCTGCGGCAAGCACTTCGGCATCAAAGTTACCAGTGCGAGCAATGCCCTTTCCTTCGCCACTAACACTACCGCTATGGCAGGCATCCATTACCAGTAAAACCCTGTCAGAGAGCACTCTGCTTTGAATTGATTCAAGAACCTTCTGCATTTCAATGCCCGTAGCAAACAAATCTTCTGGGTCAGAATCAGCAGCAACAATATAATTGCGGCCGCGAATATCCATTTGTGAAGGGCTGCCGTGAGTTGAGAAGAAGAGCACGATCATGTCGTCAGGCCGCGCTAAACGTGCCAAAAACTTACTACCTAACTCAGACATAATGCGGCGTTGGGTGGCCTTGCCATCAAGCAATATGCGCACGTGATCAGGGGCGAAGTTAGCTTCTTTAGTCAAATAAGTGTAAAAATCGCGGGCGTCTTTAGTGGCATATTTAAGTTTAGGAATTTTGTCACTATTAAATTCACCAATACCGACAATCAGTGCCCATTTATCTCTTACAGGCTTATTAACACCATCAGCAACAGCTGCCTGATTTACAACTTGATTAGACACCGGTGACGAAGAGACACTTGTAGCAGAGGTAGCAGAACTAACAACAGTGGCAGCAGGGGGCGCCGACGCACTCTCCGCAGCATGAGCGGGAATACCAGAGAGAAGGAGGGTGATGGCGGCAATGGCTCTGATGTAACTATTCACAGCTTATCCTTATCTCGTCAATTGTAGTGAAATCCGCTGAAACCTAGAGAAACCTGTAGCTTTTATACCTCATTTTATACACAGACGTTGAATCGGGCGGAATTAGGTAGACTAACCAAGATGAAAAAATCCACTCTCACTCAATCTACCTCGTATCAACCTCTCTAAAATGAAGCTCAAAAGGCGCCAATTGTATTGACATTTGCCCCCGCTCGTGAAAAGCTCATATTATGGCTCGGTGGAGGTTCTCTTGCCAGAAAATCGCTACCGAAATGTTCGCTCAGGAGGAATCACCTTCGTTTTCAAATATGAAACCGACCCTCCAGATATGCTTCATATCTTCGCCCGTCACCGCAAAGAACCTGACGATGCCATTTACATATTTTTCAGTGGCACCACTTCTTGGAACTCCAGCCAAGACCTATGGGAAACTCTTTTAGATGGTGAAGGTCTATGGTGGTACTGGATCCACGAACCACAAAAAGTACTTATGGTCGTCTCTTGCTTCGACCAATACAACAGGTAGCTTTCCATGGAAAAGAGAAAATCGAAAAGAGGAAATTTTGAGATAGAAGATCTCGGCGATTTCGAACTGCCAGCAGACCAGCACAAAAAAGCACAACAGATGACTGAAGCCGCTGACACCGAGCTCGACGCCACCAGAGTCAATTTTCGCTGGCACAGAGAGCCTCTAGCGCTAATAAAGACAGTCGCTGAAGCTATGGGCGTACCGTACCAGACTTACATAAAGCAAGTGCTATATCGCCAGGCGATGGAAGACTTCAGTAAAATACAGAGCAATAAGCTGGCACCCACCAAGTACGCTGCTCAACCTCCATCTCAGGCCGGAGTGAGAGAAGCTGACTAAAACTCGACGCCAAACTGATAAAAATCACTACTCACATTAAACGTGGTGCCAAGAGGTGCTGACAACGTTTAGGCCTCGTTGTCATTATGGCAAACAATAAACAGCAAGGCATCCTTAATCACACACGCATTCAGTCGAGGTACAGTCCAATGAGCTCGCCATCTTTTAGCGCCCCTACAAGCGAAAACGCCTCTGCCAAAAGCTTCCTATCATTACCAAGTGCCGAGATGATGAGCCAAGAGTTTGATAACATCTGCGCCAGCAAACTACACCGTGAACAAGCAATGACCAGCGAACAACCTTCTTTTGGCCAATTGCTTGAGTTCCGCACAGGCTCATTCTCTTCTAACGAGGCCTTGCGTAACATGTATGCCGACAACAGTGTTGTCCGTCTAAAGAGAACAGCCAGAGTTTTAGCATCACTAGACAACGACAACGAGCATCTCGCCACCAGCGACAAATTACCAGCCATTGCTTCACCTTTAGTACTAGCCGTCGGCACTTCACAAACAAAACTGCAAGCCCTGCCAATCATGGCCGCCCCTGCTCGTCGTCGCAAATTACTACCAGCAGCCAAAACAGGCATGTTGCCAGTGAGCTCACCAACTGAACTGCGTGCCCTAGTTGAAGTTACTAACTCTAAGCGCAGAGAGCAAATTGCTTACAGAAAAACACACCAAAAATTGTTGAGCGCCTCTACTTGCCGCAAGAACCAACACGCCAAGAGTGGCTTTGCACTTGCCTGGAAGAACGTTAAAAACGTTTTTGCCCAACAAATGCAGCAGCTCTCTAATCTTCTTGACCAGCTTGCACTAGCCTAAATATCTAAATCTAGACATATATAAAAAGCCATCGGCAAAACGCGCTAAACTCAAGAGCGTCACAACCATTACAAGACCATACTGGAGGCGCCATGCTGAAATCCGAAGCCACAAGAATCATCAAAAACATAGTAGAAGATACAAATGCAAAGTTTACTGACGAGCAAATCGAGGCTCTCACCCAAATGTTTCTGCGCATTACCCAAACTACCGTTGATGAATCGCTAGCAAACTTCAGACCAAGTTCTGGCGGCCGCGGCCAATATTAGGCACTTGTCGTCGTCGTCGAAATCGTAGTAAAGTTCGAAGTCTTCGAGGCCCAAAAGGCAGCGAAGACTTTAACGCCATGGTGCATAGAGACAGCAGTCAAGCAAACAGCAACAGCAAAACCAGCAACAGGTACAGGTACAGGACATGCAGACCACCGACAAGACTGAAAGCGACAAGCACTTTCTTACCAATGCCAAGAGATTAGAGCGCGAGACAATTGAGATGCGCCGGCACTTGCATGAACATCCTGAGCTGAGTTTTCATGAGCTAAAAACTGCCAAATTAATGAACGACCGACTAGAAGGTCTTGGCTACAAAACAAAGAAAGGCGTGGGCAAAACTGGTGTTATCGGCGACCTTGGCAAACAAGGGCCATTGATTGCCATTCGCGCTGACATGGATGGCTTACCCATCGATGAAGACAACAAAGCTGCTTACGTTTCCAAGAACCAAGGCGTGATGCACGCCTGCGGCCACGATGGTCACATGGCATGCGGCCTCAGTGCAGCAAAAATGTTAGCAGAAACTGAAATACCGGGCCGCATTCGCATGGTGCTGCAGCCGGCTGAAGAATTTGGTGACGAAGAGGGCAAATCAGGCGCTTGTAGAATGCTCGAAGATGACGCTCTTGATGGCGTTTCAGCAATCATTGGCCTACACATGGATGCCAGCCTGCCTGCGGGAAAAGTGGGCATTATTCCTGGACCAATCATGGCAGCTGCCGATAGTTTCACCATTCACATTATTGGCAAAGGTGGCCATGGCGCCTATCCTGAAAGCACAGTAGATGCTGTTGTCTTAGGCTCGCAGGTAGTGCAAGCAATTCAACAAATCATCTCACGTCGCATCTCCGCTCTTGACCCAGCCATTGTCACGATTGGTTCTTTTCATAGTTCTAGCACCAGGGGCAATATCATTTCAGATAGCGTCAAGCTAGAAGGAACATTCCGCTCATTTAGCCAGGCCGTGCGCGAGCAAATAATGGTAGAACTCGACAAAGCCTGCCAGCTGGCCAAAATTTTAGGTGGCGACTACAAAATCGAATACGAACTAGGCTATCCCACTACGGTTAATCATCCTGAAGTAACCGAAGTAATGCGCCAAGCGGCCATAGACTTAATTGGCAAAGACAATGTTATAGCGATTCAACCGAAAACATGGAGCGAAGATTTCTCGATGTTTGCCGAAAGAGTACCCGGTGCCTTCATGTTCTTGGGCGCTGAAATTGAGGGTAGCACTCGCAGTCATCACAGCCCCACTTTCGACCTCGATGAGTCAGGGCTGTTCATCGGTTCAGCAGTTCTAGCAGAAACCGCTCGCAGACTTGCTCAATACTACAAAGGCAAGTGAGAACATGCGAAAGTGAATCCCCATCTAGCCGAGCTACAACCATATCCCTTTGAAAGACTGGCTAAATTGCTGGCAGGTACGACCCCAGCTGACAAAAAAGCAATTTACTGGTCGATTGGCGAACCAAAACACGCAGCTCCACCGTTTATCGCTGAAATAATCGCCAAAGAAATCAGTGGCCTGAGCAACTATCCCCTCACCATTGGCGAGGGCGAACTGCGCGAAGCAATCTGCGACTGGCTCAAAATGCGCTTCAAGCTAGAGCCTGATTCACTATCAAAAGACAAACACATTTTGCCCTGCAACGGCAGTCGTGAAGCCCTATTTGCCTTTGTACAGGCAGCGGTAACTCCAGGCCCAGATGCGCTGGTGCTGATGCCCAACCCTTTTTACCAAATTTATGAAGGCGCTGCACTGTTAGCTGGAGCAAGACCATACTTTCTCAATGTTGATGCCCAGTCACTCTTGCCCGACTTTGACAGCGTGCCCGAAGCAATTTGGCAGCAATGTCAGCTCTTAATTATTTGTACTCCAGGCAACCCTACAGGGGCAGTAATGCCAGCTGCGCAAATAGAAAAGCTAGTTAGACTGGCCGACCAATATGATTTTGTCCTTGCCTCTGATGAATGCTACTCTGAACTATACCCTAACGAAGATCAGCCTCCAGTCGGGCTCTTAGAAGTTTGTGCCGGCATGGGAAGAATTGACTATAGACGCTGTATTGTTTTTCACAGCCTGTCAAAACGCTCTAACTTACCAGGGATGCGCTCAGGCTTCATTGCCGGTGACGCTGACATAATTGCCCAATTCAAGCTTTACCGCACCTACCATGGCTGCGCTATGTCACCGCCTTTCCAAAAGGCCAGTACAGCCGCCTGGCGCGACGAGCCCCATGTGGTTGCCAATCGCGCACTATATCGGCAAAAATTCAGTGCTGTGCTTGAAACCATTGCTCCTGTTATGAAAGTAGCACCCGCTCAAGGGGCCTTTTATCTCTGGCCAGAGACCAAGACTGACGGTACTGAAATTGACGAAACTGAATTTACTCGCCTACTGTTCGCCCGCGAAAATTTGACAGTGGTGCCCGGCACTTTCTTATCACGCCCAGCCCAGGGCATAAACCCAGGCGCCAATCATGTGCGTATGGCATTGGTAGCACCGTTAGAAGAATGCATCGAGGGAGCCCAGCGCCTGCGAAATTTTGTAGAAAGCTTGTAGAACTTAAAATAGGAAGAGCCGACAAATGGATACGAAAAATACTGCCCAGGCCGAACACACTGCATCTAGCGCACTAAAAGCGACAATTGAAGAAGCCTTTGAAAGACGAGCTGAGATCAATACCAAAAATGTTGATGCCAAAGTGCGCCAAGCAGTCAGTGACGTCATTGACGGCCTCGACAACGGCTCTTTGCGAGTAGCAGAAAAGCAAGCCGGCCAGTGGCAGGTAAACGAATGGATAAAAAAAGCTGTTTTGCTCTCTTTCAGAACCCACGACAATGTCGTTATGCCTGGCCAATCAACTAATTTTTACGACAAGGTACCAAGCAAATTCGAAAACTACACTGAAGCCGATTTTCGCGCTGGTGGCTTTCGTATTGTGCCACCAGCGGCAGTGCGAAAGGGAGCTTATATTGGCAGCGACGTTATTTGCATGCCCGCCTTCGTTAACATTGGCGCCTACGTTGACTCTGGCACAATGATCGACACCTGGGCTACAGTTGGCTCCTGCGCCCAAATTGGCAAAAACGTTCACCTCTCAGGTGGGGCCGGTATTGGCGGAGTCCTTGAGCCTTTGCAAGCGAGCCCGACAATTATTGAAGACAACTGCTTTATTGGTGCTCGTTCTGAAGTGGTAGAAGGGGTAATCGTCGAAGAAGGCTCTGTGATTTCAATGGGTGTCTTTCTTGGCCAGAGCACTCGCATATACAACCGTATGACTGGAGAAGTAAGTTACGGAAGAATTCCAGCAGGCTCAGTGGTAGTATCAGGCAATCTGCCTTCAGCAGATGGCAAATACAGCCTCTATTGCGCTGTTATAGTCAAACAAGTCGATGCCAAAACCCGCGGCAAAGTAAGCATCAACGAGCTGCTTAGAGCCGGAATAGAAACTGAATAAAATACTGAATCAAATCCAGAAAAAGGATAAGAGCAATAGACAAAACTGACACCCTAGAATTGACAAAACAGCTAGTGCGATTGCCATCAATCACACCAGATGACGCGGGCTGTCAGAATCTAATTGCAGAGAGATTAAGCGCCCTTGGCTTTTCAAGCGAGACCATGCAATTTGGCGAAGTAAAAAACCTTTGGTCAAAGAAAGGTAACACCAGTCCGCTTCTTGTCTTTCTTGGGCACACCGATGTCGTGCCTACTGGCCCTGAAGGTAATTGGCAGAGCCCACCCTTTGAACCAAGCGAAAGAGACGGTTACTTGTACGGCCGGGGCACAGCTGACATGAAGGCCAATATCGCCGCCTTTGTTACCGCTCTTGAGCGCTTCTGCCAAGAGCATCCACAGAGCTTCAGTGCTTCAAAAAATGGATCAATTGCCTTGCTGCTCACCAGTGACGAAGAGGGGCCCAGTGTTGACGGAACAGTTAAGGTAGTAGAGGCACTAATAAAACGCCAAGAAAAAATCGACTATTGCATTGTTGGTGAACCGAGTTCGGTCAATGCCGTAGGCGACATGGTCAAAAACGGCCGGCGAGGCTCTCTCAATGGCCGTATATACGTAAAAGGAGTGCAGGGTCACGCAGCCTACCCGCACAAGGCAATTAATCCAATTCACACCTTTGCTGCCGCCCTAGCGGAATTGTGCCAAGGGCAATGGGACAAAGGCAATCAATTTTTTCCACCAACAACCTTTCAAGTGACCAACCTCAATTCTGGCACTGGGGCTGAAAATGTCACACCGGGCGCACTAGAAGCCTGGATCAATTTTCGCTACTCCACCGAGTCAACCGCCGACAGCCTAATAGCAACTGTTGAAGCCATTTTAAGCAAACACAATGTCGATTACAAAATTGAATGGCGCCTCTCTGGAGAACCGTTCTTAACGGCCACAGGCAAGCTGCTAAAAGCTGTACAGCAGTCGATTTTAGCCGAAACCGGCCTAACCACCGAGCTATCGACAAGTGGTGGCACATCGGATGGTCGCTTCATTGCCCCCAGCGGTGCTGAAGTAATCGAGCTTGGGCTCGTCAATGACACCATTCACAAAGTTGACGAATGCTGTTCGATAGCTGATCTCAGCAAGTTGAGCAATATCTATCAGGGCATACTGCAGCGCCTCTTCGGTGAAGAATAGCCATGAATTACATCAATTACTGCTTTAATTACCTCTTTATGCACGATGTTGCCGAAAAAGTTGGCAATCCTGGGGTAATAGGAGCCATAGCTGCAGGTTTAGCCATGTTTGCCCTGTTATCGGGAGTGGCGAAAATTCAACGCAAGAGCCTGCCCAAAGAATTTCCTAGCGATCCTGAAGCGCTGCAAGCAAAGTATTTACTGGCTTTCAGACAGCTAGAAGATGCCAGCAATGCCAGCCCTGAAGGGGTTAAGGGCTTGCTCACGGCGCTGAAGACTAATCCAGCGGCCTATATGGCTTTGGAAGCCTTCGGAAAATATCAAAACAAACAAAAGTCTCTCCCAAAGAAGGGAGGTAAGGCTTGAACGCAGAGGCGCAAGTTAATTCATGGGGCACAGTGCCTTTTGGCACCAGTCGACTGCAAGTGCGTCATATCGTGCTCTGGCTCGGTGTCGCCCTTTGGCTCGTACCAACCCTCGTAGTTACCGGCATACAAGGCATCGCCTGGTTCGCCTTCAACCTCGCTTTTGTGCTGATTCTGACGATCATTGCCACACCATTTCGCAGCATCACCATTCAAAAAATTGGCACATTTTTCTTTGCTGGCGGCCTAACCATGGGTCTGACTGTGCTGGCTTGCATGCCAATGATGAAAATGCTTGGCACTTCGCCACTGAGACCGTTTATCACCGTGCCACTAGAAGAGATTTTCAAATTATTACCACTTTTATTTTTGCTATGGCGTGGTCGCAAATTCAGCAGTTTCACTCTGGGTGCCACAGACATATTACTCATGGGTGCCATTACTGGAGCTGGATTCGCCTTCGTAGAAGATGCCTACGCCCACGCCGCCAACCACTCGTCACTGAACAACTTATCAGTTTGGCTACCATCTTCTGAGCTTATCAATGGTCGTATTGTTTCAGGGCACGCCATTTGGACTGGTCTGGCAGCGGCAACGATTGGCTTAGGCTGGCTCTTTAGACATCTCGGCAAAATCTTCTTACTTGTGGCTTGCGGCCTTGGTCTGGTCATCTCCACCACCGACCACCTTGCCCTCAACTACAATCAAACCCAAGGTGCACTACCCTGGGGAGCTTCATTCTTCAACCTAGTCTCAGCCAGCGGCTGGCTGCCTTTAGTGCTTTTCCTGCTTTGCCTGGTAGCTGCACTAGCAGCTGATTTCTTTGTGCAGCTGCGCAGTTTGCCCGCCGCCAAAGAATTCAAATTACCGGCTCGCAAGGGTCGCAAAGACTCACTAGAATCGCTCTGGGATAGCGTTCTAGACTTGCGTCGTCTAGCCTACGCCCATTTTCGCTATAAACATTATGACGATGACATATGCCCAGCAGCACTCTCACTAACAGTTGCCCTACTGGCAAAGAGACTTATCAATCGCGCTGTCGCCGCCTTAGACGAACCAGAACTGGTGGCAGCCCAGCCAGCCAATGGGGCAAACACCAAGGGCAGTCAAACCAGTGCACCGTTCACCATTAGAGGTCCCGGAGAAGCTCCCACTATGCCCAGAGCAGCAGGGCAAGCAGCGCCACCAAACTTTGGCAAACTCTCGCCTTCGCCGCAGGCAGCAGACTTGTCTGGAGCCACACAAATAACCAGTATGGGTCCAAATGCTGGCAGCAAACCAACAGCAGACATGCCTTTCATCATGCCATTTGACCAGCGCCCTCTAATCGACATCATTGACCTGCCTGAGCACTACGAGATTTTCGAGCAGGTAAGCGAAGGGGGCATGGGTGTAATTTTCCGCGGCCGCCACAAGAGAACTGGAGCGCGTTTGGCTATCAAAGTCATGCATCCGCACCTATCTGCAAACCAATTGCACTTGCGCCGCTTTGAGCAAGAGGCTCGCACAGCTAGCACATTGGACCACCCTAACATTGTAGTGGTGCACGATTTTGGTGTAACACCTAAATCAATTGCATATTTGGTGATGGAATGGCTGGATGGCTCAAATCTTGACCCAGTCATTAGAATTGGCGGCACCATAAACCTGGCACGCTTCCTTCATATTTTCATTCAGGCCACCAGCGCTCTAGCTCATGCTCACCGTAAAGGTGTCATTCACCGCGATATCAAACCGAGCAATTTAATTCTTGCTACCACTCCAGAAAAGCCTGATTTCGTCAAAATTGTCGACTTTGGCATAGCAAAAGTGCTCACTGACGAAAGCGAAGACTCAATGAATCTCACCCGCACTGGCGACATTTTGGGCAGCCCTCTGTACATGAGCCCTGAGCAGTGTATGGGCAACAAAATGGACTCCCGTTCAGACATCTACTCGCTGGGTTGCGTCATGTATCAGGCTCTCGTTGGTGTTACTCCGCTAAAAGGTGAGAATGCCGTGCAGTTGATTTTCAGACACGTGCACGATATGCCAGCCCAACCGCGCTCAATCAAAGCAGACATTGAACTTCCGGACATCATGGAGCCCCTGCTTTTCAAGTGTCTGCAAAAAGATCCAGACAAGCGATTCAGCACAATGGACGATTTAGAAGCCGAGCTTAAACGAGTTCAAGCAATTCTAAACAACCTAGCGTAAGCTCGCGCCAGCCAATTGCATATCGTGCAAGAACATGAGCTGGTGGTCATTTAACTTAAGATTTCAGCACTTGCGCTACCCGCGCAACGTGATTATTACAATTGTAAAGAGCGTCTTGTACAAATCTTAAGTTGTTACTTCGATCTTGCTCTTGATATCTAATGAAGTATGTCCGTTCTTACTTAAAAGCAAAAAAAACAAAACAACAACAAAAACACTCCCCTGAACGAACGTAGTTCTACTTCTCGCTGCATTAAGGCAAGCTCGATTGCGACTGTCTATGCAGCCACCATGACTAGTTAACAGTCAATCACGACTCTTATAACCCTGTAATGGAGCACTCACATGAGAAAGCTTATTTTGTCTGCGGCAGCTTTGGCTGTCGTCTCTCTGGCAACAATCCTGGCTTCAGCAACTTACATGAGCGGAATGTTCAACAAGGACATCACCGTCTCGTTCACGTCTGCCGAAGTCGCCATGCCGAAGATTCTTCTACTCCCTGCCGCCGGTGGTGAATGTCAGCGCCGCCGCGTGCTCGACGACTTTGGCGGTGCCATCGACAACATCGACCTGACCGACGGCAAGACCCGAGTGGTGGTGTTCAAGCGCCTGCCCCTGATTCACAGTGAAACCACCTACTACCCTGTCAGTGACCGTAAAGACTGCGAATCGTTCGCCAAGGATGGCCCGGTCACGGTCAGCAAGCACGGCCCGCTCTTCACCACCGTCGAACGCGACATCACCGGCCGCAAGCCAGTGCGTGAACGCAAGTACGACCTCGATGGCAAGCTGGTTTCGGCGGGCAATCTGGTGGAGGACGGCAGCAAGTTTCAGACCGACTTCTTCAGCACAGCCGGTCTCACCACCCGCTCCGAGACCTACAACCTCACCAGCAACAGCGTCGAGAGCGAGACACTCTATCGCCCCGATGGCACGGCTCTGGTGCGCCAGGCGCTCAATCCGACTGATACCAGCTTCACGCGCGAACACTTCTCGGCCGATGGCCAAGTGGTGGTGAGCAAGGAGACCCGCAGCTTCGGGAACTACACCATGGCCGAGATGTACGCCAACGGCAAGCCTCACTTCGAGGCCTCTCGCGGCATCCAGTACACCTCCCTCAAGTTCCACCGCCCCGATGGCAGCGATGAGCTTCAAGTGCAGATGTGGTCGAACCGCTCGATCACTTTCAACCACTACAACGAAGCCGGCAAGTCTTATCTCGAAACCCGTTGGATGGAGAGCAAGAGCGGTCCGGTGGACGGCAATGGCTATCGGCCCATGTATCTCATGAAGTCCATCGAGACCAACGACAAGGGCCGACACATCCGCGAGTTCGACCTGCGGCCGGACGGCACCATCGAAAAGGTGACGCTCTACAAGAACGACGAGTACCTCAAGGGCCGCATCGAGTACGCCGTCAACAAGCAAGGCCAGGCGGTCTCGTACAAGGCTCGCGACGAAGACGGCAAGGAATTGCCGGAAGTGATCCTGAAACCAGGTTCTGGCCCCAGCTTCACGCTGCCCGCCGCTCACCGGGTGCTGACGCAATTCAGCGTACCGGCTGGCATCAACCAGTACGACGACAAGATTGCCACCGAGCAATACCACGGCGGCATGTAAGTGACGGCTCTGCGACTAGCAGCATTGCTTGCGCCTTACTGCTAGTCACTCTTTCTCAGTGCATCTGTAAATATTTCGAGTAATCGCGTAACCGAGCATCCGACTAACCAACATCAACCGAGACAACCATGCCTCTAATTCTCACCACGATAGTCACTTTCATCGCTGTCATCGCCTGTGTCAGCGTTGCCTTTTCACACCTGTTTCAGGGCGACTCGTCGCTCAACTATGCGAACAACGACGCTTACTGGGCGGCCTTCATGAAGAAGCAGCTGCTCTGCCGTGAGCTGCATATCGCCACGGCCCTGGCAGTCGGCGTCTGCACCGGTCTGGTGCAGTGCTACTGGAACGATATCTCTGCCATCCCTCTGCTGCTCGCCCTAGGCACAGTAGAAGTGGTTTGGCTGTCGCTGATGTTCGTCCTCTTTCCACCGAAGGAACAGGTCTACACCGACCTCAAGCGTTTCACCATCGCTGTCGCCGCCGGCGCTGGCGTTGGTATCTTCGCCTGCCTCACCATGGGCGTTGCCACCGCACCGCTGACTGTGGGCGGCATTCTCTTCCTCGTCGCCTGGGTGCTGCTCACTCCTCTCTGAGCCCGCAATCAGTCTCTTCTTCAAGCAAACCTGTTCTTCAACCAATCTCGGCTAGCCAAATCTAGTCTAGCGAGAACTTCACTGCAACCAAAGGACCATATGAACACCCCTACCACCGCTTCCACCGTCTTCACCATGAGCACCGCCGAACTGGCTCTGCAGACCCGTCTCGCCACCGTGCGTCAGCGCATCGCCAGCCTCGAAGTCGACCCGCGCATCACCGCCGAAATGCGGCCGTCGCTGGCTTGGCACTTCGGCTTTGCCCGGCAGCAGGTCGAAAACCTCGACACCCAGTTCGGCACCTTCAGCCCGAAAGAACTGGTCACCGTCGAACGCCTGATCGGCGAAGCCGAAAGCGCCGTCAATACGGCAGCCACGGTCATCGGCGACTAAATAGGCAAACCAGCCTTACAAGTCGGAACAGGCTGTTCACTAGCAACAGCCTGTCCACACCCAAGAGGCACATGCTTCTTCTTCTCTCTTCATCAGCCACTTTGAGGTCTACCATGAACGCTTCCAATATCAACAGCAAGACCTGGGCCCGTTGCCAGCGCAAGCCCATCCCGGCGGCACTGCTCTCGCCCTTCTCCGCCGGCGAAATCATCAGCCACACTTCGGTGATCAAGCTCGACGACGGCGAACCGTCCGCCCTGGCATTCCGCCCCTTCGGCGCCTTGACCATGGAAGGCGAAGTCGCCCGCGCATTGCCGGCGGTGCTGGCCTGGATCGACCCCGAAGCCACGGTGAGCAACACCAGCTGGTCGTGGCGCGATGCCATCAGCGAACAGCTGCTCAGCGGCGGTGCCGTCAACATCGACGAGTTGCCCGCGGGCGTGCTGCTCAACAGCCCGGCAAAAGCCAGCTGAAACCGGAACCTTCAACTTCAGCACAGAACGCCAAAGGAACACGCCCTATGACCAAACGAATGCTAGTCTGGACGCTTGCTACCATCCTCCTTCTGGTGGGTGCAGTCGGCATCTACTGGAATTTCTTCGCTGAGCAATCGATCACGATTTCGCAGCGCGATTTGCAGAGCCGCATCGACGCCAAGATGCCCTTTGAAGCCAAACACGGCGTCACCATCTCGAAAGCCACTGTCATTCTCGACAACGACATCACCCTCGAGTTCGTCGCCTCGGCCAAGAGGTACGGCAAGGAATATTCGCTCAACGGCGTGGGCAAGGGTGTCCTCACCTACGACAACAGCCGCGGGGCCTTCTTCTTCAAGCCGGAAAAGCTTGAACTGAAGAACTTTCAAGAGGACGGCTCTGGTATCAACATCGGTGACAAAATCGGTGATAAAGTTGGCGGCCTGATCGACAAATGGGTGGATTCGCCCAAAATCAACGCCAACAAACAAGAAATCATCGATGCGGCCGCAGCAGTTGGCCAGTCGCTGGTGCAACGTTCGGCTGAAACGGTACTTGCCGTAACGCCGGTCTACAAGATTCCAGACACGCTGAAGGGTCAAACCATCCGCATGTTTTTGCAGTCGGTAGAAGTGAAAGATGGCAACCTCGTTGCTCATCTCTCACTCTGGCAGTTCACAGTATCGGTGATGCTCTTCGGTCTGGCTCTGCTGGCGGCCATCGGCATGGTCTGCGCCCTTCTGGTTTGTCCGGAATGGGGCCTGGCGCTGCTGGTTATTGGCTCGATCAGTTAACTCGCACTCGACTTATCAGTAATTGCTGGTAAGTTGTTAGCACTTTTGACTAGCCTCGGGGCTGCCTATCCTCTTTGGAGGTCGGCAGCCCCAGGGGTTTTAGCCAACAGAATTTTTCTTTTTCCCACTAATACTATACCTTATCATAAGCACCAACTTCGGTATCAACAAGCAGAAGAGAAGTCCCTTTGCTAAGCAGAAAAAACCAATCGGAGGAAAAGTGGATTAGCTGCAGAAAGCGGGTACGAAACTAACGACAATTCCTAGGCGGTCGCAATGCAATGAATTTAAGAAGAGAAGGTATCTTTCTTCCGGTTCTTTTGGCTTCCTCGATTGCTTTGAGCTGCAACAATCTAGGTCTTGCCTTAGAAAGCTCAACATTAGAATCGGCTAGCGCCAGCCAACCAACTACTGAAAAGAAGTCTGACCTAAAACCAATCTTTTTGTGGAAGTGCAAGAAGGGCAATCAAACTATTTATTTAGTTGGCACAATCCATGTGGCAAGGCCTGGGTTTTATCCCCTCCCACTAGAAATGCAAAAGGCACTAGCAGAGAGCAAAATTCTCTTTGTCGAAGCTGATGCCCTACAGATCAGTCCCGAAAAAATCACAGAAACGCTCAAGAGAGTTGGCATTTACCCACCTGGAGCCTCACTTTCTGAACACCTATCTGATACGACCAAAGACGCCCTAAACCAATACCTAGAATGGTCAGGCGAGTCTCTTTCAATGTATCAGCCCTACAAGCCCTGGGTGGTATCGCAAATATTAACCAGTGCAGCCCTGCGAAGAGCTGGCTATAAGAGTGAACTAGGCATAGATCGACACCTGCTAGCCAGCGCTCACGACAGCGGCAAGAAAATCATCCCTCTTGAGTCGGTAGACTCACAACTAAACCTTATGGCTGGCTTCAACCAGGAGACCCAAGACAAACAATTACTGGGCAGCATTCTCGCTCTACGTGAAGCAAAAACACAGCTAGAAAAGATTGAAAACAGCTGGAAGAATGGCGACGCCGACGCCCTAGCAGCATGCTGTATCGACGTCACAAGCAAAGACCAAGATAAAGACAAAGACCTAGAGGCTGCACGGGTAGCCATTCTAGACAAGAGAAATCAATCGATGCTCACCGATGTAAAAAAGAATCTTCCTGAAAGTAGCATCGCTATGGTTGCGGTAGGTGCAGCACATTTAGTAGGCGATCAAGGCCTATTAGCGAAACTAAAAGGAGAAAATTTTTCAATTGAGCAATTAACAACCGCGCAAAAGAAAACGACTAGCAGTATCAATTTCGGGGGCAATAATCTCAAGTCACTCTATTTTCCAGAAGGCCTATTTCGCATCATGCTTCCCGCTGAGCCAGAGGTAAAATACGAGACAGTAAACGGCATTCGCATGGTCGACTACGCCTACTCAAATTTAGGTGGAGTACTGGCCGTATCTTATATCGTCTTACCCTCAGCCATACAAAGTGCCGAGCGGCAGCAGCAATTTATGCAACTGGTTGCTAGCGCTATCCTTAAAAACATGAAAGGCACAAACTCGACCTGTCTGCCCGTCGCCAACGCTAGCAGTACTCACAATGCTGCTATGCAACTCAGTTGTAAATTGCCAAGCAAAAACGGTATGACCAATCAAGCGACTTACTTCCGCAGCCGCATGATTGCCAGTGGACGCAGGCTCTACCTCGTTGGCGGCCAAGGAAGCGCTGACTTCTTTAAGTCTAAACTCTTCAGTCAATTTGAAAGCTCGCTTGAGATTATTCCAGAATCAGGATATGCCGCGGCACCGGCCTCTCGAAATAGCAATATTGGTCAAAATGGTTTTAGTTCAAGTAATTTTAGCCAACGAAGTTCTGCTCAAAATCGCAGTTCTTCGAGCCTCAAGCCTAGCTCTATTACTAATTCTACCTGGCCTGGTCTAAGCAATTCAGGCACCAAGTTTGATTTTGAAGCAGCAAGAAAGCAACAAATGCAAAAATCTGATGAATTAAGACGTAAGGTTCAAGGTGACTTTGATCGAGTAAGACAACAGCTGCAGAACAGCCGCTAGGTGGTGATATGAAAGTAGCTGTTCTACTCGTATTACTTGCAATTACAGCCTATGTCTGCCTCAATGTCAGCACCATCACAGCAACTCTCAACAAAGACCTATTCGCTTTTGAGAGCATTGATGCTGAGAATCTGCAGGGAAAACCGCTGGTCGTTTTCGCCTTGCCCCATGGACACTGCAAAGCATCGTTTCCCGGAACCGTCACACCGCACCAGCCATCGTACTCTCAGCAATTATTTATAACGCCCCTTCAGTCAGGAGAAAACCGCGTTATAGCCGACTCTAAACAAGTCTATTACCTCAGTGAATTCAGACTACCGGCCCTGCCGATGCCAACCGGAGATGTCACTTTTGCAGCGATAGAATACAAAAAAAGCTTTTGGGGCTCTTCCAGCAATGCCACCCCAGCTGGCAACAATAGCCTTGCTCGATCTTCTAACTTTAACTCAGAGCCGCTACAAATCCAAAACAGCCTTGACGCCTTCAGCGCTAGTTGGCTTACCGACCGGGGGGCCATTCTAGATAGTAAGGTTCCCCTAGCGTTAAAAGGAGGTCTTTTTAGCGGCAGAGAAATTACTGCCCACTCGAAAGACGGCAAAACTAGCTACAAACTGCGCTTCTACTGCAATTACCCTAAGAAGAAAATGGTGGTAGTTGGTGCAGCTGGTGAGCGCTCCCGCGTAAACTCGTCTGACACAGAGAGGTTTTTAAACTCAATCGAGGTCTGGTCATAAAATTAGCGACGCACGCTAGCGGACAGACATTTAGCAAAATTTGTCCATTTTAGGTGGTTAAATAAGTATCTGTAATCCGTAATCCGCATCTGTACAAACCAAGGCAAATTAATGAGTGACGGGCAGGATGCCACGAGAAAAATTATCGACGCAATAGACAACTCAATTGACAAATTGGCGCGAGACGGTCTCTGTATGGCCTGTGGCAAAGTCTATAAGGTGCGGCATGGTGAAAAGCCATACTGCTCGAAAGACGGCAATGCCCTTACCCCTTTGCCATTACTCGACGAACCGTTAGTTGGTCACTATGTCTACAAAGGCCTCCTCGGCGTAGGCGGAATGGGTGTCGTCTACAAAGCGCTCAATTCTTATCTCGACAAAATTGTTGCGATCAAAACTCTAAAAGGCAAGCGATACAATGAGAAAGAGCTATTGCGATTTCAACAAGAAGGCAAGTTGCTAGCCAAGTTAGTGCACCCAAATTTAGTCTCAGTTATGGATTTTGGAGTCAATCAAGCGCAAGAACCTTACATGGTTCTAGAGTATTTGCAAGGAGAAAGCCTTGCTGAGATGCTCAAAGAAGAAGGTATCTTAGCTCTCGATTTGGCCCTCGACTTAACAAAACAAGCTGCAGCTGGCTTGGCTCACGCTCACAGCTTTGGTGCTGTGCACCGCGACATAAAACCGGGCAATATATTCGTTACTCAAAGCCGAGAAGGACCACTGGTAAAAGTATTCGATTTTGGTATCGCCAAATTATTCTTCATGGACGATCCTGGCGCCAGGGCAGACTTGACCAAAACCGGCGAAATCTTTGGCAGCCCACTCTACATGAGCCCAGAGCAAGCCCTGGGCAAAAGCCTTGATGAGCGTTCAGACCTATATTCTCTCGGTTGCGTGCTCTATGAAGCTCTAGCCGGCAAACCACCAATCGTCGGCCAATCGGCCATGGAGACCATTTTCAAGCATGTTTCAGAAGTTCCACTAAGTCTTGCCGTCGCTTGTCCCACACAAAAATATCCTCCGACAGTGCAACAATTGCTAGACCTCCTACTGGCTAAAGAGCGTGAGGATAGGCTGCAATCTGCCGATCAACTAGTGCGCTTACTACAAGCCATTATCGACAAAGACAAAGCAGGATTGGCCGAACTCAACTCACTGAGCACAACGGTTAAACGCCGCCTCGGTCGGCAAGGACCGAGCGACAGCGCCCCAGCAACCAGCCCGTCAAACGATAAGAAACTAATAGCAGCGGCAGTGCTAGCCGGAGTAATTACAGCGGGGGGAATTGCTGCTTTTCTGCTGCAAGACAAGGCAGCCAATTCGCTTTCAAAAACCAAACCTTCAAGCGCAGCCAGCAACGCTGCCGGGGAAAAAGACAAGGCAGTGGCGCCGGCGGCTGACAAACACCCCATTTATAACGAGGCGCCAAGCGAACTTGGTTTGCTCGACCAAATGCTAAATCCATCAGATCAATCGCGCCTCAATCTAATTGAACATGAGCTAAAAAAGGGCAAAGAGTCACTCAAGTTACCCCCAGGCAATAAGCTGAAAAAGCCAGATTTTGTGGTCATCGCCAAAGCCGGTCAGAGTCTAAAGAAGCTTGAAATAGAAGGCTGTAGCGGTCTAGATGCAGATAACCTTAAAGAGCTTCAGGACCTGCCACTTTCTGAGGTTCAAGTCAAATGGGGTGATATCGATGACGGTGGCATGGCGGCAATATTTAGAATGGTCGGCCTGCGAAACCTATCGATTATTGGCTGTAACTATCTCACACCTAAAGTCTTTGCCGCTTTAGGTGATGCAAAGAAACTAGTAAGCCTACAGATGGAAAACGGCCAAGCTGACGGCCGCTTCTTTGCCAAGAAACCGCCAACAGAGTGGCTAACTGAGCTGTCATTCACTGGTATGCGTGCTTTCAACTCTAACCGCAAAGCAAAGATAGTTAATACCGATTTGATTACTCAAAGCTTGAGCAGCTGTAGCCAGCTCAAAACTCTGGTTTTTGAGGGCACTGACATTAGCGATGCCGGTATCAAATGGCTAACAAAACTGCCGCACCTAGAGCGGCTCGTGCTAACGCGCGGAAAAGTTAGTGATGCTTCTATCCCTCTATTTTTGCAGATCAAGAGTCTACGAGAGCTAGACCTCAGTGGTACCAAGGTTTCACCGAGCGGAGTAGAGCGCTTACTGAAATCAAGCAAAATCAAAACCGTGGCGATTAGCCCGGATGGCCAATTCTCCCACCTGACACCATATTTGCGCGAACAGATGAACTCTGGCCGCCTAGTAATTCACTAGCACTATTGAGCTTACTTGCCGTTGACCTGGTCAATCATTTGGGCTAATTCTTCGTCAGGCAGGCCCCCAGGCTCATTGTAAAGCACTTTGCCTTTGCCATCGATCATGACGATAGTAGGAAAGCCACGAACATTGAACTGTTTCACAAGAGCGGCGTTAGCTTTATCTTCTGCGTCATAGCGCTTAAAAGCAATCGACTTATAACGACCTTTGGCTGCCTCAAAGGCAGGCTCCATCTCTTTGCACGGCTTGCACCACTTGGTGTAAAAATCCAGCACCATTTTCACAGTACCACCGGCCGAAGACTTACCAGCAGCAGAGCCAATAGAGGTATATGAGCCAGCTGTGGCCGAGCCAGAAGAACCAGAGCCGCCACTAAGACCAGAAAGCTGATTCAAGCCAGCAGTAGCTTGGCCCGACAAATTGCCTCTATCATTGGCAATTACCCATTGATACTCTTTTTTTGCCTCACCAACGCGAGATAGGCATTGGTTGCACAAGGCCATATAGTAATGACAAAGCACGTTAGTTGGGTACTTGGCAGAGAGGGCTTTAAAGTCGTTGAGGGCACCCTGATAGTCTTTCTTCTCGTATTTGCCTTTGGCAGTAGAAAAAACATCTGGAGCAGCTGACACAGGGTCGACGGAACCTAGCCCAATAGCTGTGCCAACAATTCCAGAGATTCCCATCAGTACAGGAACCAAACCAGCCACTAGACAGGTCGACAAACTCTCTTTCCAGCTCGATCTCAAACTACTTTTCATTTTGCTTAGTCGGCCTCATAGTCACTACTGATTATGTTCTCATTGCTGATATTACTGATACATCATGCGCATGGTTGCCTTGTCTCGGTCGCTTAGTTTGAGCACAGGCGCTTTAAAATACATTGCGTCTAGGCCCGAGGGCGAATGACCACCAATTCCTAGTGCATGACCAGTTTCGTGCAAAGCCAAATTATAAAGTTTGTTTTTGTCGACCTGAGACATGCTGTTGCCATTGTAACTAGGACTTGTCAATCGCACAAAACTCTTGGTCATGATGTCTTGCCCAGCAGCGTTAACACTATCTTGGTTGTTGGTCTGACCACCGGCGCCAAAACCAATTTGCCCAGGTGCGTTGGCCCTTTGTACTATGATGTTAGCGCCATCAGCCGTTGACCATTGCTCCATACGGATAGGTGAACCAGAGAAACTGCACCATTGGTACATGGCCTGAAAAATCATGTAACGCAAATCGTAAGAAAAACCAGCCTGCTCAGTCGTGTCAACATAGACTTTGACACTAGAAGGCGCGGCGAAGCGCTTCATCGGACCGCACTCCATGTAATTTGGAGTATTGGGATTCTCTGTCGAGCGCCAATTCAACATGCGCTGCAAATCATCGGCATATTCTTTGTCGTAAGCAACATTAGTGCCCGGATTGTACTGCGCTTGATCCACACACTTTTGAAAATTGTCATGGGAGGCCTGCCAGTCACGGGTAGCCCTATCGTATTGACCAGTGGCGTCAGTAGCAATGGCACGTACATAGTAGAGATCGGCCAGATTCTGAGCAGCATCGTAAGGTAAACAATTTATGGCGCTAGTAAAGTAATTGACAGCCATATCATAGTTTTGAGCTTCCTGAGCAGCCTCACCTTGCTGCTTGTAGGCTTCGGCTTGTTGGTTATAACCAAAGAAGAGCGCATGGGCTGGCTGGGCCGTAGTTAAAACAGTTACAAAGGCGGAAAACACAAGCGTCAGGCAAGAAAATCTAATCGAATTTCGACAGGGCAATTTTAGACTGGCTTTTTCGAGTTTAATCATGATGGTCTTTCTTCAACCTAGCAAAAACACACAGTGCAAAAGTCTAGCATGACACCCCGTGCCCGATGGCCGCAGTTATCAACGTTAGGCGCGTTGCAAAGCGGCTATGTGTAGCCAATCGCATCTCTAAAATGCTATAAAAACTGAACTTCCTTATGGGAACTCGCCAACCCTTGGCAGGCACCTCTCTTTCCGGATTCCTGTACCTGTCTTGCACGCTCCAAAGCGAAGGTCAAATGTCGTCAAGCAATTCAAAAAACTATTTCGGGCTTTCCGAAGACTACTCTAGTAAAGACAACTCGCGAGTAGCGATTGTACCGGTTCCCTATGAGGCCACAACTAGCTACGGTAAAGGTACAAAAGATGGTCCTAATGCCATACTTGAGGCTAGTCAACAAGTAGAATTATTTGATGATGAGCTATGGATTGAGCCGTTCAAGATCGGCATTCACACCATGGAATCGGTGCAAGTTGAAGCAGCAACTAGCGAAACTAAAAGTGAAGATGCATTTAGCGCCTTGGCCGACTCAATCAAGCCCCTAATACATAGCGACAAGTTCCCCGTCTTGCTAGGTGGCGAACATTCACTCACCCTGGGCGGGGTCAAAGGATGCCTAGAAAAATATCCCAATCTTTCAGTATTGCAAATTGCCGCCCACAGCAACTTGCGCTCATCATACGAGGGTAATTCGCATAGCCATGCTTCAGTAGGCTTCCAGGTCTACAAAGCTCTAGCCAATCCAGCAATGACCCAAGTAGGTATTCGCAATATCAGCTGGGAAGAAGTAGCTTGGATGGAAGAAGAGGAGCCAAACATCAGCATCTTCTGGGCCAGAAATCAAAATAAGTGGGACGTCAGCGAAATCATCAATACACTTTCCAACGATGTCTACCTTTCAATTTCAGTAGACGCCCTTGATTGCGGCGTGATGCCAGCAACGGGCGCGCCCGAACCAGGCGGCATTGACTGGTATCAATTAATGGAAGTAATCAAACTCGTTTGTGTCCGCAAAAACGTTGTCGCAGCCGATATCACCGAGCTCTCGCCAATCAAGGGCTTGCACTCTCCCAATTTCTTAGCGGCAAAACTGCTATACAAGCTCATTGGCTATCGTTTTGCTCTAGACCTTGGCGTAACAAAAAAATACTTGTAAGTAAAAAGAGAGGCGAGCAACTTGTCTGTCGCTCACCTCTCTTTTCCAATATTATTGGTTCGAGTATTAAAAGAAAAAATCGGTTAAGTAGTGCTTCTCCTTTTGTTTGCGTCTCCTTTTGTCTGCTTCGCTCGCTGCCTTACACCCCTGTTTGGCAAGTTTGCGTTTTCACTGTATTAACACTGTACTAACGGTTGTTTCTTCAGCAGGGACACCCCTGACCTTGCTAGTTCCACAGTCTAAATCTCGATACACCCCTGCTCTCGATTTAGCGCTTCCGTTGTTTGACATACGCATATATACTGGGCCCAAAATTTCTCGACAGATTTTCAGAAAAAAATCAAAATAATTATGGATATTCTCAAAACCGACCAAGAATGGATGCTTTTGGCGCTAAAGGCGGCAGGTGAAAATCAGAAAACCGGCAATAATTCTGACAAAACAGCCAAAGACATTCCGGTCGGAGCTGTAATTGTCGAAAATGGCCAACTGATTTGTACTGGTCAAAACCGCAAGGAGCTGCTCAACGATGCCACGGCCCATGCTGAAATAGTAGCACTGCGCCAGGCAGCCACTATCAAAGGCACCTGGCGCCTAACCGGCACAGTGCTATATACGACCTTAGAGCCCTGTCCAATGTGCGCTGAGGCAATTATCCAGAGCCGTGTGTCAAAAGTCGTTTTTGGGGCCTACGACCCGCTCTCCGGAGCCCTTGGTTCGGCCTTCAATCTCTATACCGGTAAACGCATATATCCCATTCCAGACGTACTGGGCGGAATATTAGAAGTCGAGTGCAGCGACTTACTCAAGCAGTTTTTTGCTAAGGGCCGCCCAAACTAATACCAGTACCAGCGAACATGCCACTGTTATAACCCTGGGCCAACTGTCCGCTACTCCATAGATAGGTAGCTTCAGCCTCTTGGCCGGGGGTGAGCCCGTAGGCCCCGCGAGACCAATCATAGAGATTGCCACCAGGTGGAATGTAGCCCATGTAGTCGCCAGAGTGAGTATTTGTCATACCCACATAGCCTGGGGGTAGCGCCGGGGCTGGAGTAATTGGGTTACCGGAACCAGGTCCACCGCTTCCATTTCCGCTTCCTGAGCTGCTCGGAAAGGCTCCAGAGCCGCCGGCACTGCGCAAAAACGGCATGTCGCAACTATTGATGTCGACTGAACCAGTGGAGACAACTGGCAACGGTTGGCGGCCACTTGTTAGACCTAAGCCTTGAGCAGCGGCACTAAGAATAGAAGCAGTATCGAATTGAGCGCCTTGAGCAAGAGCAGCATTGCCACTGTGGCCAGCCAGATTAACGCAGGCGATTGTAAAACAAGAGATTGCTATCTTTAGTCTTAAACTCATTGCTCAGGCCTCAAAAACTCTAGTAACGTCATCGACATAGGCAATCTAACGCAAAGACTTGGCCGAAAAGGGTCAAAGTTTTGGCAGACTTTTGGCAGTTTGCTCTAGGCAGCAGAAAGAAGCGAACGAACCTGCGTCGTCAGCCAACCGGGCATGAGATGAGCCGATCGCATCAGAACGCGTTGCTCGCTCTCTGGTAAGCACACTATCGCCTTTCGGACAGCGTCAGTTGGCTCAGGCAAACGAAGATGCCAAAGCGCTCTTATCAAAGCACCAACCGTCTTTTCACCAGCGGCAATTCGTTTGGCACTAGCTCTCTTAAAATAGACTCGTTGCACAATGCTATCGAAAGAACTTGAGCAGCCACCAACGTAAAAAACCGCTTCTTTACTAGCTTCGTCAACTAAGCCGAAGCGATGGGCAAGATCGGCTCCGTGAGTGGCAATAGTCTTGTTGAAAACAGCAGCCTTAAAAGCGGCTATATCTCTTACATCGTAAACAATCAGCGGAGAATCAGGCCTGACGAAAACGCCTCGGGCAATACGCATGATATAGCCAATCTTCACCAAGCGAGAAAGGGCCTTATCTACAGCATTTCGAAGGCCGAAATTCAAACAATCCTTTGTTGCAAAAAGAACTCCTTTAGCAAGGCTCTCAATTAAGCCAATAATCTGCTCAACACAAGACACGGGCACCTCCTTGTTTCAATCGCAAGTGTCATAGAAGTAATAACGATAGATTTGGTGAATTAGTTCAATGATTGGTGTAAATTCTCAACAAAATTTAGAATGAAAAAGTGGTTGTCAGAAAAATGCCTTTCTTCTGCCTTAACGGAATCCGGAATTTCGCTGGCACGGCCTGACTCTGCTGGTCGCTGCGAGAAAGTCAGAAATACAACCGTTTTCCTGCCTTACCGCCAATCCGGAATTTCGCGCACAAGACCCATCGCTGCAGCTCTCTACCGCGAAGTCAGAAATACAACCGTTTTCCTGCCTTACCGCCAATCTGAAATTTCGCGCACAAGACCCATCGCTGCAGCTCTCTACCGCGAAGTCAGAAATACAACCGGTTTCCTGCCTTACCGCCAATCCGGAATTTCGCGCACAAGACCCATCACTGCAACTCACTACCGCGAAGTCAGAAATACAACCGTTTTCCTGCCTTACCGCCAATCTGAAATTTCGCGCACAAGACCAATCGCTGCAGCTCTCTACCGCGAAGTCAGAAATAC
>JBAYTY010000048.1:0-47420 GCA_041675385.1 Candidatus Obscuribacterales bacterium
CGTGGTTTAATTACAGAAGTCCGAGCTGAGCTTGACCACAGACCGAAGCAGCTTGAGCTAGTTTTTTCAGAAGTAAAAGTAGTTAGTTTAGTTGAGCCTGATCTTATTCGGATAGAGAATGAGATAGGGTGAGTTTTCTCTTTAGACTTGGCTGGAATATAAACAGGTTACTCCTCTGTGTGTCGACCACTTGAGAGAATATAAACGCGTGAGTCTTCTGCGGTTTGCGTCGTAAGTGGCGCTTTGTAGAGTATAATCAGGTTTATATTCTGTAGTTGAGGCGTATGTATGACTAAATCAGACCACATCGAACGTTATTTAAAAGCTCTGTCTGACTCAGGTTCTAGCGTCCTTACTATAAAGAACTACCGTAGTGACCTTCTAGCGTTTGAGCATTGGACTACCGACAATCATGCTAAGTCCAAACTAGAGAATCTCAACCTGTCTAAGATTATAAAGGACTATGCTGATGAACTGGTTGATGAGGAATATAGCCCATCTACTGTTGAACGCAAGCTTTGCTCTATCAAACGCTTTCTTGAGTTTCAGAATGTTGACACTAGGTCTATCGCTCATCTAGTCCAGCGCTACAAGCCACAAGTAGAGCAAGAGCCAGTATGGCTGACAAATAGACAGCTCAGTAAGTATCTAGCAGAGCTTGAGATGAATGGTTTTGAAGAACATGTGGCAATAGTTCTCTTTATCCTCAATACAGGAGTGACAGCCGGAGAGCTTTGCCGATTGACTTGGGGTGATTTATCATCTGTAGAAACTCCTGGTGGGCGCAAACGCAGATTTACTATTTCAGTTGGACAAGGCAAAAGAGCCCGGCAAATACCATTGACTGAGGCAGCAGCCGAGCCGCTCTTTGCTTTTGGTTTAGATGGAGTTGCTGCTAATTTTAAGAAGAAATTGAAGAAGCCTATCTTTGAAATGCACGGCAAGGCATTTACACCAAAAATGGTGCATTATCTAGTTGATAAACATGCGTATTTCTTCGATTTCTCAGTGACACCGCAGATTCTGCGCAATACATTCTGCAAGAGGATGGCTGATGCCGATGTGCCATTACAGCATTTGGCTAAGATGATTGGAGTTAAGCCAGAAGCTGCTAGAGTCTATTACTCGCAGCCAGTAGCAGGCCTAGAGCAGCTGTTGGCTGCAGCGGAGAAGGTAGCAATTTAGGTTTTCTTTGGGGTATTGAGCTTCCTGCATGTGGGGCAGTTTGCCCCTCTGATAGTTCGGATTTGGACGCCTTGGCGCCAGACGTGGCCGAGCTTACACTTCCACCAGTACTTATTTGCAGTGCTGCCATTGACTGACTTTGTAGTCTCTGGCTTGTTTTTGGTTGGGTGCCATTCTTTGGCTATTTTAGGGAAGCGACTGGCTAGACAGTTTGTTATCGAGACTCTATTGGAGATACAAAACGGGCAGCCAATGGAGCCGCCAGTCTTTGTTGAAATTTTTGCTTGCCACTCGTGGTCTTTGCCTTTGGGGCATTTCCACCAGATAACAGTGCCTTCGGAGGCGCGGAAATCTTTGGCCGTTAACTTGCCGTTTTTAGTTGGATGCACATATTTAGCCACTTTCGGGAAGTTGGCCAGGCTGTTAGTTTTCGAGAGCTTGCGGTTTGTACAAAATGGGCAGCGCTCGCCGCTCCTTCTGTTGAAGGTAGAAACCCAGACGTGATCCTTTGCAGCTGAGCATTTCCAGTGGACTTTGTCGTGCCAAGGAAGTTTAAAAGGATCAATGCCTTTGTTTTTCTTGTGGTCGAATTGTGCTAAGACAGATGGATAGTCACGAAGATCTGTACTTTCTCCGGTGTTGCAGATCATACAGCCAGACTCATTTACAGTGCGATTTGCAATTGGTGCTGCGTAGATATGTTTCTTGTCGTTGGGGCATTGCCACCAGGCTTTAACATTGGAGCCGTAGTTGAAATCTTCAGGACTCCAGCCGCAGTTCTTCTTGTAATGCCACTCTGCTGCTATTTCTGAATAGGCCTCAAAAAGTGTAGCTCTGCGAATACGAGCTGGCTCGATAACATCTTCGATGTTTTTTGCTCTTCTATTGGTTTTTCGACTAACGCTAGGAGAGGGCATCGATACTCCAACGAAAAGAACTTCATTAGTATCCTATACTTTCAATTTCTTCTCTTCGGGGAACCTAGACGGCCGCTGGTGGTTAAGTTTAGTCGAGAATACGGCTTTTATAAGCATCCATGTTCAGCTCCCCTTCAGAGCAGATTGCTAGAGCTTTCTTCTTACATAAGCCCACCAGCCTCTAAAAAATTCAAACCAATCAAATATTGCCAGCAGCATAGATAAAAGCCAGTTATATTCAAAAGGTAGAATTTGAAGGAGACTTCCTAATACCAAGCGGAGGCCTTGAGCCATTGATGGTTTGGCTGGCTCCGATTTAGAGCTACAGCTTAGAGCCTGCACCTGTTGGTCTATCTTGAAAATAGAAATTTGCTGGCAGTTGCTTAAGCCAGAGGCAACATTGCATAAAGTAGTCATATATATCTTCCTTTGCGACCTATCATGAAGTAAATAATTTGTCAAGGCCTGCAGGGTAAATTTTATCTATATCTAGAAGAGCGCTGAATAGTCAAAATGCAGCCAGGAATGCCAGTAAAGTATTACAGAGCTTGCCTCTTCGCGCTTTTGCTTCGTTTGCTGGCAGTTGTTAAGAATTGTAAATCTTTTTGAAAGAATATACTATATTCTATAGTGTTTTCTGGCAGATGCGTGAGGAGCTGATTTAAGCGACAGTGGAACACAATGCACGAACTTTCCAAGCTACTAACGCTCTAAGGCATAGCCTGGGCGCGAGATTCTTTATTGAAACTATTGAATTGAAGTTAAGTGGCTGCGAGATTCATGCTTTTGAGAATCGCTTTTGCTTGGTCTGTTGAGTATGCTTTTTCTCTCATGCTGTGCCACTGGGTGAAGTTTTCGTGGTGCTGTTGCTGTGGCAGATGGCTCCCGTGCTTTTTTGTGTGCTCGTCAACTTTCTTTAGAATGTCAATGAATATGGTGTTTTTGCTGAGTTCTTTGAAGAATCGGCGTGTAGCCAGCGGTTGGATTTTGAAGTAACCAGCGAGTTGATCTTTGAAGTAGATGCCACTGTTGTGATCTTCAACGGCTATAAAACCTGTTGGTTTTGGTTTGGGCATTTGAAGGAGCATACGGGCCGTGTGAGGAGACTCAATGGCTTCTTGAAGGAAGGCCGTGAGGGCTTTTTGCTTATTGCCTAACTCGAATAGGGCAAGTGAGCCAATAAAACCATCATCCTCTTTAGCGAAGGTTGCTGCTTTTTCCCAATCGCCGGTATTGAGATAGCAGGTTGCTCGATAGGCATTGGCAGAAGAGCGATCACCACATTCTTTCTCTAGCTTGTTGCATACAGTAATTGCTTTTTCGTATTGACCAGCTGCTGTAAGAGCAAGAGCTAAGTTGCTCATGCCGCGCATGTAAGGGCGAGTGGATAAGCTTGTCCAGTAGTCGCTCTTTGGTGTTGTTTTGGGGAAGAGATTTCGACCGATCGCTACAGTTTTTTCAAAGTGTTCTACTGCTTCTTCATGTTTTTTTTCTGCTAGGGCAATTAGACCAAGATAGTTGTGGCCTTCTGCGTAGTTGTCGAAGCTTTTTACAAGTAGGTTGAATATGGCTTTAGCTTTGTCATATTGGAGTTCTTCATAGAGGCGTTCAGCCCATTCCTCAATACCATTTGGCACATCGGAGCCTCGCATTAAGTAGCGCCAGTTGTGAGCGTCTTCTCTGTAGGGCGGGTCGGTCGAGAAGTCTATTTCTGCGTCTTCTAGGCGCTCGTCGATTATGTCGCGCAGGGCAATGAGGTTTGCTTTTTGGGAGACTAGGACATCTTTGGCTGAAGTGACGTCATACGGATCAGCTAGGACTAGCTTGCGAGCGAAGTTGGTCAAGGCCTTCTCGAATTCTTTGCTGAGGTCTTGTTTGCGCTGGTCGCATTTGTCCGGCAGGATTTCTAGTTTGTCGCTAATGGATTGTTCAATTTTGTCCCAGTCGAATTTTATCGTTGGGTAGGTGCGCTGCAAGAGGTTTTGAAAGAGGTAATGGTCGCGGCCATCGTCTTTGCCTATTGCAGCCAGGGCCTCTTCTTTTGAGTAGAGAGTAAAGAGTATATGTTGTTGGACGTTGCCAGTTTCCTTGTCTCGTTCACCGGAGACTATGGCGAGCTGATTGCCGTGTTGTCTGACGTAGGCCATGGTGGTGCTCCATTGATGTTTGAGAAATTACTGGCATTGTCTTTAGCTCGCTGACTTCAATTTAGCACTGATGCTTTTGTTGTGCAAGTATATTTGTACACAACAAAATGAGATTGCCGACAGCGCAATATTCGCCTTTTCGGCCTAGGTAAAATCAAAGAGGTTTGCATTGTCATGTCCTCACTTATCGCATATGATAAGTATGGGCATGGTGAGATAGTGAAGAGGCATAGGGCAAAGCAGGGAGAGAACGCATGGAAGGCAAGCATCAATTCTTTGAGCATGTGGTCAAGTCAAACCTAACTGGCGAGCAGCTCCGTGTGCTCATGTGTATGCTCACTGCCGAATACGATGGCGTTGTTGGTATAAAGCAGAATGAAATAGCTGAGATGCTCGATATTGCCGAATCGAATGTAAGTCGTTCAATTAAGGCACTGATTGAAGCTGGGCTCTTCAACAAGCAAGTAGAGAAGGGATTTGATGGCAGGCCAGTTTGGCAGGTGACTCCAGTATTTCAACGCGCCGCTTTAGAAAAAGCCGTTGTGCTGAAAAATAGTGATACGGCAAAGATGGGACGAGGTCGGGGCTAATGGCTGATTTGAGTGCCATACCGCCAGAGTTAATGGTCAGAATTGAGTTATTAGCAGAAGACCTGCTAGAGCTCAGCGAATTTCTTTTCTCTGATTGTTCAACAACAGCGCCTAGTGTCACTGTTAATCAAGGTAATGTTGACGTTGAAATGACTTACGCTGATTGGACGTCAGCTCTGGAAGGATTAACCAAGCGCATAGTTTCACAGCTAACTGATGACGGTGGATTGCCGAAGGAAGCCGTATGGAGGCTCAAGAACGCAATTGGCAATACTCTCATAGGTTTGCAGGAAGAGAGAATCCAACGTTTGTATCAGGGCGAGAGTTAGGATTAGTCTGGTTTTTATTTCGCTTTGTTCTTTTGTTTGTAGCAGAATGGACAAGATGTGTTGTGGCCGGTTCTGTTGCTCGGAGTGGCTTGCCAAAAATGTCTTGAGTTCTTTGAGCATTTCCAGAAGAATTTTCTCTGGCTTCTTCGCGCTACCTCTTTTGGTGTGATGCCGTTGTTCTTTGTGGGGTGCCATTCTTTGGCTATTTCTGGATTAGATGTTGCTAGGTTGTTTTTGCTGTCAACTCTTAGTTTTGCGCATATAGTGCAAGGGTTAGGTGAAGTAACTCTAGCCATAATCCTAGAGGACCAAGCGTGATCCTCATATTTTGGGCATCGCCACCAATAGGACTTTGAGCTTTTGATCCTGACTGTTTTTGGTGTTGCTGTGCCATTTAGGGTTTGGTGCCATTGTTTTGCTATTTTTGGATAGTTCCAGGCTAGTGTTTGAGTTACGGAGAACTTAAGGCCGCTACAGAACGGGCAGCCGTCGCCATTTACACGGCTCCCAATTTGAGCTTGCCATTCGTGGTCTGGGCCTTTGTTGCATTGCCACCAGGCTGTTTTGTTTGACTTCGGTGCTACTTGGGTCGGTTTTAGTGAGCCGTTTTTCTTTTTGTGCCAAAGCTTTGCTACTTCTGGATAGAGTGCAGCTAGAGAGTTGCAATAAGGGCAGCCAGTATCAACTCGTGCTCTGTATGCAGGAGAGGCTTGCCAGTGGTGTTTGGAATTTTCTGTGCAGACCCACCAGACTTTTGGGTGATATGTGGATGAGAGCGAGTATGGATCTAGTGTGCCATTTTTCTTCCTGTCCCATTGCTTAAGCAAGTCAGGATGATTAGTTGCCAGAGAATTTGTGCCAGATGGCTTCAAGCCACTACAGAAAGGACATCCAGATTTGTCATGTATGCGTTGACTTATAGCTGTGCGCCAGTGATGGTTTGGTGAGGTTTTGCATTGCCACCATACAAGCATGGCACTGCCTGCGGTGACATCTTTGGGCGTTAGTGTCTTGTTCTTTTTTTTTGTGCCATTGAGCCGCTAACTTTGGATTGGTTTCTGCCAGGCTGCCGTACCGTGGGTAGGGACGGATGCACTGAATGCATTCAATGCCTTTTCTTGCTGCTTTCTCTACCGTTGTCCTTATACTGTGAGGGTCGTCTGAGCCTAGCGTTTCCTGGCAATGGAAATAGACAATTAGTGGTGAGTCGCAAGAAATACTGACTGGGTCAAGGTTGTGGTTCCTTGCCCAGTTCCAATACTTAGCCAGGTCTTGGTGTTTTTGTCCGAAGGAGTTTTTTATTTTGCTTGTTTTTGCTCTGCAAAATGGGCAGGAGAGGCCGTCTCTTGTGCGGCTTTGTACCGGGGCACAAAAGATGTGTTTTGTGCTTTTTGAGCACTTCCACCAGGCTGGGCGCGTGCTTCTAGTTTGAATAGTTTCTGGAGTGACGTGGTCATTGTAGTCAGGGTGCCATTCTTTGGCTAGTTTTGGAAAGAGTACGGATAGGCGGAGGCTCTCTTTGATCGGCAGACGGCTGCAGTACATGCAATCGGTTTGGCGTTTTAAGAAGTCTATTATCCGTTGTGTCCAGCGGTGATCTTTGTTCTTTGGGCAACACCAGTAGGCTTGATCGTTACAGGAATAGGTATATTGCTCAGGCTTATATTGGTTTCGAGCGTGGTCCCAATAGTCAAGTTTACTAGTGTGTGTTTTTGTTATATCTGGCCCAGTAGTTGGTGTTGGTGGTGAACCGATTGGGCGCCGGGCTTTTGTTTTCATAGGGTTTTAAAGATATCTCAAATTACTAGATTTTGTCTTGGTATTGATTTCAGGATTTACTCTTTGCTCATGTTGATAAACGCTGAGCTGAGTTCCTTATGCGACAGATCCCATGCAACTTCTTAAATGTGTCCTTTATTGCCGCTATTACTGCTGGTCTTACTTGTTTTTGACGCACTGTTTGTATCAGTATTTGAGTCTTGCAAACGGTTCTTATTGGTGACTTTTCTGGCGTAGCCACCAGCTTTACTTCTTGCTCCTTTTTGCTGGTACCCGTGTTCTGCTGTTCTGTACTTCTTAATTGGTGTTGATCGTTACTCTTCCCTATCCCTAATCCATCATTCATGGCTGTAACTAACGGCTGCTGGTTTCTTTCATCGAGTCTCTCTTTTCTGCCGATCTATTAAATTGACCATGAATTGCCTGGTGTCTATTCAGACCTTGGGGGCTACCGTGCTTGTTATTGGTTTCGCGTTGGTTGTTCTAGCTATCCCCGCCTGTGTTAATCAGGTGCGAGAGTGGCACAAGTTTCTGATTTAGCAATGGCAGACCCTAAAGGGCGCTGCGCGTCCATGCTCAATCAAAAGCTCGTGCTTTTGGGATTGCACCTAGACACAGCACGGAGATGCTAACCATGAACAACTTAATCACACTAATCGGACACGTCGGACAAGCCCCACATTCAGTTTCATTTGAAGACACAGGCAACAAGGTGGTCAAGTTTTCTCTAGCGATAAAAGAATTTTCCTCTAATACCGATGAAGAAAAGACCCTCTGGATAGATGTGGATGCCTGGAACGGATTGGGAGACAGAGTGCTCTCTACGGTCACCAAGGGCCGCGAAGTGGCCGTGCAGGGCAGGCTTTCTCTCTCAACTTTCACAAAGGAAGTAGACGGGGTAAAAGTACAGGTGACTAAGCCAGTAGTTAACCTCACTAGCTATCACCTTTGTGGGCGCAAGCCTGTTGCTGAAGAAACCCAGACCGTGGCAACAGAAACAAAACCAAAGACACGTAGGGGATTCAGGCTAGCTACAGCAAACGGCTAGATTTAAGTAAGTGGCCGGGGCGTAAGTCTCGGCCATCTTTCTTTTACTAGTTTTCTAGTTTCTTCTTTCTATTTCTATTGCTTTTGTTCTTAATTTTGTTTTTGAGTTGTCGTCATTGACAGCAAGTGGCACAGGTAGAGCTTGCCCCGTACTTGTCTTTGGCCGTGGCTTTTTTCTTATTTAGTAGGTTTTTCTTTGTTGTTTTCTTTGAACTTCTTTTGTTGGTGCGCGCTACCTTCCATGCCAGGCAAAAGAGCCTAAACCCTTCCACCCCAAGTCCATGCCCAAGCCCTGCGGGTGCCTACGGCAGACAGGACTTGAGGCCCCAGGTGCGGGATTTTACTGGCATTGCCGCATGGGGTGCGCTGCGCACTCGGTTTAGTCAAGGCAGAAAAGTAGGCGACAAACAGGCCGAAAAAACAAGCCAGTAAAGCAATGAGGAAAGGGCCAATGAATAGCACAGTAGATAGCATGTTGATGAGTGAGAGCAAGAGCGGGAGCGCAAGTCAGGTAGTAATTAGAGATCGCCGGACAAAACAGAAGGCACAGAGCAAGGCAACAAGTAAGAAAGTGAGCAGTAGAATGCTCAAGAACCACTTAAAGTACATTGTTCCTCAAATGAAACTGGCACTGATTAGAGAATCAGGGCCTGAGCCAATTGTCATTACTTCAGCTGATAGCATTGGTCAGTTTGTCGAGCCACTTCGTCACAGTTCAGAAGAATATTTCATTGCTTTTCACCTTGATTGTAAGCTGAGGGTGACGGGCTTTCATGAGGTGTCGCACGGCACATTATCGGCGTCGTTGGTTCACTCTCGGGAAGTTTTTAAGGCCGCTTTGTTGAATAATTCACATGCAATTATCGTGGCGCACAATCACCCATCAGGGATCGAGGACGCCAGCAAGGAAGATATCGAGACAACAAAGAGGTTGATAGCAGGTGGTGAGCTGCTTGGTGTTCAGGTAATTGATCACGTGATCGTGACAGCATCAAGCTTATATTCTTTGAGAGAAAACTACAGTCATTTGTGGTTTTAGGTTATTCAGTGCAACGAGTGGCCGCCAGGTTAGCGCCTGGTGGCTACTTTTAAGTTGCAAAAATTTTGCCGGTCCGCACTAGCGGACCGGTGGAAGCGTGGTTATGAGTAAGGAGAAGCGATGAAATACCAGAACAAGAGACGGGCAGCTAGAGCCTTGGCTGCCTTGCGAGGGAAACCAACGCATGGCAGAGCAGCCGGATACTATGATCATTCAAGCCGAGCAGATTGGCAGCAGTGCGCAGAAGATGGCATTGCTGATTTGTTATGCGATCTTCGGCATATGTGTGATGCTTTGAATCTTGATTTTGCTGAGTTAGATTCCCGTGCTTATGCTCATTACTCAGCAGAAGCATGGGCAGAAGTGACTGTTGATACAAATCGCTGTTATCTATGATTTCTTGCGCTTTTTGTTGACGGCATCAGAGAAGTCTTTACTAACTCTAAAGCGTGCTACGCGCCTAGCTGGAATTTTCACAGACTCACCAGTTTTGGGGTTCCTGCCGATGCGAGGCTTGCGCACCATGGTGTCGAAAGTACCGAAGCCAATGAGGGTAATTTTCTCACCGCGAGCTACTTGAGAGACAATGGCCGAAATGAAAGAGTTGATAAACTGCTCAGCATATTGTTTTGTGGAGTAGTTTTCTGCGGCTAATAGGTCGACTAGGTCTGTTTTGTTCACAGTGTATTTTCCTTTTGAGTATTGCCGGTACTTCTATAAATTGTTTCATGCAATTGTTTCACGTCAGTAAGAATAGAGCTGATTTTGGCTTGGTGGAGGAAGTTATCAGGCCCGGGAGGTGAGCCGCTAAGTTAACGGTGGTATCACTACAGCAATCTGGTACGATTAAGAGAATCCCTCAAGAGCTTGCGGCAAGCTTGATCTTGGGGGATTCTTTCTTGCGGGTAAATGTTCAAGCCGTTTTGAATTTGACCAATACTGCTTATCTCTATTCATGGATCTAAAAATCCATGAAATTCCCAGGGCATGCCACGAAAGTCAATTCCTGAGCCGAAGCCATTGGTGTCGATTTGGCTTGATGCAAACGGCCTGCCTAGGCTGCCCCTGGTTATTATGGTTTTGACTTGACCGTTAATGATCAGGGCTTTAGCTTCCCACTCACGTTGGCCGTTGACGTAGTAGACGCGGATTCTGCGAGAGGTAGCTAGCTCTCGTCTCCCGTTGTCAGCGACTTGGGCTTGATCGGCCGTAGTTTTCGGTATACACAGCAGGCTAGGTACAGCTAGACTAGGAGGCCAGCTGAGAGAAGCGGTTAGGGAGAGTAGGAGAACTAGCTGAATTTTAGACATATTGAGACTCAAGCCACAGATTCTGTATGCCCTAATTGGCACAGTCCCTCTTCGTGAATTGGCCTCTCTGGCTAACAATGCTTAGATATTTTCTTCAACAGCAAGCCCCGAGAGCTTTAGTGAGGTGGGCTGCTCGGGGCTTGTGTAGATTGTCGAGTATTGACCAAAGTAATGTACCCCCAAGATTTCTATTGCTACCACATTGGATGACGGCAAGCGAAGTTGCCAGTTGCAAAAACTCCCAATGCTAGCTGTTCAGGTATTGGCCGGTGTCAGCTCTAGCGTGATCTTTTGCCGTGCTGGCCATGGTGAATACGTGCTTGTGCATTGCACAGTAATTTCTTGCTGCTTGTTTTGTGGTCTGTTTTGACAGCTGGTTTTGGGGTTCTTGAGCTTCTTGTTTGTTCTATCTTTTCCACGCTGCCTCGTTGGGAGCTAACTGCCGAAAATAGGGCAGATCTGCGCTCGCTCCAAGGGGCGAGCCTCGCTATGCTCGGTCCTACTGACCCCTTTTTGCGTGCTCGATATGCCCTTTGAGATTGGCGTTAGCACCCAAACAAGAGGGCAGAGAGATGGAAAAAGAGATGCAAACCAAGTTGGATCAAGCCCGCGCCAAATTCCACGCAGCAGTGAACAGTGGCAACCAAGCTGAAGAAGATTCTACCTGGGCTGATTACATGAACGTCTTTTTCCAAGTGTCGCAGTACAACAAGGCCCACGGCACAAAGATTCTCCCAACCATACTTCCCCTGCCAGTTTAGTAGCCTGGTTGATTAGCTCATAGGCGCAGGCGTAACGGTCTGCGCCTATGAACTTACAGCCATTCTTCGTTGTTTTTCAAAAACAGCGGGTATGTTGTCATTTGTATCAGCACTCTACCTATTGAGGAGAAGTTTAGTGAAAACAAATACCAGCATTATCGGCGGAGAACTCGAAGAGTCATCGATTGAGTCGGCTAGTGCTAATGCCTCTATAGACGCCAAGATAAAAAGCTTTTCCATCGAACAAATTCTCGGAAAAGTAACCTTACGAAGCAAACTTGTAAATGGCAAAATCACCATCTCGCTTACACCGCATTTTGATTGGGGGACAAGCTTTACTCAGTCTGTCGACACTCTTACAGATTCGCTTACAACCAAATTGGAGAAAGAAGGTTTTTCGAAGGAAGACATAAAGAAAATCAACTCAGTCTTGCAGACTGAAACTCCTGATTTTGAATTTGGCGAATTGGAAGAAGTAAGCTCTTCAGCAACAGTTGGTGACGAAATAACGCCTGTAATTAGAGAGACGACCGCAGGAATAACGTTGCCATTGCCAAACATTCCCATCAATCTGGACCCGGAAATTGACGTTAAAAATCTCAGTATCAATGACATAGCTGTGGGCGGTTCAACAGTTTTGACTGCCAACTTAATTCATACACAGCCAGCAAAACTGCGTGATTTTGATTTCGTCACAGACATTCCTGACATTATTGCTTATTCGAGTGCAGAAGTGAATAACGCTCGACTTCGCCCGATTGAAATCCCACAGCTTGGATTGCCTGACTTACAAACAACGCTATCGCTGCCTAAATTAGGCGCAGAAGAGATGAAATTTGAGGTAGACTCCAAGTCAGGCGGAGCCGATGTTACAGTCACACCGGTTAATCGAAAAAAACTCTGGCGCAAGACAATATGTGTTCGTTTCTTCGGCATTAAAAAGTGCCTCTGGATCGAATTTGGAGTTTCTTTCCGAATTGATGTTCATTATGACTGGCAATTGGAAACCTTGAAGGTTGCACTGACTATCAAAAATGCCTTTTTAAACCAGATAGACATCGCAATAAAGATTTCAAAAGCCGCACTTTCCAAAATCAAAGTAGGATTGTTGAAATTGAAACAAATCAAGTCTGAAGTGAAATAGCCGGAAGAAAAGATAGGGGGCCAGCAATGCTACAAGGCCCTATCTTTTTTCAAACATTTACTCCACGACGGCGATAGGATTAGCGCTGATTTATGCAACATAGTCGTCTGTAATAACAGGCTGTATCAGATTTTGCGCTATCACTATTTCGTTTGGTCTTCAATTACTTTTTGAGCAAGGTGGTATTTTTTTGCTAGATCCATGTTGTGATCGTTCCTTGCTTTCACTTCAGCGGCGAACATGGACTGTGTAAGCAGGCTATAGTCGGAAGACCAACGAATCACTCTGAAGCCATTTTTCAGTTTCTTCCGCAGTTCAAGAATCTCAACCGCCATTTTTGAGTGGTGGTCACCATAATCTTTCTGTCCGAAAACGGTGTAGCACTTGTTTGCAAATGCTATCGCTTCAGCATGGGCATCAAGAAGTCCTTTTTCAATCAGAGAAGTAGTTTCTTGGTCCACGTAAATTTCGTCGATTGCAGGAGTCGGAGACGAAACGCTGTCCCCTTCTGGTTCCCATGTTGACAGCCCTTCTCTTGCATGCTTCCAGTCGGCTGCAAAATAGGCAATCGTTGGAAATCTATCCATACCGATCCCACAGTCGATAGACTTGCAGCCATTGTCGTGCAGCCAGTTTTGAAATTCATCAAATTGACGCTGCGTATTGCAAGCAATAGCGATTCCTGGTTTTCCATCGGTGCGCTCACCCTTCGGGTCCCAGTCCCATCTAGGGCAAGATCCTTCTCGGGCTCGTACAACTGGTTGCAGTCGATCAGAGGGGAAGAGTTCTTGTAAGCGTTTGCCCAGGTCATTTCGCTGGGAGTTGGAATCGCAATTTGCGATAAGTGCAATAGGAACGTGCATCATTGAGGATGCCTCCGCTGGTGAAAATAGAGTACTGATCGGTACATTTAGAATTTCGGCGATCTCAGTGGCAACGTCCATACTGGGGACATAGCTATCTGACTCAAAGCCATGTACGGCCTGTCGAGTTTTACTCAAGCGTTTGGCCAGCTCTGACTGGCTAATGCCTCGACGCGTGCGCAATATCTTCAAGTAATTTTTGATTTTCACGATATCTTCCTGTGCCTTGTAATCACTTTACCACATGCTTGTATTCGGTCAAGTCCCAAGCTTTAAAATTTGTATTTTCGTCAAGTAATACTTTACCTGGGTGATTGTCGTTGAGCACGCTGGAGACTGCTCGTATTGCCAGTAGTGATTTTGGGCTAATAGAATTCGCGGTAGTAAAGAGAAAAAGTCGTGACACCCACAGCTGAAATTTGTGAAATCCACTATTGAAAAAATTCAATTGGATGGAAGCTCAGACGCCGCTAGCTGTGGAAGAAGTAGAATTTTTAGAAGCAGCCACATCTGAGGAGTGGCTACCTGGGCCGAGCTGGAAGCGAAGGCCGACCAGACGTCTTGCAAAGCCGTAAGGCAGGATAAAGACATGCATCCAATTTTGAGAAAGTATTGTGAGACAAAGGAAAATCGGTCTACGGAGATTGAAAAAAGCACCATTTTGTAGACAAAAAGCGGCTAATCCTTTCTAGGAGTATAATTTTAGTGTAGACACTAGAGGAATTGGTGATGGCAGGAAGAGAAGCAGTGTTATCAACCCGGCTCTTGGCGAAAGACACAATCAGATTTCAAGGGCTAGCAGAAAAGCAAGGCTTAACCGGTAGTCAACTGCTGAGAACAATAATTGTTGACTACCTGGATCGAGTAGATCGAGAGGAGTATTCAGAGCGCTTGGCGGAAGCGGAGGGTTTGTATGCCAAGCAGCTGAAGGCGTCTACTGAGCGGATATGTTCGTTGATGGCGAAAATAGGGATTGAGGTGCACGGAGTAGTTGAGTTCTTGGCCATGGTTGATGGCGGAGAAGAAGCTATGGCGGCAGCGCTGTCGAAGTCATCGAAGCGGATAGAGAAGGGCTTAGAAAATCAGATCAAGCGGGTTAAGGACAAGATGTCGGAAGCGGTAAGGCTGGAAGACTAGGTTAGATGGAAGAACATCGCAGCTTCGTAAAACACAGCTATATCAGGGCCAGCCAGTCAGCGGCTGGGCGGGCGAAGGCGCACGTCAACTATGTGGCATTTAGGCCAGGCAAAGACCGGGACAAAGAGAGCAAGCCACGGGAGTTCTTTAGCAGCGACCGTGAACAGGTAGCCGGTGAGGCCGTAAAAGAGGCCATTGATAAGCAGCCGAAATATGGTGTGTTGGCCCACAAGTTCATATTGTCGCCAGGAGTGGAAGGAGCTGACGTTCAGCAGTACACCAAGGCGGTAATGCAGGACTTGTCGAGGCGGAAGGGAGTCGAGCTGGATTGGTATGGAATAGTGCATGAGAACACGGCCAACCCTCATTGCCACGTAATAGTGATGGGCAAAGGGAAGGACGGCCGGACGTACAAGATAACGAAGGCAGATCACAGGCAGCTAAAGGAAGAGGGAGACCAGTACTTAAGAGAGCGGGGCTTGCTCAAAGAAGAGAAACTGCGAGAGCAGCGCGATTCCAAGCTGGCAGAAAGGGCAGAGAAAGTCGGCCGTTTCATCAATGCCTTGAAAGCCGGGGTGAAAGAGTACGGCCGAGTGATGGAAGAAGGTCGAGACAAAGACCAGCCCAGCCGAGATCCGAAAGCCAAAGACAAGAAAGAGACGCTGAGGGAGAAGGAGAAACAGAAGGAAGAGGCGGTGTTCGGCACCGCGCCAACATATGAGCAGTTGTTGGCCAAGAATGTCAGGCGCGAGAAGCGCGAGAAGGCCAAGGCGGAGATGGAATGGAAGGCGTATTGCCGCCCAATAGAGGTTGATTATCAAATTGGGACTGAGCTAGAAGGCAACAAGCAGAGGTATGACCGAGCTAGCCGGATTGATGAGTTGCGGGAGTTGGAGCAAGAGTACAAGGTCGGAGTGCCGTGGGTTCGTGAGCAGGTGACAGCGAGAGATAGTGAGCGGTTGTCTGAGTGGATAAGGGAGAAGCACCGCGACAACAAGAAGTTGGAGCGCGAGTCTGAGAAGGTCAGGCTTATTCGGGTGGACTTGGGCAGCTTTGCCAGAGAAGTTACTTCAAGGAGCAGTCACGATGAGCTAGAAGAGCTTAGGCAGTTGGAGCAACGCGGCAAGGTGTTTTTGACGGCAGCGGAGAAGCTGGCAGTCGACCGTTGGATGGACCAGGCGGCAGAGAAGGAAGCTGAGGGGCTAGAGAAGTCCGAGACGGGCAGTTTTTACGACCGAGAGTCTCAACAGCCTGGTAGGGAGAGGAAGCGGTATAAAACGGACAAGGAGAGGCTCCAGGATCGTTTGCCTGGTGCTTATCGACAAGAAGGTTACGAGAATCAGAAGGTTGAACGGGAAGTTCGAGGCAACACAGAAGCCAGCCGCAAAGAGAACTTGAAGAAGCAGCTCAATGAGCAGCGCAAAATAGAGGGCCAGAGGGAGACTGTTGACGGCGCTTACACCGAGAAGTGGGGAGCATCGCTGAGTGCCATTGCTGCCGGTCCGATGGGGGCCGGGTCTGGAGGGTTGCGAGACCTGGGGCCTAATGAGGCCTTGAGGTTGATTAAAATCGGCATGTCACAGATGAAGGCACAGAAGTTGCAGAAGGCCGAGATTGCCAAAGGCGGGGAGGCTCAACGGGATTTGGCAGTTGAGCAGACCAAGTTGGTAGATAATAGAGAGGCTACAGGAAATGACGTAGGCAAGGGTACAGGCATCTCGGCTGGGGAGGCGCAAGATAGGCAAGAGGCCGACAGCTTCCTTAAGGAAATCAAAGAGCGCAAGAAGAAGGAAGCGGACAGAGACCAGAGCCGCGACCCGGATAGGTTCGATGAGTGGACTGGGAGATAGCAGATGTCGGAAGCGCTCGGTAGTCTTTTAACAAGCATTCCAGCGCGAGAAGTGGCAAAAGTGATAGCGACTTCGCTGAGGTCGCTTGGCTATGACGGTTTGTTTGTTAATGAACAATACCGGACGATAACGGCCAGCAGGCGAGAGCCGTTCAAAACAACAAATTTCAACGCTGTATTGGATTTTGCCGTGTCGATTGAGTGGGCAGATTATTCTGACGATATCGGCCCTGGTATATTGATTAGCACCAAAGTAACAGAGCGGCAGGCGAGCTGGAGCGGTGGCAACTGCAAGCAGAAATTAGAGGCAATAGAAGCCTCAATAGGCAAATATGCCAAGCAGATAGAGGCAGGAGTTGGCGGGCCAAAAGTGACTGGTGCGCGTTGGGCCACAATCAAGGAGCTAAGGCTAGCTGAATATTTGGGCTCGATGGCTGGGGCAGATGGTCAGCTTTTACTTGGCTATCTTGATGGCGAATATCTGAGGCTGCCGGAGGGCGAGACTAACAGGCACTGTCTTGTTTGCGGGCCGACAGGTAGTGGCAAGACGACCGGCATATTTATCCCTAACTTGATTGAGAGAAGCAGATCCAGCGCGATAGTCACTGAAGCTACCGGCGGCAAAGGAGTGGCTGACCTATACAGGAAGACGGCGGGCTACCGCAAGAACCAGGGGCACAAAATATATTATTTCAACCCCGATGACTTGAGCAGCCATCGGATCAATCCATTGGATAGGGTGAGGACGTTCAGGGATGCTTGGCGGGTTGTTGAAGTGATCATGATTGCAACAACGGCCTCGCAAGCGAAAATTGAGCAGACGTGGGACACGGCAGAGAGACTGTTGTTTGCCGCTCTTGTTATGCATTCAGTAGGAGAGCGGGCCTATGGTGACTGCAATCTTGGCTACATTCTTGAGTTATTAGGTCAGGGCTCAGAAGCAATCTCCAACCGGATGGTAACTACGAACATACCAGCAGCGAGGAGGTTTTTTCAGGCATTTTGGACCAACTCGACAGACAAGTACAGGAACCTTGTTGCTGCAGGTCTGCTCAGTCGGTTGGCGTTGTGGAACCAACCGCGGATTAAGGAGTTAACTTCAACGACAGATGTTGATGTTACTCGGCTGTCACAGGAGCTATTCACTTGGTACATTGCGGTGCCGGCAGACAAGCCGGAATTAAAGCCGCTGGCCTCGCTGATCTTCAATCTTGCCATTTCGTATGTGTATGAAGGAGAGTTCGCCAACCCGGTGATGCTGATGTTGGATGAGTTCACGAACTTTGGCTATATCAAAGGCTTGCCACAGAAATTGACGATATTGAGGCACGACAAAATACCGGTGGTGCTGGGCGTCCAAGACCTTGTGCAGATAGAGAATCTGTATGGCAAAGACTCGACGATATTAAGGAATCAATGTGCCACTCGGGTGTATTTCAAGCCAAATGGCAGTGAAACAGCGCTAGTGATCAGTCGTGATCTAGGCATGTATGCAAAAGAAGAAACGACGGTAACATCAGCCGGGCATTTGCAAACAAGAACAGAGAAGCTGCCATTGATGAGCCCGGACGAGATACTAAATATGGGAGTGATTGACGAAGAGACATATTCTGCTGGACGGTCGTTGAGGCCACAAGTGTTGATCGCCTTGCCGTCGACCAGGCCGATTAGGATAGAGGCCTGCACCTATCAGGATTATTTGGACCAGACGAATTATCCAGTGCCTGATCGCGTTACTTTGACTGCGTCAGAGGACTTGATGCCGAGCTATGCAAATGCAGAAGATTACATTGAGCAGCTGCCAGAGTCAGTGAAACAAATGGAGGCAGTGCTAGATGCCATTTCAGAGAGCACAAGTGCCGCTCTTGCCAGTGGTTCATTGGCAAAACCTGCATACCCGCCGATATGGTACGTGCCGATTGTGATCAATTGTTTGGTTGATGGAGTTGTGGAGAATCGGGTCTACAAGCCAGATAGCAGCCTTGTGCGCTTAGAAGAATTGATGATTGAGTATGAGGAAGGGAGCAAGATTGTCTGTGATTCGCTTAGTGATCTTGAAGTAGCTAAGTTAGCGGCCTGGCTAGAGAAGAGCGCGGAGCAAGAGGCTATTGGGGAGCGAGACGAGAAACAAAAACAGATTGATGAGCAGCCGATAGATACTGCTGGTCCCGCTGATCCTATTGCAGCTAGTGTGGCGGAAATAGTAGCCGAGCTAACAGCTGATTCTGTTGTTGTTGCTGACGCTCATGAAGCAGAAGTACAGGTTCAAGTTGAACCAGCCGCAGTGCCTGGTGGGGAAATTGTTGGCAGGGATAAAGATAGAAATAGAGATAGAGAGCAAGAACAAGAGCAAGGGCGAGACCAGGAGTCAGAGAAAGACATAGACATAGACTCGAAGCCAGATTTAGGCATCCTGTGGGGCTAATTGAGGCTTTGTAAAAAGGCGGGGTGAAGTAAGAATGTTTGCAGCAATAGGTGGCACGCTAATAGCGTTTGTTGTGGTTATTTTCGGTACGCCTTGGCTGTATGAATTAATTGGCAATTGGTACATGGCTTTGTCGCTATGCGTCTGCGTCGCTGCTTGCGGCATCTATGTCATGCGAGGCTTAGATATTTTGGAGTATCAGAAGTTTGATAGTCCAGCGGGCTTTACCTCTCCGTTCGATGTTTTAGTGACGATGGATCGGCTTGTGCAGTTGTTTAAGGCAGCACATAGGGGGCCGCAGTTTTGGAGCGTCAAAGAGTGCATATTGGACGAAGGCCGAATATCAGCGGTTTTGAGTTTTACTGAGATGCATAATGGATTCTTTGGCCAACCGATGCAACTTAGTCGCTCGATACTAGTGATGATTGTTGTCAGCGAGCTACCTAGTAATCATCAAATGAACGCGCTGGAGCAGTTGCTCAATCCAACATGGGAGAAAGAGCGAAGCAAGCCCTGGTCACTAGTCACTCTTCAGTGGGAAGTTGACGCACAGGTAAGCAGAAGCTCTTGCACTGAGACAATTAAGTACATGACCCGCGAGATCAAATATGTGCTGGGTTATCCGAAGCCAGAGGAGCCGTCTAAGTACAGTGTTTTAATGCCACCTATGTGGCTACTGGTAGCTCTCATGTGTGGCATTGTGCAGAGTCTTGATTACTCAGTAAAGAACGGAGAGAGGATAAAGGCGCAAAAAGAAATGAGTGAGAAGCGGGAGGAAGCAAGGCTGCGTCAAGCTAGTGAGCGGCAGCAATTCCAACAACAGCGTCAGGCCCAATGGCAGGAGCAACAGCGGCGGATTGAGCAGTACAAGAGCAATCAGCAGCAGCGTTTGAACTTGCAGCAGGGCGGGGAACCAGGAGCATCAGTGCCATCTGAGTCTTCTTCTTCTTCTTCTTCGCCTTACGGTGATGCAAATAATATCGAGAACAGGTTCGGGAATAACTTGTTTGCAGCACCAGCACAAGAGCAGTCAGCGCCAGAACAACCAGTAACACCGCCAGTAGTTGATCCTATGAGTTCGATTAGAGAGCGTTTCAGACAAGGCATAAACACTCCTGGTGAGAAGTAGGCTTTAGAATTGAAGCGCTGATTTAGACACGGTATCAAGTGATAAATACGCCAAGCAATAGCGAAAGCTGGGGGCTGCCAAATGAAGAAAACAGTGGTTTTATTTGCCATGATTCTATCTGTACCCATGACTCAAGCGAAAGAGTCAAGTATCTACAGCCTCTTCGAGGAGCCTGGAAAGAATGGAGTACTGAAACAGCTGGCAGCGATATCAAAAGCAGCAGAGCAAGGCAAGAAGAGTCTGAGCGAAGAGAAAACAACAGCTGCCTGCCCCAGTTTGGAACAGCCAGGGCCATTGACTAAGCGGGCAATTGAAAGCAATTCGACTCCAGTAGAGACACGGTGCCAGTTTGCCTATGATCTACATCGGTTTGTGGCCAGTAAAGGCAGAGACTATGATTCTTTTGTTCTATCAAATTCAAGTTCTAATTCTGCTCCTGGGGCAAAAAAAGCCAGGGCAGGTTATCTCCCGTATCGTGAGCAAGAAAGTTTCGCCGACAACTGGTGGGCAGAGAAAAACAGGAGCTACAGAGAAAGTAGTCCTAGTCAAAAGAAGATATTTCTGCACAAAGCTATCATCGATGCGACTAGTTTGTACGGCATGTATGGTGAGCGCGTGTATGGCACAGCAGAATATGTTGCGTGGGAAGAGGCAGGCGTGCGAGCAGTCTTGAAGAAACAATGATAGTGATAGAAGATTACTCATAGATAGGAAATTGAAAACCAAAGCTGAAGGAGCCTTGAAAGTGAGTCAATTTGTAATGCCGTCGATGGCAGCACAGAAAGCTAAACGACTAGCTGAACAAAGAAGAAGCAAGAGGGTTTTACGTGGGCATGTCCTGCCATGGGCGGCCTGGCAAGAGCGATTACCATCGATGAGACTTTTGAACCGACAAGATGTTAGAGCAATAGCACTAGACACAAAACGTGTGTATCAGCATGCCACAGCCTCAACAAGTTACGTGTCAGCTTTGGATATTTTCAGGTTAAGGCGGCAGCTGCGGTCTCAGGCGGTACTGAAAACACAGCTGTTTCCATTGAGGGCGGAGTTGATCAAGAAGACGCACGGGTGGCTCTTGGACGAGAGCGGAGTTGCGAGGATGAAAAATGCACCAGGGCCAAATATTGCCGTCGAAATCGAGAGAATCTTGGCCACTCTAAAGGTGTTTGAAGAGCGCTCAGTGAATATTGAGCAGGCTGTCAAAGCCATGCAGAAGCGCTAGTAAAGAAAGCGAGTATGAGCCACAAGTCATTATCGTGAGTGCATGAATGAAGGGCTGTAATAAAGCCGTTCAAAGCTTCATTAGTAGGCCTTTTCGGGCGTTGAAGTAAACGAAGTAGTTGATTGAGGCAATCCGCATTGGATATCAAGCGTTGTTTCTGTGACCAGAGGCGAAAAGTGAAGTGCTGAGTATTGCCCAAATTCACTATTACACATACCGCTTGTCAATTGTATGGTTGGTGCGCTACTAGCTGTGATTAATAGGACGCTTTTGGATATTCGGATAGGTAGCTAGTGAAGAGCGAGCAAGGAGAGACTTTCATCCGATCCAGTGACAGTTAAAGGGGGTTCTTTTAGCTTTTGGTAGTTTCTGCGTGCCTTACCGAAGCACACGAATATGAACTACTGGTCATTATTATGAGTTCATGTGTGAATAATTGTGATTATTGATAGCGACTTAAAGTCGCTTAGGTCTCTGTGACCAAGGCTTTCGGGCTGTCTAGTAATTTCTTGTGTCAATCAGTATTGATTACCAAGTGCTGATTGCTTGGATAGGAACTAATTCGTTAGATATTGAGTATTGCCTAAAGTCGTGAACCTTGCATGGGGCATATCATCGGGGCGATTGTTACGATCATTTCTTCACTTAGCAGTAACGGCGAAAGATATTGAGGACGACAACTAATGTATATACGATGTAGCGCTAGGTGTTTTTTGTTCCAGTCTCATGTTCTGGGTGTAATGAGGGAGCGAATTTCCTAGGAAATTGATGTGGTCGCCTCAATTCATCATATGGAAGCATTGCTGTAGGCACTTGCCCAGATGAGCTAATTACCTTTATCTTTTCTAAGTGAGCGAAAAGCAAACGACGAAGAGAACTATTAGAGATCATGGCTAGAAAGAAGCTCAAAGATTTACCGAAGTCTAGTAGTCGCACCAAGACTATTGGCCAAGATCCTTTGAAGAAGCCTCTTCGTGGTAAGCCATTAAGCAAGAGTCATTCGGCATTAGCGTGTGAATACAAAGACCTAGGGCCATACTCCGCTGATGATGTTTCTGCTGGTTCAAACCGTATAGTTCGCTGGCTTCACGGGCGCTGTGGTGAGTTTATTTGGGTCGCAATAAATATCAGAGCCAGAGCCTGGGATGAAGGAACAAAGGAGCAGGGCTGCTACATTTGCGCTGGGCGTAGCCCAAGGCCGAAGCCACCGCAAGTCATACCCGACTGGCTGCAGAATGAAATCATCCCAGACAGTAGGCGACCTACTAGAATCCAAGACATTTCGCCTTGGTCGCAGAGTTATTGGCGGTACAACTGCCCTCGTGGAACCGGGTTCATATATAGCTCGCGAATAATGGACAGGCTCAACCCTTTTAGTCAGGAGCCTAAGCAAGAGTGTCCTTGCGACAAATGCTGCCATGATGAGAGGGTAAATTTATTGGCTGAGAGCGCTGCCCGTGAACCCGGGCGACCAAACGTTTGGAGCATGTTTATCAGAACGAGCGAGAATGTTGGTTTTGACCCAGAAAGACTACCAATCAATCATCGAGTGCGTTGGAAGTGCGAGAAAAACTTGCGGCACCGGTTTTCTCGTAGCTTGACCGAACTGCATGAGGACGGCTGCCCTACTTGTGCCAAAGAGAATGATGCAAGCTCATTAGCAGCTCTCAAATACAGGCACATAGCCAGAGAGTTTTTGTTTGTTCCAAGTAATCCCGAACTAGCTCCAATCAATATCAAGCCAGGTAGCAACGTTGTGGCGGCATTTCGTTGCTCAGAGGGGCACACATTTAGTAAGGCGGTTTGTCGCCGCACACAACCTAAACCTGAAAATTGCCCTTATTGCGCAGGCAAAAGATCTGATGCACCCACACTACTAAGCGTATCTCCATATATCTTGAAACGCTGGCACCCTGACAAGAATGTGAAAATTGACAGTAAAACAGGTGAAGAGGAGCAAATAGACCCGGAGCTGATATTGGCTGATTCGCGCAAGAAATATTGGTTCTATTGTTTTTACGAGCATACCTATCAAGCCTCACCAGTCGAGTTATTAGCTGGCACTGATGAGTGCCGTGATTGTGCACTATTGCCCGATAGTGTTGACAACGCCAGAGAAGGGTTGGCAGCTCAGTGGTTTCAAGAGAGAAATGGGGACCGCACGCCGTGGAATACTTCAGCGGGTTGCCGCAGTAAAGTCTGGTGGCGCTGTCTCGCCGGGCCAGACCATGAGTGGACTGCTGAGGTCTATCAACGGGCGATAAAGGGCACAGATTGTCCGTTTTGTGCCAATAGGCAAGTATCGGTGACCAACTCTCTACAGACCATCCACCCAGAACTAGCTAAGTTGATGCATGCTGGTAAGAACGGCGAAAAGTCAGCCAGCGATGTCGTTGCCACAACAACTAAAGCAATTCAATGGCGCTGTTCTTGCTCCAAGCCATATGAGCGGTCAATACAACACATGTTAGGGAGAGGCCATGGTTGTCCAGCCTGTAGGAAAAAAGAAGCGTTAGCCAAGAAACAAAAGGCAAAAGATGAGTTAGCGATAACATGAAATCGTAGTTTCTTGCCAACACCTTGGCAGCGCAACTGGTATTATTAAGCCCGTTCGTAACATCTTCGAGTGAATACCCATGGCCTGCGGCTCGCGAGGTGCGCTACGCCTTGGTCTGCATTATGACTTTGTTGTGATTGCCTGCTCCGAACCTGTTGGTATCTCGCATTCAGGCGCGGCGGCACATTTCGCATTTTTGGTTTTGTTTGTCGGTGGACTGGAAAACACTGGAATTTGGCCTATGTGTTTTGTTAGTTTCCTGGCCTACATCGATTTCCCAAAACCACAAGAAAACCCACCCGACCTTTACCAATTCAGCATTTCAATTTGATTCTTTATCTCGCTAAGCGAGCAAAGAACACCATCTATTGATTGACAGCAAGTTTTCTTGAGCGCCTCTCAGAAATACCCCTGCGTAGCTAGTATCGGTATTTGCTGTTTTGCTTCAAGCAATGAATTGAGCGGCTCGAAATTGCGCACTATTCATTAGGCCAATATGAGCGCAGAGTCACATTCATCTAATGGCTAACTCGTGTCGTCAAGCTAAAGATGCAAGAGCTTTTAGCCGTACTGCTGAATATTACGAATACAGATATTGATATCTTCGGGGCAATTGTTCTAGGTCGTAAACTGCGTTCTATCTATCGGTAAAATGCTCAAAATACCTGGACAAGAAAAAATTGCATGAATGCAGACAATATAGGTATATCTGCTATTTTAGAGTCTTGCTCTCACTGCTTGGCAATGGCGTGATTTGTCATGTTTGCCTAGCCAGAGAGTGAAGCACCGAAGAGTGATGAGAGAATATGAGTTGCTTGATGACAAAAGTTCGCGTTTTGAGATTGAAGGCCGATTCAGTATTAGTAACACTTTGGTCATGCCTACCGTATGTAAAATCATGGAAGTGGCAGAGGTCGATTTCCAATTAATGAAGTAGAAAGAATTGTCCCTTAAATGATCCAATCGCCTTCCTCTTAGAGTAAATAGCGCTGACACAAGCCATTTGAGAACGGCTAGATGTTTTTTGTCAGCACTAGTGATGCATCGTTTTTTGTATCTAGGTGCATCAATTTCAGTTGGCTATTGCGCTGAGCAGTTGTGTCGATGCCAGTTTCGACTGGTTTGCGTATCAACTCGCTCTGCTGAAAATCTAATTGAGTAGAGAGTCAAACCACATAGGCTCACGGCTCTAATAATCAACAATATAGACAAAGGAGAACTATATGTTCAATCCTTTTACATGGAGATTCGCAGCACAGGAGCCGCCTCTTGACAGTAAAAGCACCGATTCTTACTCAGAACGCCTGATCAAGTACATTCCTGCTGACATCTTGGCGGCATACTTGGCGATCACCGGTATTGCTGAAAGCAATAATCCGCCTCTGTGGCTCAGTTGGGGCATCTTCGGTGTGATGCTTGCGCTGACCCCGCTGTATGTTTGCTATGTCAAAACCCAGCCTGTTGGCTTTGTTTCGAGCAAAATGTTCCACTGGGTAACTGCCTGTTTGGCGTTCTCAGCCTTCGTGTTCTCTTTGGGCGGCCCTTTCGCTACCTTCGAATGGTACAAACCATATCTAGGTTCAGTGGTATTGATTCTGACGACGCTTATCATCCCGGTGCTGGAAGGTCAGTTCTACCCTTGCAAGCCCCCGCAAGATCCTCCTGCGCTGCCTCCAGTAGTTCCCCTGGCAGATCTAACGAAGCCGCCTAATTCTTAGTCATAACCCTCACGAAATGGATCTAAAAATGGATCAGTCTGAATTCTCCCCTCTGAATGAGGCGAGCTGTCAGCAAACTCTTCTGGAGCAACAGGTCAATACCAATGATTCTGCTACTGCCAATAAATCTAGTTGTACCGATTGCGACTTTGCTGCGTCGAACAACCAATTCTCGCCTCTGTTTGTGCCTGCTTCCAGTGCTCTGGAATTTAGTGCTTCAGGCAAGGCCTCATTTGCCAGCCTCGTGGAGCGAGCCAAGTTCCTTTGGTAGGGCAATAAGAAAGGAGACAACATGAGAGTAACCTCTCTGATTCTTGCGGCAGTAGTCGCGCTTACATTTACACTGGGCGGATGTGCTGTGGCACCATCAGTGCGAGTTCATCCACTCACAGCTGGTCAGCCCACAATTGTTGACCTCGATGCCTCGGCTCGTGCGATCATCATGATTCCACAGGCCAATGGGAAAATGGCAGTCTGCTCGGAGCCAAGTCCAGACGTGGCGATGTCGGCTGTGGTGAGCATGCTGGCCCAAGTCAAGCTCGATAACCCTAATGTTGATGTGCAAACCAAGCTGGACTTCCAGACTGCGGTGATTGACTTGGCTCGTAGAAGCCAATTTATAAGTTTTCAACGCGAAGCATTGTTTCGACTTTGCGAGCAAGGCATGAATCAGAACTTGAGTTCTGAGCAGATCTTTGTGCTCTACCAGCAGGTAATGCAGACTTCGCTCAAATTGGCAGAAGCTGAGTTGGCGAAGAACAAGGCTGATCTCGCCAAGGCTCTGAAGGACCCAGCTGTTCGAAAGCTTTGGAATCAGCTGGTTGAGCCGCCGGTTTCACTGACACCTATGGCGGTGCCGAACAAGAAGTAGGTCTTCAAGGCAGAACCTAACCTATCTTCAGAAACAGACGTTGTTGAGCTAAAAGCAAGCCACTCGTCTCTAACATCAACTTGGTTATTCAAAGGATTCACAAATGACTCGTACGTCAAACAAAAAGGCCAATGGCCCAACAATGTTAATTGAGCTGGCTCATGTAACTCGAATCATCATTCTCAAAAGAGGGCGATTGCTTCGAGACTGCGGGAGCCGTTCTCTTTCTTTTCTACAAGCGCGTGGCGACAAGTCTTGGCTTGTCGGAAGTCTTGCTAGCCCTTGGCCAAACGCATGGGATGGCAGTCATGACTTAGCTCGGCGCCTCAAGCAGGAATTTGGCGAGCATGTATATGTTGAGCCTGACGGCAAGCCTGGTCGATATCACGAGCTGGCTTCGCTAGGTGATTCGGGTTTAGGTGCAAGCCCCTCGGAAGAAGGCTCCGCTGGAAGCTTAGGCCACAGCGGTATTTCCGGCGGGTTCGGCATGACAAATCAAGGTGGACTATTTCGTCCACCGAGTCATCATGATTTTCTGCCAAACGTCGGAGCAGGGTTCAATACTGGTTCAGGCAACCTCAGTGGCTCAGAGCCTGATCTTAATGGCCCGAGGACAACCTTTCCCGCTCTAGCTACTGTGCCAGGTTGGGATGAGTTGCATGAATGCACGAAAGCTATGTTTGCAGTTGAAGCTGCTCAGATTACTCGCGATGGCTATCAGGCTGTCACTGGAATCACTGTGGTTGACGATGCTTCCAGAATCGTGGCTTTGGCACTTCAGCCAAATATCTCGAAAGCACTCAAGCGATTTCTTGGGGCTTAGACTGTCAGCCAGAGCGAAGCTAAGTAAATTCTCAATACTTGAAAAAGGAACACCAGTTGAACTGCCAACTGGTGTTCCTTCTTTTTATTGCAGCGCTGACAAAAGATACCGAATGACCAGGTATTTTTCGCCAGCGCTGCCGAAGCAACAGCAATAGTGAGTAGTTGCTCTCCGGCACTGCTGTGGATAGGGATTTAGTGAATCCCACGACAGACAAGAACCCGCTCTCACTGCAATTGAACGTCGACTAGATTCGCTTTGAATCTAGCGACAACACACAAACCCCTCAAAAGGAATATCAAAATGGCCGCAGATAGCTTCACCGTAACTCTCGATAGTCTCGGGAGAATCACCGTTATCACCTACGCTTCAGGAAAAACGATAACTTACACCTACGACGCCGCTGGGAACCGCACCTCAGTGGTTAGCACGTGATGCAGATCACAGATGAAGGCATCGCTGGTGATACCAGTAATGACAAACCAAATTTATCAAATTTGCCCGACGCGAATTTGATATCTCAACCCAATCAGGAAACAAGCAAAATGACTAACACAAACCATGGCGATTCCGTTGAATCGACTCAAGCTGGCTCAGGCATTGAATCTGCCAATTCGCCGTCGAAAGCTTTGGCTCCCCAGCCGCCTGTCCCTCCGCAGGTGCCAGTAACTCCCCCGGCCAAGCCGTTGCCTTTGCCGACAGTTCCGCCCTCATCAAAGGACCCTGTGACTGCGCGTCCGCCAGGCTGGCAGTGGCAGTCTGGAGCTCCGATTTCACCGGCCGACGCCAATGCGATCGTCGATGCGCGAGTGATTGATGAATCCAAGATCTACGTTCCGCCAGTTCAGCGCTCTTTTGCAAGCAACACCGTTGCGGGCGCCCCGTCGATTGTTGAGCTTGCGCGAGCGCTGAAAAACGACCCGCAGCTGATCTACGAGTTCGTATATGGCAATATCGAGTGGGAGCCCGGTTTTGGTGTCCAAAAAGGTGGCCTTGGCTGCCTTCTGGATGGCATGGGTAACTCTTTTGACCAATCGATGCTGCTGGTGGCGCTTCTGCGTCAGGCTGGCTTTACTGCCAACTATGTGAAAGGCACAATTCAGCTCTCCGAAGCTGAGTACAATGCCTGGTTCAACACCACAAGCATCTGGGCCGCATACAACTATTGCGGTAATGAGAACATTCCGGCGGTGAGTCCGACCTGGAATGGCACTATCTATCAGATGGTGATGAGCCACGTTTGGGTTCAGGTTGTCATCTCAGGCACCACCTATGTGCTGGACCCGAGCCGCAAGACCTACACACGCAAGGCGCCCATGGCGAACCTTGCCACGGCGCTTGGCTACAATGCCACGACGTTCTTGAACAATGCGAAGTCTGGCGCCACGGTCAACGCCGACTACGTTCAGAACATGAACCGCACCAATGTTCGTGCCAACTTGTCGACGATGACGACTAACCTGCTGACCTACATCAAGAACAATGCTGTTGGTTCGGCTCCTGCCGGAACAGCCACTGTTGACGATGTGCTCGGCGGTCAGGCGATTGTCCCTATCACTCTGCCGTTCACTTGGAGCACGACCCTGTCTTACCAGGCACCCGGCGATGTTCCGACAATCTGGACTGCTGACGTTCCCACCACCTACAAGACGCTCCTCCAAGTTCAGTACCCTGACGCTGGCAGCGGCTGGTCAATCGATCAGACTTTCACGTCCGACCAGTTGGCTGGCAGTCGCTTGACGCTGTTCTTCAACGGCAGTCTGCAACCCGTGCTTGCTTTGAATGGCACGGTTGTGGCAACTGGTCTTGCCCAGTCGCCAGGCACATGGAACTCAGTTCGTCTGACAGTCACTCACAACGGTTACCCGGTGACTTGGTACGACCAACAGTGGTGGCAGTCGTACATCTATGCTGGTCAGTATTATTTGATCGGCAATGCCTGGGGCAACCTCGGGCGTGGCCAAGCTGACTTCCACAGCAAGGCCCTTGCTGCAAACAAAGCGGCAGGTGGCGCGACAACTTCTGAACCGGTCATGGGCGAACAGCTTGCCTTGATCTGGTTCAATTGGGCCGCGCAAGCAAGCCGAGTGGGCGATCTCGTCAACCGGTTGACCAACTGCCACAGCATGCTCAACCACCAGGTTGGCATTGTCTCGTTTAACAACGGTGGTGCGGGCGCCTATGCAACCGACTTCGGTGGCATGTCTGGTTCAAGCACGAACTTGAACAACGACGTCACCAAAACCCCGATCAACGACACTGTCAGTGCCATGCATGGTGTCGCGCTTGAAGCGGCCGTTCTGGCTCAGACCACGGGAACCAGTCCTGGCATCTCAACCACGACTGTTGTGGATACTGCTAGCGCCGCTGGCAACAAGATCTACAAAGGCACCAGCGCCAACTGGAATACAGGTTCCAACATTTCGGCAGCGCTCGTCACTGCGGGTTACTCTTCAACTGACATGACCAACATCTATAACTGGTATCTCCAGTATGGATGGAATGTCGTTTTGGCCGATGACCCGACAGTCACTCTTGGTGCTTGGACTGGCTGGGGCGATTGGCTCTACCCAAGCAGCGGTGGCTTCGGTCTGATCAACGGCACCTACAAGGGTGGTGGTGGTCAGCCTGGTTCGGCTATCGCGGGTGCGCCAAACTCGCAGCCTGGTTACAACCCCTCGGCTCAGCCTCAGGGTGGCGACCCAATCGGCCTGTTCTCTGGTGACTTCCTTTACAGCAGCAACGACCTGGAGATTGGCAGCGGTAAGTATCCTTACAAGCTCACCTTCCAGCGTTTCTACAACTCTGCGAACCAGTACACAAATGGCCCGCTGGGTCGTGGCTGGAGTCACGGCTTTGATCTCGGCGCTACAGTCAACAGCGATGGCTTCCTGGCGATGGGCGAGCAATTCGCCGCACAGGGTGCCGCATCAATTGCGCAGTTGTTTGTCAACGTCGATTTGCTGACCGATACCGCTCGTCCCGTCGAGAAACTGGTAACAGCTTCCTTGACCGATGCTTGGTGGATTGAACGCCTGATCAACAACGTTGTTGTGGTCAGCCTGCCGTATGACACGAGCGTTTTTGTGAAGCAGCCAGACGGCACTTACACCGCCCCTGCGCGTAACCCGTCGACCCTCACCCTGGTCTCTGGTGCGTACATCGTGACCACGCCGCAAAAGGTGAAGTACAACTTCAATACCAGCAGCAAAATCGCAACTATCGTCTTCCCCGAAGGCGTAACAATCACGTTCACCTATACAAGCGGTGTTTTGACTTCGGTCACGAACGGCTTGGGGCGCACGCTCACGCTGAACTACACCAGCGGAAAGCTGACTTCGGTTACTGATGGCACTGGTCGTAGCGTTAGCTTCACTGTCAACGGAAGCAACAACCTGACCACTTTTGTGGATGCGAACGCCAAAAGCACCACGTATCAGTACGACAATCCTGGCCGGATGACCGCATATCTTCTTCCGGCCAATCCGGCAATCGCTTTCGCCACCAACGTTTACGACTCGCTATCTCGGGTCAAAACGCAAGCGAACGCACGAGGCCAGGTCTGGAATTACTACTTTGCTGGTTCGCGCACCGAGATTGTTGACCCGCTCAGCAACAAAGAAATCTCGTATTTCAACCCTCTCGGCGGAGTCACTCGCTTCGTCGATCCGCTTGGTTTCAAGACGGACTGCTTGTTTGACGGCTTGAACCGTTGCACTCAGAAGACCTTCCCCGAAGGTAATAAGATTGTTTGGACGTTCGATGCCAACAACAATGTCTTGACTCAGACGCAGGTTGCAAAATCTGGCTCTGGCTTGAGCAACATTGTTGAAGTCTTTACTTATGACACGAACTGGGCGAAGGTCAAGACTTATAAGGACGGGCGTCTGAACACGACGACCTACACTTATGATGTCACTCTGGGTAACCTGCTGACAATTCAGCGGCCTATCGTGGGTGGCTCGACCCCGACCGTGACGATGACCTGGAATGCGCGTGGTCAGATGCTCACTCAGACCGATGAGAGTGGCGTTGTCACCAAATCTGTGTACGATGCCTCGACTGAAAAGCTCACCTCTCAGATCGTCGACTTCAACGCTGTTGGTCACCTCAACTTGACCACCTCGCTCGGATACGACTCTGTGGGCAACGTCACAACCGTGACCGACCCGCGGACGTTTGTCACCACGATGGTTTTCGACCCGCTGCGCAGAATGACGCAGATGACCTCACCGGCTCCTTTCAGCTACGTGACTAAGTTTGCCTATGATGACAACGGAAACCTGTTGAACATCCAACGGCAGACTGGCGGCACGCCAGCCTGGCAGGTGAACAGCTTCACGTACTCGGCAACTAACAAGAAGCTGACGGCTGTTGATCCCGTTCCGAACACCACGACATGGACTTACGACGGCAAAGATCGTCTCCAGACCATGACCGACGCGCAGAGCCGTTTGTGGCAGTACGCCTATGATGCAAAAGATCGTGTCAACCAGGTCACCGACCCGACTAGCACCGTCTGCGACACCAGGACGTTCACGAACAACGGTCAATTGGCTTCGGTCAAGGACGCCCGGAACTTCACCACTGCCTATACCTGGGATGGGTTCGACCGGCCGAACAGAACAACGTTCGCCGATACCACCTACCAGCAGAACAGTTCTTACGATGCCAATGGCAACGTTTTGACCTACAGGACTCGTTCTGGCAGTAACATCACTGCAACTTATGACGTGCTGAACCGCAAGGCGACGAAGTCTCCGGCTAGCCAGCCAGTAATCACGTATACCTACGATTTGGCAGGCCGCCTCACGCAGCAGAGCAAGCCTGTTGTTGCTGGCGACCCATCATCTGGTGCTCTGATTTTCTCGTTTGATACCGCTGGACGTTTCTATCGCGAGCAGTACCCGGACGGAAAAACGGTCACGCATGTGCTCGATGGCAATGGAAATCGGACCAAGACAACTTGGCCTGATAGCTACTTTGTTGATCGCGTCTTTGACCAGATGAACCGCCTGACAGACATCAAGCTGAATGGCAGCGGCACCAGTGCGGTCGTGATCGCTTACAACCAGCTCTCGCAGCGCACTCAGCTGACCTACAGCAACGGCGCCACGGTTGTTTACACCCCTCAGTTGAATGAGGACGTGACGACAATCACGCACAACTTTGTCGGTTCGAGCGTTGTGTTCACCTATGGCTTCAATGCTGTGAACGAGCCAACAAGCGTGAATGTGTCTGACAACACATACATGTTCCACCCGCCAGCAGCCAGCACCACGTATGCGACTGCCGACAACGTCAACAAGTACCCAACCGTTGGAGGAACAAGCTACACCTACAGCACCAACAAGAACCTGACTGGTGATGGTGTCTGGACTTATGGTTATGACACTGAAAACCACATGCTGACTGCCGTTAAGCCCGGCACCAGCGCCAGCTTCGTCTATGACCCGATGGAAAGGCAGTCTCAAAAGACTGTTGGATCGGTCAAGAGCCGGTACATCTACTCCGAATGGCAGCGCATTGCTGACTATGACGGCGTTGCGGGCACTCTGCAGAACCGCTATGTCTATGGTACATCGATGGATGAGCCTCTCATTCAGGTGACCAGTGCAGGAGTTCTGACGTTCTTGCATGCGGACAAGATGGGTAGCATTGTCGCCACAAGCAACAGCAGTGGCGCTGTGACTAACAAGAACTTGTACAGCCCATTTGGGGAGATTGTGACGCTTGGTGGTACGACCTTCGGGTTTACTGGTCAACGGTACGATTCTGAGCTTGGACTGAGCTACTACAAGCGAAGAATGTATTCGCCGAAGTTAGGTCGTTTCTTGCAGCCTGACCCGATTGGGTATGCAGGTGGGGACTTGAACCTATACGCTTATGTGGGTAATAGCCCGTTGACGTTTACTGACTCGATGGGAGAGAAGTTCAATTACAAAGCCTATGTTCAGGCGTTGATTTGGATTATGGTCTTCCTAGCAATTGGTAACGAGATTTCTAAACACTTACCGAAACAGGAAACATTACAGCCCCCAACGAAACGGGATGCGAGTAGTGGAGGCATAGGAAATAAGAGAAATATCGATGATCGCTCACGTGTTCGTGGAGTAGACAATCCCAACTATGGATATCCGATGGATGAAGAGCAGCAGAAAGAGTATGACCTAGACAAACAGAAACTTAACTATGCTAAACCTGATACAGCACTTGCTTCAGGTCAAAGTTATAACTCTTGGAATAGCCTGCTGATATTTATGGGTCTGATGCCCGCTTACGCTGGGCCTGTGAATATTGTTTCGGCTATTCCGACGACGGTAATGGGCTAAAGCCAAAGCCTAACCAAAACCTAGCCAATACGCTCTGACTGTCGGTCAGAGCTCTCCAGCATATGGCCGTATTGTCTACTAAGCTGGACACGGAAGGGGGGCGGCTACCGCCGTCCCCCTTTTTAGTTTGCATTCAACCAATAGGGCTAACAAATTGCACGTGCCAAAGGTCAAGCTCAAAATGACAATGTCAAGTATTTTAATGCTATCTTGCGGTAAATCCCATTTGCAGCAATAATTAATGCTGTTATAGTCATGGTATGAAGATAAAAATTAGACTGATCGTTTTAATGCTATTGACCTGCGTTGGTTTGACGTTCAGTCAGACTACTGCATGGGCAGAACAAGTCATATTACCTACCAAAAATCGTATTAACGGTATTATGAATGATGGTCATCATAGTTTTGACAAAAGAGACTATCTAAAAGCTAGTTTCTGTTTTTCAAAGGCTATTGAGATTTGCCCAAACAACGCTCTCGCTTACGCTTGCCGTGGTGACTGTTACTCAGGCCTGAAAAATAGTGTGAGTGCCATAGCTGATTACAACAAAGCCTTGAATCTAGGTACACTCGGTCCGGTAGAAGACGCTTTTGTATACGGACTTCGTGGCGAACTAAAGTTAAAATCGGGAGATTTGATTGGCGCTAAAATTGATCTCGATAGGTCTGTTCAACTTGATAAGAATTTGTACTTCGTTTACCTAAGACGAGCGCAAGTTCGGAGAGCTCAAGCAGATTTGATTGGTTCAATCAGTGATTGTGATAGGGCACTTTCAATGCTGAAGGGCGATCCTGATCCTAGGATTTTACTTATCCGCGGCCTTGACAAATTGCGTTTAGGAAGAACTGAAGAAGCAGGAAAAGATTTGCTACAGGTATACAGACTCGATCCCAACTATATTTACGCTTCTTTGTTTACTTCTATATAAACGTAATTCTTTGGTTCTAGAATTGTGAATAACTTTAGTTTTCGGTATAGAATAGCTAGTCGGTTCAGTCTACATCACTAAACTTGCTTCCGACGGTTGTTACAGTCGCATCTCTCTTCGTTGAGAGGGAGCGGCTGATTTTTTTGAGTGTCACTGTAACTGGTGGCACTCTTTTTTTACCGTTTGTAATTTTCTACTATAGAGTGTTTTAGGTTGAGTTGAGGCATAGCCGAAAATGAACGCCTTAAGCCATCTCTAGGAAAATTACCACACAACTAATGTGGTTTGAGTGGCTTGGACTAGGAGGGTCCAATTTTTCATTTCGGTCATAAGATAGTTCTGTGCAATAGCACATTCTTTTTTGCCAGCCGTTGTCATATACTGATGAAATGATATGAGTTTGTGGTTGTTGAACAGCCCAGGTGTCCCTTCTAACCAACGATACTTGGAGGTGGCAATGCGTCAGCTTTTACTTCTTAGTGGCGCTGCCTGCGCTATTTCAATCAGCTTCTTGATTTTGGAAAGCCCAACATCAGCTCAGGTAATGACAGCTGATCAGCAGTCAGTGGCTGCATATAAGGGCATTGAAGCATTAAAGAGCGGGCAAAACGGTATAGCAATTTCTGAATTTACGAAGTTGATTAACGCCAACCCAAGCAACAGTGAGTACCGCTCACTACGAGCATCAGCCTACTCAGATAGTGGTGACCATCAAAAAGCGGCGGCCGACTTTGAGGTGGCGATCAGGAACGGCGACAAACGGCCAATGGTGAAAGACAGCCTGAACAATGAAATAGCCTCCTTGATTGCTGCCAAAGTGGTCACAGATGGGAAGAGTATCAAGGATACAATGGCCGCTGGCAAAGCTGCTTTAGATAGGAAAGATTACAAGACTGCACTGGGGTATTACAATGTTTTGGCTGGCCAGTCTAAGCCAGAAGTTCACCAGTTTGGACTCTATGCCAGAGGCGGTGTTTTCTTGATGATGGGGCGAAAGGCAAACGCCAAAGCTGATGCAGAGGCACTTATCAGAGAGGGAGCAGACAATCCTGATATTCGAAGGCTTCTCAGCGAAGCCTCTAGCTCAGAGAGCGCGAGGCCGCCTCTCGTAAAGAATTCAAAACAAGTTGACCCGGCCAAAATTTCTAAGGATAAAGACATCCAGGACTATATCCACAAGCGTTTCTGATATGTGAAGACACCTTGTGTATCAATCAGTTGCGGTCAAAACGATCGAGCATTCAAGCATCAGCGAGTCGCCTTCTCGTAGTGCTTTGAGAGTGACTGATTAGTGAGCTATTAAATAGCTGGCTGATAGGTTTCTGAATTCGACTTAACGCTTGCCATGTTGCGGAGACACCAGCTGATGCCCATACTTGAACCTAGTTAAAAGGTTTTCGCATCATCAGAGGTTTAACATGACAGAAACTGTTCCAAAGTTCTTTATTCCGGGTAACGCTAATCCTGCAGAGGCGGAGCAGATATTCGAAAATACTATCCGCACGGCCGCGGAAATGGGTCTAGAACCTAATGGCAGAAAAATTCTCAGTCTATATTTTACGCACAATTTCGAAATATATACTTGTGAGGTTGGGAAGCCACATCCATATAATCCGCAGAGAGGCGCTAATCTAATTCAACTTATTGTGCACCAAGGCTGCCCGGCCTTGTATAAGGTGTATGCGAATGCAGATTCTTTTCTTGTCGGTCATACTGACACGATATCAGTGACTTACTTTGCTGACGACTCTGATGTGAATTAAATGCAAGTTTTGCTACTAAATATGGTGGCTTAAGACGGTAGTCAATTAGCGGTTTAGTTGGCCCCTAGATATCATTCAAGAAAACATGTTAGTTAGTATTTCAAGCTTAGTATAGCCTTGTGGCTGTCAGCCGGGTCTACTGCCAAGTACTCCTGCAACTGGCCGAGGTTGCTGTGGCCTGAGATTTCTTGGATTGTTCGAAGCGGAATGCCAGCTCGCGACATGGCCGTCAAACAAGTCCTTCTCATAGAATGGGTGGATGCTTCTTCGATGCCGACGTTCTGGAAGGCCTCTGTGAGGATGTTGTGGGCGCGAATGCGGCCAATGTGCTTGCTTGGGTCATCAGACGACGGGAAGAGCCAAGGAGAGGGCTCTGGCATCTTGTCTAGGGTTTTCTTGTAGCTGGCCAGTTGTTCACGCAGTTTGGGGTGAATTGGTATGTTGCTGTAGACAGTGTTTTTCTTTTTTAGCCTGGTGATTTTGAGAATATTGCGAATGCCACCGCTGGTGGTGAACACATCATTTTGTCCGATGGCGATAATCTCGGAGATTCTCAGGCCGGTGTATAGGCCGGTGGCAAAAAGTGCTCGGTCTCGAGCATTTTTGAGTACTTTGAGGACTGTTTGGATTTCTTTGGGGGTTAGAACTTTGGCTTTGCCTGGCATATGAACAAAACTTCCTTAGAGGGCTATTTTGTTTATTATACAGCCCTCACTTTTTCGTGCAAGGCTGGAGATGCTTAACTGGTGGGGAAACAGTAGTAAACAAAACAACTCTTTTGTTTCTACAGTCGGCCGTAACGAAAAGATGTCAAATAGCTTAGCGCCCTTTTCTGCTCATTGCTACTTGGACCCCGAGTTTAAGGGTATGTACCTTGGCTGTGGTTTGACTGGCCGCTGATCAGATTTGACGCGTTGAATTTCCAGGTCACTATCATTTTCTCAAGCTCTTCTATAGAGCAAGTCTTGCTTAAACAAGCATCCATTCCCGCATTGAGACAATCTTGACAGACTTCACTCAAATCATCAGAAGTTAGGCATACTATCGGAGTTCTAGTTCCAGTCTCGCTTTCATAGCTTCTGATGAGCCTTGTACATTCTGTGCCGTCCATTTCTGGCATGTGGTAATCCATCAAGATAATGGCATAGCGTGTGTCTTTTACCAGGCCCAGAGCTTCCATGCCACTTTGCGCCTGGTCAACTTCAAATCCCATATCGGTGAGGCTCATAGCCGTTCCTGTTCTCACGATTGGCGCATCATCAACTACCAGAATTTTTCTTCGCATCTAAATCTATAGCCTCTTTCGTGGCATGAGCAAGAATGCAATCTTACTCTTTTTTATTCCTGCCTAATCCCCGAATATACTGGGGTTTGCCACAGTCTTGTCGGCATTAGTACCATAGACTCTTTACCGACATCGTAGCAGTGTATCTGGTATGGGGCCAGAGAAACGGGCGATTAGAAACCTTGCAAAGCAGATGAAAAATCTGCGTCTTGGCCTAGGTTGGTCACAGGAAGAATTGGCTGAGCGCATGGGCACAGATCGGACTTATATTAGTGACCTGGAACGGTCCTTAAGGAATCCGTCGCTGAAGATTCTGGCCAGGTTGGCCAATACCCTGGGCACGACGATTGGTGATTTGTGCGACTAACAAAAGAGTGGCTATCTTGGGTGTTTATTTGGGCGGCAGTTTGAAATCTTCTGTAATTGCAACAGTTAAGGATGGCACGCCCTCGTCCTTTATTGTCAGTTTTACCTTCTCGCCTGATATTAGTGTAACTTCTTGCTCCACTGACAATAGCTCTCCTGCGCGAATAACCTTTCCAGCGTTATCCACCCAATAGCTGGTGTTTCCAGTAAGGCTTTGAAAATTGTGGGCGACGAAGGTTTTGATATCTATTTGTTTGAAAGTACGACGGATAGATAGTTCCGCCACAACTCCGCTCACTTTCAAGCGAGGGTGTACAGGGTCGTCGGTATGTAAAAACACGCTTTGCTCGAACCAGTTTTCTGTTAAAAAGACTCCCTCAGCGAAATCTTTTGGTTCGGGAAGCTTCAAGGAGTCAGCGATAGAAATATATGGTGAACCATCTTCCAAGTACAAAAATGATTTTTCAACATTTTTGTGGATGGGTATGTTAACACCACAGATTTTGTGCTCTTTGATATAGTCATCGTCAAACTCAAATCTTAGACCGAGTGGTTGACAGAACCAGCCTGCAATCGACATTTCAATGCTGCTTGGTGATGCTTCTAGCTCTAGTTCGCTTAACTGAATAATCTCGATGCCGTATGAGCGTGCGTGAGTGTCGGCACCTTTTTGATACCCTTTTCTTGTCACCATGACACCACGTGGCTGACCTGAAATATCCAAAAGTACTGCTCTAAAAGTATCCACCATGCCCAGGTTTACTTTCCGTGTCAGATCTTTTGCCTGAACACAAACTTTGAACTGTATACCGGCGAGCTCATACTCCCAGTACACATCTATTTCTCTTTGAAGCGCCGTCCCGTCTGGATTTCTACTGGTCATTGAATCTAATCGTTTGTTGCATTCAACAGCGATATTTTTGAACTCATCGCCATGGAGCAAAAGAATTCCCTGGTAGATATCGCGTACTAACTGCTCGTACTGTCTACCAGTGTTTTTTTTGTCTGAAGAGTCCATCAATTTTACTCTGGTGCTTTTGAAGAATTGCTGATTGGAGCTAGGCTTATAAACCGGCCCAGTACTTACTCAGGATACTGTTTGCTGATTTCTTGAAGTTTGTCCAGAAGATCCAAGTTTACGCTTTCTTGAACAAGTTCTTCAAAAGATGAGGGAGGGTTGCCAGCTTTCAGCATTCGCTCAAATACAGCATAGGGGTCGTTTTTGTCTCCTTCTTTTCGAAGACCTTTTTCATCATTCAGCCATACAAAGACGATGACTTTTAACTCTACATCGTCCTTCTGAATTTTACTGTGGTAGCGAAAGAACAGGCGGTATCGCCCAAACTTTGCTCTTTTCCAGGCTCTGTGGTTTGACCCAAGAGTGTTGCCTTGGTTGAATTTTGTGTGTGAAGGATCTTGTGGAATTTCGTCTGAGATCAGGTTGATAATTTTGGCCAGCAGTTTCACCTTTGGGTGGCTATCAAAAGCATCCGGCTGGGTCACTTTGATTTTTTTTGCTTCCTGGAGCAGCTCTTCGACAACTCTTACAAATAGAGGGTGCATAAATAGCACCCATCCATTTACAACTATTGGTTTTTTGTTATTCAAAATCTTCGTCAGTGTAAGTTATGTCAGCTGTGAGTGACTTTGCGCGAGCGAGAAGGTCGGCAGTCAATGGTTCCATTTTGTCGAAATTGTGTTGGAGGTCACCGCTCAAAAAGCTCAAGAAGCCTTCAAGTATGGGATCAAAGGTTGATGATTCAGTTGACTCCTTATCCACAGAAATTAAAACGCAACCCGGGCCTACTACCGATGCACACACGGAAGTCATCAATTTGAATTCAGGAACATGCTTGAACAAAGCCGCATCCAATCTGATGGCCTTAGAATCTCCTGTCTTTGTGACTTTTCCGCTGTACTTCATGATTGTATCACCTCGTTATGAGTATAACTATACCTATAAAGTGGGTATATTGTGTTCAAGTGTGACTAGGCAAGTGTTTGGAAGCGCTATACTGGTCAGGCTTAGTTTTAAAGAGAGCAATTGGTACTATAGTATAAATAGTTAGGTGTGACATAGTGGATGATGAGCTATTAGCGTGTTTAGAAAGCCTCGGCCCATGTTTGGCGTCGACTCTGGCTTCTAGGCTTTGCGCTGAATTTGGCATATCACCTGCAGCGGCAAGAAAGCGCATTCAGCGTTATAAAGCTAGTGGAAAAATCGGTGCGCATGAAATGCGCTTCAAGGCGAACGAACAATTTTTGTATTTGCCTTGGCAGGAGCACACTGATAAGTTTTCGGCCTCATTTATTGAAGCTTTAACGCAGGCAAATTCGCCTTTGGCGGACTGCATCTCGATAATGAAAGCGAGAGGGGGGCTTATACCTGAGAATTTATTCCCAGTCATCTCCGGCGTGCCATTCCAGGGAAACCCCAAATTATCATCCGAAATTATCAAGACGATTTTGTTTAAAAGACACATCGTGCAGACAGCTCATTTCCCTTCCGGAAAATGCCTGCGGCTCTCAAGTGAAATAATCGATGATTTGATAACCGAATCAAGAATGCGAGCAAGATTAAGAGCCGAGGAAATATTGCTCACTGCCTTACTGGATTGGCTCCGCTTGCAAGGTTTCGTTACTGCCTATAAAGCATCACTCCGGTCAGAGGTTGAAATTCCACAGCATGGCTTCTTTGCTTGGGATTTGGTCGCCCCGTCATACATATCTGGTTTTACCAAATACGATAATGGCTCACCGACACCCGGTTTTGTTGTTGCGGACGTCTCTCTTGGTCACACAATGAGTTTGAGCGAGGTTCAGTATTTCATCAATAAATGTGGGAAATTACGTGCCCAAGGACATAGACCCAGTATTGCAATGCTGATTGCCAATTGGTTTGATCAAGATGCGCTAGAAGCTGGAAGAAAACAAGGACTGATTTTTACCACTCCTAAGAATCTATTTGGTAGAGATCTCTCGGACCTGCTTCTGAATTTAGAAACACTCTTTGATGACAATATATCGACTATTAGCAGCCGCGAACAGGCGCTCGCAGAGCTGATGGAAAAAAGTAAGGCTCTTCAGCATCTACAAGGAGTTTCTGCCAATTTAGCAGCCCAGAATTTTGAACTTGTAGTTGGTCATTGCCTTTCAAAAACGAGGGGTCCTGTCTTGTACAACAGACCTTTTGAAGATATAAACGGTGGTGAATGTGAGGTAGATGTTCTTGTTCTTCAGCCTCAAAATGCGGTGATAGCCATTGAATGTAAAAGCAAGCTTTCTGGAAGCTTGGTATCAGTCAAAGAAGTTGAAAGATGGTTTGCGGAGGTGGTACCTGCCCTCTACAAAAAATTTGTACAGGACCAATGGTATCAAAATGCTTCCTACGAGTTCTCGCTTTGGACGAATAGCGATTTTCACCCAGATGCAGTGAATCGACTTAAGCAACTTGAACAAACCAAAAGGTATTCAGTCACCTGGAAGAACGGTCAACAAGTTAAAGAGGAGCTTTCAAAATATGGCGATACACGCCTCCTCCAACAGTACAAAACCTTGTTTATACAGCCATAATTGAACGATATGATGTACTAGCTGTCTGGCGGCAAGTCTTTTCCGATTGACGACAATCAGAACCGCCGCTTGACATGAATGGTATCATCTTCTCCTCTCTCTGCTCTTCTTTGACATCCCTGGCAGCGACGACCACGGCTTCGCCCTGTTCCGCACAAATCGTTGCCAGACGCCATCTTGTCCTAAGGGATAACCAGATCTTTTAGCTGCTCTGGAACTGGTGTGTTTCTATCTCCTAGAGTATCGCTTGGATCCTTTCCAAAAAATTTGAAGTAATAGCTGTACTCCCATTCTTCAACATGCGAAGTGACATACCATCCATCATTCCGAGGATCTTTTTTGTTCTCAACTTTTGCAGCAGTAGCAATTTTTCTGCATGGAAATGCTCTTTCATAATTGAGCCATCCCACATCAGAGTAAAGATATGCTCGGTTTTCTTTCATGAGTTTCTCTTGTGTCTTAGTCTGGTAACTCAAAGCAGCCTGAATCATCCCGCTTTGAAAAAGGTGGTGTCATTTGTTTAAACAGTTCCATAGCCAGTTTTGAGCTAATTGGTTCTGCTAATTCAGCCTTTATATCGTGCTCTTTATGCACATTTAGAGGACCTCTACTCATTCGCAGAACACGAGATCCCAGGGCCGCTTTCAACATTGTTTCTATCCGGTCACATTTAAAAGCGAGTACATCAGCCCTCAATAGGGCATCTACATAAAAATCTTCATTGCCTTCATACCGGTGATCGCTGCTTTGAATAAGTTGATCATTCCTTATTGGAATAATTTTGACTTCAGGGTGAATGCGTCGAGAGTCTCTACAGCGCTTGCGGCTAGGAGCTAAATCAGTTTTAAGTTTAGACTGATCCTTCTTCAAACAGTGAAAAATAAATCCGGCACCTTCTTTTTCCACAATCACGTCTCGATGGTTGAAAAAGTACTGAGTTCCCATACCTACACTGCTTATAAATTGCAAAAACGCATCGCGATCACCAGGTTTTTCTCTTAGAACCGTCATCTTTTTAACTTGTGGTGCCCCACCAGCAATTTCACAACCTGCTTCTTGCAGGGCTGCAAGCACTGCTGGGTGGTAATCTTGCAGTGGTGATATATCCGTCGGGAAGATAAGAACCCTTTGGCAATTACCTGGATTATGAAAAGACAGTTCGTCATAAACTACGGCGAAACCAAGTCTCCGACCCTTTTCTTTTAGATCTTGTAGACCAACTTCGTTTACACCATACGGCTCTGTTACAAAGCAACTCTTTACCTCATGCCAATCTGTGATGCCCCAATGATCCAAATGAACAGATCCCAGAAGAGTGGCCAAAGCATTTAACTTTGCCTGGTAGCTGCTTCTGAGCCCACCTTGTGGATAAACCACGCGAAGGATCTTCATCAACCATGTAGGTATTTTGTGTGGTTTGACCTCGGATGCGTGTGTCACGGCATCACGATTACGCAATTCTTTGACCGGCATTTATTCTCCAAGTGGCTAAACTCAGGGCAGCAAAGCACTTTAGAGCAGTTTCCCGCAGCGAAAGTGGCGAATAAGCTCCACCAAGTTGATGATAAATTTTTGTAGTTAGGCATATTGTCTGCCACATGGGCGGTTTTGGATAGATGACCAGATCTATATTGCCAAGAAATGGATCGCATATAGGGGGCTGAGTTACATTGGACCGGTTAAAAGCGCTAGTCCCGAAATGCTTATCTAGCCTTAGTTTTCAACCCCACTGCTTTTAGAGGTTTTTCCTCCAGTGAACAATACGCCCGAAAAGGACCATATTGTTCACTCAAGGGGGCTCAAGGTTGAGCCAGTAAGCTCCAAGGCTGATGCCATGGGGTTCCAGTCATGAACAAAAGAGCCTGTTTGTTCACCCACTAGCCAATAAAAAAAAGATGTCAAATAGCTTAGCGCCACTTTCCGTTCCATTGCTACTCGGACCCCAATGCCTACTTTAATATCAAAACCCATAAAAATCCTTTAGCCAAAGCATTAGGACTCTGTTAACAAAGAAAAATTACTTGAAGCCAGTGAGTCTTATTCTGCTTTCTTTGTTGCAACTGAATGGCTATATGCTGCCATTTCAGCTATGGCTTCTTGTAACTCAGTCTCCGCTTCTAATTTAAAACTCTCTAGTAACACACAAACTTTTTTTCGGAATTCAGGTGTGGCCTCCTTCACAAAGAAACGCTCATTTGAAGTGTGCGTTTCTTGATGCTTGGTGACGCCCCATGTCTCGATTTTGACAGTACCGGCTGCATTGTCAGGCGATAAAAGATGATCGAAAAAACGCTGCATTTCTTCAAGAGCGCTTTTTTTCTTACTGATTTTGCTAAGAATTTTGTCTAGTTGCTCTGTGTCCATTAGTACTCCAACTGAGCTGATCTCGGAAATAGCTTAGACCGTTCATATCTATATTTACAAAATTACCAAACCTTCCACCATCGCTTTTGAGACAGCTTCTGAGACAGTGCTGCTAGCTCTTCTCTTATAGCCGCAGTTTCTTCCGAAGCTTTTTTGTTTTCTGCCAAGCTACGTTCTGCTAGAGCCTTCTGTAACTCATCAAATTTTTGCTGTGATTCCGCAGCTGATTTCTTGTGCATCTCGATATCTGCGAGGCGCTCTTCTAGCGCTTTCACTTCCTGTTCTTTCGCTTTGCGGGTATCTTCCAATAGAGATTGCAATAATGCTAGCTCACGTTGTTTGGCTTCTTTTTCCGCGTCAAGTTGGCGCTCTAACTCCGGGGCCGCTTTTGCTTGAAGAGCCAATATTTGCTTCTTTAGAGCCTCGGCCTCAAGTTCCTTGGCCTCTGCATGTTTTCTTTCTTGCTCTGCCCTGAGGCGTTCGTCCTCAGCTCGCTGGCGTTCAATTTCCGCTTTCTTTCGTTCGATATCAGCTACTTTATTCGCTTCTTCTTCGGCAAGCCTCTTTATGGCTTCTTGGTCTGGGAGCAATAGTAGCTGCCGCTCTTTTTCTGCCAGGTTTGCGCGCAACTCACCAATCGCCTGGTCTTTTTCTTCCAGCTTTTCAGTAAAGCGTTTAATGATGCCATTCCATAAATGGTCGGCTACTGCCGTTGCGGTCTGCTCATTATCAGCCGTCCATTCTCTTTTCTGGCTCGTGGTCGTTACGTCCACAATGTCATCTTCGCCAAAGGTTGAATCGAGCACTTTGTCTTCATCAGGAACAACAGTTTGATCGACTACCTCGAAGTCTGCCACTGCTTCACTGGAAGCAACCAAAGGTGAACCAAGACGGCGCAAACCTTCAATGATTTCTTTGGTCGGATAAATACGATATTCATCTACGCCACGGTCGTTCTTAACCAGAACACCCTTAAGGTGTCCTTTCTCTCGTCGATAGAGCACGCCTCTAGGCGAGATGCCTAATGCTTCGGCTACTTCTTTGACTGGTATGGTTTTCACAGCTGCGCTCCATATCTAGTGGCGCCCGTTCGTATATACGCCAACCCTGAACATCAGTATTATAGAGCCATTCGGCCCTTTTTCAAGCGCAAATTTTGTCTCCGCTTCGCTGATAGTGCGGACTGCGAAATGGCCCGAAATAACTTCGTGCCGCAATCGGAAACTCAACTATCCCGAATCCCTAAGCCCGTGGATCGCTTTGAGACTGAAAAATTTCCGATCTTAATTTTAGCGCCAGGCGGCTAGATACTTCGGTCTAGCCAGAAGTATCTAGAAGTGCTAAAGAGTTGCCAGGGTGGGCTCCGCTGGGTCCATCCAGAAGGGCTAGATGTGATCCCGAAATATACCAGAAGTCATTTCGGGGTATGTTCTCGAAATGCTTCCGAATACCCCGAAGCATTTCTTTGTGCGCCTTGCTTTCTCGCGAAGCGGAAAGTGGAACTCGTTTTATTGTGGCGGTGCTGCTGGCGAAAATGCTTACTTGGGTGGTGTCTTTGGCTCTTCGCGGTTCTTCTTGGTAGTGCGGCCTCCTTCTGCGTTGGCTCTTCTGGGTTGCTTCGGGGTGCTTCGGGGTGGAAGGCGTCAGTTCGCGATGATGTCTTTGTGTCTTCTGGGTCCGTGTGAAACGGTTCGTGATTCTGAGACAGCAGGCTAGTTTTGTACCCTGAAGGAAACTTCGGTGTGATTTCTGCTTAAAGTGAAATACCAGCCGATCTCGATTTGGGAGTTCTAAAGTATTGATCGATTGCCAGGCACCTTATATAGTGGCTGGTGGCACTTGGCATTGCTGGCAGGTGTATATCTATTAAATACTCTGGAGCAAACGCTCCCTAGAAAGCTGGTTTAAGACGAAAAATCGATGAAACAAAAAACATCGCTTGGGGGCGATGTCTTTTGCTAGACCTTTTAACGGATCTCTATATTCAGTTGTCGTCGCGGTTTTCACTGTTTCGCGAATTGATTCCAGAATAGCTTAGTGGTCCGGTCAGGTCAACTCGTCTTCTTTTAAGTTAAAAGAGGTGTTGCTACGACTGGCTTTGCATTGTCGGCATCTGGTGGACAGACGTCGGTTAGATTTTGTCGTGATAAATTTTTCCCGAAGAGCCAGTCAGAGGCCATGGGGAAGTTTCTTGCGCTCTTTCATAAGTATGGATGGATATATAAGCCGCTCGGTGGTGGTGGCTGGATATCTGCTAATGAGAAATGGGCACTGACTGATAGCGAGATCCTTAAGGCAGTAGCCTGCGTCCACCCTAAGCATTTCCTTGGAGCTCGGGCGGGCAAAGCAACCAGATTTGGTGTCTTAGATATAGATGCCGGTAGCAAATACCACAACGTCAAACAGTTAGGGCGAATTCTTGAGGCCCTGGCCAAGGCCGGGATTAGCGAGACTTCCATATATAGGTCTAGTGATTCTGGTGGCTGGCATATCTATCTATTCTTTGATGAGCCGATTAGCTCAAGAGATCTGAGAGCACAATTGGTCCAGCTTTTGCGGCTCAGTGGCTTTGATATTGCCAAAGGAACCCTTGAAGTATTTCCGGCCCCTGGTGATGGTCGGGGCAATAGTTCGATTGGCAATGGCTTGCGTCTGCCACTGCAACCCGGGTTCGCTTGGCTCAATCAAGACGGTTTGGTGATTGAGGAGCGAGATTCAATTAGTCCGGTGGAAGCACTTGATCGCTTCATTCGAGATATGGAATGTGGAAACAGCCGGCACGACTTCCACCAGATGAAGGCATATGTGAGCCGCTTGATCGAAAGTCAGGAGCAGATAACAACTCAAGTCAGCCAAATCAGTCAGATAAGTAAGGCAAAAGGGGTTGTCGTCCCTTTCAGGAAGCCTGATGGAGTTGAGCTTAGTGAATATACATTGTGTACCGTTTTGGAGGTCTTCCAGGGCCTTCCACCAGGAATGAATGCCGAGACATGGATCAAGGGTCGCGAGTTTGCTCAAGTGGGTTTGACCGGCAAGTCCCAGCGAGCCGAGGCCATTTATTGCTTGTCGCACTATCTATTCTATGGCGATCCAGAACGGCGCCTACCAGCACTAGGTTATGGATATGAGAAAGAGCGCCAATGGGCCATCGAAAAGATATTGTCTAGCCTCCATAATGGATGCAGTAAAGATATAAATAAGGGTCACGGCGATGCTGCAGCTCAGATTGAACGGGCTGCTAGCTGGCTGCCGAAAGATCGAAGGGGTAAAGAGAATAACGTGGTGCCTTTCGTTAAAAAGGTGCCGATTGCCTGGCAGCGCAATAGCGCCAACTTGAAGTCTGAGGCAACCAAGAAGATTCAAGCGGCGGTGGCTGACTTTGAAGAAGCCGAAATGACATTTAGCGTGCGCGATCTACAACTCAAGACCGGTTGCAGTAATAAGACGCTGTATAAGCACCGTGGGCTGTGGAAGCCTGCTCAGGAGCGTTTGCAGACTGGGCTCTTGGCGACCGTTACACCTGAATATAACGCTGTGGTGGGAGCTGCTTCATCAGAAAGCTTGCTCCCTTCCACAGTTGCTAAAAAAATTGCGCCTCCCGGCCTTTTGGCCGCTCGTCGAGTAGCCTATGAGATATCTATGAGGCGTCAAAGAGAAGAGAGGGAGAAGAAAACTAAGCGCCGGGATGGTTTGATTCAGCTAGATAATTCCTGGCGGATGGAGATTGAGAAGATCGTGCCTGTTGCATTAGGGTCATGTGACACTAAAAAACTAAGGGCTTTGTTGGCTGTTTATTTATCAGCGATTTCAAGGTCACCAGATGATGAATCGGAGTCATGGATTCGTGGTTTAATTACAGAAGTCCGAGCTGAGCTTGACCACAGACCGAAGCAGCTTGAGCTAGTTTTTTCAGAAGTAAAAGTAGTTAGTTTAGTTGAGCCTGATCTTATTCGGATAGAGAATGAG
>JBAYTY010000049.1:0-45258 GCA_041675385.1 Candidatus Obscuribacterales bacterium
AGACCAATGCTGGAGCATGAAAAAACTAAAAACAAAAAAACCTCTAAGAAGTAAATTGCACAGTAAGATTTTCCATGACGCAACGCTTGATCTAAAGTCAGCTTTTTAATTGACGCAATACGTGTAGTTAGATTTTCGGATTAAAATTCTAACGCGTCGAGTTCGCCGCTAGATCCCTAAAATGAAAATCTAGCGCGAGTCTGCTGTTAGATTTTTGGATTGAAATTCTAACCCCAATACGCGCGCGCTGTTAGATTTTTGGAGTAAAATTCTAACGCAAGTCGCACTGTTAGACTTTTGGAATGGAATTCTAGAGCAAGTCCGCCGTTAGATTTTTGGAATGAAATTCTAACGCGAGTCTGTAGTTAGATTTTCGGATTGAGATTCTAACGCGAGTTCGCCGTTAGATCCTTAAAATGAAAATCTAGCGCGAGTCCGCTGTTAGATTTTCGGATTGAAATTCTAACGCGAGCACTCAAATCAGATTTTGAACCTCTGACGTCAATAGCAGAAAGGCACTCGCTTTGCTGAGTGCCTTTCTTACGCTTTTGGTCAACTCAAATCTAAACTGCTTTTACAGCTTGATTGTCTACGCGTTTCACGTCAGTTGCGCCGTGAGTTTTATAGATATCTTCAGCGCGCTTGAGATCATCATTGATCTCGCTGTGAGCTGCGATAAGTACGTTTCCTTCCATCAGTTTTCCTTCGAACATTTTTGCTTCATATTCTGGAATTCCCATACCGATAAGAGCACCTGTTACACCACCAAGGGTTGCGCCGACGCCTACACCACTAAGAGTAGCCATAATCGGACCGGCAGCAATAAATGGTCCTACGCCTGGAATCGCTAGGACACCAATGCCAGCGAGAAGCCCAAGTGCTCCGCCAATGATGCCGCCAGTGGTGGCACCAGTTGCAGCGCCTTCAGGTGCTTTAGTCGAATTGTCGTGAGCAAAATCTTTAGTGCCATCCTTATCGGGGAAAAGCACTGACAAGTCGCTGTTTAGAAATCCAGAATCTTGCAAAGCGGCGACCAGATTTTCTGCGTCAACACGAGTTTTGACAAGTCCAATTACTGATTGTGACATTATTTTCTTTCCTATAATTTTAGTATTACTTGTAATTGTTTTTTCAGTAGCCTTATCGAGGCTTAGCGGCAACGCTCAGTTCAGTCTTAATGCCTTTAACGCCAGTGCAAGTTTTGACCAACTCCTCAAGACGTTCCTTTTCTGCATCGCTATCGACAGGCCCGCGAAGAACTGCAAAGTTACTGTCAGACAATAGAATTTTGATATTCTTAGCGCTCATAGAAAGGTCTTTTTGTTTCATAATAACTCTGCGAATATTGGCAAGAATTTTGATCTGTTCTTTACCGTTCTTCTGTTTATCAGCTACCACAGCATTCTCTTCCAATGCGCCGCGATTCTGTTTTGTGTTATCTGCCTTTACTGCTTTTGCTTGTGCGGTGCTTACGCTAATCACCAGTAGTGCACAAACGCCAGCAGATGCCAACAAACTTTTCATTTGAATTCACCCATGTCATCTGATTTTGTACGATTGAGCGATTTAGCACGCCATCACAAACTAGTGATGCTCAATCATGGCTCACCTACCGACACTAGTATTGTGAGAAAGTTCCAGTTAACTACAAACTTCCGCATATGAGCATGACAACGACCACACACACCCAGTCCGTCAGCAAAAACTATCTCATCCCCTGCTGATTAATCAACTCAAGCAGTTGTTCAAAAGTTGAAAGCTCAGGGCATTCAGGATCTAGCAATTTGATTTTTTTCAGATGCTCTTCTAGCTTTGGTATTCTCCAGTAAATTAAATCAATGGTTGCAAGCAATAGCCAACCTTTGATCATGTTTGGATTTTGGCGTACTACCTTTGAGGCGAGATCAAATGCCCTGTCTACTTCACTAGCAGTAAGAAGAATATGGCCGAGTTGAATATAGGGCCATTCAAAATCTGGATATTCTCTTATAAGTAGTTCGAGTTTTGCTTTGGCATCGACAATTTCTTGAGTAATGTAAAGTTTTAGAGCATCAACATAACGGCGCGTAGCATCATCACTAACAACAGATTGGGGTATGCGAGTACGCAGACGTATTTTGGCGCGCTTGCCTTGCATCGTTTCGCTACCCTGCGCGATTGTCTTTTGCAAAGCGGCGCGAGCCTGCTCAGCAAAACCAAGTTGCTCGTAGCGTGCCCCCATCTTTAAATACTCTGATTGAGACAAACCCTCAGGCAGATAATCGATTGGCAAACCAATACGAGGCAGCACCACACCCTCAACTACTTTATGCAAAGCACTATTGGCTAGATCATTTGCTAGTGAAAAGACATTTCCAACATTGCGCTTGGCCTTTGCCAACGTTTCATTGCGGTCAAGTACTTTGCCAGCCTCAGAACCAGCCAGCCTCACGGCTTCTTCGAAAGTGCCTCTGACAGCATTGACGGCATCATTAACTGTAAAAGTAATCTCTAAGGCAGCCATTAGAGCCCCGACTTTACGCCTGGTTTCTTCGGGTACAGCGTCCCCGGCAAGAGCCATGCTATAGCGTGAGCTAGCAGCCATCTGCTTGGGCCACTTGAGCATTTGATATCGAATAGAAAGGCGCTGATACTCAATTGCTGTCAGACCATCTGGTACTTCTTTTGGTGGCAGCATAATGCTCATAATCCTCAAATTACTTGTTCATACAGAGAGCGGCGACGAAACCATTATAAAGCCTGTAACACAAGCGTAACATGAGCCAGCAAGTATCTCAGGGTTTTCCCTATTATCGGCTGAGGACTAAGAGGGCAAGATGAAATCAGTACCGGTTCCGTATCAGTACTTATTCGAATCAGTACATTCGAATCTACACCGATTCTATTTTACTTTCACCACAGGAGGTCTGCAAATGACCCTCAATCCTTTGCGCACACTTTTTCTGATGCTCTCTCGCACCCCCCCGGCAATCATGCTCTTGATGATTGTCGGTGTGGCGGTGCTAATCACTGTCACAGTTACAAGCACTGAATCAGGCCGCGATAAAGCTTTCAATGAACAACTACAAGACTTAGAAAGGAAAAATAGTGCAAAAACAAAAGTTGTCTATGTAATCAAAGATATTGCCGACGGCCAAGTGATCACCTCAGAAGCCCTTGAAGAAAAGGAGATTGAACTGACAAGAACACCTCAAGATGCTGTCACTAGTTCGACTATAGCGATTGGTCGCACAGTCAAATATGGTGTGAGCATGGGCCAGATTCTATCGACTCATGATCTGGCACCACAGGGTATCAGCCTAAGCTTTGAATCGCATGTTAAGGAAGGCATGCGGGCAGTTACTTTCGCTGTCGACGCCAACTCAGGCGTAGCTGGCTTTATCGCCCCCGATAGTCATGTTGATATCCTCGGCATGGCCGGCAGTGGTGCCGACACCAGAGTGGCTCCAATTCTGTCTGATGTGCAAGTTGTTGCTGTCGGTCAAATGTTCGAGCGACAAGCAAAAAATCAAGCCAATCCTGCTGGATCAGTAACTGTTGCAGTCTCACCAGAAGACACCCAAAAACTGATAAAGGCTCTCTCGGCCAGCAAACTGTATCTATCTTTGCGTAACGGCAGAGACCATACCCCTGTTGCAACAGTTGACGTCACCGCTCTCTATCCTCGTCCAGCTAAGTTGGCTGCCACCAATAGCGGTGAACAAGCACTATCTAATCTGGCACCACCACCACTTCCTGAATTCGGTGTTGGTCAAATAGCAAGCGCCCCTTTCAATTCAAACAATGGCAATTCAGCTCAAGTTCCGCCACCACTGCACGAAATTGAAATGTGGACCGGTTCAAAGAAAGACGTGGTATCAGTACCTAAATAAGGCTAAGTACCTAAATAAGGCTAAGTACCTAAATAAAGTTCAATACCTAAAAAAAAGCAGTATCTAGCCTGCCGACCCAGGAGTAGAAACCGGTTTTGGCCCTTTCTTCTTAATTGAAGAAGGGGCTTTGCCGTCTTCTTTTTTACCAGCCGGCTTTGGCGCCACCACTGGAGTATTGATCATTTTGATTTCAAATGTCTGTCCAGTGGGATTGATTTTCACTTTTCCAGAATCACAGTTCTTCGGATTCTTCAATTGAAACTGACAAACACTCTTAAAGGTCATGTGCATGCCGTCTCGATCAAAGCGGCTTTTATCGGCCACAATAAAGGGCGCTGGAATCAATACCCGAGTAGAAGTAGCCACCGAAACGCGACGTAAATCTGGATTGATCTCATCATAGAATGTAATCAATTCTGGTCTTTCAACAAAGAAACCACCAGGACCGCACTTATCCATAAAACCATTAGCGGCCTGACGAACGGCAACCGAATCTTTACCATCGGTAGCGGCCTTACCAGCCAGAACAATGGCTGTATGGCACATGCGCTCGTTATAGTCATAAGCGAGATTAGCAATAAAGATATTGACTGCAAATAGAGAAACAAAGGCTAGTAGTAAAACTCCAGCGGCTAGGTCAAAGATACTCAACTTACCGTGAGGGGCAGTGCCAGGGAAACCTTCACTTGGCACATTTGCAGGATCTGGCGCAGCTTCAGAAGCCACCTCAACAGCAGGAGTTACAACAGCAGGCGAATCTTGAGACTTCGACTCTTGTTCAAGCTCCTTTTCGGGATCTTGAACAGGCTCTTGTTTCACTTCGTCATTTTTTTCTGATTCTGGTTCTTCTGCTGTCACTGGGCCTCTAATTTAAGTCTTACTTAGCCAGCTTAAGTTCCCCAAGGTAGGGAAGCTCGCGGTATTTCTCCGCATAATCAAGACCATAGCCGACAACGAACAAATCTTCAATACTAAAGCCAACATAGTCGGCTTCCATGGGCACCACACGGCGCGATGGTTTATCAAGAAAAACAGCAATCTTAAGAGTGTTGGGGTTGAACTGATCGCGCAAATACTCCATAAAAAACTTGGCTGTGCGACCCGAATCAATAATGTCTTCAACTACAATAATGTTGCGACGGGAAATATTGGGCAACTCTAAATATGGCGTTTGCACAGCCCCTGAGCTTTCAGTAGCACTGCCATAGCTGGCCAATCTAACAAATTCTATTTGCAAAGGATCGGGTGTGACAATTTGTCTGACAATATCAGCGAGGAAGCAAAAAGCTCCTTTCATCACCCCAATCACAACAGGGTTTTCTAGTTCTACATAGTCGGCACTGATTTGAGCACCCAACTCAGCTACTCGTTTTTGAATCTGCTCATGCGAGTAGATCGTCTTAATTGAGTCGACCTCTTTGTCGCGCTCAATTTTGGTGGCTGCCATATCAGTCTTTCCGGACATTTTTAGAACTCCCTTAAGAACATCGAAATCGTAACAGGTTCACATCTAAGTTGCTTCCCTAAATCTATATATGAAAAATGCAGCGCCCTCGCACATAGGTAGCCTCGATCAGACGATCGTCACCCAAAAATACTAGACTAGAAAGTATTTCATCCGTAGGCTGGCTCAAGATATTGTCGACAATTCCGCTCTTGCGACTAGCGTCAACCACAATGAAGTCGGCCTCTTTGCCCACAGCCAAAGAACCAATTAAATGGTCAAGATGCGCCGCCTTCGCCCCACCCAAAGTAGCGCGATAAAGCAACTCCGGCGGCTCTATCCAGAAATCGGGCTGCATATAGTTAGCATCTTTCATTACATTAAATAGCGACATCGAAGGGCCAGCGGCCACGTCAGAGCCCAAACCAAAGAGACAGCCAGCCGCACAAATTTTGGCATAGAGGAAGACGCCACTTTTGAGGAAGAAGTTTGAGCTAGGACAATGGGCCAGTGAGCTATGGCTATCGGCGACGGTCTTAATGTCTTGATCATCGAGGTGGATGGCATGAGCAAACACTGTGCGCTTACCAATAATGCCAAAACTCTTGTATACATCAAGATAACTGCGTGCTTTCGGGAACTGGGTCGAGACAAACTGAATCTCTTCCTTGGCCTCAGACAAATGGGTATGAACATAAGTGCCTGGGTGCTTGGCAAACAAGCGGCCCACCCCAGCCAAGAGATCTGCAGTGGAGGTAACGCCAAAACGTGGAGTGAAAGCATAAAGTAGAAGACCATCGCCCTGACCATGCCATTTATTGGCCAGTTCTTCTGATTCTCGCAACGACGTTTCAGTGTCTTCAGTCAACGCCTCCGGTGAATTGGCATCCATCATCACTTTGCCCATAATTACCCGGCTGCCCTTCTGCAAGGCAACTTCAAAGGCCGCATCAGTGGCATCTTTATGGATAGTAGTAAACACCACGGCCAAAGTCGTGCCGTTTGCGGCCAACTCATCAAAAAACCAAGTGGCAATTTTGCGAGCATGGTTGGTGTCTGAAAAGCGGGCCTCGGCAGGAAAAATGTATTTATTTAGCCAAGCCAGTAGATGCTCGCCAGAGCGACCAGTTTGCGACACTTGCGGCAAGTGTAAGTGCAAATCTACTAAGCCAGGCAAGATCAGCCGTTGGCCTAAATCAACGATCTGAAAACTACTATCATTTATATGGTTCTCATCAGCTTTATGGTTTTCATCAGTTCTATGACCTTCACCAATGTACTTATGTTGTATTTCAGCCCAAGGCGCTACATCGACAATTTTCCCTTGACTATTTACAACCAATGCTCCCCGCATGTAGTCAAGATAAGCAGTGCTAGACAAGGGCGAAATAACATGGCCCAAATAGATTTTGGTTAAATCAGATTCTGGCTGCGGCATAAACTCGTTGGAAGACACCATAAATGAAACAAATACTGTAATACTAACTTCCAGTTAAGATACCGTGATTTAGCCAATGACATTGTCCGAAATTCGCAATTCAGAGATTTTGCACGTGCTGCATGAAACCTATGAATTGTGGTCAACCGGCCTGACAAAGGCAGATTATTACCACTACAACTGTTTTCAGCGCAATCACGATTGGGGTCGCAGACACCTTAAATTTCTTGCTTTGAAGCAAGGTGGAGAAATTGCCGTAGGTTGTAAGGCCTATCAAATTGAGATTAGCTCAAGGGGCACGAATTATCCGTTCCTAGGAATCGGCGCCCTATTCTCGCGGCGCAAATTTCGCGGACAGGGCCTCGGCGCTCGCTTCATGGAAGAATTTATTGACCGGGCCGAAAACATTGGGGCCGCAGGAATACTTTTGTTTTCTGATATCGGCTCAGAGTTTTATGAACAATTTGGTTTTCAAGAATTATCGAGCTTGGATTTTTCTATTGACTTGGCCATGGCCCAGTGGCGCCTGCCCGATAAGGCGGGTTGTGTTGCTTTTACCATTGAAGACCTAGGTCACGAACATATTGAAATTCTTCACCGCTACCACCAGCGGTGGCTTTCAAGAAGACCATTTGCCGTCAGACGCTCGGCTAAATACTGGCATTACAAGATAGCAAAAGAGCTATTTCTCCATCAAAATTCAACACTATCTTGGCCCCGCCTACAGTTGCTCAAAGCCGACAATGGCTATTGCATATATGAAATTGGCGGCAAAACCATGCGCATTCTTGAACTTGTAGACGGCGGCATTGGACCTGAAAACATCTGGAGAGCTATTTTAACCCAGGCCAACGACCTGCAAATTCGCAAAATAAGAGGATGGGAAGGCAATCTTAGAGGTCTTGAACCGGGATTTAACTTTAAGAGTTTTCTGGCCGGAGACAATTTTCAGGCTGATTTTCGTGGTCAAATCTATTACTCTGAGAGAAACTGGGGTAGATCAATGATGCTCTCCCTTGACAATAAAGTTGATGATTGGCTCTATCAGTTTCCTTGTCCGCTTATGGAGCTTGATCATCTCTAGAAATTCGAGAACTCAATGACAACATCCTCAACCAAACTTACCTGCGATTTGCTTCTACAACAGCTCCTTACCGAAGGAGCCAGTCAGATCTTTGTGGCACCACGGTCGTGTAACTCGCCCATTGCTCAGGCACTGTCTGAAGTCAAAGGTTTTCGGCAGGTTAATTGCGCCAGTGAACTAACGGCTGCATTCATGAGTATTGGCTACGCTCAAGCCTCTTCTCGGGCCGCAGTCGTACTGCTGTCAGCCGGCCAAGGGCTGGTCACGGCACTACCTGCCATCTACACAGCTAGCCGCATTCATGTTCCGATGATTGTTATTTGCGACCAGCTCAGCACCCAAATTCTCAACGACGACCCAGCTCTGTGTTTAGACGCCTTAGCCGTTAGCAAATCTGTTTGCAAATGGTCGGCGGAAGCGCGCAGTGCTGGTGAAATACCACGCTTAATCAGGCGAGCTTTCACCGAAGCATTTTCACCCCCAAGAGGTCCAGTCGTACTTTCAATTCCGGTTGACATCTTGAATCAAGCAGCCGATGCCACAATTATTAGTCCACCCCACACTAGTCCGCTCGGTGCAGCCGATAACAACTTTATTCAAAAAAGTGCTCGCACACTAGTATCAGCCTCTAGCCCATGCATAGTTACCGGCAACGAAGTAAGTCAATATAGGGCTCGCAAAGAAGCAGCAGTCTTGGCTGAAGTAATTGGTTGTCCTGTTTATAGTGAACCAAATCCAACTGGAGTCAACTTTCCCAACCGACATCCACAGTTTGCCGGTGTGCTATCTACTGAAATCAGCAAGGCTCGTGAAAGTCTTCGAGGTCACGACTTAGTTTTGGCCCTTGGCATGCAAAGCCGCCTACCGGAAACATCAGACCAGGCCTCACTAATTTCACCACGTACATCGGTTTTGCAAATCAATGTCGACCCCACACTTTCAGGCAAGACTCTGCCGTGCATAGCTGCTGCCACTGCCGATATAGCCGAATCACTGTCGCGCTTACGAGCAGAAATTCAGCTAATCGCTGATAACAACTGGCTCAATACCGCAAGGAAGAGAACCCAAGACAATATTAAAAGTATTTCTAGCGAACGGCAGAAACTAGAAGAAAATCTTGTCTATCCCAAAGAAAGCGATCCAATTTCGCTCTTCTGGCTACTGCGTAGCCTCGATGGCGCTCGCAGCAGTGGTTCAATTGTCGTCACCGACATTGTCGGTACCATGGCCGACCCAGCAGTGGTAATGAGCCTAGAAGGCAGTTCTTCCTACTTCGCCTCCAATTCAGGAGTGGACGGCTATGCTATTGGCGCCGCTCTCGGTACCCAGTGGGCATCTCCTGAAAGTACAGTAGTTTGCATAACATCAGATCAATCATTTTTACAGGCCACCCAGGCCTTGTGGACTGCAGCCCACTATGTTTTAAACACAAAAGTAATCTTGGTCAACAATGGCGGCTCAGACAGCCTCAACCTCCACCTTGGAAACGCCGATCATCAATTTCCCCTCGACTGTCCCGAAATAGAATTCACTCAGCTAGCCAAGGCCATGACCATTCAAGCGTTAAAAGCTGAAACTATGGGACAACTAGAACACGCACTAGGGATGATGTTCGACAGCACAGGGCCCTTCTTAATTGATGCTCGAATTCGCTAACAGACATTCATTCTTAACTCTAGTTCAACTTCAGGTTGAGAAAAGATTTCAAAGAATATCGAAAAGCTTAGGCAATTTGGTATTTGAGGGCGTTTCTGCGCAGCGGTTGATACACTGTTCCACGTACATACAGAACTACGTACTTCCACAGAGTTTTCCAATAGGATATTCGCACAGTGAAAACACTAGCTGCAGATAGCAAAGAAAAACTGGAACAAGGACGAGTCGTCAACGACTTCTCCATCCAGGTTGCAACAGTAAACGGCTCAGGTAGCCAATCTTCTAATAGCGTATTGATGCGCTCCATCTTCCAGATGGGTATACCGGTTAGCGGGAAGAACCTCTTCCCCTCTAATATTGCCGGTCTGCCAACCTGGTTCACTATCCGCGTCAATAAAAACGGTTATGTCGCCAGAAAATCTGATATTGAAATTCTAGTAGCGATGAACCCACAAACAGCCATCGAAGACGTCAAAAGTCTTTCTACCGGTGCTGTTTGTATTTCACCAGTTGAACTAAAACTTGATGCCATTCGCAAAGATGTGCTGCACTACCAAGTGCCTTTCACTGAATTAGCTGCTAAAGCCAGTGAAAATCTAAAATTGCGCAAATTGTTGATGAACATGCTCTATGTCGGTGTTGTCGCTGAATTGCTCAATATCGACCATGGTCAAATCGAAAACAGCATCAGCAAACAGTTCGAAGGTAAAACTAAAGCCATCGACCTCAACTTGAATGCTGTCAAAATTGGTCGTGAGTGGGCTCGCGAAAATCTTAAAAAAGAAGACAATTACTTTGTCGAACCAATGGACAAAACTCAAGGCAAAATCATCATTGATGGCAATGCTGCTTGTGCGCTGGGTTCACTCTTCGCTGGCGTAACTGTTGTGACTTGGTATCCAATCACACCTTCATCGAGCCTGTGCGAACAGCTGATTGATTATTTGAAAGAATATCGCATCGATAAAGAAACTGGCAAAGCTAGCTTTGCTGTTATTCAAGCTGAAGATGAACTGGCTGCCATTGGTATGGCCCTAGGCGCTGGCTGGGCTGGCGCTCGCTCGATGACCTCAACCTCAGGCCCTGGCATTTCGCTCATGGCTGAATTTGCTGGTTACGGCTACTTCACTGAGATACCGACTGTTGTCTTTGACGTTCAGCGGGTCGGCCCTTCGACAGGCATGCCAACTCGTACATCGCAAGCCGATTTGATCAGTGCTTACACACTCTCACATGGCGACACCAAACACATCGTTCTGCTTCCTGGCTCGATTCTTGAGTGCTACGAAATGGCAGGCGAAGCCTTTGAGTTAGCTGAGAAATTCCAAACACCTATCTTTGTTCTCACCGACCTTGATCTCGGCATGAACAACTGGATGAGCGATCCTTTCGAATATCCAACCAAGCCAATCAACCGCGGCAAAGTAATGACCGCAGCTGACATTGACAAAGCTGGCATCTTCGAGCGCTACAGAGACGTTGACGGCGACGGTATTCCATACCGCACACTACCGGGCACAGACCATGTACAAGCAGCTTACTTCACCCGTGGCTCTGGCCACAACGAAAAAGCTGGCTACACAGAAAAACCAGAAGACTACCTCAACTTGATGAACAGACTAGATAAGAAATTCCAGACTGCTCGCAAGTTCGTGCCAGCACCAGTCGTAACTGTTGAGAAGAGCGCCAAAATCGGTATCATCGCTTACGGTTCGTCTGACTTTGCCGTTATAGAAACAAGAGACCAACTCAAAGCAGCCAACATTCCAACTAGCTACTTGCGAGTTCGCGCCTTGCCATTCACCGATGACCTGCGAAAATTCGTTGAAAGCCACGACCACGTGTACGTAGTAGAGCAGAACAGAGACGCTCAAATGCGCGATCTGATTCGCTTAGAACTACCTGACCAAGCGATGAAAATACGCTCAGTTAGACACTACGATGGGCTGCCAATCGATGCCAAATTTGTCACCGACGCAATCATGGAGCAGGAGAGATAAACAATGGTAACTTCAACACCTCCAACTAACAGAATTGGCCTGACTTTAGCCGATTACAAAGGGGCTCCATCTACACTGTGCGATGGTTGTGGTCACGATGCTATTACAGCTCAGATCATCAAAGCCTTTTACGAATTAGGCAAAGAACCACATATGGTGGCAAAGCTGAGCGGCATCGGTTGCTCATCGAAAACACCAGCCTACTTCTTAAACCGCTCCCACGGATTCAACTCTGTGCACGGCAGAATGCCATCAGTAGCTACTGGTGTCAGCGTAGCCAACCACACACTCTCGCTAATCGGCGTCAGTGGCGACGGCGACACTGCTTCAATCGGCCTTGGCCAATTCTGCCACCTTGTGCGTCGCAATGTCCCCATGATCTATATCGTTGAGAACAACGGCGTGTATGGTCTAACCAAAGGTCAATTCTCAGCTACAGCCGATCTTGGCTCAAAGGCCAAGAGCGGGGTGATGAATGAATTGCCACCAATCGATCTCTGCGGTCTAGCAATTGAGCTTGGTTGCAGTTTCGTTGGCCGTTCATTTGCTGGCGACCCTAAACAACTAGTAGCACTTCTCAAAGCTGCCGGTTCGCACAAAGGTACGGCTGTAATTGACGTCATCAGCCCATGTGTCACCTTCAACAACCACGAGGGTTCAACCAAGGCTTATAAGTACGCCAAAGAAATGGAAACTCCATTGCATGAACTCGGTTATATTCCTTTCTTCGAACAAATCAGCGTTGACTACGAACCAGGCTCTATGCAAGAAGTAGAAATGCATGATGGCTCGAAAATTAGATTGAAGAAGACCGAGCGCAATTATGATCCGACCAATCAGACCCAAGCGATTATGACGATCAAAGAAGCTCACGATAAAAAAGAGTTTCTTACTGGCCTGCTCTATGTCAATGAAAACGTAGAAGACTTCACCACCATCATGAATGTTGGCGATGCACCTCTCGCTACATTGCCGCAAGAGATCACACGACCAGCTAAGAGCGTTCTAGAAGAGATTATGGCTGGACTGAAATAGGCTAGTCATAACCAACAAAGAAGATCGAGAGGGGCCGCTAGTGATAGCGGCCTCTTTTTGCTAGGCAGTATACTGAGATTGGAAGAAGCATTAGATTACATATAGAACCAAAAACTAGAACCAAAAACTAGAACCAACAACTAGAACCAACAACTAGAACGAACACCTAGAGTGATTAATGATAACGAACCAGATGTTCTATGGCTTTGCCGCAATAGCTTTCCTACTTTTAGCGTTTTCCATTCCACTTGGAGCGGTAGCAGCTGAGCGAATACTATCTATCAGCAGAAAAAGAGCCATAGCAATATCGGCTCAAGTGAATAGCTTACCGGCACTAGCTTTCGCGGCGCTAGTAATTTGCATTCCCATGCTATTCGTCATACTTGTGATTGCAGCAGTAGCCACTCAACACTTGATACTCGACAAGCTAACACCAGATAAAGAATGTGGCCTGCACTGGAAATGGGTCTGGGACGTAGACCTAAAAACTACTTTGGGTTTGCTTCTGTTCTACGCTGGTTTAATGCTGACCGGGTCAATAATGCATGTCTCTAACTTTTAGAGCCTTTGCAGGTGGACGACCCCCCAATCTAATGGTGCATCTAATGAAAAGACTGGTTTCGATAGAAACGGATTTCACTCCAAGTACTGACGATTTCAAGGGCGGTAGCGCATGGAAGTTGTGTTTGCTGAGTGGGTGCTTCCAGAAAGTCTTTATAAGAGACTTGAAGATCTGCATGACGAACCGGCCGCTGGTTGAGCAATGAGAGTAAGGCAGAGTTACTGTTTTCCGTCGAAAGAATCGCCGATAAGAAACGAAACACAATGGTACGATCAACTGCCATTAAAGGAGATTCGCCATTTCTCAAATTAGTCACCGGCTGCACCTGATCGCCCGATTGCTGTTTGCTGCCTTGGTGCTAACAGTCAGCACTATCGGTCCAGCTTACGCTGACCAGGGTCGCAAGCCGACCATGCAGTTCAACGTCAGATATAGTATGCCCTGCGGGCGAGTCATACAAGGGCAATTGCTGCAATCATATGATCCCGACTGTGCAGACGCTAAACCTCTGGCTTTCTTAGGTCCCCAAGGCGTTCACATTGGAAATGGAAACTGGTCGGCAATCGCCTACGGGTTTAGCAAGTACGCAAAGTTGGTTGTTCAGTTCCAAGATAAAACGCGCAGCAGCAATGTCTTCACCAAGGTCAGCACTGACGCCGTGTACACCGTCGACGTGCGCGCAGACGATCTTTTCGTCGTCGAACAGAAACAGATGCCATGGCGCGATGATATTTTTGAACCGAGATTTGGTGAGGCACTAAAACTGACACTGTTTATCGAACTCATAATTGGCACAATCTATGCTTTGTGCGCCCGGCAGCCGCTCTCACTCGTCGCTTGGATTTTCGTCGGCAACATGCTGACACTGCCAGTGGTTTGGTTTGTCTTTCCGAATCTCCATTGGCCCGAAGCCGCAACAATCGCCATGTCTGAAGTATTTGCCTGGCTGGCGGAGGCTGGATTCTTACATGTAGTCACACGCCGCAAGTTGAGCCTGCGCACGGCACTAATTCTCAGCTTTGCTATGAACCTGGCAAGCGGATTAATGTATTTGCTAGTTTAAACAGATGCCCGTGAGGCAATATTTAAGCCACAGGCAGCTGCAACCAAAGCACTAGGCCTTGCTCATCTTGCTCTACCCCGCACTCACCACCAAAGCTAAGCAATATCGCTTTGGCCAGGGGCAAAGCCAAGCCCAAAGAACTTCTATTGCTTTTGCCACCACTAGCAGCAGTGAGAGAAGCCGCCTGGAATGGTTCAAAAATAGTCTCTAACCACTCGTCTGCTATTTGCACACGCGAAATACGCCGATCAATGCCCTGACCAATGCGCAGATCTATCAAGGCCACTCGATCTCCGCTATCAACCGTCTCAATGGTCACATTAATATTGACAGCACTGCCGGTAGGAGAAAGGCGAATGGCACTTACCATTACTTTTTCTATAGCCTGCTTCAAGCGATCGCCGTCGGCCTGCACCATTACTGGGGCCGAGCAGCCTTCAAACAAGAGGCTCACTCCTCGCTCTTCGCCCAATTCGGTACAAGATTCAATGGCGGCGTCAAGCAAGTCTTCAAGGTTTGAATTAGTGGACCGCATTTCTAGCTGACCAGCCTTGAGCTTTTCTAAATCAAGCAAGTCGTTGATAAGAGTAATTAGCTCTTCTACTTGCTTCTCAGCCACAGCGGTTTCAGACACAACTACAGAGCTAAATTGACCATAAATACCCAGTGGCAACATATGCAAGAAACCAGCCACTGAAGTCAATGGTGTGCGCAGGTCGTGGCTCACCATGGCAACAAAGGCCTCTTTCATCTTCTCGATTTCACGTCTTTCGCTGATATCAATTACGGTGCCTAGTCGCCTTGACATATTTTCAAAGGAAACATCACTGACAGAAAACTCCACAGGCAATTGCAACCCACTCTTCTTCTGCGCCAATAGCTCAATAGTGCCATCAATCATAGTTGTATCAGTAAGGGGCTCGGCTCTAGCACCAGCCGTTGTGAACAATTTACCCAGACTGGTTGCTACTAGCTCGCCAGTTTTATATTCAAGCATTCGTTCTAAAGCCGAATTGGCATATTCAATTTGAGCAGAGTCATTTTTTGCAGAGTCAATATTGCCAGGCTCAGCCACAACCACAAGCCCAATAGGCATCTGATCAATTATGGTTTGCACCTGATCAGTACTAGCCAGCAACAACTTTTCTTGCCCCTGCAGAGAGTGTGACATCTCATGAAAGGCCTCATCAATTGATGCAATTTCATCGTCGCCTGATATTGGCAAGCGCAGACTCTTGCGCTGGCGCAAGCGCTCAGCATTGTCTTTTACTATCTCTAAACGCGAAGTAATGCTGTGCAAGAACCAGCGCACGAGCAGGACGGCAACGATGATATTTAAGATCATACCGCCAGCCAGCAACCATCTTGTGCGCTCTCTCTGTAGTTTTATAGCAACCGGGCTAGCACTTTCAATTTGCTTCTCGGCATTGAGAAACTCAACTAAGTCTCCAGACAAACCGAGCAATTCCAGGCGCATCTTGGTCTTAAGCTTGAGACCAAATTGTGCCACAGCTAGCTCGCTGTCTGATTCGCCGAGTTGTCTCATCTGTGCGAACATTTTCAAGTTGGCAGTAAGGTTTTTCTCTATTTTGTCAAAGAGCTGATACTGCTTGCTGCCAATCTTCAACTGTTCTTTTATCCAGCGACTATTGTTAAGCAGAGCAGAGCACTTTGCCTGATACACTGTTTTGGCATCTTGATCTTTCTTCAGTGAATACTTTGCCAGATTATCGCCAGCATCATAAAAGTCTCGCAGAAGCGTACCAGCTGTAGCAACAATTTCTTTGGCATTCTGCTGTCTGACAGATTCTCGCTCTGCTGCTATTAAGAGGGCTGCATGACAGCCAACAAAGACAAGCTCAAAAATGAGCAATAGTGAGATCACTAAAAGCCCTTTGACCTGAAGGCTAAGAGAAGAGATCATTTCGCCTCCTCATTTTGCCTCCTCAGCCGACCTGGGCAACTTCAGCCAAAAGACGCTGCCTTTGCCCAGCTCACTATTGACACCAATTTGACCCTGATGAGCCTCGACAATCGCCTTGCAGATGGCTAAGCCGAGGCCAGTGCCGCCCTTAGCCTGACCATCAGCAATCTCGACTTGACTATAGGCTTCAAAAATTGACTCTATATGCGACTGCGGAATACCTCGGCCATGATCGATCACTCCAATCTCTACATGGCTAGCTGACAGCCTGGTAGCAATGCTAACCACAGAACCTGGGGGTGAAAACTTAATGGCATTAGAAAGTAAGTTAACTAGCACTTGCACAAGACGACTAGCATCAACCAAAAGTTCAATTTGACACTCAGCCACTTGCAGCTGCACTTGGTGTTTTTGAGCAAACATAGCAACAGCACTTACAGACCGCTCAAAAATGACAGTAAGGCTGGCCATGGCCGGATCAATGTCAATCTTTCCAGCCTCTAGCCTATCGAGATCAAATAGGTCGTTGAGCAATTCAATCAAGCGCTCAATGTTTTGCTGCATCTGTTTGGTAGCATTGACCGCCTTCGGTGACACGGCAGTAGCAGCACTTCCGAGCTTATTGAGAAAGGCCCCAACATCAGTCAATGGCTCTTTTAGCTCAGAGTGCACCATGGAGACAAAGCATTGACGCATTTTCTTGATGGCATGCTTCTCGCTGGCATCAATAATCAAGGCGAGAGTCTTAGGCTCTCCATCAATTTGCACAGCTGCCATCATAAAATCAGCAGGAAACTGCTCACCGTCACGACTGACAGCTGTATATTCCATGCTCGGCCCAACATCAGGCATGTCTTGACCGGGGGCAAAGAGCTTGGCAATGCGTTTGCCCAAAAGTTGATGAGATGAATAATTGAAATCAGCTTCAAGAGTTGAATTCAAAAACTCGATGGCACCGTTGTGATCGAGCATTGCTATACCCACAGGCAAATTTTCAATTAGCTCTCGCACCCTGGCTTCGCTGGCCTTGAGCTGACCGATCTCTTGCCTTAGGGTGCTGGCGGTTTCGTGGATAACAGCGTCTACCAATGCAATTTCATCGTGGCCCTTGAGCTGTGGCAATAGATTTCTTCCGTCTTTCAAGCGAGCAATGTTGTCGTTAATAACAGCCAGGCGTGCTGTTACACGGCTAGAAAAAAGATAGCCAATTAAAAGCACCACTAAAACAGTTAACAACAAACCAACGGCTAGTACACCCTCGGTTTGTTCCCTAATATGACGCTCTCGCTCAGGTCCCTCACTTTCAAGCTTACGAGTAATAATAAGCAGAGCCGGAATATCTTCAATTAGAGCAGCAAAAGTAGGCATAATCGAATGTCGCTTATCCTGCCATTTCTCTCTCTCGGCCTCGTCTGCTAAAGAAGCTCGCTGGGCTTCCATAGCAGACAAAACCGGGATGCAGACCTTGAAGTTTTTCTCGATTCGCGCCAGCAGCACTTGAGCTTCTTGCTTGTCTTTGAGTTCACTCTTAAGCCAGCCAATTATTTCTAGCGATTCGTCCATCGGAGCAGAAACACTATCAGTGGTGCCAAGTTCAATGCTTCTGCTGACACTGGTGACGTTGTCTCCAGTATCAAAGCCAATGAGATATAGTCGATTGGCCTTAGAGCTAATTAGACGGGCCCGTTCTTGACGGCTGGCTTCTGCTTCTGCTTGAGTGAGTAGATACGCCAAGGCACCAATCAAGACCAACTCACTGACAAGTAAGAGAGCAACTAATAAAATGCCCTGCGCGGCAAGGCTTGAAGAATGACTTCCAGATTTACTTATGGACTCTTTTGATTTCAAAGCATAGCCAGTATAAATACCCAGGAAAATCGTTTAATGGAGTATAACCCGCTCATCTAGCCAACAGCTCTTGGCAATAGAAAGTCACAGATCAATCGGCTCAACTTGCTAGAATTCAATCAATTTGCAAGCAATTCAAGTGAATCCAAGTCAATGCACAAATCTATGAAAGACCAGTTAGTGAATAGCCGTCGCTCTCTTGCCAAAGGTGAACTAAAAGAGTTGCAGGCACTAGCGCAATTGCTCGGTTTAGACAAATATTTTGATGGCGACGTCACCCTGATTGGCCGCGACCCAATTTTACGCAGCCCCCACCACCTCTCAGAAGCAACAGCTTATGCCCTCACAGCCGAGGCCATGGCCGCAGCCGCACTTGACCGACAGCAAGGGGGCAAACGCAATTCACTGACAGTCGATGTCATTGATGCCATCCATTTTCTGCACTCATCACACTTTCTCTGGCAGTCTGGCTATGCCATGACAGTTGGTGCCGAGTATATTCCTACCAATGGTATTTTCCAGTGCCGTGATGGCCAGTACATCATGATTGAGTCAGGGCCACCCTACATAAAGCTTGAGCGAGGCTATCTCAATTTCTTTGACTGCGGCAATAACCGTGACTCAATCGCTCGCAGTATTGCCAAACACGACAGCGAAGAGCTACAAGAAGCCCTTTCAAAAGCTGGGCTGCCTGGCTGCTTTGCCTATACAAAAGAAGAATGGCGGGCCCATCCACAAGGGCAAGAATTACTCAAAGTACCTGTGGTGGAAATTGAAAAGATTGCAGATGGAAAACCGATTCCATTTTCCCAAGGCAGCAGCTACGGACCACTGAGTGATATCAGGGTATTGGACTTTACCCATGTGCTGGCTGGCCCTCGCAGCGCTAGAACATTGGCTAACTATGGCGCCCAAGTGCTGCACATAAGCTCGCCTTATCACGGCGATACCCTTCCCCAAAATCTGCTGGTCAACCCTGGTAAACACTTGGCCTACCTCGATCTTGATCAACCAGAGAATCTCGCTCAGATGCGTTCATTGGCTAGCAGTGCTGATATTTTTACAACATCCTATCGACCAGCAGTCAATAGAAAATTTGATCTGATGCCAGAGAATCTAGTCAAAGATCATAGAGGCCTGATTTACCTGACCATCAATGCCTACGGTCACAGCGGCCCCTGGCAAGATCGTCCAGGATTTGATCAAAATGCCCAGGTAGTAACTGGCTTTGCCCGATCTGAAGGTGCCTTAAAATTGAACGTGCCGCAGTTTTCACCAGTATTTTATCTAAACGATTTTCTCACAGCTTATCTCGCCGCTTCTGGTGTTATGAGCGCGCTGTTGCGCCGTGCCACCGAGGGTGGTAGCTACCACGTCAAAGTTTCACTAGCAAGAAGTGCTATGTGGGTGCAAGACTTTGGCAGCATTGCTCAAAGCGACTATGAAAACGAGCGAGAGAAAGACGACTATCCATCCAAGCTAGTTGATGTGGCATCGCCCTATGGCACCATTACCGAATTAGCTCCAGCTGTGCAATTTGAGCATTCACCCCAAGTTGACATATTGCCTGTGCGTCCCTATGGCGCAGACAAGCCCATATGGTGGCGCTAATTTTAACAAGCCGAGACTTTATTAGTCCGAGACTTAACTAGCTGTAGACCTAATTGGCTATGCTCTTGGTGCTGGCTACTTGTTCTTTGTTTGTAATCTTGTCTTTGAGCACGACAACACGCTTGCACTGACCAATGCGGGCTGATATGCGTTGTTTCTCGTGGAAGAGACCAAGCGAGAACTTACTGAGCCTATTGACCGAACCATTATCGCTCTCAACGAGCGTCAGACCATCACCTGGGCTATCTTTGGCTGCTAGATTAGCGATGAGCCGGTAAGGAATGGTATGACCAATAATGCCGTGGTCTAGAGCCGTAAAGTCAATCCATTCGAATTTCATCATCAAATCGGGCCTTAGTTCAGCTTTGTCTTCAGTCGCACTAGTGCCAGCTATTATGCTATTGGCATGCTCAAGCATGCGGCTGAATGCAGACAAACTAAAGACTGAAGTAAGCATGCCGTCGGCAGCTTGGCCCAATCTGGTATAGCCACCATAAAGAAACTGAGAAAGGGGCAGGGCATGATCGCGGTGAGAAAAAAGAATTCGAACTTTTGGTGGTTCGAGACCATTGGCCAAATAGGTATGTTTGGTTTCTTCAGTGATGCGAGCATATCGCGACATATAGTGCACAAAAGTCTCGGCATCAAAATCTGCATCAACCAAAAAGAACTGATCAAATACATGCTTGCCCCTAAGCACCGGAGCTGAACGAATAGCTATGCGATTGCCCATACTATGGGCCAACAAGTTGAATTTGATGCCAGCAGCTTTCACCTCAGTCAATTGATCAACCAACTGATCAAAATGCTCCTGACTCCATTCATTATTGCCAGCATCTACTTCATATTGTCCGGCCTTACCTTTTGATGGCCAATCGTAAACAATTACAGGCTTTTCCAGACTATAAGCCAGTAGGGCTGCCGATTCTGCCGCCTGAGCGAAAGTAGTATTGAAGCCGTGCACAATGACAAAAAACTCGCTCTGACCGGTGCTCGCAGCCACATCTTTGATGGCCTTGCCAAAATCGCTATAAGCACTGCTGCTTCCTGAGCCTGGCAATTCATTTGTCAGAAGCTTTGTTCGCGCCTTCGTGCTTGGCACCCAGCCCAACTTCTTCTGATTATCAGTCAATGGCTTGCGGCTAGCATTTGCCAGTGTGTATTCAGCAGTTCCGCAGTTAACGTGATAAATAGAATTGCCGTCTTCGACTTTACGCTGAGCAGCATATCCGTTTCCTTTTACAGAAGCGGCCCTATCAGTCATATAGAGCACTGGAATAGTGACGTGCGAACACTTATTTGAGCTACCATCGGCAGCCCTAACAGGAGCTATGGCCAGCAAACAGAAGAATAGAAAGGCGCAAGCAAGTCTCATTGAATTCTCGTACAAACAGAAGGAAGAGGAGAAGTCATGAGTATAACATCGGCTACAGTGGCCGCAGATGGGTAAATTCTCACATAGCCAATGAAGACTATTCTCTGAATAGCTATTCTTTGGTCGAGCGCAGAGTGAAATAAACGGCCAGAGAAAAAACTAAAAGCACTGCGGCCATGACCAGCTTAGTAAGAAACCAAAAGAAGTCCATAATTGGAGCTGGGGTAAAAATACCCAAAACACACAAAAGTAGTGGCAAAACTACAAACGTGGCCGGGCCACCAAGCAGACATACGGTCCAGACCCACTTTTTAAGCAGGAAATCGTCAGGGGTTTCGGCCAATTCACTAAGTTTCGCTACATCACCTTGAAGCTTCAAAGCTTCTTGTCGGCGAATTAAGAGCAAAAGCTTAGTTCTGTATTTAGCTAAGTCTGGTAATTCTTTCACTGGGACGGCAATTTCGCATAATTCTGAGCTGAATCAACCTGAGCACATCATATATTAAATGAGCCAAATAAATGAAATTGCAGTCCGACCATTGTCAAGCGGCCTTTTCAGGTTTTTTAGGGGTTTTACAATCAACCAGAGGTGGAACAAACTAAGCAGGACATCTAAGAGAAAGATGCATAAAGCAGGCGTTAAATCGCTCTAAACACCTGTAGGCAGGGAAAAATGGTCACACCATCAAGAGTACTAAAAGCATATTACGCCACCACCTTTCTTGTCGGGTTAGCCCTGACTGTTCCTGTCGCCTACTATGTCACCACCGATGATGTCGGCTATCGTGGTGCCGCTCTTGTAATGCTCAGTGTCAATGTATTATTCGTTATGCTACTACCCCTGGTGCTTGACTGGGCCGAGCGCCGCTATTACAAAGCCCGTTTCTTAGCAATGGAAGAAGTAGCAAAAGACAACCCAGAGCTGGCCCTGATACTTTCTTCGCAATGTGAGAAGCTGGCCTTGCCTGGTCTGCGTCTAGCAGTGGTCGATGACAGTGTCGACGAAATGTTTAGCTACGGCCTATGGCGCAATAATCCGCGTTTGATAGTTTCTACTCAAGTCTTAAATGCTCACGCCCAGAAAAATCTTGCACCAAGTATAGAAGCAGAGCTGACACGCTTTGCCAGTCAAGACAATACCTTGATTTTCTTGATGTTTGCTGGATTTCAGGTAATGATTCAGAATATCATCGTCTACTTATTGCAGAGTCACATCATACATTTTTAGCTTTTTGTATTAGCTCTCTGGCCAAGCTTCGGACAGAACCTCTGCTTGAAAGACCTCAAGGCGACTGTTGCGCTTCCACGCGCCCTTGTCAAGCCCAGCCTTTTGCGATAGCTGAGCCATTGTTTCTTCTATAGTCCAACCATACTCGCTTGCAACTTTGGGCAAAAAGACAGACTGTCTTTGACCGATATGCAAAATTATTCCGTCAACGCCAATTCTAATTTGACCTGCCGCTTCAATCGGTTGCGGATGAGTGAGCACACTAATTTCAATTTCAAGATCATCCAGCTCGTCTTTAGAAACCGGCTCAAAACGAGGGTCTCGGGAACATGCAGCCACAGTGTTGGCGATTACAGCCTGGTAGAGGGGCTGCACTGGCAAAATATAACCAATACAGCCACGCAAGCGATTATCTTCGTGCCAATCAACGTCAGTATGGCGGCGATAGAGTGTGACAAAAACCCCATGAGGGCTCAAAAGCTTCGCTGTTAAGCAGCTGCGCCAATCTAGACCAGGAGCAATATTAAAGTGCGCCGAATCAACCAAATCAGCTAAAGTAGGCACTCGCCTACTCTTTACATAAAACTCTAAAGTAGTGCGAGCAATTTTAAGTAGGGTGATCTTCTCTTCATCAGTCAACTCAGCAATAATATTGGCCTGTTTGTGTTCTGCAATTTGACTCCAACTATGCTCGCCAGTAAAGGCAATTGCCATATACGAAACTGAGTTTTCACCATCGTCCGATAAATCAAGGGTGACTTGTTCTCGCGAAGTGCGATAGTCGAGCAAATTTCCGACAGAACTATGGGGCAGAAGGGCAAGAAGAGTGGCCAAGGCATAGACACCACAAATAGTGTCATCTGTACGGTGATAGAAGGCGAGAAAACCCTCCAAATCGGGCCTGTGCAAATAGCTAAAAGCTTCCATATCAAGTTCTTTCAAGCGGTCTGTCATTTCAGCTGGAAATGGTGTATAGCCATAGCGTGGACCAATGTGGGTAAAATCAGAACTAACAACAATTAGGTCGCCGTCCGTTAAATGGCTCGAAAGTTTGTCGGCTAATACTCTCAATTCTAATTCTTGATCGGTGCGGCCAAAAAGCACAGGCACAATTTTCACATCACCCAATATTTTGCGAATGAAGGCCAATTGCAGCTCTAACGAGTGCTCATTGAGATGGGTATCAGCACGTTCTTCATAAAGGGAATCTTGCTTGAGGTCGCGCACCACATCTATATCTATAGACAGATCACCAAAGGCAGTGGCGAAACTCTTACATGGTGTGAGAGCGGCACCAAAGAAGCCCTGATAATGACTAGGGCCAAAAAGGAAGACGCGCTTGACACCGCTCTGAGCGGCAGCCAAATAACTGGCTGCGGCAGTAGCTCCAGAATATATATAGCCGGCATGGGGTGCCACAATTGCCAAGACATGCCCTTGGCTAGGCATTGCTGCCGCTACTTTTGCTTCGACACTTTCAACAAACTTGTCTATTTGAGCAGCCAAGCGACCAGGGTCAGCGTCATACCAGCTGCCAGCATACTTAAGCGGCCTGCGGGTTTGTTTAGTTGTGCCGAATCCAAACATAATTTTCTACTATTTACTGTTAACCGGATCAAGCCTAACACTGCCACTAGAGCTAGAGTCACCATGGGGATCTGATTTAGAGTTAAAGGTGATAACCACTGTAGCTTTCGGCATACCAGTGGGCAGAGCATCAAGGGGCTTTGCCTTATCAAAAGCGGCTTGGGCACTAGCCTCAGCTTCTGGGCTCTTAGGTGAACTCGTCACGTGCATGCTCTCAACTGTGCCATCAGCAACTACCACAGCAGTTAAAGTGACATGATTGTTGCCATCAGGGTAGTTCCAAGAAGAGAGAATACGATTCCAGAGCCGCGCGCTATAAGCCTGCCCGGCAGCAGCATCAGTAGAAGGCGATTGTCGAATAAGTTTCTTGGCAGTATTTTTTGCTGCTGGAGCCGCTTGGGCAGCAAGCAGAGGTGACAATATAATCAAGCTAGCAAGCAGACAATTTAGATTTCTCATTTTCATTACTCTTTTTCCTTGAATATTCCAAACGAAGAAGTGTAGCCATGTAAAAAAGTAGAGTCTCCAACTGGTCCAATTTCACCATTACAAAAGAAGCCACCTATAGCTATATCACCAAAGAAATCACGAAAGCAATCACTATCGTGATTAGTGCGACCATACAAGTGCTGGCCTCTGCCTAAGCAAGAGAATAGCAAAGCGCCACTGGCCAATGAGCCCGATTGGTCAATATAGCGCTTTAGCATTGCTCGCAAATCATCTCGCGAAGTGGCAGCATCTCGTATGTGAAACTGAACAGTACGCTCTGAGCGTAGTACTTCGCCGACAAGAAGGGCACCGCTCATCGGTTCAATGCCAAAAATATTGCGCACTAAAAAATCACCATCAACAAATTTCTCTTGAAATTCATTCATGGCCACTCCAAGAAAAATGGCATCTTTAGCCAATTTTTGCTCGCCATCTGATAGCCGTTCGATAGCATCGCGCAAAACATTAACAGCTGGCTTGCCATCAAGTTCATAGAGAAGATTGCGGTCACATTTAGTAACACGGCTCGGCTTGCCAATGGCCCGACAGCCCTGAGCGACAACTGAATCAACTCGTATATTGCCCGAAAGGGCTACACCGACCAAGCCTGAGCGATAGACTTTATCATCACAAATTAGGCGATTCTCGCCTGCTTTATGCCCGCCAGAGGCCAGCCCGCCAATTTTAACCATACGAGAAAATGCATAATCTAGGCCTTGCACAAAAGAATCGATCTTAAAACTAAATGGGTCGCAGAGCAAAATAAAAGCTGGCTGTTCCGTGCTTTCAATTCTCATCAATTTTTCCCAGCTGCTTGGGGCATCATCAAGATCTGGCAAAGAATCGTTAGTGACATGAAAAGTTCTAATATTGACTCCGGGCAAAATCGCTCCGGTCAATGATATTGCCGACTGCTGCTCAACTTCTTGCCCCCCTCCGATTATGCCCCCAGCGCTGCAGCCGATTAGGGCGCCGCCGAGACGCTCTTTTAATGCAGCCGTTATCAGTTCAAAATATTTCTTATAGTCAGGCGACATGAAAGCTAGCAATAAATCAGGCTTGCCACCCAGCTGGCTAGTCAGCTCTTCGGCCAAAGACTCCACTGCTTGGGGCCAATTTAGGTCAGGGGAATGAGGCTGCCCCTCCATACACTTAAGAACCGAGGCCCACTTCATCTACGACTCCATTTATTGGCGCAAGAAACATGTAATTTTACTGGCAAGCGGGCACAACTATGTAGCTTAATACATTGATGGAGAAAAGGTGGAAGACGAAGACAAAAGCAGCGAAATTAAGGCCGAACTAGAACTTAAACTAGAGGCCGACCAGAAACAAGAGCATAAAACACATAAAGACTCCTGGTGGAAAGTAATGTGTTTAACCGGGGTTGACTACTTTTCAACGCTGGGCTATCAACCGGGTATTGCCTATATCGCCGCTGGGCTACTCTCACCAATCGCTACGGCAATCTTGGTCCTACTTACCCTCTTTGGCGCCTTACCGGTCTACTACAAGGTTGCTAGCTATTCACCGAACGGTCAGGGCAGCCTGGCTATGCTCGAAGAGCTTTTGGCTAGCTGGCGAGGCAAGACTCTCGTTCTCATCCTGCTTGGCTTTGCCGCCACTGATTTCATCATTACTATTACTCTGTCAGCCGCCGACGCCGCAGCCCACATCACAGCCAACCCAATGCTGAGTAAAATTTTGCCTCTGGGTCAAATGGGACTGACAAGTTTACTGATACTTCTCCTTGGTGCCATTTTCATCAAAGGTTTCGGCGAAGCAATTGGCTTATCTGTTGTATTGGTCACAGTCTACTTAGTGCTCAACTTTGCCACCATCGTTGCCGCTGGTATCGAACTAAGCCATAGCCTCGATCATTTTTCTAAATGGAGCGAGCAGTTGGTGATTGACCACCACTCAATCTGGAACATGCTTGGCCTCTCGATGATACTCTTTCCTAAACTAGCCCTTGGACTTTCGGGCTTTGAGACCGGTGTGGCAGTAATGCCACTGGTCAAAGGGTCTAATAAAAAAGGTAGTGATGAAAAAGGTGAGGAAGAACTCAGCTGTCGGATTAATAACACAAAAAAACTACTGCTTTCTTCAGCCCTAATAATGAGTGTATTTCTCATAGCCAGCTCCTTTGCCACCACCCTACTTATTCCAAGCGCTGCCTTTCAAGAAGGTGGTGCAGCCAACGGCAGAGCTCTTTCATACCTATGCCACCACTTATTGGGGCCCGTGGTAGGTACGGTATATGACCTCAGCAGTATCTCTATTCTATGGTTTGCCGGTGCCTCGGCCATGGCTGGTTTGCTAAATCTAGTACCACGCTACTTACCACGTTATGGCATGGCCCCTGACTGGGCCAGCGCCAAAAACCCCCTAGTAATTTTCCTCACCGCGGTAGCCCTAGCTGTCACCATTATCTTTAAGGCCAATGTCGATGCTCAAGCTGGTGCCTATGCCACCGGGGTTTTAGTATTGATTACATCGGCCGCTCTGGCTGTCACTCTCAAAGTCTGGGCCTCAGCAAAAATTGCCCGCTTCGCCTATGCCCTAATCACACTAATCTTTTTATACACTACCGCTTTAAATATCAAAGAAAGACCAGACGGCCTGCATATTGCCACATTCTTCATTGTTGCCATCTTGCTCACTTCGATTATTTCGCGGGCCATGCGCTCAACCGAACTGCGCATTAGAGAAGTAGTGCTCGATAAAACTGCCAAGCAGTTCATCAAAGATGATCCTGACCAAGAGATTCGACTCGTGGCCCATCGACCAGGAGGCGACCTAGAGAAAGCTGAGCAAGAAGCCATAACTACTCACAATCTCCACAATGAATATCTAATTTTTGTCGAAGTAACCGTTAGTGATGCGTCTCAATTTAAGCTAAAACAGGTAGTGGTGCGAGGTGAACAAGTGGGCCGCTTCCGCGTACTGAAATGCACAAGCCCAGCCATTCCCAATGCTATTGCAGCCTTGCTTTTGCATGTGCGTGACCAAACCAAAAGACAAGCCCATATCTATATGGGTTGGACCGAAGGCAATCCGATACTATACGTAATTAAGTTTATTTTCTTGGGAGACGGCGAGACTGCAGCAGTCACCAGAGAAATCTTACGAGAGGCTGAATCTGACCAGAAGAAACGTCCCAAAGTGCACGTAGGATAGGATAGAAGAAATTGGCTAACAATGAAGATGAAGATGAAGATGAAGCCCTAATTGGCTCAACCATAGAAAATCGCTTTGTGCTCGAGCGCATACTCGGCCGCGGCGGCATCAGTACAGTCTATCTTGGCCGTCATAACCGCGTGGACCTAAGCGTTGCCGTAAAAATCTTGCATACCCATTTTTCCGATACCGACGAAAGCATTGAGCGCTTCAAGAGAGAAGCAATTATCATCAATGCTCTCAACCATCCCAATATTGTGCATATGATTTCTTATGGCATTTTGCAAGATGATGGTGCCAATCTATCTAAAGCTAAGGCTAAAGCTGACGAGGCCCGGCCTTATCTGGTTTTAGAACACCTGCAAGGCCATGGACTAGATCACCTTCTTGACGAGAAAACCAGACTGTCACAAGAGCAATCGCTAGAAATTGTCAAAGCAGTGGTTGACGGTCTAATTTTTGCTCACGATCTAGGCATCGTTCATCGCGACATAAAGCCAAGCAATGTCATGCTAGTAGACCAACTCTCTCAGTCTGATGCTCCATACACTGACGATAATCACTCTAATGTAAAACTACTCGATTTTGGCATTGCCAAATGCCAATCGGCTCACGATAAAACATCGCAAAAACTCACCCAACCAGGCTTTATTTTTGGCAGCCCACTGTATATGAGCCCAGAACAATGCAAAGGTGATGAGCTAGACATTCGCTCAGATATCTATTCATTGGGCTGCATGTTCTACGAAATGCTGGCTGGCGTTGCACCTCTCAGAGGCAGCAATGCCATGCATACTTTTGCCATGCACCTCTACGAAATGCCTTTGCCATTTAAGAGCCGACCAGAGCCAATCAAGGTCAACCCCAAACTAGAGAAAATCATCTTCAAATGTTTGACCAAAAAGCCAGAAGATCGCTATAAATCGTGCCTTGAGTTAAAAAAGGCTCTGTTGGCAGTATAGACCGAGAACAATTCAATTTTGATCAGGAGCCGTCATGCGCATGGGGTCAAGCAAAGTAGTCAACTCTTCTTCGCTCAATTTACTCTTCCTCCGCGCTACCTCGCGCACAGTTTGTCCACTGGTGTATGCCTCATGGGCTATGGCTGCAGCAATATCATAACCAACAGCAGGCACCAAAGCCGTGCAGAGTGCTAGGCCTCGCTCAACCAATTTTGGCCCGTTATCTGTAGCGGTCAAGCCATCTATACACTTTCCCGTGAAGTTTGCTACTGCAGCCGCCAAAAGTTCGATTGATTGAATGAGATTGTAGGCAGCCACCGGCATCATTACATTCAATTCGAAATTCCCAGAAGCTCCAGCAACAGCTATGGTGGCATCGTTTCCAATTACTTGGGCTGCGACCATAATTAACGATTCGGCAATGACAGGATTAACTTTGGCCGGCATAATCGAAGAGCCTGGCTGTACTTCAGGTAAAGCAATCTCAGCAAAACCAGCTCTGGGGCCACAGCCTAACCAACGTATATCATTAGCTAACTTAATCAAACTGACAGCAATGGTCTTGAGCACGCCTGAAGCATCCACAATTTCATCGAGAGTTCCTTGAGCCTGAAAATGGTTACTGGTCTCACTCAGTGTCAATCCTAGGAATCCTAAGCGCTTAGAAATTCGCGCCAAGACTCTTCGGGCAAAATCTTGCCTGGTATTAATACCGGTGCCAACTGCCGTACCGCCGAGCGCCACTTCTGACAAACGACTTTGGGCATATTCTAACCGCAGCAAAGCACGCTCAACTTGCCCGGCATAGCCTTCAAATTCTTGCCCCAGGCGTATCGGAGTAGCATCTTGCAAATGGGTTCTACCGGTCTTAATTACAGGCATGAACTCTAACGACTTTCGACGTAAACTGCTCTCTAATTTCAATAAAGCTGGTTTCAATTTCTCGTTGATTGCAATTAAAGCAGCAATGTGAATGGCAGTGGGAATAGCATCATTAGACGACATACCATTGTTAACGTGATCATTGGGATGCACTAAATTGCGATCGCCACGCTTGCCACCAAGAATTTCGATTGCTCTATTGGCAATCACTTCGTTGGCATTCATGTTAGTAGAAGTACCGGAGCCGGTCTGAAAAATATCGACGACAAAATCGTGATCAAGACTTCCAGCAACGACTTCTTCGCAGGCAGAAATTATGGCATCAGCCAGCTTAGCATCAACGTCACCAAACTCTTTATTGACCTCAGCGGCACAAAGCTTGATTAAACCAAGAGCACGAATAAAGCAGCGCTGAAATTTCAAATCAGAGATGGGGAAATTGAGCACTGCCCGCTGAGTACTGGCGCCATAATAAGCCCCCGCAGGAACGTCCATAGCCCCCATAGAATCGCGCTCAACTCGAGTAGTAGTCATAATCTTGCTCAACCTTCACTATTAACTCTGCAATTATAGAGATTTAGTGATAGCTTCTAAATTAAGTTAAGACATAAGCTTAAAAATTGTGCATAGTTTTAGTGAGCCTACTGGTCACGAACTTAAAGTCTAAACATGAATACACTAAAGACAATTGTACTGATGGGCATGCTTACCGCCTTGATAGTAGCGGTGGGTGGCCTACTGGGCGGGCGCGAAGGGCTAGTTATGGCCTTCTTCTTCGCCCTAGCTACCAATGTCTTAAGCTACTGGTTTTCGGCCCCCATGGCCTTGGCAATGTCTCGCGCCCAGCCCATAAGTGAAGCAGAGGCCCCCGAGCTTTATGCCATTGTTAGTCGCCTGGCCGAGCAGGCGAAGATACCGATGCCGACGGTCTATCTCATTGAAGACGATTCACCAAATGCTTTTGCTACAGGGCGCGACCCTGCCCACTCAGCTATTGCTGTCACAAGAGGGATCACCCAACTTTTGACTGAAGTGGAGTTAGAAGCAGTGCTAGCTCACGAACTAGGCCATGTTAAAAATAGAGACATCTTAATATCGACTATCGCTGCAGTCTTAGCCGGTGTTGTCACAACAATTGCCCACTATGGTATGTATTTTGGCACTAGCTATGGCACTAGTTATAGCTCAGGCAGTGACGATAATCGACCACCAAATCCCATTTTTGTCTTACTCATGATCATACTGGCACCAATAGCAGCCAGTTTGATAAATCTAGGCATATCACGTTCAAGAGAGTTCGAAGCTGATGCCACAGGTGCGCACCTTTGTGGCAAGCCTCTGGCCCTAGCTTCGGCCTTAGCCAAAATTGAGAAACTCAGCCAATTTAGACCGATGACAGCAGCCAATCCGGCCCTATCATCTCTCTATATCGCTCAACCAAACCAGGCAGGTTGGCTCATGAACTTGTTTTCTACTCATCCACCAATGATCGAACGCATTATTCGCTTGCAAGAAATGAGCGATAAAAATGAGCGCTAAAAACTAACCCCAAAAACTAGCAAAAAAAACCTGCTTAAGAAAGCAAACGCTTTAAGACTTTGCCGGTAGAGTTTTTCGGAATAATGTCGACGAAATCGACTAAGCGAGGCACTTTATAGTCAGCCATATGTTTGGTGCAAAAGGCCTTAACATCGCTGTCGCTAACACTGCCAGGCTCGCTTAATACGACAAAGGCTTTAACGCGCTCGCCCATGTATTGGTCAGGCACACCAATGACTGCCACATCACGTACTTCTGGCATACGCAAAATAGCAGCTTCTACTTCTCTGGGATAAATATTCATACCGCCACGAATGATTAGCTCTTTACTGCGGCCCACGACAAAAACGTAGCCATGCTCATCGATATAACCCAAATCACCAGTATGCAGCCAACCATCTTTGATATTATCGGCAGTGGCAGTAGGATTATTGAGGTAGCCTTTCATGATGTTGGCACCACGAATACAAAGCTCTCCAACTTCCGTGGTATGAGAGTAACTTCCATCACCACCAAACACTGCTACTTCTAAGCCTGGCATGGCCGGACCAACCGAGCCATACTTGCGTAAACTACTAGGATTAAACGTAGCAATAACCGAACATTCAGTGAGCGCCCAGCCTTCTAAAACAGGTACATCAAGTTGCTGCTCAAGCTTTTTCATAAGCTCAACGGGCATAGCAGAACCACCAACAAGGCCTAAGCGCAACGAGGAAAGAGAGCGCGGCAAGCGCTCTAACTCAAGGGACAAAAATTGAAACATAGTGGGCACAGCAGGCAATACAGTAATTCGCTCTACTTCAATCATATTAGCCAACGCTGCAGCTTCAAAATGCTCAAGCAAGACCATTGTGGCACCTTGCTTAATCGTGCCCAACAAGACCACAATTAAGCCGTACAAATGACAGAGGGGCAAAACCGCAGCTAGCCTATCTTCACTACTAACATCAAGTCGATGAGGATAAGTATTGACTGCAGTGAGCAGGTTCAAGAAGGTCAGCATCGCCCCTTTGGGCTTACCGGTGGTACCTGAAGTATAGACAATTAAAGCCAGTTCTTCGTTGATATTGACAGCAGAAGTAGCAGAGCCAAGTAGTGAAATTAAGGCTGCAGGTGATTGAGCAGAAAATGCCTTTTTCTCTTCGAGATGCTGCAACCAGCAATTCATACCACGATCAAACTTTTCATTGCTCAGGTCAATCACTTCAAAAGCAGATTTACTCAAGCCATTAGCACTAGTACTAATGCTAGTGTCGCCACCAAGGAGAAACAACTTTCGCAGCGGCAGTTGATTTAGGGTCTCTTGCACTTCTTGGCTATTGCTATTTTCGCTGTCAAGGAAACGGCTGTGAGAGATTAACGCCACTGCTTGTGAATCAGAGAGAACATGACCAATTTCTTCGGCTTTGAGCAATGGATTAATTGGCACCACTGTTGCGCCAAGAGCGCTTATGGCAAAAAATGCAGCAACAAACTCAGAATGATTAGGAAAGTACAAACCAACTTTGTCACCACGACCAATACCATGTTCAGCTAGCGATTGCGTTAAGTAAAGAGAGCGAGCTAGGGCCTCAGAGTAAGAGTAATCAAGTTGATTGTGACGTAATACTTTTTTCTGCTGAAATTTTAAAGTCGCCTCAAGCAATAGGTCAAACAAGCCACCGCCAACAAGTGGCAATTGAGGGCACAAATCAATATTCTGCACCGTGTTTTCGCGTTCCCGCACAGACACCTGCTGTTGCTCTAGCAATGTAGTTTGAACCATTTCAGCCATCTATATAGTTTAGGACATGACTGACCCGAGAGTGCCCCCGCAGTGCTCAAGGATAATAAGTCATTTTTAACCTTGAATGTCAGTATCTACGGCACATGAATCAAGGAGAAGTCTACTGCCACAGCCCCAGAATCTGCTCTAGCACCGCTGCCAGCACCTTCTTTGACAACTATTACCATATTAGACTCTCTCAAAGCAGCTGAAGCCGAGCGCCAGAGCTGGCGGCCACGGCTCTTACTACTGCTGACAAGATCAGTTGAAGATCTAGGCCCTATTTGGCGTTTCAAAAGAGCGCCACTGGCAGACTTCTCTACCGACATCTTTATGCGCCTTGGCAATTTGCGCTTGGCTACTAAACTAGAGCTAGAAACATAACCGGGTACATAGGCCGTAAGACTGGCTGGATAGTTCAAGAGCAGATTATTGTCGATTTTTTGCCGACTGAGCAAGAGACCAACATTTTCTACACCTGGTGTTTCATCAAACTGTAGGGCACTTTCTGTGGGCACAATGCAGTCTCGACCTCGTTTGACAAAATTATCAGTGCCTGTTGCAGCCAGTGGGAATAGAACAGACTTAGTGCCCTTGCTGCCTTTGCGCATAACTATGTAGACATAGGCATCAGCATTGGCAAAAACATGGAAGCGAATCTGATCACCGCTGCGGAACTTGCTCTTGTTATTGGTCTTGTAGAGCTGTCCAGCGCGGTTCAGCTCAATAAAATAGGCGACACCCAAATTCTGCTTGCTCTGCGGGTTAACGAGTTGTCTCAAGTAAGCAGTACGGGCAGAAACCGGTCTAACAAAAGGCCTAGCACTAGTTCTAGCTCTAGACTCTGGCTTGATTGACGCCAGAGCCCAAGCACCTAAACAGGTGAATGACCCGATTGGCGCTGCTGCAAGCAGTAGGCACAAAAGCTTGCTGAACTTGAGCATAGACGACCTATTTTAGAATTTTATTGATACTGCTGGAGATATTACTTTCGCTGGTAAAACCAATCGAATAGCTTGCCACTTCGCCGTCGGGATTAAGAAAAACGATGGTTGGAATTGGACTAACGTCGTATTGATCCATGAGCGGCTGTGAATTGGGATCGTCTACATCAACGCGCATAAATGAAACTCTCTCGCCATATGTAGACTTGACCTTGGTCAAAGCAGTATCGAGCTGCTTGCAAGGCTGACACCAATCAGCATAAAAATCGATAACAGTAGGCAATGCCGCACCACCCAATCCTCTTGTGCGACCAAGACCAAGCATAGCTGCGATCATTCTGGTTTGCGGGCCTGTCTTGGGCTTGATCATCTGGCTGGGCATGCTCATTAAGGCCAAATTAGCTTTCTGAGCGCTAGCAGAGCCGTGGCCTAAGCGAACGGCAAGACGGAAGTGCTCACGAGCCTTAAGGTTATTCTTGCTCTTGAGAAAAGCTTGGCCCAGCAAGAGATGTGCTTCAGCATTCTTAGGATTAGCCGCTACTTTTGCTTCTAAGTCTTTGATAGCAGCCGGACTCACAGCTACACTAATAGCCTTGCTGCTCTTAACAATAGGATTTTTGGCCACATTCTTGGCCGATGCAAGACTTTGACTAGCAGCCGGCAGGCTATAGGCCGGAGAACTCAAGCCGGTTAAAGCCAAAGCCAAAAACAAACAGAGCTTCAGACTTGGTTTTTCGCTAAGTACAAAAACAGAATTCATGCCTACCTACTTTATTTGATTGGCGCTACTTGCGCTTATATGGGAATCGATCCAACCAGCAACTTTGGCTATCACTTCATCGTTAAACTGGTTCTCTTCAAAAATTAGGTGCTCAGCATTGGGAATTAACACAATCTCACGGTCTGTGGTCGAGAGCTTATTATATAACTCAACGGTTCCCTCAGGCTTGACCAGCTTATCTTCGCAACCCTGCACAATCAGTACAGGCTTGGCTGTAATCAGTTTGGCGCTTTTGTGATTTTGATTCATAAACATCTGAAATTGCATCAGCTCTTTCGGCGAGATATTCATGCGTGCCACAGGGTCTTTGCTCCAAGCTTCACGCAATTCAGGTTTTTGCGTTGCTTGCTCAATTACTGATTCACCAACATTGAATGGCTTATCCTTGTTTTTCAGATACTTAATAGCTACCTTCCAGCTACTTCGACCTTGTTTGAAGCGATCGCCAGCAGGCACCGAAGAAATTAGCCCATCTATTAATTCTGGATACATAGCAGTAACGCGCAAAGCAATAGCGCCACCCATAGACTCGCCGAGAAGAAATACTGGTTTATTAGGATTAGCCCGGCGAATTGCAATCAAACTGCGGCGAACATCGCTCAAACAGCCATCAAAATCGCATGTTTTCTGGCCCTTTGAGGCCATAAAGTCACCGAAACCACGGACATCAATGGCATAGGTGGCTATACCAAGCGCCTGCATGCGCTTACCAAAAGCCTCATAGGTATCTTTATGCAAGCCTAGGCCATGTATGCAAAGTAGAACAGCTCTGGTTGGTACATCAGGATCGCTCCAGGCTATACATGGGGCATTGGCCCGCTTTATCCCCTTAGCCTTGTCTTCTGCGGCATACTCTGCTTTGCGGTTCTTTGCTGCTTCTGTTTTAGTAGTTTCAATTTTAGGAGCTTCAGATTTAGGAGCATCAGGGGCTGCCAGGCCTGGTTCTGTGGCCCCAGCACTGGCTGAAGGGGAAAAGAGAACAGCAAATGCTGCCAATATAATAACGAATAAGCTCATGGGAAGTGATTTTCGCACAAAACCACAGACAAACCAGCATAAACAAAGTTGTATATACAACTTTGCATATACGGCCTGCCAAAGTTTAGAAGAAAGTCAACTAAGAGTCTCTTAATAACGTAAAAGCACAAAAATAGAAGACACTAAGCAGTGTAAACCCTTTGCCCGCCCATTTCTTCCCCATATCTTCAAGATATACACCTAATTTCAGACTGACAGAGAAAGATTCTGCACTCGGCCATTGACCACCCTGTATTTTCCGAACCACAGTCAGCGGCCCTCCGCCTGGCAGCAATTGAACGCGACCACATCAAGAGTGCCCACGACTGGAAAGCGATTCTCCTGATCGCCAGTTTTGTTTTTTCATCGACTCTGGCTGACCGCATCATCGCCATAAACTTAGGCGCTACAACCGTTTTTCTCGGACCCGGGGGTGAAAATCTTGGCCTCGGCGCTGCTTTCATTTTCTTGCCACTGGTAGTTTTTGCTTTACCGCTCAGTCTGGCAGCTTCGTCATTTTTCTCTAAAAAGAGATTGCACTGGCTTAACCTAACTATCTTTTTGCGGGCACTAGTCCCGCTGACATCAACCTTAGCAGTGGCCAAAGATTTTTTTGCTGGTTCGCAACCGGCAGTAGGCATAACACTGTCGGCAATATTTCTTTTAGGGCAGTTAACCCTAGCTGCCACCCTAATTCAATTGCGAACTTCAGCGTCAAGGCCGTTGCCCTATCTAAGTTTTATTATTGCCGGCTTCTTTGCCGGTCAATGGGCCGCCTTTTATATCGCACCGCAGGTAGTATCGCAGCCGATGAGCGATTTCAGCATCGGCCTACTATTTTTATACACAGTATCTATACTAGCTTCATTTTTCGGATGGAAGAGCCTAGCAACCTACAAAGAAAGAGAAGATTCAGTTAGGCAAGTAATTGCCTCGGTAGATCATCAGTTTCCTAGCCAGGCAACAGACATGCGTCCGTGGCAATTAGCTAGGTTTTTAGCAGCGACAGTAGCCCTTTACTTGCCTTTATTCGCCCCTATGTTTGTCAGCTTGCTTTTTTCGATTGAATGCAATCAAGCTGGCACTTTCATGATTAGCAATCTCAGTGCCTCACTAAGCTTAGCCTGTGCTGGTGGTGCAGTGCTCTCGATTTTCCTCAGCCGGCTTGCTCGCAAACGGGTAATATTGCAAGTTGTGACCATGGCTTCTTTGGCGCTCTATTTACTTGGAGCTTGGTCACACACCTGGTTTATTTGCTATGCCACCCTAACGGCAATGGCTACTATTGCCGGTTTGATTTTACCTGACTGGTACCACCACCTGCTCACACACCTATCTCTCAAACAGTTACCGCACTTTCTGGCAGCCAAAGATACTGTTTTGGTTCTGATCTACGCCCTTTGCAGTATGCCAATAGAACAGACTTTGGCGGTGGTATCAGGTCTCTATTTTCTTAAGCAATTAAATGTGCTGGGTGCCGGACTTACAGCTGTGTCGATTTTACTCGCACCTGTAGTGCTCAGATTTAGCAAATAAATGAACAAAGACAATATCATTTTCATATTGGTGCGACCAAATTTCCTCGGAAATATTGGCTCTACAGCCAGAGTAATGAAGAATTTTGGTTTTTCCCAACTGCGCCTGGTCAATCCACCACGCAACTACCTTGATGCCGAAGCGCGAAAAATGGCAGTAGATGCCTTCGATGTACTTAAAAGTGCGAAGGTAGAAAATTCACTCTCTGATGCCCTCAAAGATATAAATTTAGCTTTCTCTACTTCTGCCTGCCAGCATCGCACAGAAGAGCCCGAGGCATTAGGTTTACTCGTAGAAAAGATTCACAAGGAAAACCTCACCAATGATAACAAAGTAGCTTTTGTCTTTGGTGACGAGCGCGACGGCTTGACCAGAGAAGAGATTGCCCGCTGTCACGAGCTGATTCTGGTTCCCACAGAACCAACTTTTGCCAGCCTAAACTTAGCTCAGGCACTGGGGATAGTGGCATATGAGCTCAGTCGACTCTCTGGTTTGCAAAATTGCAAAAACTCCCGCTCCGAGATAATGCCATGTGGAGTTGAAGAAGACGAACTGATGCAGCTCACTTGCGAACTAATGGACAAAGCCAACTTTTCGCGCAGCTATAACCGTGCCCTAGTTGCTCTTCAGCTGCGCAGCGCCCTGCAAAAGATGCGACCAAATAAACGAGAGTTTGATCTGTTACGCGGATTTCTTTTACGCCTCAATGACAAACTAAGCAAGTGCGAGAAATAACGAGTATGTACATTTTTGACTGGCTTTAAAATGTCCTGGCTAAAGCTACTTGCAACCTCGGCAAATTTTGGCAGAAATAACTTTCAAATATGAGTTATTATCTTCTTCGCAGTTACTAGATAGTCAAGGTAAATAAGGAAATAGGATATTGATGCGTCTTCGCAATGACCAAGCTCGACAAACTATTCCATCCCAGCAGACTCTGCCACTAGTTTGCCTTATAGCTGCGGCCTTAAGTCTTCCACTTGGCTTGACCGGATGTAGCGAACCTTCTTCGACCACATCAGGTAACAGTAATGATGGCAGAGATGGAGGCAAGTCAGACCAGGCTGCTCAAACCAAAAGTAGCGAAGACATGTTCGTCACTGCAGCAGAAGAGAAGCGTTTTGTCACTGACTCCCCAGACACTAAGGTGGCCTTCCCTGAAGCTGAATTCGTCAAAGGACGCAAGCTAATCGATCAGTTAAACGTAGCTGAAGCAGAAAAAGTTTTGATGAGCAAACTCGACGATGCCGTCAAATCTGCAGCTGGCGAAACTAAGCTTGGACAATACTGCGCTCGAATTAGTACGGCTTTGCACATGGAAGGCAAAGAAAAAGAATCTTTGAAGTATGCCATTTTAGCCGGACACATTTTTTATAAACAGCCAGCAGAAAAAAGACCGCTGCCACGTTGGTTCTTCAACGTGCATTTACACCAAGGTCTTGGTTACAAGAAATTGCGCATGTTCCCAGAGGCAGAAAAACAGCTGAGAAAGGCAATCAACTTTGCTTCTAGCGCCCCTGCCGGACAAGTAGATTGGAATTGGCACCGCTTGTGTCTTGTCGAACTGATTGATACGCTAGGACATGAGAAGAAGACTAACGAAGCTAAAGTCGTCAAAGGCGAATTGAAAGCTCTCGAAGATAGCCACCGCTAGTCAAAAAGTAAATCTTGTTCAACTAGTGCAGAATCAGTGTAGATTTTGGCGAATAAACAACTTAAACCTGTTCGTAAGCAGTCAATTCTAAACGAGCTTCTTAGCCACGAAGAGTGGGCGCGCATCAGAAAGCCAATTATTTCGGCTTTTCTAATTTTGCATTGCACTCTCAACTATTGCTACCTATTCAATAATCATCCATATATAAACAACGTCAATCACTTTTTCTTTGGCTACTATGCTTTCATGGGCCTAGAGCAAGCCTGGAATGTCTTTTCACCAGGACCTCGCGCCACCAATCCCCACCTAACTGCTGTAATTACCTACCAAGACGGCTCAAGTAAACTGTGGACTTATCCGCGCATGGAGCGGCTGGATTTTTTCACAAAGATTCCCAAAGAACGCTATCGCAAATTCTTTGATGATAATGCCGCCTGGAATATCCCGGTGGTCTGGCCGGATATTGCTCACTATGTTGCCCGCACAAACTACTCTGACAAAGACAATCCACCTATTCTGGTGTCATTAATTCGCTTTTCATCAACGATTTTGCCCATGGAAGAAGGTATGGACAAACCTAACTTACCGCAATCAGAATCTAAAGTTCTCGGAGTCTATCCCATTGCTGCCCAAGACTTGGCTGGGGTAAAGCAAAAATGATGAGTATCCACACAATATTGCAAGCCTGGGATAGGTTTTGGTTCTCCGAAGTTTCACCACTCTCGGTGGCAGTCTACAGAATTTTACTCGGCTTCATAGCCGGTGCCTTTGTCTTACTGCTGATACCCGATCTCTTTGTCTGGTTTGGCTCCCGTGGCATGTGTTCGAATCAAGCAGTGGCTGATTGGAACAACGGTCATGCTGTTTTTCTCAATTTATTTTCTTTCTTCCCTGACAATGACCAGTTTGTAGTGGTCTTTCACTGTCTATTCTTTTTTGCCGCAATGGCTCTGATGCTAGGTTTTCACGCAAGAGCTGCGGCGACAATTTGCTATCTTTGCCTGACTAGCTATTACCACCGCAATCCATTCATTTTCAATGCTGGCGATACTTACATGCGCGTCTCAATGTTTTGGCTAATATTTTCAGCCTCAGGCAATGCTCTTGCCCTGACGGGCAGACAGCAACGCAGTAACACCGCCAGTAACCCAGAAAATAGTTTCAATAACTACAAAAAGGTTAGCATTTGGCCACTACGGCTGCTGCAAATACAATTAGCCACAGTTTACTGGCACACTTTTTTCTGCAAAATTGTCGGTGGTCCATGGATAGACGGCAGTGCTGTTTTCACAGCTTCGCGCATTGAAGATTTACAGAGGTTGCCTCTACCCTATGTCTTTGAACACGCATGGACAGTCAATTTTTTGACCTGGTCAACCCTCGGCATTGAAGGAGCCCTCTTTACTCTTATCTGGATTAAAGAGTTCCGCTACTGGGTTATTGCCATAGCTGTAATTTTCCATCTCACAATTGAATATCATATGAATATTCCTTTGTTTGAATGGCTCATGATCGTAAGCTACGTTCTATTTATAGAACCAGAGCATTTGGCCTTTGCCCTTACTTGGTTGCGAAAAAAATTGACCAGACAAAAGGCAGTTTCGCTCTAAACACCGTGTCTGTCGCTAAGGTCTTTAGCTAGTTCAGTCATATTTGCCTCAGTCACGTCTTTTAGATGTCTATATTTGGCACCATCAGCACCAGTTAGATGTAAGCGACTTTGCTCTGAGCACTTTTGCCATAGAGACTGGGCCAGGGCAAAATGTTTTTTACGCTCACTTTCTTCTTTTGAAGAATTCCCCCAAAGGTAGTGCAACACTGCCTGCTCATTAAGAAGCCCTAGCTGCATAAATTGCAGGTCACCCCTATTTTCTAATTGCTCAGCACCATTAGCTTGCTCTAGAAGCTTGGCAATTTTGTCGTAGCGATCTTGAGCAAATTGATAGAGCCCAGACTCACGGCAGCTAAGGGCAGCCAACTTATTGAGCTTTACTCTATCTGCTAAATTATTGAACCTATCAGAAGATTTGCTACTGTCTAAACGGGCATCGGCATCATCAACGGTGTAGCGAACACCATTGTAGTCACCAGTAGCAAAAAGCGCTTTTGCCAGACCGACGCGGGCTTCGACGATGTCATGGTCAGGTGCAGCCATCTCTTCTAAAATTCGAATTTTATCTCGCCAAGCACGCTCTTCTTTTTTAACGGTCTCCTCAAGCACAATTTTTCCGGCCCAACTTGAGCGCCACGAGTAGATGTAAAGCATAGCGAAGCACCAAGATACCAGTGTTATTGATATCAACCAGTAAAAAACAGTCACCTTTCGAATCTTTGGCTTCAAAATATTTCCCACAAATTTCTTACATCTTCTATATTCACGCTAGATACCATTACATATCAAGATGGATTATACACAGCACTTAGCTGAAATCAGGAGCGGCAAAGGCTTTTGCGAAAGTGCTAAAATCGCAGCCGTTAAGTTTAATGGAGAAAATTAATGGCTCTGTCAAAAGGTTCAGTTGCAATGTCAGCTCTAGCGCTGTCTGCAATCTTGTCTTTTCTCCCAATCTACCAAACCCAAGCTCAAGCTCTAGCAGCAGATGAAGCAGCTGATGAAAAAGTTGATGATACGGATAAGCCCGCAGCAAAAGCAGTTAACGAAAAGATTTTGCCACTGATCAATGATGCCTATAGAGAGATAGGTAGAGGCGAAGCAAGTAAAGCGGTGAAGACTTTAGTTAAGGCTTTGACTATTGATCCTGACTCTATTACAGCAAGGCGCTATTTAGCCTTTGCCATGGTGCAAACAAAGTCTTATGTACCAGCGCTTTCACAAATGCAAAAGTTGAACAAAATCACGCCAATGAATGCCTTCGACTGGTATGTCTTTGGTGAGGCCTACGCTGGCGCTGGTGCTGTAGACCACTCTTTGAGCTGCTATGAACAAGCTCTGATGATTACACCCGCCTACCACGCCGCTCGCGGCGGGGCTGTCAAAGCCTTAGTGAAAAAAGGGCTATTCGCCCAAGCTCTTCAAGAAGCCGACAAAGGGGTTCCCTACGCCAGCGACAGCGTTGTAAAGAAATACTACGCAGCACTTCGTCAAGGTGTTCGTGATGCAGAAACCTACCAAAGAGATTCAGTTCGTTTGGGTTCGACCCAAGGGGTTAGCCAAGAGTTAATGGAGGAACAGGCAAGCAAGCCTGTTTTGATCAACCCAAGTATGAGCGAAGGCGATAACTAACTTTCCAGACAGCTCAATTCTCTTGACAATTATGTGTAAAAGCCAATTTATGAGCTTCTCCAACAGTTGACAGGCGTTTTTTTGCCGTGCTAAGTTAGAGGTATGGTTAAGTTAGGTTAACTCCGCTTAATCTGCCCCGAGCATTTTTCTCAGGGGTGATTTATTGGCTTACCACGGGCAGATATATAGAATAATTCCTCGGCAAATCTGAGCATCAGTTAACGGACGGTAGATACATATGGCCAAATTTGTGACGAAACGAAGAAAAAGCACTGGTGCAATGGCTGCAGAGTATGTCGCTACCATGTACGTTTTGTTCCTGTTCATTTTCTTCCCGGTATTAAATTTGGGAACCTGCGGCATGAGGGCCTTTTTCCTCTGGTTCGCCTGCAACCAAGCGACAATGCTAGCTGCTAAAGCCAAGACCTTTAACACTTTAATATATGTACCTGAGCCATCCGGTACGCCCTACCCCGGAGCCTACGACACAGCTCGTGCCAGAGCAGCTCAAATCCGCGGTATGTTCCCTGGGGTAGATTGGACTACCAATGCCACAAACCCTGAGGTGCGCATTATCAGAGCCGTCATTCCTGGGTCAGGCGCCCCTGCAGTAGCAGATGTCATCGGACCGGCTACTCTTGGTTTGGGTAATATCCCCAACGTTGACGAATATGTCTGTACCATCAGAGTCACTATTAATGGTCAAGTTACCCCACTTATTCCTGTTCCATGGTTCAACATTCAGGGTCTATCGAGTCCCATGTTCATGACCGTCAGTTCAGAAGCCCAATTTGAAAATCCACCCGGACTGCAGTTCTAGAAGACAAATCAGTTAAATAGAGGTTGTAAACATAATGAACGAACGTAGGATACGAAATCAAAAGGGGGCGGCGGTAACCGGGCTTGTAATCGCACTCTTCTTGTTTATCATGTTAGCTGGATTCTTCGCTTTCGACTCAAGCCGTCTGCAGATGGCCCAGAGAGAACTGACTGCGACCTGTGACGCATCGGCTCTGGCCGGTACGGCCATGCTCACGTCCCTCGACATCTCTAATGACGACGCCACGGCGTCTAAACTACAAGCTGCCCAATCTCAAGCCTGTGCTTATGCCCGCAACATGTTCCAGGCTGGCAACATGTTAGGTCAACCGCTCAGTGCAGCCAATGTAGTCAGCCCCTACAGTGCTGTCTCTGCCATCGGCAATCCTGGTGATTGCAATGTCATGATTTCACTAGCTGATCCCCAACAACAATTCCTCGGGGTCGCTCCGGGATTCCCATCCTGCCTCAACGGCCGCGCCATCATGTGCTACGCCGGATACACCTACAATCCTGTATTCCTCGGTGTAATTGGTGTCGGCAAGGTACTACTTCAAGCTAACTCTGGCGGTGGTCTACCTCAAGTAGATGCCGTTCTTGTTTTCGACTACTCAGGTTCAATGGATGATGCTACAAGCGTCACATTTGTCAGAAGAACATGGGATTCCACTGTAGCTTCAGCCGGTGGTCTATCTGCCGGACAGACAGACTACAGCGTAGTCGGTGCGGGTGTAGGCAACGGCACTAGTGGCGCTGCCCAAGGTAACAATCATGGTGTGGTCCATTACATCGAAGTACCACCACCAGGTACTTCCCATCGTTTGTCTGACTACCTGGTTCACGATTATGTTGCATCTCCTAACGGCGTCCAACTGAACGTTTTGCCACCACAAAGTTTGCCAGTATCTGACAACTCCTACTCGATGGCAGGCAACAAGTACGTTTTCGACTACAACCTCCGCGTCAACACCCTTCCCTACAACGCTGCAATTCCAAAAATAGGCGCACCGGCGGCTAAGTTCCAAAAAGATTACGGTACACCTCCAGGGAACTGCACTCTGGCCTATCCCTTTGGCTACGGTCAATTTTATAATGAATTGTCCCCAATGACGTTCGCTCCTGCAGCATCTGCCAACGCCACATATAACCCCAACAATCCAGCTGGTGGATTGATTCCAACAGAACACCCAACCAGTTCAGCTCACGGATATTATCAATACCCAGCTTATGTCAATACAGGAGCAGACTTCCACCTCTACACCGACCTAGTGGTCAATATCGCCAACCCTGGCCCTTGGCCCTATCAACAACCTCTCAACGGACCAGATAACTTTGTCAGTTGCTCAGTTACTTTCCCAAGCCAAGAACCAGATGCTGCTCTAGCCGGCCGGACCTTCACCTTTGAGAACATCGGGGTATTAACTGAAGCCGCCCGGGGTAACCTTGATGTGGTAGGTGGTACCAACTACTTCACAGACGCTCTCCTCGATAGAGGTTCTGTTTACAGCACCACTAGCGGAGCCATGGTCAGTAAACAAACTACCGGAATGACAAGCGCCCACCGCGCTGCTGACTACCAGAAAGCCTATCAAAGATTGGCAATGCTTTACTCGCAGCCAATTGCTACAGCGATTGACGGTGCTTATGGTGGTTTCTTCCAGAAGATCAATACCTTGACCGATTGTCGCTTTGGTCTAGTTGGTTTCTCCAACTCCGCTAATTCTCTGGCAAGCCCGTCAGGTCCGAACTTCACTTCGCAAGGTTCAGCCCACCAACAATTTGATGACCAACCAAACAGCTTCTTCGTCTCAAGTCAATACAAGCCTAAGAACATTGGCCATAGGTATAGAGGAACGAACTTCGGAACTCCCGAGTACTTGACTGCCATATCAGGAGGAGCGGGAACGGGCTTCAGGCAACCACGGAGAGCCCTGGTGAAATCAGAGACCCAAGATACTTCTTATAAGGGAGTAGTCGGTGGTCTACAGAGTTCAACATTGAATGCTTTCTGTTCTCCTTGGTCTGCCCTAGCGGGTACCGCAGCAGCCAACGGATTAGAGAACGGTACTCCACTGAGCGACACTGCTACAGCCGAGGCTTTGACCACAGCTCGTGCCATGTTCCATAATGGTGCAAGCTACGACATCGCCACATTGTCCAACAACCGCCCTGCTGCTAAGCATGCCATCATATTCTTCACAGACGGTGTGCCGAACGCTAGCGATGCTGGACCAACTTTGACCCAAGCTCAAGGTTGCAAGGGCGAAGGCATAGCTGTGTTCACCATCGGACTAGACGTCACCAACAACCCAGTTCTGCAAGGTTCACAGATTACCTTCCTCGGTAATTTGCCATCGGGCTTAGCTGGTGCTTCCGGTAACGGCGGTAAGTTCTTCCCCTGCGCCAACGCCAGCACGGTTAGAGATTCGTTCTCAGCTGTTGCTCGACGGCTGACTCAAGGTCAAAGATAAGGCTAACGCTTAGTTCGTAACTCAAAAGTGCGGATACTGAAAAAACTGAAAAACCGGTCTGGAAACAGGCCGGTTTTCGTTTTTGGTTTCACCCTCACTTCACGCAGGCTAGGTATGTTAGTAGATGTATACGTGTAACCATCCTTTTCAGGAGGCGGTTCGGTGGTTAATAAACCAAAATCGATACCTTCAAGTCGTAAGTTGCTCCGAGAGCGGCTTAAAGGTATCACTGCGATCGAGCTAGCTGC
>JBAYTY010000050.1:0-45127 GCA_041675385.1 Candidatus Obscuribacterales bacterium
CTGCCAAAACAACCCATTGAACAAATGAATTGCTAGTCCAACCTAACGCTGTATACATAAGCCCCACTGGCATCGTAGGCTTTGCCAACCTGGCAGCCAAGTCGTCTCGTGAATTTTAAGGGTTTCACTCAAACACTATATGTCATAATAAAAAACAAAAAGAAAGAAACCAGGAGAATCAGCCTAAGGGCTAACTCTCCTGGTTCAAGTAACTACTAAGATTTAGCCAAACTCAGTCAGAGTCTTAGCTTCTCAATGATTCACTAGCAGCCAAGGCTTAGTCAGCCAGACCAAGAAGCTGTGGCAGCCGCACTCCATCAACTTCGCCAAAGATAGCAAAGCCAACAGTAAGAGCGATTGCTCCACCCCATAAGATAGCCTTGAGCAGCGGATGCATCTTGTTGTTCTGTCGATACTCACGCTCATGACGCTTAACCGACTCAAAGAAGAGCTGCTGCTCGGTCTTGCCGAAGTTGCGAGCATCCTCTTCGGCTCTGATGGCATCCTCGGCACGCTTGATCGCTGCGCGCTCTTCTGCCTGCCGATGCAATTCACCGATAAAGGCGTCGCAACTGGCGGCGGCCTGAGCACTGATTTCATCCATGCGGGCGCTGAACTGGGCCTGAGAAGCTTCGTTGAACACCGCCATTTCAGAGCACAGCTGCTCGCGAGCGGCCTGACCTGCCTCACGAATCATGGCACAGGCCCCCTGGAAACGCGGATTGTCTTCAATGAGACGGTGGCACAAGTGGTGCATGGCGTGCGCGCTGAGGTTCTCCGGCGTCATTTCAAATTGGTGGCGCTGCTTGAGGAAGTCAAAAAGAGCCTCGTCAGTCAAGCCGGCGATGATCGCCACCTGATCTTGCCTGGCTTCAACCAAGCGCTCACAGGTTGCCCGCACGATGAAGTCGGTCAGGGCTTCAAAGTAAGGCTGCATAGCAAGGCGCTCGGCGTCCACAGGGAGAGTGTGATAGACATAGGCAGCGGGACGAGGGGCCTTAAGCTGTCGAATCAGGCGCCGGCGGTAGACGACATCACCGAGCTGGGCCGCATCAAAACTGATCTCTTTGGGCTTGAAAATCGATTTCTCCCGCACCGAAAGAAGATTGAACTTCTTCAGATACTCCCGCAGTTTGGCCAGATAGCTGTCGTCCAGTCGGGCCTTGCTGAGCAGGGAGCTATAAATGCGACGAAAGACGGGCGCAAGGGTCTTCTCGATGGCAGCGATGGCGCTGATGTCGACAGAATTGTTGTTGGTGGTGCCGCCGGCATTGTTGTTGTTGCTGTTGTCGGTGTTGTTGTTGTTGTTATCGGCTTTGAAGTTCGAGGTCATGGGAATCCTCATGGGGTTCGCTGTTTCATTAGCTCTAACCGTTCCTATGACGGCTAGAGGAGATGGCTGCAGTAAAGCAGGTAGTTGGTGGGAGATGCCGCAGGTTACTGCGAGATCTGTTTTTGCCAAGTTGACTCAGGTTATATTGCAGCTCACCGAGTCGGCTCAGTGGTCTTTGGGACCTTGCTGAAAAGCGTAGCGGTTGACCCAGGCAACGGCTACTGTCGAAACCACAATCACCAAGTGAACGGCAATCAACTTAGTGAGGTGGTCAAAACTGGCATTGTCGGCCCGCACAAAAGCCTCAAGCAAGTGAATGCTAGAGACACCTAGCATCGACATACTCATTTTCACTTTCAGCGCACCGGGGTCGATGTGCCCAAGCCATGCCAGCTGTGGCAAGCGACTAGGCTCGGGGTGATCAACATCGCTGGCAGACTTACTGAAGTCACCGATGAACAAGACATAACCACCAATCATGATCATGACGATCAGATGACTGACCATGACTATGTCGAGGAGGTGCAGCACTGAGATCAAGACCTCCGTGTTGCTGTAAGAGACAGAGTGCCAGGCAAGCTCTGCTGTCTGCACGATGAAACGCACAGAATATACAAGCAGAGCTATGCTCAGCCCCAGATACATTGGCAGCAGCAAAAACCTGCCACCAAAGACGATTTGTTCGAGAATTCGGCTTGATTTCATCCATTGCCCCTTTAGTGACAGCCGATTGAGTCGATGGTTTTATCGATCGTCAACCAGGTGTCACGGTTACTTTCTTTGATCGCCTCATGCAAGACGAAGTCAACGACCGCCGGAGCAGTCAGTTCGTTGACCCAGAGTGTGCTGATACACCAGAAGAGATGCTCAACAGTAAGCGTCTTCAAGACAACTTCGTGGCTGTCCTTATAGTCGCGGCGCATCAGGCAGTAGAGATTGTCTGCGACAACCGCCACCACCTGTTGACGTAGACTAACGTCAGCAAGCAAGGTTGCCCTATCAAGAGACATCGCTGTGCGCACGTATGGAAACTTGCTCCATAGAACAGGCGTTACCAAAGTGGCCAAGTCTAGTCGCCGCAGGTGCTTACTAAGACTTTCAAAAGTTGCTGGGTGAGAAAGTCTCAAATCAAACAATTGAGTGACCAGTTGATTGATGGCAGCAGGAAATTTATGAGTTGCAAATTCGTTCATTATTTATTCCTCGAAAAGTGAGGTTAGCGAAAGCGACGCTTAGCTTGAATACGCTTGATGCGCTGCTCCAGGTGGAAAGCTACTGTGCCGTCAGCGCCAGTAGCTCGTTCTTTGAGCCAATCGGCGACATAAGCCAAATCGTGCTCGATGCCGGGATAATCAGGTCCGCCGAAGCGACCAAGAAGTTCGAGAGCCCTGGCTCTCTTGCGCAACTCATAGGCAAATTCGGGTCGACCGAACTTGCCGTAAAAGTCGGCCAAGGCGCACAGATCTTTCGACAAGTAAGGGCTATCTGCTCCCAGACCTTCCTTGCCGATAACTACAGCCAGAACAAGTTGTGCGTGCCTCTGGTGACGCTCAGCGGCGACTTGATCATTTGCAAGCTTGGCGACAGCAACGAGTTTGCCCAGGGCGGTATAAAGTTCATCGTTTGCACTGGCGCTGGTACTTATACTTGCAGTGACAGAACTATCGAGCAGAAGTGTCAAGCGTTTCTCCAAACTTGCAAGACTCTCTTCGTAGCGATGTTCAGACTCAAGAATGGCAGCTTGGCGGGCAAGAAGTGAAAGCCGCAGCTCGGTGGCATCACCCGACTTCTCAAGTATTTCAAGCACTCTGCTCAAACTACCAAGGGCCTCAACTGCTTTGCCACTTTTGTATTGAAGGTCGACCACACCGATCAGTACGTCCGCGTAGCGCCGATCCTCATCTGAGAAGTTGTGCTTGGTCAAACGCAAGGCGTAGCTGTACCACTGCTCGGCTTCTGTGTAGCGTGCCTGCTTGGTTAGGAGTTCAGCTAAGCCGACGACGTTGTGCACACGGTAAAAAGAATCTGCACCATAAAGGTCGCGATCTTTCTTTATAAATGAACGGAAGAAAAACTCACGCCTCTCTTCGTCGCCCATCGTTTTTGGATCTTTGTAAGAAAACGCCGATTTGAACACGGTGAAAACAACCGAGCTAGTCGGCTCATACCAAGGATCGCGCCACTTTTTATAGAGCTCGATAACCACAAGAATTGCAATGCCATAAGAAGACATAGAATTGGCTCCCGAAAATACGTTTTTGAAAACGTAAGGTTGATGAAAGACTTCACTTAGTCACGCAACCAAGCAGCAAAGCTCGGACTGAAAGGCTAGTGAAGGATTGAGGTACGGCAGCATTCTCCAAGCGGAACGCTAAGAAATTGGAACTAAAAATGCAAACCGTATTTGGTACTAAAAGAAGTTTTGCCTCCGGGGCGATGCGAGAAAGAAAAGAATATGTTTTCAGTTCTACGCCGATCGACCGAGCACAGTCAAATGGACAAAAAAAGAAGCAGATACCCCAATTATCGCTTCAATTAAAGTCACGAGCAAAAGCCCCAACCAGTCACAGATACAGCGACACGCAGGACAAAAGAAAAACGATCTCGCCCCCAAATGCGGTGGCGTACCGCCCGCTCCAATTTTCAAGTACATTAATTGCCGCAAAATTCAGCTGGCGCACCCTGCGCTCACACTTTCATCAAACCGTCAAAAGCCTGAGCAGCAACGCTTTACAGCCTCAAGCATATGCACAGCTGCGCCACATCGAAAGCGCAGCGAAAGACTTAGCGCTACCGCATACGCCACCATATTAGCTATCACATACGACACCAAAACGACTTGCAAAGACCTAATGCGAATAAGCACTCGCCCCTCAGCAAAACGGCCGAAAGCCCCATAAACAAGCCATCCCAGGCGACGGCACGCACACTCGGACGTTTCTTTAATACGGAAAAGAACCAACAGTGATAGCCGCGTCTATAGAAAAAAAACGCGGCAAAGCAAATGCCACTACCAACAGTACCAAACAAAGAGGTACTAAAGGAAGCCATCAATCAAAAAGCGATCAAGACACCACTGATGGTATCAAGCCAAGCTTGGCGGACAGATGCAGCACGCGGTTACAACAACAGCAACAGTGCTATATAGCCCTTGAAGCTGTAATCATGCTTTGGCCAGTGATAACATCACGGCTTTGATTCATTTTTTTTGTAGAACTAGAAACTGGAGCATTCGACTTTCTAGTTCGTGTGTTCCGACAGGCAGTCCCTTTGTATGGGATTCCGGACTAAAGGGTAGATTGCCTCATGTCGTCACGCAAGAAGCAGATTAGACCCATTTTCCTTCAGGCACCTTGCTAGGCATGAAAGTCCGACCAAAGCATGCCAGTGTTGCATCCTCGGTCGACGCTCAGGCTAGCTCGCGCGACCACTCGACAAGCTCACCGCGACTATAGAAGCCATCTCCGCAGGCGATTCCAGCGACAGACCAAAGACATATACCAACAAGAAGCTTTGTAACAAGCGTAACATTAACCACTGTTCAAGAGCTTTAACGAGTTATTCAACGGGAAATCTTGCATTCTAGACTTCAGTTTAATAGGGTCAAATATTCTTTCAGCACCCTTTCATCAAAGCAGTTTTCCAACCGAACGCCCACGCCACTAACCAGCAACAGCTATCACATTCCACACCAGGGGAGTTGATATTGCTGTAGCCAAAGTTGTTAGCCTGGAGAACACCTGGAACGCAGCTCTGATAACTCCTTACCGAACCCCCGAAAAACAAAGGATCCAATATGTTTTGGCTTCTCGCCCTCGCCGTTGTGCTCGCCATTTTTGTCGCACCGGTACTACTCAACCCCAATCAAAAGCAGCATCGCAACGCCAACAGGGCAGACGATTTGATCTCCCAAGCCGGCTCCGAATATCTTCGCGGACTCAACGACGAAGCTCTCATGCACTACATGCAAGCCCGCGATATAGCCCGCGACAATGGCGCTTATCTCCTCGAAGCTGAGGGCAACTACGGTATGGCTCAGGTCTACGAACGCCGTCGCGACTACAACTCTGCTGCGGCCTGTCTGCGCGCCTGCTTGGCCAACCGTGCGCACTGGCAGGACTACAAGCCTAACTATGTTTCGCTAATCGAGAGACATCTCGCAGAAGTCGAAGCAAAACTCAAACCCTAAATCGAATTCAAACTTCGATTTAGACTCAATCTTGAAAGGTACCTAACATGGAAGCACTATTTGCAGCCGGCGCATTTGCAGCGCTGCTCTATATCATGCTGATGGTGGTCGTTCTGGCCGCCTGGATTCACGGACTGATTCTGGCCTTCCGCGCCAACATCTTCCTCGGCATCCTCTGCCTGCTTGTGCAGGTGCCGCTTGTGCTGATCGGCATCATCTACTGGATTTTCGGCTTCGATATTCCAGGCGCGTTGGTACGGGCTCTCCGCAATTAGCAACCTCGGCTCTGCTAGCAAGGGCTAGGTCTCTTTCACACTTTCAAAAAACTGGAGAAACTATGAAACAAGGCCTAGCCTCTTCTTCAGCAGAAGAAAAATACTTCTATCATGTTATCGACCTTAACGCTGTCAACCACTCTGTGCTAAGACCGCAAGTCGAGTTTTCTGATAGTGAATGGGTGCCGGCCTACCAATGGCTGGAGAAAGAGATTGGATTTTATCCGCTCTTTCTCGCGGTCGGTGACGGCGATGCTACCTATGTCACGGGTTATCAAAATCAATGGCGCGTGCACATCGGCGGCACAGTGATCGATGGCAAATATGTGCCTAAGAAGCGCAAAGCGGGAGAGTTTCCTAATTTTGTTCTCTTTGCCTTTCGCCAATCGGCGCTTCAGGGCTGCTTCACTGACTATCAGTGGTGGAACATCGTACTCACCGACGTTCTCTGTGAGCGGCCAATTGGCAAGGCCTTGTACCGCTATCTCTTCAAGAAATCTTGGTCACGCAGCAAATGGTTGCGCACCGCCAATGGCGACGGCAGCGCAGTGCAACTGCTCGTGCCAGAACTTGATTTGAGCAAAGCGGCTTTTGCCTGGGCTCGCAACGCAAAAAGCGCTCAAGCGCTACGAGATATGGGCTTTGAGAACGTCTCCGTAAAACGTCTCATGCTCGGACACTGACCGCAGCGCTGCAATATGCACTGATGAACTGCCCCAAGCACTCCTGCACGAGCCAGAAAGCTCTTGCAGGAGGCTTTTCTCTAGGCAATTTTAAAAACTGTTGCTACATTACTCTATATAGTATAAATGCAATTCCAGCTCTGCCCACAAAAAAAGAGTAGGCCGCAAAAGCGGTGCTATAACTTACTGAGGCAAACAAGCAGAATAGGGCCTTACTAAGTCCAGGTATCACGGTTATCGAAATAGGTCGCTTGACGCTTGGGATATTGTTCTCGAAATTCGGCATAACGCTTGCGTAGCTGCTCATAGCGTCGATCGGATGACTTTATTGGTTTATGCGGATAGTGAACAAGGAAGTTCTCTACCTTTGATAACTTGGTCTTGGCAAATCGCCAATCATAATTGCCTAGCTCACGTAGATCTGCCACGGCAAATCCAGTAATGCGGCCGGTGTAGTCGATGTAGGGCTCGACATAGCTGAGGGCAAGGTCGCGCGCGCTGCGAAAGATTGGCTTGCGTCCATGCAAACCAGCATCACGAGAGCGCCCAACTGAACCCCAGCCGCTTTCGTCTTTGTACACGCAAATAACATGGTCGAGATTATCCACCGATTCAAAGCTCATTAACAAAGGTGGATAGCCCTGCTGTTCAAGCATAACAGCCGCAACCATGGCCGTCTCTAAACAATGCCCTTTCTTACGCCGCACCACCTGGCGGAAGGAGAGTACAGTCTCGCCCTCTTCTTCGAAATTATAGGAGATAGTGCGTAAGTATTTTTGCACTTGGCGCGGTGTTTGATGTTTCTGAATAATGTCCCATTCGGTCTTGGTAAATCGCGTGCGGTCGGGCTTCATTTCGTGGTTCCAAAGACGAGTGTGTCAGAGCAAGCTGCTAGATTGGAGTTGATCGTGACTACTTTATACCAGCCAAAAACAAGAAACTAACTTAACAGCTAAAATCAAAGCACTACCTAGATCTGCCAGTGGCTGTAACAGCCAATTGTCGGCGGCAAAAAAATGTCCGCCTTTCTTATGAAAATCGGACATTTCAGATTTCGCATTGACTTATCTACAAACCTGGCCTAGCCCATAAGACCCTGCAGTTTGCGCTCACGCTCACGTTCTCGATCATTTCTGCGCTTACGTGAGCGCTTAAGCTCTTCCACCGGCAAACCCATTTGAATCGACATTGCCTCTAAAATTACATTCTGAGAGCGAGCCGGTGAGCCAGCTCCAGCCAAAGCATCAGCCCAAGCGTAGCGCACTTTCACTCTATGTGTTGAGCAATGATATAGTGATTGTTCCAAGTCATCTATTTGCAAAAGCACTGGTTCAGCAGCTTGAACGGCAGCTCTATTTTCTTTCAAGGCTGCTAATAGTTGAGGATAAGCCAGCAATTGTCTTTCCAGCATCATCAGCTCATCGCTGCCTATAGCAGGATCGACAAAGCGCTTTCTTATCGATAGGAAATTCACAGCTTCAGCGCCACTAGCAGCGGCTTCATTCTCTATCGCTTCTACTATACTCTCAACACTACGTTCAGCTTTTCGCGCTTCAATCAATCTTTTAGATAGAACAATCTGTAGACCAGTCATCTCTTCTTGAACAATGTGTGAAACTTGCTCATGTTCAGCATCAACAGCCGCTATTAGCTTCTCATAGGCGGGCTTCAGCTCGCTTATAACGCTCTTCTTGTTAGGAGCCGCAGTGAAGCGTTCAACTAAGTCTTGCAACCTGCCAATAGCCGCAAGCGAACTGACAGCTAAATTCTCTTGCTGAGGAGAGCTTTGTTGCGCTGTGCTTGATACCACTAGTGTGGTATCAAGATTCATCGTATCGAAGTTGATCATATTTCGCCATCCGTGGGTTACTCGCCATGGCAACAAGCATCGCGGCGATCATGTGAAAAACCCGTGATAAAACAGGCTTGACAACCTCGTAAGGCTACTAAGAAAGGCGTAATAAAAGGGAAAAATCATGGTGGTTTTCCCACTGCATTTACACAGCGACATCAACTGAAGCTACGAACAGAGCCTGCAGCAAAAACCTGCAGCTCTAGAATTTAGTCAAAAACTCGATTAGCAGATACATCTACTAATAACTACTGTATTCACTTCACTAGTAACAACTCTAAACGGTTGTCACAGCTTAGTTAGCAGTAAAATGCAAGATTAGACAGTCTCTAATTTATAAGCCTTCATGAAAGCAGCACCGTGACCTCTGACTCAATAGGCTAAATACGTCTTTCTTTCATCCTCCCTCGCACACTCGCAAAATACCTCCAAAACAAAAGCCCTTGAACTTCCACCCCGAATTTTTTTCACTGATTGTGATCGGGATGTTTACGGCTTTGTAACGTAGGTAAAGGAAAACGCGAAGGGTTCATCGACGTCTATATACGGAGCATGCCATGCATCAGCCCCCAAACACAGCAGCCCCCGCCACCACTTCTTCAGCTGCCAGCAAATTCAACCCCGAGGCCGCTGTCTTCCTCTTCCCCGAAGCATATCAAAGCTTTGCCGGTCAACGTGAAGCCATGCGCGCCCTACTCGGCGGCAAAGGCGCAGGCCTGGCTGAGATGACCGCCAGCGGCGTCAGCGTTCCTCCCGGCCTCACCATCACCACCGAGACCTGCCTGGCCTACTACAACCAAAGCGGTGGTTCCAAGCTGCCCGAAGGTCTCTTCGAGCAAGTCTTGATCAAACTAGCAGATGTGGAAGCAACCCTTGACCGTCGCCTTGGTGATGTCAAAAAGCCACTGCTTCTTTCTGTTCGCTCCGGCGCCAAGTTCTCCATGCCCGGCATGATGGACACCATCCTCAACCTCGGCCTCAACGACACCACAGTCAAGGCCCTGGCCAAAGCCACCGACAATCCGCGTTTCGCCTACGACAGCTACCGCCGCTTCATCCAGATGTACGGCAACGTCGTGCTCGATATCGCCAAAGAGAGCTTCGAACACCTGCTGCAAGAGCTCAAGGCCGCCAGCGGCGTCACCCAAGACAACGAGCTCACCGCCACCAACCTGAAAGAACTGGTGCGGCGCTACAAAGAACTGGTGCTGAAGGAAACTGGCAAGGCCTTCCCCTCAGACACCAGCAAACAGCTCTACGGTGCCGTTGAAGCGGTGTTCCGCTCCTGGAACAACCCGCGCGCCATCTACTACCGCAATCTCAACAAGATTGACCACAATCTGGGCACTGCGGTAACTGTGCAATCGATGGTCTTCGGCAACCTCGACGACCAGTCAGCCACCGGTGTTTGCTTCACCCGCAACCCCAGCACCGGCGAGAAGACACTCTACGGCGAGTACTTGGTGCGTGCCCAAGGCGAAGACGTCGTCGCTGGCATCCGCACCCCCAAGAAGATTGCCGAGATGGCTATGGAGCTGCCAGCAGTCTACGAAGAGCTTGTAGCCACGGTAGCCCGCCTGGAAGACCACTACAGCGACATGCAGGACATCGAGTTCACTGTCGAAAGCGGCAAGCTCTACATTTTGCAGACCCGCACTGGCAAGCGCACCGCCGAAGCTGCTGTTCGTGTCGCCGTCGAGCTGGCCGAAGAAGGCATCTTGAGCCGCAGCGCCGCCCTCATGCGCGTCGACCCGATTCAGCTCAACCAGCTGCTGCTGCCAAGTTTTCACACTGAAGAGAAAGATGCAGCCGCGAAAGCCGGTCGTTTGCTCGCCACTGGTCTCAACGCTTCTCCCGGTGCAGCCATCGGCGAAATCGTCTTCGACCCCAACGAAGCCGAAAAGCGTGGCAGTGCTGGCGAGAAGGTCATTCTGGTGCGGGTCGAGACCTGTCCCGATGACATTCACGGCATTGTTCCAGCTCAAGGCATCATCACCAGCCGCGGTGGCATGACCAGTCACGCTGCAGTGGTCGCGCGCGGCATGGGTAAGCCATGTGTTGCAGGCTGTGAGTCGTTCCGCATCGACCTCGACAAAGAGTTGGTGCAGGTGGCGGGACAAACCCTGAAGAAGGGCGATGTCATTTCTATCGACGGCTCCACCGGTGAAATCTTCGCCGGCGCCATCGCCACTCGCCAGGTTGGCCTATCTGAGCAGTTCCAAAAACTGCTGGCATGGGCCGATCTGGAACGCAAACTCGATGTGCGCGCCAACGCCGACACTCCGCAAGACGCTCGCGTTGCCCGCCAATTCGGCGCCCAGGGCATCGGCCTCTGCCGTACCGAGCACATGTTCATGAGCCAAGATCGGCTGCCAGTTGTGCAGGAGATGATTTTGGCCACGACACTGGCCGACCGTCAAGCAGCGCTGAACAAGCTGTTGCCCATGCAGCGCGAAGACTTCGCTGGTCTTTTCACTGCCATGAACGGCCTGCCGGTTACCATCCGCCTGCTCGACCCGCCGTTGCATGAGTTTCTGCCCAAGCTGGAAGAGCTGGTAGCGGAAGTGGCAACCCTCAAGGCCAACGCCAAGAACCGTGCTCACGCAGCTCGCTTCAAGGTGACCAAGGCCCGTGAAGCCAAGGCACTGGCGGCCCAAGAGAACCTCCTGGCTAAAGTGCACGAACTGCACGAGACCAACCCCATGATGGGTCTGCGCGGCTGCCGCCTCGGTCTGGTCTACCCTGAAATCAACGTCATGCAGGTGCGGGCCATTTTCGAAGCAGCGATTGCCGTCAAGGCACAAGGGGTGACTGTCGAACCGGAGATCATGATTCCTTTGATTGGTCATGTGGAAGAACTGAAGGCCGCCCGCGAAGTGCTGGAACAAGTCGCTCGCGAAGTGATGGACGCTGCTGGCGTTACCATCGACTACAAGTTCGGCACCATGATCGAGATTCCTCGTGCCGCCCTCACCGCTGAAGAGATCGCGCAGTATGCTGAGTTCTTCAGCTTCGGCACCAACGACCTCACCCAGATGACCTTCGGCTACAGCCGCGACGACGCTGAAGGCAAGTTCCTGCAGCACTATCTCGGTGGCGTCGAAGTCAACGGCGAGAAGCGCAAGATTCTCGAAGACAATCCGTTTGCCATTCTCGACCGCAAGGGCGTGGGCAAGCTGATGCGCATGGCTGTCGAGGACGGTCGCGCCCAACGCCCCAACATCAAGTTGGGCATCTGTGGCGAACACGGCGGTGACCCCAGCTCAATTGCTTTCGCCCACTCGCTTGGCCTCACCTATGTCAGCTGCTCGCCCTATCGCGTTCCAGTGGCTCGACTGGCGGCAGCACAAGCCACCATCGTGGAGCGGGCGGAGAAAGCTGGCACAGCCACTGTTCAGCGGGACAAATAAGCGGGATAAGCAAGCGGAGCAAATTAGAACAAAAAATCGGCTGCCACTCCTAAGAGGGAAAACGCCCTTACCAACAAGATAGATAGATATCGGTGGCCTGAAATCACGTGAAACTTCACAAAGATTTCAGGCCATCTCTTTTTCCACATGACACCACTAGTGATATCGCATCGCCTCAACCAAGAATCTATAATCTCATGCGCTGCATAGCATTGCTGCTCTACCAACTTATTCAAAATCTCAGTTCTACTACTTTTAATAGTATTTCAACCAACCATACATCACCCCTTTGGCGGATAGCTCGACAGAATCACCTGTGGAACAATTAAATGAGTGGCGAGTGCAAGTTTCTCAAGCCGAGGCACAAAGCTAGAAAAGTAAAAGGAGTACCGGTTTCAAGGGTGCAAATGTACGAATGCTAAACCACCAACATGCAGAGAATTTGGCTTACGCAGTTGAATTGCTGCCTGACATATTGTGGATAGTAGAGCCAGACAGCCAGATCAGCTTCAGCAATAAGCACTGGCTAGACTTTGCTGGTCTTTCTAACAAAGATACAAGCACCAGCCAAATGTTCCCCCCACTAGCTGCTATCCACCATGACGACTTGAACTTGATAGAAAATCTCTGGAACGACGCCCTCAAGACAAATCAGCCGTTCAGTGCCGAAATCAGACTACTGAAAAAAGGAGATGGTAGGTTCATATGGCATTTGCTGCGCGCATGTCCGAACCTAAAGACTGGTAATTGGCTAGTAATATGCACAGAAGTACAAGCATTAAAGACCGTACAATCGATGTTTCAATTAGTGCTCGACAACATTCCAATTTCTATCTTCTGGAAAGACCGCGACTCAAAATATCTAGGATGTAACCAACTCTTCGCCAATGACATGGGCGCAGAAACAACTGAAGCCTTACTCGGAAAAAGCGACTACGATACCTCATCTAGCAAAGAGCAGTGTGAGTTCTTTATCGCCTGCGACCGCAAGGTAATGGAATCAGGAGTACCTGAATATCACATTATCGAACCACAAAGCAGGGCCAGCGGCAAACAAGCCTGGTTAGACACAAGTAAAATTCCTCTTCACGACGCTGGCGGCAAAGTCGTAGGCTTACTGGGCATGTACGAAGACATTACTGAACGAATAACGGTTGATCAGCAAAGAGACGATTTCATCGCTACCCTAACTCACGATCTAAAAAATCCGCTGCTCGGGACAAATCGAGTCTTAGACCTATTTCTAGCGGGAAAGCTGGGCTCTTGCGATGATAACCAGCAAAAAATCATAGCTCAAATCAAGGATAGCAATAATACGCTCATTAGCATGATCGAAAACCTACTGCATGTCTACAAAGCAGACTGGCAAACAGCGCCCCTCGAAAGCGAAAAGATCGACCTCTGCGAGATGCTTGAGAGATTGGTTAAGCGCAACGAGCTCAGTGCACAGCAAAAGGATAGCAAGCTCACCCTGACAAAGCTCAACCAGAAAGCAATGATAGATGGCAAAAGCCACTCCATAGAACGGGTAATACAAAACCTCCTCGACAATGCCCTTAAATTTACAGAACACCATGGCAACATAGAAGTAAAGCTCAAGCGCGAAGGTAGTGAATACCAAATATCTGTCAAAGATGACGGACCGGGAATAAAATTAGAAGATCAACAAAATCTATTCAATCGCTTTTGGCAAGGTACACCGGGCAAAAAATATTCTCACGGTACAGGCCTAGGGCTCTATCTGTGCAAACAAATTGTTGAGGCCCATCGCGGCAAAATTACTTGCCAGAGCGCGCCAGCCAAAGGAACCACATTCACAGTTACCTTACCTTCAAAGTCGCAAGGCTGTTTAGATGAGCCCTAAACCAATCACAGTAATTATTGTCGAAGACCACCTACTGACACGCCTTGGTCTGACCATGGTACTCAATGCCTGTCCCTTAATTGAGGTTGCCGGCGAAGCAGACAATGGCGTAAGCGCCCTACAGCTAATAAACGAAATCGAACCAGACGTTGCCATCGTTGACATAGGCCTACCGCAAATGGATGGTATCGAATGCACTACCATTATAAAAACTAGCACTTGCCGCTCGCGCATTTTGCTTCGCAGTTCACACCAAGAAGATGATGCAATTTTGGCAGCAATTGCGGCGGGGGCCGACGGCTATTGCTTAAAAGATTCAAGCGACACCGTGCTAATCGAAGCCATCAAAACCGTGGCTAGCGGCAGGGCGTGGCTCGATTCTCGCATAGCAATACAAATCATGACAATGCTCTCACAGCCGAGCGTACGGCCAAATGACCACCGACAACGAGCTCTGGCCTCCACGGTAAAACTAGCCAAAGAAGAGCTAGAACTTTTGAATAGCATTGCTGACGCTATTCAAAGTTCATCTGGCAGTGCTAACAATGGCGCTAGCGACGCAGCTCCAGACAGCGAAAGACCAGATCATCTGCGCCTTCTCATGAAGAAAATAGCACGCGCACATGTTCAGATCAATTGAGCAAAGAATTGAATAACTCCTTAGCATTCTCATTCTGCGCCTTAGAAACAAAAAAACTTTCGCTAAAGGGTACTTTTTTATAACCCTGAGGAATCTCAAAAATAGCGGTAGAAATGGGTCTGCCATGCAATTGCTGTGCCTTTAAAGTACCCTCATTCTTACCGTTTGCCCTAATGCGCTTAACCAGCAGGGGTACCCCCGGCACCGCTGGCATTCCGAAGAAACGAGCGAAGACCGAGCCACTATTCTTGCCTGATGGACAGTCAAGACAAACAACAATGGCCCGGTTCAAATCGTCAACATTGTCTTTGTAGTTTTTCTTCCCGATATTAGACTGCATATAGAGACCAACCACCTCAGTTGATGGAAAAACACAGTGCAGAGCCGGAACACCCATATACCAATCTTCCTTAACAGAGAGAGGCTTGGTTAATTCAGCCGCCCAGTGCATCTTATTCATGTGATATTTATGGCACCAATCGGCATTGCTAACATTCATGATCGTGTGATCTTTACTATTCCAAGCCACCACATTCCAGTCAGGAGCCCGACTTACCAGCGAACATTTGGCATTGTTCAGATCAACACGCAAGCCCGTTTTCGTCACCTGAACTTTAAACTTCTCAGGACGATTGGAGGTCAAATCAAGTATGTAGCCTTGTTCCGTCAGACTATTCTTCGCAGGCACCGGCGCAGCGAAAGACAATGCCATTGCCGCCACTATGCTTAAAGCACAAACGGCAAAACGGGCAAATAAAGCGCGCCTATTCACGGCGCTCAACGCTTCAACAAATATCTCGAAGTAAGCCAATAGAATACCGCTCCAACCACAACAATTACAGCAACTTCGTACCACGGATGGCCACTAAGGCAAACAAAAATTGACTCAGTGGTGAGCGCCGAGCGCACGTCATTGAGGATCAAAGCGTCGAAAAGATTATTAGCAATATGCACGCCAATAGCCACTTCTAGACCATTAGTGCGAAGAGTTACCAGAGCCAAAATAAAACCAATACCGAAATAACAAATCGCCATGGGCAGCATTCCATAAGACACTTCTGGATTATGCAAATGCGGCACCATAAATATCAATCCATTGAGGGCCGAAGCAAACCATATGTTGCGCACCCATTTTCCCAGGGCTTGCAACAAATAGCCTCTAAAGAAAAGCTCCTCAGCCAGACACTGCAGAGGCGTAAAAAACAAAACTACCGGCAGATAGAGAAAGAACTCGGCACCAGGGGGCACAAATTTGTACGAGTGGGGGAAGACAATCCAGCCGACGATGCCAGCCGCCCCCGCTAGACAAAACCAAGCAATGGCACCAAAAGCAAGGCGCCGCCAATTAAACTTATCAGTTGTCGTAATCAACGAAAGCACCGGTCTAGAGTGCAAAAAGCGCACTATTAGAAGAGTGGAAAGGCAAAGAAACCAGCTAGGAATATTGACAGCAACATAATTGGCCATCGGGTGCAGTCCGATGATTTGGCCTGTGGCCTCGTCAATTTTTGGCATGACACCGTGGATAGAAAATAGGGCGATGAGGATGAGAAAGCACAAAAAGAAGCTGCAAGAAATGAACACTGTGCAAATAGTGACAACGCCCACTACATAACGCCACCAAGTGCTTTCACCTAGCCCACCGAGGTCTAGATAGCTTAGATTGACTGACGTACCTTTCAGAGAGTCAATAGATGCAACGTCTTCAGGCAAAATTCTTTCTCACTACTTTAGTATTGCTCCCAGGTGTTTTTCCCCCGGTCCGAGATGCCAAAAATAAGGATCAAACACTGGCTCAAACTCATAACCGGGTATGGCTGCTATAAATTCTTGTTTCTTTGCTTCCGGCCAGCTGCGATCGAGCTTTAAATGCTGCAATGAAGGCATACGCTTGAAATACCCCAGAGAATCAGGTGACAGATGACTGCGAGTGATGCGCAGAGACTTGAGGTTTTTCATATGGGTCAATGGCTCAAGATCTCTATCTTCTAACTTGAGAGACATCAACCACAGCTCTTCAATATTATCAAACCGCGGCAACACAGCGATAAGTGAGTTGGCATCTTTGATACCTTTGATTTTTAGGGTTTTCAACCGTTTTAAAAGAGTCATTTTGGCAATGGCACTGCCTCTTAAGTCTTTACCACCGAGGCCAAGCGACCGCAAATTTTGAAAGGTATTTATAGTAGGAAGCAAATCTTCGTGCAACATGGTGTTTTCAATTTTGTCTTCAAAAGTCGGCATCGATTTAGTCATACCATTGAAGAAAGAAAGATCTTTAAGTCTGTGCCACTTCTTAAGACGCTCCAATGCTTCCTTCGGGTGATCAATTTTCATATCGATACCGGTCAGATCAGCTGGTCCAAATCGATCCAAAAGCTCTGGGTAACTCTTGGTTAACACACTGAAATAATAATGAACCTCTTTCTCTTCTCCACTCGAACTCCGCGGAACAGGCATGGCGCCAGCAGTATGCTGAATCGGTTCACTTCCAAACTGAATGCCACCAAGGTAAACGTCGTGGGGGAAGTAGAAGACCCCATTAACCTTAAACTTATTAGCAGCTGTACCCAAAGCCGCCGTACTACTCATGAAAGCATCAGCCTTTTTAGTAAAGAAGTCTTCGCACTTAAGCTCAGTAACCCAATCAAACTTACGAAAATACTCCTTCTCAGCAGCACTTGCTCCTACCTCTTCAAGCACGTATGCAGGAGACAAACCGTCTCCAAGAATAGAAGATAAACCATCTGCTTCGGTGTCAATCTTTACCACATTTGTAGGTCGAAACAACACCAGACTGAGCGTACCTATCAACGCCGCTGTGAGCACAGCAGCTAAACCAGCCCAAACTATTGGTCGAGCGAAGAAACCCTTCTGCGCAAACGAATCACTATCATACTCAGTGTCATCAACGTTAGAGCTCTCGTCGTCAGCCCTGCCAAAGCGGCCATTACCCTTATCGCCGCCAGAAAAATCAAGCCGACCCGAATCGAAAAGCTGCTGATTGGGAGCAATGGTATTACGCAACCCTCTTGTTGAAACGTCCTTGCCCTGCTGCACCCGCTCTAAATCATGCTTCAACTGCTCCATTGATTGATAGCGCTCCGCAGCATTCTTCTGCAAAGTTTTAGTCACCAAAGCTTCTAAACCGTGAGAAAATTTCTCACCGCCAACGGCCTCAGCTCTGCGACTCTCAAGACTAGGAACGTCATCACCTTGGTGCATCATGAAAGTCTGAAAAGCATTGCTACCCTTAAACGGCGGTTGACCAGTCAGAGCTTCAAATAGCGTGCATCCCAAAGAATAAATATCAGCGCGGTGATCAACACGCTCACCACGACACTGTTCAGGGCTCATGTAATAGGGTGTACCAAAGACCAAGCCTGTTGCTGTCTGACTCTGACTGCCATGCCCGCTGCGGTTAACTCTAGCGATACCAAAATCAACAATTTTGATTTGACTAATGAGCCCTTTTTTGTCGCGAAGAAGCATCAGGTTAGAAGGCTTAATATCCCGGTGCACTACTCCTTGCGTATGAGCCGAATGTAGAGCATCAGCTACTTGTATAAAATAATCGAGAGCTCGCTCAACCGTAAGCGGCCCAGACTTTTTCAGTAGGTCATCCAGGTTCTCGCCAGACAGCAAGTCCATAACATAGTAGGGAGTATTGTCATCAAGACCGTGATGAATACCCATATTGTGAATGCCAACAATGCCGCGATGATTGAGCTTTGCTAGAGCCTTTGCTTCAACTTGAAAGCGATTCCAGGCTTCGCTACTAAGCTCATCGGCCAGCAAAAACTTAATTGCATAATTCTTCTGTAAGACCAAGTGCGTGCAGGAAAAGACTACACCCATAGCACCCTGGCCAATCGCTTCGATGAGGCGATAACTCTGGTCAATGGTCATTCCTGGACGAAAGGCAGTAGCTATTTCGCTTTTGGCCGCGCCAGAAGTAACTGTTCCATCAGCGTCGCGAAACTTATCAAATGGACCATCTGTTGGAGCGGTCACTAAGCTACCTTGAGCTAAACTAGAATATACACTAAGGCCTAATTCTAGCAGGCAGGCGTGGCAATTGCGTGGCATGCTCTGAGGCCCCTCGCACCACGGCGTAGCCAGGACCACAGCGGAGACATGCCAAAGTCATGACTCTGAGGCTTCCTGCTCTGAAGGCGCCTTTCCTGGGGCAAGCTTCCAGAAGTGGAAATCAAAGACCGTTTCAAATTCGTAGCCAGGGAAGGCGTGCTTAAACCGCTCAGTATCTTCTTTTGACCAGCTGCGATCGAGCTTGAGCTTCTTCAGTGCCGGCATACGCCTAAAATATTCAAGCGACGCTGGTGTCAACTGACTGCGAGTAATGCGCAGACTCCGAAGATTCTTCATGCGCGTCAAAGGCTCTAAATCACTATCTTTTAAATATAGCGACATCAGCCACAGTTCTTCAATGTTATCAAAGCGCGGCAGAGCTTCGAGCAGCGGCTGAACGTTCTTAATCCGTTTAATTTTTAGCGTCTTCAGCTTTTTCAAAAGCGACATCTTGGCCACAGCAGGTCCAGTTATTCCATCACCAGCCACACCCAGAGAGCGCAAATTACTAAACGAATTGAGTGACGGCAACATGGCATCGGTTAGAGGCGAGTCTTCAATTTTATGCTCATAGCTTGGTAGACACTTAGTGATGCTGTTGAAGAAGGAGAGATCCTTAAGGCGACTCCACTTTTGCATGCAAGCAATCGCCGCTTTTGGGTCATTGAGCTTCAAGTCAATGCCGGTGAGATCAACGGGACCAAATCGCTCTAACAACTGCGAATAATCTTGAGACAAGACGCTGGAATAATAGTGCACCTCATGGCCACTCTCAAGAGCCGCAGGATAGGGCAGCGGCATGAAACCAGTAGCATACTCGATCGGACCATTATCAAATTGAATAGCACCTAAGTAAAACTCAGAAGGGAATTGAAAAGCGCCAGCAATCTTATATCTAATCGGTGCCGCGTTCGGCAAAGATGTTTTCTCCATGTATGACTCAACTTTGCTGCGATAGGTTGACTCGTACTCGCCTTCTGCCCCCCATTTAAACTTGCTAAAAATGGTCTTCTCAGCTTCACTGGCACCGATCTTGTCCATCAGTGCTGGCGGTGTTAGCTTGGACTGTTCATATTCAGCAAAGAAATCAGTCGGCTCCTTGACCACTTTCGCTTCAGGGATTGGCTCCCTCCATAAAGTGTTGGCTAAAACGCCGACCACCACTAGCGCCATCACAAGCGAACCACCAAGCAGCAAGCGCGGATGAGCTAAAATGCCCTTCTCACCCGGTAGATCATCTTCGTCATAGTCTTCTTCGTCATAGCCCTGCTCGTCACTGCCATTGGTGTGATACTTCGCCCCAGCTCTATCGCGCGGCTCCAGTCGACTGGTATCAAAAAGCGCGATGTCAGGAACAGTAGTTCGCCTTATGCCCTTGCTCGTAACCTCTTTACCCTGCATCACACGCTCTAAGTCATGCTTAAGCTGAGCCATCGACTGATAGCGATCAGAAACATTTTTCTGCAATGCTTTGGCAAGAACAGCTTCTAAACTTGGAGAAAACTCTTCGCTTCCTTCTTTCCATTTACTCGTCAAACTAGGAGCAACGTTGTTTTGGTGCATCATGAAAGTTTGAAAGGCATTGGCGCCTTTGAGCGGGGGCTCACCAGTGAGAGCTTCAAACAGAGTGCAGCCAAACGAATAAATATCTGAGCGTTCATCTACGCGCTCACCGCGACACTGTTCAGGACTCATATAAAAAGGCGTACCAATAATTACGCCAGTGGCAGTCTGACTCTGAGTGCTATGGCCACTTTGATTAACTCTGGCTATGCCAAAATCAACAATTTTAATTTGCGCAACCCGTTCAGACTGATCGCGCACGAGCATCAAATTCGATGGCTTAATGTCACGGTGCACAACACCTTGAGCATGGGCCGATTGCAGGGCATCAGCCACTTGCGTGAAATATTCTAAGGCCTGATTGATTGCTAGTGGTCCAGACTTTTTTATCAGATCATCAAGGTTCTCACCCGAAAGTAAATCCATAACATAGTAAGGAGTATTGTCATCAAGACCGTGATGCACACCCATATTGTGAATGCCAACAATGCCAGGATGCTTGAGCTTTGCCAAGGCCTTGGCTTCAACTTGGAAGCGATTCCAGGCCTCACGACTAAGTTCGCTGGCCATCAAAAGCTTAAGAGCATAGTCTTTTTGCAAGACCAAATGAGTACAGGAAAAGACCACACCCATAGCTCCCTGACCAATCTCGGCAATCAACTGGTAGGTTTGATCTACGATTAGACCAGGCTGAAAGACCGTGACTGTTTTACCTTTAGAGCCGCCGGAAAAAATCGTCTTATCGGCGTCGCGGGCGGTGTCAAATTGTTCACTAGGTGGGAACACAAAGTACCTGATTTAATGTACGTCTCAATTCTATCAGGCTTCTGTGGAAAATTTAGGGCATTCACCGAACCCACAGCACACCGCGGCTTTCCGACACCGATGCAGAACCGACAAGATAGACCGAAATCACTCTATAGGGTCCGGGTTCACGGGCGTGAAAATCACAATTCTCTAGAGAAGCTTTCGCCTCTTCTATGGTTTCGAACAGACAATGCTCATTTATATTCAGAGTTTCAGTTAGGTCGGTACAGGCGAGCAAGGAACACTCTGGTGAGTTTCCCTGTGTATATTCAACGACATCAAAGCCCACAAAAGTTTTCGTGTCCGGGATAACAATGCTCGTGTGGAAATGAGAATCGGCCTCAAATGAACTCCATACAGGTTCATCAGACTCGCCCACAAAGTCAAACTCTTGCTCATATGCTTCATAGTAGAACAGTGTCATCTTAGAAAGGTCTATTTGCTGTTCACTTGCGATTTCATGCATCTCTTCAGGTGTGTTGAATAACCAATAGCCATTGTGCTTCCAAAGAGGTATGAAATCGTAAAAGTCATGGGTGGAATTGCCTGGACAATCTCCGAGCGTATAAATATTATCAATCTGTTTTGCCAGCCGAGCATTTCGCTTGGGCCATAGAACTTTGTACATGTAGCCAATTGGAATCATCAAGCAAATTGCTCCTTCTACTTGGTCAGACCTAATTCGCCAAAAGAACTTGGGAGGCTTTGCCTTACCAACCATCATATAGCCTTCAGTGGCCGTGGGTATAAACCCATAACCGTCGAAAGGACTTTTGAGCACCGCCTGTGGTGCGCTCTGAGTTTAGCAACAGACAAATATTTTGAAGAGAAAAGCACAAGCCACACTGAACGAAGACAGCGGTGCAACTAGCGGCATAAGAAAACAAGTCTTTGAAGTAATCGTCAGACAAGCCATGGCCGGTGCGCCCTGGCTATTAAACAGTCCGCAAAGCATCTAGAATAGACCGGTCGTCTACATGCACTGTCGATAAAAGAGAGAATGATAAGAGTCACAGAGTTAAAGAGACACTTCTGTCTAACATTCGAAGAAGAGTGGCACCTAGTAAATATCTAGTTTACTCTTATCCCTACGGGACCAAATTTTCTAGAAACCAACTAGCAATTAACGACCCAAGCTTGCGGAGGCATCAGTTTGCAGTTATCCAGACAGTCTTCTAAAAATTCGGTCTTCGTCCCACTGGCTCTGACGTTATTGCTGGGATATGCAGTCGTTGCTCAAGCGCCGGTTGCAGCGGCCGAGACGTACATGATGGCCGGCAAGGCCATAAGCAAAGACGAATATACTGCCGCCACCCTAGTGAAAGAATGCCTCACCGCCCTTGATGCCGGAAAGCTCGATATCGCCTTGAGCAAAGCCGAACAAGCAAAAGTGGCCGCGCCAAACTTTTACTATGTTCTAGGCGCCCTGGGCATTTGCTACGCGAGGCTGGGGCGCTCGGATGAAGCCATAACCAATCTGCGACAGGCGATTGCCCTGCAGCCAGACCAGCCAGACATGCTCTGGAGCCTTGGTGCCACACTGCAATCAGCCGGTAAGACCCAAGAAGCTCTCGTCGTCTTGAAACAGTTTCTAGTCAAATATCCAAAAAACGCACGAGCGCCTCAGGGAAAAGCCCTGGTAAGTTTGCTCGAAAATCAGATGCGTATGAACAGCAAGATTACTGTTCATAGCGATGAAGACTACTTTGCCGAAGCAATTGGCATCAAGACAATGCGTTGGGCAGACAAAGATATACCTATCAAAATCTATATTGCCAGCGGCGACAAAGTACCAGGCTATCAGCAAGCTTTTGGCAAGGCCCTACAAGAAGCACTAGCAGCCTGGGAAGAAGCTAGCGAAGGCAAAATCAAATTCGAGCAAGTAGCAAGCGCTAGCCAAGCATCGATTACTTTTGTTTGGTCGGATAATCCCAAAGATGTCTCCAACCCGGCTGAAGGTGGTGAGGCAAAGTTGATACCCTATGGCAATGCCTTGCGCTCAGTACGCCTCGTAGTACTCACAACTAAACGACTATCAGGCATGGTTCTCAATGACCAAGTGATCAAGTTTATTTGCATACACGAACTTGGCCACGCCTTAGGCATAGCCGGTCACAGCCAATCGCCGACCGACATTATGTTCAGTAGCTTGCCTCTCAATTTTGAACAGTTGAAACTCAGTGCCAGAGATGGCAAAACCCTGCGCAAATTGTACGATACCGAAATTGCCGCAGCACCAGAGAACAGCCCGACAGCAAAAGAATTGGTTTCGATGGCCGATGTAGCAACGGCCAATGATGTCGTTTCGATCAACAACAAAGCCACAGCTGCCATGACTGCTAAAGACTATAGTAAAGCAGTAGAAATTTTAAAGATTGGCTTTGCCAAACATCCCGAATCGGGTGCACTAAAACGCAATCTGGCAGCGGCATTAAACAACACCGGACTAACAGCACTAAATGCCCAGCAGTACGACAAAGCACTAGATATCTTCCAACAAGCACTGGCGCTAAATCCAGACAACAAACCAGCCCGTGGCAACATTGCTATTGTGCACTACAACTCTGGCCTAGGCTCCCTTAAAGTAGCAAAATTGGCTGAAGCGGAAAGCTCACTAAAGCTTGCTCTTGACGAATTTGAAGCGAGCGGCAATCAAGCACTTTTGACTAAAGCGGCCAACAATTATGCCGTTGTCTTGAAGAGACTAGGCAAAACTGATGAGGCTAAAGCAATCCAAGACAAATACAGTGTCGCTGGAATTTGAGTACAGGCTGAATCAAATAGCATTGGTGCCAACGCGAACTAGCCGCGGTGGCGTTTTTTATGGAGCTAACTAAGCTTGGCAGCACAACCTCAGAGGCACATGTTCAGCCCCCATCAGAAAGGTCGTTGTTAGATGAGAAATCGCCCGCCACCCCTATAGGGTCGGTCGCGTTTCTCAGCTGGCCAAAGGTTGTAGCTGCTGCCGTCACGATGAGTCACAGACCAGCCCCGGGGAGCTAGAATGTTCTCCACCTCGGCGAAGACGTTGTAGTCGATCTCTTTGGCCAGTGTCACAGTAATGCCAGGGCTAGTTGGCTTGTCAGCCTCCAATTTACTGCGATAGCCATCCACCAGCTCTTTGGAGAGAGAGAGCGCCAGAGCCTTACGTGGAGCGATGACATTGCTCTCAATCAGCTCAGCGAACGAATCGCTCTCGGCAATGGGGTTGAGGTCGATGGGCGTAAACGAGCATTTGCGGCTACTGTCGCGCGGGCCGACGAAGGCCTTGCCATTGCCGTGATTGCTGGCACTCCAACCGCGGAATTTCATGACCTCCTCGCAAAGCCGCATGACCGTGAAATCATCAACCAGCGGGTTGGCAATGACGCAGTAGATATCCTTGGCCTCACCGCTCTCAACAAGACGGCGATACTCAGTGACCAGCTCGCGCGAGAGCCGCAAAGCGTCGCGCTTCTGCCGATCGTGAATGTGCTCTTTGATCTCGCCCTTGAGTTCGTCTGAGGTCGGCACATAATAGTCAGAGCCGACAATTGCTGCAGGCGAGGTGTCCGCAGGTCGAGGCGAAACTGACCGCGAAGAAGAAGAAGAAGAAGAAGAAGAAGTTTCATCGTCCCGAGGGAAAGGCCGCGGGTGCTTACGATGTTGAGGTTTCGTTGCGTCGCTACGCAGCAGTATGGCGGTGACGATGGCGATAGCGAGGGCAAAGAAGATGATCTCTCCCCAACCCACAAGAGCAATGCTCCCTTCGATGGCAGTTCTAGATACGTGATCCATCTCACGAATTCCCTAGCAGGCTCGGGCCTCCTAGCTTGTGCAAAAGCATAGCTGGAGGCCCGAGCGGACAAATTTAACCGCGCAATTTCTCGCGCAGCGGCGATTCTATGGTCCGTCGCTCCAGTTAAGAGCAACAGTGCCGTCAAGCCTGAGAGCAACGACCGACTGCCAGAGCGCCTTGTTCTGGGCTAGGGCGTTGCTCTCAGACGATTTGCGACCAGCTGAGCGCGACAGTGTCAGGTGAAAAACGCTGCCGTCAGGCCGCGCCGTCGCACCATCGATAGACACTATCAAGGCCTCAAGGCTGCTATCGCAAACATAAGCCACCACTTCCACAACGCCGGGGAGCGGCAGAGTAGCGTCATCCGCTAGCGTAGATACGCCAAATTCGAAGGTAACATGGTCAGCTCGGACCTCCTCGAACTTGGGCGGAAAGCTCTTCAAGACAGCTTGTTTGCTGCCTTCAGTGAGATTAAGTGCGATATACCCTTGAGACATTTTGCTTTTTCCTAAAGAGCCACGATTCTTAGCCGCTCTTCACCAGGCCGTTATGCCCGGCGGGGACGACGCTTAACGAGGTTGTTGGTTACCGCATTGACAGAGTAGCCCTCGTGGACCGCCTGCATACGCATCATGTCGACCTTGGTGGTCACCCGCATGCCGTGATACTCCTTAGGAAGCGGATGAGCATCCTGTTCGTCGAAATGCGGGTCGACATTGACCTCGATATAGATCGGCTTGCCCGGCTTATCACGCAGACGTGCACCGAGAATACCGGCTTCCATGTCGATGTGCTCGACCACGAAGTCTTTGAGAACCTGCTCGAGGTGAGCATTGTTGCCGGCAGCTTCAGCAGCGTTAGTGCTTTTGGAATTGTTTTCAGTCATGTATGTCCCTTTCGGAGGATTCGCTGTGGATGTCTTGATCGGCGGTGGTTGTTAATCTAAAGCCGCGGCCAGGGCTGCAGCTTCTGTCGCAATGCTCTTTCCAGCGGTTCAGTTGCTCTCGGCCGCGAGCAATTTCGCCTCATAGGCACGGCGCATCTCGAGCAATTCGCCACCGGTGGCAACGAAAGACTCGCCGGAGATGGCGCAATAGCGCGAGCCATCTTCGAAAACCACTGCCGGATGATCCTTGCAAGAAGGGCACGGATCTTGACGATCGACACTTTTGGCTTGACCATAGATTTGGTCAGCTGGTTTAAGTTTCATAGGCATAGTTCCTTCTGTTCAATCTCCAAAACCATTTTCGAAGATTGTATTTTCTCTTCAGCTCTTCAAGTCTCCAGCAGTCTTAAAAGCCCATTCTCCGAAGCCAAAACGCCCTACCAGTCAGATCACGCAACCGAAGTTGTGGAAAAGCAAAGGAGGATGCTATTGGCTGCGAGTAGAGTGAGGTTTAGTACCAATGAAGTTGAAAGAGAGAAAGAAGATCTGTAACTTAGCCAAAGTTAGTACTAACAGACAATAGTACTTATTGATTCTTAGAGATCTACACAAAACTCAATACCGTTAAAACCTTACCTGCGCTAACTTCGCTTGGTCTGTCATTATCGGAAATACAAGCATACCAATCTAGACTCTTGCCCCCTTCAAAAAACCTAAACACAAATCAAGACAGAGGCCCTGCAAAGAGTTTAGTAAAACCAATCTGTAGCAAATCTGAAATCGATCTCAATGAACCTGTTGCCAAACTGTAATCAGATCGTAAATTAGCCACCTCTATTTTCCAGCTGTCAATGCAAGCTCTAGCTCAGCGGCAGAAACATTAGATACTTCTACTTTTGGCTTAACCTGAGCCATCTGCACGCCCAACATCACCAAAACGAAGCCTAAAACTTGCGGCCATCCCAATGACTCTCTTAGTACAAATGCAGCGATGATAATAATCATTGGTCGCTGAATCAAATTGATCACGGACATTCTAGTAGCACCCAAATCTTTGATGGCGGCAATGAAAGCTAGGTTAGCGAGAGCGGCGGCCACACCCATCCAAACAGCAAATGGCAATATACCTTGATTGATTTGATCAATTGGACCAAGCCAAGGAACTAAGCATAGTGAGACTAAAGCGTTAATGACAAAAATATTGAGTGACACTAGGCGAGGATCAGCTTGACGTAATATAGACTCAATCTTGATGCGATAAGTTGTCGAACTAAGCACAGCAGCAAGAGCACAAATAACTCCTAGAACGTTGAGCGAACTAGCTGTCGATAAAACAGCTCCGGCAGCCGTCTGCAAAGAGAGCAACACGCCAACAAGGGCGGCCGCAAGCCCGAACCAAAAGAGTTTACCCCGGCTATCATGGCGACGAAAACAATTGACCAATGCCACCACTACTGGTGTAGAGGTAATAATAGTAATTAACTCCACAGCTGTCAGCTTAGTCAGGGCAAAAATGCAAAAGGCATTGGTGGCAAAGAGCAACAGACTGACAGTAAGTAGCGAAGCAAAACTGACTGCAGCTGGACGCTTCCAGCCACGTACCAACAACAACATTACTGCCGCTGCCACTAAATTTTTCAATACTAGAAGTTGAACAGGGGTGGCTTGAGCTTGAAAGCCGAGCTTGATCAAAATGGGCTCAATCGAAGCTGCGGTTAAAGCCAAAAGCACCCAACCTGTAGACTGTGATCTGACGCTAGAGCTAGAACTAGAGCTAGTGTTAGAGCTAGAGCTAGGCATTAATTACCTCGCGCACTTGTTCATAGCTCATGCCGTCGAAACCATACTGCTTGAGTGAGCGACCAGTACCCTGAAAATCAATTGCTGTTAAAACTCCGGCCAGTGTCACTACCGAATCAACCACTGGTATAGCAACATTGGCTAAGCGAGCAAATTGCTGCAAGGGTATCAGAGTAGCCGTCACATCTTCCACCAAGAAACGGTGATCGAGACTGGAAGGCGACTGGCTATAGCGATAGTTTGGCACTGTTTGCATGGCTTGATGGAGAGAGCTAGTGTCACAACCATAGTAGCGATTGAGCAGCTCCTTCATCGGAATCAAACTGGCACCATACGCGGCAGCGACCAAATTGAACTCTTCCTCGATGCGCTCAAGAATGGCAACAGTGCGCGAGGTTAGCCCCTTGTAGTAGAAGAGGAATGATTCTTGCCTATCGATGGCATTCATATTAGCCAAAACAACCGGCGCATGGGCCAAAGCACCGAAATCAGTGAGGCCCCGTTGAATAACATTGGTAGCCGCTTCTAAGTCGGGGAAGAAGCGAGTAACAGTATCACCGTCCTTCGCCGTAACACTGCGGCTCGTGCCCGAAAATAGAGTCCAGCGCTTGAAGCCTCGAATCCAAATACTTTCATCATCTTGGACGCGACAGGCAAAAAGTGAATCAGTTTCTAAAACTGGAATGTTTGGACCGCCCGCTAATGTTAGAGCACGAGAGAAAAGCAAAGCGCCTCCGAGCTTACCTGAGAAGAGCACAACCTTATGATGACTTTCAAGGAAAGGTGCAAGTTTTTGCGCCACCTCGACGTAAGCAGTCGTTAATGTGGCGATGAAAACAACATCAACTTGAGCCAACAAAACTGCTGGTTCGGTTGCTACCTGCTGAAGATTAAAACGGCCCTCAATTTTGCCTGAAGCCCTGACATTAAGCGATTCAGATATACCAGGAAGTCTAGTCAGATCCCTCACTAACATTGAGACTTTATGCCCCTGGCTAGAGAGATAAGCAGCCAAGGCTCGAGCCGAATTACCACTACCAACAATACCGACTCGAGCCACATGGTCACACTTGCTCAACTGGCTAGTATCGATAGGTAGCACAGGCTGGGCAAAGGCAAAACTTGTCTGGAGCATGAGCAGCCTCCTTAAGTGAGGCTAATAGTGTATATGATCGACTCAATCTATCAGCATTAAATGGCAGGGAATCGCTGCTTTTCCCAATTTCTACTTGTACCTCTTGCCTGCATCCTTAACCTTTTGCGCGAGCTAACCGAGCGCCTGCCGATGTCGATGTGCCAATCGTGGTAGCACCACTGAAGCACTCAAAACCATGCGCGGACGCTGGTTTAGTACAGTTTCACCCTAGTTAATAGGCAGTCAGACACCTATAACTAGGTATCTCCTTCAATTCAAACACCACACAAGCAGCAACAGAAACAAACAAAAACAAACCACTAAACCACCACCACTACTATGAACCGCAGAATCAATCCCCATATTGTGCCTGTCGATGAAAACTCGGATTCCAGCGAGTTTCGCCTCAAGCTCAGCACCCACGCCTATCGCTTCCTCTCAATCGCTGTCAAAGACAACGAAGTGATTGCTTCTTTCGAAGAAGAAGAGGTAGGCAACGGCGGCAATCAATCATTTTTCTTATACCGGGATGGCCAGGTTATTCGCTGCAAGGGAAGCTTCATCGCAAGCTTCACTCTGCGCGATCACACCTATCATCTCTACGGCACGGCCAGCCGTTAACTGTTCAATCACAAAAGAACGAACAGAAGCCAAAACAGACAGTTAAGTATACAAACAACAAAAACAACACCGTCGCATAGCGACAAACCAACTACCTATATGAAACATTCGAATAGCTCCGCCGCCTTCAGCCACAGCCCCTTCCAAGCACTCACACTCAGCAGCGAAGGTGCCATCGCCCTCAACCTGCCCGAGAACCCAGCCAAAGAGGAAGCAAAAGCTACCACGCCCGCTGCGCCCGCCCTCAAGGTGCGCACTGTGCGTCGCCCCCAGGCGCTGATCAAAAAGCAGCCAGTGCGCGTGGGCTCGACGGTGAAAATCACTATCGCGCCTGAAACCACCGGCACCGAAAGCATCGCGAAAGCGAGCAGCACGGCTCCTGACACGGCCGCCAAAGTTACCACAACAACCGCCCCCTCGACCCCAGCAAAAGTCACTGCGGTGCCGGTCAAAGCGGCCCCTGCCCTGCCCGCCATCTTTGGCCAGATGAAGACAGCACAGCAGAGTCGCACCAGCGTCTCCGGCGTAGTCACCCAGGTGGTCGACGACGGCAAAGGCCGTATCTTCGGTGTCCGGGTCAAACTGGAAAATTCCGAAGTGCTCGCCTTCGCCCCGTTCTCCCGTCTCGGTCTGGCCATCACTGAAGTGCACGGGTTGCTCAACACCACCCAGGCCTTCAAGGTGATTGAGGTGGACGAAAGCAAAGGTGCCATCGTCTTCAACCGCCAAGCCGCCTGCAGCGAACAGCGCCTCGACCGCTTGATTGAGCTCGTCAAAGTCGGCCAAGTGCTCAAAGGCAAAGTGCGCAACATTGCTGAATGTGGCGCCTTCGTCGAGATCACTGGCACCGGTGCCTCGGGGCTGATTCACATCAGCAAGCTGCCGGGCGAGAGCCTGGAATCGGTAAAAAAGGGTGAAGAAGTGAAAGTGATCGTGGTCAAGGTCAACAAAGCCAAGCATCAGCTCGGCCTCGCCCTGGCCCTGCCTGAAGTGGAGTAAGCAGCGATGATGCAAGCTTAGTAAGAAGATCAGGCCAACTTATTAAGTAGCTGAGGCCAACCCGAGGAGTCGCAAGCATTTAGATGCTCGGCTCCTCGGGTGCGGAGAAAGTAGAAGAGAATCTAGAAGAGAATCTAGCGGAACAAATTAGAGCAACAACGTAGCTGATTTTTTTGAAATAGTTGTGTATGCAACTATTTTTAAAATTGTTGTGTACTCAAGTATTTTGCTTTTGAAGTAGTAGATGGAAATTTATATTTTTTGGCAAGCCGGTCAAGAGATGAGCTCTAATCTTCATTATTTTGGGGTATAGCACTATATTACATAATACATATTAGTTAATGCCTTCATCCTCATCGGCTGCAGCTTCCCGGTATCCCCCAAGGCCAACACCCACGAGTTTGGTCTGCCCTCGTACCTTGGTCAGTTCATAAGCTTCATAACCGGTTAAGTCCATAATTCTGTCCGAAAGTTCCAGAGAGTGTGTGGTTATCCAAATTTGGCAATCTTTTGAGCATCTGACAATCAGGCGCGCCAGTGGCTCAATTAAGCCTGGGTGAAGACTAGTTTCTGGTTCGTTCAAGACAATCACCGAGGGTGAAGATAAACTCAAAAGCGCAGCCAATAAGCAAAGATATTGCAGTGTGCCATCAGACAATTCACTACCAGAAAAGGGCCGCAGCAAACCTGGTTGAGAAAAGGATAGTGAGAGACCCGCAGGTGTTGAGACGATTCCTAATTCAGCACCAGGGAAAGCTTCATCCAGAGCAGCCTCTAATGCTTCTCTATCGCCACTCTCGATGATGCTAGCAAGGGCGGCCGCCAAATCTTTGCCTTCATGACTAAGCACCGGAGTAAGCACGCCAATCTGAGGCATGCGCAATGGAGAATCCATGTCAGTGCGGAAATGATGATAGAAGCGCCAAGCGAGAATTTCCTCTCTCACAGCAAAAAGCTCAGGGAAATTAACCGGATCTTTCAAGGCCGACAAAACAGCTTCACTGTCTGACACTTTAGTTGTGTATTCGACCTCTTTGCCTTGGGAGTTGCGAGCGGTCACAGAACCCAATCGGCGCCGCAAAAGAGTTTTGCGCACGCCTTTTTCAAGCCTGAATATTTCTTCTAGACGAATAACTGGGTCATTCTTGAAAAACATTGGTCGGCTGGTTTTTCCAGCGGGGCCAAACTGAAGGTTATATTCAAAGTTAGCAGTGCGCATTGAAAGTGCGATTTTAAAGTCTTCTGGCTTGAGGTCTTCACCAGCCCAAAGAGCAGACGTAATGCCACCTTCATCAGCGATGGCACTAGCAAGCTCACCGCGGGCAGCGCACGAAAGCAGATACATAGCGCGGTAAAGATTACTCTTGCCTGTGCCATTGGGACCGACAATAACATTGATGGGCTGTAGCTTTAACCAAAGCTCTTTGATTGAGCGCTAGCCATTAATTTTGAAATCGACTATGGCCATTCAGTCATCATCCTCAAGATCGTCGGCGTCATACTGCGCAGGCTCAGAGCCAATTACTCTAGTCTCGCCGTCCACTTTATCTAACTCAATTATCTTATGGTTAGTTCCTTTAATTTTTTCTATTGCCTGAGCCAAAGGCAAAGCGTGCGTAGTAACAATGAGTTGCGAGCGCTTACTGGCTGCCACGAGAAGCTCAGCTAAGGGCTCAAATAAATCTGGATGAATGCTTGTCTCAGGCTCATTCAAAACCATCAAATTTGGCGGTCGCTCAGTGCACAGAGCGGCCAACAAGCAAAGATACTGAAGGGTGCCGTCCGAAAGTTCACGAGCACTAAATGGTCGAGATAAGCCAGGCATTTGCAGCTTGAAAGAAACCGCACGGCGCTCCATCTCAATTTCAAGCTCAGCACCAGGAAATGCTCGCTCAAGGTTTTTGCTAAGAAGATCTTCCCCGCCCGCCGCTATTATTGTCGCCAATGCCGAAGCAAGATCATTGCCGCTATGACTAAGCACCGGAGTAAATACCGGTATTTGTTGTCGACGTAATGGTGAGTGTAAGTCAGTGCGGAAGTGATGATAAAAGCGCCAACCCAAAAATTCTTGTCGCAATACTGCCAGGTCAGGAAAAAGATGTGGTTCACGCAAGCATGAAAGAACCGATTCACAATCGTTTCCAGTGAGAGGATATTCTATTGCTCGACCATCCATGTTGCGCGCTGTGACATGACTGCGCTTGCGCTTCAAAATTGATATCTGTTTACCGCGATAATCAGTAGACACACTCTCTCTTTTTACATCGGGGTCATTGCCAAACCATCTGGACCCTTCCGGTGTTTTGAAAGCCCCAGCGAACACTCTGGCATCATCAGGAACACGACCACACTCGAGTCTGTAGCTGAGATCGTCCAAATCTATTGCCACAGAAAAATTGGCGGGATCGAGCTTGCTCTTTTTGCCTGCCCAGAGCGCCGAATCCATGCCACCTTCGTGAGCAATCATTTGCGCTAACTGGCCGTTAGCTGCTGCAGAAACTAAATGGAGAGAGCGATACAAATTGCTTTTGCCGGTGCCGTTGGCACCACAAATAACATTAAGTGCGTCGAGCTTCAATTCAATATTCTTGATTGAGCGATAGCCGAGGACCTTGAGACGGGTAATTTGCATTTGTGCCTAAAATCGAAAAATCACTGTTCTCACAGCTTCAGCTTTACCCAAAACTGACCGCTATCTCACCATTACTGCTTTATATAGTAATAAATTAGAAAAAACCAAATAACAGAGCCAGCCTTGCGGCCGGGTGTTATTTGGCGGGTGACAACGGAACTTGCGCTCTTACAGGCCGTCGCGGTGAAAGTTGTGACGCTCGACCACAACAAAGCTGACGATGAAGATCAAGCAAGCGACAGCCTTGAAGGCGATCTGCTCGGCATTGCTCCACTGCGCACTGAGCTGCGGCGTTGTCCACAAAGCAGCACAGATGGCCCAGCAAGCGACCACACCCAAGCCAGCTTGAATGCGCTGACGGTCGAGCCGGCGATAGCTTTGCACGGCGTTGTGACGCGCTGCCTTGGTGTCCACTGCCAGTGGCAACAGACGACGAATACCGGCGTCGAAACGCAAGTGGGCAAACAGACAAATCGCTGACCCAAGCAGGGCCGCGATGGCTAAGTACTGAACAATCATATGTTTCTCCTCAATGGTTTTTGAAACCAAATTAGGCGCCTAATTAAGCACCTAACTTGGCACAAGACATGAGCAGCTAGGAGTTAGCCCGCGCTCAATTGACTGACGGCAACTTCAAAGCGCTGTTGCAGCTCGCGGTCGTCGCCGTATTGCAGGAAGCTTTCGATCCACTGCAGCCGCTCCTGCTTCATGCCGGTAATCCAGGCCTGCAGTTCTTCCTGAGCTTCACCACGGCGCCAAGGGATCTCTTGCAAGGCCGCCAACTTGGTCGACTCGGCAGCGCGCAAAGCACGCTTGAGGTTCAGTGCATGTGGCTCACAGGCCTGCTGATAGAGCGACGCTGCTGCAGCCACCTTCTCGTTGCGCGTGGCGAAAGCCCCAGCCACTTGTTGCTGATAGTGCGCTTCCGAGGGGGCCAGGAGAGCATCGTGCTCAGCCATGTAGACACTGGCATTGCTCTGGAACTGCTCGAACCACGCGCGCGCCTGGTCATGCAGACCAAGTTCGCGGTAGCACTCTTGAGTGGTCAGCGCCTCGCTCTGGTTGGCCAAGAACTGCTCCGAGCGGGCCAAGCGCAAGGCGCTTTGAGCAGCATCCTTCTCTTCCAGCAGACCGGGCAGAGCGGCATTCAACTCGGCGTCAGCAGCCTGGGCGACGAGTCGGCAATGATTGGCCGCTTCCTCCGTGGCTTGGCTGAACACCTGCCGAGCCGCAGCTTCAGTGCTGGCGAAAAGCTGCAGCGCCGCACTGACCTCACCGTCGAAACGCTCGGTGATGGCCTTGCTTCTACGTCCAACTTCCTCCAACGTAGCCCGCATCAACACTTGATAGGCGGCGAAGAGCTCGGGATAGAGCCGGGGGAAATCGGCGGGATTGATTTTGGTATTGACGAAGTTCACTAATTTCCTTCACGTTGTCTCTAAACACCTGCCCGAGGGCCAGAGGCGAACTTATTGCTGTCGCCCCTGACCCCAAGCAGGACCAAGGCACCAATCACGGTGCCTTACTACTTGCATTCTAGATGTGCCAAATCGCCGCTTTAGGAAGCAGCCTTCGGCGCAACACCCAGTTCGATCTTGGCCTTGCGAGCCAGACCATAGACCAACTTACCAACACCGTAGTCTGCAGCTTCCTGAGCCGACAGATAGCGATCCGGCTCATTGCCCCATTCCTCCAGACGCTCGGCCGTGAGACCAGGCGCCATTTGCAACAGAGCCCGAGTCTGGTTGTAGACACCCTTGTCCACTTCCAACTGAATGCGCACCGAATCAAGGTCACCGCTCAAATCAGAAGCCGGCTGATGAAACATCAGAGTGGCCATCGAATCGATCAGAACGGTGCCAGAACCGAATGCGCACATTGGGAACCAGAGAGCGCAGGAGTAGGCCTCACCGACCACGTGAATGGTGAGGTGATGACCCTGACGCTGCGCTTCGCAGAGCAAACCGTACATGCTCAGTGCCTGCACCACAGTGCCACCCCAGGAAGTGAGGTAGAGCCGCAGAGGACGGTCCTTGTTCTTGGTGTCTTCCAACCAAGAGTTGAGCCAGATCTGCTCGTTGAAGACTTCCACGTCGTTGGAGAACGAACCGTTGAAGCGCATCGACTGCTCGGGCAGGTTGGCTTTCGCCACCGGCTCGGTCAGCACCGGCAACACCTCGTCCACAAGGCCCAGCTCAAGCGCTTCTTGAGCGGTGATGTGCTTGGCCTTCCAACCCATCACGGTAGCGGCATTGAGCTTGCCATTGCTGCGTTCGCAGATGGCAGTGACGAGCTTGGCAAACAGGGCTTCCTGGTGACGAAGATAGCTCTCCATCACGCGAATGGAACCACTGGTCGAGACCGTCGGCTGACCAAACACGAACGACGCCGTCGGCTCGATCATGATGCGGTCAGCTTCGGCGGCCACCGCATAGGTGAAGTTGCAGAGCTGCCCGAGCACGTGCACTTGCACTTCGTGACCTTCGGCGCGCACCTGACGAAGCAGGCCGCAGAGACCGAAGATCTGCTCGGGAACGCCACCACTGGAGGTGAGGCGGAGTAGCAGCGGGCGGTTGTTACCGGCGTTCAGTTCGAGGAACTCAGTGATGAGATCCAGGAACGAACCCATGTTCTTGCTCATGCTGCCATTGAAAACAAATGCCTGACGATGCAGGACGAAGGTTGGGGTATCCATGGTAGTTTCCTTTCATACGTTGACATGATTAGAAAAATGAAGACGTCCTCTTGCGATTAGTCTTATTTGCAGGCAAGTACAAGCAACCGCAACTTTCGCTGCTGCTAGCCCTTACTCGCCGAAGCGCCTGATGATGAAGGCGCCGACCGGGTCGTAGACCGTGGTGTGCGAGCGCCCGAAGCCAAGCTTGGCGCGAGGCTCGAAGCGACCGTCGTAGATCTCTTCGCCGGGGCGCGGGTCGTCCACGAGCACGTAGCCCATGGGCGCGTCTTCGGCACTGCCGACGACATCGTAGGCGACGCTGCGGTCTTGCACCGGGCGCCGGACGATGTAGCCCTGCAGAGGCCCGTTGCCGTCGCAGGCACCGGTGCCGCAGTCGCACGAATCGTGAGCGTCGGTCCAGCCCTTGTCGGCGTCGAAGGTTGCCACCACCACCAAAGGCCCGCGCTCGGAGAGCACGGCCACTTGGGCGTAGTCATACTTGGCAGTACCGCCCTTGGTGGCAATCAGCTCGCTGTTGAGCTGATGTAACTTGATCTTGGCGGCTTGCACCGACTGACAAGGGCCGATGTAGTTGTCCATGCCACCCTTGGCCTGCGCCAGGGGTTGAGCATATTGACGATGAGCGAACAGATGAAACCTGTTGGTCATGCGATTTCCTTTATTTCATTGAAGGTGAAAGGGGGTCTGCCGCCCCTTTTGAGTTGAGCTGCAGACCCCCCAGAAATTGCTGGCTAAAGGCTAGCTCGTAGACCAGCTAGGCCTTAAACCAGTTAGGCATAGGCTAGTGCGCCGTTAGACCAGCAGGCCGCGGGCCGCCATGACCTTGAGCAGGCTGTCCGGGTCGGTCAGCTGCACGATGGACACCAGCGACTTGTCGACACCAGCGAGAATCGCCTGGCAGCCAGCGACGATGTCGTCACAGGGCTTGGTGTCCTTGTTGGCCTTGACCAGCTTGGCGCGCTTTTCGGCGCAGGTGTCGCTCCAGTCGCCGTCGCGGAAGGCCTTGATGAAGGCGTCGGTCTCGCGCAGGGAGCCTTCCACCGCAATCACCGGAATGCCACGGCTGAGGGCGCCGTAGATTTCGTCGCGGGTGATGTCGCCACCGTTGAGGGTGATCACGGCCGTCTGGAAGCCAGCTTCCTTGAGGTCGGCCATAAAGTCGAAGTAGACGGGAACGTCGCCGTCCCAGTCCATCAGCTGCGAGGCGCTCTTCTGCATCACGGCAGCGGCGTCCTGGCGGTAGTCGATGCGGGTGCTCACCGTGTCACCGACGACCAGGCCACCGTGCTTGCGCTCGAGGGCCATATCGGCGGTACGGGGAGTGGTCGACATGGCCACGACACCGTAAGCGGCGCGCAGCACAGCCGGCACGTTGGTGACCATGTCGTCGGACAGGTCGCCGTCTTCGTTGGCGTTGGCCGTGCCGCCCGAGAACACCACGCCCTTGTACTGGCGGGTGATGGCACCGGCGACGTCCTTCTCGGCAAAGCCGCCCAAGAAGAAGGGCATCATCGCGGCACTGGCTTGCGGGGTGAAGCCCTTGCAGCCACCGGCGACGCGGATGATCGCTTGCTGACGGGCCGAGGTGGCGAACAGCTTGAACGCCGGGGGCAAGCCTTCGCCGGGAGTGGCGACGACGAGGAAGCAGCCGCGGGCGTCGGTGTGGGGAGCCGGGCTGGTTTGGGGGGCGGTGGTTTGTGCTGCGGTCGATTGAGTGGTCATTTGTTTTCCAGTAAAGATTGGTTTAGATTTGCTGATTACTCAGCAGAGTTTGGCACTGAAGCTTGAGGCGTAACGATTGCCCCTAGCTCCAGAAGTTTGGCGCGCATGCTTTCGACGGTGTTCTCGCAAACATGCACATGCGGATGCTCATCAAGAAAGTTTTGGTCGCAAGCGAATTCACCGGCGGTGCCACCACTATCTTTGACAAGCAAGACGCGATAAAACGGGTCTTTGCGACCCAACTGCGCCCAGGCAGAAATCTCGCGGGCGGTTACACCTCCACCGTTGTAAGCGATCAGCAGACCGGGCCAGTTGTTCTTGGCCGGGGCTTCGCAAATGTCGATACAACGTTGATACTCAGAGTCCCAATTCGCCAGTTTGTCGACTGTCGGTTGGAGCAAGAGCACGCTGTGCTGCACCGGGTGGATGATGGTCACGTATGGATCGGCCTCGCTGTGCGAGACAATCGTGCCGTGAGGTGTCGTGCGCAAGTGACCAGCTTTGGCCACTACACCAAGGATGCGCGCATCGGGACAACGCGCAGAGAGCGCGGGGAACACTTCGGTGATGCCTAGGTAGATCTGGGAAGGATCAGCTTTGCCAATCATTCTTGTTCCACCAAAGAGACAGAAACCTTCGAACTTGGCACGGCGGGTGTCATCGAGAGGTGCACTTTCGGGCACATCCAAATCACCGCCAAGAGCCAGTTTGAGGTTCTCGAGCCCAAAGTAATACTCGGGTTTCATGTTGCCACAACCTCCGGTACCGCGCAGCACAAAGTGCCGAACGTTGCGGAAGAAATTGGCCAGGAACTTCTCGCAAGACTGTCCTTCAGATTGAACAAAGAGAGTTGGCGATGATTCTAGCCAGCTCGCCGAAGTTGTTGATGTAGCAGCTTTTGCTGTGCTTTCGTCAGTCGCCATTTCGCCCTCCTTTCTTTGATTGTGTTGTTAAAAAAAATAGAGAAGCGCACAACCCATAAAGGGCGCGCGCAGAGATACTGCATTTCATATGCGCGTCCTAAAACAAGTTGTGAGCAACAAGCAAAAACACAAACACCACATTACTCTTTCATGCTCTTTCGAGTTTCATGCGCGTGCTCGAAGAATCAACCTTGCGGGAGAGTCTTAAGTATCGAGCGCGTGTGGAGCTTTGTTTTCTGGTGAAAGTTAGTTTGTTTGTAGAAGAAGAGAGATATAAAAGAACACTACCTACACGCGCCCATGCAGAACAAGTATTTCTGGGCCTTTGAGAAAGCCTTTATCTAGACCTTTGGGAAGTCAGTGGGGTACTCACCACAGCAGACTTCTAGCAACCGTAACGTCAGCTCGCGCTAACAAAAAATCGGCCAAAATGAAGGGATTTCTATTTTTGCCATGGATCGCACAAAAAGCCTGTTCGCACAGCTGGCGATGTCTCCTAAAACAAGCGCCCATCGTATTGTTAAGGGTTGTAAAGCGAGCGTGCTATACAAAACTTTGGATGTGCCAGATCAGGCACTTCTGATAGCTCTTTCTTATCACCCCCTTTAACTCTCTTTGGATAAACAGCTCACAGAACAAGCAGCAATTCTTCATCGCGCAACCTGCTAACACGACTTTAAGGTCGTAGGGAGAGCAGCATGTCTTTAACTAAGAAACTAATCTGGCTCGGAGAAGAACCGTTACCTCCAGCAGAACCCCGCTTTCTCAGCTACTTTCAGTGGCGCTACAAACGTTTTCGCCCCTTCACCTTGCCAGTGCGAAGACTGAATATGACCTCGATGGCGAAAGCCGAAACTGTCGAGGCCATGCGCCAACTCGTCAACAATCTACCACCATATCCGCGCCGAGTCATGGCTCACTATGGTGTCGCCGTCTTGCCTGTGCACGATCTCTGGGACGACACTCACTACATGCTCGGTTGGGGCGGTGGCAGAGGTCATGATCGCAAGGACGGCTACGACTACATTGGTGGCATCTGCACTAGTGACGGCCATCTCGCTGTCGTTGCTGAAACAGTGCGGGTTCGCGATCGTGGCTGGATGGCACAAGAGAACGTCGAAGGTATCATCTGGCATGAACTCGGTCACTCCTTCGATCGCGCCCTAGCTGCCTGGCTTGGCCTTGATCTTGAGGTGTTCAGCCTCACACCCGAATTTCGCCAAGCCTGGCTGGAAGACACAAGCGTCTTCGTCGGCTCCTATCGGTCGCAATTTTCTTACTATCTTCAGCCTGACGGCGCCGGTGAATCAGAGGCGTTCGCCGAATGTTTCGCTGTCACTCAAGGAAAGGGAGGACTTGCATCTAACAGCAAAGACTTCCCTGAACATTTTCCCCGCTGCCTGGCCATTGTCCGCGCCTTCGTCGACAAAGCTTAGAAGCACCGCAGAAGAATCTGCAGCTTCGCACCACAACCTAGACCTGCCACTTAGGCCTGCTACTTAGGCCTGCCAACTTGATGCCTAGCATCTCCTCATCTTCTCTCTCGTCCGATTAACCTTTTTCCTAAGGAGAAAGCCATGTTCAAGCGCCTCGTCGCCTTCATGTCTGGGCTCTGCAAGAGCCCCATCTTCCGCCGTTCGATGACGCAGTTCGCGGTACTCGCAATCGTCACCGGCATTTTCGCCTATCTCACCCTCAACCACGACAACAACATTGCGCGTACCTCCACGCTGGTGGTGCCTGCGCAATACGCCAGCCTGACCAATCTCTCAGCGGTCGACCTTGAGCAGCAGCTGCGCAACAAGGCCAACACCGTCGAAGGCCTGATTCTGATCAAAGGCACCAAGAGCATCGTCGTGCTTGGCAAAGGCTTCGACCGCGACAGCCTGGTCTTGCAAGCCGACATCGAGGTGATGCAAGGTCTGGCCAAGGCCGCCAATCTGCCAGTCACCAGCGAAGACGCTGGGGTCCTCCGCGAGTTGGCTGGTTTCATCATCTCCGGCTGGTGGATCTTCGCCATTCTCCTGATCTACTGGTTCTGCCGCTTTCTCTTCAAGAGCCGCAAAAGCGAAGACGTACCCAGCCGCTTCATGGTGGCCTGGACCGGCTACCAGGAAGGGCTCAAGGCTGTCGTCGCCAAGTCGAAGATGCGCCGCTGGCGTTTCTATGCCGTGATCTCGGTGATCCTGGCGCTGGCACTGACGGCTATCGGCATACTGCGCCCCTTCAACGACAAAGACATGGCAATACTGCCGTCAGACTTTGCGGCAGCCGTGCGCGCCCAGCCCTATCAAGTTGAGCGCCACCTCAAGGGTCACGCCAACGAGTTCAGCCGCGTGGCCTTTGCCCCGGCCATGAATGCCGCCTACGTGGTCATCAACACTCCCCTGGCACCGGCAGCGAAGGTCGCCCCCATCGCTGAGACGACAGTGACAGTTGAGAGCGGCGAGATAGCCGTCACCGAGCCGGCACCTGCACCAGTGGCAGCACCAGCGCGCGCTGGTTTCACCTCGATCGCTCGCACTGTCATCTACCCCAAGACCCCAGATGGCGTCAAGGCGTTTCGCGCTTTCGCCGACAGCGTCAGAGCCGCAGGCATCGACAACAAAGAAGCCGACCGCGCCGTCTCCACCGACTTCTGGGAAACCATCACTCCGCTCGGTCGCACTCTGGCAATTTCTGTGGGCGTGCTGCTTCTCCTCTCTATCTGCGTCACTGTCTCGGCCTCTCTCGATTCTGACAAAGACGACGACGAAAAGACCCTGGCCCTGGCAGGAGCAACAGGCACCGGCCCTGGTGCTGGCAACACCACCCCAGAGTCGCGCAAGGCCTTCGCCGATGTTGCCGGTTGCGATGAAGCCATCGATGCCTGCAAACTGGTGGTGAAGAAACTGCGCTTCCCCATGATCTACAAGGTCTTTGGCGCACCAGTGCCCAAGGGCATTATCTTCTACGGCGCACCGGGATGCGGCAAAACGCTGTTGGCGCGAGCCATGGCTGGCGAGACGGGCGGCGGCTTCATTGCTGTTTCTGGTTCGCAGTTCGTCAAGATGTACGTCGGTGTTGGCGCCAACGCCGTGCGCGAAAAGTTCCAAGAGGCTCGCGACCTGGCGAAGAAGACCGGCAAACCGACCTTCCTCTTCATCGACGAATTCGACGCTATCGGCAAGAAGCGCGGACAAGGCGACGGCGGCGGCGACAAAGAGTATGAGCAGACCCTGAACGAACTGCTTGTGCAGATGGACGGCTTTGCCAACGACGGCAAAGTGATCGTCATTGCTGCCACCAACCGCCTGGACGTACTCGACGAAGCGATTCTGCGCGCTGGTCGTTTCGACATCAAAATCGAAATCAAAAAGCCAGACCGCAAAGGGCGCTCGGAGATCTTCCAAGTCTACCTGCGCAACCGCAGTCTGACCAAGCCCGATGTCAGCCCACGCGAACAACTGCAAGTTTTGCAGAAAGTTCTCAACGACTGCGCCACGCGCTCGCGTGATTTCAGCGGTGCCGACATCGAACTCACCGTCAAGGAAGCTTCGACCATCGCCGCTGAGCGTCACTACGAAGAAATGAAGGACATGAGCGAAGAGGAGATGAAGGCACGCGCCATCCTGCTGCCCTCCGATTTGCAGGAAGCCATCGACCTGGTTTCTTATGGTCGCACGCTGAAGAGCCGCACCCGCTCGGCCGCAGAGCGCAAAGCCACGGCCATCCACGAGATTGGTCATGCTGCCATCCCCACCCTGCTCAAGGGTGACCCGGTTACTCGCATCACCATCGTCATGACCGACAAGTCGCTCGGCCTCATGGAAAGCGGCTCAGAAGAAGACCGCTATGGCTGGGACAAGAAAGAGTTCATCCTGCGCATCAAGACGATGCTGGCCGGTCGAGCTGCCGAAGAGCGCATCGGCGGCTCGTGCTCGACTGGTGCGTCCAATGACTTCGAACGGGCCAGCATGCTTGCCCGCCAGATGGTCGGCAGCTACGGCATGTCGGAAGAGTTCGGAGTGCGCACCATTCCCCTCGACCGCAACGCCTTGCCAGTTGGTCAGATCGGCAACGCCCTGATGGAGACCTTCACTACGGCCTGGTCGCGCATCGTCGACGAATGCCAGAAAGAAGTCTGCCAGCTGATCGACGACAACAAAGAACGAATCATCCGCAGCGCCAACGTGCTCTTCGACGAAGAAGTCTTGAGCGGCGAGCGCTTCAGAGAGGTTTGGAATGCTCCGCTTGAGAGCGCGGACATTGCGGTGCAGCCAGTCGATATCGTGCTGGAAGGAAATGCATGACTCTCATCGCCGACCTCATTACCCGACTGACTACGCTGACCACCGGTTGGCGCAAGTCTACAGCCTTGGGAGAACTGGTTGGCTGCCACTCGGCAGTTGACCAAGCCATAGATCATACGCTTGAACAGGCCAGCAAAATCGCCTCAGCCTTCAAGCGTCACGAGCCCAGTCATGAAGACAAAAATTGGGAAGGGCAGCCCCTTGCAGCTGTGCTTCCTAAGGGTCTCGTCATCTACGGTCAAGGTTGCGGTTGCGGTGGTCTTGCTCGGGCCATCGCCAAAGAAATCAATGCCCACTTCATCGTTGGCATTACCTGCGAGCCATCGGGCAGAGCAAGAGGGAAAGAATCGGTCGCTCACTACTTCAACCAGGCAAAGGAATTTGCCCAGGTAGCAGCTGGTGGGCGACCGGTACTGCTCTACCTCGGTGGGGCGAATTTCTTGACGAGCGTTGCCGCCGAACAAGAACAGGAACAAGCACTAGAAGCTCAGGCCACTTCAGCCGAAATCGCAAGGCAGATCGAAAATCTGTCAACGAACAGCAATGTACTGGTGATGATCGAAGCTCACACGCTCAGTCAGATCGACTCTGCGCTGCTAGCAGACGGCCGCTTCGATGTCCAAATCGAAGTAGAAAAGCCCGACTACAAAGGACGGCTCGCCATCTTTCAGCACCACACAGAAAGCTACCACGACCTGCCCAAGACAGCAGGGAAATCGCAAAAACAAAAGCAGCAGCAAAGTGTTCAAATTCTCGTGTCCCTCGATGGCGCATGGGAAGAAGAACGCCAAGCTGAGCTAGATCAGATTTGCCAGAATTGTGCGGTTCTAGCAAACGGGCTCTACGCAGACCAGATCTACCGCGCACTGTTTCAGCTGCGAGCGCAAGCTGCCATCAAAGGCAGTGTCACAGCAGAAGAGTTGTACCAAGCCATCGAAACTCAACAAGGAAAACCATGACCTACCCCCAATTCTTAGTGCAAAACTGCGAGGAGTACAAAGACGCCTACGAGGCAGCCTACGGGCCGATCTACAAGGCGGCGATGGCGCTGGCGCCGACGACCACACTCGACCGCGGCAAGGATGCCATCGTCTGCAATAAGGCCCTGCGCCAAGCAGTGATCGCGGCAATCACCGCCGCTTCTCCGCAGAACATGGGCAAGAAAGGCTGGTTTGCTGCCAATCGCGCCCATGAAGACGCCATGCTCGAAGCCACCGAGGATGCCTTTGCCGACTACGAGATCGCCAGTGATGACTCACTGCGGGCTACCCTTCGTCGCCAGCAGCACAGCGTCATTAAGTGAAGTGACGTGAACTAAAAGCAGCATTTATCAATTCGCACCGCCACCGCTGGCGGTGCACTCTCTTCGAGGATCAACCATCATGAACCAAAATCTCGCAACAAAATTGGCCACTCTCACCAGCTTGCTGGCCAACACCCAACAGCGCGCCATCGAAGTGCAGACTGCCTGTCAGTCGCAGTCCTTCCCACCCATCGACACGGCCATCCGCATCAGCGCCGGCATGATGGCCAGCGACGTGCTCGACACCCTTTCGGGCATCGAAAACAGCCTCACCCAGGTGAGCAATGTTTTCGCTCGCAAAGGCCTGCTGCACACCATGCAGAAGACCTATCCAGCAAGTGATGCCGATGACCTGATCGCAGCTGTGTTGGCCACTCACGAGCAGGCGTTGCACAGCCGCTGCGCAACCCTCAACCGCGCCGTTGGCATGGTCGAGGGCACCATCGGTCTCTGGGGTCAGCCCATCCACCGCGGCCCGCTCTGGGACAAGTAAGACCAGAACAAGCGCTAGCTCTGCTGGCAACTAAATCAATAACAGCAGCTGCGCATGCAGCTGCACAGAGAAAGGAAACCTTGTATGGACTTTATCGCACAGCCTTTTCAACAGTACCCCGTGTTCTCGGCTCTAGCCAGTGTGCTGGTGGTGGCAACTCTACTCTCGATCGGCTCGCGCTATCTGGGCAAGATCACACTGAGTGACCTGACCGTTGGCCCCAAGCAGCTGCTCAAAGATGCCGCTGTCACCTCGGCCCTCTACGCCGCGCTGGTCACCGCCGTGGCTGGTCTCGTTACCGCTGCAGTTTCGTCTGTCAGTTTGGCACTCCCCCTGGCAGCAGTGGCCGGTATGGTCGCTTTCATTAACGCTCTCAGCCCAGCCTTTGCCATGCAGCAAGACGGCTCAGGCAAGGCTGAAGTAGTGCGGCGCAAAGACCAAGGAAAAGAGATGGCGGCCCGCTGTCTGACTCTCTTTCAAAGCATCGACAGACGGGGCAAAGGTCTACTGAACGAAGACGACCTCAACGCCGCCATCGCCCGCACTGACCTGGCTGTCGCCGACAAAGAAGCGCTCGTCTATGTGCGCGATCATGCCGAACACATTGGCACGACCGTAGAACGCACTGTCACTAGCTACCGCGTGGTACCCGGTGGCATGGGCAGCGGAATTGCCGTTGTAGTACCGCAGACGATCAAGCACTACGCCGTCAGCGCAGACGATCTCAACACCTACCCCTCGCGCCTGGAGCTGCTCTACCAGCTCTGGGATTAGCGCTTCTTCAAGGCCCTGGGCCGAGCTGAAGCATAACCCAAAGGCACTGCATGCAGTGCCTCATTTAGCCACATGCTAAAGGAATCTATCATGTTCAACCCCTTCATGCTTTCTCTGATGATTTTCAACTATCAAATGAAACTGGCGCAGGACATGCTTCTTGCCGGCAGCGGCTACGCTCGGCCAGCGCGCGTCAAGCTCACCCTCGTGGCAGTCAACCGCTGGCGGCTGCCCCAGCGTTCTCGCGCGGTTCTCAGCCTGGTGCAATAAGCAACCGACAAGAAAGAAGGACAAAGCCTATGTTTTCATTTCTCGAACGCTTCCTAAAAGGGAGCACAGGCAATAAGGTAGCGCCTGCTCCCATCA
>JBAYTY010000051.1:0-45089 GCA_041675385.1 Candidatus Obscuribacterales bacterium
CCAATGCTGGAGCATGAAAAAACTAAAAACAAAAAAACCTCTAAGAAGTAAATTGCACAGTAAGATTTTCCATGACGCAACGCTTGATCTAAAGTCAGCTTTTTAATTGACGCAATACGGAATCGCATTGACATCAAAAACCTGAGCTTTCGCTTCACATTAAAACAGCAAAGGCAAGTATGGAAGTGCTATTTTCAGTCTTGGCTCTTAATCCACTTGCTGATGTCGTTTATTACTTCGGCTGAAACATTCTGCGGCTGGTCATAATCACTAGCCGTCGAAAAATCTCCCGCTTTGACAAACCCATGATTGAGGCCGTTATAGACCTTAAATGTGGTATTGCCCTTGTCGTTGAGAGCATTCCACCAGTTTTGAAAATCGACCATAGTAATTTGATAGTCTTTACCACCCTGTAAAACTAAAATTGGTTTCTTGATCTCTTTGGCCGCTTCGGCTGGTTTGTAGTCGCGTAAATCAAGCCAATATGAGGCTGGTAGGCCAAGGGGCAATTTTGTTGAAGGGGTGTTCAGGCTTAAGTTTGGATCTTTTGCCGCTTTTATTTTTTCTCTTAGGTTTGCTAGTTCTTTTTGTCCAGCAGCACTGATTGGCTTTTTGCCATCTTTGCCTGATGTAGAAATATCTGATGTAGAAATGTCTGAGGTAGAAATATCTGAGGTGGAAAGCAAATACTCAGTTTGTTCTAAAAGCATGTCTTCAAGAGGCCTAGTAGGCCCAGCCATGATGATAAAGCCAGAGGCCGTATCATCAGCTTTTGCCAGACGAGGAACGACCATGGCCCCTAAGCTATGACCCAAAATGAATATATGATTCTTTTCAATGCGTTTGTCGTTAGCGAGAAGTGACACTGCCAGCAGTGCGTCATCGGTGGTTTCTTCTTTTACTGTAATCTTGTCGATTAGCCCTGCCGCCACCATTGCTTGGCCGTGTTGGTGGGTGCGTTTATCGTAGCGCAGCACGGCAATTTCTTTAGAAGCAAGACCCCAGGCGATGTCGCGAAAAACTTTTACGGCCCCAATGGTCTCGTCGCTGTCGCAAGGGCCAGAGCCGTGCACTAAAACAACCGCTGGGTATGGTCCTGGGCCGTTAGGAAGAGAGAGTGTGCCGTCTAACTGGTAAGTATTAGAACTTGTATTAGAACTAGTATTGGAACTGGCATTAGAACTAGTATTAGTATTAGGTCTGGTTCCAGACCCGATTTTAACTGGGATTTCTTGAAATTTTTCTTTGTTTGCATAGGCCGGCTCAGTTGATTTGAGCTGATGCGGCTTGATAAAAAAGCCGCTAATCTTGGCGTCTTTTATGGCAATTTGTAGATCAAGTGTGGCCCTTTCAAACTCGGCAGCTACAATAGTTTTCTTGAAGGCGCCAATGGCTTCGGCGGCACTGGGGCGTAGGGCCTTGAGTGGTCCTAGTTGGGCAATTAAGCTTTGCCAAGTCATAGTTAATTGCTTGAGCGGTAGTGCCGCTTGCATGGTCGGGTCCATAATTTTATGGGCTTGGCTGAATTGGCCTTTGCTTAAGAGAGTGGCAAAGTAAAGAGCTTGGTCACAATTGGCAGACTTTTCATTTTGCCAAGCCACTTTTGCCCCCTCGGCGGCCGCTGCCGCCAGACTTGATGACTCTTGCCAAATGTCAGTAGCGAACAAGCCGTTTGAAAGGGCAATGACGCCAGCTATAATCGCCGTATTCGTTCGTATTTTCGGCAAAGGCATAACGTTTACTCTGGTGTAACCAAAAAACAAAAAATAGTTGGCAAAGCTTATCAGATATTTCGGCAGTATAAAGACGAGGATTCTTTGTGTTTGGGGCTACTAAAATTCATCACGTTGCCATAATCTGCTCAGACTATGCCAAGTCAAAGCATTTTTACACTGAGATACTGGGTTTCGAAATTGTCGAAGAAACTTATCGCCAAGCACGCGGTTCTTATAAGCTCGATTTGCGTGTGGGCCCTAATCAGATAGAATTATTTTCCTTTCCTGACACACCGGCTCGGGTTAGTAATCCAGAGGCTTGCGGCTTGCGCCATCTTGCTTTTGAAGTTGAAGATGTATCGGCTGTGTTGAGCTATTTGCGTGGTCTTGATGTCGAAGCTGAGGATATTCGCATTGATGAAATTACAGGCAAGCAGTTTACTTTTTTCCGTGACCCCGATAACCTGCCTCTTGAGGTATATCAACGCTAGAGGCGTTAAAATTATTACCCTTATTCTGAATTGAGGAAAACAATGTTTTGTGTGCTCTACGAACTTAAAGTAAAGCCTGGTCAAGAAGAGCCATTTCGAGCTGCTTGGCGCACTGTGACTGAAAACATGGTGCAAGATTACGGCTCTCTGGGGGCCAGGCTGCATTCTACCGATGATGGCGTCTGGATTGCCTACGCCCAGTGGCCCGACAAAGAAAGTTGGCAGAATGGCCACATCATCATCGAAGAAGAGTCGAAGCAAATGCATGTGGAAGAATATTTGGATGAGATACCGCGGGTGATTCTCAAAATGACTGTGGTTGATGATTTGTTGGCTGCTCTACCTGATTCGTTTGGGCTCTTCTAGCTCTGATGAAGAAGCCCGCTCGCTGGGAAGTGGCGTTGATGATTGTGGCCTTCGTCGCCACAGTGGCAGCTTTGGGCTGGCGGTACAGTCAAGCTGAGCGTGACAGCTTGCACCACTCAGAAGCAATGGAGCGCATTGAAGACATGCGCCTTGGGGTGGCCGCCGCAGTGCCTGTGGCCAAGTGGTTAAATGCTCATTTGGATAGCCATAATCTGGCTATTCTAGATTTGATGTATGGGCAGGCAAAAGCACAGAAAAACGCGACACTTCTATTAGAGCAAGACTGGCAGCCGCTTGACTCTGCAAAGGTTGTTGAGGCTTTGGCTTGCTGCGACTACCTCGAAGTTAGAAAGAGACTGATTGATCTTCTAGAGCGGCAAACAGGGCAGAAATTTGCTGATGATTTAAATGGCTGGGAAAGTTGGATAACTAAGCAGAAGATTGTACCTAGCAAAGCCGAAGCCGCTTCTTATCTTAGTTTTAAAGCCTTGCTCTATCATCATCTTGACCCCAGGCTTGTCCATCATTTTGCCCTAGGAAAATTAAGCACTGTGGCTCCGCATGAAATATACTGGGCTGGCCCTAAGTATTACTCCGCCCCGTTGCGCCAGCCTCAGTTGCTCAGCGCTGCTCAAGCTAGTTATCTAGTACCTAATGATTTAGTCTTTGGCGTCGTTGATAAAAGTGGTGCGGCGATTGCCTTTCCTTTGCGCATTGTTGCTTGGCACAATATTGTAGATACCAAGCTTGGTAGCTCGGATGTCACGGCATTCTATGACGAACAGAATAAGTCTCTGGTGGCTTATGAGAGATCTGGCCAAGGTTTGAGTTGTAAATTTAGTAGTAGCGCTTTTCTCTGCAGCGGCGAACATCTAATTTCAGATGAACAGACACATTCGCTCTGGTCGGCGCGTACTGGCAAACCGTTGGTTTATGATCTATCGCTTCAAGGCGCGCATTTGCGAGCACTACCCGTGGTAGCGACCTCTTGGGCGGCTTGGGTAAAAGAGCATCCGGCAACAACGGTACTACCAATTGAAACCGGCTTTGATCGAGATTATCGGTCGCGGTAGATTCATATCCACTACTTTCACCTTAATGGGGGAACTCCCTCCCCGTAGCCAATATGCACTATTGCAAAGGCTTTCGGGGAGTATGATAATGCGTTAACAAAATTTGCCAAATCGCGCTCATCTGCTACCTATGCAGATCTCAATGAGTAGCTTTGCGCTGTCTTATTCATTTGGTTTCGCATCTTTTGCTGCGGCATCATTTTGCTGTCGCTCTTTCTTTTCTTTGCTGAGGTATTCACCGTGAACACTATTGAACAACCCACGCCAGATCTGGCTTCCGAGCAAGAACTAAATCAAGAACTTCCAGATCTTCAGTTGTTTGCTGAGCCCAAGATCAATGGCTTCGATAATGGCACTCGACCAATTTTTAAAGAGCCGTCGCTCTATCTTTCAATCGCTATTGTTTTCATCGCTACATCTGTCTGTTTCAGCAAGACACCAACCTTGTTCTGTTTGTCTTTAGCCATAATGTCTGCTGTGGCAGTGCTTTTCCATTTTATGGCCGAACGATTTATCTTTAGGGCCAATAAAGAACATAAGATATTTGCCGCTCCGCTTGAAGGCGTTTTCGTCATCACTCTTGGAGCTATCCTGCCCGGTCTAAGTCTCTTAGCCTACGGAATCTATGCTCTTTCAACAGTTCAGCAACCAAATTTTGCTGAAGAGTGTGCCAAACTCGCCTTGCTACTAGTTGTTCCTTTTTTCAATTTCGTGGTTTGGTCTGCCGTGCGCAAAAGGTATCTTGTGCGGCCGCGTTTGATCGGCCTTATGAACGGTTTTGCCTTCGGCCTTTCAGCGGCTTGGTCGGCAATCTGGGCCAGTACCGTGCTTTTTGGGTTGAGCAATCCATCGTGCAAATTTGGCTGGATGTTACTGCTTTGCACCGCACCATTTTTACTTTTTGCGGCCTTTTGTCTTGGTTTAGACCTCTGGAACAAGACAGAAGCCAACATTCGTCGAGTGACTGCGACATTTTCTGTTTTGGGAGTCCTCTTGTCGTTCTTGTTTGTCTTCACTCCTCTGGCTCGGGCAAACTACGTGCAGTCCCTGGTCAATAACGCGCGTCAGGCTTCTCTTGAAGATCAGGGCAAGGCAATTTCAGCTTTGCGTTCGGTGGCAACAGACGAGGATTTGCGACCATCAAAATTTCCCCTTGGTGGCTTTGCCTTGGCTGAGTTGCTGATTCCCAATCGGGGATTTGAGTCTGGCTCTGAAGCTGATAAAGAACTGTATTTTAAAGTTACAGGCAAGTCATATTTTGCCTCGGTGCTCAAGGGTAAAAAGAGTCTCGTCGCCGAGCAAGAAATAGTCAGTCCCGTAGTTGGTGCCAAGATTCCTGGGCTCTCTTTGGCTAAGTCACAGATGGCAGGTAATATTGACGCTGCTACTTTGACTAGCTCGCTGGATTGGACACTGATCTTTCACAATTCTTCGCCGTCCATGCAAGAAGCGCGCTGTGAGATCGCCATTCCGAAACAGGCTGTGGTATCGCGAGTAACATTGTGGGTTGATGGAGTGCCTCGTGAAGGTGCTTTTGCTTCCTCGTCAAAAGGGCAGCAATCGGCTCAGTCTGGGGATGGTCAGATAATAGATCCACTGCTTGTCACTATGACTGCTCCAGACCGTGTTCTTCTCCAGTGCTACCCTGTGCCAGCTAGCAGTGGCGCATTAAAAGTTCGCCTTGGTTTTAAGGTGCCCCTTGAAACTGCTGACGGTAAGACCTGCTCTATGAAGCTACCGCAAATGGTGGCTACTAACTTCATTCAGTCGAGGCGACATCGTGTCAACTTTATCTCTCGCGACTTGCCGCAGCAAAGTCTGCCGGGCCTTGTGATCAAGAAGAACGCTGATGGCTATAGCCTCACTGGCATACTCAAGGCCCAGGATGTTAGCGCCGCAGCTGCCACTTTGGTTGTGCAGCGCACTGCACCTCTTGCCGAGATTGCCGCACTTGATTGGTACGCCAAAAAGCCACAATATATAATTCAAAGTTTGAAGGAAGTTGCAAGGCCAAGCGTTAAGCGTTTGTTTGTGGTTATTGATTCATCGGCTTCACTAAAGGGTGATGCGTTGCCAATTAAACATGCTTTGGCAAGCATTCCCTCGCGCCTCAAGCCAACTATTGTTTATGCCGGAAAGCAAGCTCAAGTGTTACTTAACTCCGATACTTTTGAGGGTGGTCAGGACAATTGGCCCACACTTAGAGAAACAATTGAGACAGCGGCCGAGCAACCTAGTAGCGCGGTGCTCTGGATTCATGGACCGCAACCAATTGCGCCTAGGCTAGCAGATTCAGCTGTGCTTGATTTGGTTCATCGTGTTTGTTTATATGATTTGCAAATTGAATCTGGACCAAACTCGATATTGCCTGCTCTACAGCTGGAAGATGCTTCTGGCCTGATTACTTATGAAGCTTTGGGCCGCAAAGATTCAGCGGGGAGTTCAGAAGAGAGTTCAGCGGCAGAGTTGAAGGCGATTTTGCCAGCCTTGGAGGGTGGCACAACTAGTGCGGGTGAGAAGCGATTGGTAGTTCAGAGATCATTGTCTATGAACCAGCCTTCTTGCCCAGTCATTTCTGATCGTATGGTTTCAGCGCAAGTGACCTGCCTTTGGGCGAGAGAAGAAGTGGCGAAGCTTATAGCTAGCGGTCAGCATCATGAGGCTTCTGTCTTAGGCTCATATTATCGGCTTGTCACTCCTGTTACCGGTGCTGTGGTCGTGGAAGACCCCCGCGAATACAAAGCCCGCGGCCTTAAGCCCGGTACCTACAAAGATGCCCTAGGCCGTGCCGCTTCTTTGGTTGCTCCACTTGCTGGTGGCTTAGTTGGTGCCCCTGTTGATCCTCGCTATGGCCAATCGAATGAGGTCGGTCAGCTTGCTGACTATGGCTACGATGCCGCTCGGGATGTTTCGCGGCTATTGACTCTGCTTTCGCTTTTGATCTCAATAGTTGTTGCCATTGCTTATCTGCGGGGCAGAAAAGCGAAGTCTTGGGCTGTTTATGCAAAAGCCGTGGGAATTGTTTTCGCTGCACCGATTGTGGTGCATTTAATTGGAACATTCATGATCAATAGCTGTGGCGGCCTCGGAGGTGGGCTTTAGCGACTACTTTCTTTCGTTATTGCTTCTCTGCTAAATGCTCTTGTGTCTCTGCCAGTGCCTTGTTTACCTCAGCCTCTAAGCGAGCGAGTAGCTCCTCGCACTGTGGTAAATCTGACATAACCGCTGCTGCTTCTAATTCTTGCAGTGTGCTGGCCAATTTTGGTGCGCAGATTGTACCGCAGGCACCCTTAAAAGAGTGAGCGACTGAGCGTACTGAGGCTAAGTCTGTTTTGCCTAAGTGCTTTTGAATCGATTCTACTTCGCTCGCTGCGCTATCAGCAAACATTGAGAGTAGTTGCTTGTAGTTCTTTTCGCTAAAACGAGAAGCGAGAATATTGATGTCAATAAAGGGCTCAAGTGCCACGGTTTTATATTGTCCTGTTTCTATTCGCTGCGTTAAGGTGCTAATTTTCTCGAGATCTTTCGACCAACTTCGTAGTATCTTTTCCAGTTCTGCTGGCTCTATTGGCTTTGCTATGTAGTCATCCATACCTGCTGCTAGGCAATCTTCTCGACTACCTTCAAGGGCATTGGCAGTCATAGCAATTATGGGAATATGCGTTTCTCTCTGCTCTTGTAGCTTTTTGATAATGCGGGCAGCGGCATAGCCATCTAGTTCTGGCATCTGACAATCGAGAAAGACAATGTCGAATTTTCCACTGTCGAAAGTGGCTACTGCCTCCATTCCATTTTCAACTACTTCTACTTCTAAGTTTAACCCTTGCAATAGAAGCTTGGCTACTTGCTGGTTTAGTTTGTTGTCATCAGCTACCAAGGCTCTTATTTTTCGCGTGCTAAAATTCCTTTGATTTGGTGATTTGTCTGGCTGCGGTTCTGCTCCTGCTATTTGGTGCGGATTGGGGGCGCTTAAATAGTATTTTAGAGCGTTGCGCCTCACTGGTCTAGTTAGGGTCTTGGCTACACCTTTGGGCAAGAGCGCTTCGGTCTCAACTCTAAGATCTTTTGTTGTTAGTAAAATTATTCGTTGAGAGTCTGTGTCTTTACCGTAGAATTGGCGCTCATATAGATCAAGCGCTAGTTGACTATGGCGCGCGCCATCAACAACTACTGTGACTGTGCCGCCGCCCTTTTGCGATTTTTCTATACACGTAATTGTTTCTGAAACGGTGCTGCATGATGCAGTATCTAGTTCGAAGCTTCTGCAATAGTCGGCAATGCACTCCTTTAGTCGTTGGTCGTCGTCTAAAACTATGACGGTTGAGCGACTGGCATTGAGCTGAAAACTGTTTGTGATTGGGCCTGCAGCTCTGCGATTTGCTGACTGCAACGTGATAGTGAAGCTGAATGTTGAACCGGCGTTGACCGTGCTGACCACGTTTATGTTGCCACCAAGCAGTTCAATTAATCGTTTGGAAATGCTTAGGCCAAGACCGGTGCCTCCGTATCTGCGGCTGATTGAACCGTCAACTTGCACGAATGGTTCAAATAGGCGCTCTAGGCTAGCCTGCGGAATGCCGATGCCTGTATCGATGACAGAGAAGCAAATCGTTGCTTTGTCTTCGACGTGCTTGAGAAGGTCTGCTCGAATAGTGACGCTGCCTTTGTTTGTAAATTTGAGGGCATTGCCGCCGAGGTTGAGAAGAATTTGTCTAAGTCTTAGTGGATCTCCAGTTACTAGTGCTGGAATGCCCGGGTCGATAAATGTCGAAAGTAAAAGATTCTTGCTATCGGCTTGGGATGAGAGAATTTCGCCCACTCCCTCAATTAGGCTAGTGAGGTCAAATTCACAGTTTGAAATTTCAAGGCGGCCGGCTTCGATTTTGGAAAAATCTAGAATATCGTTCAATATGCTCAATAGCGATTTTCCAGCTTCTTTGAGTAGCAGCGCATATTCACGTGCAGATGGGCTAAGCTCAGTGCGTAAGAGTATTTCTACCATGCCAAGAATGCCGTTCATCGGTGTGCGAATCTCGTGGCTCATGTTAGCGACAAATTCTGATTTCAGTTTTGAAACTGCCTGGGCTTGATCTCTGGCCTGAGTCAATTCTTCGATCAGGCTTTGGTGGCCTTCGCTGTTATGGCAGGCCGCACTGTTAGAATCGTTTCGCTGACTGTGCTCTTCTTCTGCCAAGACAATCAATTGTGCGAAGGCTCTTTGTGCTTCAATTTGTTTTTGTGGGTCGTCGATCTGGTTCAATACTGCCCAGATTGGCCCGCTGACTAAGGTTTGTAGCTTTTCTTGAAAATTGTCCATGAACCTTTTACCGCTATGGTCTAGCTCATACTCTAATTCACTCGGCGACTATTGAGTTTGTTGCGATTGTCGATACTTTGTTCAAGGCCTCAAGCATTTCTTCGGCGCTTTGGTAGCGATCATCGGGATTCTTATTGAGTGCCTTGAATATCGTTTCTACTAGTTCTTTGGGGTGGTTGACACCGGGTTGGAAGAATGGCAAGCGCGAAGGCGCTTCGTGGAGGTGGAGTCGAACCATGTCATAGAAGCTGTCGCCGTCAAATGTCGGTTTGCCGGTAAAACTTTCGTACATGACACAGCCAAGAGCATAGATGTCGCTTCTAGCATCTAGTTCTTTTCCTGTGCATTGTTCTGGGCTCATATAGCGAGGAGTGCCAACCACTTCGCCCGTGTTGGTTAACTTTAAGCGTTCCTTTTCGGCGCTGTGATTTTTAGCAATACCAAAGTCGACAATTTTTACCTGCGGTATATGGTCTTGTGAAATAATAAGGTTGCTTGGTTTTATGTCTCTATGTACAATTCCTGACTTGTGTACAATGCTTAAGCCGCTCAGCACTTGCTTAAAGATACCGATGCCAATTTTAGCACTGAGAATACCGTTGGCTATTAGATAGCTTTCTAGGCTCTGGCCGGAGTGAAAGTCCATGATCAAATATGGCTCGTTATTGGCTGTCACGCCAAAGTCAAAGACTGAAACTAGATTGGGGTGTGATAACTGGCTTAAGGTCTGAGCTTCGCTTTGAAATCTAGCTACTACCTTTTTGTCGCCTGAATGCTCAGGATTGAGCATTTTGATAGCTACATGGCGATTCATTAGCACGTGTTTGCCTTTGTATACGATGCCCATGCCGCCGCGACCAAGCACACCCTCGATTTCGTAGCGGTCGCCAAATGGGGTATTTCCGCCCTGGTAAACTTTAAGGCTGGGATCTTCTTTGGCTCCGCCCGTGCCATTGCTTGTAGTCGTATCGCCTGTCGCGTTTAGGTCTTGCTTCCCGGCTTTTAATAGTAGATCAAGGGTTCCTTGTACAAGATTACCTACATTGTCTAGAGAAGAGCCGGTTTGCTTAGCAATGGTTTCAAGGCTAGAACCAGAACTTAGCATCTGCAAAATCGACACCTGCTCTTCGGATAGGGCTGAGTCTTTTTCCAGTCGGACCGGCGTCGTAACGCTAGCTGATTCTGCACTATGGCGCTGGTATTGCCCTTTTAGCAGCTTATGGGCAATACCAGGATCAAGCCAGGTGGCGCCTGATCTTACAGCCTTGATGGCGGCATAGAGATGCTCTCCTGCTACGGTCTTTAAGCAGTAACCGTCGGCTCCAGCCTCAAGGGCTTCGTAAATGTGCTCGTTGTCGGCACTGGCGGTAAACATGATTATATGGCTGCCGGGCAGCGCTTGTTTTATTTCTTTTGAAGCGCGAATGCCGTCGATTTTGGGAAGACCAATATCCATTAAAATTACATTGGGCTTGACTGCTAGTGCCTGTAATATAGCGCTGACGCCGTCTCCGCAGTCTGCTACCACCTTTAAGTCTGGGTAGGCTTCAAGTGAGCACTTGAGCCCGAAGCGGGTTATTGCTTGATCTTCAGCGATCAGGATAGTTATGGGCTTCTGCTCAGACATTAGGGACCTATTTGGCCGTACGATTGGCCGGTCACCGTTGGTATCATAATGTCTCCTAGTGCCCTGCGTGACAATGTCTTACTTTGTCATTATCCCACGTCTCAAATGCTTGAACCCTCACCCTTTTGGGTGATCGCACTGTGTTAAATTCTGAACATATGGCTAGTGTCGATGTCTGTGATGCAAGTCAGGATAGTGAGTGTGGCTATGCTTCAAGCCTTCGTGCCGATGTTTGTGGGTGTGGGGTATTTCGCTGCCGTTTTTTCTGTGAGTTGGTTCGTCTCCGCTGGCATGCTCGTGATTGTGATGCAAATCGTGCAGATGCTCGTGTTCATGCTCGGTTTCTTCATGAATGTGGGTATGTTCATGCCGCTCGCTGATGTGCAGGTAAACACCAATGCCCATTAACAAAGCCGCCAGAGCTAGCGTCGCCGTCACTGGTTCGCGAAAAATCACAAGAGAAAGCAAGGCGCCGAGAAATGGAGCAGTGGCAAAGTAAGCACTGGTGCGGGCGTTGCCGAGATCGCGCAAGGCCATGACATAGAACACCAGGCTGAGGCCATAGCCAACGAAGCCAAGCAAAAGAGCTGCAGTGATAGCACCTACGTTCGGTAGCTTTTGACCGAGGGCAAGGGCAAAAGCTAGATTGACTAGACCGGCAACTAAGCCTTTGATCATTGCTATTTGCTTGGCGTCAGCGGCGGCAATTTTTCGGGTGAAATTGTTGTCGATAGCCCAACCTAGGCACGCCAAGGCAATCAAGATCGGGCCTGATATGCTGACGAGTGGTGCGGTTATGCTTGGTGCCAGATTTAGTGCTGAATTGACGCTAGCCTGATCAAAGCTAAGTTGATTGAAGCCAAATTGATTAAAGCTAAGTATGATACCACCGGCGGTTATAGCAATCATTCCCAGTATAATTTTGCTGTCACAGTTCTCGCGAAAGTAAATCCAGGCAATTAGTGCAGTTAAGACTGCTTCCAGGTTAAGCAAGAGAGACGCTGTAGTGGCACTGCTGTAGCTCAATCCAAGCATTAGACAAACGGGTGCAAAAATGCCTCCAGCAGTTACTACGACCATGAGAGATGGCAAATCGGCGCGGCTCAAAAGTAAGACTTTGCCTTGCTTTTTTCTTGATGCAGCCAATGCAGATAGCAGAGCAAAGCCAATTCCAAAACCAAGATAAAAAAGGCTGGCGAGCATAACAGGGGCGATTTCTTTTTCAAGTAGTTTGGCTAATGGTGTGCTCATACCAAACAGTGCTGCGGCTGCTGCTGCAAGAAAAATGCCTTTGAAATTATTTTTGTGGTTTGCCATATGAATGGTGGCTTCTAACCGCCAAGCCCCTGACCGGTGGTGAGCACGTAAATTAGCAAAATGGTAGCCGCCAAAAGTAAAACTGTAGCAATGACGATGGCGACAATTACAATTTTGGGCATGCCTGATGACTGATTATTTTCTTCGTAGTCGTCTTCTTCATCTTCATCATAATCATCGTCGTCGTCATAGGCCTCTTGCACACGCTTATTGTTGAAATATTGCGTTGTCAGAGGCTTGCCGCTTTTGACGGCCAGAAGATCGTTGTGTAGATCGGTCAGTGATTGATAGCGATCGGCTTTCTCTTTTGCTAAAAGGCGCGAGACAATTATTTCTATGCCTTCGGGAAAATCTTTGCCCAAAGAGGCTTCGCGTAGCTTCAAAGGAATTTCCTTTTGGTGCTTGACCATGGTAATCAGAGCGCTGTCGCCCATGAATGGAGGGGCACCGGTCAGGGTTTCGTAGAGGGCACAACCTATCGAATATATGTCTGAGCGGGGGTCGACTTCAGCTCCTCGGCATTGCTCTGGGCTCATGTACAGCGGGCTGCCGAAGATAGCGCCAGTGTTGGTTGTGGCTGCACAGTCTTGGCCGGTAGGAGTGGCCAGTTTGGCAATGCCGAAATCGAGAATTTTTACGGTTGGTTTGGTGGCACCTTTGTCGAAGGTGAGCATGATGTTGCCTGGCTTAATATCACGATGAACAAAGCCCCGTTCATGGGCGAAGTTAAGGCCGTCGGCTATTTGGCAGAATATCTCTAGGGCCTCTGGCAAAGGTAGGGTGGCTTGTCGCTTCAATAGCTCTGCCAGCGACTCTCCTTCTAAAAGGTCCATGACATAGTAAGGAAACTTGCCTTCGGCAATGCCCAGGTCATAAATCTTGACCATGTTTTTGTGCTCTAGCTTCGCCACAGACTTAGCTTCCATTTGAAAGCGAGCCCAACTTTCTTTTGTTACTTCGTCTGGGGGAATTGTCTTAAGAGCAAATTCGCGATTGAGAAAGGCATGATGAACGCGGTAAACTGCGCCCATGCCGCCGTGGCCTATTTGCGAGATGATGCGATAAGAGCCAGCGAAGGTGTCGCCTTCTTTGATAGTGATACTGGTTTTGGGTCTCTGAAACTGGTTTTGCAATTTACGACATTCCCACTGTTCCCACCGTACCCACCAACTGCTCTTATTCTACGTCTATTTTGCTTATTTCGAGCTCGCTGGGGCTAGCTCTTCCTCAATTTTTGTTTTGGAGTCGCTTCGGTCATCATAATTGCGGATTATACAGTTTGGCAGAGCTTGGTGGAGACGCCTTTGGTCTTGCCTGCTCCATCTCTCAAGACCCAGGGTAAGGCGCTTCAGGCTTACTATTTTGGCCATGGTGGGTATGATTTCTGCTGTAAGTTTGCGGCATCCTTGTAGTTCTAACGAGTGTAGATTCTTGAGCTTCGTGAGAGGCTTCAGGTCTTCATTCGCTAGGTTGTTGTAGCCTATTTCTAGTTTGTCTAGTTTTGGCATGGTGCTAAGTACTTCAATATCAGCGCCAGTAAGATTGCTTCCATCGAGGGTAAGATGAGCAGCCTTTCGTGAATTGCGCATGGCCTTGACTAGTGCAGAGGCGTTCACGTTAGCTTTTAAGTTTATGCGTTTGAGACGCATGGGGATGGTGCTTGCCGCAAGGGCTTCTCCTGTTATACCTGTCTCCGTAACGCCTAGGTTTGTGAGATTTCTTAGCTTTTCTATCGATTTTATAGAGGCGTTAGTGAAATCGTTTCCACTCATCCCCAATTCGGTTATTGAGTTGATATGGCTGATGTTTTCTATTAAATCATCGTGTGATCCCTCTGTTCCCTGACAGATAAAGCTTTGAAAGTCACCGTCTTGAAAGCGTTTGAAGATTCTGCTGTGAGTAACAGCCGCTTGACTAGGCTCTAGCTCGCGTACTTCAGTTTCGGGAATGCTGAAGGAGCCTTGAGCTTTGTGGTGCTTAGTATTATGAGGACCGTATTTAATTGTGCCGAGGTCCAATTCTTTTGGAATGGTGAACTGCCGAACTGCGGCGGCGCCTTTGCCGATTACCTTGCTGAAGAATGGTTTGTCGGGGCCGATTTCGGGGAGAAAAAGGGGGTCTTGTTTTTGTGCGCGATCGCGTATGTCATCCTCGTAGTATTTTGTGTCAATCGGTTCTTCTTTTGTAGCTGACTCTCTAGTGGAGCTTATGACGTTCTTGTCTGTCTCTTTCTTGTTGGTTGCTTCTTTGTACATTGCTTTTTGGCTGGCAACGTTTTTGGCGGACTTAGGCGTTGGGGCTAGAAATAGGCCAGCTATCAGAGCTGTGGCTGAGAGCACGAGAAGTGCTGCTGCTAAAGGTTTTGCCGAGTTTTGGATTCTCTCCATCAAGTTTGGTTTGATATCGTCTATGTCGTCGCGATCATCTAATTGATCGCTATATTCCAATCGATTGTGATTATCCAGTTCAGTGTCACTAGCTGTCCCACGGCGCTCTGTTTGTCTGTAAGACGGCTGGCCAAGGGAGCGTTCTAGTAACAGTAAGTCTTTGGCTGTCTCTGCCAATGATTGGTAGCGCTGCTCAGGCGCTTTGGCCAGCATTTTTGCGATGATACGCTCTAGCTGTGGCGGATACTCCATATCACCGATGTCTTTCAAAGTTGGTGCAACATCTGATTGATGCATGACTGTAGTTTCAACAGCACTGCGGCCGATAAAGGGTGCTCTGCCGGTGAGGGCCTCGAAGAAAGTAATTCCGGTTGAATAAATATCGGTGCGGTGGTCGATGGGAGTGCCTAAACATTGCTCGGGGCTCATGTACAGCGGGCTGCCAAAGACTTCACCGGGTCGAGTGAGGCCCTGGCCCGGATGCCCGTCGATACTGAGTTTGGCAATGCCGAAGTCGACAATCTTAACTACCCGCTGCGAGCCTTCAAGCAGCATGATATTGGGCGGTTTAATGTCGCGATGGATAATACCGCGATCGTGAGCGTAGGAAAGGCCTGCGCAAATCTGACGGAATATCGGCAATGCTTGCTCGACGGGGAGGAAATCGTTTTGGTCTAGGTAATCAGCCAGTGATTCTCCAGTTAAGAGGTCCATTGTGTAGTAGGGAACGCCAGCTGGAGTTTGATTCATGTCATAAATTTTGACTATGTTGGCATGGTCTAGTCTGGCAATGGCTTGGGCTTCTGTTTGAAAGCGGCGCCAAATTACTTCTGATACTTGATCTGCGCGCAATACCTTTAAGGCAAGCTCTTTGGCCAGCAAAAGGTGTTCAACCCGGTAGACAAAGCCCATTCCCCCTTGTCCAAGGAAGTCAATAATCTTGTAAGTGCCGCCCAGCACGTCGCCTGGGGAATATTGGCCACTGCCCGAATTGCTCTTATCTAAATTGGCACTGATTCGATTGCCGCTTTCTGAGGCAGCAGTCTCACCAATGACCACGGTTTTGCTGTATTCATTGTTTTCCAAGATTAATTGTTCCCCCTGCCTATTATTCCCAGCTAGGAAGAATTTGATTGGTTTTAACACTTCAGAAGGAAAGCTTGTCCTCTTTGTAGACGGCCTTTCCGTCTATTAAGGTTAAGAGCACTTTGGCACTGGCGATATCGCTTGGCGGCAAGTCGAAAATATTTTTGTCGAGCATGACTAAGTCAGCAGATTTGCCAATTTCTAGGCTGCCTGTTTGTTGCTCTGAGTGATTTACATAGGCACCACCAGTAGTGTATGCCTTGGCGATGTCGTTGAGATCTAGCGCTTCTTTAGCATTTAAGGGCGGCTCTAGTGTGCCGTCGCTGCCTTGCTTCGGTGCTTGCCTTGTTACTGCCGTCTGCATTGCTTCAAGGGGGTTGAGGGTCGAGACTGTCCAGTCTGAGCCGGCTGCTAGTCTGGCACCAGCTTGCTTTAGGCTGTTGAAGGGATAGACCCGGGCCATGCGTTCTGTGCCTAGAAGTGGAGCAGTTAAGTCTTTGATGTAGGTATCTTGATAGGCCCAAGCTGCCTGACAATTGGCCGTTACATTGAGGGCGGCGAAGCGTTTGAGATCTTCTGGGGCCACCAATTGCAAGTGAGCAATTTGGTGGCGTAAATCGCCTTGTTTGGGCAAGGCTTCAAAGGCATCAAGAGCCGCTCTCGTAGCGCCATCACCAATGGCGTGAATGTGTATTTGAAAGCCCCGACTAGCCAATTCTTTTACCATGGTAGTCAATTCAGCCGGGGCGAAATTGAGGGCTTGATGTGTTTGCTGGTTCGTTTGTGGTCTCTCTTGTTTAGCCGCTAATCGGTCGCTGTAGGGCTCTAGTAAGGCAGCTGTATGTGATTCGATTACACCATCGGCAAAAATTTTGGCGCTGTGAGCGCTGAGCCGATTGTATTTTGAATATTTCTTTGCTGCGGCTTCTATTTGTTCATAAGCTAGCGGCGTCATTGTGCCGGTGTGGAGAGCTGCTACTACTTTGATATTGAGCTGCTTGCGCTTAGCTAAATCGTAGTAAGCCGTGATTACTTCGGGGTTGGCATGGGCTTCTTGGGCCGAAGTGATACCAAATGAATTGGCTAGGGCAATGGCCTTGGCTAAAGCGGCACTGCGTTCTTTTAGTGACAAAACAGGCAGTACTTTTTGTGCTAGTGCTAGAGCGCCTTCTCTTAGGCAGCCAGTTGGTTGTCCTTTTGTATCTAGCTCGATTATGCCACCACAGGTAGTTTTGGAGCTGCGTGTGATCTTGGCAATTTGCATGGCTTTGCTATTCAACCAGGCTGAATGGCCATCTTCGGCATAAACCAGAATTGGTTGACTGGCAGAAACTTGATCTAAAATGTGACAGTCTAGCGGCTCTTTCATCACTGCTGGTAGCGGCAGCCCTGCTGCTAGTAGCCATTTACTAGAGTGCTTTTCTGGGTGCTTTTCTGGGTGTTTTTCGTCGCGCCATTTTTGCAGTAACGTCAGCACGTCCGCTCTGCTCTTAGCTGCGTTCAAACGGCATTGCAATAGCTCAGCGCCGCCTTCGGCTAGGTGTACGTGACAGTCGTGAAAGCCCGGCATGATCAGCTTTGAATCGGCGTCAAATATTTTGGTTTTTGGTCCAGCTAGCTTGAGAGTCTCTTCATCGCTGCCAATTTGCACAACGCGACCCTTGCCAATGGCTATGGCGCTTTGCCATGGTGGATTGGCGCTTGTATAGATCTTGGCGTTTTTGATGATCAGATCGGCGTGGACTTTGTCATTGGTTGGCTCGACGGCAAGTGCTGGCGAAAGAGAAAGATAGCCGATACCACAGAGCGCGACAATATGGCGGAGATTGCGGATAAGGTATTGGACTGGGTGTCGTCTTGAGAACAATAGTTGGTGGAGATTTAAGTGGTTATTCATTTCGCTTGTTGCAATAACTAGAGAGATAGTTTTAGCATCAATTGTGACCTTGGTGCTAGAAGTCGGAGAGAAGGCTGAGCTTGACTGGGGGACGTCAGATAGTTCCCCCGAATCAGCTTCGGTCGAAGAGCGGGCAAATGATTTCGCGGAATGGGTGTCAGCACTCGATTGTCTATATAATTCACCCCTGTGAAGTATGAGAATAATTCTAATGGATGCGGCTCTATGATTAAAAAGTTGGTAGTTGGGGCGGTGGTTTCAACTTTGTTTTGTCAGCCTGTGCTAGGTGCTGAACTTGAGCGAAGCGATATAGCCGGCTTTCATGTGACTGAGGTAGCCGATGGCAAGATAGTTCACTTGCACATTAGAGGGCTTCCCATGTACAGCGGGGATTCTGGATGTAGCAACCTAAAGTCTAAGTTGAGTGGCGATGAACTCAGGCTGCAAAGCACACGTCGTCTATTTAGGAGAGGTGTTCCTTTTGACTTCATGGTTGATGTTCCATCTGGTATCAAAAGAGTTGTATTCGGGCCTTCACGCAAACAGATTTGGCCCAAAGACGAACTAGCGGAATCGGTTTCTGAAAGAGAACAGAAAGCTATTGACCTAGCAACTGAGTCTTTTCGAAAAGAGCGCCCCGATGCGGATTTAAACGACTACCATATTTTTTTGAGCGGCAATGTTAGCGATCCGTTGACCAAGAATGATCATTACAGAATACTAGCTGTTCAAGACGGGCCAGCTCCATGTGCGGTAAGGGAGGCATATGTGTATTGGGTCAAAACGGCTGATTATTCAGTCATTAACAAAGGCAGGTCTTTTAGTGGTCAGGGGCTACTACTTCGCCAACTAGGAAAGCTCGAACGAGAATGTCGTAACTGAGAGGAGCGACTAATTTATCACATTGCTTCTGGTGACTGAGCGCCGTATGTTTCTGCTTTTTGTAGGTCAACTTTCGATAGGCTTCGTTTGCCCAGCGCTTTGTAGGTCAAGCTGCGCTCATAGTAAGCTTCTCCATAGTTTGGTACTTGTCTAATTGCTTCATCTAAATCTTGTAGAGCAAGTTTGTATTTGCCTAGTTTCGAGTAAGCGATGCCCCGGCTTAAATGTGGGTGCGTGCGTTTTGGATTTAGTTTTAGAGACTGGGTACAATCGGCAATGGCTCGCTCATATTGGTGATCGCTCACTAGGGCTGAGCCCCTAGCGCAAAAATTGATGGCGTTCTCTTGGTCATATTTTATCGCTTCAGTCAGGTCAGCGATGGCTTTTTTGTACTGCTTTTGTGCTCGGTAGCACATACCTCGGCCATAATACACGGTAGAGTCTTTTGGCGCTAAAGCAATGGCTTTGTTGTGATCTTCAATTTCGTCTGCTAGTTGTCCCAATTCGCGATGAGCCCACGCTTGAGTGCTGTACGCTCTGGCATATTTCGGATTTAGCAATAGTGCTTGCTGCGTATCTTTGAGTGCCTTTGCCCATTCTTGTTGGTGGCAATAGTTATCTGCTCTTTCTCTGTAGGCATTGGGGTAAGTTGATTCTAGGCTGATTGCACTAGTGAAATCGCTAATAGCCTTTTGGTGTTCACTTAAATAGTGGTAGGCGAGCCCGCGCCAATAAAAAGCAGTGGCATAATTAGGTGCTAATTCTATAGCTTGATCATAGTCTGCCACTGCTTTTTCATATTTTCCCTGGTAGTAATAGCAGCTCCCTCTGGCGCAGTAAGCCAGAGGATTTCTCTTGTTATGAGTTATATAGAAGTCGTACTCAGAAATGGCTAAGTCCCATTGGTTTAGCTCCCAGTACGACCAAGCGCGCAAGAAGTGGAGGAAGATACAGTTAGGGGACAGTTTTATGGCTTGGCTGAGGCAATCAACTGTGTCTTTAGATTGGTGCAAGCTGTAGTAGGCGCCAGCGGCATTGAGCAGAGTGCTAACTCGCTTGTCTTTCGGATTCAACGCCAAGGCCCGTTTGTATTCTTCGTTGGCTTCTTTGTCCTTGTCGGCGATTTGCAATGAGCCGGCATGCTCAAGAAGCAGATCTGGTTCTGTCGGTATGCTTGGTGCAAGCTCTAAAGCCTTTTTCGCATCTTGCTTGGCGAGTTGCACTAGGCCTAACCAGTCATAGACACGGCTGCGCCGAGAATAAGCATCAGGACAATTTGGATCACTTTTAACGGCGCTAGCGAAATCTGCAAAAGCTTGCTTGTAATTTCCTAGGCGGGCATAGGCGTGGCCCCTTCTTGCCAGGCAAAAAGCGTCATTTGGAGCTGTCTTTAATGCTCTATTGTAGCTTTCGAGGGCCAGCTGCCATTCTCCACAGTTAGCTTGCTGTCGAGCTGCTTGGGTCGCTGATAAATGTTCGGCTGCTATGGTTAGTGCGGCCAGGAGAGACAGGCAAAGAATAATAGTTATTTTGCGCATGGCCTTTATTGGTAGCAGGTTCACGCTGGCTGTAGTGTGCTCTTAATCTTAGCAAGTCCAGAAGGAGAACTGATTCAATAGAAATATTATGTTTCAGCCGTAATCTTCGTCAGTGTTGCACTTGAGATAGCATAATTGCTTACGATCCACATTCGAAATATTCGAGGTCTAGTTAATGCCTGCGCCACATCGCAACGAATTTGAAAAAATAGTGTGTAGCGGCCGCTGGCACTTTCTCGACGGCGAGAAAGGTCCAGAAGCGGTTAGAAAGGCTTTGGCTCTAAAACAAATCGATAGGTTTTGGAGCGAGTTTAAGGCTAGTAAGCTTTGCCAGGTGCGGGCAAGAGCGGCTCTGCGAGATAATATTGGTGCCCCGTGGATGTTTGAACATTTTCCTATTGCTGAACCACCCTTAGAATGGGAGCTAGGATTTGATCAAGATGAACTTTCGGAGCTTTCTATTTGTCGCAGCGAAGGGTTCTCACAACTGCGACTAACAGAAACATTTGTTGAGCGAGCTGGTGTAATCGATGGTTGGAAAATCTACGCGGGAAGAGTTCCGTTAGATCTGTCTAGAATCGACATTCGTAGTGCTTTTGAGAGCCGATGGAAAAGGAGGCTTCCGCCCTTCACCTTTGAATTGTTTAAAACCCCATCCAATCACATTGAGATCAAATTCTATTCTAATGAATTTAGGGTCGAGAGTGAAGACGATGATCAAGCAACCGTTTTTTATCTTTGTGAAACTCTTCTTGGTGAGCAAGTCTCTGACAGGTGGGTAGGGCTGCGCGAGACTTTATTTGATGAGAATCTAACTGTATCTGATTTCGACTTTAAGGCTAAAGCCGAAGCTTTTCAAACAGCCTTTGCCGATATGAGGCAATCTATTCTGGATGAACTGCCTGAACAGCCTTATGCGCTTTGGGATTGTACGCGAGATTTCACTACGTTGCAGGTAGCGACTCCTGCCCAGATTGCTGACACCTCACGCGACCGCAGGCGTTGGACTATTATGACTTTCTGGCCTGAGATATTCATGGGTTTGTCTAATAGATTATTCTTTTCAGAACGGTTCTTGAAAAATGGGCAGCGTTTTGCCTACCTGCATCTACTTGACATTATTCCTGAGTTCTCAAACGAATTTCGAGAAAGGTTTGAGGACGACATAATAAGTGCTTTGGCGGCTGCTGAGGCTGGCTGTATGGTCGGATGCGGTCGTGGAAACCCTGACAGCTATTACTTCGATTTATGCTTGACTGATGTTGCCAAAGCAATTGAAGTCTTGCGCGAAGTTTGTCAGCGAGCCAATTTGCCTAGTACCTGTTGGCTGCGATTTTATGACTGGCATTGGAGCCAAGACTGGGTGCGAATGTTTCCCGATACTCCTGATTTGGAAGATCCAGAGAGGCTGGGGTAGCTTTAAGAAGACACGCAGCTATCGGGTCAGCCACTTACCATCTACGCAGTCGAATGTGAGGCCTTGGGTAGAGTCTTCAAGGGTGTGGAGTAATTTTTGAACTGCTGGGCTTTTCGGATCTAAATTGGTCTTCGCTTCGACGATCACAGCCTTATCCGTCACCTTTGTCGGGCTATTCGCTGACGACACACTAAGACGTGCGTTGCATCGCCTGAGTTTTGCGATTAAGTCTTTCGATAACTGTTGCTGCTTTTCTGCATCGTTAGTAAGTTCTCGAATTTCCTCGACGGCATACGATGAGTCGTCGACTACGACTACTAATGCGACTGGAGTCGTGACTCGGACAAGCGGGAAAACTCCGCCCTGTGGTAGCGGTACGTCTTCTGCCTTTGCCGTGGCGTCGTTAGAAGACTTGTTTATAATGTCAGCGATTTTCCGTGTGTCTAATGAAATGTCTCGGGAATCATAAATCACCATCGCAGAGGCGATTGGTGAACCTATGTCAGGAAAGACAAACGGCTTCTTCTCGGCATGAGTCCACGAACGGGCAGCGATAATTACTAGGATAATCACTGTAGCTGCAATACCAAGCCGAAGTGATATTTTGGAAGTCGGCATTTTACCCTTGTTGCTTACTGGACAGTTTTAATATTTGGGTCTCATTATAGCCTTATGATTGTCCGCAGCAGCTAAGTCGGGATTTCGACCAAAATGTCGGGCATCGGGATAGAGCGCTCGAGATTGGGTACAAGTCAACATGGGCTTTAAGGTGGACATGATTTGAGGAAATTGGTCGCGCTAACGGTTTTAGCGCTTTTGTATTGTCACTCTGTTCGTGCCGAGACACCTCAGAGTTTTGCCAGTGCGCCAACGAGTAAGTATGACTGTGAGCCGGCTTCTGTGCTTGCCACTATGGATAGTGAGTTGCAGCGCTCAATTAGCCGTCTAAAGAACGCTGGTAAAGCGCCTGTCTATTATCTCGCCTACCGGCTGTATGAAGGAAATTGGGACTCTATCTCGGCTTCCAATGGTGCCCTTCTCGATATTAGTCACGGCGGCAACTGGCGCATGTTGTCTGTGGATCTGCGGGTGGGAAATTGTCACTTTGACAATACTCATTTTTTACGTGGTGAAAATTCTGCGTCGCCGACATTCTGGGAACGATCAAGCAAGCGGGATTCGATTCTGCCCGATGGCGGCGCCGGCCTCCCCCTTCAACAATGTCTGTGGATCACTACTGATGAGGCCTATAAGTCTGCTCAGCAGAGATATTCAGAGCTGACAGTGAGCCATGAAGTGATGTCGGCAGAGGACGATAAGTCTGATGATTTTTCTTTTCAACCTGTGCACAATTATCAATCGACCTTGAAAAAATTGACTCTTGACCGCCCAGAATGGACCGCGCGGGTGCGACGTTTGTCGCAGCTCTTTTTAAAGCATCCCAATTTCACTTCTTCCAAAGTTTCCCTAACCGCCGAGCCTACCACCAGATATATGGTTAATAGCGAGGGCTCAAAAATTGTCGAACAGCACTCCAGTTATTGCATTTCGGTCGAGGCTTCGGCACTCGCCAAAGACGGCATGCAGCTCTCACTGACTGATTCTGTCAATGCGCTCGATCCTGCTCTTTTGCCAGACGAAGTGGTTCTGGCTAAGAAAGTGGAAAAGCTGGCTGAGTCGCTGGAACAGCTGTGCCGGGCGCCGGTAGCTGAGGCCTATGTCGGACCGGCAATTTTGTCTGGACGGGCGGCGGCCGTATTTTTTCACGAGACATTTGGCCATAGAGTGGAAGCCTTGCATCAAAAAAACGAAAATGAAGGCAAGACTTTCTCTCACAAAATCGGCTCTACTGTCATGCCGTCTTTTCTTACGGTGATTGATGATCCGACTGCCGCCAAGGTAGGCAGTGAATATTTGAACGGGCACTATTTCTATGATGATGAAGGTGTAGCGGCGCAACCGGTGACGATTGCCAAAAGAGGTGTACTGACATCCTTTTTGCTCAGTCGTACTCTGGTGCGTGGCTTCAAGGCTTCAAACGGCCATGGCCGCTGTTCGCCTGGTTGGAATCCTGTTGCCCGCCAAGCCAATCTCTTTGTCCAGGCCGACAAAACTAAGCAAGTTTCACCTCATGTATTGCGATCAATGCTTATCAAAGAAGCAGTCAGGCAGCACAAATCATACGGTCTATTATTTGACGAAATCGCTGGCGGTTCGACTTGTACCAGTAGTGATTCGGACCAGACTTATAATGTGCATCCGCTCAAGGTTTACAAAGTGTTTGTCGACGGCAGACCGGATCAACTTATTCGGGGAGCTGAAATTGTTGGTACACCACTTGCTGCCCTTGAGCGCGTGATAGCAGCAGGCAACGACATACGTGTATTTAACGGAACATGCGGTCGTGATTCAGGCTTTATCCCCGTTTCAGCGGTGGCGCCTAGTTTGCTTATCCAGTCGATTGAAACAAAACGCACGTTGCGCTCAACTGAGAAAACGCCGATACTTTCTGATCCGACTATCAAAAAAAGTGAACCACTGGCAACAAGCGAAAGTGATAGGAAACGATGAAAACTTTCAATAGTAAACTTGTCAATTTCTATACTCTGGTCGCTGCCGGGGTCTTCAGCTGCAGCTGTTCTTTTGCTGCGGTTGACAACGATGTCGTCTTGTCGGCGCTCACCGACGAAATGGACCGCTCGATGAAAGAGCTAAAACTCGAGAAACACCCGGCCCCATATTTTATTTCGTATACGGTAAAAGAGATTGACGAAGCCAGCTTTGCCTCCTGCCTTGGCGCGCCTTCTGTCTTCGATCACACTCGAGAACGTGTCTTTACGCCAATAGTCAAAGTCGGCGGCTACGATCTGGATAGTTCCTATCCGACAACCGATCGGCCCAATACATCTTATCTCTTGCCTTTAGATGACAATTACTCGGCGGTACGGCGCGCTATCTGGCTCAATACCGACAGTGAGTACAAGTATGCTGTGCGTATACTAGAGTGGAAAAAAGCCTATCTCAGCAGCAATAATGTCGTAGAACGCTTGCCTGATCTGACAGAGGAAAAGCCAGTCGTGGCCCTAGATTCAGTGCACAACGTAAATGTCGACGAGAAAAAATGGTCGAAGCAGATTGAGGAGCTCTCTGCGATTTTTAGAAACTATCCTACCTTGCAAAAATCCAAAGTTTCTTTTATCGCCCGCACCGTTAACCGCTGGTTTGTTAACAGTGAAGGTACAAAAGTGCGCGACTCGCATAATCAATATGGGGTGCGCATCTGGGCCACCGCACAGGCCGGCGACGGCATGCCTTTTGAAGACTGTGAGCTGGTGGCCAATCCCGACGAGTCCAAATTGCCAGACTTTGCCCAACTGCGGCAAAAGACCGAGGCTCTGGCGCAGCGCTTGACCGACCTGCGAGTGGCAGCAAAAGGCGAAGATTACTGCGGGCCGGTTTTGTTTGAAGATCAGGCTGCTGCTGAGCTTTTTGATCAGGTGATGGCGCCCAATTTCGGTTTCGCCGAAGAGTACATGGGCAGCGAAGATTTCAGCAATCCTTTGAAGAATCGTCTCGGCCGCAAAATAATGTCCAAGCAGCTTTCCGTTGTCGATAATCCATATGCTGTGGATGCAAATGGAGATGCGCTGACGGGCACATACAAAATCGACGACGAAGGAGTACTGGCCCAGCCAGTCGAACTGGTGCAAAACGGCCTGCTAAAGGCATTTTGTCAAAGCCGCATTCCCACTCGACATTTCAACCATAGTAACGGGCACTCATTGGGCGGTCATGGCGTCTACAGCATTCTTTCACTGTCCAGCTCACAACCGGAGAGCCCAGAGCATATCCTGGCAAAGGCCAGTGAATTGGGAAAGGATGCCGGTCTCGGCTACGTGCTTTTGATATCGCGAATCAAACAAAATTATCTAATGCGCGAGTATCCATCCGCCGACTATCTCGATGAGCGGCCCTATGTAACGCCATCGCATTCGATTCAGCCCTCTAATCCACTGATTGTCTATAAGCTATTTCTCAATGATGGTCATCGCGAATTAGTGAGGGGGCTTGAGTTTGCCTACGTATCTCTGCGCACGTTTCGCGATGTGCAGGCGGTCGGCAATGACCCCAAGCCGTACATTATGGAGCCGATGGACTACTGGACGCGATCTCTGATAACGCCTTCGTATCTAATTGGTGAGTTGGAGCTGACACCGATAGCACCGGAACATTCCACGCCGCCTATACTCCCCAGCCCGCTGCAGGCGATGTTTGGTGAGAAGCAACCGCAAAAATAGGCTTATTGTGCAATTAACGATCCAAGCGCTTCAAGCAGTTTATCTACCTCGGCCTGAGTATTGGAATAATGACAGGCTACTCGAATGCCGCAGCCAGGTTTGGCGTTGAGAAAATCTGGTTGAATCCAGATTTTGAATCTGCTCCAGAGTGCCTCGCGTAAGTCTGGTACCTTGACCCGTTCTTCTGGCCAGTAGCAAGCAACCAGAGCGGTAGCTTCACTGGCCTGGTTGCCTTGTAAACTCGGAAGGCGGAACTCGGGATGATAGGCCTTCTCAAGCTCTTCGCGCAGATACTGTGCCAAGGCAAGTTGCTTACGCCGAATCTTTTCAGCGCCGATTATGTCTTGTAATTCACAAGCTTTGACCAAGCCATACCAGCGCACCACATCAGCAGTACCGCCGCTTTCGAATCGAGTTACATCCCCAGCGTCGGCAGCAAGAGCATCGAAATAGTGATCACCAACGGCAATTGGTTTTAGTAGTGATACCATTTCTGGTGCCACATAGGCTGCCCCAGTGCCATTGGGGCCACCCAGCCACTTGTGGGCAGAGCCAACCCAGAGGCTGCTCTCACCTGTAATTTCAGGACCGGCCAGCTGCCCCATAGCATGAGCACCGTCTATCAATACCGGCACACCAAGGCTCTTAGCTTCGCTCTCTAGGTGCCGAAGGTCGGCCCGCCACCCGGTGTATGAGCTAATCTGACTGACAACAATTAGTCGTGTCTTTGGGGCAACGAGATTGAGCAAACCATCGCAAAGGGAACGGCTTCCGAGTTTAGGGTCGGCGTCAGCACGCTTAGTTACTACGCCTCTAGTCTCGCCGAGGTGCCTGGCAATTGATGTGACACTGCCGTGTTCGGTATTGGTCGTAACCAGCTCATCGCCAGCTTCTAGCAAGAGGCTGTGCATGATCAGCTGTAGGCCCTGAGTAGAATTTTGCGTCAGAATCAACTGCCGGGGCTCAACTCCAAGCAACTTGGAAAAGGCTGTCCGAGCCGATTGCATTGGCTCAACGTCAAGAAATGTGGAATAGGTCGGATTGATATTGAGCCTCTGCCAGCCCTCATTGATTGCGGCTAGCACGGTCGCAGGCTTGCGGCCGCAACTGCCGGTATTGAGATAGGTGCAGTCGGAGGCTGGAAACTCTCTGCGCACCAGCTCTTGATCTAGCTCTTGTTCGCTCTGCTCCAATTGAACAGCGGCTGTCAATTTGCTTTCCTCTCCGCAATTATCCTTCAGACCTTGCATATACTACTCTAGTAAACCCTCAAGGGTATGTTCTGTTGGCATTGCGCTTGAGCACTTGCTCCTTTTCATCTATTTCTTGTGGCAGAGCCTTAGCCTTTGCCTCCAGCGATGTGCCTGTCGGATGTGCCTTAATGGGAGGCTGTGGCTTAGGTCGGCCCTGCGGTTGCACAATTGTCTTGGGTTGAATTAGAGGTGCCGGTTGATGCGGTGTTGGTTTGGAAGGCAAAATAATGTGTGCTGATATGGCTGCTTTAGCCTTATTTTCTGCGGTACTCACTGCACCTTTGATAGTCGTCTCCACCGGCTTAGGCTTGGGAACAGTGGCGGCCAGGCTGTGCACCAAACCCTGGCTGGTGGCCTGACTGAATGGCACCACTGTAACGATGTCGGCCTTGGCTCCCTGCTTAACCAGCTCGTTGTCGAGTTGCTTAAGCAATTTGTCTGGAGTACCCACTTCTAGAAATACAATTGAAAGTAGCTCAGGTTTAGAAAGACTGTTCACCTGAGCAATGATCGCCTTCTTTAGTGACTCGGCGTCGTTGAGGCGACCGTCCGAAACGACAGTAATCATTGCCGGTTTACCATAATTGAGCTGGTTGCGCACCAAGGCAAAAGCCTCTGTCAGGGCCGGCGCCATAAAGGTTTCACCCGAAGGCTCGTTATCTTGAAAAATTTGCGGCAACTGAGCCGTTGAGCAATTGCGATGACTACGGTAGTTGGAGTCGAATGTGATAATGCTGACATTACTCTGATTGCGCAGACTGCCCAGATTGCTTGTAAAATTGGCCACATAAAGGTCTTTCATGTGTTCTTTGCACCACTGCCAGCGGCTGATGTTGCCGGGGCAATCAGCAGTTTGCATCGACGCTGAACTGTCTATAAGCATGACAATGGCATACTCAGAGAGAATCTGAGCATCGCTTTTATTCTCGGTTGCTTTCCCTGACAGCGCAATTGGTAGTGTCTGTTTGGTTTCCATCAGGCACCCGTAGCGTTTACCGCCGCGCTCAATGGTCAAAAGTGCCTGAGGAAGCTGCACTTTTGTCGCCAACACTTTATCACCGGCACTAAGGCCACTGCGCCAGGCTGCTGTGTAAGGCTTGACGTAGCCTATCTGCACTGATGCTGCGCCCCCTTTTCCATCTTTTGATACTACTTCAGAGTATCCAAAAATATTGACGGGTATGCCTTCTGGACCCTGATCCTGACCAATCGAACCTTTGAGTAAGCGGCGCTCTGGTAGCTTGTCTAGAGTTGGTACAAGCCTGAGTAGTTCAATATCTTTTGCAGCTGCCGGAAGACCCAGCTCAAGGCTAACTCCAAGGCTAAACTGACCCGCTAGAAGCAGTGTCAGGGTAAAAACAATAGATGTAGCTTCCGGGATTTTTATCAATGGTGCGCTCAATACTACCTAGTATATCCTGCGGCGGTTCTAGAGATAGAGTTTCCGACTCAGTCTAGCGCTTGTCTGACGTGCCCGATGCTTTGCCGGTCTGTGGCCTTGCCGTTGGCGCTTCTACTTCTTGGAAGGCGACGTCAAGGCCAAGGGGATCTGCCTTGTCAAATAGTGGGCAATTTGAAAGACGGCCGCTGGATTTTGGCTTACAAATATTGGGCAGCTTCTCCATGTCACAATCAGGGCACCGCAATGAAATATGGTCCTTTTCTTGGTTGTCGAGGATGGGTTCATTCCTTTTGCCGTAATTTTGTCCAGGGCGCACTCTGATGCACCCATGGGCAGGCGAATGTTCACCCGTGCATAGAACTCTTGGTTCGTTGGATAGTTACTTCTTCGGAAAACAGATATGCCGTTTTCTGGCTTACCTGTCTTTCTGTAGTTCGCTTTCCTAACGAAATCACCTTTGTCTTGATGGAGGCGGCCGAATTCCCCGTCCAGATCTGAAGGTAATCTGACCAACCCTCTAATTAAGATCTCGTCCGGTTTAAGTTGGCCGTCTTTTGTCATTTGGCGGCGTTGCTAAACTGGAGCATGGGAGAGGTCCCGAGCAAAGCACGGTCTGCCTACAACTTCCGAGTTATGGAAATACTCAACTGTGCCGTTCGGTTTGACATAAGCGTGAAACTCTTCGCCGTGATTATTCCAGCCAAGTGAAATCTCATTGTTTACAGTCAAGGCGATTTTCGGGCTGCTTGCAGTTTGGAAAGATTCCAAAACTTCGAACGCTACCTCGACAGAGTGGTTTGTCGGGTGAACGTCATATTCGTCGGAAAATTCTTCCGCTTCACGGCACAGGCGCAAGAGGTGCTCTTTTGCCCTTTCAAGCCAATTTTCATTCGATTGTTTCTTGCTGACTGCCATGAATAAAGCTCTAGCTTACTTTTGCTACTGGAATCATACCCTAGAGTGACTGAAATGAATCCTTAAAAGTGCCTGCTGGTGGGAGAAGTCCCATATTGTCAAATTTAAAATTCGCATCACCCGAAAAAATATCGCCATTGAGCACTAGTTGCATTTCGATAAAATTTTCTCCACCGTTTTACCCTTTGCTAGTTCGTCGATTAATTTATCTAAGTAGCGAATTTCCCGCATAGTTGGCTCTTCTATGTCTTCAATGCGGACACCGCAAATCACACCTTTGATCAACGTCCGCGAAGGATTCAGGCAAGGAGCTTTAGTCTAAGTATTCTCAGCTAAATAAGCGCTTCTCAGCGCAACGTAAGCAATGACGCCATAGATGGCAAAGAGAATGAGAAATCCGACTAAGGGAAATTTCATTGCCACTTTGAAAAACGGGCGTACTAGCATGTCGAAGAAAAGGATTCCGGTGGCAGCGCTCATGATTGAAACCTATTGATACTGTCATTTTTAGTGATCAGGTAGTGATCAATAGCAGCATGGGGCCGCAGGGTTAAGCTGCGGTTAAGGGCTTAGGGAGTCATACGAAAGATTGCGAATCTACTTGAATCTACTACTGACTATTTCGCTTTGATGCCGCTGACAAGAATGTCAACGCAGGTCTCTAGGCGGGCGACAAGTGAGTCTGTGCAGCCTAACTGCAACCAGGTCATCTTTTCGCTAAAGCTCATTAGAGCAAGATAACGACCAATGCGATTTGAGTCGATATCGGCCCGCAACTCACCTGACTGAATGCCACGCTCTAAAATATCAATCATGGCTTGGACTGCCGGGCATTCGCTATCGCCGTCTGATTGTGAGCAGGTGTTGAGCGGTAAGGTTTTTTGTGTGAGAAGCACTTTGAAGAGTTCACTGTTCTCTTCTGTCCAGCGGCCGAGATCGCTGGCTAAAATTTTGAGCGTGGCTACCGCACCGGCATTCTTGTGTTCTGGTTGGTTGATGCGCTCTAAGGCACTTTCAAGTACACGATTGTGTAAGCCTGTGAGCAGGTCTTCTTTGGCTTTGAAGTAAACATAGAATGTCACTTTTGAAACTTGCGCTAAGTCTGCTATTTGGTCGACAGTGGTTTCGCCGTAACCGCGCTCGCGAAAAAGTTTTTCGGCAGCGTTGAGCAAGCTTTCTTTTGTGCTGGCTTTCTTCTTTTCTCGCAGACCAGACACTTTGAATCTCCGTCACTACAATTTAAACGTTTAAGCTTGAAGCTTAGTTTACTATGCTATCCTTTACTCTGGTAAAATTCTTTACTCAGGTAAAGCGTCCGCCACTGAATAATCTAAATAATTGACTTTGTCTAGGACCTACATATTTAGCATGACTCGCTTAGCATGACTCGATCTTTTCTCTATTACTTCTCTAGGACCCACACTACCACTATAGGTTAGCTTCTTGGCTGCGTAGCATGGTTCTGTGGAAATTTTCATCACATAACCTTTCCATTTGGTTAGCTATTCAGTCGATATCAACTAAACTAGGCATGGCTGATTGAGCTAACTAGAGTTAAAGGAAACCCCTCGTGAGAATTCAAACCTCTCAACTTTTGCAATATTCCGCCTATTTAGCTTCAACGATTGGTTTTGTTTTGTTGCCACTGACTCTTGCCGGTTGCCAGCGTGAAGCCACTCAGGGGGCGGCAGCGCCGCAGGCTACTCCTGTAAAGATAGCAGTGGTTTTATCGAAGCCAATTAGCGAAACTTCGACTTATGTAGGCACTTTGAAGTGCCGCAAATCAGTGACTATTAGGCCGCGGGTATCGGGTTATCTCACTCAAATTTATGTGCGCTCTGGCGATATAGTTCAGTCTGGAGCCATATTGCTAGAAGTCGATCCGGCCAAAGAGCAAGAAGCGCTCAACACACAGTTGGCATCTCTCGAATCAAACAAGGCCGAGAAAACCAGTGCTGAAGAAAAATTACGTTCACTGAAAGCCGATCGCACCGCCAAAGTTGCTAATTTAGAATTTGCTCGCAGCCAGCATAAGCGCTATTCAGATTTGAGCAAAGAGGGTGCCGTTGCTCAAGAGAGTGTTGATCAGTACTCTAATCAATTGAAGGCGGCAGAGGCTGATTTGAATTCGATTGATGCCCAGATTCGTTCGCAAGATGCAGTCATCAATAAGTCGGGCAAGCTCTTACAGCAGAGTGCCTCACAAACAAAGCAAGAGCGTTTGCAGCTTGCTTATCACCGGGTGTTGTCACCGTTTGCCGGTGTGGTTGGTGATATTCCAGTTAAGCTTGGTCAGTATGTCGAGCCGTCCAGCGACCTCACTACAATTGATCAAAGCCGCCCTTTAGAAGTCTATGTCTATGTGCCTGCTGAGCAGGCCTCACGCCTGCGTAAAGGCATGGCGATGAACATGATAGACAGTGATGGAAAGCCTTTGGGTGATTGCTCGATTTTCTTCATCTCGCCCCAGGTAGACGATCGCAATCAGTCGGTGTTGGTTAAAGCTCTGTTTGGCAATGAGGCCGAGAAGCTGCGCTCTAACCAACAAGTGACCACTAGAATTGTCTGGGAAACCAAAAATCGCCTGATGGTGCCAACTAATTCCGTCACCCATATTAGCGGCCAAGACTTTGTCTTTGTAGCCACTGAAGAGAAGGCCGGTAGCGGCCTTTATGTGGCCAAGCAAAGGCCTGTCCAACTGGGCGATATTTACGATAACAACTATGTCGTGCAAAGTGGCTTGACTGGCTCAGAGCAAATTGTTGTTTCTAATGTGCAGAATCTATACGAAGGGGCTTCCTTGGCTGCAGGTAAGTAATGTTTGTTGATTTTTTCATTGGTCGGCCAATCTTTGCCACAGTTTGTGCCCTGATTATAATTCTGGCTGGTGCAGTCAGTATTCCTACACTGCCACTCGCTGAATATCCAGATATTTCGCCACCAAAAGTATCGGTAACTTCTACATACACTGGAGCCTCAGCCGAGGTTGTCGAATCGGCTGTAACAACGCCCCTTGAGCAAGCTATTAACGGCGCTCAGAGCATCAAATATATAACTTCTACCAGCGGCAATGACGGCACTTCGACCATCAATATCAATTTTGATCTAGGGCGCGACGTTGACCTTGCTGCAGTTGATGTGCAAAGCAGAATTTCTTCTGCTCAAGGGCGTTTGCCTGAAGAAGTGAAGCGCACTGGTGTCACTGTCGCCAAAGTCTCTAACTCTTTTGTTTTGGCTATCGGCATTCTTACTCCTGATGACCGCTACTCTAGCCAATTTCTCAGCAACTATGCTGATGTTTATATAAAAGATGCTCTGAAGCGCGTTAAGGGTGTGGGCGATGTTCGCATTTTCGGCGAACGCAAATACTCTATGCGCATCTGGTTAGACCCGACAAAGCTTGTAAATAAAGGTGTCACTCCCCAAGACGTTGTTGCTGCTATAGCTGAGCAGAACGTGCAGGTGGCGGCTGGGCAAATTGGTCAGGCGCCTTTGCCACCAGGTCAGCTTTTTCAAATGAGTATTAGGGCTCAAGGTCGGCTCAAGAATGCCGAAGAGTTCGAGAGCATAATTATTCGCAATGGCTCAGATGGACAGTTGGTGCGCCTCAAAGACGTTGGTCGAGCCGAGCTTGGCGCTGAAGATTATGGCAATGTCGTGCGCTTTAGGGGCAAAGAAGCTGTTGGTATTGGTGTGTTCCAAAGGCCAGGTTCTAATGCCCTAGAAATAGCAAGCGGCGTGCGCGCTGAGATGGAGCGGCTAGCTAAGCGCTTTCCGCCGGGCATGAAGCATGAGTTTGCTTTCGATACGACCTTGTCGGTGCGTGAGTCGATTAAAGAAGTATTGATTACTTTGGCTCAGGCCATTGCTTTGGTGGTTCTCGTTATCTTTGTCTTCTTACAGAGTTGGCGCTCGACTCTTATTCCTGTTATTACCATTCCGGTCTCACTCATTGGTACTTTCGCAGTAATGAAAGTACTCGACTTTTCTATTAATACGCTCACCCTATTTGGTATCACTCTAGCCACAGGTTTGGTGGTCGATGATGCCATTGTTGTGATAGAAAATATCACCCGTTTTATCAATGAAAAACACATGCCAGCCAGAGAGGCAGCCTCGGCCGCCATGGCCGAAGTGACCGGAGCTGTCATTGCCATATCACTTGTGCTCGGGGCTGTGTTTGTGCCTGTGGCATTTTTCCCTGGTACCACCGGGCAACTCTATAAACAGTTTGCTTTAACCATTGCTATTTCGGTGGCTATTTCTACTTTTAACGCCCTCACTCTAACTCCGGCCCTGTCGGCTTTGTGGCTTAAAGAAGGTAAGGAAGGTGAACATGGTGGAGGTAAATTCTTTAAACCAATCAACTGGGTGATTGACTCGACGCGCAATTTTTATACTGCTACTTTGGCTCTGGTGCTCAAAGTCAAGCCGCTTGTGCTCATTGTTTTTGCCATGTTGATTGGGGCCACATATTGGCTGTCAAAAGAAGTACCGACGGCTTTTATTCCAAACGAAGACGTCGGCTATTTCATTGTGATTTTGCAAGCTCCAGAGGGCGTGTCGGTCAATTACACCTTGAATGTATTGAAGAAGTTAGAGAAAGAATTAGACCATTGCCCTGAGATTGTTTCTTCCTTTGGCATTGCTGGTTTTAGCTTCTCGGGCACAAACCCTAACAACGGTATTGTTTTCTGTAGCCTTAAACCTTGGCATGATCGTCATGGCGACGAGCACAGTCTCACTGGCATTATTAACCGGCTGCGTGGACCCTTTGGCGCTATCACTGAGGCCATGGTTATTCCCGTCAATCCTCCTGCCATTCAGGGCTTGGGTAATTTTGGTGGTTTTGCCTTTGAGCTGCAAGACCTTTATGGTACTGATATTAGTCGCTTAGCTCAGACCACCATGCAGGTAATGATGCAGGGCAATCAAGATAAGCAATTGCGCGGTGTCTTTTCTACATTTACAGCCAGCAGCCCTCAGCTAATTGCTGAAGTTTTGCGTGATAAGGCCAGAGCCCTCAATATTTTGATTGGTGATATTTTCAGCACGCTACAGATATTTCTTGGCTCGCAGTACGTCAATGACTTTGACTTAGGTAATCGTATTTATCGCGTTTATGTGCAGGCTGACGCTATGTTTAGAGCTAATCCACGCAACATTGATGAATTTTATGTGCGTTCGCAAACCGGACAAATGGTGCGCATGAGCAATTTAGTCAAGATCGAGCGCACGACCACTGCTCAAACTATCAATCACTACAATCTTTTCCGCTCAGCTGAAGTGAACGGCTCGACCGCGCCCGGTGTTAGCTCGGGTCAAGCGATTGCCGCCATGGAGAGTTTGGCCAAGCGCGTCTTGCCTCAAGGCATGAGCTTTGAGTGGTCTGGAATTTCGCTAGAAGAGAAAGAAAGTGGCCCCCAGGGCACTATTTTGTTTGTGCTGGGCATTATTGTGGTCTTTTTGGTTCTGGCAGCGCAATATGAGAGCTTTGTTGACCCGGTCATTATTTTGCTGTCTGTGCCGCTGGCCATGCTGGGGGCGCTTTTGGCTCAATATTTGCGCCATTTAGATAATGATGTCTTTTGCCAAATCGGACTAGTAATGCTCGTTGGCCTTGCTAGTAAGAACGCCATTTTGATTGTTGAGTTTGCCAATCACTTGAAGTTGTCGGGTCTGAGCCCAGAAGATGCGGTCAAGGGTGCTTGTGAAACCCGCTTCAGGCCGATTCTAATGACCTCGTTAGCCTTTGTCTCTGGTATTCTGCCTCTGGTGTTCGCCACGGGTGCTGGAGCGGCCAGCAGGCATTCACTTGGTACGGCTGTGTGCGGCGGTATGATTTTCTCTACTGTTTTAAGCCTGTATATAGTGCCAGTAATTTATCTTACTGTTGGAGCAATGCGCGAGAAAGTCATGGGTCGCAAGCCTGGCCACAAAGGTACTAGGGCAGGAGTCGCTGGATCTGGAGTCGCTGGAACTGGAGCTACTGGATCAGGAGCTACTGGGTCTGAAGCCGCTGAGTCTCTTGCCGAGGCCTCTGGTCCTAATGCCAATGGGGCCACAGCCTCCAGGGCAACCCCTGGGGCGGTTGAGCCTGGGGCTGAAGGGCATAGCGATTAAAGGCTCGGTCTTTAAAAAAATAATTTTTGCAATTGAACTTTTTTGAAAGAGCTAGCGTATTAGTAGTCAATCAGGTTTTTTGCTGCTTTGAGGTTTCGATGAAAGTTTTTTCTTCGCTTACTATGGTCACTGCTATAACTGCTGCCACAAGCTTGGCTCTGCCGGCTCTGTTGCCTTTTACTCGCGCTTCCGACGAGGCCGTGGCTAGCTGGCCTGTCGCCCTAGCAGCTAACGCCGCTGAGACTACTAAATCTTCTGAGACCACAGAGAGTGACCAGATCACCCATGTGCTCAATCGGCTCACTTATGGTCCCCGCCCTGGTGACTTTGAGAAAGTACGCAGCCTTGGCGTGCAGCGTTTTATCCAGGCCCAGCTAAATCCGACCAGTATTGCCGAATCGCCGAAAGTTGTTGCTCAGCTCGAGCGCTCTGCGTCGGTTAGAACCGTTCCATCTAGTCAGCTTTTGCAGCAGTTTCAGGCGGCTAAGAAAGAGCGCAAGGCCGCTAAGAACAAGAGCGGAGGCGATAAAGGAGCTGCTAAGGGCTCTAAACTTGCCGCTGGAAATGGTGGGGCTGAAATAAAAGAGTTTGGCAGGAAGCGGGGGAAAGCTCTCAATGGCGACGGCAATCTGCGCAGCGAAATTGAATCAGGAGTAATTGAAACCAAAATCATACGAGCCGTAGAAAGCCCCAGGCAGCTCAACGAATTGATGGCTGATTTTTGGTTCAATCATTTCAATATTTCGATTGGTAAGGGTGTCGATAAGGTTTTGATTGGCCCCTACGAAGAGCAGGCCATTCGCCCTTATTTGCTTGGTAATTTTCGCGATATATTGGGCGCCACCATGCACCATCCGGCCATGATGTTTTATCTCGATAATGCTCAGAATACTAAAGCTGGCTACCAATCGAGAAACCCTAAGAATAAGAAGAACGGCCTCAATGAAAACTATGCCCGCGAGCTTCTTGAGCTGCATACACTGGGTGTTGACGGTGGTTACACACAAAAAGATGTGATGGAGTTGGCGCGCGTGCTCACCGGTTGGGGGATGCCTGGCGGCCGCAAAAATTCTGGTGGCGGCGCTTACTGGGCCTCGTTTGACGAGCAGCGTCATGACTTCGGTGACAAAGTCGTTCTTGGTCAAACAATCAAGGGCAGTGGACCTAAAGAAATTGAAGAAGTACTAGACATGCTCGCTCGCCATAGCTCTACGGCTCATCACCTGAGCTTCAAGCTGGCTCAGTATTTCGTCGACGATAATCCGCCAGCTTCACTGGTAGAAAAACTGTCGAGCAGCTACCAGCAATCGGGTGGCAACATCAAGAGTGTACTCAATACTTTGTTTTCTAGTCAGGAATTTTGGGACAGTAAATATCAAAACAGTAAGTTCAAGAGTCCGTTTCACTATCTAGTCTCGTCTTTGCGATCTACTGGTGCTACCATTCGTCAGCCTAAGCAGCTGGCAGCATTTCTTAAGACTCAAGGGCAGCCCCTTTATGCCTGTTTGACGCCTGACGGTTATAAAAATACAAAAGAGGCCTGGTTAAATCCTGGCGGCTTGCTCAAGCGCATGGATTTTGCCTTGCGCTTGGCTGGCTCAGACACTGCTAGTGACTATCAGACTGTGCTTGGCACTGTCAATGGTGGCAAGCTCTCGCCCCAAACAAAGCAAGCGATTGATAAGGCGCCGCCGGGCCAGCGGGTCGCCGCGTTGATTGGTAGCCCTGAATTTATGAATTATTGATTGACAATTAGTTGAGGAAAACAAAATGAATCGTCGAGATTTTCTAAAAGCAGCACTGCTCTCACCACTGGTCTTCCCATTGCTTGGTCAGCAAGGCTGGGCTTATAAGAACGGCAATGAAGACTTTGGTGCGCAAAAGCTCATTGTTGTGCTTTTGCGTGGTGGTGTCGATGGCCTCAATGTCATAGCGCCCTATGGCGATAATCGTTACAAGCAGATCAGACCAACTATTGGTATGTCGCGCTCGTCTGGGTTGCTTGATTTAGACGGTTACTGGGGTATGCACCCATCACTGGCTCCACTTAGCCCGCTTTGGGCCAATCATTCGCTAGCTTTTGTGCATGCTTGCGGATCGCCCGACAAAACCCGCAGCCATTTTGATGCTCAAGACTATATGGAGTCGGGTGTGCCAGGTCAGAAAAGTACTAGTACAGGCTGGATGAATCGCCTAGTGGGGCAGTTGCCGTCAAAGAATTCGGCTTTGCAGGCAATCAGCATCGGGCCTGTTCTGCCACGTATTTTTGCCGGGCCAACAAACGTTGCCACCATTGAGAAATCGGGTGGCAACGGTAAAGGCAAAGGCGGAGGCGCTGCTGGCAAGAGAATAGGGCGGCGTTTTCAAGGTCAATCTGCTGGTGATGTCCCAGGTGTTTTCTCCGCTATGTACGGGGGAAACGACGATTTGTCGAAGGCCTTCGCTTCTGGACGCTCAGCACGCACTAAGGTCGATTCGATAATGACTGAGGCTGCTGCTCAACCGCAAGAGTCTATGGAAGCTATGACTAAAGAGCAAATAGCTGCCAATCGTGGTGCATTGACGCCAAAGTCCACGCCTGAATTTGGTAAGCAACTAGCTACTCTTTTCACTAAAGATCCCACTGTACAAGTGGCCTTCATTGATTTTGGCGGCTGGGATACCCATGTGCGAGAAGGGGCAGAGCAAGGGCAATTGGCTAATCTCTTGCAACCGTTGGCTGGTGGCCTAGCTGATCTGGTGCGGGGCCTTGGCGCTGTTTATAACAACACTACAATTGTGGTTATGTCTGAATTTGGCCGAACAGCCCGAGAAAACGGCAATGGTGGTACCGATCATGGTCACGGTAATGCTATGTGGCTGATGGGGGGTGCAGTACCCGGGGGTAAAGTCTATGGGCGTTTTGGCGGTCTGGCTGACAATCAACTCAATGAAGCACGTGATTTGCCCACTTCAACTGATTTTAGAGCCGTTATGAGTTCTGTCGTGAGCAGCCGTCTGGGCCTTTCGGCTAAGCAGATGGCAACTATTTTTCCTGGGTATCAATTTACAGGCAACCCCTTTATTCAAGGGTAATGGAGAATGAGAATGAAATTTCGAAAGACACTACTTGCCCTTAGTTTGCTTGTATCTACTTTGGCTGTCACTGGTATAGCGCCGGCACCCGCTGTAGCACAGGCGCCAGCTTTAGCACAGGCGCCAGCTTTAGCACAGGCTCAGGGTAGCAATGACTACGCTCCAAGTGCCTCGACTCAACTGGAAACACCAGGGTCACTTCCTCCTCCTGGGCTTGAAGCCACTTCTTCGTCTGGTTTGGGTGGTAACGCTGGTGGTGGCCAGGGCAAAGGACACCGGCGTAAAGGTGGCAAAGGCAGAGGGCATAAAGGACAGCAGGGGCAAGGTGGCAATCCGCAGAAACGGCAGCAGATGATGGCTCGGATTGATACTAATGGCGATGGCATGATCGATGATACTGAGCGCGCAGCCGCGAAGTCAATGCGTGGTCAGCATAAAGGTGGCAGAGGTGGTGCTGGCAAACGAGGAGGTAAGGGCGGGGCTGGGGGCAAGCACGGTGGAAAGTCGTCAAACCCTGCTGATAAGACAGCTAGAAGACAAAAAATGATGGCTCGCTTCGATACTAATGGTGATGGTCAGCTCGATGCCAATGAGAAAGCCGCTGCTCAAGCTTTCAGAGAGCAGCGTCGCCAGCAAAGAATGCAACGCCAGGGCGGCACTGGTCAGTAAGGGATGTAGCTAGTAAACAAGCAAGTACGTAGGTAAATATGCAAGTAAGTCGGTAGAGAACCTAATACGCGTTGTAGGCGGCTTCTGTTACGATAAAGAGAAAGCCCCGAGACCTAGCGGCAAGCTTGGTCTCGGGGTTTTTAAAATAGGCGTGAAACTGAATAGGCATTATCGGACTTACCTCGTATTGTCCGTATTGACTGCTTCTTGGCGTTGTATTTAGCTTTTAATTGCTTCTATTACAACGAGTTACTGTGATCTATGCTTCGCAAATTTCTAAGAATTATCTTGTTAGCTGAGTGCTTAGGCCTAATTCCCTTGGCTATATTTCTGACTCGGCATGACGAGGCCCAATATACTCCAGTGATCTTTGATAAAACCTACTTTGCGGTGCGTGCTAAGCGAGACATCCCGTGCCAGACAGAAATAACAGCTGATGATGTTGAAGACTTGGAGCTTAGTCACAACATAAATGCTTCTTCGGTAAATGACAATTTTCACTCCAGTATTAGTGCCTGTTATCGAAATACCAAACGGCAGATCAAGAAAGGGGAAGTATTGACATACAGTGATACTGGGGTTCGAACAGCACCCAAGTTTTTTCCAGATCCAGATCATGAGATCTACTAGTGTGGAAGCTTTGATGGTGCCGATAATATCTGTTATGTTTTATTGGTTCTGAAATGGCTCAGGAAGCGCGTTTTAGCTACCTGGTGGGATGAAGGGCGCGGGGATTTTGCTCTTGGTTTCCCTGCCGACCACTAGATGTGGATTAGGTTTATTATGAATGGTTGAAAAGTAGTGATTCAGCCGAAACACTACCGGTAGTGTCTCGCGATTGTCGGTAGAACAGGCTCAAATTTTCAGGAATCGCCACATAGATGGCTCATTTGTGGTTTCGATATTATGGATGGTTGCGCTTCATATCCCTATCACTGTCTCAGCCCCTCAAGCAGAAACTTACACCGATGGATCATTTCGTAATGTAGTTAAGCATTTGTAACAGCGCGCTAGCACAGCTTCGCGAGCCCTTGGTTACCATGCAAATCTAATGCTGTTGTTAAGGTTGCGGCTTGTATAGCCAATCTGAGTGGCTGTTAACTTATCGGTTGATAACAAACCCAGAGCGAGAGCCATAGTTTCGCCGATGGTGTTAGTTCTACTCATCTTCGATCAATCAACAGGCAAGCAACAAAACTAGCCAACAGGCAAACAAATAACGGAATTTCTCTCAGTGGCAGCGCCACCGGGATTATTGCCGCTTGCCTAGACCGTTGATGAATAGCCCATTCAACCTTTAAAAAGGAAACACAAATGAAACACATAAAGAAACGATGGCTAGGTGTAGCCATTGCTCCAGCTTTACTGGCATTAATGTCAGTTGCTCAACCGGCTTATGCCACGGACTACTCATACAGCTGCGCTAACGTGCCCGCAAGTGTGGACGGTAACGTCTCTATTAGTGATGAAAATGCCTGCGTAATTAACCATAGCGTTACTGCCACTGGCAGCATAACAGTCTCGTCTTCGAACAGCTCAGTTACTGCTCAAGGTCTCACGGCTACAGAAGGCGCTGTTTTAGTTACTGCTCCAACAGGCATAACTATGACAGGTGCAATCTCTAGCCACCTCAATACGATTTTATCTGGAAGTACAGTAACAGCGGACGATATCACTTCCGACTGGGGCGTTCAGATAACTGCAACAGACGGCAGCATTACCGTTGCGGACGTTGTTTCCAACAACGACAATTCATCAAATGGTGGCAACATTCTTATGCATGCCACAGGTGATATTGGTACTGGGAATCTCAAGAATAATGGAACCTCAACCAGCGGCGGTATTGAAATACACGCCAATGAAATCGGCACTTCAACCGTCTTTAACATTGGTGGTGGCGGTTCAAATGGAACCGGCACTTTGGACGTTCGGTCTACAACCGGCGGTGGAACTGCTAACAATTCCATTCGTGGCGGTATTTGGATTTCTAATGGTAGTTCTGGGTCGACCGGTGGGATTACCGTTTCTTCAATGAGTGATATCCTGCTCACGGCAAGTGCATCTCGCTCGGCCATTCTATTTCTGGACGCAAAAGCCGGTACTCTTGCTTTACCAGCTGGAACCCTCAGCAGCGATGGTGCTGCAAGCTCCGGTGCTGGTTTTATCGCCCTTCTTGCCAATAGTATCGATACTGCTACCGGCGCGATTGTTACAGCAAGTCAAGGCTCAAGCGTTGCTGGTACTTATCACGGTGTGCTTATCGCCGCAACTACTATAAATACCGCTGGTTCTTCTGGGTTAGAGATTCATGCCGACGGAAACGGTGTTACAGGCGTATCTAATTCAGCGGCTCTTGGCTTGGTGCCAGAAGGGAGCGTTACATTTACTAGTACTGATGTGCTCAATGCCTTGTACTGGAGCACTAGTGTTAGCAATTTTCTAACGACAAGAGGAACTGTAGAAATAACAGGAGGTGGTTCTTTCAAAGCTACAGCGAATGGTAACTATAGCCAGCTTGCTGTATCTGGTGCTCCGGTTATGTTCGCAAATGATGGAGATGCAACCTTAGAAGCTAGGGGAGACGTAGATCACAACATCAAGCTTGGCTTCTATGGAACCTTGACTGGCGGTGAAGATTTTACCGTCTCTGGAAGTGGCAACACAAAGATTGATGCTAGTGGTGTCAGTGGAGCAGGAGGCTTGGTGCAAATTAGAGCCAACACCACTGCAATTTCCTCAGCCGCGTATAGTGTTCTTGCAAATGGCCCGTCCAGCGGCAATGGTGACGGCGGAAAGCTTGAGCTAGACTTTATTTCTTTTGCTCAAGGTAGCGCTACAACTGGATTGATTTCGGCCAATGCTGCCCTTGGTGGAACTGGCGATGCCAGGAGTGATGCGATAAGCTTTAGGACTTATTCTGGCACCGTAAAGATTGGAACCGAGGCGGGTCAGACAGCTTTCTCTGCGAAAGGCGGTGGAAGTTCCGGCGATGGTGGAAAGGTAAATATTGAGTCAAACTCAGATGCCGTAGTAATTTCTGGCAAAACGGGTGGAGTTCCAATAGTTGATGTTTCCGCTCCAGGAACCACTGGTGATGGTGGCATCATTTATATTTTTGCAAATGCTGGTATTACTGCGACTGGTGTTGCACCAGCTATGAGTGCAGATTCTGGCACAGTTGAAGGCGACGGAGGGAAGATAACACTTGATGTGTCAGGAGCCTTGCTGGTACTTGGTACCGGTGGAACAAGCGATGCAATGCTTTCCGCAAAAAGCCTCGCTGACGGTAAAGGTGGAACTGTTGATATCACAGGTGTTCTTGGTATTACCGTCAATTCGGCAAATATCAAAGTAGATGGCGCGGCTGATGGCAAGGGTGGTTCAATTCTGCTGAAGGCACCAGCTCAAGAACTGACGATTTCCGGCGAATTTAAGGCGAATGGCGGTTCTGGGAATGGTGAGGGTGGAGTCGTCACTATGGAGGCTGGTTCACTCGTTTTGCCGAATACTTCAAATACTCATATAGTCGCTAATGGAAGTGGTGATGGCAAGGGAGGCATGCTTACTCTGACTATCGATGGTGATATCAATATCGCCAACGGAAACGGAACAGTAAGTTTGGAGGCACGAAATGTTGACCCTGCCGACAACAACCTTGGTGGCAACGCCAACGGTGGGACGATCAAGCTTACGTCAGGAGCTGTCATTGATGTCTATGGCGCAGCTATAGGCGTTGGTGGCGGCCTAAAAGGTGGCAGCATGAATCTAGTGGCTGCTAATCAAATTGCCATAAGTGGCGAATTGTACGCTGACGGTGGTCCGCAAGGCGACGGCGGAGATATTTCACTTACTGCTGATAGCATTGCGCTGCCAGCTGATATCGACACTTTGGTCAGTGCTAACGGCAATGGTTCTGGTCGGGGTGGCTCAGTTACGCTGGAGACGAGAGTTCAGGCAATTACTATTGGTGGTGGGAATAGATCTTTTGAGATCCAGGCAATGAGCAATGGATCAGGTGCTGGTGGCTTTGTTTTTGTCAATTCTGCTGCCAAAATTGATGCACTGGGCTCCGCAATTAATGTTTCGGCTGGTACAGCCGAAGTTGGTACCGAAAGTGGTGGTCTCATCAGTTTTAAGAACTTGGTTGGAGACATAAGTCTCACTGGAGTTTTTCAAGCGAAAGGAGGTACCGGAGGAAATGGAGGAACAATCGAGATTGGAGCTGAAAAAGATATAAAGTTGGCGGATGAGACTCGTCTATTTGCCAATGGTTCTGCAAGCGGCGACGGTGGCGCTATTAGTTTGCAAGCGGGTTTCCTTAATAGTTCGACCTCTGGAACTATTGTCTATGCTACAGAAAATATTGAAATAGATACTAGTAGTGGACTAGCTGGTGGTAAAGCAGGTAACACACTATTCAACTACTTGGATAGCGCCGGGGCAACATATCTCGATATTCGGGGGCCAGTAAAGTCAGATGGCGTTGATGCTGGTGGTGTAATTAGCTTTACCAACAAGTTCAATGTAGCCGGTGTAAAGATAAAAACCCAAATTCTCTCTGCGACGAAAGGAAGCATTAGCGTTACTTCAGCGCTGACTGGACTTCGTAGCTATATTGAGAGCACTTCGCCGAGCGGAGTACCTGGGCCATTCTTCGGTTCTTTTGCATTCACTGGAAATAGCCTCACACTGAAGGTAAATGGCACAGCCGAACTGATTTTGGGAGATATCGAAACCGTTGACGAACTGTTTATTGAGACAGATGATGGTGATATCAAGTCTGACAGTGGCACAAAGGTAGTAACTGATACGACTGTGAATCTGAAATCTGAGATGGGTAAGATTGGTACAGGTTATCTCTCACCAGTTATTGTGAAGGCTGCCAAGGTTAACTTTGACTTTGGAACGACCCCAGCAAGCGTAACTGCCATCTATCTTAATGCGATTGGCGATATTGAAATTGGAACCTGTTCTACCGCCAAACAAGTCTATCTTAACAGTACTGGCAGCATGCTTCTTTCTGATGATGTTAGGACGAGCGATGGTCAGATCGAAATTGAGTCTGGTAGTCAAATCACTCTTGATGAAGCAAAAACTATTGAAGCCATAGAAGGTTCTATTCGGCTAAGAGGAACAACAAAAATTGAGTTTAAGGAAAATTCCTTCTTGCACGCTACGACTGGCTCGACGGACGAGGAGCTAGGAAACGTGTTTGTAAGCCTAGGTGTGACCACTAGTGGTGCTACCTCTCCGACTCCAGCAAATGTAGTCATAAGTGGTGATATTACCAATACCTTCTTTGGTGCATTAGGTATCACAGCTTCGGCACCAGACAATTTTGTTGCCGCTTTGCATGGAAGGCGAATTGGGCTCGACACACTTATCCTTCCTTCCACACAAATTCATTTGGGCGGTGGTGTCGTGATTGTGGCCGATGGACCATAAAGTGGCTGCTTAACTAAATAAAGGAAGTGAGGAGCACCAAAAGTGCTTCTCACTTTTTCTGTGACGAGCATTGATCTGTACAGAGGGGTGCGATGATTTTTGTACTATTTTCTTACTGAGTGGTATATAGCATATATGCACACTAGCTGAGGTACCGGAATTTTGATTCGTCTTCCAATATCATTACTCATTGTCTTTGCTGTGAATTTTGTATTTTGTAATAGTGGTAATGCCATGAACGAAACTGATCTGTTTTTGCAGCATGTTTCAAGTGCAGTGCAGCAGGCGTGGAAATTAAGTAGTACTTCCGAACCGAAAAGTCACAAAGTGCAGCTTCGTTTCTCAGTTCAGGAAGATGGCAAATTGAATCACCTGCGTATGACTGAATCTTCTTCTTTGAGCGTAAATGATATGGCTGCCTTAAAAGCAGTACAGAACGCAAGCCCATTTCCTAGCCCTCCGTCAGGAAAAGCCTGTCGTCTCCAAGCCGATTTTGAATACGATGTTGCAAGTGATACTAAACAAGTAAAATGTGAGTTTCGAGAGTAGAGATAGTCATTCTGTAATGTGCGTTGCTTAGAACGCTATTATGTCGCAAAAGAGAAACTTTTTTGCTTGCTACTCCTACTATTCGCAACAGTAATCAAACTTATTTCCTGCATAAGATAGAGAGTGTTACTTGCCACACTCTATGCCTAGGTTTGGCTATGTTTGTGCCAAGTTATCTTGCCGAGTATATTCAATTGCACTACTTGAATCCTCCAGTGCTAGCGGGTTTGATAGAAGTCTGACTTGC
>JBAYTY010000052.1:0-41572 GCA_041675385.1 Candidatus Obscuribacterales bacterium
AGCAGCGGTTTTAGGCACACGACTATTCTAGAAGCTCTCGATCTCCCGCACCACAGGCTAGAAGCCCGTATTTTTAGATCAGTAAAACTTAACGTCTATTACGCTATCTAGTGAATATTTACAAAAAAAATGACTGAACAGTAAACCTAGTAAGCCTTTTGAGCTCACTAGGTTTACCGCCCGTCATTAATCTAGCTTGCCAGATGCCACAGTTACATTGGCAGTATCTTTGGCGCGATCCCGCTGCTAGCAACAGCGCTGTTTACTGTGGATGCAAATCGAGCACCTTCTGCCTCACTTGAGCAATATCCATAGTCGGATCAGCCTCAAGCAGACTGGCAACAAGGGCCGTAACTTCCGCAATGCGAAAGCTAATCGGACCGCCACCAGCGAGCTTGACCTCAGGCTTAGCAATGCCGTTGACCGTGCATTTGCCATAAGAGCCCGTTCGCAAGCCAACCGCAATCACCTGAGAAAGACAAGCCGGTTCTGATATCGCGTCGGCATCATAGTGGTCGAAGAAGCAAGCATCCTCCCCTTGCGCAACGAAAATGTCGAAGCGCGTGGGCGTAAAGACAGAGCTTTCCACTGAAGTCGCAGCAGAGACCTGAGCCGAAAGATCCCGTACAGACCCAGCCGGAGCCGACGCAGGTGTGATAGAAAATTCGAAGTTGCCTTCGCCTTCCAGCACGAACGTCAGCTGCTGACGATCATTCCAGATGTTCCGGGGTATCAAGCGCCCTTGATGCTGAGCCACTTCACGACCGTTCATCTTCACCAGCAAATGCCAATGGCAATGCTCCGCATTACTGGAAACATTACGGTCCACCCAGAGATTGTATACCGAGGTGCAGCCCTGGTAGCCATGCACGACAGTATTATCGCTGGCAGTAAACGAGCAGTGAATGCCACGTTTGTCACCAGGACCGGTGGCAGCAACGAGCACATGACCTGCCAGATTCTGACCCGAGGCCATCTCATCAGCAGAGCCACCTGACTTGCCAGAGCCAACTGCTGAAGCGAGCTTGAAGCTCTCCCAACCGCTGCCATCTTGGGCATGACTGTAGCCACCAAACGAGAGGTTGGCCACGCTGGTGAAGCCCCTGTTTGCACAGAGTTGCCTGGCCCAGAGATAGGCTTCAACCCAGCCGTCAGCAACGACTTGGCCGTTCGACCAGCGCGTGCGAAACAAAGTACCAGCATCGTCAAATGCTCGCACCAGAACGAAGGCACAATCGGGCTTCCGGTGAAGGAGGCCGCGCAGAACGATGCTGCCATGCTTGAGCGGGTCAGCACAAAGCTTCTGCAAGACAAACTGAGCCTGGTCGCCCTTAATCAGTGGTGCGCCGGTTACCGCGATTCCACTGTTCAAATCGTAAAAGCCAATCAGGTTTTTCACCCAGCCCACAACTTCTTGAGAGAACCCACTGTCGATAACGATGACAGCGTTCTTAATTGACATACGTTAACCTCCTTGTTGTTCTTGTTATTTGAGGAAGAGCAGAAGGGCGCCCGGCAAAAGCCGTCCGCCCTTCTGTCTAAGGTCATTGAGTTGGTACGCTGGTCTTAACGCCTTACTCGCCAGCGTTTGCTCACTTGCCCATCCAGACCAAATGGTCCGAATACGAAATCAGCCGACACGAGGGCCCAACAGGCATGGGATGCTCGCGACAGACCAAGCGACCGCGCAGGCTGCGAATCATCGCCGACGCTTGCTTGGCCAGCTCGACGGTGCGCTTGTAGCGCCCAGCCGAAAGGCTGTTGTTGGCGTCACGGAACATGGCGCAAGCAGCCTCGAAACGAGTCAGCGTCTCGCCGTCGCAGCGTTCCTTGATGACGTTGATCTTGTGGAACTCGACGTCGTCGTAGGCGGCGTTCATCGCTTCACGCACCCGCGGAGCCATGTGGCTGCGGTACATGGAGACGATGAGAAAGGCGAGAGCACCGACGACCACAAAGGCGCAGAGCACCAGAAAAAACACCATTCGAATATCGAACATAAAACTCCTTCTAAGTAACAAATTGGAATTGAAGGGAACCTGGGCGGAAACCAGAACCAGCGCAAGAGCTGGTTCTAGCTAGTAGCGCTAGTTCCAGGGGTTGATGGTCTGCTTCGTGCGCACGTTGTAAACCATGGCGTCACCGCCAACGGTATCAGCGTAGCCGACCCAGTGCGAAGCCTCAGCCTTGGCCTCAGCTAAAGTCAGATACGGTCCAGGAGGAGGTGTGGAGCCGTCGCCTTCTTCAAAGCGCAGCTTGCTGCCACCAGCACCGTACATGACCACGAACTCCCGCGGATCGTCGCGCTCGTCAATAGCCTTGAAGCTACGGTCGATGGCGAAGTAATGACCACGGAAGGGCCGAAGCTGCTTGCTCACCACTTCGTGATGGAGAGCGAGGGCCTGGTCGATCAAATCAACGGCACAGAGCACGTTGCTCTGAGCCAGAGCTGATTCGACACCGTAGCCAATCTGCTCGTAATTGGTCTGTTCGACCAAAGCCTTGCGCACAGCGTCGCTCGCAATCAGAAGAGCGCGGGAATTGCTCTGAAGCTCGCCGACAGCAAGCTCAAGGCGCAAAGCAGCGACTTCGTAAGCGCGTTCACGCTCACGAAACAGCTGGTCTTCGAGGGTGCGCTTGTAGCCCTTGAGGAGGCGTTCACCACGGCGGGCCTTGAAGGCACCGAGAAAAGCAGCGATGGCGTCACGGCTGGCGCAAAGGGCCTGAAAGCTGGCGGTCAAATCCGCTAAAAGCGGTTTCCCTTGGTAGGGAATGAAAAGTTCTTGCATTGTCTTGATCCTTATGGTCCTGGGATAGGTGATGACGTGGGCGCGTGCTCCCAGGAAACGGGCACCGACGTCAGAAAGGAACGCAGCGACTAACACGCAGCGGGGTGGAAGAAAACCAGCGAAATTTCATCGAAAAATCTCTGATCTCCCGTCCACCCGCTGCGCGCCATGTGTCGATGCGCCCCGGTAATGTTTCAACTGCCCCAGCGCTAACTAAGCAGAGAAATTCCAGAGGAATTTCCCTGCCGCACTGGGAGGTCCGCCGACAGAAGCCTCAGCCCTATGGTTCAGCCTTGCAGCTTAGCCCTTCGGGTGAGCGGCGTCGTGAGCCGCTTGCATCGTCTCCACCAGGCTCTTCTTCTGAACCGCGGCATGGACCAGACGCAGACGCAGGAAGAGCAGACGCTCCTTCTGTGCAGCGAGGACCAGGCCGAAGCTGGAGCCGGTGATGATCTGACCGGGGGCGCTCTCGATCTCGGCCTTCTTGATGTACTTCATGCCGCCGAAGAGGTTGGTGGCATGTTCCGGGTCGGGATAGAGCACACCGAGCAGCTCGAGCAGCATGCTGCCCTTGGTGGAGGTGACGTCGCCCACGGTCTGGATGGCGTGAACCACTTCGTAGAGGTTGCCCTCGTAGAAGTATTCACTGCCGCGGCCCGGGGGCAGGATGAAGTCATCGACGCCGCCCGAGAGCAGGCCTTTGCCTTCGATTTCGAGAACGACTTCCGTACGAACGGCAGTCTTGGAATCAGCAGGATTGGTTGACATGGTAAATCTCCTTCGAAACGTTTGGTTTAGAAAATTGCGCAACACCATGTGGCGGAATAGTCTTTGCAGACTTCCCGCCACACGATGACGCTCTGACTTACTAACTCACTGCCTAGCCGTTTCACCGACTAACCAGTGTTGACGACTTGAGCGATTAGCCCAGCTCGCCGCCCTCGATGAAGACGCGCAGGTTGTGGAAGCGCGCCTTCAATGCCGTCATGTCTTCCACCGTCGAGAGCACCTTGATGGAGCCCACGAACGGCTCGACAGCATTGTTCTGGTACTCGAGCACCAGGCTGTGCGGCAGCCCCTTCACGGCAGCGCGAACCGCCGCGTTGGTGGCTTCCAGGCCCTCTTCCGTGCCGACCACCACAACCTTGAAGGGCTGCAGCAGAGCAGGCTTGGTCGAGGCACCAGTCTCAGCCTTGGCGGCAGCAGCACCATCCTTGGCACCGTCGCCTTCCGCCACGCCCTTGGCGCCTGCAACAGCCTTCGCCGCCGCTTCGCCAATCAGAGTGACGGCATCCTTCTTGCCCGGCAGCGGAGCTTCGGCGATGATCGCCTCCATCTCCGCCATCGACAGCAGCAGCAGCGGCTTGACCTCGACGTCGAAGGCCAGAGCATCCGCACCCTCGACATGTGTGACATGCACCACGTCGCCGCTGACGATCGAGCCCAGGATCAGCATGTTGTCGAGCTCGTCGACGATGAACGTCTCCACGCCACCGTTGAGCTTCGACACCGAACCGGTCACCGACAGCAGCCACTTGCGTGCTGCCGCGTCGACATCGACCTTGATGTTGGCCGCCTTCTCGGTGTTGAGCACCAGTTCACGCACCTTCAGGTCGCAGATCGAGGAGATCTGTTCATCGGAGAGCTTGTGGAAGATGCAGATTTCACCGTTTTCTTCCACACGCGCACGGAACTCCGGCGGGCAGAAGTCGCGCAGATGCTTCGTGATGATGGCGTCGGCATCAGCCTCGGTGACCACCTCGGCCTTGCTGTTGAAACCGATGGTCTTCTTGTTCCCCGCCTCTTCCACAGCCGCCGAACCGATATTGGCAGTGAGGATGAAGATGCACTGGCTGAAGTCGACGACCTCGCCGTTGCCCAGGGTATAGTTGCCGTTGCGGAAGATGCTCAGCAGAATCTCGTTGAACTCGCCGCAAGCCTTCTCCCACTCGTCGATCAGAACAACAGTCACCGGAGCCTTCGAGCCGAGGCGGCTGCGGGTCAGGTTGTGCTGGCTGAACTGCGCGTAGGAGTCGATCTCGTGGGGCAGCGGCGCAACGTAGTCCTTCTCCTGACGGTTGGTGTAACCGACGAGGTTGGGGCTGGCGCCGGTGAGCTTGCTGAGGTTGTGCTTCTCCTTGTACTCGCTGCCGTCGATCTTGAGCACCGCCTTGCGATCGCCGTGGAAGTATTCACCGATGCGGAAGGCCATCTCCGACTTGCCGGAAGTGGTGGGGCCGGGGGCAACGATGACGTAGTAGGGCTTGTTGCCGGTGCGCAGCTTGGACAGGGTGCGGCGGAAGGCACGGCGAGCGGCCTGACGACCGTTCTCCTGGCCCATGATGGTGGAGTCGATGAAGCTGCCGAAGCGGAGTTCCGAGCCGTTGACGGCCTTGGTATCCAGCCGGCGAGTGGCAACGGGGGCAACCGTGGCAGTGGTGGAAGCGCCTGAAGTGTTTACGGAAGTGTTCATGGTAAATCTCCTGACTTTTAGTGACTCTTGCGAGTCGGTTAAACATTTAGAAACGTGACAAGAACACCGCAACAACCTCAGTAGCAAATACACATAACCGCCTAACGCTGACAAAGACCCCGAGCTTCAACCCAACAGACTGCAACGCAGAATGAAGGAGCAAAAGCTAAGCTGACGGGGGTTTAGGGCAGGGCTAAATAGTTATGTGTTCTTTGTTTCCTGAGAGAATGAAAGTGGTGATCTTAATAAGCACCCTATCTAGAAACACAGTCAGGACAAAGACTACAAAGATCATTATGGAAACATTGCCAGAGAGTGCATTGGGGTTTCCCCCATGACTCAGGCAGACGCGAATTGGCGAAGCTAGCGAACTGTCTAATGTTTCTCTATTTTTTTACAAAATGCCGATTTTTAAAAGCTCTTCTCCAGTAGGATAGGCGCGCATCAAATAGCGCACAGGATACTGGTCGACATCAACCAAATTATCCCCCAACACTTCCTTTACTTTCTCAAATGGGGCAGAGGCAAGAGTATTAGACTCTCCACCCTGATTGGGGTCAGCGACAAACTTGATGTAATCAGTTTCAGGAATTAAAGCGTGTTGCACCTTGGGCACAACTGTCCAAGTATGCACAACATCTTCACTTTCTCTGCGCTCATAATCAAGAATCGGCAAACTTTCCATATCCATCGAAGAGAGCAACAGCGCTTTTTGACTGGCATAAATATCGCTCAAGTAAGCAGTCTCAAGCCCCCGCAAAAGCGGATTAAGCGGATCAAGCAATGGTGGCGCAAAGCGCTGCCACCCACTCTCAGTTTTATGAACTAGCACCGGCGGCAGAGGTTGCTGCAAGTTCTGAGCGTCGGCCAGCATTTGATAGAGAGCAAGCAATCCACGCCTATCTTCAGAGCCTGTAATCAAAAGCTGATTGTTATCAGGGATACCAATGACATGATCGCCCTGCACTTTAAACTGCTTGAGCAACTCATCGATGATCAGACGGGAAGAATCATAGCCATCATGCCAGGTTGATGAATAGACACTACTCAAGCCAGTTTCTTGATCAACCAACATCTCAAAGCTGCCACCACTGCGAGCAATCAAATTTTGGTAAGCGACTTCAATCGCCTGATCAAATTCAATTCCCCAGGAGGCTAGCTGCCGGTGCGTGACAATCAGCCTGGTGCTGCTCAAATCAAGAGCAAGCACCATAGCAAAAGCATCAGCAATAACAACAAAAGGAGCAAAGTCTGGAGTAACATCGATATTGGGATCATCCAGCTCCTTAGCCATTCCCAAGGCCAAATTCATATTAGTGCGAAAGACCGTCCAACGATCGATCAAATGTGGCATTAATCTCGCTTTGGCGTCTTCAAAATTAGCAGGGAAGGCAGACTCGCTATAGAGCTTATTGATTTTAGCCAGCAACTGTGGTCGCTCTGAACTATCAAGAGCACAGTACTCACCGAAATAATGCCCCAACAACAGTCGCTGCACGGCCGCGCCCTCTTTAGCTTCCACCAAAGCAAAAGCATCGCTATCGTAGGTAAGCGATGCGCTTAATCCACCCGGTTTTATCGAATCAGCGATCAAGGCGGCAAACTGCTCATAACTAGGGCGATTAGTGACCATTGTGATTATTCCTAGACCGGGAGTATTCCAAAAGTACAATTTCAAAAAACGAGTCGTAATATTACTGGTGCCAATTAATTACCTGTTGTAATCACAACTCTAAACTTGGCCTTGCCGCTGATCATGCGCTCATAGGCCTCAGCAGCCTTTTCTAGGGGATACTCTTCATTCATTGAACGCACACCGGTGAGAACGCTAAAATCAAAAGTGTCCTCGCTATCGGATGCCACTCCCGATGGCCAGGCCTTCACCGAATGCCGATTGCTCAGCATACCTATTGCGTTAAGCGGAATTGGATCAGCCGCTGCTCCCAATATCACCAGGCTACCACCCACTCCCAGGCCGCCCATAGCCTTGCCCATGGCATCTCCATTGGTCACAGTTGCGACAATTACGTCAGCTCCGCCAAGTTTCTGCAACTCGGCAGCCACATCACAAGTCGTGCTGTCGATATAGACACTGGCGCCCAATTTCTTAGCCAGCTCGGCTTTGTCTTGGCCCCGGGCAATAGCTACGGTCTTGAAACCCATCTTGGCAGCAAACTGCACACCCAAATGCCCCAATCCGCCAATACCGAGAATGGCCACGAGATCCCCTGGCTTAGCTCCGCTATTGCGCAATGAATTGAAAGTAGTGATGCCCGCGCACAACAGAGGTGCTGCTTCCATAGCCGAGAGTTCGTCAGGAATAGACGCCAAGGCTTGAACTGGAGCAATCATATAATCACCGTAGCCGCCATCATACGAGATGCCAGCAATCAAGCCATTGCGACAGGTAACGAAGTCACCTTGGCGGCAGGGTTTACAGTTGCCACAATGGCCGCCGTACCAACCAACACCCACCCTTTGACCTACTTTCCAGTGTGCTGCTGAGACGTCTGGGCCCATGGCATCGATTACACCAGCGACTTCGTGCCCTGGCACCCGAGGATAATTAATGCCTGGAAAATATCCTTCTTTGGCAATAGAATCGCTGTGACAAACGCCACAGGCTTGAACTTTGATACGCACTTGCCCGGATAGCGGCTGAGGTATATCACGCTCAACCATTTCCAGCGGCCCACCAGCCTTTGCTACCTGAACAACGCGCATCTTAGCCACTTGCTTCCCCCGATCTCAATCTAAAAGTCAATCTCAAACCCAGTCTAAATCTCAATCACTAAAACTAGCCAGGGCAGATTTTACCACTGGCCAGATTTCAACAGGATGCGTGGCCGCACTAATTTGACATCGGTTCATGGCTTTCATGAAGCAACCGATTGACAGAAAGCAACAGACTAACAGAAAGCAACCGACTAACAGAAAGCAACCGGTTGCCAGAAAGCAAACTAGTCAAAGCGCTCCACTTAGTCGCGGCAATGGCACGCAATATCCATAAAGGTCTCAACTCATTCATGGGTGGTTCAAATTGCCCCGCCCATGGTGCGGCAATTTGCTATAGAGACAATATACGAATTGAGGCAAGGGGCTGGCTCGGAAGTTGCCAGACAAACAATAGCCGAACTCTTCTAATGTGAATTAAGCGATTGCAGCAGATATCTTTAGTGTTAAGATACTCAGATGCCCAAGATTAGCCAATCGCGCCTATCTACAGTAATTTTATCTGCCTCATTACTACTTAGCACTGCTGGTAGTGCAAATGCTGGCACTGCAAATGCTGGTAGTGCCATTACTGACAGTGCAAATACTCAAGACCCCACGTCAAAAATTGCTGCTTCAAGTGCGAGCATCACTAGCACCAACTCACCTAGCACAATCCACAGTCAGATAGCTACGGGGCACGGCCTATGCATCACCGTTAAGAATCCCAGCCTTGCTTATCTTCAAGCGAAGACTCTACAAGGCAGTGTCACTTCTGCCAGCACCAATTTTATTGTTCGCCCACCTGTGCTATTCCTTGATGATTTGACTGAAAGCGCCTTACACATCAAACAATCATTGCAAACTTCCGGGCAAGCTTCCGGGCAAAGTGCCACCACCATGCAAAACATGAGCAAATCAGCCCGGACCTTCGTGCCCAACTACTTTGACTATCGACCTTCAAGGGCTGCAGCTCAAGTCTTTCTCAGCAGCGCTAGGCAACAAGTAGACGAAGAAGAAGAGCGCTCAGAACGCAATAAGTTAGCCCTAACATTGACTGCCTCGATGATGCAAATCGCCAAAGGCCTAGGAGACTCTGATAGTAAGGCAGCAGAACTAAGCATCGAGCGCGGTCGAAACAAATTGACCCAACTATTAGGAAAAGGACAAGCCGATTGGGTTGTCGCTCGCATGACCAGCTGGGCCAATCAAGTAAAAAACAATGTTGCAGCAGCCAATTCAGACGAATCAGACGTACTCGATCAAGAAGAACAAGTCAGCGCCCTAGTTGCTCGCGCGGTAGCTCGCGACCAACAAATCAACAACTTAAAAGCAACAATTGGCATACACGACCATGCACCAACCGGAGCAGAACGCAGCCTCACTCTTGCAGGCCTAACACCCACTCTGATCGGCCCAGCAGCAAAACTTGCCCAATACGCTGTTGAGCGAGGCACCGGTGGCACGCGCAGCAAACGCCTAGACGAAGTACTGACTCTAGGAGTGGCCATGCAAGAACGCATTAATTTGCTCACTCGCGAAAGTGAACTAGCCATTAACAACCTTGAGCGAGCCAGAAGCTCGAAGAACGCTGTACTCTATGTTTTTGCAAAAGACTTAATAGCGAAGCTCGGAGGCCAGTAACTTAGTGGCAAACGACAGGACAACCAGTAACGACACCTCCAGCAATACAGAGGCAACAGCTGCTGATAAATTCGACACACCCAACGTTCGGCGCGTCAAAGAAGCCCTATTATTGGGAGGCCTAGCCGTGCAAATAAAAGCCATGGAAGAGTCTGCCAGAACCGCCCAAATGGCCGCAGATGCCATTGGTTGCCAGGTTGCTCAAATCGTCAAATCATTGGTTTTCAAAGCACAAGGGCAAGACCTTGCCGTATTGGCACTGGTTTCAGGAGCCAATCGCCTCGACGAACAACTGGTGGAAGCACAACTTGGTTTTAAGCTAGAAAAAGCCAATGCCGCTTTTGTTAGAGACATGACTGGATTTGCTATTGGTGGAGTCGCGCCAGTAGGACACCTCAAGCCTAGTCAAACAATTATCGACCAAGACTTGCTACTCTTCGAAACAATCTGGGCCGCGGCTGGACACCCAAACACAGTCTTTCCTATTAGCCCACCTCAGTTAATCAAGCTCAGCGCTGGGAAAGTTATGGTTGTGCACAGCTAGTCTAGTTGATCGTCCATATTTATTGCCGGCGCCACAGAAAGCCAGGAAAACAACGCGACGCAACTCTTCAACCCTCTTTTTCTCGAAAAGAAATGGTTTCCATGGAAACCATTTCTTTTGCGAAAAAAGAGTTGCGAATAGCAATTTTAGATAACTCTCAAAGAAAGTCAGCGGGCAGCGACTTTTTTTAAGGTCCTCAAAAACTCACTTTTCTCATTCTTCGACAAGTGGCCAACATACTCTTCATCAGCTTGTTCAGCAATGCCAACCAGAGCAGCAACTAGCGCCTTGCCCGCGACCGTAAGCTGAAGCAAATATCCACGACCGTCATCTTCGTCGTTAAATCGAGCCACGAAACCCTTATCCACTAATCGGGTCAGGAGCTTAGAAGTTGCTCCTTTACTCAACCCCACTAGCTCACCAAGCTCAGCACCGGAGGTTACTCCGAATTGTTCCGTCAAGCGCAATACTTCGAACTCTGACAAAGTCACACACTTCATTTCTACTTTTTTCTGAAACACTTGGGTGATCTGACCAGACGCAAGCCTTAGCCAGAAGCCTATGCTTGGCTCCAGCTCACTAATTGGTACTCTCGAAGCTTTCATTTACCAGAAACCTAATGCAACAAATAGACAAGTAGACAAATAGACAAATAGACAAATAGACAAATAGACAACTATAGGTTGCTATTTGTAGGTTACAAATAAATGGTTTCCATGGAAACCATTTATAAAAGAAACTTTCAAGTACCAAGACATTTTTAAGCACAAAACCAATTTTAAGACTAATACAGTTGCAGGAGACTGACCACTTCTACTACTAGAACTCTATGAACTCTATGAACTCTATGAACTCTATGAACTCTATGAACTCTATGAACTCTATGAACCTTAGGGACCTTAGCGACCCAAGTTGCACCAAAGATAGTGGCAGAGCGCCAAGCAACAAAGAGCAAATCTTGACTGTGTCGGATAAATAATTGGGCGCTAGCAAATCCTGCTCTCATTAAACTTATGTACAAAGCTGTTGCAGAGCGGGATAAACCAATGCAAACAGGGAAGATATAGAACACATGATCGCAGCTTACTGTGTATCATTGCCTAAGAGACCTTGTCCAGGAAACCCTTACTAGCTAATGCCCGCAACCCCCAACCAGCTCTAACAAGCTAGGTCAAGGTCTACGCCTCTCACTAGCAACTACTTACTAAACAACAGATACCAGAATTGGTTCTATGCCAGTTGACGACGACAAAACTAAGACAAAAGCCCAATCCAAGGATTTTTACTACATCCTCGGAGTCAGTCCAAATGCTTCCACTGAACAAGTGCACGAAGCCTATTTTGAGCTGAATGAAAAAATGGGGCCATACTCAGAAGCGGCTCAGACCGATCCTGAGACACAACAACGCACCTGGCGCGACATAAAGACAGCCTACGAAACACTGTCAGAACCAGCTAAGCGACGTGATTACGACAAGAACAGCTCAGTATTTCGCCAGACAACAGACGTAAGGGCGCTGTGGACAAAAGTTACCTCTGGCGTACAGAACGTTGTTCAAACCCAAGGCCAAACACAAGAACTCAAGGGTGCCGCAGGCAAAATCCAGCCCCAATCTTTAGAGATGGAATTGGAAGTGAACCTGAAAGAGGCGGTCAAAGGCTGCCGACGGCAAATAGTTATTCAAGATCCCAAAGCCTGCGAAGAATGCATAAATCTCAAGCCGGTCAACCGTATGCAGTGCACCACCTGTCGGGGCGTTGGTTATTTCACCGTTGAACGCACCCTAGATATTGACCTGCCAAAAGGTCTTTATGACGAGCTAGAAATTCGCAAGAGCAGCCAAGGCAAGTGGGACATGCGAGCCAATACTTACGGCGACCTCATTTTAAAAATCAAACTAGCTAAGCATCCAGTGCTCAGCGTGCTTGGGCGCGACGTTTCAGTCAATGTCCCAGTGACCCTCTACGAAGCCATGCTTGGCGCTGAAATTGAGATCCCAACAGCCACTGGTCGCGTAGTCATGAAAATTCAACCGCTCACCCAGCCAGGTCGAGTTTATCGCCTAAAAGGATTAGGTTTAGCCGGCGCCGATCAATTAGTCACAGTTGACGTTTTGATTCCACAGCAACTCACCGCAGAAGAAGTTGTGCTTTTTAGAAAGCTAAAAGAACTATCAAAAGAACGCAGTCCAAGAGAATCACTTTTCACAAATGTGCAGCAGATTTCTTGATAGCTTGTTTCTTGAACGTAGATTTCTTGACACCAAATTTCTAGAAAGCATAATTCTTAGGATAGCGCTAGCTACGCCATCGCTTAATTCGCTTTGATTTCAGGACATCGAGAGATCTTAGCCGAGCTTCGCGGGTACCCCAAAAACATCTACTGAGATGGCGCTACTTGGCAAGGATGGGAACTCTTCCGATTCTCCAAATACTAGCTGTGTCTCATTTTTCCGCTTTGGAACCCCCTTTGCTCATTCACGAGAGCTGTTAACTACTGGTTAGTAGTGTTTAAGCAGGTTATAAAGCCATTGTGCCTACGCGCGGGAAAGACTTACTGTCAAATTACGTTCTTTTCTCGCCTGTTACAGGAAATCTTTCTCTAACCCCCAAGGCAACAGACATACCCTGGTAAACACTTCTATCTCGCAAGAGTGGTTGTGGTCTGGTTTTCTAGAACGTTTCACTTTAATTCGATGAAAAGGTTGCCAGATCTTTTCTGAGGGCTGCGTGCAATAGCCCGCTGGCCGGTTTCGTTGTTGAACTCACACCTGAGTGCAGTAACGTGACCGGTCGGTCTTTAACGCGGCCTCACCTATCGAGGCTCATTTTCTAACCAAAATTCACGCCTCGACTGGTAAGAGGCCTAAGGAGTTTCACCATGAACAATGCAAAAAACATCACGGTGTCCTCGGCAACAGCTGCTAACAGCTCCAGCGTCATGCGTCGGCTCAAGAGAACCGTCGCCAAGCTGGCAAAAAACCGTGGACTCAACGTGGACGAAGTCCGGCAGCAACTGATCGACAAGATCAAGCAGCTCAATCAGGACAAGGCCCTCGGGTACTTGACCTTCGCCGGCATCATCAATCTCGACCTGCCCGACGGCACGCGCGTCGCCATCATCCCTGACTGGCACGTTCCCGCGCACGACAAGCAGGTCTCGTGGCAGGTCAAGGAATGGTTGGCGGAATTCAAGCCGCACATCATCATCCTCATCGGCGACGCTGCAGACATGTTCGGCCTCTCGCGTTGGCCCAAGGCCCCGCGCGTCGTCGCCAACACCCAGGCAGAACTCGATGAAACCCGTCGCCTCGTCGACGAAGTCATCGTCCTGTCCGGCTGTCTGCATCTTTTCTACATCATGGGCAACCATGAAGACCGCAACCGCCGCACCCAGATCGACCCGAACGCCAGCGTTTCGAGCCTGATCGACCCCAACACCCACGAGCCCATCCTCAACTTCCACCAGTTGATGGGCTACACCCGCAAAGACCCGATCACGTTCGTGTATGGCATGAACGAAGAGGGCGGTGGCGGTGGTGGCGTTCTCGTCAACGATGACTTCAAGTTCATCCACGGCAAGATCGTTCGCGGCAAGCCCGGCCAGAGCCCCTACGCCGAAGCTGATTCTCAGCTGCAGAGCGTCGGCCATGGCCACACACACCGTCTCGGTACCCGCGCCCGTCGCCTCACCAAGGGTCACACCTTGCGCAGCTTCGAGTTCGGTCACCTGGCGGATGAGACCCATTCGTACATGGGTTACGCCACTTACCCGAACTGGCAGCATGGACTGGGAGCCGGCCTCGTGCACGGAGGCAAGCTTCACATCCAACTGTTGCCGATTCTGAAGGTCAACGACGAAACGGGTCAGACCCGCTCGGCGCTGCTCTTCGACGGTAAGTTCACCCTGTCCAGCGGTTACTAACCAAGGACGATCAACCCTTTGACGGGCGTCACCAGATGCGGTGCCTCACAGATGTTGCTTCATGCAGCCTCTAAGCATTGCACGGTGACGCCTGTCTCGTGTTTCTTTACAAATCCGCAAGGAGAAAAATTATGACCAAGAAAATCACAAAAGCGGTCGATTTGTCTGCGGCTCCCACCGCTGCCAATTGGCCCCCGAAGTCGCTGACGAAGCCTTCGGATCCGCACTTCAAGTGGGCGCGCGTCTGCATGTTCGACCTGCACGGCGTCGTCTTCGACTGGGAAAACGCGTTCAACCGGTTCGTCGGCAAGCACTACGGCTTCACCTTCGACACCGCCACGCGTCAGTACTACGACATCGGTCGCGACCCCACCACTCCCATCAACCCGAAGCAGTTCGGCGAGGCCTTCCTGGCATTCGCTCGCCGCGGTGTCGACGGTTACGGTGAACTCCAGCCCTACGCTGGCATCATCGAACAGATGGAACTGATTGCCGATGCCGGCATTCAGATCGTGATCTGCACCTACACTCCTGGCGCCAACGACGTCCGTCCGGACGGCTCGGCGACATTCCAGACGGGCATCGCTCGCCTGGCCACCCAGGAGCTGATCGCCAAGCACCTCGGTCACATCGTGACCCCGCAGAACATCATCTACTCGCACACCGGTGCCAAGAAGTACGTGATGCTCGAAGGCCGCATCCCCGTCATCGTCGAAGACAAGGCAGCTACCGCTGTCGACGTCGCCGAAAGTGCCCTGGGCGCGATTCTCATCCCGCATCCGTACAACGATGTGAAGTTCCCCAACGTTCTCCGTCTGGAGAACTCTAACCAGCTGGCCGACGCTGTCATCTCGCTTTTCGAAGCGATCGACGACAACGGCGCGCTCTCAGCGTAATTAGGAGATATCTCATCATGGCTAACAAAGCAACAAACTACAAGCAGGTTGTCGTCAAGGAAATCCCGCGTACCTCGCTCGCCGAGGCCGGGATTTTCAAGCTCACCCTGCCTGACGGTTCCCGCGTGGTGTCCATTGCCAATTCGCTCTGGCCGCACCACGACCGCAACGTCCACGACATGATCATGCGCTACCTGGCGGCCTACAAGCCGAAGCTGGTGGTTCTGCATGGTCAGATGATCGACCACGACGCCTTCAAGTCGCTCACCGAGGACGAGAAGAACTACCTGCACCCGGCAATCGACATGCCCGAAGTGGCCGAAGCCCGCAAGGCCGGCATCTTCGACGACCAGCTCGGCTACCTTCGCAAGAAGGCTGGCGAGTACATCTCTTCGTTCTCGAACTGTGGCGCCAAGGTGGTCTACATCCCTGGCGTGCGCACCGAGCACAAGCTGATGGAATGGGTGCAGCAGGAAAAGGCCACTCGCGACGCCTACGTTGCGAACAACCCGGAGCGGTCGGATCAGCCGACTGACCCGAACCGCAAGGTTCCCTCCGACTTCGCCAAGTTCCTGTATCTCAACTCCAACCCGCGCGTCAAGGTGCTGGGCTACGAGGCCGGCTTGCTGGTCAACGAGCACACCCTCTACATGATCGGCGACTTCAAGCGCCGTCATGCTGGCGACGCTGCTTTCATCGAGTGGGAGCAGCGCGGCTACAGCATCGTTCGCTCTTTCGGCGGCATGCTGTCCAGCGGTTGGCACACCACCACCAAGCACACGCAGCCGGCTCTGACCAAGCTGCAGCACCAGGAGCACGAGACTGGCTACATCTGGGATGACCGTCTCAATGGTCACCTGCGCGACTACGACCGTCGTGCACCGGGCTTCTTCTCGGGCGAGTATCGCCTGGGCGAGCTGTTCGGCAGCTGCATCCAGATCATCCGTGGCAACGACGAACGTCGTTCGTTCATGGGCACCGACTTCCGCATGTACACCGAAGAAGAGGCCGGTGGTCTCGACAACGGCGGCGTGCTGTCTCTCGAAGACGAGGAGATCTCTCCCGACGACGATTGGCACTATCCGGAAGACGCCGAAGGCGAAGGCAGCAACACTGGTGTCGCCGGCAGTGCAGGTTCGCCTGTTCCTGTCGTCGAGGCCGAGATCGTTGAATCTGCGCCCAAGGCTGCGGTGAAGCGCGTGCGCAAGCCGCGTGCCAAGGCTCCGGCTGCGAAAGCTCCGGCCAAGTCTGCTGGCAAGGCCAAGGCTCCGGCCAAGAAGCCTGTCAGCAAGACCAAAAAGACCGGCAAGTAAGGTCTGGTCTTCCGCTACAAGGGCGGCTCACTCGAAACTAGGGTGAGCCGCCTAAGCGGGGTCTAGCAGTGCAATCGGAGTCATCTCTGGGGAGCAATCTCTGGAGTACTCTCACTGAGCAAAATCGAAGGAGCATTCGCAAGAATGATTCTTCGGTTTTCAAACAAGGCCAGACACCTCACCGTGTCCTGGTCTTGTTTTTTTGCCACCCAAGTAATCGACCGGTCTACTACTTAGCCTTTTGGAAAATATCAACCGCTTCGTCAGGCTCATAGATCTCTTTATACAAAATTTTCTGATTCAGCCGACTCTTCTTCAAATCAGCCTCCGCCAAAGATAGCTTTCCCATTTTCTTGTATAGCTTGGCTCTGGCCTGATAGAGATGGGCCATAAGACGATCGCCATTTAAGCTACGGGTGATATTGTCTAACTTGATACCACGGGAGTATGCCTCAAGCTCCTTTTCTGAGTTGCTCAACAAAGCATAGGCCTTGCCCTTATTTAAGAAGATATCCAATGAACCAGGTCGAGCCCTTCCGCATACTTCTAAATCAAGTAGAGCAAGTTCTGGTTTCTTCAACCTGAGATAAAGTGCGGCTCTCTGTTCGCGCAGGTTAATAGTATCGCTCGGCCCGACGCCTAAACCTTTACTGCCAATTAATTTTTCATATAGCGGCGGGCATTCAGCACCGCGATCAAGAGCCTTGAGCACGGCCGTTTTATGAAGCAAGGCATCAGCCATCCAAGTCTTATCGCAAAGCTTGATGGCTTGGTCGATATCAAGCAATGCTTGAGGATGGCTGCCAATCATCTCGAGGGCACGACTGCGCCCTAGATATGCCGTCCCCAGCCGCGGATTGTGCTTGATGGCAGCAGTGTAGTCTTGAACAGCCAATTCGCACTCGCCAGCAGTAAGGTAGGCTTGCGCTCTGTCCAGAAGAGCAGAAACATCGCCGGGATTCTTGCGCAATCGCGCTTCTATCTCAGTCATCGAGCAATTAGGCGGCTTAAGCTTGTAAGTGAGACCATCAAAAGACGAACAACACTGATTGCTTGAAGTAAAGGCAATAGAAGCTGCAACAACACAAACATAGGTTTGCGCCCTAGTCACTACATTCTTGCCCTCCGAGCCTAATTCGTTTATACCCTTTAGCAAACTTCGCTTAGCAAAATTTGCATCGTCAATAGCTAGACCAATCGACAATTTTCAGACCATCATAAGATGAAAAATCAGCCTGGTTCAATGTTACAAGGGTGAGATTTTGAGTAAAAGCTATAGCTGCAATCTGCCCGTCAACAAAAGGTGGCGTACGGCCTAAAGAACTCAACCTTACTCTCTCTATAGCATGCCACTTAGCCGCTGCTTGGTCATAAGGCAATACCGGCAAAGAAATTGCATGGAGAAATTTCTCGATTGTCGCTCGCTTAACCGATGGTGGCAGCTTGTAACAGCCAACAAAAAGCTCATGTATTACCACTGAAGGCAAGGCTATTTCGGATGAATACTGCTCAAGATTCTGCATGATCCTGCTATTGGGAATCAACCGCAGCGGCTCAGAAATGACATTCGTATCAAGCAAGTATTTGAGCACTATAAATCAATCTCGCGGCCCGGGCTAGGCTCACGTAATCCGCCAAAAACTTCAGACGGATCTATGGCGGCATCAGCAAGACTAGTTTCCGCTCGAAAAGCCATGCAGGCCTCCCAAAAACTAGGACGGCTAGCTTGCAAACGATCGTATTCGGCTTTGGAAACAATTACGGCAACAGTGCGTCCACGACGGGTTAACTCGACGCTATAGGTACCTTCTAGCTCGTGAACAATAGCAGCTAAATTGTCGCGAGCGTGGGCTATAGAATACTGTTTCATCGAATCTCCACTGACTCAGTATACCTAAAACGCAAAGATAGCCATTTAAATAGCCATCTACTCTTCAATCTTACTCACGACCTGGCCAAATGTCAAGAAAAGGCATTGGATTGGGCCTTTCGGAAACAAAGGGAAATTTCGATGGAATTTCTCTGTAAGTGCGAAAGTCAATAAGCAAGACACTTTCGCGCCTTTTAACGAAATCACTTAACTACATCAAACAGTAGAACAGAAGAACAAAAAAGATAATATGAGGGCTGCCCACATAGAAAAAGGAGCGACTGTCCACTCAACCCAAAAGGTCTCGCAGAATCAGTCGCTCCTCAACACAATTCACAAGCTAGACAAAGCTTGCAGCGCTCTAGTCCAAACGCTAAACTACAGCGCTTACTTCTTGCTGTCCTTGGCCGGAGCTTTGGCAGGCGCATTGCCTGGAGCAGAGGCCGGAGCAGAAGACTTGTCGCCAGAGGCACCAGCGTCTTTGCCAGCAGTGCCAGCCTTCTTCATCTTTTCGATGGCTTCCTGCTGCTGCTGACGGGCCCAGCGCTCCTCTTCCGAACGACCACGGCCGCCGAGAGGGTTTTCGTTTGTAGACATTGACTCATCCTTGAGTTCGTTGTGTTCGAGTTGTTTTGGAAGAAAATCTGCCCCGAGCAGAAAGACTAGTGACAGCCAAAGCTGCCGCAGTCTTAACCACCCGGGGCAGAAGTTCACTTACGCATGCACTTACGGTAGTAAGAACCGTTAGGGTTCATGCGGTGCTTGCCGTCCTTGGGGAAACTCCAGACATTGCTTACTTCGCGCAGAAGCGGCACAACCAGGTTATCGAAGCCATCGTCGCTACGCAGGCAGTTACACAGAGAAATACGAACGTGCATGCGCAGGGTGCGGTTGGCGATCTGCTTACCGGGCTTGTCGCTAGCAGCGCAGGCGTTGCCAATGACGGGAGTGTGGCGGAAAGATCGAGACATAGTGCAGTGCTCCTTCTAAAAGCACCGCACCAACGGTTACCTGCAATCTCCTGAGCGGATTGCTCAAGATTGCTCCCTTCGAAGTTTTCGAAGTCTAGAGCAGACGATTAATTGCAGGGGTTGGTGAGGTGCTAGAAGAGAGCACCAAACCGGGTATGGCGATTGTGTTTGTGCATAGATTTTCCTTGTTTGTTTTGAGCGATCAAACCAGAAGCATCACCAGCCAGCCGACCACAGTCATGGTCAACGAGGCGCCCAGAGCGGTGCCGAAGTTGCGCACCAAAAGCACGCCGGGCATGATCTTGCCGACAATGACGATGGCCACAGCCTGAACTAGGCAAGCCACCAAACCAGCCACTACCATCGTAGCAGTGGGGACGGCAGTGGCGATGCCAACCAAGGCCAGCAGATGCCAGCCGATGTGATTGACCAAGGCGATGGCAACCAGCGCCAGAAGGCCGCGGAAGGCGCTGCCTTGACGTACCGCGACACCACCATCGGTGACCTTCGGTACCAGCCAGAGTAGTGCCACAAGAAGCAGCACCACTTGAATGAGAAGATTGAGCAACATAGTAGTTTCCTTTTCTTTTCGAGTCGTCGTTAGACTTTCGAAGTTGAACTTTTGATTAAATCAAGCTAGAAAGACATCTCAACTGTCCTCGTCCTCATCCACCGGCTTGGCCAGCTGATGGTAAGGTTGCACAAGGCTGTCGAAGATAGTTTTGATGCGGTAGTGCTCTTCATCGGTGAGAGTGCGATTGAGGTAAATTACCTTGTCGCACTCCATCAACATGTCAGCGATTTCAGACGGACCGTTGCGACCATAGAGATACCAATACTTCGCTTCCAGCGTCGTCTTGGTCTCGATCAGATAGAGCCTGCGAATGATGCGAGCGAGCGCCACGTAGTTTTCGCGACTGCGGTCTCCAGCCTCCATCTTGGCCCAGACAGCATCAAACTGCCGCCGAGCCTTAATGAAGCGAGAAGGACCCAGCAAGCGCTTCACAGCCACGGGCAGAAGGTTGTAGAACTTGCGACAGAGCCTCCAGAAGAAACTGAATCCGATCAGTCCACCCAAAATGTAAGCCAGCGTTATCCAGCCGTGCAGGCCGTGAAGAATCACGAGCTTGCCTTCCTGAATAAGTTTGCGGCCATCCCAAGTCTTCGAAGTGTAGGGCGCAATGGTCGGCAAATCGACAGTGACATCTTCGTTAGAAGCGAGCACGCGATAGCTAACGTTGGCCTTGAGGTCAAGCTGGGGCGCCACAGAGAAGCTCTGCAACTTTAGCTTGACGCGATAGACCTTGCTGCCATCGGCTTTGGTCAGCTCGAAGATGTCTGGTGCTCCAGCCAGCTCGAAATCGCCAGCCAGAGCAATACTATGCATATCAATCACAGTGCCAGGCTTCTGCTTCATGTAAACAGTGACAGGCAGAACATCACCGATGCGCCAACCGAAGTCGCGATCGAGAGCGGCCACAATCTCTGGAGTGCTTGAGGAGGCGGCCTGGACACCGACCGGAGTCTGAGCGTCCGACGGGAACTTGGGCCACTCGGTGCGGTCATTCCAGAACAACAGTGTGCAGCAGCCTATGGCCAAGGCCAGAAGCAGAGCAACTAGACCGAAACTGGAGAAGAAACCGAGTTTTGTTTTCTTGTTCATCGCGGCTCCCTCCTTTCTTGGTCAGGCTTTGCCTTAGAATTGCGGCCATCGGGCTCACTAGGAATGACCACGGCGGCAACAAAAGCCAGCACCGAAGCCAGCAGCAGCCAGGGAAAGAATTCGTACTGGCCAGGAACGTGTTTCACTTCCATGCGCGAAATCATGCTGGTCATGGAGAAGTCATTGACCTCAACCAGACGCACGTAGCGACCGCCAGTGGCATTCTTGAGCAACAGCAAAACGTTCTCTTCCAGCTTGGAAGTGACGATTTCGCCTTTGACCTCGTACCACTGATGACCGGCGTTCATGTTCTGGTCGGTGGGCGACAGAAGCGTAACCGGAATCGCCGAAGGCGAGGTCTTACCCAGGCCAACAATGATCAAGTCGATATCACGCTTCTTCAGCTCTTTGACGACCCCGTTCATCTCTGACAATTCAGAATCGTTGCCTCCGTCAGAGAAGAGCACAATCACTCGTCTATGCGAAGACTTCGAATCGAGGTCGAAGAGACGGAAAGCCATGTTGAAGGCCTTTCCCAGCTCGCTACCTTCGCCTGGGGCAGAACCCACAGTCATAGCGCGATTGAGCACCCACTTGAGGGCCGGCAGGTCATCGGTGAGGAAAGCCTGAGGAAAGGCCTCGCCAGAGAATGTCACCACACCCAGGCGGTTGTAGTTGAGCGAACCCACAACTTCTTTCATCAGCAGGAATTTGGCCATATCTAGCCGACGACCTTCGTTGTAGGGCTGCGGCAACTTGCCTTTGTAGTCTGGCACGGCCATGGAGCGACTGACATCGACCACAGCAATGACGTCGATGGTGCCCATGGGAAACTCGGTTTTACCCGAATCCATCGTCGGTCGACTGAGCGCGAGAACGAGGCCAGCCAGGCAAAGAGCCACAGCAACAGCCTTAGCAATCAAGCGCGAAACGGGGATTTTCTGATTGAACCGGGCAATCAGTTCAGGTTCGCCGAACTGGTCGTGAACCGCAGCAGAGCGGCTTCTGGCCAGCCAAAAGGTGAACCCGACAAGAAGCGGAATCAAGGCCAGGAACCAAAGCAACTCGGGGTTGCCGAAGTGGAGGCCAAGACTGAAATGTAAGTTTTGCATATAGTTGGCCTTCTAAATTCCCTTCTTGCCGTCTTTACCAGCTTGACCGCCGGGGGCAGAAGTGTCGCCCTCGCCCGCACCGGCACCACCAGAGCCACCACGATCTGAGAGCAGACGCTCCAGATTGTATTTGGCTACCATATGGTCAGGATTGTGACGAAGAGCTTGTTTGTATGCTTCGATTGCCATGAAGTTTTGCTTGGTGCGTTCATGGGTCAAAGCGAGGAGAAATTGAATCTCACCAGCAATGAGGTTGTCGGACGGCTTGATTTGGCCGTCTTCAGAACTCAATGCAGAGTAAGCCTTGGAGAGAGCTTCCTTGGCCGCAGCGTAGTCTTCCTGCTGGTAAGCAGTAAGGCCGGCATCGTACCAAGCATACTCGGGTGCAGCCACTTCAGACTTGGCAGCCGAGACATAATCTCCCTGAAACATAGGCACCGTGTACATCACCGCGCGACGCAGTCCGAGGGCAAGCACCACCAGACAGGCAATCGTCGCAATGACCGTAAACATCAAGCGGCGCCTGGCAACAAAGTTAATTAGACTTGTCATAAAAAACTCCTGTCAATGCGAGACATTGAGCTATTGGTTATTGATTTAGAACGATTGCCTCGGCAAGACCGGCCAGGACAAGGAGGAGGATGGCAGCAATGGCGAAGGCAGCAAATCGCTCATCGCGCTTTTCGCTGGAGTACACCGAGACGCTACTGCGCTCCATCTGGTCGATGGCGGTGAAAACAAGCTGCAAATCACCGGCAGTTTCGACGCGAAACACTTTACCGCCCACATCATCGGCAAGCCGCATGATGTCGACATGTCGCTGAGCCAGAGTGGGGCCGACTCCGATGACGTAAAGGCGGATGTTGTTGTCGTTGATCTTGCTGCGCAGGCGGTCCATGGCTCCTGAATTGATATCGTCTTCGCCGTCGCTGACAATGATCAACACTTTGCTTTTGGCCTGACCCATTTCTTTGAAATGGTCAACCGCAGCGTCAATTGGACCTGGGTCATAGCTACCGAAGTTGGTGCCACCGCCAAGATCATCGGCGAAGCGAATCTTGCGGTAAATCATCTTCAGGTCGTGGGTGAGCGGCCAAGAAAAGTAGGGAGCGAAGTCAAAGAGCAGCACACCAACGCGATCGCCAGCATTGACGATATAGCGGTTGCGAATGAAGTCGAGCACGGCAGCCTGAGCCACCTGCAGACGAGTGACGCGATCAGCGCCATAGGGCCCACGAGCGGGGGATTTGGTCGGGTCTTTGTCAGCAGTTTTGCCAGGATATTCGCGGTCGAGATCGGTCTCGCCCACAATGCTCTTAGGCAATTCACCAGGGATGGGAGCACCCATTGAGCCAGAGCGGTCGACAGCGATGATGATGTCGCGGGCCTGAACAGACTGGTTGGGTTCGTAGTAGACGCGTTGGGGTCGAGCCAGAGCAAGGCAGAGGGCGATGAAGGACAAAGCCAGGAGCAAGCGGGGCAGGACGACGAAAAAGCGGCTACCAAAACCAACGGGAGCTTGGTCGACTCGGGGAAGCCCGAATTTGCCAACGCGCCGGAGAACGAACCAGAGGACAGGTAATACGAGTATGGCCAAGAGCCATAACGGTTGTGAAAGAACCATATAGTTAGCCTTGATTGGATTTGGAACTAGTATTGGAACTAGCTATGGGAGAAGCAGTAATCCCTGCAGCGCGTTGCCATCGTGTTCAAGCAGTTTTCCTCCAACCGTCAATGCACCACGAAGCCCTCGGCCTCAATGAAAATGCTGGATAGGTTGTGGCTAGCTGACTGAAATGGGCGTATGTCTGATGCTGGGGAGAGAGAAAATAGAACAGTCGAAGAATAGAAGGTCAGAATCGCTTATCTCAAGAAAACTAAGTACTGACCATAGTTAAAATAACCAAAGTTAGCTGTTAAACTACGCACGCGCGCCCCCGGAACCTCACAGGCCAGATAAACGCCAGTTAACCGGGATTGCGCTAGCTGCGCTATCAGGAAAGACTCGTGCACTTTTAGGGGTTTAAGTGTGAGCAAGGCGACAAGCGGGTAGGAAAAATGTGGGAGCACAAGTTCCCTTTACTAGTTGCATCTTTAGTGATCACTTACTTCTTTAGTTATCAATTACATCTTTAGTTATCAATTACATCTTTAGTTATCAATTACTTCGTCCGCAAAAAAAACTTACTAGCAGAACTTACTAACAGGACTTACTAACAGGACTTACTAAATGGCCCTCCACGATTCATTCAAGTCTTCAGCTAACGCTAACGTCAGACTGGCAAAGCTTTCTTCAGTTCCAGAAGAACAAGATCTGAGCTTCGCTATGACCCAAGCCAACAAACATCCAAAGGCAACAATTGAACTGCCTTGGAAATCACCACTATCAACTACTACTTTTGTCCTCAAAGTAAGCATTGCCTTAGGCTCAGACGAAGGCCCGCGCTGGACCCTTCACGCTGGCGACTCACCTGATTCGGCCGCCCTCTGGAGCCACGACAGCATGGATACCGGCTTGATTCAGAGCCTAATTTCAGCTGAAAGCGACCCACAAAGAGCACTTAATTCATACGTTGACACCAACAAAAGAGGCGACGACTCTATCTGGATCAAACAGCCAGAGAAACCAGCTCCGCCAGTAGAAAGAGCAGCACCAAAAGTCAATCTACCTCAACCAGTTGATTTAGACAAAGCAGCACTAGATCTACTGCAACAGCAAATGCGCCGGCCCGAAACTGGCATGATGTCTGAAGCTGCATTCTGTTGGCTACTACTACAAGAATTCAATCGTTTCCAGCGCAATCAGACTCCACACGCCATCATTATGATCGAGCTTGGCTTAAAACTGACCGGTGGCGCTATGTCGATACCTCCGGTGAGAGTCTTGCATGAAGTGGCAAATCGTGTTCAAGCAGTATGCCGTCCCCTCGACACACTCTGCCACTACAAAGACCCGAAGCTAGCCTTGATGCTTCCCCATACAGGCTCGAATGATGCTATGCAAATTGCCATGCGCATTGACGAGACACTAATGGACTCGCCCCTTGGACCAGGGCTTGATGCCAATAACGTAGTCATACACTTTGGTATCGCCAGTATGCCTGATACTTGCAGTCACCCAGGTATCCTCATTGCCACGGCTCTTGAAGCTCTTGAGCAAGGAAAGAAAACCAATAACACAGTGGTGCTCTTTCCTAGTTCGTAATCAAAAATTCAAACTAAAGAGCTTTTCAAACTCTCTTAAATTGGCTGCCTGTGGAGTATATTTCACGGCGACATTGCGCAACTGACGAGGCAGGACACCCTTAAGATGAGCAATCTGTCCGAACAATCGCGAGCGCGTAACAATTCGCCGAGCTTTCTCTTGACGAATTTTTTGATAGTAATGGAAGGCCTCTTCTGGTGTGGCATACTGATCAATCATCTTCGCCAGCAAATAGCCATCCTCGATGGCCTGGGCCCCACCTTGACCTAAGTTTGGAGTGGTGGCGTGGGCGGCATCACCAACTAAGACAATTTTCCCACGGTACCACTGGGGCAAAATTGGCAGATCGGACAAATCAGTGCGAATAACTGTAGAAGTAGAAGCTACGAGATTGTGCACGGCAGCAGGGAAGGACGCGAAAAGCTCTCTTAGCGATGCAATTTCGACGGCAGGGGCAGCTGCACTGAAGCTGCCACTCGAAGCAGGCATATCAGCCGTGGCGTACCAATAAACCTGATCAGCGCTAAGGTGGGAGAAACCAAAACGCCTTCCTTCCCCCCAGATTTCCACACTGCTCTTCCTCCACGGCTCGGGCAGCTCGGCTCTAACCACGGCCCGCCAAGAAGTCTGTCCTGAATAATTTGGTTGGGCTAGCGGAAAAATACTTTGACGAATAGCAGAGTGCAGTCCATCCGCGGCCACTACAAAGTCGGCATAAACGTTTTCCCGCTGAAAAAACGAAATTGCCACCCGCTCTCCAAGCACCTCTGCACGGTCTAGCTCTACGCCCTGACAGCGGTATCCATGAAACAATTCGACTACGGCCTTCTCCTCTCTCTCGCGTAAAGCCGCAAGCAAAATCTCATGCAAGCGGCGGCGCTTTATCGCCACAATTGAGTAAGCAAATTTTTTCTTTGTCGCCTCCAGACTGAATTTCATCAGCGATCCAGAGAGATAGTCTAGCAATTCAATTTCGTCGATTTCATAGCCCGCCGCCAGCACTTTCTCGGCCAAACCCAACCTGGCAAATACCTGCATGGCATTAGCAGGAACCCAAATGCCAGCTCCACTAGTATTTGTGCCAGTGTCTGATTGAGAATCTAGTTGAGAATCTAGTTGAGAATCTGATTGAGAAACAGTTTCACAAGCAATTTCACTACCCATTTCAGAACTGCCACTAGAACCAGTTTTAGTAAAAGTCTCAGCGAACCTAGACTCATACACGCGGGAAGCAATACCGTATTGCTGCAAGGCTAAGGCAGTAGTCAAACCACCGATACCACCACCGACGATCACTGCACTCTTACTGGATTTCATCTGTCAATGCCTGTCAATATCCGCCTAAAACCATCGCCAGGCTAGTATAACGCTGATCGAGAGCTCACGCTTCAACTACTTCGCCTAGTATCCAAAATCACAAAAGAAAAGATCAGTCAGCGAAGTTCCGCTCTAGCCAAAGATTTGAGCTTGCCGAAGCAAGTCAGGGCTAGAGCGGAACTTAGCGATTGAAGTGTCAATCAAGACCGGTGAAGGCAAAACCACCAGCTGAGCGATCATCAATATCAACACCAGATTATTTAACATCAGGCGCTGCAATAGATGGTATCTCGGCAGGAGTGATAGGAGCAATTGCAACAGGAGCACTACTGACAGGAGCAGCAGCAGCAGGTGCGGCAGCGACAGGAGCAACAACCGCAGGAGCAACAACCGCAGGAGCAACAACCACAGGATTTGCATTCTGCGTCGGGCACAAACTGTCGTAGTCACCAGCGGCAGTGGCAGCCAAGTTGAACTGCGACAAGACCTGCACATAGGTGGCGTGTGAAGACGAGATTCCATAACCGCGCGTGTAGATCTCAGCGATCACCTGCGCAACTGTGGAGTCTTTGTCGACCGCAGCACCAAATTCGTACCAGAGCAGTTCACCATGACGATGAGCCACACCGGCAGCATAGCTAGGCAAAAAGTAGTCTTTGCCGCAGAGCCGTTTGCAATGCAGCCGCTGATAGAAAGCCAACCGACGCTTGCGCATGGTGGTTTCATCAACGCTTAAATTAGCTTCCTTGGTCGACTCAATTTCGAGGAAAAGACCGATTTGAGTCTGATGGTAGCTAGCTTTGAGCACCTGAATCAGTTCTTTCATGTGCTTGCTGCCAACACCAGAAGAGCGCTTGGTCTGATCTGTGGCAATGTATGCAAGCAGAGTGAAATTGCTCATGGGGGTAACGAGCGAGAAACACAAGAGTTCGCCAGCGGCGTTGGTCGTGCGGTGCAGCAGCATGGTGTTATTGCTAATCATCGCCTGAACATCAGCCAGAGGCATTCGTTCGTCTTGAGGGAAGGCAGTTTCGTAGAGCTTACTCCAGTCACTCTCTTGACCGTTGCTGGGTTGACAGAGTAGTGCGGAGCTAGAATTTGCAGATTTATTTGCAGTTGACATATAGTTATTCCATTACCGCTAACGTTGAAGGCTCGGCCATCAATCGAAAGGCAGTTGACCGCAAGTCTAAAAGCACGCGTTGAACACAACTCGAATTCGTGTTGAATCCGCGATGAATACGTGTTCAATTCACATTCGAGTCCGCCTCAAACCATTCCGCCCCAAAAGGCAAAAGCTAGGTTGAAACAGTAGTGCTTTGAGGTTTGAGGTCTTTGAGTGTTTGAGATTTTAGTGTGGGAAAAAGAAAAGGCACATCAACCTAGCCCTTACGCCCACTGCACTCAATAGGGTCAAATCCAACACGACAGAGGCTCAGACTAAGCTCAGGCAAGCCAATCTCATGACAATCCCCAAGCAGACTTGAGCAGAGTCCCGAAATCGTTGCCAGCCCTACTTCTTCAAAAGCGCCGGCGAAGCTTACCCGCCTGACATCCGAAAACCTGAGAGCAAGCCACTCTCAGTTCTCACAACTTTTCCATAGCCACAGCTCGCGCAAGCTCCTGACTACCCGGGGTACAAGCAGTGCCAATCGTTACCAATTGGCTCAAATGCACCGAGATAGCTCGTTCCAGATAGCTCCTGGCTAAAGGCGACTCAATCTCTTGATTGCTGGCAATTACCGCAGTACTGGCCAATATTTAGCAAAGTGCTTACGCACTTCGCTGACACGCTCATCCACTAAGTCACTGTTGCGATCGCCAGTGACATGCTCGCTATTGCTAGCAACACCAGGCATCAAATAAGAAGCATGCACCACACCACTTTCAGACTCATTAGCAGCATTGAGAACACGCATGGTAGCGATGGCAGAATCAGAAAGGGAGCGGGTATTGTAGCCCCCTTCAAGGAAGACAACTGTTGGGGTCCCTACCTGGGTCGAAAGGTCACGGACGCGCTGCGACAACATGGCGTATCCAGAGGTAGTGATGCGCTGCTGTCCAAGCGGATCATCTTGATGGGCATCATAGCCAGCCGACACCATGATCAAATCAGGCTCATATGACTCGCAAACAGGCTTAACTAGACGATCAAAAGCATGCAGATAGCCACGATCACCCGTACCTTTTGGTAGGGGAATATTCATGTTGTAGCCACGGCCTTCGCCAGTACCGTCTTCGAGATACCAACCAGAATCATAGGGCCAAAATGGATACTGCTGGAAGGAGACGAAGAACACTGACGGATCATCATAAAAAGCCCACTGGGTACCATTGCCATGATGAACATCCCAATCGATAATAAATACTTTTTTGTAGCCCAAACGCTGAGCATAGCGCGCCGAAACAGCGATATTGTTGAACAGACAAAACCCCATAGGCTTATCAACCAAGGCGTGATGGCCTGGCGGTCTTACTGAAACAAAGGCACTATCGCACTCGCCGGCCTTGATCGCATCCAACGCAGTCAAACCAGCTCCAGCAGCGAGTTTGGCAATATCATAAGTGGCTGCACTCATAAAAGTATCAGCATCTAGTTGCACTAAATTATGGTTAGCAGCAGCCTTCGAAGCATCTTCTTGCAAGTGCTGGATATAAGACTCTTTGTGCACGTAAGCTATTTCTTCTTCTACCGCAGAGCGCGGCTCCAACTGACGCACAGAATGGTCTAAGGCTGCTTTGAGGAAAGCACTATCAATGGCCGCAAGCCTTTGCGGCGACTCAGGATGGGCATCTGGCGTAATGTGATTGAGAAAGCGCGCATCGCGCACGAGAGCCAATCTGGACATCTGTGTTCCTCTGCAATTTGGTCAACGGCAATTTGGTCAAAGTATAAACAAGCAACGCAAATTATAGCTCGCTTTTCCTGCCATTTCTAAGCCCCTACAGTTTGCAGTGCGATCAAGGCAAGTCACTTAACAATTCAAGGGCAGAATGTTAAGTAAGTCAGCTGCTTCATTCTAATTGTTGGGACAACTACGCAACTTCCGTGTCCGTGCGCTTGTTCTCACCCCAGAACTAGCTTAGGTTGAACCATATCTCTCATGCATTCAATTGCTTACCCATGCTTTCAAAAGCTATTTCTGGACAAAAAAATCATTCACTAAAACAAAACAAACATGACACTAAGTATCATTCCGATCAGTCTAGGCACTGGTTTTAGCTACCTACTGGTAGCGACAATTTATCTCATCGTCTGCTACATCCTCATCAAGACCTTAAAAAAGGCCGGCAATGGCAAGACTGGAATTTTCCTGGCAGCTGGGCTCTGCGTGATAATGATTCTGCAAATCTCACATTGGTACAAACTTGAAGTCGAAAGGGAAAAACAAAAGTCTGAACTAATTGAGCGCTCGCCAGAAATCTACACATTGCTCAGCGACAAGTTCCAACAGTTCGACAAGAATCAAGACGGACAAATCGATGCCGGGGAACTAGCACACTACAAAACAACTTGCAGCTGCAATGCCGCCACAGTTAGCTACCTCAATGCCAAATTGCAAAGTATTGGTGACTTGCGCGCAGTATCCGGCAGCGATAGCTTGATGTTTACCATCAACAGAGAAGACCTTGAGGCTTTGAAAGGAGCGGCCCTGGAATCTTTTCAAATGACTCAATAATAAGACTTGAGCTTGCGAGATTTCCACGCGTCCGCATTGCCTCAACTAAAAAGCTGACCTTGGATCAAAAAAGGAAGATTTTCTCTCGAAAAAATCTTCCTTTTTTTGAAACTCATCGAACAACACAGCTAAGAACAAAAGAACAAGTAACAACAGCAATCTGAGCAAAAAACCTGCTTATACTATATAGCTGACTAGACCGAGCAAAAAAAGAATCGCGAGAGACCCGGAGGGCCTTTCGCGATTCATAAAGATTGCTTGCCTGAAGACAAGCTCTTTTAAAAACGTCTTAGACTTAGACGATTAAGCGCTTACATTCTCTACATTCTCGCCAGTTTAGCGCCCGAAAATGTGCACCATGTCGTTGAACAGACCGTAGAGCATGAGGCTGATCAGCAATGCCCCAAAGATGCTATAGAGCTTGCCCTTGAGCTTGGCGTCTACTGGCTTGCCACCGCGAACCTTCTCGATCAAGAAGAAGACGATATGACCACCATCGAGAATCGGCAGGGGCAGAATATTCATGACGGCGAGGTTGATCGAAATCACCACCAAGAACCAGACGAAATTGAAGACGCCCTGATTGACGGCATCTGCACCCATCTGCACAATACCGACGATGCCACGCACTTCCATGTCTTGGTCAGACACGCCGGCAGGCTTATCGACGATTCCCAGCATCATGCCGAAACCCTTGAAGGTCATCGTGATCATGTTGCCAGTGAGCTTAGTGGCATCGCCAGCAGCTTTGCCCACAGAAACAGGGTTGTAGACCTGCTCTCCATTGACACCGATAGCGATACCAATCTTGCCGGTAGCGTCGGGGGTGAGCGAAATCGCCACCTTGTCGTTGTTTGGGCCGCGGGTGACCACAACTTCCACAGGAACGCCCTTGTTGGCTTGAATGGCCTTGGTCAGGTCTTCTGGGGTGACAATCTTGCCACCGCCGACCGAAACCAACTGGTCATTGGCCTGCAAGCCAGCATCGCGAGCGATGGTGACCTGGGTGGTCGAAACGTCTTTGATGTACGTGCTGTGCACGTTGTAGCCCGGTTCGCCAATGAAGGCGAAGAGAGCAAAGAGCATGATCACCGCCGAGACGACATTGAAGACCACGCCGGCTGCCGCAACGCAAATGCGCTGCCAGACCGGAAAGACCTTGAGGTCCTTAGCGGCATCAGGGTCGTCCTTGAGCAGCTCCTGAGCAGTGGTTTCATCCTGAAGTTCAGGAATGGAAACGTAGCCGCCAGCCAGAATGGGCGCCAAGCGAAATTCGGTGTCCCAGAATTTGCCCAAGACAATCGACCACTTGCGCGGGCCAAAGCCGATGGAGAAAACCGGTGTCTTGAAACCGAACAGGCGAGCAACGAACCAGTGTCCGAGCTCGTGAATGGTGATCAGTAAGCAGAGCCCCAGCACCATCACAGCAATCGAGGTGAAGCCAGAGAGAGAGGAGAAAAACATTGCAGCATCACCGAGAATCGGAGAAACCGCAGTGGAAAGAGTTGATGTCATCATAGTTGTTCCTAGAGTAAAAGGGAGCGCGGTCCTAGCAGGTCTGCAATAGCTCTGGGCTAACACCCCGGGCAATTGCCGACAAACTTCGGCCCCCACGCTCCCTTTATTTTTGTTGTTTTAGAACTGCCTAAGGCTAGATTTTAGGCCTGACCGGAGTCCGAATCAGGTTTGCTCACAACAGGGGCAACCGCAGCCGGAGCCGCGTCACCCTTGTCGCCGCCGGTGACGGGAGCCTCGTCGGCAGAAGAAGTATCACCTTCGCTGCCAGCTTCGACAGCGTGAGGAACAATCTCAGCGATTGTCGGCGTGACGATTGGCAGCACCACCGCAGGCGGGGTGACAGCACAAACGGTCTCATTGCGCAGGGCGACAAATTCGAAGCCCAGCAGCGTTTCCTTGACCATCAGCACGTCGACGATCTTCATGAAGCATTCCTTGTCCCGCAGCAGGAGGGCTTTCACCTCATCCAGACACTCGGTAACAATGCGCTTCACTTCCACGTCAATGGCGTTGGCCAAGTCAGGGCTGAGCTGGTGTCCACTGGCCATGGAGCGGCCAAGGAACGGGTTGCCACCACCTTCGCCGATGGAGATCGGACCAAGGTTGGACATGCCGAATTCGGTCACCATGCGCAGAGCAATGCCCCACGACTGTTTGAAGTCGTTGGACGCGCCGGTGTCGATGGTGTTGAGGAAGACTTCCTGGGCCGCACGACCACCCATGGCCATACGGATACGGGCACGCAGGTTCTGCTCGGTCATGCCGTAGCTGTCACCAACTGGCATCGCCATGGTGTAGCCGAGGGCACGAGCGCGAGGAACGATGGTGATCTTGGTAACCGGGTAACCACCCAGTTCACGCTCGAACTGGTCCTGAGAAACCCAGGCGTGACCCAGCTCGTGCACCGCGGTGTTGAGCATGTCGAGACGCGACATGCGCTTGGCGCGGCCTTCCTTGGCAGGGCCCATCTGAACGCGGTCAGCCGCTTCATCCAGGTCATGCAGGCTGATCAGCTCAGGCACGAGCTTGGTGGCTTCGCCTTTGCTGATCTTCTTCGCTTCCATCAAAGCGAGAATTTCTTTCTCGATGCGGCGGTCGGCCACACGAGTTGCTTCGTTCATCAGCTCAGCCAGCTGGGCGCCGCTGAAGCCGGGGGTGTTGCTGGCGATCATGTCGAGGGAGACGCCGGGGGCCAATTTCTTGCCCTTGGCGTGCACCTTGAGGATGCCTTCGCGACCAAACTTGTCGGGCGAATCGACCAGGACGTGCAGACCGAAACGACCAGGACGCGTCAGCGCCGGGTCGAGAATGTCAGGACGGTTGGTGGCGGCCATGAAGATGATGCCTTCATTGTCGTTGAACCCGTCCATTTCAACCAGAATCTGGTTGAGGGTCTGTTCGCGCTCGTCGTTACCGCCACCAACACCGGTGCCACGCTGGCGACCGACGGCGTCGATTTCGTCGATGAAGACCACCGAAGGACGCTTGGCGCGTGCCTTGGCAAAGAGTTCGCGAACGCGGGCAGCGCCCACGCCAACGAACATTTCGACGAAGTCAGAGCCAGAAACCATGTGGAACTCTGCATCGGCCTCGCCTGCAACAGCCTTGGCGATAAGGGTTTTACCGTTGCCGGGGTCACCGATCAACAGTACGCCAGACGGCGCCTTACCACCAAGTCGCTTGAGGCGACCGGGATTGCGGAGATAGCTGACGACTTCCATCAGCTCCTGCTTGGCTTCATCAGCACCAGCGACGTCAGCGAAAGTGACACGCTGAGTCGACTTCTGCTGTTCTTTGATCTGGCTCAGCTGAGTACGCTGGGCGCCGGCGGCACCGGCCTGACGACGAATAAACCAGATGAAGAGACCGACCATGAGCAACATGGGCAGCCAGCCGATCAAACTGTCGAGGAAGGTACGGTCATCGGCACGATTCTTGGTGTCGTTGGCGACATTGCCCTTGGTGGCGGCGTCGAGCAGCTGAGCTGCACCGGCCTGACCAGGGATCTCAACGCGCACCTTGCGACCGTCCTTGTACTCAGCGTTGACGTACTGCACGTTGCCAGCTTCGTCTTTGACGAACTGCAGCTTGGTGATCGAGCCGGGCGTAGTGCTGAGGTCGCGATAGAGCGTGTCATAGCTCATCGGCACCGGCTTGCCATCGGCAGGGGGGGCGGTCTTGGCCGGAACGTTGACGACAGTGCCATCCGGCTGAGTCTGAGTGACACTGGGTGGATTGGATGCATTCTGGATGCCGGAGATCGGCCCCCAGAGCATCACGGCTGCGACGGCGATGAGGAAAATCACCATCAAATTCTTGAGTTTCATATTGTTTTTCTCTTGTTAGAGGTTGGGGAGAATGGCTTCTCCAGGACTTCACAGAGACACGACAGCACTAGCTAGACCCGCAGGCTAGACCCGAAGGCTAGACCCGAAGGTCAGACCCGAAGGCATACTAAGTTGTTGCCATGTCTCCGGAAAGAAAGGAAATGATGGTGCCTTATGCGGCTTCGTCAGCCTTGGGCTTGCGAATGACGCCGTACTTGATCATCTTGTTGCGCGTCACTTCTTCAGCGGTCTTGTTGCCCCACTCGCGGGCGGCGGTGAGCTGCTGGAAGAGCGACTGCTCGATGGGCTGGCCCACCTTCGCCCAATCGGCGATGGTCGAGCCATAAGGCTTGTCGGTGTCACCGTGCAGGCGAACGCCCTTGGCAGTGAGGTAGGCAACGCCTGTGACCACGTCGAAGGTGTATTCGATGCGGTCGCTGGTGAGCGCCTCGAGTTCATCCTTGGTGGCGCGCAGGGCGATGGATGCCAGACGAGCGGGCTTACCGATGGCGGCCCACTGCTGGCGGGTGCGCTCGGTGCCTTCGACGACACTGCCGTCGGATGCGAGAACAATGCGAGCGAAAGCGGCGTCGGCATCGACAGTGTAGCGATACTCGCCGGCGCTCTTGCGGTGGCCTTTGGCCATCTCGAGAGACTTGATGTACGACTTCAGCCCGAAGACCATGAAGCCTTTTTCTTTCTTCAAGACTTTGTCGGCGTCGACCGCTGAAGAAGAATTGCTGCGGTTCTGACTGCCGTGGTGACTAGATGTACTGTTCATTTTGTGTCCTGTTCTGTTTGCTGTTGGATTGATTGAACGCGTCTACCGCTGGTTCAAAAAACCGGCGGAAGCGTGGTTAGATTTTTGAGAAGTACTCTTCCTCATCGGACTTCAAGGTTTGAACGCATATGCGCTCAAGAACCATCTGGCTACGCAGTGACACTGAGTTCTCAAAAGGAACCCGCGTTTCACGTTTGGCGATCAACCCGGGCACAAAATTGCACGGTCGACGCTGAACAGAAAGCATTAATGGTGTCTGTGAAAGCTTCATGGTCGAAGCTTCGTTGCATTGTTCTGAATGCTGGATGGCTGCAATAACCCCGGCTTCTCACTTGGAAACATTCCCGCAGATTTATTTGGCGTAGGTGCTGAAATGTAGAGCTTTGGGAGACCAGAGAGATTAAGGGGGAGGAAGAGTATTCAAGAACATATTAAGAACTAGCTCCTAGTTCAAGAATAACTTGATAAGTAAGCTTAAAGAGTCACGCGCGCGAGGCTGAAACCAGCATAATCTTGTGGCAGTGCGGGCTTTTCACCACGTTGTCATTAGCAGCAAGCGCGCACGGAAGCATATAGCAGAGCCCGCTCAGCTTGACATCGAGGTCGTTATTTTTGCCTCTTTTTCTCGCACAATGTCGTTTTCTTTGCGTTTTCTTGAAGGATAAGACCCAGTCACAATCGCTACTCGCAAGCCTGTTTTGCCCCGCTTAGCTGCTAAATTAGCTGATGTAAAAGCGAAAGCCCGAGCTGTCAAGCGCTTGGGCATTAGCAAGAAGTAAGAGGCCAAAGGAAGTAAGAGGCAAAAGGAAGTAATGCTCAAAGAATTATTCGGCACAGACAAACCAGTAATAGGCGTCGTGCACTTAATGCCTCTACCGGGCTCGCCTCGCTACTCTGGAGACTTAGAGACCGTTCTGCTGAGAGCTGAGCAAGAAGCAACGGCACTTTCTAGCGGTGGCGCCAACGGTATCATTGTTGAAAATTTCTTCGATGCTCCCTTCACGAAGAACAGAGTAGACACAGCTACGGCTTGTGCTATGACTTTAGCGATCAAGCGCATCGCTACAATTTGCGACTTGCCCATCGGCGTCAACGTTTTACGCAACGACGGCCTTACTGCTCTAGCCATCGCCGCCACTGCAGGGGCTCAATTCATCCGTGTCAATGTACTTAGTGGTGCCATGGTCACAGACCAAGGCTTAATTGAAGGAGAAGCCCACGACCTGCATATGTACAGAAGACAACTTTCTGCTCAAAATTCGGTGCGCATTTTAGCCGACGTTATGGTCAAGCACGCTTCGCCTCTAGGTCAAGACAACGACATTGCTCAATCAGCCAAAGACACGGTTTTACGCGGTCTTGCCGACGGGGTAATTGTCAGCGGAGCAGCTACCGGCTCACCACCAAATTGGGACGACCTAAAAAAAGTACGCGAAGCCCTACCTAATACACCAATTATGATCGGCAGCGGCTCTAGCGCCGAGAATTGCGCCGCCCTTCTCGCCATCGCCGATGGTATCATCGTCGCCAGCTCCCTCAAGCGCCAAGGCTTAGTAGAAAACCCGATTGATGTTGAGCGCGTGCGCAGTTTAGTCAAGGCTGTACAAGTAGCCCAAGAATAATCAATGATTAGCAAAGGCTGATCGAGATCCTAAATATCCTGCCCAGGCGGGCTCTTGGAGCTGCCAAAATCACCAGAAGCAGCTTTCAGTGGCGCTTTGATTTCGCCCAAGGCTTTGTCTAAGTCAGCATCAGCCTGATACATCCAGCATTTAACACGATCTACCCAAATCACCATATCAACTATGGCGTGTGAAAGATCGACATTGTCCTGCTTCAAACGTGCCACCACCCAATCGGGCAGACTGACTTGATTTTCCTTTGTGGCATTTACAGGTGTAACCATCTCGGCTAGGCCCTCGGAGAGCCAGATAGCAATGGTATGGACAAAATCGCGCCTAGAAAAATTCAAATTAGCCAAAGCATCAGCAAGAGTGCGCACACCATCTAAGCGCTCTAAGCCAGGATTAATCATCAAAGTCGAAGCATAGTTGCCTGTCGAAGCCAGTGATCGCAATACTGTTTTAGGAGAAACCCCGAGGGAATCTAAGTAATATTTGTCATCGGCATAACTAAGGCCTTCCTTAATCATGCGTTCAAAAGTTTGCTCAGCACTATTTAACGAAATCGAGCGGGGCAGACCATCAATTGAGCCTTCGGTAAAGCCAAAGCTGCCACTTTGCCAGAGGAAAAGCTCATAAAGTGCTTCCAGACCGGTCATTCCTTCCATCTCTACATGGATAGGCTGACCGCGCTCGATGACAATGGCGGCAATGCGCGCCCCCTGAGTGAGGGAGATTTTTCCTGTTAGTCCGCCGCTCCTGACAAGCTGCAACAAGTTAGAAAAACTAACTTTTGATAGCTCACCTGATAACTGCATCTATGTTCACCGGCTTAACTAGCTGACTGTGCCTGAGGTTGCTGCCATTCAGGCATTTTAAGTATACCCGAAGCTTTACTTAACAGGCTCACTCAACCGTACCTTCAGCGCCCCTGCAATTGTTATACTGAGCCCCTTATCATATGTGTGTAGGAGCTAATGTCGTGGCCGCTCAAAAGAACGTGCAAGAAGAAGTCAAGCAAAATCAGTACCAAGGTGAAGAAGAGGAACAAGACGATAAATTGTTCGAAGGTGACCGCTCCCGCTGGTACACCGACACTGTGCTCAACGCTGAGCTAGCTGACTACGCTCCGGTCAAAGGCTGCATGGTAATCCGCCCCTACGGCTATGCACTGTGGGAAAACATCAAAGACGCCCTCGATGGCATGATCAAAGAAACTGGCCACCAGAATGCCTATTTCCCTCTGCTTATCCCCGAATCTTTCATGACCAAAGAAGCCCAGCACGTTGAAGGCTTCGCTCCTGAATGCGCAGTTGTCACCCATGGCGGCGGCAAGAAACTAGAAGAGCCACTCTTCATCAGACCAACATCTGAGACCATTATCAACTTCATGTTCGCCAAATGGGTGCAATCCTGGCGCGATTTGCCACTACTTATCAACCAATGGGCAAACGTTGTTCGTTGGGAAATGCGCACTCGATTATTCTTGCGTACAGCTGAATTTCTCTGGCAAGAAGGCCACACTGCTCACGCCACTGAAGTAGAAGCTGAAGAAGAAGCAAGAAAAATGCTAGAAGTTTATCGCTCGCTTGCCGAAGACTGGCTCGCTTTGCCCGTTATCACTGGAGAGAAAACCGATCGCGAACGTTTTGCTGGAGCCGTTAGAACTTATTGCATCGAAGCCATGATGCGCGACGGCAAGGCTTTACAAGCAGGAACATCACACTTCTTAGGTCAGAATTTTGCTAAAGCTTTCGATATCAAATTCCAAAGTCAAGCCGGAGAACTCGAATATGCCTGGCAAACAAGCTGGGGTGTATCGACTCGCCTGATCGGAGCTGTGGTGCTCGGCCACGGTGATGACAAAGGCTTGGTTCTGCCACCACGTATTGCTCCGATTCAAGTTGTGATTGTGCCTATCTACAAGACTGATGAAGAGAAGGCTTTGGTGCTGGGCCGCTGCAACGAAATATTTGCCGAATTGAAAAAAGCTGGCATTCGCGTTCACCTAGATGACCGCGATAACTGTACTCCTGGTTTCAAGTTCAATCACTGGGAACTACGCGGCGTGCCACTAAGACTGAATATCGGACCAAGAGACGTAGCTGGCAATGTCGTTGAAATTGCTCGCCGCGATACTTCCGAAAAAATTCGTGGCGTCGCTCAAGCTGGTTTAGTCAACGAGCTAACCGGCCTGCTATCAGCGGTGCAGAAGAATATTTTTGACAAAGCTCTAGCATTCCGCAAAAGCAAAACAGTAAAAGCAGCAAGCTATGACGAGCTGAAGAAAATACTTTCGGAAAGCAACGTCTTTGTTGAATGTCACTGGGACGGTAGCGGCGACGACGAAGGCAAAATCAAAGAGGAAACCAAAGCGACCATTCGCGCCATTCCTTTTGCTTTCGAACCAGTACAAGGCACCTGCATGTACACCGGCAGACCTACTACTCGCCGCGTAATATTTGCTCGCTCATATTAGAGTTAGGGGAGCTAATTAAGCCTAGCGACCAATAGTCTCGACAACAAAAGGCTAAAGCAAACTATTTTGCTTTAGCCTTTGAGTTTTCAAAGACGGCGTTGCTGACGACAGCAGTAGCTCTGTCTTCTTTCTGAAGGAACTGACCAGCTTCCGAGCTGCTTAGCTTCAGCCTCTTATAACTGCCGATCTTTACTTCGACATTCTTATCGTGCCGCTGAGCTACATCAAAATGCTCTCCACGTAAAAAACTTCCAAGACACATCATCGAGCCGTTTGATGAGCCTTCTTGGTAGCTACTAATTGAGACAAAGCCTGGTGCTAGCGCATGCCCCATTGTCAAATGAGACATACCGGTGCAACCACTGCTTAGAGAGGTGCGGTAATTCTCGTTCTTCAAATTATGAAAAGAAAGCTCAGCCTGTCTAAAATCATCGCTAGTTGAAGCTGGCGAGTCAGTAATTTCCAGCGAGACCTTCTGTGTGTCATCTTTATCGAGCAAAGTTATGCTTGGGCCTTGGGCCGCAATTTTCAAGGTAATCTGTTCCTTACCAGTTGGTCCGACAATTTGGATTTCACTGGCACGCACCACTGGAGCTACCGAATTGGCAGCCATTAATTGCGAACACGAAAGGCTTGCTATGCCGCCAATAAAAGCTGAAGCAAAGCAAAGAATCAAATTCTGACCGAGTCTACTTTTTATCATTTCGGGGCCTCACAAATTGGACGATAACTACATTTTGCGAAATTTCTGAGAGTGTTCGCAACCTGAAATTCGTGTTCTCGGCTCAGTCAGATGCATCTATCGCCGTCCAAAAATGAGCGCCTTCGGGAATTTCCTGGGCTAACCTTTCAAACAAATTGAAATTATGCAGTTGCCATCTCTCCTGCGTATATGTCAGTACTTCAGTAAGGGCTCGATTCAATTGAGACTGACCAGACTGGTTTGCGAAACTCACTTCTTCCGGAAGAAAACGCATTAGCATTTCCATCGATTCCTCAAGACGACCTGCAGCTGCAAGAGCTCTGGCGCTAAAGGGATCAAGACAGTAATCGAGACTGTACATTAAACTAGCCTGGTAGCGAGCTTTATCAATACATTCAAGGGCCCTCAATGCATCTCCTTCATCGAGATAATACGAACCAAGTTCCATCCAGCCCTCGCCGTGCTCCCAGTTCGGCGCAATGCGGAGAATCTCCTCCAAATTAGCAATAATTTGGTGCGGATTGCCTTCCTCGATACTTTTCACATAACTATTGAAAAGCTCCATCGATACAGTTTGTTTATCTTCCGCCATTTAAAACGTCACAGGAATTGCTTTGACGCCGCGCAAAGCAAAAGGTCGTCGATACTCAAGTTCAACCCCTTTTAGCTTGAGGTTGGGCAGGCGTGTGAGCAATGTATTTAGAGCAATACGTCCTTCTGCTTTAGCAAGTGACGAGCCCAAACAATGGTGAATACCAGCACCAAAAGACAAATACTTATTGTTCTGACGAGTAATGTCCAGCTTTTCAGGAGTGGCGAATTGTTCAGGATCGTGATTAGCAGCGCCGGTGAGCAGCATAACAGTATCGCCCTCCAAAATCTGCTGTCCACCCAGTTCAAGATCCGATCCAGCCATCCGACGCACCAGTTGCACGGGGCTGTCGTAGCGCAAAAATTCGTCTACAGCTGACTCAATTAGCTCTGGCTGAGCTTTTAGCAGGGCAAACTGTTCAGGGTTACGCAGCAAAGCAATAACACTATTGCCAATTAAATTAACTGTTGTCTCATGACCCGCCACCAAAAGCAGTACCAGATTTGCCATCAGTTCATCTACTGTAAGCTTGCTACCTTCCTCTTCTGCCTGCACCAGTGCACTGATCAAATCAGCGGCCGGATTCAGGCGCCGCTCTTCTACCAGAGGTCGCAAATAATCAGTCATTTCTTTATTGGCTTTAACGGCCATGAGCATTTTAGGCATGGCTGCGCTTGGCTCCAGGGCTTCAGTTAAGGCGTGAGACCAGTTGCGCAGGCGCTCACGATCCGAAACTGGAATACCAAGCATTTCGGCTATCACTGTCAGGGGCAAGATAAAAGCAAAGTCGTTGATTACATCCATCTCGCCCTTAGCCTCAACTTGATCAATCAGCTTGGTGGCTATTGCACCGATATGGTCGCGCATGCCACTTACCATAGATGGACTGAAAGCTTTGTTTACGAGAGAGCGCAGACGAGTGTGATCCGGCGGATTGACGTTGAGCATTGAACGATTGCGAGACTGAAGCTGCTCGGCTAATTGCGGAATGAGTTTAAGCAGCGGGCTGACTGTCTTCCAGCGCTGAAAGCCCTTCTCATAATGAACATCGCGAAAAACACCATTGACTTGTTCGTAGCTACTAATGAGCCAATATTGTCCAGCCTTGCTCCACATAACTGGAGCCGATTTCCGCATCTGAGCCAAGCTCGGATATGGGTTATCCAGGAATTCTTTGGTTGGATGCCAAATTGGGTCTGGCAAATCAAAATCTGGTCTTTTCATGCCCTTCTTGTTCCACGCAAAACTAGCGCAGTAACGCCGGCGCGAAACCGCAACCCAGGAGACACTACAGCAGATAGTACACCAAAAACACCCTTAAAATTCACGAGACGACTTGGCTGCCAGGTTGGCAAAGCCTACGATGCCAGTGGGGCTTATGTATACAGCGTTAGGTTGGACTAGCAATTCATTTGTTCAATGGGTTGTTTTGGCAG
>JBAYTY010000053.1:0-41394 GCA_041675385.1 Candidatus Obscuribacterales bacterium
AAACCCAGTTGCTGTCAGGGCATTGGGGAGATTACAAGTTCCCGTGTTTGTGATTGTGACGTTGCCAGACCCGTTGAAGGCTGAGATGCCAGCGCAGTCGCCAGAGTAGTTAGCGGCTTGTGCTGGAGAGGCAAAGCCTATGAGGGCAAATAGCGCTGGGGCGAAGGCTAAACCTAGCCATCGTTTCTTTGTTTGTTTCATTGTGATTACCTTTTAGGTTGTTGAAAGGGCTATCCATCAACGATCTAGGCAAGCGGCAATAGTCCCGGTGGCACTGCCACTGAGAAAAATTCCTTTATTTACTAGCCTGTTGGCTGTTTTTTGTGCTTGCCTGTAAGTTGATCTGAAGATGAGTAGAACTAACAACTTCGAGGAAATAATGACCCTAGTTCAGTCTTTGTATTTGACTGCAAAGTTAAGAGCGGCTCAGAATGGTGCTTAAAATTCAATCTTAATAACAATGTTAATGCAAAGTGGTCGCGAAGCTCATGTCATGAGGTTCGCTGGGCTTTGGTGCTTAATTTAGCCAATATCCATATAGGGCTAATTTTCGAATCTGCTGATAAGACTATTTTGCTCAAAGCTTGAATTCTGGAATCCTGAATGAGCCATACCGGTGGCTATTAAAGAAAAATGCAGAACGCATTCTCAGGCAATTAAGAGACGCTGCTAGCGGCACCCTAAGCGGAGCTGGTACTGCTCATCAGTGTGCAGCAAAGAAAACCCACGTATACCGTTGGTGGTGGGTGCCAAACGTTATACACACCCGTCTGCGGGTTTAGAGATTGTACTGACGATTCTAATTTAGAAACTCGCCGCCCTTAATTGTGCGCATGGTCACAGACATCGTCACAGAGCCTTTAGCGTCAACGCCATTGGTTTTAACAGTGACAGGAATATCTCTTTGCGGGCATTGAATAGACTCAGGAATAATTGCTGTAATTTGGGTGGCCGAACAAGCAGTGATTTGGCAGGTAGCGCCACCAACTTGTACGGTATTTTCAGAGGCTTTGGTAGAGAAGCCCTTGCCGGTAATGGTGATCGGGCTAGAAGGCGGAGCTTCAAGCATGTCGACCCCAGTGATTACAGGTGCCGCCTTAGTCTTGAAGTAAAGTGGATCGCACTTGACGCCAGCAATATAGAGAGTAACTGTTTGTTTCTCGCCAGTTAGGCCTGAAGGCACGATGAACACCACTTGTTTGTCAGTTACTGACTGAATCGTTGCAGGCAGGGTGCCAACGAAAAGCTTGTAAGCGCTTACTTGTTTCGGCAAGTTCTTACCGCTGATGGTCATCTTGTCGCCAGCGGCGCCAGACTCGGGTTTGATATCAGACACTTTGATTTTGCCAGTGGTCAAAACCCAGCTGATAGCAGCTCCACTTGGGCCAAAGGTTTGAACAACCATTTGGGTGTCGCCAGCAGAAAGTAATCCGGACATGTCGATAGAGAACTTGTCTGTGCCTCTGAAATAGCTTTCGTCAGCCAATTTGCGGCCGTTTAGAGTAATGCGCACACCGGTGACCTTGGCTGTGCCGTTGACGCCGTTGTTGACAGTCATGGTCAAAGGTAGAACATCTTGACCTTGCTTGATATTGATGTAGCAAGGATTTTCTTTCCAGCCTTTGCCGTTGTGGACTATTTGGGTTGGCCCTTGTAGTGCCACGAGGTCGGTACTGGCAGTGGTGCCTTTGCCCCCAGTTGCACTTGTGGTTGTGCTAGTTGTTGAAGTTGTAGTGGTTGAACCCGCGCCGGAACTCTTAGAAGTAACCGCTGTAGTCGAACCATAAGTGGTGGTTTTGCCAGTCTGCGGATAATTGACTGTTTCAGCCAGAGCGAGAGAACCACTGCCACATAGGCCCAAGGCTAAGCCCAATGCCAGGGTAGTTTTGGCCGAGTTGACTTTAGACATCGCGATTTCTGCTCCGATTACTGACACATCTTTGCCATTATAGGCTCTTGACGGCGAATACAATAGTACTAATACTATACGACATCGTATTAAGGTGTAAAAAAGGGGAGGGATTAGAGGAAGCAAAGCTCCCAATTCCCTCCCCCCGCCTTACTTAGGCGTTCCCCAACTCCTCATCGGTCCAAAGCGACTGCCGCACCACTGCACCCTTCTTGTTCTTGAGGGCGATGTGATAGCACGGTCCGCCACTCCACGGTTCGGCCTGAACGAACTCCTCGAACACCGACCCATTGGGCATCGTGTAACGATGCAGGTCGGCGACGTGGTCCTTCCAGACTCCGGGGAGGTGACCAATCACTTCTTTGACGACGAGGGCCACAGGGCCGGTACGATCGAACTGCTCGACCTTTCCATTGGAAAGAATGCGAACGCCGACCTCGCGGACAACCTGCGACTGCGAAACTCTCTCTTGGGCCCACTTGTTGAGGCCGATGTACTGATCCATACGCATGGTAGTGCTCCTTTTGATGACTGTTTTTGGGCTATGTTGGCTTGTCTCGCTCTCCAGCCCGGATGGGAGAAACACAGGTGTGAACCTATGCTGAGACAAGTTGGTGACGAAAGAATGTTTGAATCCAGGGAGTGGAAACCTAGGGATGACGAATCCCGGGGGTGGCCACGACGAGGAAACAAATCAAGTGTTTGAAGCCAAGGAGTGAAAACCTAGGGATGAAGACAATCCCGGGGGTCACGACGAGGAGACAAATCAGGTTAATGCGCACCAAAACATTCATGAACAGACAAAGCGTCTATCGATTCAGAGTTGGCAAAGGCCGGCTCTGTCGATGAAGCTAGACTTCAAAAGTTCATTGCTGATTGAGCAGTACTGGATGGGTTTTTCTAAAGGCTTTATGGGTTGGAGAGTTGAAGGAAGATTGGGAGATAATGACAACCTACGTCTTGCCTTAAGCTAGATGCAATTGATTGTTTGTTAATGTAGCCAATAAAAAAGCTGACGCTTATTAGAGTTGGCGTCAGCTTCTTGAGAATTTGTGCTTGGTCTTGTGTTCAGGGTTTTGCGTTTAATGCTTAGTTACTAAGCCTTCTGTTCAGTTCTTGACAGACATCTTCTGCATGAAGGTGGCAATCTCTTCTGTGTGAGGCAAAGCTGGGATAGCTCCGGCCTTCGTGCAGGTGATCGCACCGATTGCGTTAGCTGAGCGAACTATTTCAGAGAGTTTGGCATGGTCGAGAGCAAGCAGAGCTTCTCTGCGGTCAGGAGCATTCTTTATGTAAGGCAGCAGACCCGCGATAACCCCAGAGTTAAAGCCATCCCCAGCACCAGTAGCTTCAACTAGCTCAACTTGGAAGCCAGGTACTTGCTTTCCGCCTTCTTTGGTGGCGAAATAGCAGCCACGCGAGTCAAGAGTAATAATCAACATTGGCAGGTCGTGCTCAGCGCGCAGGGCATCTGCAGCGGCAAATTCGCGGGAACCTGTGAGGAATTCAAGCTCGTCTTCGTTGATTTTGACAACGTCGGCCCAGTTGAGAGTGTTGAGAATAGTTTGCTTGCAAGTCTCTTTAGAAGGCCACAGGCTGATGCGTACATTAGGATCATAAGAAACAAGAAGCTTGCTAGCGCGGGCTAGCTCAACGGCTTTTTTGGTGGCTTCAGCAGCAGGGCTTTCAATTAATGAGATTGAGCCGAAGTGCAAAACACTGGCTTGAGCAAACAAATGCTGCTTTAAATCGTTCGGTTGTAATTTGGTGTCAGCGCAGGCTATACGGGAGAATTCTGCGAGTTTTCTATCGCCGGTGGCAGTAGTGACCACATAGGCCATTCTCGTCTGCGCAGCAGGGTCAAGGATGGCTGCATCAACGTTTATGCCTTCGTCTTCGAGAATCGAACGCAACCAGCGGCCAAAGGCGTCATCAGACGTGCGTCCGATAAAGGCAGTACTGATTCCCTGCCTAGCCAGGCCTACGGCCGTATTAGCGGGGGCGCCGCCGGCTGCCTTGGTAAAGTGCTGAGCTTTGTCCAGCTCGGCCCCTACTGTGGTGCAGACCCAATCGACAAGAATTTCACCAAGACAAAGAACGTCAGCCATATTGAAAAGCGCTCCAGGAAATTGCAGTTTTGGGATTATACGGTCTAAAAGGCTGATGGGAAGGGGGATTTGATCCTAAGATTAAAGGATGTTAAATTTAGCGGGTCTAATTATGGGATGGCGTTAATATCTTGGCATTCCAGACAGCAAAATTTAGAAGCAAAAAGTACTCGATATGTACAGAAAGGTACGGAAGGAATTAGCTCAAAAACTAGCGGTCGGAAAGGTTCAAAGATTCAGAAAGTAGGCTGTGAATACAGTGAATAACGGAATTAACAACAACACAAATCAAACGAAAGCGGCAGCCAGCTCCGCTTCATATAACCAATCTTATAACGGCAAGGCAAAACAAGAAAGCACTACGGTTAATCATTCTTTGGCTAAAACCATTGGTCGAATTACTGAGGAGAATCCCAAGAGGATAAAAGCTCCTAGCGGCACAATTGATTTGTCACGCAAGACAACCAAAGATATTCCTTCTATGAATGCTGCTTCTGTAATTGGAGGTTCAGTTAACAGTGCGACAGATCTGGCCGCTCGCATTGCTGCCATAGAAAAGACTGAAGCAGAAAATAAAACCAATTTGACTTGTGGCGCTTGCGGCGCCAAAGCAATCGAACGCCGTTTGACTTGCGGCAGCTGTGGTCAGTATTTTGAAACGGGCGTAGAGAAAAGTGGTTGGGACCCTCTAGCCAAAATCAGCGCTATTGGGACTAGTGGATTTTCTTCTAAGTTAGATTCTAGTAGCGTTCACGATCAAGAAAAGCAGGCCCTGCGCGCTTATATGCTTAAGCGCTTGGTTGCTAAAACCATTGACGTCACCATAGTTGCCTCAATGCTTGGTTTGGAGTTTTTCAGCTTCTTCGCTCTAGCCAAGGCATTCTTGCCAATTCCTGGTGCGGCGTATTTGATGCTGCAATTCTTCTATGTCGGTATGCCGATCATTGCCGTGTTGACTGTGCTCGGTTATCAGGCCGCCTTTGAAGCGTCGCCTGTGCAGGCCACTTTGGGCAAGTTCTGTCTCAATTTGTATGTCACCAACGGCGATGGCGAAAATGTGCGGGCTGAGCAAGTAGTGTTTAAAACCGTTCTTTCGCTTTTGCCAATCATGGCTCTTGTAGGGGTTTACAGTTACTTCTATAACACTAGCTTGAAGTATGGCATGCACCTTGATGCACCGACTGCTTCAGTTTTAGCTATGACAGCTCTGGGTTGCATAGCCACTTTCGCTGCTCTGCACATATTGCTGGGCTCAGCCAAGAAAAGACAAACAGTGCCAGATCTGGTCACTGGTTGTGTGGTGCGGGAGCGGTAGTCATCTGATAGTGACGGGAATAATAGCCGCAGAGAGGAGCAAGGGGCGCCGTCAATGTCAGAGGAAGAAGCAAAAGACCAGGGCGACAGCCAGATAAAAGCCAAAGAAGTTAAGCCTTTAGTCTCACCAGATGCGCAGGCAATAGCTACGCCCAGTGCTGGAGACAAGCAATTGGCAGAAGTGGAAAGAACGAACCAGAGTAGCGGGTCTATCGCAGAGCTGGCTTTGAAGACTCGTGGGCTGAGCCGAGAGCAGATCGCAGCACAGATGGATGCCCAAGGCGATAGCATAAGCATCGACTATGGAAATGGGCAGGAAGTCTCTAGAAAGACCGGATTGACAGAGAAAGCATTAGTACAAATGGGCGGCAAAACTTATGACGCTCAAACCTTAACTGCTTATGAAATGGACCAGAGTAAAATAGCTGTTAAGCCGGTTGAGATGGCGCCTAGGCTGATTAAGACTGGCTTGGACTACAATACTGAGAACGTACCTTTTGCACAAAAGCTGGCCAATTTCGTCCAATCTGCCGAAGCCAGATTGATGGATCCAGAAGGGCAAAAAGCCTATGTACAGGACATCATAGACAAAGTTGTGGGGGTAGGACAAGGACTCAATCTGGCAAAAGAAGAAGTGAAAGACACGGCAAAACAGGCAGCGGTAAAGGCGTGGACCGCGCTAAATGATGGCAGTGTGGCAAGCTTCTTTGCCCAACCAAACGCGATAAACGAACCGCTATTCAAGACTCTTGGAACCTGCTTTGATGGCATGAAAAAAGATCCAAATGCGGTCAATAAGATTCTAACCATCATGGGCAGGGAGTTAGAAGAAGCAAACAACAAGTACAGTCGGATGACACCAGCAGAGCGTGGTGTACAAGACGGCAGGGCTATGTTCTTTTTCATCAATCCGTCTGGCGGCACTGAGGGCGGCGAGCTGGCTTTGAAGGTTGCTGACGGCGTGGCAACGCACGTTGATGTAGCAGTCACTAAAACAATTCAGGAAGGAATGAAGGCTGTAGAAAAATTGGCTACGGAGTCGCCAGAGCACGCACGGAAAGCCCGGCAGATGCTTTGTGATTTTGCGCGTGAGGCAGGTCTGACGCCGCAAGAGCTTGAAACTATCGGAGTTCCAAGACGTTATTTTGACAGTGTGAGCGAGGCTAAGCCTGTCCAAGGCAGTGAAACTCTAAATGCTATGTCTAAGGCTGATGGCCTAGGTGGAAGCTCAGACAACATAAAATCAGGTAAGCAAGAGATTCGTCTGCATTCAGAGCAAGGCCAAGAGCATGTTGATATAGCTCCCAAGCCAAGGACACTCACGCCAGTTCAAGCACGGGACTGGTATAACAAAGCCGTCGACAGCATAGATGCTGTCGAAAAGCAGATGTGCCAAGCGGGAAAATCGATTAAGGAAATTTTTGAGACTACAACAGATCTTCGAAATAGAGCGAAGTTGCAAGCTCGTGAATTGATGGCTGATCAAGCTCTAGCTAAGTCTTTGCCACCGATAAAGACACCAGAGGAAGTTTTGCAAAAATATGGCGGAGACTATGCGAAAGCGATTGATGCATCGAAACGCACCAATGCTCAAGTGAATGAACAAATAGAGATTATGCGTCAAAAGGAAAAAGAAACATGAATAAACTCGTAGACCAACTGCAGGTGGCGAGAGTCAATTGGGAGGCTACTTCTGAGAGTGCTTTTCTTTTTCGTACATTGTTTGCAAATACTCAGGTAAAACTTAGATTGAATGATTTTCCAGAAGAGCCACTCTGTACCATCATTGTAGACGACGTGGAAACAGACATTGATGATTTTCCCAAAACGTGGACATTGCCTAAACATCGAGAAATATCCCAAAATTCCGAAGATGCTAACGTCTTGGTAACTGATTGAAAATACCTTGAGCGTGTTAGTGGTGGCTAGATTGTATTGACGACTAGACTAACTCTTGGTTCTATGGGCCTTCAAATTCGCGCTCTAGAACTTTGATATCCCACAATATTCCGTGCTTTGAATTTATTCACCATGATCTGGAAAGTGCTTCACTATAAAGTGACAGAGTTCGATAATTTGAGGCTTGTAGAACTCGGCTGTTTCAAGCACTTTTATGTCTTGCTGAGCGAGCCAATCTGGATGTCTACCGAAGCGATCTTCTTCGTCCATGGGCAACTCAGCGCAGTCTGAACGTACAGCCCAGAGAAAATCGAAGGGTTTTTCATCCTCGATATCTAGTTCGTATGCGACGCTATACAAAGCGCAGGCGCCATGCAGAAGGCTGCGTTCGCCAGTCAATATTTCTTTCGCAAGCATAGAAAGCGCAAGCTTGAGGGCTGCGGGTCTAATGTCGCTTTCTGATTCGCTCAATGATTTATCTCAAGATTGATTTGGCTGTAAACTCTATCATCGACCCACAAGATATTCAGCGTCAGGAAGAGTTTCTAAAACAGCCTTCGATAGTTCGACTGGATCGAATTTGCAATGTCTCGTCTTTTCTGGTTGTTCATCGCCGCGAATGCTTGGCTGCAGTGAGCAGTTGTTGTCGGTTTCAATTATTTGTATGGTTTTGAGGCCTCGTCTTAAAGTTGACTCAGTTTTAACTCCAGCAGCCTCTAGAAGTGGCGTCAAAACAAAAGGCCATTGAGCTTTGCTGGGATGTTTAATTCCCGCGACTGAATGCTGAAAGGTGTCGACGATCAAATTGCCTAGCTGGGGGTCGAGGAGTGTTGATTTCGCTACAGGCCCATAGCTAACCCACACACCAAACCCTTCTGTCTTTCCCATCGCCTGGATAAAAACTTTCGAGCTGCGCAAGTAGATGAAGACCATTCTCACTTTCTTCCCTTCTCCCCCAATTGCATCGCTAGTTGCTCCCTTAGGCTTGTTCCCAACTTGCTATTTACTCATAGTGAAAAAGGGGATTAGATAACAAAAGGGAACCGATCTTTTTGTCTTGTTCCCAGCTTGATTCGCTCAAGTATTTTGTTTGAATCCAATTGATTGCCTCTGCTTTGTGGCCGGTCGTAGCGAGCACAATTGGTTGAAAGCGATATTGAACTGTTCCGGGGCCAGTGCCGGTCAAGATCATGTCGGCAAGAGTGGATAAGTTAGCCATTGACAGGGCGCGAGTTAGTCCCTTTTGAGAAAGAGTCTTAACGAAGATTTTGACTAGTAGAGGAATGTCTTCAGGTGATTCGATGTATTCGTCAAGAGGGGTGCCTGGTTCTGCGATGTTGATAAAGTTCTCCGCCCAGAGAGGCCAATGCTTGAGGTCGCGGCCCATTGAGGCAGCTGTTTCTTTGTCTAAACAATTCAAAAGTTCTGTGTGCCGAAGCCCTATAACAAACTGGCAAGTGAACCCCTGGCCAACTTTGTCGACCAGTACCGTTGTACTCAAAATGAAGTTGTTTTCGTGTGGCTTTTCCACAGTGCCCTGGCGACTTTTGCCAATCGGCTTAAAGCCAAGTCTGCCTAGCTCTTGTTCGAATTGCTGGAAGAGTCTTTCTTTGAGAGTTGTATAAGGCAGCATCGCCATTTCCTGTTTATTGACTGTTTGGTTTCTTGCTCCGTCAGCGTAGCATCACGATAGCCGCTAACAGCTGGCGGTCTTATGATAGCTAAAATTGAGTAGAGATATCGGTCGTGAATTATCGAGTTCGAATAGCGAAATACATCCTAACTGTATCTATACTCGTGGTTGTGTTTGCCATTGGAGCTGGAGTATGCGTTCAAGGGCGAATAAAACAGCTATCTCTGTTTGCGCAGAGCTATCCGCTAATACGTAAGCCGAGTTCGTCCGAGTTTGTCGCCTTAGGCTCAAAGCGCTCTGTTGATGCTAGAAAGGTACTATCAAAACTCGGGCGGCCTGACGCACAAACCCGAACGATTAACCATTGGAGAAGTTCGGTTTCTGAATCTATAGGGCACACATACTCACCTCCAGTCTGGCAATGGTGGGCCTATCAAGTCGGGGGCGGCTACTCTTTTTCATCTGTCGCCGATGCTGCCTTGGCGCTGTTCGATCCCCCTGCGGAACAGTGGTGGTATTTCGATCATAGTGACAAGGATGCGCATAGCGCGAATTGGCTGCTGGTAAGCGTTGGCGGAAACATTATTGATCGCGGTTCAGAATTGATTTCTAAAAGTGATTATCCAGACTGGAAACAGTTCTTGGAATAGTGTACAGATACTGGTAGTTCCGGGTCAGGTTGAGGAAATAGGCATGGCGGCAACCAAAATCCAAAAGCGAGTTGGCAAGGCTCAGGCCCGGGATGAGCTTTCGGCGCTCATTGAAGCCGTCAGTACTGGCGCAGGCGCTGTAGAAATCACCGATTGCGGCAAGGTTGTTGCTGTTCTAGTCAGTGAAAAAGAGTATGAATGGCTTTGTGATTGTGTTCAGAACGCCGCTATACCCAAGAGAGACGCATGCGGCGTTATTTCGCTGAGCGACGATAACGCCCTAGGCAACGCAGCGAGGCAACTGGTAGCAGACTTCGATGCGTCTATAGCTAAGACTGCGAGTGAGATGTGAGCGAAAAATTTCTTGTAACCGACACTAACCCGCTGAATTGCGGTGAAGCAAATCGCGAGAGTCGGTAACATTGGATGTCTCTAGTTGACAGCTACATTTGGCAGTGCTGCTTGGAGCTTGTCGCGAAGCGCTCTTCTTGTTGTTGTCGTGGAAAATGTTAGCTTTTTTAGGCCTTTGATTTGTTGCAGAACAGGAATCCAACTCTCGTCGGCGCCGCAATCAGTGACATAGAGTTCCTCTAGGCCTTTCAGCTGTGCTAGTTGGTAAATTTTTTGTTTTGTAATATTGCTGTTGCTGATATCGAGCGTGCGCAATGCCTCAAAACTTGAAATTATTTTGAAGTCTTGGTAGGTTAGGTTACAGTCAGCCAAATTCAGTATCTTCAGGTATTTGCATGACTTGAGTTTTGGCAAAATCGCAGACGGCTCTTTGCCTGCACGGAAGCTAAATACTCTCAATTCCGACCAGCAGGGAGCCTGGGCCAGAGCGTTGCCAGTTAGGGCTGTGTGATCTGCGGCAAACAGCCAGAGAATTTTGACTTGGTTCAGCGCAGCAATACATTTATTTGTTATTTGAGAATGGCCGCTAATAGTTACTTCGGAGACACCAGGAATGGCAGCGCAGACCTGCAATAGTGCATCGCTATCGTCAGGAGATTTCAGAAGCAAACCTTTGAAGTCACCGTCTCTAAAACGTTTTAGATACTGCGGATACTTAGCTACTATTTTTGCAGGGGAGAAGACGCGAAAGTCTTTATCACCAGCCTCTATGCGGCCTGAGGCGTTCAGTGTCGATCCATAGGGGAATTTATTCGAATTCCCATAGATCGAAATATGGCCTATGAGAACGTCAGTGGGAAAATCGAAAGTTCTTACCAGCCTGCCTTTAACAGTTTTCACAGTGCTGTACGGAGTCAGTTCATTTCTCGAATCACCTGGTGCTTCAAGTAATGATGATGCTTCGTCGTCTTCTTCGGGCTTGCTGTTCTTGAATGTACTTTCGATCGGGTATTTTGCTGGTGGGTCTAGCTGAGCATGTACCTGGCTCTGTTGCGATTTAACGCTATCTCTTCGCGTCAGAACGAGTGCGAGCGTACTAGCTGCTAGGCACGTCAATATCACTAATGCGATTATCGCTGTTCGCAGTGGCATCAGATACTGTTCTTGGAAGCTTGAATTAGTAGACGAATCCCTAGACGTATCCCTAGACGTATCTGCTGTCCTGGCCGATTCTGGCTGTTCTTCGTTCCTGGTTCTGGCGCTTTTCTCTTTAGAAAATGCATACGAATAAGCTGTGAGATCTTTTCCTTCTTTAATTCGAGTCAGGTCTATGGCTAGTTCTTTCGCTGATTGATAGCGCTCTTGCGGCAGCTTAGCTAAGCATTTGCCTAACACCAGATCAAGCGATGGTGGATACTGAGCATCTGGCACAACATCAGAGATGAGCGGCGGCTTTTGCTCTTGGTGCATCAGTACAGTTTCAATAGCGGTGTTTGCTTCGTAGGGTACGTAGCCTGTTAGAGTTTCAAATAGAGTGCAGCCGATTGAGTAGATATCAGAGCGCGCATCGACTGTGCCTCCAGCGCATTGCTCTGGGCTCATGTAAAAAGGGCTGCCAAATATCTCACCGGCCGATGTTAAATGCTGCATTTTTCTGGCATCAGAGCCGATAAACTTTGAAATACCAAAGTCTAATACTTTTACTGCAGTGATACCGTTTGTAGTGCACAGCATGATATTGCCTGGCTTGATATCACGGTGAATAATATTGTTGCGGTGTGCATAAGCCAGGCCGTCTAGCACTTCTAGAAACGTTTCAAGTGCGGGCCCAAGTTGTAGCGCTCCACGTGCTGCCAAAATCTCTTCTAGGGAGCTTCCGTCTAAGTAGTCCATTGAATAAAATGGCACAGTCTTGGCGTGGATTCCCAGGTCATATACTTTTACAAATATTGGATGATTGAGCGAGGCAATTGTCTTTGCTTCAGACTGAAAGCGTAGCCAGTTTTGCTCGTTAACCAGATTCGGAGATAGTACTTTTAAGGCAAATTGACGATTCAATGCGGTATGTTCAGCCAGGTAAACCACTCCCATTCCGCCCATGCCGATCATAGAAACAATTTTGAAGGCGCCGCCAACTATTGATTCTGGTTTAAATATCTCAAGATTTTCGGAAGACAATTCACCGCTTCTAAGGCTCTCGGTGAATTGTTTGCGTTGAGCCACCCGGGTAGCCGTCAGTGTGCGAGTGGCAGTCGAATTGGCTTTGATGTTTTTGGCATCGGCACCAGCTGCAATTGGTCCGAGGCAGGTGCAGCGCAGCTCTTTAAAGAGAAATGATGTAAAAGAGCCGACTCTGTTGCTTTCTGGTCTCGATTTGCCACAGTTGCTACAAATAGAGAGAGCCGGTTGCGATGGCTTTATTCGTTGATTATTTGGCTTAACCGCTGAACACTGGCAGTAATTGTGCTGAAAGAAAAATGAAGTCAGCGAACCAGCTCTAGAGTTGGTCTTTGACTTGCCGCAGGTTTTGCAGAGCGGGTTGACCATCTTCGTCTTCTTCTTCTTTTACTGCGTCCACAAAATTAGTTGCTTTACTTTGCCGTAGTTATTCTAGCCACAGTTTGCACGCTGGTCACTAGCATTGCCATTTGAGGCTGTGGGCGAAGATTGGCTGGTCTTAGTGCCAAAATAGAATTCTTAGAAGCCACATGATGCCCCGGTGCATGTATATATAAACATGGAAGCCTAACCATTGGCCGAGTCTGTCATTTGCACACCAGTAAGTGAATAGAAGGGTGAAACCAATGACGAGGAAGTAGCCACGGTTTGGGCCAAGTGCCTCTTGCACAATGCTGATGGCTGATTGAGTACATTTTTGTAGCTTCGATTCAGTCATCTGCTATGTTCGCTCCATCAGCGTCTTCTTTATTCTGCCCAGAAAACTTTGTCAGCCTACTCAACGCAATGATTGATGTATTCTTCCTTGCGAAACAGTAGCTTGGGTTCGGAAAACTGCTCGGGCCATAGTTCTAGAAGATAGTAGTCTAAGGCACAGTCCTGATAGGTCATGTTGGCAGAGTGAACCCGAACTCTCACTTGGTCAGCGTAGACGTCCAGTTTTGGAGCCTTAAGCAATTCATCGGTTGTACCCATTATCGATATTGTTTGTGATGGGCATTCAACTGAGCCTTCTGAAACTAAGTCCCAGCCGAGAGTCTCTACTTCGAGCGGTCGGTTACTATGCACGACAACTGAAACCTTCAATGTCCTATCTGTTGCGGTGTAGAAACGAAGAACGTTCCTGTTGGCATTGTCCATCATTAGCTCAAAGTTGAAGTCGAAGGCGTCTTCGTATTCGTTGTTGAATAGCAAAGTGTCGCCCAGATAAATCATGTGATAGTCTGCGAAGATTCGAAAATCCCCAGAGTTTAAAATCGCGTTATCGGTTGTGCTTTTTTCTGCAGTTTCGTTACCATCTGCAAGCAATAAGCCAGTCTTGTAGTCGATTTTGACTACGCTGTCGTATTGCCGCTTCTCTCTGTTCCATTGGCCATGTCCGCAGATAAAATCGCCACAGAACTTTACTATGGCCAACTTACTTTCAAGAATTTCAGCTTTGTGCCACAGCAGTCCGTCGCTGTTAATTAGGAGCATCTCTTTTTCTCCGACAATTAGGGTCGCCTTGAGATGTTCTTGGATGATTATTTGCTCCACTGCTTGAATAGGAAGCAATTTGAATGAGTTTTGGTCGGCAGCCGTGCCATAAAAACACTCTCCAGCTGTCGCTATCAGCATGTGATCAGAATTCGGGCATGAAATCCAGCATTCGGTGTAAATTGATTTTTCAGGTGCTTTAAAGCAGCCAATCCAGGGGGTGTGGCCGTTCGCTTGAATGCGCAGGACAAGACCATTGAAGTCGATATCTGATAATGGACGGCCTAGAGTAACGACCTCCGACTCTGCTATTTCATAAACAGGCAAGTTGGAATAGTCTTGCTCGCTCTTTTTGTAAAGGCGCTCAGCGGTGTAAGAAGTTTTAAAAGCCAGAACGAATTCTCCGTTTGCGAGGTTGTCTAGAATAGCTCACTTATGGTATCCCGAGTGGCGTTATGCCAAGATCGCTAAAGCCTTGTGGTGAATCATAAACGATTTTGTAGTTGCCATCAGGGATAGTTCCGAGATTCACGAATGTAGGGCACTTTGATACCGGCCAACGACATCAGCCGTGGCTCGATTGACTCGAAGCCCCAGCCTTGTGAGCGGTCAAGCTTCTTGAAGCGTTTTCCGTCGTTAATCTCGATGAGCCAGACATCACCGTCGTCAACTTCCGAGGCGCGTTCATCATTCTCTGGTTCAGTCCAGACGCCGAGTTCAGTGAGCTTATTGAAGACTTCGCTCGTCTTGGCTGTGTCGGCGGTTGAGCTGACTTTTTTAACGATGGGGAACGGAGCTTCACTGCTCGTTCTTTTTCTGCTCCACTCTGTGTATGTGATGTGCGCGACTTTGGGCTCTTGAGTAAGTGTGTATTCACTGCAGTTTCTAAAAGAACGAATGATGATTAGGTGCAGGCTTGTTCTATCCGGATTTGTTTCCTGTGAAGCAATCGAATGGGTATTTAAAGAGCCCATGACCTCCGGCCAGAATAATTCAGTCACCGTTTCTTGTTGTGTCGGCTTAGTTTCCTCACCGGCGCACGGCCTTGCCGTCGTAAGGCAAATCGCGAGAGTCAGAATCAGTGGAAGTTTTTGCATTTGCTCTCACAAATAATTGCCTGGCCACCAATAGGCCCATTTGTGCGGGGACTAATCAATCTTACCCAATTGCACATGCGATTGCAGTGCAGTTTGTTCAATTGCGGCTACTGCGTTTGGCACGGCGGAAAATTCATCAAATGGGTGGAAAAAGCATCATTTTTTTGCATTCTGGTGGAAAACACATCATATTTTGGGCTTTTGGTGGAAAAGGCGTTGCATTTCGTGGTCGCGGTGGAAAGCACAGCACTCGGCCAAAATACGAAAATTCACTTGGCATGGTGCGTGTGTCCGGTGTGCGGATGTTTAGTGGTTTGGTGGCGTGCTGCCGCTGCGCCGCTGGACGAATTACTGACTGCAGATGTGGTTGAGGAATCAGTCAATTCGTTTATGAATGCTGGCTTGGGGCCTTGGTTCTCTATGAAGTAAATGTAGTTCAATCTTACTTCCCAGCAATTTCAATTGGCGAGGCACCACACAATTTTGCAATGGTTGATCTGTTGCTCGCGGCTGTATCCGAGAAGTCAATTATTCTGGTTGACGTTTGGAGCACAATTGAAGGTCTTCTCCAAAGCTCCATTGACTAGTTTATAAGATGCAACTATCTCGTAGTGTGCGTCTTGAAAGTCGAACATCTCAATCGAAGGAATAGTGTTGAAGTCCCAGCCCTTTTTGAAAAAGTCTCGTAGCCAACGTATTTCTTTGTTGAAAATATCTCTCTTTTTGAAGACCCAACGTGAATTCAGCTCAAAACAGGCCAGTGGTTTAGCTAGCTTGAATACGTCAGCGATTGTAGCCTCCACAACCGCGCTCTCGCTAGCATGCAGCTCTTTGGCAACGGCAATTGTTAGGCGTTGATTAGCGATACCGTGTGCAGCACCTGTAATGTCAGTGTCCTGATCGAGCCCTACGAAAACATCTGGGGGTTGTGCTTCATTCTCGCACTTCTGCTCTGACGGGCACCACAGCTCAAGAAAGCTAAAGGAAAGGTCGTCGCTAAAGTCTTCTGTAAGCGGTGAATGATGTGTCCACTTTTCCATGTTCTTCTTTGTCCAGGCCATGGGTCTGGCGTTGATTGTGATACCAGACTGGCGACTTTGGAAGATATGGATAGACTTATTGCCCCGGGTTTTAGTGAGCAGTGGGTCGATAATCTCGTAGAACTGCATCCAGTTCTGCCATTCCCAGAGATGTTCTCCATTTGTTGGTATGAAAATAATCCAGACTTTGTAGTATCTTCTTTTCACAAAAACCTTTCTTGGTCGAGTCGCACATCTAAAGTATCATCACCGGAGCCTTGCTGAATACTATTGATTTATCCCGAAGCCGCTACAAATATGTTTAATCGCGCGATGTCCTTGCTTCAAGAGGGCAACGTCAATGATGCTAGGCAGTATCTGTCACTGTCGCTACAGTATGAACCCAGGGCGAAAACCTATTTTGAACTTGGAAAGCTTTCGCTGGACGATGGCATCTACTGGATGTCAGCGGAACAGATCGAAGCTGGTCTCTTGCTTTGTACTGATTCGACTGATTGCGATCTAGCAGAATTGGCGAATAATTTTTATGAGTTGAAGGCAAGATTGCAGCCGTTTCTTGTTGAAGAAGCTAGGCGGGTTCAGGCAGAGAAGGAGTTCGACGAGAAGATGGAGCACCTGGTGATTGCTGGTGCCGCTGAGCAAGCGCTCTGTCTTGCCGGATTATCCGAGCAATCCGCAATACTGTTGCCTCTTGCAGAGCGCGCTACGCGTCTTAAATTGACAAATTCGTGTTCCACCACTGCAATGGGGTCACGACTCGGTGGCATTCCATTGGCCCCGCCAGGTTTTGATTGGCCCTTGGCAGATTCTGGTGCACCACTTTCATTTCTCTGTCAATTAGATCTAGCGTCTCTTCAAGCCTTTCACGCTGGTTCGTTGTTACCTGCGAATGGACTTCTATCTTTCTTTTACGATGATGATGGATGGCCTGGTGGCAGTGAGCCCGGCATTTACTCGGGGTGGAAAGTATTTTTCTTTCCAGAAGTCGTAGATCTATGTGAACCTAAAGTGCCGCGGCACTATCCTCGTTATCGTGAGTTTGAGCCGTTTGAGGTAGCTTTTAATGATGAATTGACGTTTCCTTCGCGCGAATCAATGGACCTTGAGAATTTGGATATGACGGAATCAGAATTGGAAAAATACTGGCTTTTCTGTGACCACTGGCATCAAACTAAAAGGCCTGTTCATCATCTTTTCGGCCATGCTCAGGTGATCCAATCTGATTGGCGCACTGAAAGTCTGTATCTAATGTCTGAAGTCGACAAAGAGAGAATTCTGGCTGCTGCTCCCAGCTGGAGACTTCTTCTGCAACTCGACAGTGCTGATAAGGCGAAGTTGGAGTGGGGCGATGTTGGTCGATTGTATTTCTTAATTGACCAGGCGAGCTTGGAGGTCGGCGACTTTAGTAAAGTCTGGGTATCCATGCAGTGCTACTAGTAACTTGTGGTTAAGCCGCTCTTTTCCGTCCATTCAGTCGTCTTGCTTGTTTCTCTTTGACAACTTGCCCTGGATCGTTTAAAGTGATTAAAGTGTACATTTTGTACAAAGTTCTTAATGTGATCATTTCGGGGCCGAAGGTATGAAAACTGTTACTGCCACTGAGCTAAAGACGAAAACCGGTGAGACTCTAGACGCGGCTCAAAGAGAGCCTGTGGCGATAGAGAAGAACGGCCGTCCAATTGCAGTGATAGTGCCGCAAGCAGATTATGAGCGTCTCATGCGTATAGAGAATGACTATTGGTTGGCTCGTGTTGAGGCGGCAGAGAAGAGTGGCTATGTCGGCACCGAGGCAACGTCGAATTTTTTCAAAGAGATGCTGAAAGGTAATGCTCAAGCCTGATCTAACTAATGATGCTATGCGTTTCCTCAAGAAGCGAGATAGCAAGCAGTTCTTGCAGATCTTGGAAGCGATAACCAATCTTTGTGCTGAAGCGCGCCCGCATGATTCGATTGCCATGGGTAATGGTAAGCATTTTAGAAAAGATGTTGGCGAGTTTCGAGTGATTTATCGTTTTGATGAGACGACTTTGTTTATTACAGTCGTTGGAAACCGCAATGATAGCGCTGCTTGTCAAGAATTCGATCGCAAAAAATGAATTCGCAGCTCATGGTGATCTCGGTTTCCTCTTTCGCTAAAACGGGCAGGAAGGCTGAGTAGGGCAGAGAGGGCGGCGATGAAGCGGCAACTCGAAATAGTGTTGGTTTCTACTTTGTCGGCTGGCGCGATTGGCTTGTTTTACCTTGGTTGGGCGGCTCAACAATCGCTCACTCAAATGTTGGCTACTCAGATTGACTGGCCGAAACGCATGCATGTTATTGGCAATCTTCACGATGCCATGGCCAATGCCGAGAAGGGAAATGATGCTGTTGCTGCTGAGAAGGCTCTTAAGCACTTAGATGCAGCTGCCGCCGAGATCAAGGCCGACAAGAGCAAGGTAGATGTAGACGCTGCCTTCAATTCTGCTCGCGCCTTGCTGGAACCTCGTCCTTCTGACCCCGCTAAGTACAAAGAAGTTGTTTCTGCTCTGGCAGGCATCGAAAAATCTATCTTTGAGCACGATGCAGATTACATGAAAGAGCGCAGGAAGAGGCTTGGCGGTGATGCTGTCAACCGCTCTTGGTTTATTATTTTTGTGGGTTTTGAAACACTATTCTGCTTGGGCTTGTCCGTTTATTGTTTGGGTGAGCGTAGCAAGCAGCAGCAGCTATTGGCAGCGGTCAATGCCCAGCTTGAAGAGGCGAATAAAGCTCTTGATTCGCTATCGCAGACCGATCCGTTGACAGCGCTGTTAAATCGTCGCGGACTGCAGAATGCCTTGATTGCGGAGCGGTCGCGAGCAAACCGCAATAAAAGGCCGGCCGTGGTCGTGCTCATCGATTGCGATGATTTTAAGCAAATTAACGAGAGCTTTGGTCACACTGGTGGCGATGAGGTGCTCCGAGTATTAGCTGCGCGAATCAAGGATGTTATGCGCACAACTGACCATAGCAGTAGGGTTGGTGGAGACGAATTTGTCATTCTCTGCCCAGAGACCGACTTAACGGTGGCTAAGCCTTTGCTAGAGCGCTTGTTGGCTGCTATTAGCACTGAGCCAATAAAGATCAAAGATAGAGAGGCTATGGTCACTGTCAGTATTGGTGCTGCTGAGCTGCCTGGTGAACAGTGTACTGTCGATGATATTTTGGCTCTTACTCGCGAATCGCTGGCGGCAAGCAAAAAGAGCGGCAAGAACGCCGTTAATTTTTCGGGGTGAATCTCTGCTTTCGCGATTGCAAAAAACTGTCAGTTTTTCTTGAGAAAATCTGATAGTTTTGAATTCTGTAAAAGACAGTAGTCATGCCATTCTATCGCTCAGTCTTTTATGTACTACATCAAGTCGTATTCGCTCCGCCAAAAAAATACATCGAGAGCAATGCAAAAAACAATGAATGAGATAAAAGAAAAAGGAGACCACCTGATGTTTTTACACACCAGGTGGCTCCCCGAGATTTAGTTGGCTTTCAGCTAATCAGCTTTCAGCTCAATCTGTTCAACCCGTCGCCTTAGCGCCGCTTGCCGAAAATCGCTTCGAGGAAGCGCAGCAGGTAGAGCAAGAAGTTGATGAAGTTGAGGTAGCTCTGCATCGTCACCATGATGGCGCTTTCCCAGGTGTTCGGTGCATCCTTCGCGCGGAAGAAGTCGAACAGGAAGAAGCCCGCAAACACGGCCATGCCGATCAAAGAGTAAACGATGTTCACTCCCTGGCTGAAGGGCACGAAGATGCCGACGATGCCGGCGACGATCAGGCCGAGCAGCGCGAACATCAACCAGCGGCCGAGGCTGCTGAAGTTGAAGCCGCTGAAAATGCCGATGGCGCCGCAAGTTGCCATGACGCCGCCGGTGCCGAGATAGGCCAAGAAGACCGTTTCCCAGCCGAGAACGTGGGCGTAGTGGTTGATGGTCGGGCCGATGAAGAGACCCGAAATGAAGGTCCATACGACCAGGGCGGTGATACCAGCGGTGGTGGAAGCCTTCGCTGCAAACGGCACTGCGAAAGCGCCGATGAGGAAGAGAATGCCAAGGCCGATCATGGCCCCCAGAGAGGTGATGCCCGCGCCGGCGTAGGTGCCGAAAGCGGAGATGATGAAGCTCAGAGAGAGCAGAAGCGAGACCTTCGAAAAGAGTCCCGATTTGCTCATGTCAACGGTTGTGGTGCCCATAAGTTTGTGTACCTCGAAGAGATTTTGAGATTTGCTTGTTACTGGAGAGCAGGCTTAGACGACGGCGGGAGCACAGGCAGGAGTGCAGGTGCAGTCGCCGTAGTCGGCATGGCCCAGCGGAAATTCGCTGCCGTCGTCTTCGACGATGAACAGCTCTGCCTTGCCGCAGGTCTTGGGGTGCACGACATCGATGTTGTGCGGTCCCGGCTGGAGGGTCTGGTCGAAGACTTCCTTGCCGTTGTAGCGAACGCGAAGCCGCATGGGCTCCTTGGGGTCGATTTCAATGCGCATTTTGTGGCGCCTTTCAGGTTTGTTTTCAGGCCGTGTTTTTTCGGCCTGAGTTGTTTCTAGGTCCGTGAAGAAGGGTTACTTCTTCGGCGGAGTCTTCATCTTCATCGGCAGCCAGGTGCGACCTTTGGTCGGCACCTCACCGGTGATGGTGGCAGCAGCGAAGGCGATTGCGAAGACTGTGAAGCCCGCAAGCAACGCGCTGTTGACAGAAAGGCTGGCGGCAAAAATGAGGCCGCCGATGATGCCGACGATCTTGAGCGAAGCCGCAGCAGACAGCCAGAAGGCTGTGTACTGCAGAAGCCGTCCGACCTGCATCAGGCCGAAGAGCGCCCGCAAGCCGATGGTCAGGCCCACGCCGCCAATCAGCGCTCCTGCCGAGACAAGAGCCGCTGCCAGAGCGGTGGGGAGGATGTCGCCGGCGCTGACACCCAGTCCGAAGACGCAGGTGACGGCCGCAGCGGCGAGGAAGTAGAAGAACATCTTCCAGAGATGTTGCATCTGCATGAAGAACATCTGAAGCATTTGGTTCATGATAGTTTTCCGTAGATTACTTGGTCCGATTGCCCCGAGCGCCGCGCTTGGTCTTGCAGGGGGCGCATTCGGGAGCCGCAGGAAGTGAACGAATGGCCTGGTCGCGCTGGCGAATCAGGCGGTTGATGGCGCGCTGTTCGGCTTCCCGCCAGTTGTTCACGTTGAAGTGCGTGAAGCCGGTGTTCTCGGGGAACTTGTCAGTGGCCTTGGGCAGTGAGGCTTCGAGGGGCAGGTAGATCAGGTTGGTCTTCTTCAGACAGATGCCGTCCGAGCGAACCGAATTGCCGATGAAAGCCGAGTACTGCGGGTCGATGTTGAGGTCGTGCATGGCCTCTTCCACGAGTTCGTCCTTGGCTTCCTGCAGCGTGATGATGCGGTAGTCGAAGAGCTTGTCGAGGCCGGCCTGGCGGATCTTGTATTCCTGCACTTCGTAGTCACCGACGGTGACAGCGATGAGCATGAAGCGATCGTGGGCGCGGTTGAGCACTTCCATGCAGTGCGGGAAGAGCTTGGGCTTGCGAAAGTACGGTGCGCTGCCGATGCCCTTGAGAATCGAACGAACGTTCTCCATGTCTTCCGGCGGAACAGTGACGGCGTGATTGCCGGCCAGCATTTCGTAGGTTTCCATCAGAGCTTCAGGGAAGCGTTCACGCTCGAAGCCACGGTGCGGCATGCTGCCACTGTAGACCTTGCGCAGGGTTTCACGAGCGACGTCCTTGGTGACACCGATGAAGCTCATGAAAGTGGCGAATTCTTCAACGGCTTCGTCGAAGTAGGGCTGACAGACGACGGTGGTGCCGTCCATGTCGATCAGAAGTGCTGCGATCTTGCCGTTGGGTGTGCACAGGTTGCGTTCACCGACAATGCAGTTGGAGCTTGAGTTAGCGGTCATATAGATACCTCCTAGGTTGTTCAGCGGAAGTCATCAGGAGCTTCTGCGCTGGTTTCGGTTAAATGTGATTTCGCTATGAAGCTGAGTGGAAAGCAGCACTTCCTGAGCTGGCTTGTGGCCGGCTTTGTGACGAGGAGGTGGTGATTTGCTTTGAGTCTTCGAGCGGCTTGTTGGTGTTGTTTATAAGAAAGGGAATTGGTAGTTACACTTCTTCCTAATGGATCAGTAATAGGCAAAGAAAGTGGTTCTTGAGTCAGAGAGCTATAAGTGAGAGGTGTTTTAAGTTGTCAACACAGATCTTTGTCTCTGCCATAGCTGGCGAACCTCTTGGCAACTTGATTCTGCTCAATTGTTTTGTGTTCTTTTGCATTTTGTATATGAGATTTGTTTGAGAATGGCCGAAGTTGTTATATAATTGCTGACTGAAAGTCGCAGCTATACAGGGTTCCAATGCTGTTTAACGGTTCAAATGAAAGACCGGTTAGCAAAGCTATGAAAGGCTCTGTGGCTTTTTCACTGCTTTTTCAACTGTTCTCTGCCGTTAGTGTTAGTGCCGATCCTGGCTATTCGCAACACTCTGCCGATTTTGACCCGTTTGCCGAACATGCTTCTGTTGTGGCTGGTTCGACCCAGACAGGTAGCTCGACTGTCAGTGCACCTCTTGCCCATGCTGTTGGGTCTTATGGTCAAAGCTCGCTAGTGAGAGTGGCTCCACCGGCCGGCGCTGTTACTTTGCGGCCGACCAATTTGCCTCTATCGACTTTGCATACTGTTGTTCCGGCCAGCAGAAGCGCATCTGCTGCCCCATTTTCAACTGTTGTCACAAACGGCACTGTCACTCCTAGTGCTCCGCTGGCAGCTGGTGGATTTGTAAAACCTTCGGCTCCTGTTAAAGCCTCAATTAGTCGCTATCAAGCTAAAAATAGACGACCACAATGCCACGGTGATGCCGTTCTTCCGATGATGGTGCATATGGCCATGCGCCCAGAGTTAATCGAAGCAAAATATTTACGCACGATACTTGGTGCTCCCGATAATAAGGGTACATCTGGCTTTGGGATGAGTAGTTTGAATTGGCGGGCTAAGCAAATTGGTGCTCCAAGTTATGCTCTACAAAATGGCACTGCCAGTTTTGCCAACAAGCAAACCATTGCGGTAGCTCATCCTTTGGCGACGTCCAAAACTTTTGTCGCTCTCTTTCCCCATTCGGGCATGCAGCTCAAGCATGTTAAAAAGCAGCTAGGCGAGCCAACACGTCAGTATTTTGATGACAATGCCCAACCAGTTGAATGCTACCAGCTTTCGCCCAATGCCTTGCTAACTTTTACTGAGCCAGCTAATTGCTTTGATGTGACACAAATGGCTGTTGTTTATAATGGACCGCCAACGCCCGTTCCCTCGCCACAAGACTATGCTGTGGCCAATCAATATCGTTTGTCTGTTGCTCGACAACACTTAGCTTCTGGTAACACAATTCGTTGCGCTGAGTTGCTTAACGAACATCTACAAGACAATCCGCTAGATGCTGGAGCACACTTAATATTGGCCAAGACCATGAAGCATTATGGTGACATTAATGGAGCCATTGATGAGTACAAAAATGCCTTAACTTTGGCTCGTACTTATCATGTACCTAGTGTGGAGAACGAGGCTTATAGCGCACTCGCTCTGTTCGGGGTGGTTGCGCCGACGCCAGCCTATGCCAATACAAATAATAATTTGACTGCACCAGGAATGGTGGCGGGTAAGAAGATAGCAGGGCGCTCGGCTCATCGGAGTTAGCATCTGACTTTTGCCAATAAGCCCATTCTATCTCTCTCTCTCACTCTCCGTCAGGCTTTTGCTTTAACTATATGACGCAGTTGGCTGAAAAAAACAAAAAAATACAGGCAAGAAGATCAAGAAATAGCTGACGCTAGAGAAGACTTGAGGTCTAATCCAGCATCAGCTATTCCCGATTTCTTGGTTTGCTTTGGTACGCGCCAGCCTACCTTTGGGCTAACTTGCCGAGGGGGCTTACTTGCCTTTCAGCTCGCGAGCCTTGAGAAACATCCAGACGCCCAAAATAAACATGGCCGTGATGACAATGTAGTAACCAGTGCCAACGCGACCGAAAGCATTGAGCTCAGCAACCATGCCGCAGCTGCTGAAAAGCATAAAGCCGACGCCACTCCAGGTGAGCGAGCGGGCAAGGGCTGGTTTGCCTTGGGTGCGGACGTGGCGGTGGTGAAGCAGGGCCACGATAAAACAAGTGAAAGCGCCGAACAGAAGGGCCAGGGTAGCGTATACCGCCACCGCAGAAGCTGTGATTTCCATAATAGTTACCTTTGAGATTGACGGGCAGTGTCTGCCAGTGAAAAATTTCCCCTCAAATTCTAGAAATTCAAATTGGGTCTCGCTTTCCACTCGCAAAATGAGCTGGAAAGGTTTAGGGGTTTAGGCCGGGGTCGAGACTTGGGGTTTTTGAGTTCTATATATGGAGGAAGTATGGGGATGATTCACCCTAGCAAAACCCCTATGGCCGTTCCTAGGGCTTTGCCGAATTTTCTGTTTCAGATAGATAAAAAATGCTTGACAATCGCGTTTGCCATGGTCTAATTAGAGAGTCCACTTAGTAGTAGTGTCCTCATGGCCCCACGCCTTCGAGTGCAGGTTTCTCAATTATGCTTAACGACAGTAGTAACGAACCCAGATTCAAAGTCACAGACCACAGCAATGGTGCGCCTGGCGGTGAGGAAGCTCACGGCAATTTTATTGACTGCATGATGAAGACTATCGAGACAAGTGCCAGTAGCGCCGTCAAAGACCAGGCTGCTGGGGTTGGTCACGGAGTAAGGAATCAGTTGGAAGTTCTCGTTGGCAATGAGGCCAAAGCCCCTGAGAAGGTCGCTGAGGTCAAACAGCCAAAAGGTGATAGCGCCAACCTATCTAATGAAGCCCTTGCCTTCACCATGAACGACGAGGCCAAACGCGCAGCTGCTGGTCGAGGCCAACAAACTCTAGTCTTTGATAACAGCATCTACCCGCCAACAAGCGCCACCGCCGCTGCTGACGCAGACAAATGGTTGGATGAGCGGGTTAACACCAAGAAGGCCGCTTAGAGTTTCAAACTCAAAGGGCCTCAGTGCTTAAATACTTCAGAACGACCCTCAAAGATTTTTGATGGTCGTTTTTAAATGGTCGCACTGATAGGTGCGGCAAATGCTTGGTCTATCGGCGTAAACCGTGCATTCAAAGGCATCGGATAGAAACCGGCAAGGATAGAGCGGAGCAGTTTCCATTTTTATTCGTAAGGCTGGGTAAAACTCTTTGGTTTGCCAGGCTGTTTTGTCGGGAAAGAGCTTACTGCCTTCTTTGTAGTCAATGAAAACTTCTGCGTGGCTGTATTTGCGGCCATCTTTTGCGCTTAAGCGTTTGAGAAAGTCCTTTGGATCGGTGACTGGCCCAATAATAAAATCGCGGTCGGCAACAGTGCAGCAGCCTGCAGCATTGCCTTTGTGGCCACTGCAATTGCGCGTGCAGGTGTAATGCGTCACTAGAGCTGTAATTTCATCCTCAGAAGGCGAGTGGGCTTCTGAGCTCTGTACTTCTGAAGCTTTTACTTCCGGCTCGTCCATAGTCGCCTCTTTGTCAGGTTGAGATTATTCGGATTGCTCGGCTTTGGGCTCAGGCGCATGTTGCTGCTCTGAAATCAGCTTCTCAACATATTGAGAAAGTACTTGGGCTGCCACTTTGTGGCCACCTGAGGCAAAGTGTACCTGATAAAACAGCTGTTCATTGCCTTTGTACTCGCGGAACGGCTGACTTAATTCCACCACGTCAAAGCCTTCTGCTTGGCCTTGTTTGGCCAAAGCTGGTAGTTGTGCCGTGAACACTGGGTCGATATTGCCCATGTCTGGGAAGGTGAGCAGAAGGAAGTGAGCACCACTAGCTTTGGCGGTGTTTTGAATCCGAGTCATAAGAGCTTGTGTCACTTTAAAACTATCCGGTTTTGGATAGTGAGGCTGTTCGGCTTCTTCGGCTGCGCTGAGCTTGTTCGTTCCTGATAATTTCTCAGTGATTTGTGTGTATATGCGGCGCAGCTTCACGTAGAATTTGTCAGTTAAGTTTAGCTGGAAGTTGGTTTGATCAAAGACTCCATAAATGCGGCTGTGGGCCCGCAAATATTCGAGTATAGGATTGCTCTGCAGCTTCGCTTTGTTAGCAAGCAAGACGGTGCGATCAAGTTTGAGTTGATTGTTTTGATCAAGGTAAAAGTAGGGCCTTGGTTCGGCAGTGGCATACTTGGCTGGGTCGACCGAGCTTTCGTCTGAGTCTCCTCGCGAATAGAGAACTACGATTAGGTCTGGCTTGTATTTAACAACATCTTTTTGCAGCAGCAAAAGCTCTTGCGATGTAGAGTAGCCAGAGACTCCGAAATTGATCACTTCCACATGTGGTGGTTTTTTGTTTGGTTGTTTAGATTTAGTCGCCGCCACATTAGCAGCGGTAGCTAAATCTTGATTGATTTGCTTTTCTGCAATCGTGGCCCAGACTTGTTCTAGTGGTACCTGTAGACTCTCTGTGGCGGAATCACCAATGAGCGCAACACGATAAGTGTTGGCAGGCTTTTCAACAGTGCGTTCAACATCGCGCCAGCCCGCTTTTGAAAACGATTCGCGCGAGTAGCCTTCAAGCCGCCAGGTAACTAGCTTTCCGGGGATGTGAATTGAGCCTAGCTCTAGATCGGGTTTCATGAAATTTTGTTCGCCGACACCAGCTATGGTAAAGAAACCTTCGAGTATGAGCACTGCCAGCGGTGCAAAGAGAAGAAGTTCTAAGGCTGTAATAGGCGCAGAGTGGCCGCGCTCAACCTTGGAAGCGGACGGCTTGTCGGCGACGTTGTTGCCGTTGCTGTTGCTGCTGTTGTCTACATCTTCAGTTTTTGTGGTTGGGGCTTCTGGCATTTAACTGGTCCTAAAGAATCAAACTGAAGATTGAGATTGCACTAAAACTGAAAATAGAAGAAGGGAATTAACTGTGAAGGGGCACAACCAGCGATGATCCAGGCGGTGGCGACACATGTCACTAGGCGTAGAGCAATTGATTTATTCCAATAGTTTTGTATTGCTACCACTGGCTTAGATAAGGCGGCGCTTGGGTTCTTGCTTAGTTTGATGCTCTTGTGTCTTATGAAGCTGTACAGGCTGTACAGCGGAAGGGTGACGAATAGTGTAGAAGTAAGATAGGCAGCGGTTACCGCCCCTGGTTGGCTAAGGGTAGAGAAGTTGAATAAGCGCTGATAAAAGACCCCAGCCTCTGCTACGCTGGTTGATCTAAAAACAACGTGGCTAAGTGAAACAAATAAGATTGTGTAGACAATGCCGCTCCAGTGCCAAGTTGCGCTCGGGCGCCAAAGTGTCAAGGTGGCGTTACTCTGACAAAAAGCCGCCCATTTTCTGGCAACTATCAGACCAATGCCGTGTATTCCACCCCAGACCATGAAATGCCAACCAGCACCATGCCAGAGGCCTCCTAATGCCATAGTGATGAACAAATTGCGACAGAGCAACCACTCACCGCCGCGCGATCCACCTAGCGGAATAAAGAGATAGTCACGCAGCCATGTTGAAAGCGATATGTGCCAGCGGCGCCAAAATTCAGTGGGGCTGACCGAGAGGTAGGGTAGGTTGAAGTTCTCTGGAACTTTGTAGCCCAGTAACATTGCTGAGCCCCGACCAATGTCAGTGTAACCAGAGAAATCAAAGAAGACTTGGAAGTAAAAAGCGCTCATGGAGATCCAGGCATCGGAAATGCTAAGAGAGCCAACCTGGCTGTAGCCTAGATTGCAGAGCATGCCGAGGTGATCGCCGAGCACAACTTTTTTGAAGAGGCCTTGGAGAATGAGAAAAATTCCTTCGCGGAATTGTGAGTGTTGAAATGCCGGAGCTTCCAGCATTTGTTTGTAAAAGTCTTGGAAACGCTTGATGGGCCCAGATATTTGTGAAGGAAAGAAGGAGGCAAAAAGAGCAAAATCAATAAAGTTTTTGATTGGCTTGCTGCCACGATGAACATCGACAATGTAGTGAATGAATTCAAAAGTAAAGAAGGAAATCCCTAGTGGCAGGATGATGTTCAATGCTGGCGATGACCAGCTTTCCATGGCAGACACATGCAAGAATTTGCCGCTAATATGCAAGGCCGAGAAGACTGTCTCAAGCAGCAAATTTGCATATTTATAAAAGCATAGGCAGACCAAATTGCTGATGATGCCAAAGATCAGAATGTTCTTGGCCGTGCCAGCTTTGTCTTCACTTTTGTATTTATCAATCAGCCAGCCGAAGCCATAATTGATTAAGGTGAGCATGAACATCAATAGCCCGTACTCAGCTTTCCAGCTCATGTAGAAAAAGTAGCTGGCGGCTAAGAGCAAAATTTTGCGATATTTCGCCGGTGATAGCCAATAAAGAATAAAGACTGCCGGTAAAAATATTAGATAGGAGAAACTGTTAAATAGCATTGCAGGCTTAATTCGGGGCTGATCAACTGGGCGATGATATCACTATTGCCCCACCCGCTGCCTGAAAGCATTTTTCATTGTTTCATTCTTTAATTTCAATGGCTTGATTGGCTCTATTGCTGGGTTTCAAAAAGGGAAGATTTTTTCGAAAAAATCTTCCCTTTTTGGAATTAGACAAAGGAAAGGACTGGTTGGTGATCTTGCCTTTGTTCTTGTCGACGTCCAGAGGGGGTGGGTTGGATATCTCCTGGGGTCTAATTGATGATCGAATTATCACTCAGGAACAATCAAGTAAGAGCTTACGACCGCCTTTTCGTCGACTTCTTTTATACTGCGCCATATCGTAGGGTGAAAGAAAGAGAAAGGGGTTTGAACCCCTTTCTCAAGTTAAAAGCTAACGCTCGAGAACCACAAGCGCCGACCGAGTTACTAGTTCGGCTCTCTCAGGCTAATCGAAAACTCGATCAGCTGTTTGGCCTTGCTGGCGTCGATGCCGAGGAAGGTGTTCATGAAGTGCTTGAGGCCGTCATCGGTTTCGCTCTTGCTGTAGAGGCGAATGGCGGTCATGCCGTCGGCCATGAACTCAAGCGCTTTCTGCTTGCGACCATCGTGACTCAGTGCCATTGCCAGGTTGCCGAAGAGAATGCCGAAGGGCAGGCTTTCGTGGCATACTTCCAGAGCCGCTCGAGCATCGACAGCATCAGCGAAGTATTTTACTGCCTCGCCGTACACTCGGTTTTTGTGCAACAGCAGACCGAGCATGTTGTTGACGCGCACGGCCATGAGATCGTCTGGGGCTTTAGCCATGACGATCAGGGCTCGTTCGAGCACCAGCTGTGCTTGCCGCTCTTCGCCGCTCTTAATCAAGCCAGCTGCTTCGATGACCAGTTTGGTCACGTCCAGATTGACCCGGCGCTTGGGTGCGGCAGCTTCTTTCTGCAGAGCAGTTGGTTCCGTTGGTTCCGCCTCTTTGGGCAGCTTGGTGCCATCGAGCTTCTGCACCGGCCCGTTACCCGCACGATCGAAGCAAATTTCTTTGCCATCTTCGCACGAGACAAGCAGCTCGTCACCCGCACCAATCACTCCGGTTTCCACCGCCACCGACACTGGGTCGGTGAGGCGACGGGGCACCACGCGCTTGAGGTCGGCGACATCCCCGCGATCGTTGAGGCAGAGTTCGAGCAAACGCTTGCGCGCCGACTCTTCTACCACGATGGTGAAGGCAGAGTCGCCATAGGCTGCATCCACACGCTTCTGCACCTTCTTGATGTGCAGGCCGAGTACGTTGTTGACGTCATCGCGGGTGAGCTTGCCGTAGACGCAGACTTCGTCGAAGCGGTTGATCACTTCGATGGGGTAGCGACGCGTGATGATGCCATCCAGCTCGCTAGCAGTGTCGACGGTGTTGGTAACGAAGCCAATGCTGTGGTTCTGCTTCTGCGCGATTTCTGACATGCCCAGGTTGCAGGGCATGAGGAAGATGCAGTCGCTGAAGTCGACTTCCTGGTTGTTGCCCATGCGCTCTTTGGCGGCGCTGTAGATGGCCAGAATGAACTGTTCGAACTCGTCGCCGGCCTTCTCGAACTCGTCGAGCAAGACAATCGTGTAGGGCGTCTTAGAGCCCTTCCGCGAGGCCGTCAGGTTCTGGGCCGAGAGCAGGGCAGAGGCGTCGAACTTGTCTTTGTTGGCCGCCAACTCTTCGTCGGTGGGTGGCTTCTGATAGCCAACCCAGCCGGGTCCGGTGCCGAGCAAGCGCGAGATGTCGCCCTTGTTCTTGTAGTTGGCACAGTTGATGCGAATGAAGGCCTCGGGGTTGCCGTGGTAGTAATCGGCGAGCACGCAGGCGGTTTCGGTTTTGCCGGTGTGCGAATCGCCAGGCATCAGGGCCTTGTAGATTGGCCGGGTGCGGTCGCGGAAGGGGTTCTTGGCGGCGCGGTGGATGCGCAGCAGCATCTCTTTGGCAGCGGGCTGGCCGAAGAGATTGCTGTTGATGAAGGCGAGGAAGGCGCGGTCGTCTTCGCTGGGGGTGACCAGGTCAAGGCGAGTGCGCGGGCTTTCTGTGATGGTACCGGCGGTGGTGTTGGTGATGCTATCGGCGGTGCGAATGGCATCGGCAATTCTGTTGACAATCGTGTTCATAATACACCTCTAAACTTTCGGCGGAGCTAGGCTCGGCCTTTGGTTGAAGTTGTTGATAAGAAGGCGGCAGAGCTGGCGAAACAAATCGCGCCGGCGATGCCGAAGCTTTGGCTGATGCTGAGATGCTCTAAGAGAAAACCCATGAAAGGGCCTCCCAGAGCCAACATGCCGAAGTAGCAGTACATCCAGAAAATCGTCGAGGCGACACCTCGTAAGCGATCTTCTACTTCGTCTTGCAAGAGTGCGTGGGCTCCGATAGTGACCAGGGTCATACAGAAACCGATTGGCGCAATCAGTGCCAGAGCGATGTACTTGTTGGTGGAGCAGCTGAACAGTACCAGTAGCACGGCAAAAGCCAAGCCAGCCAGGGCAATGGTGCGCCTGAGGTTGGTTTGTTTGGCTGGTCTTTCAGCTGTGCTGGCTGCTCGCGCCGTTTTGTGCGCCAGGAAAATCGAGCCAATGATGGCACCGATTTCGGAGATGGCAATCAAGGCGCCATTCAATTCTGAGCCCCCGCCTAGGTTGTGGCTGAAGACTGGCATGAGCGGAATGTAGATGCCGAAGAAGGTAAGAGCGGCAACGAAGAGCAGAAGCGATCTGGTCTTGCCGTTGCGGGCAATGACAGCAACCGCTTCGCGCAGTGGCACACTGTCACTCTTCTCTTTCGCTGCCGGTTTGATTTTTCGCAGGGTGCTCAATTCGAGCAAGTAGGTCAGGCTGTTGGCGGCGAAGCACAAAGTCGGACCAGTGAAAGCCAGAAGCAGAGCCCCAGTGGCAGGGCCAATTACGCGGCCGCCATAGAAAAGCAAGCCATCGAGAGAAAAGGCATTGATCATGTCTTCTTTGTCGACGAGTTGCGGAATCATGGCGAAGCGAGCGGGAATCTCGAAGGCCACAATGACGCCGAACAGGCTAGACAACAAGTAAATGTGCCAGACCGCTAGGCTGTTAGTGGCCGAGAGCGCCAGCCAGACTAGAGAAAGAAGAAAGGCTAAGCTCTGCGAGATTAGCAAAATTTTGCGTCGGTCGAAGCGGTCGGCGGCGATGCCACCAAGAGCTCCCATCAGAATCATTGGCACTTGGTAGGCAAACAAGACACCACCAAGCACGAGGCTGGAGCCGGTGAGTTGATAAGCCATCCAAGCCACAACCACTTCTTGCAAGAGCGATCCGGTCAGTGAAAAGACCACACCGAGCGCGTAGAGCTTGAAGTTGCGATGTTTGAGCGAAGCAAAAGTAGACGTTAGATAGCGGCGCAGAAATGCACCAGTTTCATCATGAGCCATGATGCACCTCCTTGAAAAATGGTTGGTATTGACTGACCGATTTATTGCCGATTTGACCGTTCAACTTGTCGCCGAAACTCATTCGAAAGCGCAGCAGGTATGACCCCAGCTCCGGCGGAGAGAAGTTTGATTGCTGGCTAGTGTGTTTGGCTTTTGGTTGGGGCTTAAATCAGAATTTTTAGAAGTTGGGGAACGACGGGGAATATTTAGTTCTAACTAGTAAGAGCTCTATGAGAACATAGAGAAATATGTAATTATTATCTCTTTACATCATTTGAAATGCCCAGCTAGTTAGAGTTTCGCGGTTTTGTCTGGTGCGCCGCTTGCGCTAGCTCTGTCAGCTGTTCCACCCAATATTTACTCATATTGAGCTCGGCTAATATCTTTACTGATGGCTGTCTATTCAAATCTTCTCTGGTTGTTGTGCATGTGCGCTACCAGGCTGACCCAGTCTGCGCAGTTCTCTGGCAAGCTAGCAATGCCCACTGTGAGCACCAATTTCTGACCGTTGCTGTTGGCAAAAGGTGCTGTCATCAGTGCGCCCACCAGCCGGCCGGCAAAGGCCGTTACTCCTTGCAGGTTTGTATGGGGCAAGAGCAAGGCGTAGCTGTCTTGTTGATAGTGAGCCAATAGGTCGGCTTTACGTTTAGTGAGATTGACTCTCCCCATCAGCTCTTGCAGATTGGTCCGGTCTAACTCCATTTCTTGGGTCGTGCCATCGGCATTCTTTTGACGCATTTTGGCGCGGAAAAGAACGAGTGAGAATGAGCTTCTAAAGCACTCGTAGCGGTAAAATTCCTGCTCGATAAAATAGAGGAAGGCAACATAGCTAATCACGCCGCTATCGCTGTAAATATGCGAGCGAGCAAAGCTATCTATGGTAGAGCGATTTAATTCTAGGTCACTGGCGGTGGTGGCTTTGCTCTTGGAGGCGGTGGGCTTAAGAATAGTGAGAATGCCGCTAGATACCATGTTATAGACTAGGGGTAGCCAGGTTGATCGACCATATTTGTAGCGTTTAATAAGTTCAGATAGTGAGGTTTTGTTGTCGACTACTTGATAAAACTTCTTCTGCTTGATCATTTCAATGGGCACAGCTCGAGCCAGTTTGTCCTCGAATTCAGCTTCGCTTAGGGCCGATACGGTGCGGGCCAATATTGATTCGCCCGTCAGGCCAGCTTTGTCTAGAAATACACTGAAGTCTGTTAGGGTGGCTGCTTCTAGCATTAGAGCTGTGATTGGTTTGATAATTGTGCGATCTTCGATAGTTTGATTGGGGAAGAAGCTGAACAGTCCTTCTTTCCAGGTCATCAGCTCAATTACTGCTTCTTCGCCAATGGTTGAGCCGGTGTAGGCATTTTTAGGATTACCATCTTCAAAGAAGACCGATATCGATTTTTCTTTGTTTTTGCATTCGAGTTTGCCCGTCATTTTGCTGGCTGTGATTGATTGTAAAAGTGCCTCAACCGGCAGTCTTGTTAGATCGCCGTCAAGCACACCGCGCTCTTCCTCAACGGGTGTAGCATTGGCATTGGTGGTGGAATTGGTGGAGGTAGTTGAATTAGTAGAGGTAGTTGAATTGGTGCCTGCCGTGCCATCTCTATTGACTGAGGCCGGACCAGCACCGTTTCCTTGAGCAGCTAGCTGCCCGTTGTACGGTGTGAAGCTAGGTTTATTGCCTGATTCAAATAGTGAGGGGTCTCGATCAAATTGTTGCGCGGCGTTGTTGAGTAATTGATGAATATGAGCCATGTCACCGCTTTGGTGAATCCATTCGAGCTTTGAATCATCAGGACCGTCATAATAAAGATACCAGGTGGGTGCCTCTTCTCCGGCCCGTCTGCCTACCACCGCTTGCAATCTCAGGCGCACTTCGCCATCGCTGCTGCTATTACTGGCACTGCTGCTACTGGCTTCGGGGCCAATTTCCATGGCCAGTTCGAGCATCTCGCCCCGTTTTGTAAGTGATTGGTGCAGCATCGCCACCAACTCTTTTTCGCTGGCTACACGATCGAGAGTTGGGAGTGATGATTTTCGCTCGTTCTGTGGACTCTGCATACTGGTTACCATTGACTTTTTACTGAAGCAGTTGTTCGACGCTCTCTTTGAATACCTGGGTGTGGTGGTCAACGTCGGCGTTGCTTGTGCCGGGCGCAATTAGGGCCATATTGTGAAAAGGTGTCATGAGGATGCCGCGATTGAGTGCTGCCAGATGCATGTAGCGATCAAGCTCGCTATCGGCCGCAGCTGCTGCTTCTGAGCCGTTTTTCGGTGGCTCTGGTCTGAACCAATATTCCACCCGACAGCCTAGTTGTTTGATAATCCAGGGCAATTGATGCTCGGCAATTACGGCTTCAACACCTTTGGCAAAGCGCTCAGCTAGCGGAATTGTTTGCTTGTAGGCGTCTTCGGTTAACACTTTTTCGAGGGTGACGCGCATGGCTGCTAGCGACAAAGCATTTCCTGCCAGTGTGCCGCCGATGCCGCCAGTATCACATTCGTCTAGGGTGCTATTGGCCTTAATCTGCTCGGCTACGGCTTCAGAGAAACCGTAGGCTGAGGCAGGAATGCCGCTGGCAATTGGTTTGCCGATGGTGATGAAGTCAGGCTCTAGATTGTGTTCTTTGGTGTAGCCACCAGGGCCGGTGCAAATTGTGTGGGTTTCGTCGATAATCAAATAAGTGCCATATTGGCGCGTGAGTTCGCGCAGCGCTTTATGGTAGCCTGGGTCAGGGTGGATGATGCCGATATTAGTCATCACTGGTTCGGCCAGAACGCAAGCAACATCTCTGTTTTTAAGTGCTTCTTCTAAGCCTTTGAGATCGTTGAACTCGACAACTTTTGTCGTGACATTGGGGTTCACTGGTGGCCCCATATTGCCTTTGCGTGGCCCAACGGTGCCGTCTGCTTGCAGAGTAGCAAAGGTCTCGTCTACTGAGCCGTGATAGCACCAATTATGTACGAGTACATATTGTCTACCTGTGATTTGGCGGCAAAGGCGGATGACGAAACGATTGGCGTCAGTAGCTGTTAAAGCTGTTTGCCAGTAAGGCAGCGAAAAACGCTTTTGTAGCTCTTCGGCAACATATATTGCATCTTCTGAGGGCAGCATAAATGTTGTGCCTTTGCTGATACGTTCGATTATTGCTTGCACCGCAACTGGTGGCGCGTGACCGGTCATGGCGCCAGTGTCACCAAGGCAAAAGTCGAGATACTTGTGGCCGTCTGCGTCTGTAAAGTGAGCGCCAGAGCCCTCTTGCACAAAGACTGGGTAGGGCGAGGCCCATTTAATCATCCAGTTCATGGGCACACCGTTGAGCAAGCTTTTCTTGGCGCGCTCGAATAATTCTTTTGATTTGGGGTGGGTTTCGATAAATCGTTGGTCTTCTTGAGCCAGTAGTTTTGTTAGTTTTGCTCTGTCAATTGCTACTGCTTTTTTGCTGGTGTCGGCCGTCATTTATTGAATTTTTCCTTTCTTATCTCTAGTTGTTGTTGTTGTTGTTTGGTGAGGGGACTGGCGGTGGATACTGATAGCGCTGCTGATTTTGACTCTGATTCTGATTTTGATATTGCGGTGCTAAGTTCGTTTGCGGAAGCTGCTCTGAGAATTGCTGCTGATTTTGGTCTTGATATTGATTTGGAGTTTGATATTGATTCGGATTCTGCAGCGGCAGAAGTTGTGGCGGGCTGCCATAGGTCTGTTGATTGAATTCACTTCTGGCGTTGTGACTGACGCTGGGGTAGTCGCTATACAGTCTGGCAATGGTGCTTTTATCTCTTCTGGTCAAGGCAGGGAGTTGTCTAAACGATTGAACGAAATGCATGATGTCGCTGGCATTTGGTGAGTGGCCATTAAGACCAAGAGCGTGCCCTAGTTCGTGCAGACTTGTCTCTTTGATGGCATCATCAGTGCAAGGCTTTCCGTTGTTCGGTCGCACTACCAAAATTTGAATTTTCACTTTATCGATCATTGCTTTTCCCTGGTCGTCGCGCATCAATGTGGTGCGAGCGATGCCTTGTTCAATTGGCGGTTGGCCAGGCTTTTGGGCGATGTCTTCAACTCTTGATGTAAATTCGACAAGTAAGTCGGCGTTAGCGGCATTGTCAATTAGCGCGTAGCTAAGGCGGCCTTGTGATGCACTAGTCCAGCTATTCAAACCGTTGAGGAAAATTTGCGTAAACTGTGGTCGGAAGTTGGACACATGAGAGGCATCGGCAATAAAGACTTTGAGGGGCATGCGCTCTAGTGGCCATTTGTGAGCGTCATTGGTGGCTAGAAGCTCTGCGAGATAATCACTTGTAGAAGCACCAGCAACTGCTTTGGCTGCCTGGGCCTCTGCTTTTTTCTCTGTCATTTCATCAACAAAGCGCTCGGCTTGCTGCTTCATTGCCGTGCTTGGATTTTGACTAATCAGTTTCTTGGCCCAGAGAATTGCTGAGTCGTAGTCACCTAGGTGCATGTACGATAGGGCGATGTTCCAGTGGGCGCAAGGGTCTTTGCTGTTGTGCTGCATGGCAATTAGATAGTGTTCGATGGCTTCGCGATCATTGCCTAGAGAGTAGCAGCTTTGTGCTAGAAGGCCATGCACGTCTGCTGAATAGGGGTTGGGATCGTAAGTGATTAAGCGCTCTAGCACCTGGCGGGCTTCAACATTTTTTCCACTTTTGATCAGGGCGTCGACGGTGTTGAGCTTGTTGTATACAAATGTGGCTTTGTTGTACTCAGCTGGCGAGAGGTGCAGTGCTTTGCTAGCGTTGCAGGGCAGGCAGGTGTAGAAATTGAAAGCGCAAATAACCATGGTTGAAGCCGCCCAAAATCTGGTCAGCGATCGGCTCTTAGGGCTGGCCTTCCAGCTAGCCAGCGAATTAGATTCACTAGGCTTGCTAGTTGTGGCTCTTGTACTTGATTTTGCTGCGCTCATGGCTAGATCTGCAAATAGGCTGTATCCTTCCCTCCGTTCCCCGGCCTGAAGGCTCTTAACCATACTTACTTCTTAATTAGTTGTAGAGCGTTGATAAACACTGATAACTTATGACGGTCGACTTAATCTGTTCCAGGCTTATTTTCTTGGTGGCATAATTGACATTTTTGTGATGTTGCAGCCGGCAGCGGCGTCCATTACTGCAACAACGTGCTTTTGCAAGGCATCGTCGTCTGAGTTCAAAATTAGGGGCAAGTCTTTTTTGCCTGTTTTGGATTGCTCAGCTTGAATGGCGTGCATGATCGTGGTGGTGTCGCCAGGGGTCATCACTTGACCATTGATTTTGATTTCGCCGCTTTTGGAAACGTCGGCAGTAATTTTTTCTTCTTCTTTGGGCTTATCTTTGCTGGGCCCGTGTTGCGGTGGATCAACCTTGAGCACAGCTTGATTGACCAGTGGTGCAATCAAAATCATGATAACCAGCAGCACCAAAAACACGTCGGTGAGAGGTGTTACGTTGATTTCGGTGAAAACCTCACCGGCTTTACCGCCCATAGCCATAGCGCTAACCGTCCTCGAAAACTGAATCGATAAGTATATTAGCGCTTTTGCTCGCTAAACCGCCACCTGGAAAACCCCAAGAAACAATTTTGATCTGTCGAGCAACTGTTACAGAGGGCAGGCTGAAAAGAGCGGGCTATTTGTGACGGGTTCGCTTAGATGCGCTAGGTGTTTCTTAGTTCTTGAATCAAGCACCTAGTTAGTACTTAGCTAGATACTTTGTCTGCAAAGCCTTATTGGGCTTAATACTCTATTGAGATTGTCAAGCGAAAAGAGCTATGGTCAGGCGTTCTTTTCTTCTCCAATTTTATTTAGGCAAATACTTCTCAAACATCTCATCAGTCGCTATCCTTCTGTCTTTTTCTTCGTGTTTTCGGACACACGGATTAGGCCGTTTCTGATAGTGGGTTGATGATGGTGACGATGCACCTTAGCGGTGCAGTAGGGGATTATTTGCCTGTTGGTTTAGAAGAGGAATTTCGTACAGGTGCACAGCAGCGCAATTCAGCTCTGCGGCAATCTAACAACATAAACCGAAAGGCACGTCTATGATCAAAGCTATGAAGAAACCCAAAACCAAACCGCTGTCTCATTTCAAGCGCATGCCCAAGCTTCAGATTCACGAGCACATCGACTGCAGCCTGCGTCCGCGCACCTGTGTCGAGCTCTGGGCTGAACGCAACTTCGAGATCGCCGAAGCTGGCAAAGCTGCTGGCGTCGCCTTCCCTGCCGAAATCGTTCGGTTGTGGAAAGCGGAAGACGCAGCCACTCTGCATCCGGATTCGGCCAGCAAGCGTTCTGCCCATGTTCGGAAATCTCGCCAGGCCGCCGTCAAGGCGTATGACAATTGGGTGGCGACTTTTGCTCAGGAGAGCCTGGACAACTACCTGGCCGCCATCGTCTTCCACGTCCTGCCCCTGATGCACGACCTCGACAACCTCACGCGCATCGTGCGTGAACGCATCGAGGACGCCGTCAAGGATGGTCACATCGCTATCGAGCTGCGCTTCGCGCCCCAGCTTCACCTTGGTGAAACCGGCAAGGAGAACAGCCTCGACGAAGTGATGAAAGCTACCATCGCCGGCCTCAAGGGTTCGCCCATTCCGGTCAAGCTGATCGTCTGCGCCCTGCGGCACGAAAATGGTGAAACGGCGCTCAAACTCGCCGACATCGCCATCAAGTACCGTCGCAACGTCGGCGCCTTCGACCTGGCTGCCAGCGAAACCGTATTCCCGGGTGTGCTCGACTGGTGGGTTCCCGCCGCTCTGCGCATTCAGGAAGCCGGCCTGAAGCTGACCATCCACCTCTGGGAAACCCAGGAGCCCACCGACCTCGACATCGAGCTCCTCACCCGCCTGCGCATCGGACGCGTCGGTCACGGGGTGCGCGGTGACAAACAGGGCAATCGGGTGATCGAAGTGTGTCCCACTTCCAATGTGGTCACCGGTCAGTACGGCAGCATCGCCGACCATCCGGTCGACACGCTCTATCGTCAGGGCAAGCGGGTCTGCATCAACACCGACGGCACGCTCTTCACTCAGGTCACTCTCAGTGGTGAGTACCGCAAGTTGGCGGAAACCTTCGGCTGGACCGAGCGCGACTTCCTCGTCGTCAACCTGACGGCGCTCGAAGCTTCGTCGTTCTGCCCCACCGTCAAGGGGGCCATCAAGGCCAAGCTGCTGCGCTTCTACAAGCCCTATCTCAGGGGCTAAACCGCCGCAGTGTCTCAGTAATGTCTCAGTAGTGACTCGGTGATAGCGTTGGCGCAAGCTGACCTGTCACCCGTTGCTCGTTATCTGTTACTAGTGTTCGTCAATCTCGGCGAGCATTTCATCAGCCGGCACAAGCCTCCATCGAGGTAGTGCTGGCATTTTTTCACGATCACAAATCTCAAGGAGAACTCAAAATGAAACAAGTCAAACCAACCGAGATCCTCGGCAACCCGAACCGCATCGACGAACAGGTCGCATGCCCGCATTGCAGTGCGCGTGCCATGGCCTTCGAAGACGGCAGCGTCATGTGCATCATCGAAAACAAGTGCTTCAGCCCCGAGGCCGGCGATGGTGACCTGTTCGCTCGTCGCAAGGCCTACGATGCCGCCAACGGTATCACGATGGGCCACCGCATCAATGCCACCATGATCATCCATCAGGGTGCCATGAGCGACCGCCCCACCGGCAACCACGGCTAACTGACGCTAAGTTCAGCCCTCTCGACTAACCTCGAGAAACTGGTCCGAGAGAGAAATTGCTGCACTGCCCAAAAAGGCGGAGCAGCTTTTTCTCTCTCATTTTTTTCAAAACGGAAATCTAAAACCTGGAGACCTTATGACAAAGAAACCAGCTCTCAAAGAGCCTATCGTTTTGTCGGGTCGAGTCTACCTCGCTGGCTTCCTCGCGGAGACAGTGAATGGCTTCGACCTGCCTGCCACGCTTCGTGTTGGTGACATCAAGCTTCACAACGTGGCCAAGGCCGGAAAGCGCCAGCGCTTCGGTCAGCCTGTGGAGTTCAGTGGCTTCTTCGCAGCCAGCATCTGGAACGGCAAGCGTTATTGCCGCCTGCTGATGCGCAAGAAAGCGGCGATGGATGCCACTTACATGGGCCTCGTCGAATTGCGCAGCAAGGCTCGCACCTGCGTGCTTGACCTGCGTCGGCTGTCTGCTCTGCAAGCGGTTTGGGTGGCGGCGGACCATGGCTACGAAGTGACTTACAACGCTTCCAGCCATCCGCTCGCTCACACAGCAGCACCGGCCACAGCAGTCCCTGCCAATGCCGACCAGCCCGTGGTCAAGGAAGTGGCGCCGACAGCGGTGAACACAGCCCCGACCACATCCCGGACCAAGGTCGATGTCGTTGTCTCGGTCGTGGTTGAGCTGAGTAAGCCGGCAACGGCTGAGCCTGTGACGATCAAGACCGCTGTCACTGCCGCGGCATCACCGGTGGTGCCTGGCGAGCAGCTGGCGCTCTTCCCCGACATGCCGGTTTCGACTGTTGGGAAGAAGCGTCGGCGCAAGCGCTGAGTACTAAATCGCGTTGGCATCGGACCAACGATCATAACAGCCAACATGGAGGGACATCTCTGATGTTCAGTCAAAGCTAAACCTCGCTTTTTCGGAGGGCGATATTTTTGCTCAAGCCGTTTCTATGGCCAAGCTCTGATATTCGGCTTTTGCCAACCGTTCAATGGTGGACGGTGCCCTCAACAACAGCGAGACCAAACAATGACCTACTCGAAAGAGCTGCTCACTCAAGCCCACAAGCACTGCAGCAATAACCGCGATGCCATCAACGCCAGCACGGTGTGCGGCTGCTTCTACTGCGAAGCAACCTATGCTCCGAGCGAAGTGCGTGAGTATGTGTGTGGTGGTAAAGATGCAGTGTGCCCCAAATGTGGCATAGACAGCGTCCTGGCTGATTCCAGCCTGGAAATCACTGGGCCCTTCCTGCGTGCCATGTACGCCAGGTGGTTCAGCGATGACCTGGTGGTGGAAGTCCACGCTGACTAGTATGAGTCCAGGAACAAGGACAAGACGTAACTGAGAAAAGCAGCAGGAGTAGCCTTCGGGTCTCCTGCTGCTTCCTTCTCTAAACGCAACCTGCTCTAAACGCAACCTTACAAGAAGAGCACAACGGAGTTATCGAGAGAAAATGACGAATAGGAACACCGAGACCACAAGCACTGATACTGCTGCAAAGCCGGAACTGGTCATGTATCTGCAGGGGCCTTACGAGCGCTTCCCCAGCTGCGTGCACAAAGTCGATGGTAAACCCGTCGCAACCTTCCGCTGGGAACGCGGTTGGGTTTATGCCGACGCTGCTCGAGCGGCCAACATCTTTCAGCGCGCTTTGGCTGTGATGCTGCTCAAGGCTGGTGATATCGTCCGCGGTTGGACGAAGGACGGCTGGCAGTTTGGCACCTATGTTCAAGGGTCTGCCCAAGGCAACAGCAAGGGTCACATTTTCCGCACCGCCGACGGTACCACCTACTTCACTGAAGTGGCTGAGCCTCACGCCTTTGAGCGTGGTGAGGGCGTCATGGCCAAAATCAATGGCGAGTGGTTGCCCTGCCTTTACCAGAAGTATCAAGACGGACAATACTTCGTCAACCTGGCTTCGGCTTCTGGCTCTGAGCCGAACGAATGGCAGGTCTCTCATTTGGCCTTCCGTCCTGATAGCCGCCCCCCGATTACTCGCTCATAATTTGACCGATTGATCGCACAAGATATAAACATTGCGTGGGACTTGGCCTCAGTTGAGCCCCTCGCTACTTAGTTTTCTGAATTTATTTCTTTCGACCGCATCTATTCATCCATATAGTTGTTAAGAGCGGCTTTTGACGAAATCCTGGCTCTGGCTGGTTGTAAGAAGGCACGGTAGTTGCAGTCAAGAGTCCGAAATGGCAAGAAATGGCTGAACAG
>JBAYTY010000054.1:0-40842 GCA_041675385.1 Candidatus Obscuribacterales bacterium
AAGTGATATTCAAGCCTGGGTCTATGACCTGGCTGGTGAAGGCCGCAAGAAAAAGCACACTGCAAACCGCTCTTTCGATCAACTCAAAGCTGTCATTAACTTCGGTAAGCGCAAAGACCTAGTTTACTGCGATAACCCATGTATCGGCGTAGATAAGATACCGACTAAATCAAGAGAGCGCTTTATACAACCCGGTGACGAATTTGCGCGCTTCGCTCAGGCGCTAGCCGATGAACCAAACGAAACATGGAGAGATTTCTTTTGGCTCTCACTGTTTGTTGCGGCAAGAAGATCAAATGTTCTAGCTATGGCCTGGGACCAAATAAACTTTGAGCTTGAGACCTGGACAATACCAAAGACTAAAAATGGTGACTCGCATTCAGTGCCTCTTACTCCAAGCGCAATGGAAATACTGAAGCGCCGTTATCACGACGTAAAAAGACATGATATCTGGGTCTTCAACTCAGATCGCCGCACTCGTAAGACCGGTGAATTCTCTCACATGGGAAATCCAAAGGAAGCATGGAAAAGACTGCTCAAGCGAGCGGAAATAACCGACCTTCGAATACACGATCTTAGACGCACCGCTGGCAGTTACATGGCCATTCAAGGCGTCAGCCCAACTATCATTGGTAAAGCCTTAGGCCATAAGTCTCAAGCAGCTACAGCAATGTATGCTCGCCTTACGCAAGATCCAGTGCGTCAAGCAATGATAAATGCCCAAGCCGCTCTGGCCACACCATCAAAAATCTTTCCAAGCGAAGGCAAGATAGAAGTGTTGAAACATCAAAGAAACAGTTGACTTGACGCTGGGCTTGCGTCCGCTAGGCTTGTCGCCGGGCAGCCAGGGAAGCGCCGCTTTATTGGCATTGCTCTCGCGCTGTATCAAAGTCTCGGCGCGCACACCGCTGCGGCGGCTGCCGAGAAAGCGGGCGCAAGGGGACCCAGGGTCAAGTCGAGCCATTCTACAACGCGTGCTTTATAAAAACCGTAGAATAAGATGGTCCGCTTGAAGCAACAAACGAAAGCCAATTCAAACATCCTCTGGTGCAGGGAGAGGCATATTGTTAAATTGCATGCAGATAGGGCATTCTTAGACTAGTTAGCATCTATTAGCTATAGGAGTTCCATGAAAAAGCACAAAGTTCTTGGGAAGATGTGGCACTGCAAGAATTGATCAGGAAAAAGTAGCATCAATTCAGATTGATAGACCGGTCTAATAGTGGCAAAAAAAGAAAAGTTCGTTTAATAATGAGATAGCGATTTCAAAGGCCAAAAAATGATTGATCAGTTATTTGTGAATTGGCCAATTGTTTTTCCAAGGTTTGGCGAATTAAATTTCCATTTTAGGATCTCAAGATCCTGAGTAGACGGGATGCAGGAAAGATAATTAGTCGAAATTTTCGAAGATAATGCTTACGAAATGCGGAAAAGTAACTCGCAAATTTACTAATATTGGCAGGATAAAATGCGTCTATATCGTCGAACATTTACCAGGTCTATAGCGAAGATTTCGACCTCTTTGCTGGTTTTGGCAGTGACCCTCAATGCTGCGCAAGCATACAGAGCTAATGGCTCCTGTGTCGAAAGTGATGACCAAGATTTAGGAACTCTATTGCGAGTTGAGTTGGGATCTGCTCCACCTTGGTTATCGGAATTAGATACTCGAATAAAGAAAGCATGGCGTGCCGATTCCAAACTTGTCGGTTCTGTTTATTGTTCTTTCACTGTTAAACCAGATGGATCCATTGCAGATTTTGCTGCCAAGCTTCCAAACGGTGAAATGGGACGTTTGAGAAAAACTGATGAGGAAGCGGTGCGCTCAATCGTCAAATCTGCAATCCCTCTTCATTCTAAGCCAACTGACTCCAGTGAAAAAGCAGTTGCCTCAGCCCGTTTCTTTGCACATAACTCTTGCTCTGTTTGGGCCAGAGTACTCAAATGACAACTGGCGCCAGATAAGTATCTAGTTAGCATCAGCGTATAAACACTCTAGCCAAGGCTACAGACTTCTGATAACTTGCCACCATGAGCCCAATCATTCCTACTGTTCCAATTCACCCTAGACCAGCTCCAGTGCGGGTTGCAGTAGTTTCCCGCAAAAGGTTATATTGAAAATGACCTGCTCCCCGAAAATCGACCTATATCTGGCGGGACATACTCATGGCGGGCAGATTGCTTTGCCGTTCTATGGTGCGCTTGTTACGCTTTCAAACCGAGGCAAACAGTTCGAAGCGGGGCTCTATCAACGAGGCGGCACGCATCTCTATGTAAATCGTGGCATAGGTATGGAGGGCGGCATAGCACCAAGAGTGCGATTTTGTGCCAGGCCAGAGGTGACCGTTATCGACGTAGTTGGACAGTCAGGAAATTAACTTGGCTCAAGTTGTGACTGTCTAAAACCTAATTCTATTATTGTCCTTTACCATAATTATTGCTTCGGGCCAGGTTGCGCAAGTTGTCTTTATACATCGCATTCCAACCCTGATCGAATTTGCCGTCAATGAGGATTTTGTCGACTAACTGTGGCTTATCTTTGGTTAGAATTGCTGTAAATAACTTGCCGTTTCTAAGTCGACATCTAAAACTAGCTGCGTTGCCCGCTGTATCTTTGATGAGGGTGCCATTATCACCTCTAAACAAAGTCCAGTAATTTATCGCCTTTTGATTCTTCCCATAATTGACACTCCAGTGCGCAAAAGAGGATTGATAAATCGAACGATACACTCTAAATAGCAAAAAGTCATCGTCTGTCCATTCCTCAATGTCCGGATCTGTCATTCTCAAATCCCATGCAAGCTTATCTTTTTTAGAAAGACCATTAATGGAATAAACAGTAGGCACACTACCTCTAACACAGGCATAGTAATTGATTTCTTTACCGAATAATCGAGATGATTGCTTCTGGTGCAGAGGACCTGACCAATCATACTGCGGCACCAAATCAAAGGGACATTGAGCAACTTGTTGGGTTTCGGGTCTACAAAAGTCATTAAGCCGTTCAACTGTCCATTTATGCTCCATAAATTTTTCAAAAGCAGCTTTTGCTTGAGCTGGCTCAGTGGGCGAGTTCTTAATTATCGATTTAATTTGTGCTATTTCTGTTTTGCCAAAAGGTTTGCCACCGTATGGTATCCAGAGATTCCCTATTTTCTCAATAGGACTTTTTTTTGATTCACTCGAATCTTCGTTAGGTGACGGCTCATTGAAAGCAATAATCTGTGTTGTCCCTTTTAGTGGGGCCAAGAATGCTAACGAAGATGGATGCACCCCTTCATTAATTCTGGAAATCAGGTCAGTGTTTGGGCTATTGGTGTAGGTTTCCACCGTCAACATAGAACCCTGTCTATAGGTCCCTCGATAAACATCCACTATTAGCAATTTTAAAACTGCACTGTATTTATCCTTTTTGGAAACACCCTTGATCGTGACTAGAAGGCAGCTCTGAAATGGGAAAAACCCGTTATAGAGTTTTATCTTGCCTGGATGAGTCGCGGCTTTGTGAGTTGTCTCTTGTGCCAATACTGAGGGGTGTGTAATCAGACAAGCTGCGACGGCAGCACAAAACATTGTGCGCGATAAAGAGCCTGGAAAATCGATTGTTTTTAGCAAAATGCTGCACCGCATATGGGAAACGGTAGTTAATCCCATTATTCTAGCCTAGTTCGCTATCGAGCACTGACTGGGTAGTGGAAAAACTTTTGAGTGAGCGCTCTAGATGGCTCGCTAGCTTCGCAATGGCTAACTTTTTTACTACTTTTCGGACATAACTTGGTAGTTTCACATGTGGTATTACGTTCAACGGCCGTATATTCGGCAAATCTCGAATTTTCATACCACAAAAATGTTTCAGTATTACTTTCAACGCCTACTAGTACTGAGCTTACAGGCTTTTTCTGAATCCCTTTATCCTGCCATCACCACTTCCTTACCATCTATTCTATTCTGCCAGCTCTTTTCCGGGGTGGTAATGTCGTAACCTCTCGGAGGTTTCGACTGATGAATAATCTCACTTAACCGGCAGCTTCGCTGCCTCTGAACATTGCGAAATTTATCTAGTCGCTAAACTTTGGGCTTTCCGATCTCTTTGTATACGATCTAAGCAACATGGATTTATGTGCCCTCGATCCCTTTACTATGCACTGGGTTCAATCGACAGTCTTGAATTCGGGACTTTATCTTACTAAGTAAACTCTCGCCGTCACTTTCTCTTAACTGGGTCTCTACGCTCTCTAACTTTTCTGGGTCTTGGTTCTGGATCTGTTTCTCTCCATTACCTGGTTCTACTTTCCACTCTTGTTCTGGTTTACTGGGGTAGTCATTAGTACACACCTCTTCTAACCGACGACTGTAACAGCTGTCGATCTTCAAGTGTTTACTGGAATCTAAATCGCTCATGTTCCACCTTTTTGAGGCACCTGAAACATCTATCGACACCGTTATGGTCACCAAATAGTTGATTGAAATTTATTGCTAAGTTGATCGCTACAGTTAATTCACTTCGCGCTTCTAGATTTTGCAATGATCGATACATTTTTTTGTCAGCCAGCGGCAACTCTTTGGAGCCTCGCCGGAGCGGCTTCAGGCAATATACCAACACCTTTTGATTTCGCAAATTTCCGATTTATACTTTTGGGCTTTCCTTCTTTTCTGGTCTTTCTAGATGCTTCTCTTTCAAGCATAAGTGACACAAAAATGGGGCTAAAGACTTAGGCTCATTACTCTGTAAACGTAATCGCCGATATCCCTCGCACCACTTCTGGCCCCAAAACGCGCGTGATTTTTTTTCTAATCGCCGGTATGGCTGCTATTCTTTTGCCTCTTCATCTGCGGGTATGCCGTTTTGATACTTATCCATCACATCGTTAAAGAGGTCTAAGTCGACGTTAATAAACGATTCAAGCTTGTTCAAGGCCTCGAAAGAAGCAGGCATATCGCCCGTTAGACCTAGTTCACGCATAGGTTTTTCAACTAGCGCAAAGTCCTCAAAATAGATATCACGGCTGATATAAGGCGAACAGAATACAACCCTTCCACCGTTGTCGTAGCCATTCTTTACTGAGTGAAATTGAATATGTGGAATTGTAGGCATGCGAGTAATTTCCTCTCAAATTTCGTAGTAGTTGTTTTCTCATCCTACTACCGATACTAGCAGAGGTCAATACTATGCACATTGCGGGCCGTTCTCTCGTATATCTATTCGATAGCTCGGTTAGCGTCATGCCTCGATGCTAACCTGCAAATGCTAGAACATCAAGCCCTGAATTCAGCTTGCTAATCACCGACCTGCTGTAAAAGCAATTTATTGTTAGCGCCGGACCTAGAGGTAAAGCCAGCTTTACTGCCACCGTCTACAAAAACGATACTAGAAGCGCTAAGCGCGGAACCCTTCAATACTGAAGCTCCACCTCCGACCGACGACGGTCCATCCCACAGGCCCAGAGTTGGTGAGCCGCCTGCAATACCTAGGCAGCACGCATGCAATGAGTCTGTTCCGTAGATACATAAGCTTGGCTCGTCCATTCCTTTACTAACACTGAGGCTAGCTCTAGGTATTCCTTCTTTACCGAAGAGGTTGAAAGCCGGTCCACCTATCATCTCAACGTCGGCGGTTAAGCGGTCAACACCTTTCGAGTCTGTCATCGTAAGTTTAGGTGCATCAACAGCACCGGCACCATGTAAACCAATCTTCAGCTTACTCTTGCCGTCACGCCCGAAAAACTCACAACTCGGCTCGTCGCCTTCAGCACTAATTCTGCAACGCATGGCGCCTTTACTGTCAACGATATCTAGACTCGTAGCAGTCAACGGTGTTGCCTTAAGCGCGGCCTGCGCCCTGACTTCTGACAGTATAAAACTAGCCCCAATTATTCCGCCAAGTACTGCCGCAACTACGATGCTTACTGACTGCTTGATGCTCATTTAGCAATGCTCCTGACTCAACTGGCAAACTTTAGCACGATGAGAATATGGTAGAAGCTGCATAATTTAGATTGTCAGACTTGATATTGAGATTAATCGATTAATGTAATAGTAGTTATGCGATAGCCATTGACGTTGTAGCGACAAATCTGACTTTTCCCAATCTTTAGGCCATTGCTGAATTTCATTTACGGCCAAAAGAAGAAAACTTATTTCTCAAGAATCAGCCAGTCGGCTTGGTCCAAATTTTTCAGCACAAGCAAGATAAATTGCAACAACCTATGCACGATAACGTCTATTCCATCTGTTGCAAGTCCAAATAGCTCAACGGCTTTAAACAGTTGGGCTTTATTGCCATACTGTTCAACCCTAGCAAGTTCGGCAGCTAAGAATTTAGAACCATCATAGTATGACGAGTAGTTCGGAAAACTTCGTCGAAACAGAGTTTCATAGCGACTAGAGGTATACTCACCAGCTCTACAGCCGGGAAGTAAGAGACTCGCATGGTAACCACTTATGCTAGTGCGCCATCCAGTTCTCGCTACAAGTTGGCATGGCAATCTAACGTTGGCATCAAGCCAGCACATACTAGAAACAAATGACTCACTGTCTGATCCGAAAGCCTCTATTATATTTACACTATTAACTAGAATCTCCATAGCGCTATCTGTATCAAAATATTGGCGCTCATAATTTTTTCTGGAAATCACGCACGCTACTTCAAAAGCATCTTTCACAATGTCATTGCATAAAAACATCAAAGAAATTAGATCGAGCGCAATATATGAAGTGCTTTCAGAATATTCACGGTTTATTTTGTCGTGTTCTGGAGATCCGTCATAATCTACTAATGGATCGGGCTCCAATTCTTCGAATAAAACCAGAACAGCCTGCTCTTGACAAAGGCGTTTGAAATGAAGTTGCAACAATACGAGCGCGTTAGCAAAGCTGCAAGTCCTGTGCCTAAGCAGATCTATTAGCTGAGCTTGACCCGACCTACTCTCGTCAGTTTTGCACAACTTCGAAGCCTTAGAAAACCTAACATAAGCATTAGTAGAAGCTGTTTCACAATCTTCGAATACAGTCTTTAGAGCAATCATAGGTGAATCTTGCTTGAATAATGGCCCTCCATCTAAGATTGTCGGCCGTCTGCTATTTCTCATTTACTAACCAAGTTAAGTCAAAGCCTTAGCAATAATAGCAATAATGAGGCTAAAGGCAAGAAAACTAGGCACCGGTAATGATGCCACTAAAAAGTAATTCGCCTTTCTGTTCAATTAGAGAAAGCGACTAGCACAAATCGCACAACGAATCTGCACCAAATGTGGTGCAACTCTATCAATAGACAGAAAACAAAAGGCCTGCATTTATTGCAGGCCTTTCTTACTTCATCAATTAAACGCTTGATCGCTCAAAAGAGCATTACTAACGTTTTCTTATCATGCCAATCTTTTCCGGGGAAAAGTTGGGATATTGTTGGGATGGGTTTTTCCAAAGTCCCGAAAGTCTTGGGCGATGAGAGACTCGAACTCCCAACCCCCTCGGTGTAAATGAGTGGGTTAACCCTATTTTGCTTAGCGTTCTTTCACAAGGCAGAGCCATCGACTACAATAGAGCCATGCTTGGTTTTTATATCTTTCAATTTGTGCCGATTGTGATTGTCGAAGGAATTGTGCTTTGGCGCATGAAATGGGCGTCTCTGCCGCGTTCGCTCTTTGTTTCTTTGATGATGAACTTCGCTTCTTTTCTCGGTCTGGTTTTGGGCCTAGGGCCTTATATCACAGGTTCTATGCCCTGGGGCTTGACACTGTTTGGCACTTATTCGTTCATGGTCGAAGGCACTGTTTTGATGCTGCTGGAGAGCAAAGACCCTAAGCTGGTCTGGGCCTGTGCCCTGACGGCCAATCTTTTAGGTTGCGTCCTTCTGGCAGTAGAAGCTCTTGTCGGTGCCATTCCAGGAATTTTCTCGCCTAAGTAACCCTATTATTTAGCAGTTTCTTTAGCTTGGCGTGGCCTTGTAAAGTGCCTTGCGGCGCTAGAATATTGCCTTCATACCACTGCGAGCGCATACCCAATTATGAGCACCATTGTTTCGCCTGACACCGGTTCAGAAGTTATTTGGCAACCCAGCGGCGCCTACTTAGAGAGTAGGGTGGTCGATTTCATGAGAAAGCATGATATCGCCGATTGGCAGACCCTAATTGCCAAGTCTAACGACGACACCGAATGGTTCTGGCAGGCTGCTCTTGAGTACATGGGCTTCCAGTGGAACAAGCCTTACAGCAAGTTGATGGATAGCTCAAAGGGCTTTGAGTGGACAAAGTGGTTCGTCGACGGCGAACTCAATATCATCTCGAACACTTTAGATTGGCATCTTGAAGCCGGCAAAGTGGCTGGTTCAAGAGTGAGCGTTGGTAAAGACCACCCGGCCTTAATTTGGGAAGGTGAAGACGGCCGCAGTCGCAAATTGACCTATGGTGAACTTAGTCACCTCACTGGGCAAGTAGCTAGTGCCATGCTCAAGCTCAATGTTAAAGCTGGCGATGCTATTGGTATTTATATGCCGATGGTGCCAGAGGTAGTGGCAGTACTTTTTGCCTGTTTCAAAATCGGCGCGGTTGCTGTTCCAATCTTCAGTGGCTTTGGCCCTGAGTCTTTAGCTACTCGCTTGAATGACGCTGAAGCCAAAATATTATTTACTGCCGATAGCGGCAAACGCCGGGGCAAGTTGATTCCGATTAAAGCAGAAGCCGATCTCGCTGCTCAGTCGGCACCGGCTCTGGAACACATGATTGTGCTAAATCATTGTGATACTGACGCGCACATGAAAGATGGTCGCGACCTCTGGTTCCATGATGTTGTCCTCAATCAAGAGCCTGCCGAAACCCAAGCAGATCTTTCCGCTGAACATCCGTCGATGTATCTTTATACATCAGGTACCACAGGTAAGCCCAAGGGTACTGTCCACACCCATGCTGGTGCTCTGGCACAAATTGCTAAAGAGTTAGGCTTTGCCTTTGACTTGCAGCCTGACGACAAGTTTTTCTGGGTCTCTGATATTGGCTGGATGATGGGGCCATGGGAGATGATCGGTACAACATTCTGGGGTGCCACCATGGTCATCTTTGAAGGTAATCCCAGCTATCCAAACCCTGACACTATCTGGAAAATTTGTGACCAGCACCAGGTAAATACTCTTGGTATTAGTCCAACTCTAATTCGACACCTCAAAGCTCAAGGCGAAGAGTGGGTAGACAAGCATGACTTGTCGACTTTGCGTTTGCTTGGCTCAACTGGCGAGCCCTGGGATCAAGACAGTTATATGTGGTTCTTCGATAAAGTGGGCAAGAAACGCTGCCCGATTATCAATATTTCTGGTGGCACCGAAATCGTCGGTTGTCTGCTTTCTCCTCTGCCTGTGATGCCGCTCAAGCCCTGTTCTCTTGGTGCCCCTGGTTTAGGTATGGCCATTGATGTCTTTAGTGAAGAGGGCGAGAGTGTCCATAATGAGATTGGTCACTTAGTTTGTCGCAAGCCCGCGCCCTCTATGACGCGTGGTTTCTTGAAAGACCCTGATCGTTATGTCGAGACTTATTTCACTAAGTTTCCTGGGGTTTGGTACCACGGCGATTGGGCCAAAGTAGACCAAGACGATTCGTGGTTCTTGTTTGGTCGCTCAGACGACACTATCAAGGTCTCAGGCAAGCGTGTTGGCCCTGGTGAAGTTGAGTCAGTATTGGTTGAGCATCCAGAAGTCTCTGAGGCTGCAGTTATTGGAGTGCCACATGAACTTAAGGGTGAATGTCTAGTATGTTTCATCGTCATGATGCCTGGTCAATCCTTATCGACAGATATGCTCAAAGAGCTGCGCGATATGGTCGGTAGCCGCCTTGGTGCCACGCTCAAACCTGACACCATTCTCTCGGTACAAGCTTTGCCTAAAACCCGTTCTGGCAAAATTGTCAGAGCGACAATCAAGCGCAAATACTTAGGTCATGATACCGGCGACTTATCGTCGGTGGAAAATCCCGAAGCTCTTGAGTTGATAGTCTCCAAATAGAATTAAACTGATAGGTTATCTGTGAAGCACTCAGAGAAAGAAAGAGTAAGAGAAAGGTTTATTGTCAAAGGCGGATCTGAAGTTGATCTTAGTCGTGGCTATAAGTCTGGTTTAGATCAAGCTGCCATTACAAAAGAAACGGCAAAAGAACACTTAGATGCCGACGTCAAAAGAATTGCTCACTATCAAGATATTCTTTATGCTCAAGACAGCTACGCTCTGCTTATTATTTTTCAGGCCATGGATGCCGCTGGTAAAGACAGCACCATTAAGCACGTTATGTCAGGCATCAATCCCCAGGGCTGTCAGGTCTTTGCCTTTAAGGCACCGAGCTCAGAAGAGCTTGATCATGATTATTTATGGCGCTGTACAAAGGCACTGCCTGAGCGCGGCCGCATCGGCATTTTTAACCGCTCTTATTATGAAGAGGTCTTGGTCTCACGGGTGCACCCTGAGATTTTAGACAAGCAGCAGTTGCCGCCGAAACTGAGAGGCAAGGGCATTTGGAAGCGACGCTTTGAGCAGATCAATAACTATGAAAAGCATTTAGTTGAGAACGGCACTGTCATTCTCAAGTTCTTTCTCAATGTCTCAAAGAAAGAACAGAAGAAGCGCTTTCTTGCTCGCTTGAATGACCCAGAGAAGAATTGGAAATTTGCTAGCTCGGATGCTGTCGATCGCGAGCTATGGGATAAGTACATGCACGCCTACCAAGATTGCCTCAGCAATACCAGCACAAGTTGGGCCCCCTGGCACGTCATCCCTGCTGACAGTAAACCATTTTGCCGCTTGTCTGTAGGCTATATTATTGCCGAGACTCTGAAAAGCTTAGACTTGCGTTATCCTGTTGTCAGCGAAGAGCAGAAGAAAGCTTTAGACAGAGCAAGAAAGTTGCTTGAAGGCGAGATACTAGTCACTGACACAATTGCCGAGGTAGAAGCTGAAGAGTTGTCGGTAGTTGAAGCTCAACCAATTGAAGATATACAGTCTGCTGCCACCCCAGATTTGACGGTAGACACCACTACCGATGTAGATGCTGAAGTCGTTCCCGATGAAGTGCTTGCTACTGCGCCCCAAGCGTTGGGTGAACCGGCCAAAACAAAAGGCAAGAAAGATAAGTCTAAGTCGAAGGGTAAAGCTAAGAAAGACAAGAAGATAAGGCAATAGCTATTTTAGGTGGTTCTGAACAAGTACCAGTTGTCTGCTATTTTCTCTACCCAGATGTACTCAGTGGGCCCTATTAGCGGCGGCTTGTTGTCTGGGGCGTAGAGGAAGCCAACGGTATTGTCTGTGACTCCGCCAACAATAACTTCCATTTGCTTGTCGTCAACTTTGCTCAAGCTTGATAGGTGCAAGGCTTGCAGTTTTGCTTTGATTGTGGACCTCGCGGGCGATGGCTCTTGAACGCGGCTATCGCTGAGCATAACGCTGGTGTTGGCGGCTAACTTTTCGCCGTCGCCCACAAGGCTTTCTAGTGCTGGTTTGTAATCCTTAAACCATTTTTTCAATTCGGCATCTGTTGAAAGGGTCAATTTGAGATTTTTCAGTGTTGAATTTTCTTCGTCTGTTAATTGACTTTTCTTTTCTAGTTGGCTGACTATGGCATTGAGAGGCCCGATGCAAGCCAATGCTCGAGCCGCAGTGATTTTCCATTCTTTGTCTCTGCGCAAATAGAAATAAACATCTAAGGGCAGTGGGCTGCTTAGTATAGTTCTTGCAACAGCAAAGCTATCGCCAACTATATTGATATTATCGTTGCTGTTTTCAAATGTCAGCTTGTCCATTTGGGGTAAACCCAAGGCAATGGCCTCTGGTGCCAGCATGCTCTTGGCGCTTTTGCTGCTGCTGTTATGCAGTTGAATGTAGCGGCTTATTGCCGCGATTGCTTCTTCTCTGCGCGGATTGGCGACATCGCTATTGAGTAAAATTGCTCTTTGGTTTTGGCTGCCAGGCTGCCACGATTGTTTGCGCATTGCCTCATATTGAGCAATCATGGCTTGGTGCAAACTATCTTGACCGGGTGTCCAGTTGATACTTTTGAGATGGTTCGCCAGTATCTCTGCTGTTAATGGGCGGCGCTCAAAGTGTCCTAGAGTGGTCAATATGCCGGCAAAATAATAAATTGGTGCTTTGCTTTTGATTTGTAAAAGTGCTTTCAGTTTGGCGTTCTTCGAATCATCAAGGGAAATATGTTTGACGCTTAGGCCGTGCTTTTCTTCTTCAAGCAAAAGCTTATTCTGACCAGATTGCTTTGTGTAAAATTCAAGCACGCTAGGGCCAGGTTCACTCAACTGACAAATTATTAGAGGAGCTGACTGTGTTTCTTCCACCGTATGACGTTCTCTGGCATGTTCAATTATTTGGCGCATACGCTTGTCTTTGATTTCAGAACTAGACATGCGGGTGAGAACTATAGTCTTGCTTTCTTGGTTTGGTCGTTTCAATACGATGTTTACTGTGCTGCCGGGCTTGCCCAAGAGCAATTGGCGTGCACCTTGGATGCTGAGCATGGCCGTATCTTTGCCGGCGACCGCCATGAGGAGGTCACCACTTTTGATGTCGAGGTTGGCAGCTGGGCCTTCGGGCAAAATATTGCCTATGCATGGATGGTCCAGGCCCGCGTACTTGAACGAGAAGCCGACAATGCCCACTGCGGTTTTTTTACTCTCACTGTCACTTTTGCTTTCACTGTCGTCAAGACTAGCCGTCTGAGCCCCTAGAGCTAAAGCCGGATAGAACAAAAATGCGATAATTAGAGCAATCGAGGCAGTGACTTTCAAATTACTTTCAGCACCTTAGATGAAACAGACCTTTAAAAGCGCCCCTTCTGGCTGGTAGTGCTCGAGTTCAACTTGTACTGGTTCTACCTTCCAAATTTCTTTGCAGTACTCTCTAATTGATCTGTCAGAAGAGAATTTACCCATGCGGGCAACGTTCAGAATAGACATTCTTACCCAGTCACTCTGATCTAAGTATGCTTTAGCTGCTTTGTCTTGGCATTCGATATATGAGTTGAAATCAGCAAAGAGCAAGTAGTCGTCGTGATAAAGCAGATCATCGACTAGCGAACGGAAGCGGTTGGGTTGATCTGGTGAGAAATGACCATTTTTGATGAGCTCAATTACTTCACGCAGGGCAGGGTTCTTATCGTAATAGTCTTGGGGTCTGTAGCCGGAGGCTTTCAAGTCGTGTACTTCTGAGGCAGTGAGACCGAAGAGGAAGAAGTTTTCTTCCCCAATGTCTTCCAACATCTCGATATTGGCACCATCTAAAGTGCCTATGGTGAGAGAGCCGTTCAAAGCAAACTTCATGTTGCCGGTGCCCGAAGCTTCTTTTCCCGCTGTAGAAATTTGCTCAGAAAGATCGGCGGCTGGGTAGAGGATTTGACCGAGAGTAACGTTGAAATCGGGTATGAAAGCTACTTTTATGCGGCCTGCTACATCTTTGTCGTTATTGACCACTTCGGCTACAGCATTGATTAGCTTTATTACAAGCTTGGCATTGAAGTAACCAGGAGCGGCTTTACCAGCGAATAAGAAAGTGCGTGGAGTAATTTTTATCGCTGGGTTCTTCTTGATTTGATTGTAGAGGTGAACGATGTGCAAGACATTTAAATGTTGTCGCTTGTACTCGTGCATACGTTTTGCTTGAACATCGAAGAGTGAGTCTGGGTCAATTGTGACGTGACACTTTTTCTTGACATAGTCAGCTAGGCGCACTTTCTGATCGCGTTTAACTTTGGCCCATTCTCTGCGGAAGGCAGCGTCGTCTGCGAATGGTTCGAGTTTTTTTAGTTTGGTTAAATCAAGTAACCAATCATCACCAATTTTGCTGGATATTAGGGCTGTCAAATCTGGATTGGCTAAGGCAATGAAGCGACGAGGTGTGATGCCGTTGGTTTTATTGCTGAATTTTTCAGGCCAAAGCTTGTAGAAGTCTGAGAGCACATCTTGCTTAAGCAACTCAGTATGTAGAGCTGCCACGCCATTGATGGCGTGACTACCGACGCAAGCTAAATTAGCCATTCTAACGAAATGAGTGCCAGAATCGTCAATTAACGAAAGTCTTTGCACCATACCTTCATCGTTAGGATATTGCAGGCGAATTTCTTCGAGGAAGCGGCGGTTGATTTCATAAATGATACTCAAGTGTCTTGGCAGTACTGCTGCAAACAGCGGTACTGGCCATTTCTCTAAGGCTTCCGGTAGCAGCGTGTGGTTAGTATAGGCGAAGGTGTTGGTGACGATTGACCAGGCTTGATCCCATTCCATTTGATGTTCGTCCATCAAAATGCGCATCAACTCTGGTACGGCTATAGAAGGGTGTGTGTCATTCAATTGAAAAGCAAACTTTTCGTGGAACTGCTCAATAGTGCTACCTGAAACTTTGAGAATGCGCACACAGTCTTGCAGTGAGCAAGCAACAAAGAAGTACTGTTGTTCTAGCCTTAGGCGCTTGCCTTGCGCAATGTTGTCGTTGGGATAAAGAACTTTAGAGACGTTCTCTGAAAATACCTTATCGTTGACTGCGCCAAGGTAGTCACCGGCATTGAAAGCCTGAAAATCGAATGACTCTTTTGCTTCTGCTTTCCACAGACGCAATGTGTTAGCTGTATTTGTCTTGTACCCTGGTACTGGGGTATCGTAGGGCACACCGCTGATGATGTGGTCAGCAATCCAGTCAACCACGTTTTTGCCTTGGGCATCAACGTGTATTTCGCAGCGGCCACCAATTTTTACTTCAACAGCCGATTCTGGTCTGGCAATTTCCCAAGGGTTGCCGAGGCGCAGCCACTTATCAGTTTTTTCTACTTGCCAGCCGTCCACAATTTCTTGATCGAAGATACCAAATTCATAGCGAATGCCATAGCCAATTGCTGGAATGCTTAAGGTGGCAAGTGAATCGAGATAGCAGGCCGCTAGCCTGCCTAGGCCGCCGTTGCCGAGGCCTGGTTCTTCTTCTTGTTCAATCATATCGTTGAGTAAGATGCCTGAGCGTTCAGCAGCTTCTTCAAATTGTTTTTCTAGACCCATGCTCAGTAGGTTATTGCCAAGCTGTGGTCCCATCAAGAATTCAGCAGACAAATAACAGACGATTCGTACTTTTTCTTTGAAATAAGTCTCAACTGTGTTAATCCAGCGGTGTAGTAGCCGATCGCGCACGGTATAAGAGAGCGCCATATAAAGGTCGTGCTTGGTGGCCAGTTCAGGAAAACGCCCTTGGGTATAAAAGAGATGGTCTGACATGGCTCGTCTTAATGTTTCAATAGAAGTACCAGTGCGATCGTCTTCCACCTGAATGGTGGTGCATCCGGCATCATTTTGGTTGGTCTGAACCATCGATCTTTCCTCAGCTAGTTTAGTACGGCTATTTCCAGTCAGTTATCTGGGGTGCATTTTGTAAATTTTCGCCGTCGACATAATTTTTGTGGTTGAACCATCAACCTTACAACCGCTTTGCCCGCGCGGCGGCCTCTTTCAACGTAAGCTTGGCCATCGTGGGAATGGTGAAATTGATTATGTTAGGCCAAATTATATAGGGCCTGACACTCTCTTGATCGCTATTAGAAGGGCGTGTGAATTAATTCGACAGTCTGCAAAGGATTTGCTGTCAAGAGCGGGCGCGAAAAGTCAGTAAAGCTGTCTAGAAAAGTGCCTGGACAAACAGCGCTGCATCAAAATCGCGCAGATCTTCCATTTTTTCGCCCAAGCCAATCAGCTTCACCGGTATATTCAACTCTTTAGCAATGGCAAAAACAACGCCACCTTTGGCGGTGCCGTCCAATTTGGTTAAGATCACACCGGTCAGTCCGCAAACTTCGGAAAATACTTTAGCCTGCTGTAGCCCGTTTTGACCAGTTGAAGCATCAAGAACTAACAGTGATTCGACGTTCATGCCTTCGGCATTTTTTTCGACAACTGAGCGAATTTTTTTCAATTCTGCCATCAAATTAGTTTTATTGTGCAGACGACCGGCTGTATCTACAAGTACCACATCATATTGATCGGCTTTAGCTTTCTGCAGTGCCTGGTAGACAACAGCACCGGGGTCGGCGCCGTCAGCTAGTCTGACTATGTCCACACCGGCTCGTTGCGACCATATCTCTAATTGCGATTCTGCTGCTGCTCTAAAAGTATCGCCGGCTGCTAGTAAGACTTTCTTCCCTTCGCTTTTGAAGCGAAAGGCAAGCTTGCCGATGCTGGTGGTCTTGCCCACACCATTGACTCCGACAATCAAATAGATGTTAGGCATATTGGCTTTAAAGCTCAGCCCACTTTGAGATGTCTGATTAAGTAGGCCGCTGAATTCTTTCTGGAGAAAGATATCAACGTTTTCACTGGTCCAGTTTTTGCCGCGAGATTCTTTGCGCAAGTTTTGCACAAGGGGCTCAACTGTGGCCAAGCCGAGGTCAGCTTTGATCAAGCGTTCTTCTAGGCTTTCGATATAGTCTTCGTCGACGGCACGGTGGCTTTTTGTTTGAACAGCTGTTTGAACATCTGTTTGAACATGTGTATGAATTGCAGTTGTAGAACTTGTGACTGGGGTTGCTTGAAGGGCTGCTGTTGCTGTTGGATCTACATCAGTAGCAGTAGCTTGATTGGGCGCGAGTGAATCTTGTTCTTGGTGAGCATCTTCGCTTACTTGCTCTTTGGTCTTTGCCAGTACAGATTTGAGTTTGTTTAGGGTGGTGCCCCAAAAGCCTTTTCGTTGGCTATCTTCACTCATGGTCGTTCTGCCTTATTTGGGGGGTAACAAAAATTGCTAACTATTGATCGGGGGCTTCTTCACTGCCACTTGATTTTTCTGCATAGGCGCGCCGTCTGGCTGAACGTCTTACGGCTTCAGCTTCTTCTGCGAGGTCAGCCAGTACACCGTTGATAAACTTAGCTGCTTTTTCATCAGCAAATCGGTGTGACAATTCAACAGCCTCAGAAATGGCCACGTTGACCGGAATGTCGGCCATATAGAATGCCTCTGCACAGGCCAGTCTCAGTATGTCTCTATCAATTGAAACCATGCGTTCCATGCGCCACTGGGTGCGGGCGCGCTTGATGTATTCGTCAATGATTTCTCTGTTTTCGATGTAGGTTTCAACTAGACGGAAGACAAATTCTCTTACGTCATCTTTGTAAGGGCGCTCAATTAAGACTTCGCCAGCATGGCCGCATTTTTTGCAATTGGTTTTGAACAGTGTGCTACTGGCTGATAGAGCCATTTCAGGTATATCGAGGGCCTCGGAGATCATGTTAATTGAGACCTCAAGGGTGCTCAGCTGCTCTCTAATTTGCCCGGTAGTCATTGGCACTGATGTCAACTCAGTTGTATTTGAGTTATCAATTTCAAGGCTATCTAGTTGATTTGAGGCCTTGAGCACCATGGCATTAACATCTTGAAGATTTTGTTTGGCGTAATCCACCAGCATGTGGATTGCTCTATCGACTAGCTCAGTGATCTCAACTTTAGCCAGCTTCTCCATGTTCTTCGGGAGCTGGGGCATTACTATAATTGCCAGTTCACGAGCTATTCGCCGTGCGCTCATTTGGGCCTCACTTTTAAGGGTTCGCTTAGAGACAAAGAAACATTCTCAATAATCTAGTTATTCTAAATATTTTAGGCCTCGCAGCACACATGTTATCATGTGGGTCCAGCGAGGCAGGCATTTGAGAATTACCGGTGGTCAGTTGCGAGGCAGGTCTGTGGCCTGTCCTGACGGTCTAGACGTGCGTCCCACGTCTTCTAAAGTGCGACAGGCTTTTTTTAACATTCTAGGCACACGTATTGATGGCGCCCTCTTCCTCGACTTGTTCGCAGGCTCTGGCCTGATGGGCTTCGAAGCCTTGAGTCGAGGGGCCCGTGGTGTAACGTTTGTTGAGGAAAATAAAGCGCAAGCCACCAGTATCAAAAAATCTAGCGTGATTTTTAAGGTGCCGGCTGAAGCCGACGTTGTTATCAGTGATGTCAGACGTGTCTGGCCCCATATAGCCGTGACCGGCGCCAAGTACGACATTGTTTTTGCCGATCCACCCTATAAAAAAGGCTACGGTAAGCAGATTTTGGCTGGCTTGGTGGAATATAAGCTACTAGCGCCAGACAGTCTGGTGATAATCGAACACAACCGAGACGATCTTATAGAAGTAGACAATCTCATTGAAGTACAAGATGCTAGCCTAGTTAAGGTCGATTACCGAGAATATGGCAAATCGGCACTTAGCTTTTTCAGTTTCGACTAATGGTGCCAATGGATAGCGGTTCTCAAGAAGGCAAATCGGGTATGGATGCTAAGGGGCAGGAGAGTAAGCGTTTGCGCCTTGCTAACGCCACAGCGACCAGGCTTGCTGCTGTCGCATCTGAGCGAGCTGAAGCGCGTGATAGCTCGGTAATTGAAGCTACCGGCCACGTTCGCATTGGTGATCTCTTAATGTTTTCTGGTTTGGTCTCATCAGAGTTTATCCAAACAGCTTTACGTAACTTTGAAGAGAAGGGTCTACCCCTTGGTAAAGTACTCACTCTTTCTGGATACATAACTGAAGTACAGCTGCGTTGCGCTCTAGATGTTCAGGCTCTGGTCAATGAACGGCAGTTGCCACTCGAATTGGCTGTGAAGGTGCTTACCCTTGCCTACCAACAATCACTGCCCTTGGCTGAAGCGTTTGAGCGATCTGGTGTGGTGCAACCAGAAGATCACCTCAGCAACAAGCTTGGACAGCTTGTGCTTGACGCCCAAGTGGTCGATCATGCCATACTAGAAAATGCTCTTGAAGTGAATCACCGCACTGGATTGCCCCTTGGTCACATTCTTTGTTATCGCTCTGTCATTTCACAGCAATTACTAGAGACTGCATTACTTGGTCAACAGCTAATTAGACGTGGCTCTATTACGCGCGAACAGTGCGTCAAAGCCATATCGCAAGCTCACCAGCGCGAAAAAAGCTTGGCACAGCTGCCTCTCAATATTGGTTTTAAAAAGTCTATGTTGCGAAATTCGCCAAGAATTGGCGAACTCTTGTTTGAGGCTGAATTAATAGGTGATTTGCAATTACTTGAATCTTTGCAAAAATCGCTAGCTACCGGCAATCCCGCTGGTTTTTGTATGAAAGAAGTTTGCGGTATCGATGAAACTTACATCAATGCCACTGTTGAACTGCAAGAGATGATTGATAACGGCATGCTTACTACACCACTTGCGGTGGATACTTTTGTTCGTATGAAAGAATTCGGTTACAGCTTTCCTCGTGCCCTAGCCGAAGCTTCGGTTAGTCGCATTCTCCTTAATCCTTCTAAGAAGTTGCTGGATCTGCTCAATGAGACTGGCTCTTATTCAATTGATATTGCCCTGCTTCCGCCCGAAATTCTTGAACGCGTAGAAGTACATTACAATCAATCGATTGAAGTTTGCCGTGCTCTAGTTGAGGCCAATATTGTCGATCAACATGCCGTCTATTCTAGTCTCAGGCTAGTATATTTGCTGGAAGAAGAGTTGTTGACTGAAGAACAGGCATTGCTAGCTCTTGATATGGCTTGCACTGGGCCGTTAGCCGTGGATGAGGCTATTTTTCGCCTTGGCTGGAAAAAGCGAACTAGGCTGCGCGAAGGCTAAATTGTGATTTTAACTAGAACAGCAGTCTATCGGTGGCACCTCTGTCGCTAGATTTTTCTGCGCTTCTCCTGAGCCTGCCTCTGATATTACATCTGGTGCCATAGGCATTTTGCCTGTGGTGGTGGCAGGGTATTTAAGCCTTTCGTGGTGTAGTGTTCTCCACACTCGACAGAAGCCTGCTCTTACTTTCTGCATCTCTTCATAAGTTAAGTTGGAATCAGCTAATTGACCATCGTCCCAGCGATTTTGAAAAACTTTATCGAGAGCAATTTCCACTTCTTCGTTTGTCGGATTCTGCATGCTGTGTGTTACGGCTTCTGAGACATCAGCCAGCATCACGATAGCTGTTTCTTTGGTGTCAGGCTTTGGTCCTGGATAGCGATAGAAATCTGCATCGACTTTGTCCGCACCGTCTCGCAAACAGGCCTTGTGATAAAAATAAGCCATCAAGGTTGTGCCTTGGTGCATTGGTATAAAGTCTTGAATGGCCTTGGGCAAGGCGTACTTTTGTGCCAAAGCAATACCGTCAGTGACGTGGGCTAAAACGCGCGCACGGCTCTCCTCTGGTGTCATAGAATCATGGGGGTTGGTGGCGCCTAGCTGATTTTCGATGAAGAACTTAGGACGCACCATCTTGCCGATATCGTGATAGAGAGCCCCTGCTCTAACCATATTGGGGTCAGCTGAAATTGCTTTGGCGCCAGCTTCGGCCAAGTTCGCGACAGCCAGGCTGTGTTGGTATGTGCCAGGTGCGTTCTCTTCTAAACGGCGCAAGAGGGGCTGATTAGCATCGGTCAATTCAGCCAGTCTGTAGGGTGTAATTAAACCAAAAATGTTTTCTAAATAAGGCAAGCTACCAATCGCTAAAATTGATGATGAGATGCCACCAAGAAAGTCGATTCCGGCCTGGCGGCCTAGCATAGACCATGAGGTAATAGACATATTGAAGGCACTAACACTCAAGTCTCCTGCCACTTGGCCGGCGGCCACAGCGAGCCCTGTGCTGATCACTGCATTGCGTTGTCTCGAATAAGTCCAGATGGCAGCCGCTGATGCTAGGCAGTGGGCAAAAATATTGCGCAGATCAACTAAACGATCAACGGCGATAAGCATGATCATTGGCACAGTCCATACGATTGCGACTCTCGGCCCAAAGAAGATAGTAAGAATTAGTGCTGCTGCTGGAATTGGAACAAATTGGGGATAGGTCTTGCCAATGATTGAGGCCATGGCGCATGCCACCACCGCCACAGTAAACATCAAGCCAATTGAACTAATTGAGAAAAAGTGCTCAGGCTCATAGGTATAAAGGAAGAGTGCCACCAGAGTGAGGGCTGCAATCAAAGATATGCCTATGCTGAATATGAAGGGCCAACGATTAACATGGGTAATACCGAGAGCTTGGAGAATGTCTAATTTATCGCTGGTGATCATGGCACCGCGGGGCACTAAAAGTTCTCCTTCGGTTACGTTGCGCATTATCGGCTTGATTGATTTGACTACTTCCTCAGCTTTGTTCTGGGTCAATTTGTGGTCAATCACAAGATTCGGCTCTAAGTTTCTTGCCAGTATTGAGGCTGAAACATTCTTTAGGGCTAAGGGCATGGAGTCTGGTAGAAATTCTTCGGCCATATCGACCCAAGCTTTCTTGTCAGAGACCGGAAAGCGTTTGAATTTGCTAGTTAGGCGCTGGGCACTTGTCAAAATTGCTTTTTGATAAGCGGGAAAGTCTGCTGGTTGTACCGATAAAGCAGTTAGCAATTCGGCTTTGTCTAAGGCAGTAGTTTTGGGCAGAGTCAAAACGATAGAGCGGCGGGCAATCAAATCAGACTGCAAAGATGGAAAAACCTCGCTTTGGTCGGCGAAAATTGCATCTGTACTTAACAGCATGTCTAATATGATGGCGGCATTAGGGCTTTCGACTGTCGGCAGGGCTTTTTTGCTGCTATTGCGCTTGTTGGCTTTGCTCAGCAAGGCTGGACCGATTGGCACTAGTCCTGCTGTTTGGTATTGAGCGATGCGAGCCAGGGTAACTTTGACGGCCTCAACTGAAGCTTGGTCTTGACTGAGATCTACTTGAAAGACTGGGTAGACCGTTTGCTTGGCAATGGCAATGGCCTTTTCTGTTTCGCTGCGATCAACCACGGATATGGCTTCTGGGGCATAGAGATCGTGGTCGGCCACATCGGTGACTTGTAAACCGGGGCTGAAGATATGAATTGAGGTCAGGGCTAAAAAGAGACCAGCAAAACCGACAATGCCAACGGTTAGCCAACCGAAGAAGGCTTTGCTGCTGGGGAAAATATCATGCTGACCAACTTCGAGCTTGGCACTGTCCGTCAAGCTATGCGCTTTAGTCTCATTCACAATCTTACTGATTCTTACTGCTAACGGGGGCATGTCTAACACTTACAATATTACTCTGTTTTGTCAGAGCTGTTAGAATTTTGTCTTCTTTCAGGTTATGCCAAGGGACGATACGGGGAGGTCCAGAGAAGCAGATGATATTGGTGACCGGGGCCGCAGGCTATATTGGCTCTCACTTTGTTCGATACTATCTCAAGCAAAACCCTGATTCTGACTTGGTTGCAGTCGATAATCTTAGCTTGGGTAATGCCCTTTCTCTCGATAGCGGCAACAGGCGGCTACATTTTTACAATGCTGCCATCGGCGACCCGACAGCTGTCGACAAAATCTTTGCTAGCCATCAAATTGATGCAGTTGTTCACTTTGCCGCCAATGCTTATGTGGGCGAGTCGCAGACAAAGCCGTTCAAATACTTTGAAAACAATGTTTGCGAAACTCTGCGATTTCTTCAATCTATGCAGCAAGCACAAGTAAAGAAGATAGTTTTTTCTTCTACCTGTGCTACTTTCGGCAATCCTTGTTATGTGCCAATCGACGAGAAGCACCCACAAAAGCCAATCAACACTTATGGCAGTACCAAGCTCATGCTCGAAGAGGCTTTGCGAGCCTTGGCTTTGTCTGTGCAGGTCAAATATGTTTGCCTGCGCTACTTTAATGCCGCCGGTGCTGACCCAAATCCACCTGAAGGGCAAGAAATCGGTGAAAGTCACGAACCTGAATCACATTTGATTCCGTTGGCTATCTCAGCGGCTTTGAATCGCGATAATAAGAACATTCGCCTTAAAGTATTTGGCGATGATTATGCAACCGCGGACGGCACCTGCGTGCGCGACTATGTTCATGTTAACGATCTGGCTGAAGCGCATTGCTTAGCTCTTAAACTTCTTAGTTCTGATAGCTTCAGCGGTGATGTGGAAGAGTCTAATAAGTTGGGTCTAGCTCTCAATCTGGGCACGGCCCATGGTGCGTCAGTGAAAGAAGTGATTGCTGCAGTTGAGTCGGTCACTGGTAAAGCCGTGCCGTTTGATCTAGTGGATAGACGCCCTGGTGACCCACCTGCTCTTGTGGCTGACTATAGCAAGGCAGCAAAAATACTTGGCTGGCAGCCCCAGTTTGACCTTAATCAAACTGTTGAGAGTGCATACAATTGGGAGCTGAAGCGGCGCTATTGAGCTTCTAATTCTAGTTCAATTTTCTTTCTAATTCAGTTTCTATTCTAGTTCAGCATCTACGTTTAGAGTGCTCTTCACTTTATAGATGCGCTTACCTTGCGACTCGTGATAGGTGCGCATCATGATTTCAGCTTGCAATCCCATCAATAAGAGTTGCATGCCCATCAAGAAAAATACTGCCACTAGCACCGGCAGTGGTGTCTCGATGAATGAAGTATGGTAGCCGTATTTCAGTACCACCATCCAGGCGAAAATCAGCAGCGACAGTATCCACGACGCTAGACCAGCTGTTCCGAATACATAGATAGGCTTGGTGAAATATTTGGCCATAAACTTAACTGTGATTAAGTCTAAGACGACCTTGAAAGTACGGGAAATACCGTACTTCGATTGGCCAAATTGGCGGGCATAGTGGTTGACTGGAATCTCAGCTACCCTGGCCCCGAGCCATGTGGCATAGATAGGCACGAAGCGGTGCATCTCGCCGTAGAGTCTGACGTCTTTGATTACTTCTTTGCGGTAGGCTTTTAGTGAGCAGCCATAGTCGTGCAGACGCACGCCTGAAATAGATGAAATAATTTTGTTAGCCGTCCAGGAAGGAATGAGACGCAGGAATAATTCGTCTTTGCGCTCTTTGCGCCAGCCACTAACGACGTCATAGCCTTCGTCTAGCTTGTCGAGAAGACGAATGATGTCGGCTGGATCATTCTGCAAGTCGGCATCCATCGGGATAATTACATCCCCTAAAGCATGATCAATTCCTGCTGCTAGTGCTGCAGTTTGACCAAAGTTGCGAACAAAGCGGACAACCTTAATGCGGATATCGCCAGCAGAAATTGCCTTTAACTTGTTATATGACTGGTCTTTTGAGCCGTCATCAATAAGGATTGCTTCCCAGGTGCGGCCTAGTTGGTCGAGAGCGCTTACTAGTTTTTGGTAGAGCAGCTCGACGTTCTCTTCTTCGTTGTATACCGGTACAACTACTGAAATTTCAGGAACTGGCCCAACGCCCATGTGTAGAGGCATTGATCTTTTGTAGATTGACTTCTCGTAGGTCAGAGGATCGGCGACAATCTTAGTGCTAGCGACAACTGACTGATTATGACTTAGACTGGACTGGTCAGAATTTGGCCCCGGTGCTGAACCAGTGGCTGACCCCGTATTTGACCCCGCATTTGACATAGATGCTGCAGTTTGAATGGTATTCATCGCAAGTATATCCCTGGCATATTTTCTGAAATTGGAAGTGCCAGTCAATCATAATCAACTTGGCCGGACAAACACCTTGATTACTTCTCATCATCCTCCTGATTACCTACATTAAAAGAGCGCGAGCAATTTGCATTAATGACGATCATAAAGACTAGCGGTCAGGCTCAAGGAGAGCCCCAACCAGAACCAGAGCCTCAATCACCGCAAGGTTTGCAGCCTAAAGCAAAGGCGAAAATTTCAGCGTCCCCCTCTTCTGGGCAAAAGAAATCTGAAACTATAGAAGAAGTTAACGTAAACCGAAATCGTCGTTCTTCGTTACTTTCTGGTCAAGAGAACACAGCCGACCAAAAATCAGACCAGGCCGTTCGGCCTGATAGCTTGCATGAGTATATTGGTCAGACCCGCTTGAAGGGCATGTTGAATATGTCTATTTCGGCGGCTAAATCCCGGGGCGAAGCTCTTGATCATGTTCTTTTCTACGGGCCTCCTGGTTTAGGGAAGACCACCTTGGCCCGCGTGCTTGCCAATGAAATGCAAGCGCGTATTCATATGACTTCTGGACCATCGTTAGAGAGGCCTCGTGACATTATTGGTTTGGTGCATCAGTTAGAAGAAGGCGACGTACTATTTATTGACGAAATTCACCGCCTCTCTCGTGTGGCTGAAGAGCTTCTCTATCCGGCTATTGAAGACTTTGTTATCGATTTGACCACCGGTAAAGGTCAGGCTACCCGCACCATGCGCTTGCCTTTGCCTCGCTTTACTCTAATTGGTGCCACCACTAAGGCTGGCATGCTCTCTAACGCTCTGCGCGACCGCTTTGGTTTTGTTTGTCGCCTTGAATTTTATGACGAAGCTGAGTTGACAAAAATTGTTGCTCGCACCGCTAAAATTCTTTCTGTCGCCATGGAAATTGAAGCTGTTGTTGCCATTGCCTCAAGAGCGCGGGGCACACCGCGTATCGCCAATCGCTTGGTGCGTTTGGTGCGCGACTTTGGTCAATATCAGGGTGCCGCCGTTATAGACGGTGCCATTGCCGAGGCAGCTCTTGAGTCGTATCAAGTTGATAAACACGGCCTTGATATGACTGATAGACGCTTGCTTGAAATTCTCATTGATCATTATGATGGTGGCCCAGTTGGTATTGAAACTTTGGCTGCCACCATTGGTGAAGACTCTGAAACTGTTGAAGATGTTTATGAGCCTTTCTTGATCCAGAGAGGATTTATTCAGCGCACTTCTCGCGGCCGCATGGCCACTCCTTTTGCCTATCAGCATTTAGGTAAGCCAGTGACTAAACGAATTCTTACTGAAACATCTATTGCTGAGGCTAAGCAGTTAGATATTTTTCAACGTAAAAGTGAGCAATAATGCCACCTGCTCAGCCTAATACTATTATTAACGTTAAGTCTAGCGAGGAAGAATTTGCCGTTGGTCGAGTGGTCTCGGTGGGCAAAGCTACTCTCAACAAAGATTTGCTTAAGAGCGTTGGCATGGTTTCAAATCGTCAAATAGTTTCAGTTGAAGTCCTAGAAGGTAAGCTAAAAGGCTGCACTGTGGCTGTGCCCAACGAGATAACTGATAATCCGGTTTTTAATATCAATGTCAAACCGGGCAGCGAAGTTATACTTTCAGTTGTCACCACTGGCGGTGACGTGGTTAAAAGTGAGGTCAATATAGCTGACTATCACCGGGCACCAGCCCTTGGTTGGCTTTTAATAGTGTTCCTTTTGGCCTTCGTTATCTTTGGTGGTAAGAAAGGCGTCAAGTCACTATTTGCCCTTTTAATAAGTGTCTGTTTGATTGCTTTTGTTCTCTTGCCACTGAGTCTCAATGGCTTCAACCCTCTAATGGTTGCCATTGCTATCTGCTTGGTTTCGGCAGGAGCCACTATGTATTTTGTTGCCGGGCTCTCTAAAAAAGCTCTAGCAGCCATTCTCGGCACCATCGGCGGGGTAATAGTGGCCGGGGTGGCTGCTCAGTTAGTGATTTTCTATGCGCCTCTGACTGGTTTGTCATCAGAAGAGGCACAAATATTGCGGGGCTCCCTGCTAGTAGTTAGCCCCAAGTTTTATAGTGGCTTGCTGGCCGCCGGTATGCTCATCGGCGCTCTTGGTGTGATTATGGACGTGGCCGTCTCAATTGCCTCGGCTGTTTCAGAGGTGGCCAAGATTGGCCACCGTACATTTGCTGAATTGTATGAATCTGGTATGAATGTCGGGCGCGATATCATGGGCACCATGACAAATACTTTGATTTTGGCCTACACCGGTTCTGCTTTACCTTTGCTTTTGTTGATTAGTCAAATTCCATCTACCAAACTTGTAAATCTTGATTTGGTTGCAACTGAAGTGGCATCGGCAATTAGTGGTAGTCTAGGATTGGTTCTGACCATTCCACTAACTGCTTATTTTGCAGCACGTTTAATGGCCTCAGAGCGCTAGAGCTAGTAGCAAATGGCACTTGATTCTTAGAACAGCAAAATGAGACTTCTCTTCGGCTGGCTTTTATTTGCCGGTGCAGTATTCAGTATTATGGCCGGCGGCATATTCTTGTCGTTGGCACTTGGCTATGCCTGTGTCATGGGCGGCCGCGAATTTATAGCCATGGCCCGCAAAAAAGGCATTAACCCCTCCAGCCGTATTGTTTTGGGGATGATCATTGCTTTCTTTGTAGTCGCCGCCCTGCCTGACATTCCTCAATGGATGATTGGCATCAAGGTGCCGGACAGTTTTTCAATTCAGCACTTTCCACTTTTACTCACTATTGGCATCTACCTGTCGTTCTTTCGTTTGTTGTTTCGTAACGACAATCCGCCAGCTACAATTGCTGATATTGCCTCGACGATATTGGGCTTCATCTATGTTGGTTGGCTGCCCAGCCATTTAGTTTTGCTGCGTAATTTAACTCCTGTTGGCATGCCCATTACTGACAATCCTTTGCAGCAGCCAGGTTTAGCCTATGTTTGGGCCACACTATTTATTATTTGGGGTACGGACGTTTTTGCTTATTATGTTGGCAAGAAGATCGGTAAGCACTTGCTCTACCCGCAAATTAGCCCGAAAAAGACCTTAGAGGGTGCTATTGGTGGATTTTGCGTAGCCATCATATTTTCAGTCAGCATTGCCTTGTTGGCCGACAATGTCCTCTTCGCTTGTCATCCCTTTAAGTTCAATATCTGGCAGGCGCCTCTGATGGGAGCTGTGATTTCTATTGCCGCGCAGCTTGGTGATTTATGTGAGTCGCTGCTCAAGCGCGATGCCGGAATTAAAGACTCTGGCGATATGATTCCTGGCCATGGCGGCTTCTTAGACCGCGGCGATAGCATCATTATTAGTAGTGCTGTGGCTTACTATTGGGTTAACCTAGTGGTTCTTGGAAATATCTGACAACATCTGACAAGAATTTTTGGTCAACAGGGCGATTGTGAGCTATCATAAGAGTTGCCGATTAATCGACCAGAAAATTCGTGCTCTTGGAGAGGTGGCTGAGTGGTCGAAAGCACCTTCCTGCTAAGAAGACGTACGGGGTTAACCTGTACCGAGGGTTCGAATCCCTCCCTCTCCGAATATTAAAGATGACGCTTCAGTGATGAGGCGTCTTTTTTTTTGCTTCTTAATTTTCTTTAGAACTTGCTTCTACTAAAAGGAATATTGACACCGGGGGTAGTGTTAGTGTGTCCCGCTTTGCTATCCATGTTGGTGGCTAACAAAGCTGCACCCAGAGCCAGTAGAATTGTTGTTTCAGTGGTTGACCTGATGGTGAGCAGGGCAATCAGCATTAGGAGCAAAAGGCCGATGCTGTCAATTACTTTGATCTGTTTTTCACTATTGGTTGTCTGCTTAGACACTAGAAAATAGGCCAAAGGCATCAACTGCAAAGTATGGAGACCGATGAAGTGAGCGAGCTTTAGACTGCCATAACTCGATTGCGGTTGGTTGATCTCAGTCAGCATCAATGCTCCTGGTAGGCAGCCGAAAATGGCTAGGCCAGTGGCCCAGAGCAAAGCGTGGCGCAGAGCCAGGTCGATGTTTTCTTTCAACAGCAGCCTGAAGGCCACAATCATCAAAAAGGTTGGCGGGAGAATTGCTAGTCGGGTGACGGCCACGAGTGCAGTTTGCCAGCTAGGCACGAGGGCCTGTATAAGTAGGGTGGATAATTCCAACACTCCGCCGAGGCAAGCAGCTGTGGCTGCCCATGCCAGTAGTTGGCGACCGCAAGTAATCTGCTTTAATAGCCCGAACATTGTTACTGCATAAATAGTTAGCGATGCACTGAATTTGGCTAGCTTGATGTAGCCTAGTTGTTTGCTTTCTATGCCAGCTAAGCTGAGATATTGGCCGAGGGCGACGAGCAGGAATGCCAGGCTGATTGCGGCTAGCACTTTGAGCGAAGTGTCTTGGTGGGCGTGGTGATTTTGACTGGCCATTGGTTTCTCTGTAAAAACGATGCAATGCAGTAGCCAGCAGCCTTTGCTGATTGGGCTGCAATTCTTTTACTGTAATAGTCGTGCAAGGGCAAATTGGGCGTATGTGCTTTAAAACGCACTGAGAGCAATTAAAGTTCAATTCTGCAGATTAAAATTTTGCCCGGCAATGATTAAAAACGCGCATGGTCGAAATTTTAGTATCGTCTATGGTGTCACAATGCTTCTTTTTAGGTTTGCTCTTGTTCTTCGCCAATTGTTAGCGTCTCTCCGTGTGAGGGAATCTCCGCTTCAATTCCAAATCTAGTTTTGATTTCGCTTTTGAGTTCGTGTAGTTGATGGTTTTCGCCATGAGTCAAGATTATCCGGGCGCCACTTCTGGCAATAGGCTCTACCCAATGCAGGAGGTCGCTCTGACCGGCATGAGCACTAAAGCCTTGAACATTGGCAATTTTGGCTCTGACGTTGATTGTTTCACCAAAAATCTTAATGGGTTCACCTTCTAAAAGGCGCCTGCCCATTGAGTCTTTGGCCTGGAAGCCGACAATGAGAACCAGTGTCTCCGCTATGCCTAAGTTGTGGCGAAAGTGATGCAAAATCCGCCCAGCATCACACATGCCTGCTCCGGCAAGAATGAGGCAGGGGCCACTGATAGCATTAAGTGCCTGCGATTCTTCTGCTGTGGCGCAATATTTTAGGGTGGGTAACTGCTGATGCAGCTGACCTTCTCTGAACAGGTCTTTAGCCTCAGGGTCCATCATATCTAAGTGGTCGCTGTATATCTCAGTGGCTGCTGCCGCCATGGGGCTATCTAAGTAGATAGGAAATGGTTCTACTGCGCCGGAGTGAAACATTTGGGCGAGATGGTAGAGCAGTTGCTGAGTGCGGCCCACAGCAAAAGTAGGAATTAGTATCTTGCCCTTTTTTGCTACGGTTTCTTTGATTAGGTCGATCATCAGTTGCACTGACTGCTCATACGGTGGATGCTCGCGGCCGCCATAGGTTGATTCAAGAAAGACTAAATCTGCTTTTTCCATTACCGCCGGGTCGCGGTTAACGGGCATATTGGCTTGGCCTAAGTCCCCAGAGAAAACTAGCTTGAGCTGTTGGCTATTATTTTTCTGGGTCATGATGACACTTGACGAGCCGATAATATGACCAGCTTCCACTAACCTAATTGTGATTTCATCGGCGATTTTGGTTTCGCTGTTGTAGGGCAGAGTGTAAAACAGCGAGAAGACTCGCTCGGCATCTTTCATGGCAAAGAGTGGCTTGATTGTTGGTTGGCCGGCCTTTACTCTCTTGCGATTTTCGCGGTTAGTGTCGTCCACCTGAATTTTTGCCGCATCGCTCAAAATCAAGCGGGCAATATCGAGTGTGCCAGAAGTGCCGTATATTGGCCCCCTGAAGCCGGCTTTTACTAAAAGCGGTAGCCGACCGCAGTGATCTAAATGGCCATGGGTCAAAACCACAGCTTCAATTTTTTCAGCCACGACTGATTTGGGGATAAAGTTGAACTTTTCGAGGCGCTTGGAGCCTTGGAATAGTCCACAGTCGACTAGAAGTCTGGCCTTATTGGTTTCAATTAAGTAGCAAGAACCGGTGACAGCATTGGCTGCACCGTGTAAGGTGATGAACACTTTGGTTCAGTTCTCCAGTGACTTTTGCCAGTCTTTTGATAATTGCACTATGCCGTCGCGCAGCACTTTGAGTGTTTTGGTTTGACGCATAATTGAGCTGACTGCGGCGATGTCGTCAGCTTTCATGGCATCCACGCCAACAGTGGTCAGGGCGGCAATTGACGTGTCTACTGAATCAAACAGATTCTTGATGGCATGGGCCACTCGGCGGTTGTTTTCAGCGATATCTTTATCTGTATTTAGATCAACTTTTTGTGCTTCTTCTTCCGGTCGTGCCATAAAATGATAGGTACTCTTTTCGCCGTTGACTCCGGCATTGCTTAAGGTTTGAGTGGTGGCCTGGCTGGCTATCGCTGCAGCCGTGGCGCTTGCCTTGTCCACGGCTGTGGATGGTTCGCTCTGAGCTTTGGTTTCAGCTTGAGCTGAAACTTCAGGCTTAACTTCTATCTTAATTTCGGCCTTAGGCGCGCTTACAACTGGACGCGCTTCTGCTTCTTTTTCAGCCTGGACACTTGTCGCTATATTTGCTTTTGCCGTCGGTTCTGGAATGATTTCGCGCGGCGATTGCTTGATAGTTTCTTCTCTGGGCTCTTGCACTTGCTCTGGTACTTGCTCTTGGTTTTGCACTGCTTTGCTAAAGAAACTCAATTCTTCACGCGGTGCTGCTGCAGTTGGTTCTTCAGTTACGTCTTGTTCTTCGGTCACGGTTCGTTCTTCGGTCACGCTTCGTTCTTGTGCAGGCGCCGAAATGGATAGTTGTCTAGGAGCGGCCGCTGGGTTAGCGAACTGATTAGCAGACTGATTTGCAGACTGATTAGGCAATTGATTGGCAATTTGATGAGCTGAGTTGTTTTGAGCGGGTTCAGCGTTACTATTCGAATGACTTGCTTCTGGCGCTTGCCCAAGTAAGTCAGCGCCTGCCGAGCGGGAAGCATGAATCTGTGCGTTTGGTCCCGACAGCGGGATTAGTGCCTGATGTTGGGCCTGATGTTGGACCTGATTTTGACCTTGAGTTTGAGCTTGAGTTTGAGCTTGGCCGACATTAGCCAGCTGCGCCAAAGTGTGACCAGGGCGATCTGCCACTGCCTTTCGAAGCAATTGTGTTGGTGTAGGTTTATCGCTGAAAAACATTGCTTGGTCATCAGGTTCGTAAGAGCGCTCGATCACCACCTCAGGCTGCAATGCGCTGAGATCGTTGGGGTCAAAGACAAAACGTTCAGTATTGCTGGCTTCGCCCCGAGTAACCTTAACTAATTGGCCAAAGAAGCGGCGAGACAGTGCTGGAATGCTTTCCAGTGCCAGCGCCTGGCCGTCTATGGTCCAAATCATTTGGCGTGAATTGCCGACTCTGTCGCGCACTAAAAGCATCTCAACATATGGCTCAAAATCGCTCTGGTCTGGTCTGAAGCCAACTAAGAATTTAATAGGAGTTATAAAGGCCCTTACTCTATTTTCTTCGGCCTGCACAAGCAGCGCCCAGTCGCGTGACGAGATATGACCGATACAAAAACGAATTGGTTGGCCGCCTATATCGCTATAGTCGGCCTGACTGCGCATGCTCGATGGTCTTTCGCAGTTGACAACGTGCTCTCTGTGGTCCAATGAGCGATTGAATTCAAAAGCGTATCGTTTGAAGTTGTCAAAGAGCCGATCGACAATAGAGGCCATATTCTCGTTCAGCTTGTTATCGCTCGAACCGGTAACCACCGGTTCTTCTGCTTTACTTACTGATTCTTCTTGCAGGGCTACCATCCAGCGGTTTGTTTCTTCACCGGTAAAGGCCTGGCTGACCGACGATAAAATCTTTTCTTTTAAGTCATCTTCCGTGCGAATCTTGCGGAAATCGTCGCTCATTATGGTCCTCTCGAAAACTTAACTGCGAAATATTAGTCTGCCTGATATATGCCCACATAACTCAAGCTTACTTACTTAAAGTGCTTGGGTGTTTTGCACCATTAATCCCCCGGCGACAATGAGTACGACCCCGGCTAGGCGCATTTTGCTCAGTCTTTCTCTGAGAAATATCACTGCGCCTAGATACATCAAAAGGGGGTAGCAACCAGTGATGACAATGACATACGAGGCCGTTGCCATGGTCATGGCAAACATATAGCTGAGGGTGCCAAGAGATAAGCAAATTGAGGAAAAGCCAGAGTATTTCCAGGTCTTAGCGCTTTTGTAGGCAACTTTGTAGTTCATTAGCCTGAAAACTAGCAGCATTACCGCCAGAATAGCGGCGTCCCAGACACATCTGGCATAGTAGATTTTGAAAGGAAGGTCTAAATCGAGGGCCTTCTTGTCAAATAGACCGGTCACTCCCCATAGCAAGGTGGCAAGTAGGCACATGAGCAAGACCATTCTGTGGTGTTTCTTGCTCTCGTCTTTACGGTTGGCTGAAGAGCCCACTAGACCAACACCGATACCGACCAGCAGCGAACCGACCATGCGCTCTGGCACGAGGGCCTCATGCAAGAACAAATGAGCCAAAACCTGGACTATTAAAGGGTAGGCGGCGGTTATGCCTAAAACAAAGCTGGCCTCAGCTTTGGCCATGGCGACCAGATAAAAGAGCATGCCACCAGATGATGAAAGAGAGCCCAGGCCTGTCCAGAGCCAGACGCCTGGTGCGATTGTCCAGCCGCCTTGGTAGAGCAGATTGAGAATTAGCCAACCAACAGGTACTTCGAGCAAATAGTAGATGTGCTGAAATAGCAAGACATCTAGGTGGCCGGCGCCTTCTAGTGCTTTTTTGTCAAAAAGACCCCAGGAACTCCAGCACAAAAGCGCGATGGCTATCAGTACGTTTAAATCCGTACTAAAACTGAACGGCATCACTCACATCGTTTAAGCTATGATCAGCAAGTCTATCAGCTTGCTGATCATAGCGTGCTGCCCGTATAATTCGGACATACATTTCTGATGCCAGCCAAACCTTTTGAAGAAAAGCCTGAAGAAAAACCTCAAAAAAAGACCAGTGGTCAAGCGTTTGGCTTTAAAAAGCCGCAGCCAAAGCTCAAGGTTTCAGAAACTGTCGAAGAGAAATTAGCACGTCTTGAGAATGAAGTTTCTGTTAATGCCAAAGTAACCGATTCGCCTAAGTCAAGTCTGCCATCACCAGTGGTGCCGGCTAAAGCTAGTGCCCTCATTGCTGGCGACTCTATTAGTCAACTTAGTTTTATGCATGATCCTCGATGGAACATGTCAGTCTTTTGGATGCTTGTGTTCTTTAGTGTGTTTTTAAGCAATGTTCCAGGTATTCATTTTTTGATGACCCCGGTCAGCCAATTTGTCACCATGGTGCACGAAATGGGTCATGCCATTGTCACAATTCTCACCGGTGGCCATGTTAATTTCATGACTGTGGTTAGCGATGGTCAGGGTCATGCTGGCTTGACTGGCAGCAGCGGCGGCTGGGCTTTTCTCTCTGCGCAGGCTGGCTATATTGGCACTACTTTATTTGGTTGCCTGCTTATCTACCTCGGTCAGTATCCACGATATTCGAAATTGATATTGTCTGGTTTAGGCGTTGCCATGATTGTTGCTTCCTTGATTTTTATGGTTCCAGGTCTATTAAGTGCTCATTTCTTTCAGAGTATCGGTAGTTTGGTCTGGGGCTTAGGTATGGGCGCCTTCTGTGTTTATTTAGGCAAAAAATTGCAAGCTGCTTGGGCCAATTTGGTAGTACTTTTCTTAGCTGTGCAAACTGCGCTTAGTTCGCTAGCGTTAACCTGGTCATTGTTCCCTCATTCATTAGGATTAGCTGGCGGAGGGTACAGTGATGCCACGCTCATGGCTAAAATGATCCCTTTTACACTCCCGGTATTTTGGGTTCTGATCTGGATTGCTATTTCCGTCACTATGCTCTTCTTTACCCTCAAACACACTTATGGTGCTGCTTTTATGAAAAAGCGCATCAAGAAGAAACTGTAGCAATAAATTGGAGGATCAATGCAGCTTGTAGAATGTGTGCCCAACTTTTCGGAAGGCAGAAACGAAAAAGTAATCGATGCTATTGCTGATGCTATTCGAGCAGTCAGTGGAGTGAGCCTGCTTGATGTTGACCCGGGCTATAGCACAAACCGCACCGTGGTTACTTTTGTTGGTCAGCCTGATCAAGTAGTTGAAGCTGCATATCAAGCCATCTCTAAAGCTTCGCAGTTAATTGATATGCGCAAGCACCAAGGGGAACATCCACGCATGGGCGCCACCGATGTTTGTCCCTTTGTTCCCGTTAGTGGTATCAGCATGGAGCAATGTGTAGAGCTGGCCAATACTTTAGGCGAGAGAGTCGGTCGTGATCTTGGCATTCCTATTTATTTATATGGCGAGGCGGCTAAGAAAGCTGAGCGGCGCAGTCTAGCTGACATCCGTCAAGGCGAATACGAAGCTCTCAATGAGAAGATGAAAGACAGTGGTTTCAAACCTGACTTTGGTCCATCGGCTTTTAATGCTGCCAGCGGTGCCACCGTCATTGGTGCTAGACAATTTCTCATTGCCTACAATGTCAATCTCAATACTCGTTCTAAAAAACTTGCCAACGAAATCGCTTTCAATATAAGAGAAGCTGGTCGGGCAAAGCGCAATGCTAAAGGCGAAATTGAAAAAGATGCCTCTGGCAATACTATAAAAGTGCCAGGCACATTGAAAGAAGTGAGGGCTGTGGGTTGGTACGTAGATGAATATCAGAGGGCGCAAGTCTCAATCAACTTGACCAATTTTGAAGTCACTTCTTTGCATCAGGCCTTTGATGAAGTGGTTCGCCAGGCTGAACTGCTGGGCTTGCGCGTCACTGGTAGCGAAATAGTCGGCCTTGTTCCTCTAGCGCCGATGCTAGAGGCAGGCAGGCACTATCTGCGTAAGCAAGGTCGCTCTACTGGTGTCAGCGAAGCAGAAATCGTCGAATGTGCCGTTCAATCTTTGGGGCTGGCTGAACTTTCGCCGTTTGTGGCCAAAGAGAAAATTATTGAATATCGCGTGGCTCCAGAAGGCAAATTTTTGCGGGATATGAGCTTGACTGCGTTTGTGGATGAGTTAGCCAGTGAATCTCCCGCACCAGGTGGTGGTAGCGTTGCCGCTCTCTGCGGCTCACTTTCGGCGGCACTCAGTGCCATGGTAGCTAACCTAACTTTTGACAAGAAAGGTTTTGAAGAGAAGAAAGCGATGATGGAAGGAGTGGGCAAAGATGCTCAGCGCCTCAAGCAATGGCTGCTTCAAACCGTGGATGACGACATGCTGGCCTTTAATCGCATTCTTGATGCTCGGCGCCTGGCCAAAGGTAGCGAAGCTGAAAAAGCCCTGCGGGATGCTGCCATTCTAGAAGCTAGCAAAGCGGCCACACTTACCCCCCTTTCAGTTTTGCAGGGTGGGCCAGTACTGCTTGAGTTAGCCTCTCGTGTGGTTGAGCATGGTAATCCTAGTTCTTTATCTGATGGCGCCGTAGCTGCTCTTGTGGCTGCAGCGGCGGCTGAGGGGGCCTATTACAACGTTTTGATTAATCTGCGGGATTTTGGTCAATCAGCACCTGAGCAAGAATTTGTTAGTGAGACTAGGGCCCAGGCTGACAAATTGATTGGGGTTGTACGCGACCGCTCTGAAGAGATCAAGCAAATGGCAATGGCCGCGCTAAGTTAATTCAAAATCAGCCAATTCTGTAAAGAGAAGTAAATGGGGCTACAATTACCCCACTACCTGAGAGGGAGCATCATGGCAATTGCTACGGATAGCAAAGATAACAAAGACAGTAAGGATAACAAAGGGTTCGGTAGCGCAGTGACAAATGAATGGGAAACCCCGGATTTTATAAATGCTCAGAAGCGCCTTGACAAGGTGGCGCTGCATATGAAACTCGACAACAATGTTATTGAGCCCATGCGTCACCCTAAGCGCTCTTTGTCTGTGGTTGTTCCAGCAAGAATGGACGACGGATCGGTAAGAACCTTCATGGGTTATCGCGTTCACCATGACTTGGCTCTCGGACCCGGTAAAGGCGGTTTGCGCTATCATTCTGAAGTAACTCTTGGTGAAGTGGCTTCGATGGCCATGCTCATGACCTGGAAATGCTCACTGATGAATCTGCCATTCGGCGGCGCTCATGGTGGCATCAGGATGGACCCTAATACCCTGTCGAAGGGTGAACTTGAGCGTATTACTCGGCGCTACACTTCTGAAATTTTAGAGATGATTGGGCCAACCCAAGACATCGCCGGGCCAGATCTAAATACTGATGAGCAGACCATGGCTTGGATCATGGACACTTATTCAGTCAATAAAGGCTTTACCGTTCCTTCTATTGTCACAGGCAAGCCTCAGTATTTGGGTGGGTCACTAGGAGTTTTGCAGTCCACCGGTTATGGCGTGGCTCTATCGGCCAGACGGGCGGCGACTTTTGCTAAGCTCAAAGGCGATTCTCCAGCTGTGGTTATTCAAGGCTTGGGGCATGTTGGTTCATCGGTTGCTCGTAACTTGAGCAAGGCCGGATTCAAAATCGTGGGAGTGTCAGATGCCTTCGGTGGTCTTTCTAATGCTAAAGGCTTTGACGTAGAAGACCTTATGGCCTTCATCGACAAGAATGGCGCCATGTATGAGTATCCCCATGCTGACAAAGTCAGCAATGAAGAGCTACTCGAACTTGATTGCGATATTCTGGCACCATGTGCAGTGTCAAGTCAGATTCATGCCGGCAATGCTGATCGCTTGAAATGCAAAGTTGTAGTAGAGGGTGCCAACTCTCCGACTACTCCTAATGCTGATGACGTACTTGATTCTAAGGGCGTCATTGTCATGCCTGATATCCTGGCCAATGCTGCCGGAGTAACTGTTGGCTACTTTGAATGGGTGCAAGGTTTGATGCGTCTGCTTTGGACCGAAGAAGAAGTTTATCAGCGCCTCGAGGGGTTGGTTAATAACGTTTGTACTAAAGTATTCGACGTTGCCGAAACTAAGAAAATGACTCTACGTATGTCAGCTATGAGTATTGCTGTTGAGCGTATTGTTGAAGCCAGACGCCTGCGCGGACTTTATCCGTAAGTCTTGGTGATTGCATAAGACTTAGTTAGGACTGAGTTCAATAAAAATAAGTTGTGGCCGACAAAGAAAGCGCATTCTTGGTGCGTAGCATCTCTCCATGCCCACTCCTCGCGACAAAATTAGTGTCGTTCCGGGCTTGGTTTCAACGGCTTCTTGCTCTTTTGTACCTTGGGCCCAATGGCGTGGTACCTGGCATAAGGTAATGGGTGGTCCAAATATTGGCAACTGCACTTGGCCGCCATGGGTGTGACCAGCCACTAAAAGATCGGCGTCTGGTTTGGCCAAAGCAAAATCGGGACCATGACCCATAACGATGTGATATGGCTTGGTTGCTGCAACTTTTACTGATTGATTGAACGAGTCGACGAAGCTCAGGCCGGTAATGGCCAGCTCGCCTGTATTGATGGTCTTGCTATCGGGCATAGCTGTTATCGGCAAGCCCTTGAATATTGATGGCCAACCGTCCACTTCGACATTGCCCTGCACGGCATAGACACCAAGCGGTGCTGAAAACTTAGTATCTTTGAGAAGTTTAGTTAGCTCGCCTTGCCACTTAACTTGTTCTGGCCAAGTCAGACACTGAATATAGTCACCGGGCAAAAGAATCAAATCGGGCTTTTCTTGCATCACCCGCGCCACAGCTTCCTTCTCGTATTCGCCAATTTGATCTGTCTGCAAGTCAGAGAGAACGGCTATCTTTATCGCTTTTGTAATTTTGCTGCTAGATAGTTTGACCCGGGTCACTTCTAGCCAGTGCGGTTCAATAACAAAGGTATCAATAGAAATTGCCACCACAAGCAGTGCCATGGCCAGTAGCGTGTTAGCCGTCTTGTTTAGTTCATTTTTCCGGGCGGCTGCTTGGGCCATCATTAAAAACATCGGGCCAGCAATGAAAACACCCATGGCCAGTAGGTTTATTAGCTCGAATGGTTGGGCTGTGAGAAAAAATCCAAAAAGAGCAGCGGCCACTATGCCGATGGCAAAATAGAATAGTGAAAAGATGTAGCGCCCAATTTTCTTGCCGTCTTTGACAAAATCATAGTGCAAAGCGAGCATGCTCAGCAGAACGGTGGCCCAGAATACGAGAAGGGCCGCCCAGTGCTCTGAATGAAATTGCAAATTCTATCTCACTATCTCTATGGCTAAAAAGATCGCTAGATTGAAGCTAGCGTAAGCGATCGGTGCACAGAAAAGTTAGAGACATAAGGCTCAATATCAGATTCTTTGAGGATGCCTTTTTCTGTAACTAGCCCAGTAAGAAGATTGAAAGGCACTAGGTCAAATTGTTGGTTGAGCACCGCCACACCTTTTGGCGTGTTGTCCCAAACTTCAACACCTGGCCGTTCATGTTTTTCAAATTCGAAAAGGCGTTCGTCAGTGACAAATTTTTCTGTGCCTGAAAGGGCATACAAAGGCACGTTCAATTCACGACAAGCTATTGCCAGCATCCATGAACCGACTTTGTTGACTACCCCTGGCCTGGCGATACAGTCGCAGCCCATGAAGGCAGCACTGCAATTGCCCAGTACAAGACCCATGGCGTTATCGAAAGTATGAATTACTTCGATGCCGCCTGATGCCAAGCGAGAAGCAAGTTTTCGTCCTTCCATACTTGGTCTGGCTTCAGTACAGACTACTCTAAAGAAACGTCCGCGGGCCCTAGCGTTGAGAAGGGCGCTCACTACAGTAGAGCTAAAAGAATAAGCAAAAATCAGTTCGCCCGGATCAATCAAATCGTAGGCTATGTCGGCGATGGTTGAAGCGCTGGCACAAAGCATCTTTTCGAATTTGGCTAAGGCTGTATCGCAGCGGTTGCGAATCTCTTCTACTGTCTGGGCATTTTCAATTGCCAGTAAGACATCGTTGCCAAGGTGGAAAAGCGGCGCCATTGCTGGTTGAGCATCAATGAGACTTTTGGCGGTGTAAGTGAGATTGCTCTTGACCTGCTCTGGCGAAATTTGGTCTCCGGATAAGACGCTTTGAAAGACAGTAATTGCCCGCAGGGCAATTTCAGCAGCGCCACTTAGTAGATCGTCTCTAATTGGTTGAATTAGGTTAGCTACTTGTTCAGCTACCTTCTTATCAGCCTCGGGTGTATTCATGAGTCTCTCGCTCCGGAAATCTCTATAACTAGTCTATCTGCTTTATTTCTTTTGTGTGTCATTTATGGGGCTATATGATCTTAGCCAAGGGCCGCTAACTGGGCGGCTTGGTCATGTTTTAATAAATAGGCCGTTCTATTCTGGTCTACTAAATGCGACCAAGGTAGAACCTCTTCGCTAGGGATACTTCTAAAAGCGTAGTAGTCAAGATTTGGTATGTGCCCTTCTAGGCTGCGCAGTGCTCGCTTCCATGCACCAATTTTGCCGTCCGAAGCGGCCACGGCCATCAAGACTGTCGACAATCTTCTATCTCCCCGCGAAATAAGAGCTTGAATATCGCTCCAGTTATGACTTTCTGGTCGAACTTCGATACCTATTTTGGAGAGATTCTTGCGGATAAATTCTAGTTTGCGTTGACAATCTTTGTCGCGGCCAGCCCACTGGTAAGGGGTTTGTGCTTTAGGAACAAAGGAGCTGACGCCAAAGACAAATTTCAGACGCTTGTGCTTTTTCTTCAACCTTGCCATCAGATCTATGGTCTGGTCAAGGTCACTCTGTGTCTCGTAGGGTAAGCCAACAATGCCGTAGAATTTTACCCCGCTCAAACCACTGTCTTCGATCATTTCCACGGCCTTGAAAATCTCAGCTTCTGAAAGGTTTTTCTTCATGACCGTGCGCAGTTTTTCTGAGCCAGATTCGATGGCGATGGTAACAGAGCGCTGACCAAGCTTTTTTATGGTGGCAAGAATTTCGGCAGTCAAGCTATCGGCCCTGACCGAAGCCACTGTCATTTCTAGATCTTCTCTGTCTATTAGACGTTCTGCTAGTTGATGAAAATGCGGATGCTCAGTCACTGATGGCCCCAGTAGTCCGATACGTTTGGTATATTTCATTGCCCCATTTATTTTTTCGATGATGGTGTCGATATTGGTGGCACGAAATGGACGAGTCAAAAAACTGGCCAGGCAAAATCGACATTCCTGAGGACAAGAACGCACCACTTCGATCAAGAACGTGTCACTCCAGGCGGTGGCACTACTTAATATCTGAGTATGGGCCACATAGTCATCTGGTGTAGCAAAAACCTGCTTCACTACCTGACTCGGATTGACATTGGTAGGGGTGATGGCAAGTACCGCTCCACATGGTTCGTACTCAACCTGGTATAGGCAAGGTACATAAATTCCGGGAACTTGCGAAAGTTTAATCAACTTTTCTCGGCGGTCAGCCAGGTCTTTTACGGTCTGCCAAGCGGCCACAAAAACAGGCACTATAGCTTCTGCGTCACCTAGTAGAATGACGTCGAAGAATTCAGCG
>JBAYTY010000055.1:0-40596 GCA_041675385.1 Candidatus Obscuribacterales bacterium
AAATCTACGTGAACAAACCCACAGCGCCGACCATCGAACAAATCTGAAATAGTTGTATATACAACTATTTCAGATTAACAAGAAGACCATAGGTCAAAAGCAAAATACTTGTGTACTCAAGTATTTTGTTAATTAGCTGTAAATAAACGCTTTTTCAAAATACGACTATCAGAACTTACTCACCAAGCTAGATCGTCGGCGTATTTCTATTTCGCCGCAGCATCTAAACTCTGCAAGCGCACGCGTTCTTCTTCCATCACTTGTTTCATGATTTCGCCAAGGGGCGGAGAAATTAGTGCGGTAGTCATTTCCATTGACTCGCTCATCACAGCTGGTAGCGCTTGCAAGGTCTTCTTGCCCGTTGGTGTTTTGTAGAAAGTGATGATGTCTTGCATTTCAGACTCAGTAAAATTCTTGTCGTAGACCTGGAGGGCTACTTCTTCCATGACTTTGCTCAAATCGATTTTTTGCACAAACAATTGTCGCAAGCGCTCCGACGATCGCGTGCTCTGCTCTTGGGCGCTAGCTATCAACTCTTTCTTCTTCTCTTCCGAAAGATTGGGAGCAGCATTAACCGCTTGGGCAAACAAAATTGGATAACGCCTTTGGTGAGAGAGAGTCAATTGATTGAGAATCATCTCAACTTGTTTGTCAGCGTCTGTCATTTTCAGAAGCTCAAGTATTAGGGCCTTCTTGGCCGGAGTAAGAGTGGCCGAGACCGCTACTGGGGCAACGACAGAAGCAGGAGCAGTAGGAGCGGCAGCAGCAGGAGCAGAAGATTTGCCGGCTGCATCTACAGCAGTCGATTTAGCTGTAGCACGAGCCCCAGCATCAGAAGCAATTGCCGGCGCAAACGCAAACAAAAAAGAAGCCGCTGACAGAACGACATTAAAGAAACGCATATTATTAGAACCTCTTATTTAACTCGACCAAGAGCGCTACGTTTTGCACCACCAACGGTGTTACGCGTTTTAGCAGCTTCTGTTTTCTTTGTTTTATCTTTAAAGATTAGAGCAAACACTTCATCAAGGTGAGCAACCGGAACTAGCTCAACTTTGTCTTTGACATAGTCAGGAATGTCAGCTAAATCTTTTTCGTTGCTGCGAGGCAGAATGACAGTTTTAATACCAGCTCGCAGAGCAGCTAACACTTTCTCTTTCAAGCCACCAATTGGTAGCACGCGACCACGCAATGTAATTTCGCCGGTCATGGCCAGCGATCCACGGGCCGGTCTTTTAGAAATAGCTGAAACCAGAGCGCAACACATGGCCACACCAGCCGATGGGCCGTCTTTAGGCGTAGCACCTTCAGGTATGTGGATGTGTATATCAAGAGTTTCGTGGAAGTTTGCTGGAATACCCAGCAACTCAGCGTGACTTCGAATATAGCTAAAGGCTGCTTCAGCAGACTCTTTCATGACGTCGCCAAGTTGGCCAGTCAATTGCAACTTGCCTTTGCCGGGCATGGTATTTACTTCAATCGATAAGGTCTCACCGCCAGTTTCAGTCCAAGCCAGGCCCATAACAATGCCGACTTGAGGGCCTTTCACTTCATTTTCGCGCACAATTTTTGGTGGCCCTAAGAATTTAGGCACCAGATTCGGTTGCAGCTTAACCGACTCAATTTCTTCCTTTACTACCTGCGAAGCTACCTTGCGGCAAACATTGGCTAAGTTGCGCTCTAAGCTGCGTACACCGGCCTCGCGAGTATATTCTTGAATAATTTTGCGCAGGGTAGCTGCGGGAATCTTCAGTTGCTTCTCGCTTAAACCATGGCGATAAAGAATCTTAGGCAAAATGTGATTTTCAGCAATGGCTACTTTTTCTTCTTCGGTATAGCCCGATATCGAAATAATCTCAAGGCGATCAAAAAGTGGCCTTGGCACTTGCTCTAGGCTGTTAGCAGTAGCGACAAAGACGACTTCAGAGAGTGAGAAGGGCGCATCTAAATAGTGATCGGTAAATGAATCGTTTTGATCAGGGTCTAGCACTTCAAGCATGGCAGCCATGGGGTCGCCTTGATATGAACGAGTCATCTTCTCAATTTCATCAAGCAGAATCACTGGATTTTTAGTTCCAGCCTGTTTGACGGCCTGAATAATGCGTCCAGGCATGGCGCCAATATAAGTGCGTCTGTGGCCGCGAATCTCAGCTTCATCGCTGACGCCGCCTAAACTGATACGAGCAAACTGTCGGTTCATCGCCCGCGCAATTGACTTAACCAGACTAGTTTTACCAACCCCAGGTGGGCCGACTAAGCAAAGAATAGTTCCGGTAGGTTCTTTGGCCAGCTTGCGCACAGCCAAATATTCCAGAATGCGTTCTTTGACTTTCTCCAGGCCATAGTGGTCTTCAGTCAAAATCTCTTCGGCCTTGTGTAAATCAATCACTTCGCGCGAACGCTTAGCCCAAGGCAAAGCCACAAGAGTATCTAAATAAGTGCGAATGACACCCGCCTCAGCGCTTTGGGGCATCATTTTCTCAAGGCGGCCCAGTTCTTTATTGGCCCGCTCAAGAGCAACGCCCACCATCTTCGACTTTTTGATTTTCTGCTTGTACTCGTTTATCTCACCGAGTTCGCCGCCATCTTGATTGAGTTCATCTTGAATGATGCGCAGTTTTTCGCGCAGATAATACTCGCGCTGGGTCTTCTCTAAATTGAAGCGCACGCGGTCATGAATCTGTTGCTCTAAATCAGCCAGCTCTAACTCGCGAGAGAGCAGTTGACCAATGTATTCGAGTCTTTCAGTGGCATCATTTACTTCTAAACACTTTTGCCGCTCGGCCAAACTGAGGCCCAAGTAGGTGGCAATAATGTCAGCAAGACGACCAGGTTGACCAATACCAGAAACAGCCAGAAGGCTCTCTGGATTGATTTTCTTAGTCGACTTTACGTACTGCTCAAATTTCTCTACTGAAATTTTGATGAGCGTGCGGGTGGTCTCATCATCCACCAAAATTTCAGTGCGTTCTTCAACTTTAGCGGTGAAATGCTCCGGAGCATCTTCAATGACATCCAGCATCACCCGCATAGAACCTTCCACCAGCACTTTAACCGTGCCATCGGGAAGTTTCAGCATTTGCATAACTTCAGCTAAAGTTCCTACCTGATAAAGGTCATCAACTTTAGGGTCTTCAGTCTCTGGCTCTTTTTGAGCAACCAGAACAACCAGGCGATCGTCGCGCATCAAGGCCTGTTCGAGGGCCGCGATTGAACGCGGCCTCGAAACAAACAAAGGCGTTACCATTTGGGGGAAGACTACAACGTCCCGAAGAGGGATGAGGGGGAATTCAGTGCTCAAATCCACCATAAGGCGTTAATTGGCCTCAACGAGAAAACTGACGCTTTTAAGGATCAATCGCCAGCTTTACAAGCCTTAGGCAATCTCCCCCTTCAGTTTAGCCTTTGGAAGCTGAAGTAGCTCCGCTGTCGATCGTTTTTCTACAAGTTCCTTAGTGATATGGCAGACCTTGATATCAGATCGCGATGGCACTTCGTACATAATATCGAGCATAATTTCTTCAACGATAGAACGCAGCGCCCGTGCGCCAGTCTTACGCTTAAGTGCTTCTTCAGCTACAGCCCGAATTGATTCGGTATCGAACTTGAGGTCCACCCCGTCAAGAGATAACAACTGCTGATATTGCTTGATGATGGCGTTCTTAGGCTCAACCATAATGCGAACCAAAGCTTCGACATCAAGAGCTTCGAGAACGGCTGTAACCGGCATACGACCGACAAATTCAGGAATCAAGCCAAACTTAAGCAAGTCATCTGGAGCAGTATCCATCAGAATCTTAGATGAGCGCTGTTCTCTTTCCCAAGCTGTCAGAGGACGCTCACTACCAAAACCAATATTACGGTTCGAAGATACGCGGGCCTCAACAATCTTGTCTAAGCCAACAAACGCTCCACCACAAATAAATAGAATATTGGCAGTGTTGATTTGAATGAATTCTTGGTGAGGATGCTTGCGTCCACCTTGTGGCGGTACATTGGCAAGAGTTCCTTCAATCATCTTCAGCAAGGCCTGTTGCACGCCTTCACCGGAGACATCTCTTGTAATGCTGGTGTTTTCAGACTTACGTGAGATTTTGTCGATTTCGTCGATGTAAATAATGCCGCGTTCGGCCTTCTTCACATCATAATCGGCTGATTGATAGAGTCTAAGCAAGATGTTTTCAACGTCTTCACCAACATAGCCAGCCTCTGTCAAAGTGGTGGCGTCAGCAACGGCGAATGGTACATCGAGCAATTTAGCTAAGGTTTGAGCTAGAAGGGTTTTACCGCAACCGGTCGGACCAATCAGCAAAATATTTGACTTGGAAATCTCTACTTGATCAGCTAGTTCGGCGTTGTGGCTAATTCTCTTGTAGTGGTTGTATACAGCTACTGAAAGAATTTTCTTTGCCCTTGATTGACCGATGATGTGCTGATCGAGGAAGGCCTTAATTTCTTGAGGCTTAGGAATATCAACCATTTGCGGGGTTGATGTTTCTGGAGCGGGCTGAGCAGCAGCACCGCCTTCGAACAGTTCTTCATCAAGGATCTCGTTGCAAAGATCAACACACTCATCGCAGATATATACTCCGGGGCCAGCGATCAACTTTTTCACTTGATCTTGACTCTTTCCGCAAAACGAGCACTTGAGTCGATTGTCCGATTGTTTTGGCATTTAGTTTCCCTATCTAGGACCTATAGTTCTACTTAATCACACACTTAGCATTCTACAAAGTTAAATGCCCGGGCGCTCGGGCCCGGGCATCAACTAAGAACGATTAGACAGCAGACAGGCTGGGCGATGGCTCAAGTTTGGTAATAACTTGATCTACCAAACCGTACTCCTTGGCTTCTTCTGCAGTCATGATGTTGTCACGATCTGTGTCTTTCTCGATTGTTTTAACCGATTGACCAGTGTGCTCAGCCATCAATTCATTCAATTGGCGCTTGATGCGAAGAATCTCGCGAGCTTGAATTTCGATATCGGTAGCTTGACCTTGAGCACCACCCAGAGGTTGGTGAATCAAGATGCGTGAGTGAGGAAGAGAAAGACGCTTGCCTTTCTTACCAGCAGACAGAAGGAAAGCACCCATGGATGCAGCTTGACCCAAACAGATTGTGGATACATCTGAGCGGATATGTTGCATGGTGTCATAGATAGCCAAACCAGCGGTGACAGAACCACCAGGTGAGTTGACGTATAGACGGATATCTTTTTCTGGATCTTCGCCTTCAAGCAATAGCAACTGAGCGACAATTAGATTTGCCACCATGTCATCAATTGCGGTGCCGAGGAAAATAATTCTCTCGCGCAGCAATCTTGAGAAGATGTCGAATGCTCTTTCACCACGGGCAGTAGTTTCAATTACTGTCGGTGCGTAAATGGCATCAGGGCTGACATAAGGCGTCTGGCTCCAGATCTCATAAAGTTGCTTAGAGCTGGGTGGCGACTTAATGATGTTGTTGTCACCGAATTTTTGTGTAGTCATTTTGTCTTCCGTTTCCTAGGATGTCTCTTAGCCTTGAGCAGTGCTCAAATGGTATTTTATCGCTCATGTGGCATTCTATCTTACTGAAAAGTGACAAATACACATTAAACGGCCTCTGAACAGAGACTTCACAAGAAAGTCTTAGGAGAGCACGTGTAGTGTACTTGCCACCTCTCGAGTAACCAATTTCGCTTATTCAGCTTTCTTGCTAGCTTTCTTGCCAGCTTCAGCTTTAGGCTTTTCCTTGCCTTCAGATGCAGCTTTGGTTTCAGCCTTGCCTTCGGTTTTGGTTTCGGCTTTAGCTACAGCTTTTCCGCTGTGGCCGTGAGCTGCGTGGTCATGGTCTTCGGTACATTCATCAGGCACGAAGTTAATTTTGGCAGCACTGACCAAAAGCTCTACAACTTTACCGGTCAATACTTCTTCAGCAACCTGTCTACGTACATCTTCGTTGTTGGCAAACTCTTCAAACTGATCTGGGCGCAATTGATAGCGCATGGCCAGTTCAGCATAGTAGGGAGCCATTTCTTCATCATTAACTGTGAGCTTCTCTTCACGCACAACAGCACCGAGCACTAACGAAGTAAGAACACGCTGACGTGCCTCTTCCAGTTTAGTGGTCTTCATCTGGGTGTATTCGTCAGTGGCTTCAAACTCTTCCCATGGTTGGCCCTGTTGTTCAACATAGCGACGTAGTTGACCAAGCAACAAATCGCGCTCACGCTCAACCATAGTTTCTGGTATGTCGACTTGAGCGCTCAACGCCACCGCCTCTACTACCATTCGCTGAGCCCGGGACTCATTTTCCTGCTTGACCACTTCGTGCAGCTCAGCCTTGATTGACTCTTTCAGGCCATCAAGATTCTCGTGACCAACTGATTTGGCTAGTTCGTCATTAACATCAGGAGTCGACTTTTTACGAATTTCTTTAAGGTGAACGTCGAATTCAGCTTCTTTACCAGCTACTTCTTTGCGCTTGTAGTTTTCAGGGAAAGTGGCTTTGGCCTTGAACTTGTCTTTGGCATTTTTGCCAACAACTTGCTCGCAGAATCCAGGCAAGAACGATCCTTCAACCAGATCAAGCATCAATGAATCAGCTTTGCCGCCTTCAAGGGCATTGCCATCCACAAAGCACTCAAAATCAATCACCGCTGTGTCGCCCATTTCAGCCGCTCTACCTTCTACAGGTGCAAGCGAGGCTTTGGTTTCGGCCACATTTGTCAAGGCACGCTCTAGCGCATCTTCAGGCAGAGCTACTTCAGGAACATTGACTTCGATTTCTTTGTAACTGCCTAGTTTTACTTCAGGACGAATCTCAAACTTAGCTTCAAACTTCAGTGGTTGGCCAAGTTTAAAATCGAAGTTGGAATATTCTGGAGCGGTGATGATGTCGAGATTTTCTTTTAAGAGAGCCTCGTTGATCAGCTCAGGAACAAGCTTTTCTAAAGCTTCACGCTTGATAGCTTCTTCACCAATGGTCTTTTCAATAATCATTCTTGGCGCTTTGCCCGGTCTAAAACCAGGGATACGCACTTGATGACTGAGCTGGCGACAAGCCATCTCGTAGGCACGGGAAACCTTGTCAGGTTCCAACTCGATACCCATTTTTACTATGTTTTTGCCTTCCCGTTCGAGGGTGACCTTCATGACTTTCTCTCTCAGTGACTATATACGCCGAAATACAAATTAGATTGTGGATTTTAACATGGTGGAAGGCACAGCCCGGCGACTAGAGCTGGATTATTTACAGTTTGCCCAGAGAAGAAGCCTGATAGGAAAAAGGAAATCGACCAATTTTCGCCACTACTATCGCCAATTGCCGCCGGGTATCCCCAGTGCAGCCTTATCGTATGTCTGCCGGTAGCTCGGCCGGATACATAGCCGAAACGCCCAAGGCCACTCCAGCAGCCACATTGACGCATAGAAAAATTCCAAGAAAAATGCATCCCATCATCAACTGCCAACAAATTAGAGCCTGACGCTTACCAAGAGAAGACAAGATTCCAAGACGGTAAACCAAAAACATAGTGACGGCAACAGCCAAAACAACATCTGAAATAGCAATAAAAGCCAAGCGCATACTAGCCATGGGCGTATATACAAGCGAGAGCACTTCGGCAATACAGCAAGTGAGCAAGGCAATAACAGTGACACGATCTGATGTGCGCACCTGCACTTCATCAGTAGCCGAAGCCTGACCCACATATTGAATGGCGGCCATGGAAGAGTGCCAGGGGGAACGCCTCTGGGCGGCACCTTCTAGCGCTTGGGCAGTGGCAACGCTTTCAGTTTCTACACTAAGTTCAGACGGCTCAGCAGGCTTTGAGGCGTCATTTGCTGGCTCTTGCACTCCGTCAGTCATTCCGATGTCACTCTCCAGATTTATTCTCGCGCAGCACTTACATGACTAATATAGCTCAAGCAAGGCAATCTTTTAAATCTGCTAATAAGAGTACTAAAAAGAAAAGCTGCCACAAGGGCAGCTAAAAAATGGAGCGGGAGAAGAGATTCGAACTCTCGACATCCTCCTTGGCAAGGAGGCATTCTACCACTGAATTACTCCCGCATAAGGCTTTGGGCCATCAGAGAACCAGCGCAGAAAGAAATTATACACAACTGAAAGATCTTGTGTGCACCAACAAGCTAATCCTAACGGGATGTTGCGATAGCGTTTACACGACGCGGACGAGCAGACAAACGCTTTTCAACATCTGAAAGCACACGAACCACATGGTAGGCATTATTGGCATCAGTACGAGGGCGCTCGCCGCGCAAGATACATTGAAGGAAGTGCTCGCACTCAAGCTGTAACGGTTCGCCAGTTGGATAATATGGATACTCAACCACCATGCGTCCCTCAGGGGTAACACTGTGGAGAGCCAATTTATCCTCTTGCTGAGTATCGTTGAGCACAGCCGTCTTTTTAGTGCCGTTGACAGTCAAGCGCACTAATTTTTGCGGGTCAATCCAACTATTGCGAACCTGACCAGGAATGCTGCGATTACCCATAGGGAAAGTTAAATCGAGATAGGCCACATCTACCAAGCCATCGCCTAGTGTGTCCCAACCGCCCACGCGACTGACTTCAGGTGATTCACAATCGAGCAAATAGCTCATCATTGAAATGTCGTGCGGTGCCAAATCCCAGAGGACGCTCCAGTCACGACGAGAATTATTGAAATTCATACGATCTGAGCGAACGAATAACAGGTCGCCTAGCTCACCAGAGGCGATTAAATCTTTAAGACAATTAACAGCAGGATGATAGAGCAACAAATGGCCCACCATCAATACCAAATTACGTTCTGTCGCTAGCTCATCTAACTTCTCGGCATGCTTAACGTCGCGAGCCAAGGGCTTCTCGACATAGACATGCTTACCCGCTAGCAAAGCCTTTTCAGCAAGCAAAAAGTGCGTATCAGAAGGAGTAGCAATGACAATAGCGCTTACCATTGGGTCAGCCAGAACACTGTCGTAATCGCTAGTAACAGCAATACCCTTGTGCTCTTTGGCAACGTAATCTAAGCGCTTTTGATCAGCGTCACAGACGGTCGAGAGGGCACCCAGATGAGCAAAATTGCGAACCAGGTTCTTACCCCAATTTCCGCAACCAATTACTGCAACTCTAGGTAACCCCACTCGAACCTCCTATTTGCTTTGCTAGGCTTATTTGCCTTTCTTATCTTTGTTCACTGATTCAGCGAACTCTTTACCGACTTTGAAACCGGCAACACGCTTAGCTGGAATGTGCAATGGTTCATTTGTTTTAGGGTTGCGGCCAGTGCGCGCTTTACGCTGACGGGCTTCAAAGGTACCAAAACCAACCAATGTAACTTTCTCATCGCGAGCAACATGCTTGATGATGGTGTCCATCATCTTATTGATAACTTGCTCAGCGTCTTTTTTTGTCGTCCCAGCTTCTTTAGCTACGATGTCGACTAATTCTGCTTTATTCAAGACTCTCCACCCCTTTGAAGATTTAGAACCAAATTCCTAGAAAATTGAACAGGTGAGGCCTCTTTTTCAAAAGATAAGCCTCGGGCTTCCCAAGAGATTCCAAGCCGCCAAGGGCTTTTAAGAACTGAGTCAAGCTTAAAACAAGTACTTGAAATAACGATGACAGCAGCTCTTAACGTCTTACCATAATTTAGAACACTGCTAAAGCCCTTAACGATTGGCTTTAGTGGAAATAATTACGGCTACCGACAGCAATGCTAGCATAAAGTAAAGCTCTAAGAAGCGCTTCAAACACTGAGTATGTCGATAATTTACTAATGCTCCCCACTCGCCAAGCCAACCTTACATCGATTCGTCGAGACGCCTGGGTCGAAATAGACCTCAACGCCATCGAACAGAACCTCAAGTTCATACGCAATCGACTGACGCCTCCTATAAAAGGTATTGGCCCTAACAATACTACTGTTGCTCCACAGGCTCCACGCCTGATGGCCGTAGTCAAGAGCGACGGCTATGGTCACGGCGCCACTAGCGTCGCCGAAGTGCTGGAAGCGTCTAGCGAAGGCATTGACTGGCTGGGAGTAGCCTCAATTGATGAGGGTTCGCAGCTAAGGGCAAGTGGCATAAAACTACCCATTCTTATATTGAGCCCAACACCTTCATGGGCAATCGGCACTGCCCTTGAAAACAAACTTGACATTACCCTTACCAGCGAGAAACAAATTCGTGACGTAGCCGCCTGCGGCAAAGCCAGAGTGCATCTGAAGATAGACACAGGCATGCATCGCCTGGGAGTGCAATTTGAAAAACTAGAAGAGACACTGAAGCTGATCAAAAGCTTAGATAATCTTGAGCTTGTCAGTGTCTATAGCCACTTAGCCAAAGCCGCTAACGAAGAGGCCATCACGGCGCAAAACCAGCTGTTCACTGAGGCCGTAGCTCTAACAAAAAAATACTTCGCCAATGCCTTTTTCCACTTAGCTTCAAGCGAGGCAACTGCTTTCGCCCAAGTGCACTATGACTTGGTCAGGGTTGGGCTCTACCTATATGGTTTGCAACCAGATACGGTATCACCCGACTTGCCACTTAGACCAGCTTTATCAGTGCGTGCCCGTATCAACCATATAAACAAAATAGCCGCTGGTCAGTCGGTAGGTTACAGCTGGACTTGGACCGCAAAGAACGAAACACTCTTAGCTTCGATACCTATCGGCTATGCCGACGGCGTAGACCGCGGTCTATCTAACCGCATGCAAGGACTTTTAATGGGCAAAAAAGTTAATCAAGTGGGCCGCATCAGCATGGATCAAATGCTATTTGACATCAGCAATGTGCCAGAAGCGCAGGAAGGTGATGTCATTACATTAATTGGCAGTGATAACGAAGTAGCGAAAGAAACAGGCGACTGTCAGCCCAACTTAACTTTAAGTCAATGGGCCAAAACTCTTGATACCATTACTTATGAGCTTGCCTGTCGCTTACGAACACGGCTGCCGCGAGTCTACACAAGAACAAAACAAAAATGAGCGAAATCGGCCTATTCTGCGGCACATTCAACCCCATCCACTTGGGCCATATGCTCATTGCTGAGTGCGCCCGTGACCAATTCGCTCTCGACAAAGTACTTTTTGTCACCTCACCACACCCACCCCATAGACAGGTTGGACTCTTAGCAGGAGAAGATCGACACAAATTGGTCGAAGCTGCTGTGGCCAGCAACCCCTACTTTGAAGCCTCACGACTAGAGCTAGAAAGAACTGGCCCATCTTATACAGTGGACACAGTCAAGCAAATCATCGCCGGCGGTGCCACGAAGGTCAATTTAATCATCGGCGGTGACAACGTTCCCTTTCTCAAAGACTGGCACAATTCAAAAGAGCTCTTATCACTATGTCGTCTACTAGTTGTACCGCGATTGCGATACCTTTCTGATGACCACAATGAAAGCGTCATACAAACAATTGCCCAAAGCGATCCAGATCAAGTGGAAGGTGCAGACATAAGAATAGTTGACTTTCCTGGCATTGCCATTTCTGCATCCAACATTCGCAAGCGCATTGGCCTAGGCAAAACAGTACTGTATATGGTGCCACCAGAAGTAAACAGTTTGATTCAATCCCATCGTTTTTACAAAAGCAAAGAAGACTAAAAATAAGTGCCCAAAATCAAGGAAAAAGCAAAAAAACTGGTAGGCATACCAGCGGGCATGACCCTCGAAGGGGCTCGTGACTGGACACAACCACGTATCTCCAAAAAGCGTTTCGAGCATGTCTGTGGGGTGGCTCAAGTTGGTGACTTGATTGCTAAAAAAGCAGGAGTAAATCGTCTATTGGTCGGTCTAGCTTGCTATCTGCACGATTGCTGCAAAGAAATAAAAGACAAAGAGTTAATTGAACGAGCCATAGCTGGGGGCCTAAAACTATCAGCCATAGACAGAATAAATGGTCATCTTTTGCACGGGCCGGTGGCAGCGCTGACAATCAAGCAAGAATTGAAAATTAGCAATAAAGAAGTGCTAGCTGCTATCAGCGAGCATACTTTGGGCAATGTGCCAATGTCTGAAGTATCGAAAGTGGTCTTTCTTGCTGACTGCTTAGAAGAAAGCCGCCCTAAAGACTTTACTGACCCAATTTGGCAAGGTCTCTACAGCGATTCTCTACTAGAGCCCAGCAAAAAAGTTAATCTCGACAAAGCTATGTTAATCGCCTGCGATCTAAGCCTCAGCAACCTTCTTGCGGTCGGTAAACCGATTCACCCCAAAACAGTGGATGTCAGAAACCATTTCCTGGGTATAGTTAGAACGGTTGAAAAATCAATAAATTAGAGGACGTAGGACCAGTTGCATATGAACAATAGATTTATCAGACGCGCGTCTAGCATGCCAGTAATTACCATGGCAGCCGTAGCCTTGACAGCACTTTCTAGCACATTGAGCCTACCAGCCTGGGCTCAGAGTGACTCTAATAGCTCATCAACTAATTCTTCATCAAGCACTTCCGATAGCGCCTCCAGTGGCTCTTCAAATAGTTCTTCAAGCAGTTCCTCAAATAGCTCCCCAAGTGGCTCCCTAGATACGGCCACAGACTCCACAGCAGCGGCTTCAGGCAGCGGCGGAGTGCTCTGGACAGCGCCGCAATATCAAGTTAAATCGGTTGGTCGCAAACCAACTGCCAGCACAATGCCCCCAGACATTGCACCAGGACAGGGATCAGCAGCAACCGCAGCAGCTTCCACTGCTGACGGGAGCGCTTCCACTACAACCGTCAGCAGTACAGACAGCACAGCCACACCAGTTCGCCGAAAAAAAAGAAAAAGAGCAGAAGCAGCAGTATATGATGAATCGGCAGCCAAAGCCTTTTCTCAAGCAGTCAGCAGCGAACCTCAATATGTCTGGCTTAGCCCCGACAGACCGTCGGCAGCAAGCCAGTCGAAGTTTCAGCAGAACAGAGTATTAGCTTCCAGCGAACAGTTGAACCGTCTTGATAGCTACATAAAAGATTTAAGCCAAGCAATCCAAACCAATGTGGCTGTGCCTGGGTCCGCACAATTGGTAGAAACAACAAATCGCAAATACTCATACTTGGTAAGCTTTGTTGTCAAAAATAGCGGCCAAATCTCCAACATAACAACTGAAAAGCAAGTTGGTACTTTGACTTCGGTGCCACTAGCGGACGATGAAGAGAATAGTCAAGTAGAAAAAGCAATAACCCGCGCCTTGAGCAAAGTATCGCCAGTAAAAGTTCCACCGGCAGGCTTTGCGCCCTGGTACATGCTGCTCCAATACGACGTTAACTCAGGCAATGTCTTCGTGGCTTGCTTGAACGCTAAGTAGCTCCAGATTCAGATTCAGCTGCGACCGCAGAACCTGACCCAACTTCAGCACGACTGTCTCTGAGTTCTTTTTCGAGAGCTTTGAGCTTGTCAATTTGAGCTAGAGAAACCATTGCTATTCCAAATAGTGCCATAAGGATTCCCCAGGGCACATCAAGATTTAGGGGCAGTAAAACCTGCCCCAAACGCAAGCTCTCGGCCGGCGGATTAGCGTAGCCATAAACTGCCAACATCACTCCTAGCACAAGGAACAGCCAACCAATCGGTAGTCTTACATCGAGCATTGCGCACCTGAAACCTTAGAAGAAAAGATAGTTGAGATAGGCAGTAAGAGCCAAGAGTATGACACCAAAGAAGCCAGGACTGGCAAAAACTGAGGTTTTGTCAGCTATGCCAGAGTCTTTCGCATCAACACCCCAGACCAACCCGCGCAGCTCTTCGACAGCCTTAGGCTTAGTCAAGTAAGAAATGGTAATAGTGACAATCAAACAGACTGTCCAAGCAACAACTGAGCGGTGGAAGTTGCCTGCCATTTCGCTTTGATAATTGAGCTTGTGCTGGAGAGTGAGCACATAGTGCACCACAGCAGCCATTGTACCGCTAAGCAAGCCGTAGAACGCCCCCCACGGGGACGTGCGGCGGAAAAACATACCAAGCAAGAAAGTGGCAAAGAGTGGAGCATTGAAGAATGTGAATATCAATTGCATATAGTCCATGATCGACTTAAAGTTCATGCACAGATAGCAAGTACCAACACTAATGATAATACCAATAGCGGTGGCAAGCTTGCCCATCCACAGATAGTGAGCGTCTGACTTATTTTTAGCTATGTAGCTCTGGTAAATATCGTAGGTCCAAACAGTATTGAAAGCTGTAACGTTGCCAGCCATTCCCGACATAAAACTAGCCAAGAGAGCCGTTATTCCGAGGCCAAACAGACCATTGGGATACATCACCGCCAATAGATAAGGTATGGCCATATTGAAAGAAAGATCGTCATTATTTGTGCCTAGCTTCGGAATCAAAATAATGGCAAACAAGCCAGGAAGTACAGTCAAAACCGGAAAAAGTATTTTAGGAAAAGCAGCAATGATTGGCGTCATGCGCGCACCTCTAAGATCTTCAGCGGCCAGAGCGCGCTGAATAACTAGAAAATCAGTGCACCAGTAACCAAAGGACAAGACAAAACCAAGACCTCCTATCAGGCCAATCATGTCGACTCCCATCGGATTAGTGCCAGTCGCAACTTGTTTCCAAAGATGAGCAAAGCCTGGATTATCAAATCGATCGCAAATATTTTGCCAGCTACCAAAGCGCAGAAGCCCAAGAATAGACACTGGCAATAGGCCGAATACAATCAAGAAAAACTGCAACACTTCATTGTAAATAGACGACGTTAAGCCACCAGTGATGGTGTAGGCCAAGACAACAAGAGCAGCCACCGCAATAGAAGCATTCATATCCCAGCCGAGAAGCAGTTTGAATACAATTGCCATGGCATAAAGATTTATGCCAGACATCAGCACTGTCATCACAGCAAAAGAGATAGCATTAAGCGCGCGGGTTGGTTCGTTGAAGCGCTTGCGCAAATACTCAGGAACGCTGCGAATCTTCGACTTGTAGTAGAAGGGCATCATGAACACAGCCAAAAAGACCATGGCTGGAATTGCTCCCAACCAATAGAAATGGCAGGTCATGATCCCATACTGCGCGGCGTTGGCCGCCATTCCCATAACTTCAATGGCGCCTAGATTGGCAGAAAGAAAAGCCAAGCCAGTCACCCAGCTTGGAATTCGATGACCAGCAAGAAGAAAGTCATCACTACTCTTCATATTTTTCTTGAGCTTGAAACCAACGCCCAGGACGAATATGAAATAAATCAAGATAACGGCGTAGTCAATCGGCTGCGCTGTAACCAAACCAGTTTTCAAATTTCTCTCTCAGTTAAGCGAAATCTTGGGAGAAATTACCTTCACCAGCATTGTCGCGCTTGCTGCCAAGAAGTCTTAAGCCGTTAGCATGAACTACAGGCTTAACGTTCTTATTGCCGCCGTCATCGGTCCACTTGTTAAAGTCCAAACGGCCCTCGATACCAATCAAGCTGCCCTTACGGACATATTCACCAGCAATTTCAGCCTGACGGCCCCAAATTTCGATATCGAACCAGTCGGTCTCTTTTTCTTTGGTAGGGCGATTAACAGCCAAACTGAATGTGGTTTTAACCCGACCCGATTCAAAATAGCGCATTTCTGGGTCGCGCCCAGCTCTGCCTACTAGAACCACCGAATTGACCATAGCCATTCTCCTTGAAAACGCAACCTCGAAAGCACAGTAAGGTTTAAAATCGATTTTCTTGCGCTGTAACAAGATTAGCGAAAAAATAGCAGTAAAGATCGCGTGATTAGACGAAATTCTCTCGTTCTTTTGTGCAAGAATCAGATGTTAAGGGCTTGGCAGCTAGTGCCTAGACAAAATTAAACACTCAACACAATAGCGAAAAGATAAACGAGAGTGACAACTTCAAAGCCAAAACCAGTGGAAAGTCAAGGCGATATCGCTTTAGCCGAAATGCCGATTGGTCTCGACAGCGAGCAGCAACCAGCCTGGCACGTTGTAGTTCTTTCATTTTTTACTCTTGGCGCTTACAACATGTACTGGCTCTACCGCAATCTAAACAGCCTTTGCCAGGGCTCCAATCAGCTTCAACAAAGCATCGATGGAAAAGACCCAGAACTGGAAGATGCACACATTAGGCTGGGTCGGGTGGGAACCCTTGAGGCCTATTTAAAATTCACCCAAGCTCGTCCAATCTTAACGACTGCGCTCTTTGCCATCCCAGTGGTCAACCTCTTGGTGCTTTTGGGCTTCGCACATATGAGCGCTCAATTGGTGCCCGAGCGTGAAAGCTTTGTCCGCAAGAACAGTCAGTTCAGTGGTTTTGTCGTTGCCCTTCTCTTTGGCTCTTTAACTCTACTCAATGCCAACTTGCTGAAATGGCTGCCAGAACCACTGCACCTTCTTTACTTAAGCAGTTCACTACCACTTGCTGCAGTGCAGATCTGGCTCAATAGCCACTGGAAAATTGTGGAAGATAACAAACGTATTGCCAGGCAGGCCTTTAGCCCCCTAGAACTAGTGGCAATCGTGCTGGGAGCGGCTTGGATTGGCTTAGTGGTTATTCACCAAGATATAAGACCTGGATTCTGAAGATCTAGGTTAGAAGCCATGCTTCTTTGCCCAGCGCAGCAGTTTATCTGATGACTCTAGCTCCAGCTTTTCCACAAGGTGATCTACTAAATCGGTCAACTCTTGTTCAGAGATACCCATGCGCTCAGCAGCCTTAAGAAGCTTGCCGCGCATGGTCATATAGCGCAGCACTGAGCGCTCTTGTGCTGTCAGCCTGGTTAAATGGCGCGGCAAACTTGGAGAAATTACGGCCCTAGAACCCTTTGACACCATCAGTAGTGCCATCTTAATTAGGGCCGGAGCATCATCTTTGAGCACATAGCCAGAAGCACCAGCCTCTAGTAAGTCTTGTACTTCTGCGGCTTTGCCCTGACTGGCATAGATCACAACTTTGGTGCGCTTCAATTGACTGAAACGCTTCAACAAATCTACCGTGGAATAGAGACCCGGCAAGTGTAAATCAAGCAAGACTATATCAGGAAGAATCTGCGAGGCTACTTTCCAAGCGTCGTGCGAGGTATCAGCCTCAGCCACAACCTTGAGCAAATCTCCCTGGGAAAGTTGTCTAACAATCTCTCCACGGATTTCTGCGTGATCGTCTACCACCATTAGTCTAATCAATGTCGACGTTACTTATTTGCGATCAAAACGCGATTACAACCATCTTCTTTGGCTTGAATTAGGGCCTCTGAGGCGGCCTCAAGCAAACCTTGGGGATCGTTTGAATGCTGCGGATAGCTAGCCACAGCCAGCGATGCCGTTATTTTGATAGGCTTGCCTGTCTTCGGCTCTTTCACTTCTAACATAGAGATACGGCGGCGCACACGTTCTGCCACGACAGCGGCGCCATCGGCATCGGTTTCATGCAAGACAGTAACTAGCTCTTCACCGCCCCAGCGAGCAGGCATGTCAATTTCGCGTACAGAGCTTTTTAGAATTTTAGCCACTTCGACTAGAACCAAATCGCCTACTTCGTGACCATACTTAAGGTTGATATCGCGCAGATGGTCAATATCAATGAGCATAAGCGAAAGCGAATAGCCCAGCCTGAGCGCACGTTTGAGAGAATGGGTGAGATGTTCTTTGAATATATGTCTGTTGGGTAAAGCTGTAAGTACATCTTGACCCATCAATTCTTGCAAACGCGCTTCGGCATTCGCCAACTGATGGCGCAAGCGGTCTATTTCACGGTCTTTCTCTCGCAAAAGCTTTTCAGCTTGAAGAGTCTGTCCCTGTATCCTGCGCACTTGTCCAGATCCGGTACTTGAGCCCTGGCCAGCGTTACTTGAAGCCACACCAGAAGTAACATCAGCCTGGCGATGGCCAGACTGTACGTGGAAAGTCTGCAGCATCTCTGCGATTCGAGCCTTCATCATCCCCCCTCCTTACCTCTGACTCCGAGCCAACAAACAACTAAGTGCCGCCGGAGCTGGTATTAAATCGATTCGGCTGATCCATGAGAAGGAAATCTAATAAGTACTCAACAGATATACAAGTAAGAGTTACAAGTTAGAGATTCAAATCAGATCATGTTTGATCGACTTAGTTATATTAGCTGGATTTAGTAATTAAGCAAATAAAGTCAGTGGGGTAAACCGCAAAAATTAGCTAATTTGTTAAAAAAACCACCATTTTTAGGCCAAACCGAGCGCTTCTTAATGAGCTTTCTCTTAACAGAGACGATCAATTTATCGGCACTCGCTTAAATTCATCGCCCTTGCTATCCAGCAAAACCAGATAGTACTTATTCTTGGGCAAATCAACGTTGAAACATAAAGTATCTGTCTTCTCTTCCTTGGCTGGCACGTTAAAGCCGTGTTGAGCGCTTCTGAAGTCGAGTGTATAGTGCACGCCCTTGTCGGAGACTACTCGCAACATGCGCTTATCTATCTGATGGTCACTATTGTTCACCACCGAAAAAGTTACATATAGAAGGCGCGCTGACTTATCAGGTATGAAATCGTTCTTGGCAAAACGGTGTTCTTTGACAGATACTCGCAATCCTTCAAGGGTCTTCTTCGGCGCAGCCGAAGGCAAGTTAACAGGATTGAACCCAGGCAGGGCTATGGGGTCAGAGGTAACCAGCTTGAGTTCGTCATTTGGATAAAGGGCAGCAATATCGCCCTTGCGCCAAGCGGCGCAAATTGCACCAAAAGTAGCTCCAGCAGCGGCACCAATGCCCACTGAAATACCATGGGTAGCAACAGCGGTGCCAATACCAGTCATCTGGAAGGAAAGAATCGAACCAGCCACAGCACCAACAGTGACAAATTTTGCGTCACGGTAAATGAGCTTGCTGACCGCAGCAATCTTATTGTCAGCACTAGAAATCTTGCACTCAAAAGGTAATTCATAATTGCCATCAGGGCTAACTATCTTACTGATTTTCACATCAACCCGGCCAGGTACGCCATTGCGACCGGGCTTGGTGGCTTGCGTAACAAAGCCATGGGCAACCCAATCACCTGGCACAACCACACGATTGCCTTTGCCGTCTCTAACATCATGGGCAATACGAAAAGTCACAGCATCGCCGGTTTGCGACAACTGCGAATTGAGAGAGCACTGTGAAATCATCGACACTTTAGTGCCTTTTGGCAGCTCTTCCACAACTCCCTGAATAATCGGTGACTTAGAAGAATCTTCAGTCACTCCCCCTCTGAGGAGGGCACCATCATTGAGCAGCCCATTGGCTGGAAGACTGAAACGCTGGCGGGAAGACTGCGTAATCGAAACTGTCTGATTGTTATCCTCACTCTCAGATGCCTTAGTCGCTGCGTTTGAAGCCACGGAGGCTGTAGAATCGGCAGCTTCGGCAGCAATAGCCGACGGCTCGCCAGCCTTGGGAGTACTAGGAGTACTAGGAGTACTAGAAGTACTAGGAGCGGCAGCAGCTTGAGCAGGGGGATCATCAGCGACTAAAGGTTGATTCAAGTCAACGTCTACACTCGAAGATCTAACAACTGGCGACTCGCCGGCAGCAGCGGCACCAAAAGTAGTGCCAAGGGAAAAGAAGGAATTGCCAGGAGAGGCCATAGCGGCCAATGGCAAACAAGACTGGGTGCCAATGGTGACCAGTAGAGAAAGAGCAAAAAAGAATTTCGATCTATTCTTCAAACTACCTTTGCAGAAATCTTTGCAGAAATCTTTGCGGTTTCTGTCTGAGCTATCAAATCTATTTAACAACGCCATGTAAACAAAGCCACTTTAACAACGCCATTTAAATCTTCTTGTTGAGAATTTCCTTGATCTGCTGGAAAATTCCTTTCTTCTTATTATCTGCCTTAACCTGAGCGCTTGCTTGATCTTTCATTAAAGCTTTAAGGCGAACTTCTAAGGAACGAGCTTCCGGATCGCTAGCGTTAAGCCTCAAGGCGGTCTGCACTTCTGTCATAGCTAGAGTTTTCCAGCCCCGAGCCAGATAAACTTCAGCCAGGCGATTGTGATATTTAGGCTCAAGGGGAACCAAGCGAATTGCTTCCTTCATGGCCGTTTCAGCTTCTTGATAGCGCTTCTTCTTCAGCAGTTCATCGGCTCGGCCAAGATGCTTATTGGCCCACTTCACATTAATGCTGTCATCACCAGGTACGGCATTGAGCGGCTGAGTAGTATGAATATCAAGGTTATGCAACTTAAGTTCATCGGGTATAACCGAGCTGACTACAAATGAACCGGTCGAAACCACCTCAGATCGGCGCTTAGCCAGCTGACGCAGGGCGTCATACTCTATTCGGCGCTCAGCATCACCAACCACGTCATGGGCATGGGTGACCTTAGCAAATTCGGTTTGGGCGATGGCGCGCTGATCTGGGTCATTAGGAAAACGGTCAGGGTGAAGCCTCTTCGCAAGCGCCAAATAGGCTTTGCGAATCTCATCCTGGCTTGCTGCCTCGTCTACTCCGAGAATAGCGTAGTAGTCTTCCTCAAACTCCTGCATCAACCAACTTCTTAATAACTCACGCCTCAATCATATATTACAAACCAAATTGTCGTTTAACCCGGCGATCGCAGAACACTCATAAAGAAATTGTGGATTTATTAGCCCGCTATAAGCAGGCTGTCCATAATGCGTAATAGGGACCGAGCTACACAGATGGCTAGTTCACTTTGCAACCAGAACAAAGCAACACAAAAAGGGTTAAGCGATATATGAATCTAGATAGATTTACAAACAAAGCCCAAGAAGCCGTTACCGGATGTCGTACCTTGTTGGCGCGGTACGGCCACAGCCAAGTAACTCCAGAACATATTTTGCTTGCTCTGATGGAGCAAAAAGATGGCCTGGCCCTCAAAATTGCTGAAAAACTTGAAGCGAAGCCAGCGGAGATTATCTCCGAAACAGAACGATATCTGGACAATCAACCCAAGGCCTCCTCGGTCAGCACGACTAAAGATGAAATTCACGTCTCGACAAAAGTGATGCAGCTACTAGAAGTAGCAGAAAAAGAAGCAGAGCGCTTGAAAGACCAATTCATCAGCATTGAGCACCTTATGCTCGCCCTGACAGACGAGAGCAAGGGCCAGGCTGGCACGATATTGAAGCGCAACGGCGTCACTAGAGACCGCATTCTCAAAGTTTTGACCGAAATCAGGGGCAAACAAAAAGTAACAAGCCAAGACCCAGAAAGTACTTATCAGGCCCTGGAAAGATACGGCAAAGACCTTACCGAAATGGCTGCTCGAGGCAAACTCGACCCGGTCATTGGCCGCGACGACGAAATTCGGCGCGTTATGCAAGTGCTGAGCCGCCGCACAAAGAACAATCCAGTTTTGGTCGGGGAGCCCGGTGTTGGTAAAACAGCAATTGTAGAAGGCTTAGCCATCCGCATCACCAAAGGTGACGTCCCCGAGGGCCTCAAAGACAAAAAGCTCATTGCATTAGATATGGGTTCTCTAATAGCCGGTGCTAAATTCCGCGGCGAATTCGAAGAGCGATTGAAAGCAGTATTAAAAGAAGTAATTGATTCGGAAGGCGAAATCATTCTCTTCATCGATGAGCTGCACACCGTAGTTGGTGCTGGCGGTGGCGGCGAAGGAGCGATGGACGCTGGCAACTTGCTTAAGCCGCCACTGGCTCGTGGTGAGCTGCACTGTATCGGTGCTACCACTTTAGACGAATACAGAAAGTATGTAGAGAAGGATCCAGCCTTAGAAAGACGCTTTCAACAAGTATTCGTTGACCAACCATCGGTCGAAGAAACAATTTCAATTCTGCGCGGACTAAAAGAAAGATACGAAGTGCACCACGGAGTGCGCATCAAAGACAGCTCTCTAATCAGCGCTGCGGTGCTCTCGGATCGCTACATTACCGATCGCAGCTTGCCCGACAAAGCCATCGATTTAGTTGACGAAGCGGCCGCTAGAATGCGCATAGAAATTGACTCTATGCCAACTGAACTAGACGAACTCGAACGTCGTGGCATGCAACTTGAGATCGAGCGTGAAGCACTCAAAAAAGAAAAAGATGCTTCTTCACTAGAGAGGCTTGAACGCATCGAAAAAGATTTAGCCAATCTCCACGAGAAAGCTGATGGCTTGAGAGCTCAATGGCAATCAGAAAAAGAAGGCCTGACGAAGATCGGCACAGTCAAAGGCGAAATCGAAAGCACTCGAACTCTAATTGAACAAGCAGAGCGCGCCACCGACTTACAAAAAGCTGCTGAACTAAAATTTGGCACCCTAATCGAACTAGAGAAACAGCTGCGCGAGATGGAAGCAAAACTCACCAACAACACTGGCCCTCGTTTGCTCAAGGAAGAAATAGATGAAGAAGACATCGCCGAAATCGTAGCGAAGTGGACAGGTATTCCAGTCACCAAGCTATTGCAAGGCGAAGTAGAAAAGCTACTTTCACTAGAAAGCCATCTGCACCAGCGAGTGATTGGCCAAGAAGAAGCCATCGAAGTAGTATCGAATGCGGTGCGGCGCGCTCGCACTGGCATGAAAGATCCCAATCGCCCGATTGGTAGCTTCCTCTTCCTCGGCCCGACCGGTGTCGGTAAAACGGAGCTTGCCAAAGCTCTAGCCGAGTTTCTCTTCGACGATGAAGGTGCCATAGTGCGCATCGACATGTCTGAGTATCAAGAAAAGCATACCGTTGCTCGCCTGATTGGAGCGCCCCCTGGATACATCGGCCACGACGAAGGTGGTCAACTGACCGAAGCCGTGCGCAGACGCTCGTATTGCTGCGTCCTCTTTGACGAAGTAGAAAAGGCACATGCCGATGTCTTCAACGTTCTCTTGCAAGTCTTAGACGAAGGACACCTGACCGACTCAAAAGGTCGCACAGTTAATTTCAAAAACACAGTGCTAATCATGACGTCAAACATCGGCTCGCAGCACATCCTCGACTACCAGCTCAAAGCAGCTGTAGATGGAGATGAGCACTTCTACGATGAAATGAAAGATCAAGTTATGCAATCACTGAGAGCGCATTTTAGACCTGAGTTCCTCAACAGAATTGACGAGACCGTTGTCTTCCATGCCCTGACCGCCGCGGAGCTAGCGAAGATCGTAGACATTCAACTGCATATTCTCAACAAGCGATTAGCTGACCGCAAAATTTTGCTCAAAGCTACAGATGCGGCCAAAGACTGGCTAGCTACAACAGGTTACGATCCTGTCTATGGTGCGCGTCCACTGAAGCGCTTGATTCAAAAAGAAATCGAGAACCCACTTTCTCTCGAACTTCTTAAGGGTCAATACGCTGATGGCGACACCATCCTAATTGATGCCGATAACGAAAACGAAGAACTAGTTTTCAAAAAAGAGAGCAATTTGGTGCCAGTCTCCTAAACAAACGAAACTGAAGAACAATAGATGCTGGTTTGGTCAAAGACTAAGCCAGCATCATTTTTAGCTCAGGCGTTTCATAGTATAGGAGCTGTGCATAGCTAATTGGTCGATGTTTAAGACATGCCTTAAGCACTGACCCTTTCTTCCAAGTCTCGCGATCAGTGTGGCACCAGAAGGTCGCTACGTATAGCTGCAGATACTTATTACTCACCCCATGAAAGTATTTACGAATAAATGCAATTGCACTTGCAATGGCCATCGATATGCTCAGTTGCTGTTGGGAAGCAGCTAGAGAAAATAGATTCGCACATTTCTCTCGGCTGGAAGCGGCACCATCCGCCTCATTGGCAACCGGCGATGAATGAGAACTAGCTCCGACCAACTCTACCCGCGGATGCTCATCAGCAGGAGTATGTCGACTGCGCTTAAAAACAGCATCACTGAATCTTCGCGGGTCAATGCTCATGGAGCTATCATCCATTTGAGCCTCTAAGGCAATAGCTACTTTCTTGTTTATATTGAGCGCCGTGCTTTGAGCAATATCTAACAATTTCGAGATTCGAAGTGAGCTGACGGCAACTCCCCATTCCTTAAACCAGATAACAGCCATCCAAGCTCGCAAGCGGCTGACTCCGGATAAAAGAGTTCCTGCCGTAAACCAAACTTCACGCTTGCAGCTCATACAATAGAAGCAGCGAGCTCCAGGCTCTCTCTCAATTTGCGGGCTAGAGCAGCCACATTTTATTTCATTCTCTTGCTGCATAGACTGAAAAATGTAATCAGCGGCATCTTCATCTGTATTAATAAGCAGGTTGAACTCGCTCCAGGCCTTAATAAATAGGTCATCATTGTCAACAGCTGTCATAGCATTTCCTCCTCTTCACGCCCCTAGAGTAGAAACGTAAATTCGAGGGAAATAGTTCAATCAAAAAGACTTTTATTGGCAAAGAATTTGGAACACGCCAATATCGGTCTATTTCAAAACCCCTGGAACACACCAATACCCGTTACGATCCAACAAGCTCCAGACACATGCGGTGTTTTAACGTATGCGATAATGTCAATGTCGAATTCGCTTGCGATTGAACACCCGTTACAATGATAGGAACATCTAAAACAGCAATATTACTGCTCTTCTGTCAGTTAATCTTGCAGAGCCAACCGGCGTGCGCAGATGCTGGCTGGATCACAGCTGGAGGCTCTGCTCATTTGATCGAAGACAAAACCGGCACGGTTTCAATGCAAAGTGAAGTTGTCAGAATTCACGTTAGCAAACACATGATCAAAGCTGATTGCAGTTTCGTTTTTGAAAATGCTGGTCCAGCCTGTACTGTAAGAATGGGATTTCCAGACCAGGTAAGCATGCCTATGCACGATCCTCAAAAACACATTCGTGGATCATTTTTGTCTTTTTCGGCTCTTGTAGACGGCAAGAAAATAAAATCAGAAGTTATAGAAGACAATGATGTAGAAAATCGTTTTGGGGTCTGGCATGCAAGCAATGTCACATTTGGCGATAACGAATCAAAAGTAGTTCGCAACATTTACACAGTCAGACCGGGAATCGCACCAGTTTCGGAAAAAGCATACGCAAAGAGTGTCTACTACATACTTAAAACAGCTGCGTCTTGGGGGAAACCAGTCAAGCAGGGAGACATCTATGTAACCTTTGACAGACTAGCCATTCCCACTGCACTAAAAGTTGTTTTGGACAAAAACTCCAATGAGGAGTGGAACAAACACAGTCCCCAGAATATTGTCTGGATGGGGAAGGGCGAACCAAGAGTGGAAGGACGCACTGTCCATTTCGCCTTTACCAATCTCACTCCCACCGAAGACGATGATATCTTTCTTTTGTATGACCGGATGAATGCGATACAGACCTTTGGATATTCAGGTATCTCCCTGGGCACACAAGTTCTCTTTGAGAATTTGCCTTCTCATCTGAGGCGCAAGATTAACAAACCAAATAGCTCTCCTAGTACAAGTAACGAGCCATAAGTAGTCCTACCTGTAAAGGTAAGGCAAGATAAAGCGCATATCTAAAATCACCTCAATACCACCACTGGTGGAGCTTTTGAGTACCGATTCTTTCATGGCTGGTGGAGTAATCCGCTGTATCTATCTTAATTCATAGGACCACAGCAATATCGGTCCATTTCTAAATCTCTGGAACACGCCAATATCGGCCATTTCTAAATCTCTGGAACACGCCAATATCGGTCCATTTCTAAATCTCTGGAACATGCCAATATCGGTCCATTTCTAAATCTCTGGAACACGCCAATCGGTCCATTTCTAAATCTCTGGAACACGCCAATATCGGTCCATTTCTATATCTCTGCAACACTCCAATATCGGTCCTTTTCTAAATCTCTGGAACACGCCAATATCGGTCCTGTTCTATATCTCTGGAACACGCCAATATCGGTCCATTTCACGACTACTTCAAACAAGGTTCAACTTATGCAGTGTTCCTGTGTATGCTCGCTCCCGAAGTGTCAAGCCTAACACTTCGGGAGTGAACTACTTCTGACTTAACTCTGATTGGCCTCCACAATCGTAGCCATTATTGGACGGTCTTGGCCATTGAGCGGCTCCACGCTCAACTTGTAATCAGGCTTCCATCCTGGCCCACCAGCCCAAACCATGTTGCCGATATCATTGTCATTGAGATACTCAATGAAATTAGAGACGGCGGGAGCCCAGGCTGTATTGTTCGTCGGCACACCCCATTCACCGACAAATCCTTGGGCATCGTTTTGGTCGAGCCATGAAACAAAAGGACGAATCTTATCTACACCGATATTAGGATTGTCTGCCGGAGGATTAGGATTTAAATAAGCGCCCGATCCAGTGTCCCAGTAGGTATGAGCCTCGAAGGCCACGTTCTTATCTGACTTAGCCAAAGCTTCCAGACCACGGAAGTCTGTGGCCCACTGGTCACCTTCTATCACCACGGTGTGATTATCACCAACAGAACGAATTGCCTGAGTCACCGCGGTGGCCGTCGCAGGCCAAGTGCCGCCAACATCGTGAGGCTCATTGGTCAGATCCCATCCGCCCACAGCTCTACTTGCTGAGGGATCAGCGTCAATGTGCCGAACCATCTTCATCCAAAAATCCTGCATTGCCGAGACTGGCACACCGGCCTCACCAACAACAGTGCCGTTGACTTCGCCGTCGGCGCCCTGACCATTGGGTCCATGGTTTAGCGTATAGCGAGCGAAGCTACCTCCAGTGACCAGTACTTTCAAACCACGCTCATCAGCTTCTTGCAAGAAATTATGGAGGCGGGTCATTTCGCTAGGATCGAGAGGACCATTGAGTGTTGGTTGAAATTGCTCCCAACTTAGCATCAGACGAAAAGTGTTCATGCCTTTGCTCTTGTAATAATCTAATTCCTCAGTTGTGGGCCAGAATTGACTATCGGCATTGTTGTTCTTTCCCCACTCGGCGCCGGACAAATTTACACCGCGAATTGCTCCAGTATCGAGGGTGGTGAGAGGGCTATTGGAGATTGGGGTGTCGGAAGTACCAGAGTTGTTGGCGGCAGAGTCGTTGATTCCCGAGTTGTTGGCATTAAAGTTGTTGTCATTAGAGTTGCTGGCACCAGAGTTGCTGGTGGCTGAGTTGTCACCGGGGTTAGTCTGAACGGAAGGCGAGCTGAGCATTCGAGCGAGACGACCTTTTAGACCATCTGCCCAGGCCTGATATCCAGCGGGTGTGAGATGCAACTTGTCGGGCTGATAGAGTTCAGTTTTTTGGTTGCCTCTGGCATCAACAAACGAATTTCGCAAATTAGTAAACTCCACATCACCATTTGCGGTGGCAAGACGCGACAGCGCTTCATTGGTGGCATCTACATTGAAGTTACCCGGATCGCCAGCCTCAGGTCTGGGCAGAACACCCATTACCATAACCTTAGTATTGGGGCTCCTCAGCTGGATCGATTCGATACTCTTGGCTGTATTTTCTGCAATCTCTGCCGGTGAAAGACTGCCGATGTCGTTTGTGCCGATCATAAGAACAGCTACCTTCGGCTGACCTTGCATTTCTCCGTGGTTTAATCGATAGAGCAGCTGCGCGGTGCCATCGCCACCAATACCAAGTGCTGTTGGCTTGCCGGCTGAAAACGCTTGATTAAAAGGCTCCATGGCGGCCGGATTATATCCCATCGCTTCAGTGATTGAATCGCCGAAAAATTCAATGTTTGACCCGCTCTGGGCAGCATTAGCCGCCTTTTTCACATTGGCAGCATGTAGGGACTCCCAGGCAGCCGTCGTCGGGTAAGAACCATTTGCATGAACCGGCAATAATTGTTCTGATAGTTGAGTCAACTCCGAAATACTGGCGCTTGCTACAACTGAGCTCCAGCCGCCTTCGGCAGGCTTGGGTGCGAGGTAAACAGGTTTATCTATCGGTTGCTCAATAGCATTAGTATCCGCAGTAGGAGTAGTCGGCAGCACATCAGTGTAGGTAGCGTCAGCAGGCCCTCTATCAGCGGGAACACCAGGTGCAGTCCAGCCTCGCGTCTCCGAAGGAGCCACTGCCTTGTCGCCAGCTTTTCCAATACCACAGCCGCTTGAGGGCTCAGAGTCAGAATCTGATTTAAGCCACGGAGGCTGCCGATCGCCCAAAAGTGAGGGAGCAAAATCTATCTTAGAATGATGATGCGCACTATGATGATTATGATGTGAATGATCCTTTGAATGATCCTTTGATTGATGTTGATGATCGCCAGAAGGAGCTGTCCTTTTTTTCGATCGCGAATCACATACGTTGGAGCCCTGATCGCCAGCAATAGAAAAATCTGGTAAATGTCCAACAGAGGTATCTGGCCCCTTACACAGCTCTGATCTTCCTTGCCACAGATCTGGTTTGCCTTGCCACAGGTCTCGATCATTGCAACCTAACGAGCGCTCCGCTGAAGCGTCTTTAGATCGATAGCTGTCCTTCACACAATCAGACATATCCGATTCTCCTTATAGAGGGCAAAGAAAAATAGAAGGCAAAATAAATAGTTTGAATTTTGCTGGTAATCTGATGCCCGGTGGCGTCAGAAATAGAGCTTAGCGCCGCCCCTGTTACACCGTTATGTCTCAGGTGTTACATCGTTGTGACATGACCTCAGAACACGGCTGTAGCACAGTAAAATTCCTTCGAATTTGCTGTGCTACAATTCCCGCATAGAAACTTTTGTCTCAGCAAATTCAAATTAGTGTCACACTGCCTATGAAACTCACTTTGCTGCACAAAGGTCTGCTTTTAGTAAGCATTCCATTATTTTTCGAAATCGCGATGTTCAGTGTGCTGATCGCTCTGCAAGATCAAGTGGAGCGCGAGGCCCAACGACTTGATCACAAGAAGCAGGTCAACCAGTGCATCAATACAATTATTCGCGACGTTGCAAAAATTGGAATAATGAAGAAGCGCTATCAACGGGGCGCAACGTCTACAGAGAACTTGCTTCGGCAATATATTGACGAACTGCTGCTGACCTTTTCGAAACTAGAAAATTTGACCAAAGACGACCCTGAATTGCTCAAGTCGGTCCAATTATCCAAGCGGGCTGTCCTAGACGCTAAAGAGGAGTTCACCAATGTCAGGGTCGAGCTGCGCAAGGCCACCTCATTCGACAGCGTCAATGAGATTATCATTGCCAGCAGAAAAAGATTAGACAATGATCTTGCCGCAGCTTTGAACGCTGGCATTCTTGATCTGGCCAATAAAACTGAGCCGAGCGAAGATCTGGAGCGAAATGCGCAAGTACGCCATCAAATTACCATACTGCTTAGATATGCCTTGTGGATAAGTGTGCTGCTGGGAGTGGCGTTGGCAACACTCTATAGCCGCAATCTAACACTTAGAATTATGCGGGTAAGGGAAAATGCCACACGTTTTGCCAATCGGCAATCGTTGCATAGAGCCCTTGCCGGTGACGACGAAATCGCAGAGCTGGACAGGGCTTTCCACGAGGCATCAAGGCTTATAGACGCGGCAACCAGAAAAGAAAGAGCGATTTTGGAAAATGCCACTGATCTGATCTTTTCGCTCGACGATGATCTGGTCATAACCTCGGTCAATCCTTCTGCTGAAAGTACCATCGGCAAGGCCTCCGATCAACTGATTGGTCAGCCACTAACCACAATAATTGCCAGCGAAGAAGCAACGATGCTGAAACAGACACTTCGTCAAATGGTCTCATCCACTCACAAAGCCGAGCTTGAAGTGCACCTCTTGAGAGAGACCATGGACCCCTTAAATGTCGTGGTCTCAGCCAGCTATTCTCCAAAAGACGAATCTTTCTACTGCATTTTGCACGATGTCACTTCGCAGCGCCAGATGGAAAGATTGAGACAAGAAGTGGTGGCCATGATCACCCACGATTTGCGCACACCGCTGCACACGATTAGAAACTATCTTGAAATGCTAAAGCTGGGCATGCTGGGTAAATTGAACGATGATGGCGACAAGCTGCTTGCGCTTACCGATCGAGAATCGAGAAGAATGTCTACCTTAATCGATGAGGTTTTGACTCTTGAGAAATTGAGAAGCGGCAACATGACTTTGAACCTCGAAAATATTGAACTGATCAGCTTGCTCGATGGTTGCGCTAAGGCACTCGAACTGGTGGCTCAAGAAAAAACGATAGCGATTGAAATTGAACCGCTTGAAGTGGCCGAAATTAGAGGAGATCGAGTCTGGCTGGAACAAGTTTTGATTAACATTCTCTCTAATGCCTTGAAATTTTCACCACCAAACAGCAAAGTGACAATCAAAAGCCGAATCGCTGGTCAAGCGGTTGAAATTCGCATTACAGATCAAGGCCCAGGCATAGCGGCAGAAGAGCAGCTGAAAATATTTGAACGTTTTCATCGAGTATCATCGACTGCTCATAAAGTAGGATCTGGCTTGGGGCTGAACATTTGCAAAGAGTTGATCCTACTCCATCATGGTTCAATCTCTTGCGAAAATGAACAAGGACAAGGAAGTACCTTTATAATCTTGCTTCCTCGTGCCGTAGGTGTCGTGTCTATTGAGGGTTAAGTGGCAAAGATTTTGCTTGTAGAAGACAATGATACGGCTGCTGAGTTCGTGAAAACGTGGCTCACAGCAGAGCGGCATGTGGTCGAAATTGCTCGCGACGGGCAAGAGGCACTAGAATTTTTGCGCATGGCTGAGTTTGACGTGATTTTGTTGGACCTGAACCTGCCGCATTTATCAGGCTTCGAAGTGCTAAAACAGTTTCGCAAAGCTGGCAAGAAGACACCAGTGATTATGGTGACCAGCAGCTCATCGGTCATTGACAAAGAAGTTACTCTCGATGGTGGCGCCGACGATTATTTGACAAAGCCTTATGAACTGGCAGAACTATCAGCCAGAATCAGAGTACAACTTCGCAGGCAAGCCCAGTCTGTTTCTGGCGAACTCTCAATGGCCGGCATCGTTCTCTACCCCGAACGCATGAAAGTCACACGCGATGGCTTGCCAGTTGACCTGCCGCCAAAAGAGTTCAGTCTTCTAGAATTCTTCATGCGGAATCCAGACCGCGTTTTTAGCGCAGAAGCAATTATGAATCGACTTTGGAGCCTAGACTCAGAATCAGGTACAAATGCTTTTCGTACAACACTTGCCAGGCTCAGGCGAAGGCTTAACCTAGAAGAAGGTGACACACTGATTGAAACCGTCCATGGTGCCGGCTACAGGATGAACTCTAATCGTTAAGCGAGAAATTTCAAGCAGCAAGAACGGCGCATCTCGATATCGGTCCATGGAAAAAAATGGTTTTATGAAGTAGCCAGCCACCGTTAATGTTGAATCTTGTTTAGGGCGACCGCGAGTTGCTGAGCAGATCCATTTTGAATAGCAAGAAGGATTTCCTTTGATTGCCTAGTCGACCTAGCAGACACGAAATTCGCTTGTGACACTCGGACAAAGGCCTTTAGCGCTGCCTTAAACAACCTTCGAAGCTGCGCATCAGTGCCATTAATTCGACCCTGTTCCACGGCATAGTTTTTATCGGCCTCCCAGCCATTGTCTAGCTCCCGTGAAAGCAAATGCCCGGCCAGATAGGGAGCACCCGGCATAATGCAGCGTAAGTAGACTGGGTCAAGGGATTTATCCTCGTCGATTATTCCGGATACAGCCAAAACAACAAGGCTGTTTGGCGCAGGCTCATATTGATTCACAGACGGTTCTAGCCAAACCCAACCTTCACCCGGGTGCCAGTATTCGGTAAGCCAATGCTCGTACATCCATCCATACCACACAGGTATGTGTGCAACAGTTCGTGCGGGTATTCCCTTAGCACGCAGGAGAGCGGCAGCTAGGTTGGCACGGCTTGTGCAAGAGCCGCCGCAAGCCAGCGCTTTTCTAGCATCAAGCGAGTCGAAAACCTGGTCGTCTCGCCCTCGATTCGCTGACGTAAACTCAATTATGGCTTGAGCGCACGAGCTAACGTCTTCAGCACCTTTAGTTAATTCCAGTGACTTCGCGCGGATTTCGGGATCGTCACTTTGCACGCAAACGGTACTCTTTAGCCACTGGGCGACGGCCTTAGGAGCTTCCGCAGTCGTTTTCCTCAGGGGGTGTTTCTTGCGACCGTTCACCAAAACAATGGACTTCCAATTGATCCTCACGGGACCGGGCACCTTCACATCGACCTTACAGAGCCAATTAAGCCCATCTTCGCGTTGGTAAACTTTGTAGTCCAAGAGTGCCGATTTAGGAACCGTTGAAACCTCGAAGGTAAGCGGAAATTGTTCTCTGTATAGCCCAGGCACTGGTAAAAATACACTGCCTGCCGTTTCCCCGCTCATGGCCTCTACCGAGACAGCATAATTCACTTCGATGACACTATTTACTTCCTCATTGAAGTTCTTGCAGTCCTCCAGAGAATTTGGAGTGACAAGTGTACCGCCCCTCAGACAGGCTCTTGAGACATAGACACTTTTATCACCAGCATTCACGATCCAAATGCCAATTTCCCTAGCTGTTTTAGAAGCATAAAATGTCGCCTCAAATTTGATCCACTTATTCTGCACGGCTAAAGTCTGCGTTATCCAGGCATCGACTACATCTTCTGCCTCGTCGAACGTGTACAGCCGAAGATCCACTACCTGTCTACCTGTAGCACAGAGAAGATAGCAGGAGAAATACAATTTTCTGTTGGTGGGAAAATTTTTCAGTCTTAAGCTTGCAGCGGACCACGGATCTTGTTCAGGTATATTACCTTTAAGTTCCACGCAGTTTGTTTGCTTCCCGATCGAGGCGGAGACAGCATTTTCTAGGAGCCAGCCCTTTGCGCCATCTAGGAAATTAGGATTAGGTAGTAACTGTTTTGATGATGCCATAATTTTTAGCTTCCGGTTACTCTTACTGCCATGATTTGCTTGTTAATGGCCGGCCGAAATCTAAACGCCTGGCAATCTATGATTTTGATATTCCCTGTTCTTGCCAACTTTCTAACTTTGTACGTGTGCTGAGCTGCTGTGCATGGTCTTCCATGCTTTCCGGCACTTTGCGAGCCTCTGCAATTCCAGCCTAGACTCGTTGCCGTAGCATCTCTCTTTCAAATTCGGCAACAATAGAGAGCATGCTAGTACTTGACCTGCCGTGGTCGTTACTGGGTGACTTTCGGCGCTATTTTGCACTAATTCTTTCGCGATAATTGGCGTTATTGGCAACAGGTTATAATTATCAGGATGATCTTTCCAGGAGACGAGATGATCACTCACAACTCCGGTCTAGAATTACTCAAAAGAAGGGAAGCATCAATTCGAGATGGTTGCCAAATTTTGCTGTTTCTCATCTCAACTACTCACGATGAACATCTGCTCAAGATGTACAACAGTTTTGCCCGTGATATTGATGACTCTGTCGGCCCAGCCTGTATAGCATTTGCCTACATGTCAGTCCCCGAGGTATGTCCCGACTGGCCAGACCTGCAACAAAATCCTCAAAATTCAGAGATAAAGTGGTCGACATACCACCAGGAGATGACTAAGGCCGCATTTGCAGTTAAGAAACATCTTGGGCTCAAATCATATTCATTACCCAGTTTGCTACTTCTAGAACCGGAACTCAAGGAGCAGGTTTCATTCTTATCTTTGCGGGACAATCGTTTTGCAAAAGAGTTTCTCGACCAACTTAAGAGAAAAATTCTGCGGTGGTACGAAAGGGACCCTAGAGCTATTAGGAAGAATGACTTGCGGATGCTTTCAGCTATGAACAGGCATGCTGGGCGAACTACTGGCAGAGAAAAGGCAATTCAAGACGGATCACTTATAAACAATGTTGTTCCCAGGTTGTCGGAATTACTCGAAGGGGATATTAACAAACTAGACAAGGCAGGACAACATCGCTTGAGAAAAATATTGACTAGGCTAAGAAGCAAGCCTAGAGACCTGTGTAAACTTGTGAGCTTTATGGATGAGTATTCCTTCAATGTAACCGGCTCAGACATAGCGATTTCGGCTTCTACACTAGAGACCGTTTACGACAAACTTATAGAAGAGTTTGTTCAGAAGCCCAGCGAATCAGCCTGTAAAGAGTTCGAGCAAGTCGCTTTTCCGGTTGACTGCCTGAAGAATTTTGATGAATTTAATGACTACATCGAACTCACAAGCCCGACTAGAAAACTCTTGCAGGAATCTCGAGATATTGCCAACAATTCAGGCTGGTGGGAGGTTATTGGGGAAATGGTGCCGCAGGGATTTGAGCTATAGCACCACTAATTTGAAACAACTTCTGAAAGTTTGTGAGAAAAAAAAGCCGAGTGCTGCCGACGCCGAATTAGACGAGATTGAGCGACTCAGAGGCAAAGCAGAACCCGCAGACAACAGTTGCAGCAGGAACAGGCATTTTGAACTATGGTAAGAAACTGACTAGGCTACGCCGATTACCATGCTTTACATATGCGAGCATCAAAAAGCAGACGACTCTCAAACTATCGACTTACAGCACGTGGAAAAGTCCTTGAAAAACAGCAACCTACTTGCCAGCCTTAGCCCTTTGCACAACTCTAAAATCGGCTAGCCTCTGCTGAGCTTCTTCAACTAATTTTAGCGACTCCTTAAACTGAAAATATGGTTCGTCAGCTTCAGAGCTAGCATCTTCAACGAGATTAACTACGGCATAGGCAACAGTCTCTTTAAGACGAACTTTCTCCCACAAAATTCGAGCGCACACTGCGCACATTTTTGTTCCCGTGCCTTCGCCTATATGCACAGTGCCTCCTACTGCTATTTTGTCATTGCAGAACTGACAGCATAGACCTTCAATCTGGCAAGGAGCCTCATCTGAAGTAGCGCACTGGCACTTAGTAGGGTCACAACTGCAGCTGTGAGCGGGCGCAGCATCTTCGATTTTGGCCACCACTTTGGCAGACTTGGTACCACTCAAATAAGCGCTAACTTTTTCAAATGGATATTCATACTCGTCGGTGTCGATTTCAGGATTAGCTCCAGGTAACTTATTACTCTTTTCCAAAACGGTCTTCATTTCTGCTAAAAGCGGAGCCAGATCTTGAAACTTATATGTCATGGCCACTTTGCCAATCACCTTTGCCTGTTTCTTAATCGTCTCAGCTGCGGCTTTTTCAGAAGAACCCATTTCACGCTCCGTAAGTGTCACTATAGTTACTCGAACCAAAAGCAATTCTAATTCATCTACCCCTTCAAATGGGGTCCAACTTTACTGGCATCCACCATCATATGAGTACTTCTCATGAGGGCCATTGGTTGACCATCGCGATTTCGCACTTCGGTATCAACAACCGTCATGCGCCCGCGGCGCACCACTTTTGATTCGGCCCGAATGGGGCCAATGGGATCATTGGTCAATAAGTTAACGCTTAACTGAACAGAATAGGGAAACTTCTTGCTGCCAGTAGCATGTTCGCCTGGTTCAATCGAACCGCCATAAGCTGCGGCTGAAGCCGCTTCATCGGCCAGAACAACAATGGCACCAGCATGAAAGACCTGGGTTGGCTGCATTACTTCTTCAGAAAGTGGCATTTCCGCTAGAGCATAACCGTCTCGCACTTCAATCATGGTGCCACCAAGGGCGGTTAAGGTGTTCCATTGGTACTTCTTCACAGTAGTTCCTTCACGGTGTTTCTTCAAAGTAATTTCTAGCCCCTATTTAGAGCTGCTTGAGCTTGTCATCTAGCTGGCGCAGATGTGCATGATAGACCTGATAATCAATTTTCTCACCGGGTTTGCGGCTTACGACCGCATGGTCAAAAATGGCGCGAGCTTTCTTATAGTAATTTTGAGCATCACCACGCTTACCCTGAGTGCGATAAAGATCGCCTAAAGATTCGAAAGTTTTTGCTAGTGAAATACTACTTTCTCCATTGCTTTCCTTCAAGCTAACAACTTGATTCAACTCGCTCTCAGCTTTCTGATACTGAGCTGTAGCAATGTGGCACAAAGCTAGGCGCTCAAGATTAGCGGCATAGGCTTTAGGATTCGCCGACTGAGAGAGAGAAGGATTGTTTGCCAGTTTAGTCAGCAACTGTTCAGCTTCCGAATAACGTTTGCCTTCTAGCAACAAGTCAATGAGATGTTGAATTGAAAGATCCGCGTCACTATCATTCAAGCTATTTGTTGCTTCTCGATGATCTACAATTTTTCGCAGCACCGCCTCAGCCCGCTCTGGGTCACCCCAAGTATCAAAACCTTCGGCCAATGTGATCATATCTCGAGTAAAGCGACCATTAGTCTCAGGCGGATTACCATGAATTCGAGCGGCAGAGTCGACGATTTGCTCTGCTTCCCAGAAATGGCCTTGATCGATTTGCTTCTCTGCAGCGCCCAAATATTTATTAAAAATTGAAGCCTTGCTATCGGTCGGACCAATATCAACCTGAGAGACACTGGCTGCTAATTCATCAATCTTGATAGTACCAACTATCAAAGATGTGATATCGCGAGAATTGACAATTACTTCGCTGTAACTAGCGGTGCCACCCTGATCATAGAATTTTACAGCGATTGTATTAAATTGACCGGCAGCATAATTTACCAATGCACGTGCTGCAAGAATAGCCAACTTGCGACGAGCCGCATCATCAGGTTGCGAATGAAAAACTTCAACTACGGCCTGCCTATCTACCAGACTAGCAACAGCACCTGAGCTAGTGGGGAAAACTCGCGCTTTTTGCAGGGCAGCAGTTAGACCGGAACTAAATTCAGCCTTAAGTGGAGGTGCAAGAGTTAAACAAATAGCCAGCGCTGTGGCCGCTGCAAGTGCAAGCACATTCATCCTGCGAGTCACAGTCTTGCTGGTCTCTGTCTTACTTGTCGAGGTCTTGCCGGTCCCTGTCTTACTGGTCAGTCTATTACTAGTCATTCTCAACGACACCGCCCATTTGATTCGCCGCAAGAGTCAAGCTCTGCAACAACACTTCTTTCAATGAGCGCTGAGTGCTGCGCGCATTCTCTACGACATCATCATATTCTGGATGAAAATTGACAATTTTACCGTTCAAGTCTCTTCCGACTTTTATTCTAACCGGTGGTCCCGCCCCCAGCGAAATCTGTTGAAAATTGCGCTCAAGCACAATTCTTTCACAAAAATAGCAGCGTACTCCAAGACTAGTAGTTTCGCGCAAAATCAGATCTTGCAAAAGTAAACTGTCTTCACGCTTAGCCACCACTGACAGCTTATGTCCCGGCCGACCTTTTTTCATTGTCTGAGGTACGATCGCCACATCTAAAGCCCCTTCCTCAATCAAGCGCTCCATTGCGTGTGCCAAAACCTGAGGAGAGCAATCATCTAAATTCGTTTCAAGTACAGCAATCACCTCAGAGCGATAAACAGCTCCAGTTGAGGCATTAGAATCAATTGAAGTGTTAGAAGCAGTCGCGAGATTAGAAGCAGTCGAGGTATTAGAAGAAATCGATGACGAACCATTAGAGTCAGCAGAGTCAACTGATTCACCAACTATCAAGCGCACCACATTGGGATGCTTGTCTGGATTTATTGTCCCCGCACCATAACCGATACTATCTATTCGCAAGAATGCCGGATGCTGCCCCCAACCTTGAGCTATAGTTGTGAGTATGGCTGCACCAGTTGGTGTCAGACACTCATACCTAACATCAAAGGCACGAGTCGGCGCACCAGCTTCTTTCAACAAATTCAATACTGCCGGACCAGGCATTGGAAAAAGACCATGCATTGTTTGAACTGTACCGCCTCCCAGTGGCAGGGCGGAAACATAGGCAGCCTCAATGACCAATTGATTGTAGACAATGGCGAATCCAACAATATCGACAATAGCATCGATGGCACCAACTTCATGGAAGTGAATTTGGTCGATAGCAACACCATGTACTTGAGACTCAGCCAAACCTAGTCGATTGAAAATCTTGCAGGCCAATTCTTTAACGGCCGAGTCTAAACTGGAATTGTCTATCAAGGCCAGAATCTCAGTCAACGAGCGCTGATATAAATGATCATGAGTAGGTCCAGATTCATGATTATGCTCGTGTTCATGGCTATGTGTATCTTCATGATTATGCCCGTGCTCATCACGATGAGCATGTTCACGGCTGACATCGCCATTTGAATGAATATGCTCAAGAAGCTGCACATCAAATTTAGTAGCGCGAATGCTGCAACGGTTAACGGCACTCTTGACCAATTTATAACTGCCCTCGGGCAAATTGAGCCCAGCTAGCTGCTCCTCAAGCACTGCCAGTGATGCACCAGCATCCAAGCAAGCAGCCACCAGCATGTCGCCAGCGGCACCAAATGAGCAATCGAAATAGGCAATTTTCATAGATGCAAGGCACCAATATTCTGATTCTCACGAACTGTCAAAGTCTGTTCCACTTTTTTCTTGGCCTCCGGATACTTATTGTTGACTACAGTCAATTGCTTATGACCAGGAGTGAGAATAAGGGTAAAGGCGCCGTCCTTGCCTGTGATTGTTGTACCACCGCCATGAATCTTCTCTGAGCGCTCCAAATTAGAGTAATCGATTTGACTACCGTGTTTATCAAGTTCAACTGGCTTGACTCTTACCAACAAACCCTTAAGTCCCTTGTCGTCGTGGACGACATGACCAGAAATCAAATGGCCCAGGCGCATTTCAACGATAAGCTTACGATTTTGATCCCCTGGCACTTCATCAATTAAGGCGCAAGCATAGCTAGTTTTGAGTGGGGGCAAGACTTCAAGGGTAAGCATTCCACATATCGGATGTTCGAAATTGAACCCACCATCAGCGCGAGTCTTTGCTGACAGTGAAAGTTCGCCCTTTTGCTCCCATAGATAAACCGGAATATTGGCGACTCCATCACCTTTAAGATTGACCAGCCGACCCGATGTTTGCACAACGGCTTTGGGGTCAGCAGCTCTAGCACTGCTAAAAAATAACAGCGCGCATGCGCTTAGAAGGCACAGCCTAAAGCCAAGAACAGAAAATTCGGACGGAAAGAATCTCAATTTATTTCCCAGGTAAAAGCGAAATCTAAAGCGTTTGTCATCAAGTTATCAGAGGTTATCAGAAGCTCTGAGCAAGTATCAGCTAGATTATCGGGAACGTAATATTAGTGCCTTAAATCACATAGTATCGCCATCTTCTTGTAAACTCTAGTTTGAAGCTCATTGATTTGTAGACTAGTGAAGTAATGGCATGTCAGTCAAGATTGGCCCTTTCACCTTGAATAGCCGCGTCTACGTACCGCCCATGGCTGGCGTTACCGACGTAGTCTTTCGCGAAATCGTCAGACGGATTGACCCCGAATGCATGATGTCGACTGAAATGGTCAGCTCGCGCGCGCTTTTAGCCAAACCCGAATCGCGCATCATGGATTTGCTTGAAAACGAGCATCCAATTGGCATTCAAATTTTTGGCCATGAACCAGACGTAATGGCCTTCGCCGCCCAACTCGCCGAAAAGCGCGGCGCCGACTTTGTCGACATTAACATGGGCTGCCCCGTTCCCAAAATCACCAAAGGCAAAGATGGCTGCGCCTTAATGAAAGAACCAGAGCTAGCCAGAGAGATTATCAGTACGGTGAAAAGCGCCGTTAGAATTCCAGTGACGGTCAAATTTAGATTAGGCTGGGACGACAGCACACGTAACGCCGTAGACTTCGGACGCATGGTAGAAGAGTCTGGCGCCTCAATGGTGACAGTGCACGGCCGTACACGCGCCCAACTATACTCAGGCAAAGCCGACTGGAACTTCATAGCTAAGGTCAAAGCCGCCTTGAGCATTCCAGTCTTTGGCAACGGCGACGTTTTCTCACCAGAAGATGCCCTACGCCTGCTTGAAATCACAGGTTGCGATGGCGTGGCAGTAGCTAGAGGCAGCCTGGGAAATCCTTGGCTCATTCCCCGCATTACCAAGTATCTAGATCATGGCATTCTTGATGATGCGCCAGATGATGTAGAAAAGCTCATCTGCGCCTATCTACACAGCGTTGGCCTGGTCAAATACAAAGGTCTGCGCATCGGCGTCAATGAATCGCGCCGTCACGTAATCAATTACACCAAAGGAATTGTCGGAGCAGCGCCCTATCGCGCCAGGCTGACTCAAGTGCTCGATTTGCAAGCCGCAGCAGAGATACTGGCCGAGCTGGCCTCAGTAGTTGGTGGAAGCGAAGGCCATCAGCGTTTTCTACTGGCAGTAGAGCAGAATGATCTCGAACAGAGCAAACATCCAGGCGAAGGGTACAGCAACAGAGAAAGCAGTGTCCAGGCCCCAGTTGATGTCCGTTCCATCCTGCCAGTCGCAGTACCATAATATGGCGTTGATGAACGGAGTCGTGGTCCAGCCCATGATCCCAGCCATAAATGCGAAAAGTAGCAGTGTTGCCCAGAAGTCCATAAGCTTGGTTGCCAACGCTCTCAAAAGTCGATAACAAAGAGAGTGTAGTGCTGCTTTTGCACTTTGGCAACGGGAATTCTCCCATGGCAGGGAGGTTTTCAAGCGTTGCTAGTAAAAATTAAGCGTCCTTTTGCATCGGCAAGAGGACGCTCAAAGCCATCTAGAGAATGGCGCTAATACATGTACTGGCCAGAAGGGGAGATCAAAATTGTTCCGTCACCTTCAGCTGCAACCATTTGCAGGGCCTGAATAACTGCGTTGGCAGTTTTGTGCTGCTCGCGAGTTTCGTTCTTGATTTGCTTGGCTCTCTGAGCTACTCGAAGCACCAACTCATAACGGTTGACGTTCTCTTTAAGTAACTGGTCAAGGATTCTAGTAGTGCTCATGCGGGAATTCACCCCTCGGAAGTTCGTATGCGTAGCCTCTCAGCATACACGATATGCGCCAGATTGTCGGCTGCATCCTCTAGTTTGTCGTTGACTACTT
>JBAYTY010000056.1:0-35149 GCA_041675385.1 Candidatus Obscuribacterales bacterium
AGGGCTGGTTGCTGGGTAATTCCCAGTGCGCGTGAGCGTGAGGATAGTGCCACAGAAATGAAAACCGCCGCAGCAATGCGGTAAGGGTGCAACGGTGCGGTAAGAGCGTCACCAGCAAGGTCGAGAGGCCTTGGCTAGGTAAACCCCGCTAAAGGTGCAAGGCGAAGGTATAACTTGAGGTTATGGTGGCCCGCCATCTCAAGTTGCTGATGCCGCTAGAGGGTGTAGGAGACTGCACTCCCAGATAGATGACAGTCGAACACAGAACCCGGCTTACGCGCTACTTCAATTTTTCAGGACAATCGAGACAGTCTGGATAAAAGAAATTACGACCAGAATTGCAAAAAGGAAACAGCAATGCCATTAAGCGGAGAGTTTGCCCTGTCCGGTTAGGGCTTCGCAAACAATTAGGGCGGGAATTGTTACCCATTGGCCTTTTTCTAGCAAATCAAGGTCTTGCAGATCGAGATTGGCTAGGCGCAGAGTTCTAATTTCTGTCCGAATCTCGCGGTAGGAAGGCTCATAGCTAGGGCACATGCGGTGTTTTTCGCGCAGCAAACACTCAACAATACTGATGACTGTCTCTCCGGTTTTGACCATATATTGAGCGCTGCCATCTTCATTTAGAGCAAATGAGCGCTTGTTGTGTGATTGACCCCAGCGAAAGAATACTGTCTCGTTAGAAGCGCTCGTAGCTTCTGTGGGGTGCTTCGGCACACTGTTTTCAGTCGGCTGTTTATGGATAGCTAGCTTGGTCAAAGCGACGTCTAATTCGATTAGACCAAGGTAGTGGGTCATCGGAGGAAGAGTGTTGTCTTTTGCCTGTCTGCCGCCGCTTGGCGCTAATTGCAGGTGCCGTAGAGTTGATCTAGAGCCTGTTGATGTTTGAATAACTGGAGCCTGTTTGACACTTTGGGCGCTCTCGTTAGTTTGATTAGTCTGGGCAAGGGCAAGGGTAGCCATGATTTCTCCTGGTGCAATGAAGCACTTACATTCGAGTTAGCCCAGACAGACCTAACTGGCTATTGGTTCCATTTATCTGACTCAAGGTACAAATTTTGGGGTATATGCCAAGAGGAAGCCTTGGAAATGCCCGCGTAGTGGCTGGACTTTGTAGTTTTGCCTAGTTGCAGCTTACTTAATTCGCAAATAGAGGCGTAGGCGCATGTATTCGTCTAGAAAGAAGATGACTATCGGACGCGAGCGTGAGGCAAAACCTACCTTGCGTGTTCCGGTGGATACTTCAAAATCTGCTAAATCTTCAAACGCCGCACATTCTTCCAATAGTTTGGTCAGCAAAACTGGCAAAACTACTAAGACTTTTGCTTACAGCAATTCAACTGACTTTGTTCGTGCTGTTGATACAGACAACAATGCTGTTGGTTTTGTAAAACAGCCCGAACAGCGCTTGCCCACTGATTTTTCTTGGGACAAACTAATGCCCGAGAAATGGAAAGTAGAAGCACTGCAGCTGCCGACTTTGAAAGATTGGTGGCACTGCCCTTCTGGCAAAACTGTGTTGATTGGAGCATTGCTTGGCTTGCTAGTAGTGGCTGCCACGGCTGCTACAGAGCGAGTAACGGCAGAGGGTTACAGCGAAGAAGGCCGTAAGCTATTGAGCACAAATCCGCAGCAGGCAATTTCTTACTTCAATCAAGCAGCTAGTACTGAGTCATCTCGGCTTTGGGCTGGTGCACCAAGGCACGTTGCTGCTCTAGAAGGATTGGCTGTGGCATACGAGCGGGCTGGTTATAAGGACAGCGCTGTGGAGACACTGGCACAAGAGTGTCAGATGCTGAGCAAGGCACCAATCCCAATTCTAGTGAGAGATGATTTTCGTTTGGCTTCAGCTCTTGGGGTTTATGCTGATTGTTTAGAGCGCAATGATCGCAAGTTTGAAGCGAGCAATGTGCGCACTCAGATCAACAATTTGCGCAGTAACAGTGATTGGGTGTTGATTGTGCTTTTAGTACTCGCTAGTCTTGCTACTTTTGGAATTTATGCCGCCAATGCCCTTTTGCAAGACAAGGTGCATTTGAGCAATTGGCGAGTGTATTTTTGGTTTACGACCATGTGGTATTTCGGGTTTGTTTTTTGGGCCATGCATATGGGAATTGGTTTGCTGCCTGCTCTAGTAATTTCATTGGTGGCGGAGTACGCAGTGCTTCCCTCGTTTATGGCTGGCTTGGTTGCCATCGGTCAGTCTTGCGCTCCTATTTGGAGTCACTGTATTACCTCGGCTACGCAGCGCAGTGTGAAGTAGCGAACAGCACACTGATTTTGAGTGCCCGTTGTTTGGCACCAGTGTTTGTCTATTTGGCTTGACAGCGCTTTTGTCGGTGATATCATTGATATCAGCGATATCAAGGTGAAGTCATAATGGCAGCAGTAACAGTTCGCAATTTATCCGATGAAACGCACCGAGCTCTTAGGGTGCGCGCTGCTCAGAATGGCCGTAGCACAGAAGCAGAGATCCGGGCAATTCTAGAAGAAGCTGTGAGACCCAAGGAGAGGGTAAAGATTGGCTCCGAGCTTGCTGCTTTTGGTGACAAGTATGAAATTGATCTTGCGACTACACGAGACAATGAGCCCGTGCGGATAGCAACATTTGAATGATTATTCTTGATACAAACGTTGTTTCAGAGGTCATAAAGGTCGGTCGCAGTTCGGCGGTCGTGGCCTGGCTGGACGAAATGCCAGCCGACTCCCTTTATTTGACAGCAGTTAGTCTGTCGGAACTTTGTATCGGCGTAGAGATTTTGCCGTTAGGCAAGCGAAAATCGGCACTTAAAGCTGATCTCGGTGATTTGCTTGGAAAGCTCTTTGGCTCGAGGGTCTTGCCCTTCGACGAACCGGCTGCCATTGCCTATGGTGCCCTTGTTGGCAAAGCTCGTCTGGCGGGAAAGACTGTTTCAATGCCCGATGGACAAATCGGATCTATAGCAGCTGTTCATGGCTTCACTGTGGCGACGCGTGATACTGCGCCGTTTTTAGCTCTTGGAGTTCCCACTGTAAATCCCTGGGATATGGCTTGATGACTCCCGCTTCGGTGGTCGCTTCCTGTTGTTCTATTGCTTGGGTTGGCGTGTAGACAAATCTACGATTTGCCGCTGAGCCAGCCGGTCAGCGATCCAAGCCAGCTTTTTTTGCTGCTGGCTTGTCGCCGCAGCTCAAGTAGCTCTGCTTCTAATAGGGCTGTTTTGCTTGCTTGTGCCTGCAAGTCTGGAAGCAGTCTAATTTGCTCAGCTTGGGTTTCGAGAAGGGCTTCTAGATAGCCGTTTCGATAAGTGGATGCCTCTAGTTTGCTGGCCAGCTCACTGATCAGTTGCACGGCCGATTCGGAATTGAGTTCACGGTCTAGCCTTGATTCTAATTCTGACTCTTGGGCGTGATGCGTGGATTCGGTAATTTCGATATGTATAACGTCGTCACATTCGTTGCCGGTAAAGTTCACTTGGACGTCGGCCTCTGCCACCACTTCTCGATCGGAGCCATATCCAGAGTTGGGCTCAGTGTCTTTTTCTTGCAAACCTGTTTTTTCGGATCTTTTGTGCACAGTACTTTTTTCTGTGGCAGTTTTGCCTTCAAAAAGTTTGTCCATGCCTTCGGTGCTAATTCTGTTTTCGTAACGAGCTAGCTGATCATTTAACAAACGGTTAAATTCACTAGCGTATATAAACCAGCTATCTTTCTGGCTGCTTGGGTCGCTGTCCGGGCGTTGCTCGCCTTTGATTTGACCGCTTGCTAGCCGTTCTTTCAATAAAATTGCATCTGTGCGCAAAATCGAGGCTGCCCTTGCCAGTGGTACCAGAGGATGAACAGTAATTTGCTCTTCAAAGACGTTATGCAACGGTCTCTTTTGCTCTGTAGTTGGCTCTGTGACTTGCTTTGCTTGAGACATCGGGTGCACCAGATATGGAGCTAACCTATCAAAGGCTAAGGCAATATTATAACTCTTCTTGCAATTTTCTCAAGAACTTCTTATCTTCTTTGTCCAATTGCAGCTCGGCTCTCTCTAGTAGGTCTGGACGATTTAAGAACGTTACTCTGAGCTGTTCTTGTCGTCTATATTTGGCAATGAGGGCATGATTTCCCGAAAGCAAAACATCGGGCACCATCATGCCACGAAAGTCAGCTGGCTTGGTGTAATGCGGCCCTTCTAACAGGCCGTCATTAAAAGATTCGTGACTGAGTGAAATACTTTTTCCTAATACCCCTGGTATCAATCTGCCCACAGCGTCGATTATGGTCAACGCTGGCAGCTCGCCGCCGGTCAAAACAAAGTCTCCGATTGATATTTCGGCTGTGGCCAGGCTGCGTATTCTTTCGTCGAAGCCTTCATAGTGGCCGCATAAAAAAGTGATGTCTGTTTCTTGGCTCAGAGATTCGGCCAGTTTTTGGTTAAAAGTCTGGCCTTGTGGTGTCATTAAAATCACCGGTGAGCCTTCCGGCCTGGCAATACTTTCGACACAGGCGAAAAAAGGCTCAGGTTTGAGCACCATGCCAGCTCCGCCGCCGTAGGGTGTGTCGTCTACCTTGTGGTAACTGTCTGTGGCGAAGTCTCTGGGGTTGTAAGCCTGCACTGTGAGGCGACCGGCTTTGACCCCTCTGCCGATGATGCTGGTTTGGCAGTAACTGCTGATCAGTTCGGGAAAGAGCGTGACAACGTGAAAATTAAGTATTTGTTCTGACATGGCTTCAATTTTCGCACATCTTCTCGTACATCTTCTCCTAGCTATAGATATACACACTTTCGCTAATACCCTTTCGTCGATGACGTATTGGCGTGGTCGGAGCACAATAAGAGTGTGGGTTGCGTTATTCGGATTGGTTTTTCGGGTTGGGTAATCCTGATGAGTTTAGGAGTTCCTGCGGGAAATGGGAGAGCAAATGATGGTACGTAATAATTCACGTTCGGTCAGTAAATCGGTAGCTAGCGATCATATGACTCGGGAACAGACCCGCAAGTTTGTTGATATTCATCCTGCCGCGCAGGCTTCCCTGCCTCGCAACATCGATAGAGTAATGTTTGGTCATGGTGGCACTGATAAACTCGAACCAAGCAAAGATGGTGCTTACCAAGCCCACGTCAATCTATCGGAACAGTTCCTAAGCAGTGCTGGTGGAGAGAGATCGGCTACAGTTCTCAATTGGATGGACGAACTCAAGTCTGAGTCTGAAGATTTTATCAATGGCCGTCGCGATGACTTGTATGAAGATGAGTTGAAAGCCAGTCTTTATCGCTCGGCTGTTTCTTATTTAGTGGACAAAATTTTCCAAGATTTGCGTTGGTTTGCCTTTGAATTTAACAAAGTTGCGGCTGGCACTGCCTTGCAAATATCATCATCTATTCTTGGTGAAGTGACCGAAGTTACCCGGGTCAATAGTAAACGCGAAGCTGAAGAAACAGCTACGTTCTTCCGTGCTAGATTGGCTAATCGCCGCCATAGTCTTGTCATTCGTGGCAGCGGTAGTCAAATCGAGTTTTACATTGTGCCAGTATCACAGGTAATGGCGCTCAGTTTGGTTGAACACGAGTTTGCCCCGGTCGGTACTATGCAAATCAAAGTGAATGAACAAGGAATGTCCTGGCGTTTGCGCGGTTCGCAGTTTGCCCCGGATACTATTGAAGAGTTGAGCATGGGCATGTTTGCCCGCTTTATTGAAGCGACAAAGAAAGAATTGGCTGCCGAAGAGCAATAGAGGTTAGTAGAGGTTAGTAAGAATAGTAAGAATAGTAAGGCTTGTCTGCTGGTTTTCTATCGGGCACCTTAGATTTTTCATTAAAAAAATGGTTTCCATGGAAACCATTTTTTTAGCTTGAAATTGAGAGCTCCGGCTATCTAATTAGTGGTGTCGTGCTGCGCAGGCTCAAAATCTGAAATAGCCCCGGGCAGCCGAACTCTTCTAATGTTGGCAACTGCAGTGTTCTTTTGTCTAAGAAGTGGTTGTAAATGCGGCCGTCGTCGGCGGCTTTCAAAGTCTCGGCAATCATAAATTTCTCGGCGTCTAAACCATTGAGACCGAGTGTTCTTGCCTTTAGGCCTATTTTCCGACCAACAGCATTATTGTGCAAATCTTTCTTTGTATCTAGGTACCAGGGCTGTGTGCCTGACGCCTTAGAGAAAATTGCTTCTGTATATTCGTTGGCGCGGAACAATAAATCAGACGGAACTTCGCTTAGCTCGTAGGCGGCAAGAGCTGAGCCATAGGCGTGTTGAAAGCTGTTAACCAGTTGTTTGTAAACGTGGATAGTTTTGCCATTGCGATTGTATGGGCAGGTAAATTCATCGAAAGTTGAAGGGTTGCCCGGTTCTGTCGGTACTTGCTTGTGCCACGAAAGTGGTATCAGTCGGCTGCTTCCGTAGAGGCGCTTTTCGGCAAAACTTACTCGCCATAAAATTGAGAAGACGTATAGACCGAGTATTAATGCTGATAAGCCGAGAGCTATGACTGCTGCAACTTTGGCTCTGAATTTAGGTATGGTTTTAGGCGACTTTCTAAAGTTCTGGCAGCGGGTCACTTTGGTGTAGACCATGGTCTCGTAATATCTTCCCAAGAGAAATCTTTCCACATAATAACAGGCGGTAAATCTTGCCGCTCAAAATAGCTGAAGTCTGCTATCTGTCCACCCTAGGCTGTTTTAGGTTTTGCGTTTTGGTTTTTGGGTCCCGCTACTGCTATGGCGCGTAGTAGATATGAGCAAAAAACACTATTGAGCAAAAACGGCATGGTGGCCGCTTTCGCATCAATAGTGTTCTAAAAGCCGGGTCAGGCTTATTTCGCTTTCAGCACCAGTGCGTTGGTTTCAGCTTCGAGCTCATAGAGTTCATCTGACACCAACACACCACCGTTCAGGCTAGTACTGGAAGCCCTAGAAGCCGATGGCGTTCATGAAGCTGCGGAAGCGGGTGGCTTCTCTGCTGCTTCCGGCACGGCCTCGACTTGGACAGCTTCCACTGGCGCTTCTTCGATTGTCGCTGCTTCCAGCGGCACTGCGGTCAAAGCCACAAGCCAATCGGCCCAGAGCGGATTGACCACCAGCTCTGCCATTTCACGATAGTTGTCTGGCTTGGCCTTCTGCATGATCAGGCCGTGCTGCATCAAGAAGAAAGCCACTTTCGGCTCCAGCTTGCTGATGTCGAGAGTGCCGCCCATACCTTCAATCAGGGCCTTGAGATTGGCGCTGTGAGCGTCACTGAAAGGCGACGAAGCAATGCCGAAGGGAGTGTGCGTCGTCAGAATTTGTTGCTGGACAAAGTCGAGGGTGAACGGAATTGCCTCTTCGACTGGGTTGCTCCTGGCGAAAATCGACATCAGCTTGTTGACGTTGCTCCAGAACCGCCAAGGGTTGTAAGCGTGACGCAAGAGAAACTCGAGGGCGTCTTTGGTGAAGCAGATTTCGAAAATCTCAGCGGCACTGAGGCCTTGGAAGACGCCGTTGGCGCGTCTGCTTCCCTGGGCACTGAGCATGCTGCGGGGGATGAGATCGAAGAGATACTCGCCGCCGTATGAGGTGTAGCTCTCGAAAATGCTCGTGCTGTATTCGAAGCGCTTGTGGCCAAATTCGAGCAGGCCTTGACGGGCCATATCGTAGAGGTCAGATTTGGCGGCAGAAGCAGCAGCCTTCAGAAGGGCTGCTGTAGAAAGGTCTTGTGGTGTTGGGGACATGAAGTAATCCTTCAACAAGATTGAGAGAACAAACGAAGACAAGGCAAAGCGTTGCCCTGCCTTCGCTTGTGGCGAGTGTTACTTTTTACTGTTCGGTGAAGCCTTGCCGCTGATAGATAGCACCGTGTTGTTGTCGTTGTACCGTTGCACGGTCGAGACGGTGTAACCATCTTTTACCAACGCAGCGACTCGGTCATCCAGCAGGTAGCGTGGGCAGGTGCTGACGTCGATGTTGACATTCAGCTCTTTGTTGGAAGGAGCAGCACCAACTTGTTCCAGCAAAGCTGCTTCGATCTTGTCGTTGAGCTCTTTCGCCTGAGCGCGCTTGGTGGCGCGGGCGGTGAGAGCACCAGCGATGCGATAGCCGATGGCTAGGCCGAACAGCGACACATAGAACGCATCGAAGAAGCGACCCAAGTGGTACAGAACGGCAAACCCGGCGCCAATCGCAGCGATGTGCAGCAAGGTGGTGCCGAGTTTGTTTGCCTTGGCCCATTCGCTCTTTGAGTGAAAGTCAAGGCCGAGGGCCAGCAGTGTGAAGCCGGCAATGGCAAGTAGCAATGTGATTGGGTCCATGTATTCGGGTTGACCTCTTTGTTATTTTGCTTAGGCGTTTTCTGCCTGGGTGAGCAGACGCTGAATTTCGGCGGCTACTGCGTTGGTTGCTGCACGGGGATCCCGGGGCAGGTCTTTGGCTGCCATGGGCTTACCGATCACGACGGTGGCACCGTAGGTGGTGAAGATGCGGTCCACCTTGGTCTTGGTGCCGTCGGCGTTGGGGACCAGCTCAAAGTCCTTCCAGCGGCGGAAATTCTTGAAGCCGATGGCGTTCATGAAGCGGTGAACTGCACTGGCGTCTTTGCGATCACGCTTGTAGTGCACTGCAACTGGTAGCACGTAGAGCTGGTCATCACCGCCCAGTTCCGCAGCGCCGTAGAGCATGCGGACGGCACCGGTGCGGAAGTCTTCGTTCACCAGCTTATTGCTGAAGACGAGTTTGCCCTGGGGGAAGAGCAGCAGGCGGGCGCCCTTGCTGGCGTTGATGATGCCGGCGCCAGTGTCGATCACTGCTTGACCGCCACCGCCTTCTTGCGACTTCCCGCCTTCCACCTGAACCCCGACGATACCAGCCCAGGCTGCCAGTGTGCCACGGATGATGGGACGCAGCTCTTTGGCCTTGGCTACCTGGCGATAAGAGAAGGGAATGGCCTTGCCGACGACAGCGAAGTCGAGGGCGAATTGGTGGTTGGGCAGAACCAGGGCGCGTCCAGCGAATTTGGCGTTTTCGGCGCCTATGACCTTGACCGGGCCGACGCCGACCATGCACATGATTTGGTAAACGCGTTTGGCGAACCAGCGAGCGAAGCGCGTGGACGGTGGTGGCATGTAGCCGGTCTTTTGCAGCTTGCGGCCTTGCCAGATCCAGTAGCCAGTGCGGTAGGCCATGAAGAGCAGCGCTGCGATGAGCGCCCAGAAGAGAACATTTCCTAGTGTCATGTTTGACTCCAAAGTTTGGTTAAGTACAGAGGGGAAGCCTAGAGAAAGACCTTCAGAAAACCGCAGAAAAACGCAGCGGGAGATCCGAAGGAAAACCTGAAGAAGAGCTTTCAGCTGACGATGATTTGCACTGCTTTCGGCAGCACGTAGAGTTCCATCGAGCTGGTGGGACGACCCGGGTCTCCATCGATGTTCGGCGTAACCGGGGAAGAGGTTTCGATGCGCACGGCGGCTACACGCATGCGGTAGTAGTTGGTCGACTTGTCTGGACGACCCATGGCCATGCGTGCTGAGAACTGCAGCAGGCTGCCGAAGCCGTTGGCGGTGATGGCCACGACATCGAGCAGTCCGTCCGAGGCGTTGCAACCGCGGCTTAGGGCCAGCATCGATGGCGGTACCGCGCTGAGGGCGAATAGTGCTGAGGCCTCCAAGCTCACGGCCTTGACCTGAAGGTCTGTCTGACCATCTGCCAGAAGGGGCGTGAGCTTGTAACGCACTGGGCTCGGTTTGAAGCTGGCAGCCAGCATGCGCACCGCGTAGGTGAGCTTGCCGAAGATGCGCTTCATTCGGGGAGTGGCGAAGGAGATGGCGTCGGAGATTTTGCCGAAGCCAGTGGCCACCATGAAGAGCTGCTCTTGCTTGATGCCGATGCTGTCGGCGCTGACCAAGCGCACCATGTCGACTGGCTGGGATTGGCCGTTGATCACCATGGTGATGAAGCGCACGGGGTCTGGGCTGGCGTAGAAGGCACGGGCAAAGAGATTGCCAGTGCCTGCAGGGAAGACGGCCAGGGGAACACCCGAGCCGAACAACCCTTCTGCGGCTTGACAGGCCGTTCCGTCACCGCCGCAGGCAATCACAGCATCGATGTCACCTTGGGCGACGGCTTTTGCTGAGAGCCTTTTGGCAGAGCCGAGCTCGGCGGTGGTTGTCAGTTTGACGAGTTCAATGCCGTGGGCTCGGCAAGCTGCCTCCAGCTTGTCGATCGTGCCAGATTTGGCCGAGCCGCCCATGGGATTGAAAATAACAGCGAGACGGTTGTGTGATAGTTTCACCTTAGTCCTTTGCGCAGCTATGGCGCGGTAGTGGCTTAGTCAGCCTTGTTCCAAGGGGTCTGATCTTGGGTCAGCATGAAAGTGCGCATGCGCTCCCAGTTCGCGGTGAACAGGGCGGCTCGCTTCTTTGACTGCACGAAGTTCAGGTTGTTGTTTTGGTCGTTGGCCGACACGCTGTAATTCCAGCTGCCGTCTTCGACCCATTCGTCGTCGCGCACCGCAAACTTGAGGTGCATGATCTGGTGCTTCTTTTCAGAAGTGCCGACGATCACCTCGATGCCTTCAGCCCTGAGCTTGTTGATTTGCTCTTGCTGATACTGGGCACTGCGAGCGACGCTCTGCGACTTGTCGACGATCACCTTGATGTCTTTGACGCCGCGCCGATGCAGCTCGATGAGCTTGTCGGTGATGGCATCGTTGGTGTAGCTGTAGACACCAATTCGCAGTTTGCGCTTGGTGCCGTCGAGGAAGTGCAGAAATTCTGCTTGGGCGTCTTCGTAAGGCGAGAAGACGGTGGTCATGTAGTCCTGCGGATCCACGCCACTTTTGGGCAGCGAGTGTCCGTAGAAGCCGCCGCCGACACCTGCCAATGCCATGAGCAAGAGCACGACGGCGACCATTTTTGCTTTTCTCAAAAATTCGGTCATAAGTTTATCCCTGAGCGCACGCCTGAGAGACTTGCCTAGGCAAATCAAGTCAGGGTGCTGGTTTGGGTTGTTACTTCAGAATGGTTCGGTCAACCTAAAGTTGGCCCGGTTACGAGCTGTGTTCTGCGCCGATCACGAACTGTGTTCGTCCACCAAGTCGATGGAGATCAAGTCGGGATTGTGGATGTTGGTCGAAATCAGCTTGTTCAGGTCGTCGCGGGTCAGGCGTGCGTTGATGCGCACTTCTACCACTGCGCCATCGCGTCGGCTGAACTGTTCGATGTTCGAGCCCTTGGGAAACAAGTTGCGAACAGCGTCGTACTTGTCTAGGGGGCAGACGATGGCGAGGGTGCGATCGTTCGAGTCATCAGAGGGGAAGATGTAATAGCTCACCTGCAGGACGGCGACGACGATGAGGCTGGCGGTGATTGCCCACATCAAGTAGCCGAAGCCGCAGAGGATGCCGATCACAGTAGAGAAAAGAATGACAGCGGCAGTGGTGATGCCTTGCGTCTTCCAGCCGTTCTTCCAGATCACACCAGCACCGAGAAAGGTGATACCGGCGATGATTTGGCCAGGCAGACGAGCGGGGTCTCCCAGTTTGGTTGCTTCGAAGACGAAGATACCAACCATGGTGATCAGGCAGGCGCTGGCGGCGACGACCATGTTTGTGCGAACACCAGCGACCTTGCCACGACGACGACGCTCATAACCCAGGGCCATGCCCAAGAGAATGGCGACGAGAAGCGGCGGCAGATAGTTGCTGGTGTTGAGCAGGGACGGATTGACAGCGAAGTTGGCGAACCAGTTGTTGAGCCAGTCTGGTACCAAGCTTGAAAGATTCGGCAGGGCTGTGCCCAGCTGTATGCCAGATGGAATGTTTGTATTAGACATAGTGACCTCTCGAAAAAAAAGATGGTTAAGGCCGTCTCAGCCCGCGACACTGGTCTCGAATTGAGGCCATTTGTGACGATGTTGCGGGCTGGAGGTTAGGAGAATATGGTTGGTTCTTTTAAGGAGCCTTTAGGAGAAAGAGAATGGGATACTCATGATGATGGATATACATGACATCTAATTGCTATTGTTTTGAGATAAAACTATGGTAAGCGCGGCCAGCGCATGGTTTCAAAACTCATATTCTTGACTTCTATGATATAGAGTTAGGTTTTCTTTTGGATTTGCAAAGTTATCGCCGCTCGCGCAAGGCTTACGCTAGGTTTCTGTGAGGCTCCAATTGTGAGTACCGCCTAATGCTTGGAGGGCAGTCTTGAGTCTCTCTGGCGTGATGTCTTTGATTAACCAAAGTCAGGTTTTTGATGAGTCAACCCGTCGCCAAAAAGGGAAGATTTTTTTCGAAAAAATCTTCCCTTTTTGGTTTTCGAAGCGAGTTGCGTTTTGTCGTACCGTACAAAAAATGTCCGATTTTCTTGAGAAAGTCGGACATTTTTTTGCCGACTTCACAACGAATATCACGACGACTTTTTTGCTGATTTTTCGCGTGCAAACACAAATTAGTTAATACCGCTGGCGATGGCGCTACTTGTGAAATTCCCGCAAATTGCGCCAGTTGCCCTTTCAGCTTTTCAGCCTTTCACAATTGCCACGTGTCCTTTGCGAGTGGCACGATCGATTGAAGCCACAGTTTTTGAAGAAATTTCACTGCTAGCGTTGTTGAGCCAGATCCAAATATGGGTGTCGAGAATCAAGCCACGTTCTGATTCAAGCGCCATCGGCTTGCCACTCTTCGCCGGTGCCCTCTACCAAGTCGCCGTGTATGATCACGCTGTCTTTCATGCAACCGAACAAAGTGTGAGGCTCATCAGCATAAGGAACCAGTCTGGCAAGTGGCTTGCCATGTTTGGTGATGACTATGGGGAGCCGACTACGATTGACTTCATCAATTAGATTCAAGCAATGAGTTTTAAATTCACCTGCACCTATACTTTTTTCTTTGGCCATATCGCCCTGCTTCTAGCTATTGCCTGTTGTGCTTGTAATTTTTTTAGTGCTTGTTGACAATCTTACTATGGTCATAATCTTGAATCCAAGTTCGATATACAATTGCTGAAAGAACATTGATTGGAGAGCGCTATGAACACTGTAATCACCCCTGAATCACTAGAAAAGCTCAAGGCTGACGCCCTCTATTATGAATACACCAAAGCGGCTGATCCTCTTGGCTCTGGGGTAATTTCACAGGTACCCTATGCCGAATTTAGTGGTTCGCTGCACCAGGGTGACAAGACTGCTTTAATTCCCTTAGATGTTAGCCAGGCTTTGGGCTGCGAAGGCCCGGCTACTAGCCCAGCCCTGTGTGCCAATTTTGTCCATATTTTGCCCAACGAAAAATTGACCACTAATTTCAATGCCACTTCCCAGTTGATTTATGTCATTCGTGGTTCTGGCAATACTTCATTTGGTGGCGATCGCATTCCCTACAAAACCGGAGATTTCTTGGTGCTGCCGCTTGGCTGTGAAACCACTCACGAGGCCGACTCAGATACGGCCTTTTATCTAGTACACGACGAGCCGCTTTTGCGTTACCTTGGTGCTGAAGCTAAACATCCGAGATTTAAGCCAACTTTGTTTGCCAGCCAAGATTCGCTCAAAGAGTTGGCTCGGGTAGAGCATGAGGGGGAGTCTGTTAACCGCAGCCGAGTGAGCATTCTTCTAGCTAACAAAGAAATGGATCAAACTCTTACTGTCACTCATACTTTGTGGGCGATGTTAGGGGTTTTGCCAGAGGGAACTGTGCAGTTGCCCCACCGCCATCAATCAGTGGCACTTGATCTAATTCTTGATTGCGAGCCCGGATGTTACTCTTTAGTGGGCCGCCACATTGATAGTGATGGCAAAATACTCGACCCTAAGCGGGTTGATTGGAAGCCCTATTCAGCTTTTATCACTCCTCCAGGCTATTGGCATGCTCATCACAATGAGTCGGGCAAGAAGGCTCATTTGATTCCGATGCAAGATGCAGGATTGCATACTTACCTGCGTTCACTCGACATCCGCTTTGTCTTGCCCAAAGCCCAGCTGTGAAGACTATAAGACAAGCAGTTATGAGGAATCCCGGTGACCAATGAAAAAATCGTGCATAAGGCGTCCAGGGGGCCGCTCTATGCCGTTTTAGCCTATGGCTCTTGGGGATTCGTGCCGCTGTATTGGAAAGCCGTTGGTGCGGTGCCAGCACCTCAAATGGTGGCGCATCGAATTGTTTGGTCACTGCTTACTGTATCGTTTTTCTTTGTCAATAAAGAGCGGCGACAAGAGTTAGTGGCCGTGCTCACTTCGCCGCAAAAGCTTGCTTGGATGTTTGGCAGTGCATTGTTTCTCAGTTCTAACTGGTTGCTATTCGTTTATGCCGTTCAGCAAAAGTGGCTCTTGCAGGTCAGTTTAGGCTATTTTATTAACCCCCTGGTTAATGTAGTGCTTGGCGCGGTTATTCTTAAAGAGCGATTAAATCGGCTCCAAGTCTTGGCTTTTGTCCTGGCCTCAATTGGGGTTTCAATTTATGGCGTGGGCTTAAATAGCTTCCCTTATTTTTCTATTGCTTTGGCTTTGACTTTTGGGCTTTACGGGTTGATGCGCAAACAGGCGCCAGTGGAGCCAATGGTTGGCTTGGCGGTGGAATCTATTTTGTTGCTGCCGCTAGCCGTAGGTTATTTGATTTATCAATGGAACCAAGGTGTTTTGGTGTTCGGTCAAGATTGGCAATTGGCTTTGCTGATTGTCTGTGCTGGACCAATCACTAGTTTTCCCTTGCTTTGGTTTGCCCACGCAGCGCGCAATTTGCCTTTATCAACATTGGGCTTCTTTCAATATATTGCCCCTACCATGCAATTTGCCCTGGCGGTGTTTTTGTACAAAGAGCCCTTCTCGGCCACTCATCTTTTGGCCTTTGTCTTTATCTGGACGGCGCTGGCTACTTATGTCGGCAATTCGGTTTATCGACTGCAGCATCGCTAAGGGCGGCAATCTTATAAAAACAGGCCTATCAATACAGTGTTGCGCGCAGATCATATAAAAACAGGGAGCGCTTGCGCGCTCCCTGAGAAGTGGGTTGATTTGAAGAATTCTTACCTAATTCATCCTAATCGTTATCGAATCGTTGATTGACTCGAAAAAAGAATCGCTTCAGTAACTAGTACCGAAGCGAACTTAGAACCTATCTTTTTTTAGCGCCTTTTTTGACGGCTTTCTTTACTGGCTTAGCAGCAGCTTTTTTAGCTGGCTTAGCAGCGGCTTTCTTAGCTGGTTTAGCAGCTGGTTTAGCCTTAGCAAGAACTAGTGTTGGTTGCTTAGAGCGACCATTCACGATGTCCTTGAGTTCTTTACCAGCGCGGAAAGCTGGAACGCGAGCAGCCGCAATTTTCAACGGAGCAAGTGTTCTAGGGTTACGGCCAGTTCTGGCTTTGCGCATACGACGCTCAAAAGTTCCGAAGCCAACTAGAGTGACTTTGTCGCCTTTTGCAAGAGCGCCAGTTACGGTGTGAATAAAAGCGGACAATGTGCGAGTCACTTCTGACTTGGCTTGGCCTGTAGCTTTGGCCACATTTTCTACGAGCTCAGCTCGGTTCATTCTGATTTCCTCCTTATTGGAAATACTTATCCCAACCCACAGCCAGGGATGATAACACCATGTAACTCATACTACAAGCGATTCTGACTGGAAAGTTTTAGATTTTTTCTTTGATGTGTTGATCGATGAGTGATTGATCAAGGCTTGTAGATGTCGCGTAGAACCGGCATGTAGTGCTGTTTTGAAGCTTTTGACTGTCGTTCACGGCAGACAAAATCAAGAAAAGAAATTTTGAAAAGATCAAATTTCGATCGAAAGTTTTTCCAGCAACTATAATGGAACCCTGTCGGAGTGGCCCTAGCGAGAGCTTCAGAAAAAGACCACGCCTGATCAATTAATTCTGCAGGAATTCTTGGCTATAATCCTTCCTTGGTGTTTATCATGACAACTGTTCTCAAATCGGCAAGACGAGCCACTTTCTCGCAAACCCTATCCTTATCTATAGCATTGGCGTTGGCTCCTTACGCAATTGCTCAAACTGCCGCAAAGCCAGCTGCTAAGCCTGTTGCAGCCAAAGTTGCCCCTACCCCTGGTAGTGTATCGGCCACGCCGCAAACGAAAGCCCCGCTTGTCCAAACGGGCAATGTGACTCATTCGGAGGCTGGTTTAAAACCGACCGGTCTAACAGGCAAAATTGAATCGCTTGGGGATCAGTCAAAGGGCACCCAGGCTATCGTATCCAAGTTCCGAGGCCATTGGCAGATGTTTTTACAGAACCCCTGCCATACCGGAAACAGTGCCGTAGAATTGCCAACAGTTGCTCAAGGCAAGGTACGCTGGACGTTTCCGGCTGAAGGTCCAATCGATTCATCTCCTGCTATATATAAAGGAGTTATCTATGTGGGCTCTGATGATGGGCATGTTTACGCCATTGACGAGCAAACTGGAAGAATGGTTTGGCGCTCCAAACTCGGTGACAAGGTTAAATCATCCCCAGCGGTGGGCGATGGCATGCTGATTGTAGGCTGCGAAGACAAGAAGATATATGGATTAGATGCTAAGGATGGAAAGGTAATCTGGTCAGTCGATACTGGTGATCGTGTTTCTTCTTCACCGGCTGTATTCGAGTCTACGGCCTATATTGGTGGGCACGCCGGCATCGTTTATGCCATCGATACCCATAGCGGAAAAGTAAAATGGCAATATCCTGCTGCTGCTTCTTTAAATGTACCAACCGAAGTGAAAGCACTAGAAGCCACAGAAGGCGCCACTGGCAAGGCTCCTGCTGTAACTCCGACTGTGGCTTCAACTAGCGTTCTTTCAGGTCCTGCCATTTCTGGGTCTACCGGTGGAGCACCGACCGACTCTAAACCTGCCATCGGTATTGGTCGCATCACCTCTTCGCCATGCGTCAGTCCTAATTCGGTTATTGTCACTTCGCAAGATCGCAGCGTCTACTGCCTATCTACTAAGGATGGCAGCTTGCAATGGCAAGTAAAGACTGGTGGGCGTTTGATGGCTTCACCAATGATTTTGGATAATACTGTCTATTTGGGTAGTTGGGATAATGCTTTCTACGCCATTGATATATCTACTGGTAAAATCCGCTGGAAAGTAGGCGCACCAGGCTCTTTCAGTATTGCTGCCACGGGTGCCAATGGTCGCATATTTGCTGGCAATGATGATTTGAAAATGTATTGCCTCGATGCTTCTTCTGGCCGAATTTTGTGGAAAACTCAACTGAATTCGCCAAACCCACTGCTGTCATCCTCGCCAGCGATTGCTGGCAATATGATCTATTGCGGTAGCACTGACGGTTTTGTCTACGCTATCGATTTGCGCAACGGCGCTATTAAATGGAAGTTCAAAACTCAACGTGCCATCGTCAGCAGCCCATCTGTATCGCAGTCAGGGGTGTGTATCGGTAGCCAGGACGGCAATCTCTACTTAATCAATTGATTTAATTTAGGGTTCAATACTGGCGGATGGAGGCTTCTCTTCGCCTTTTTTCTCTTGGCCTTCGCCTTTACCAGGCGGCAAATCTTCAGTTTCTGAATCAATTAGTTTGGTGTCGATTTTGGCCATCTTTTTTATGTTGTGCGACATTGCCAGTTGTCCCTGAAAAGTACGCAGGGCCATGACATATTGTGGCACCTGACGAATGAATTGCATGGGCTCGACATATTCGCCGCCTTCATTCATTACTGTGTAGTGCACGTGCACGCCAGTAGAGCGCCCAGTTGATCCGGCATAGCCAATCACTCGGCCTCGCTGTACGTGCATGCCAGGCATGACAGAGTAGGCATTTAAGTGGCCAGTGATTGTGCGCAAATTAGGATAGGGATGATAAACCTCAACTGCTACGCCAAGGTTGCCGCGCCAGCCGACCCTGGTAACAATGCCATCTAAGAGGCAGTAGACGCGGTCGTTCAATTTTGCCCCAAGATCTACGCCGCTATGAAAATCTCCACGGCCAGTAACTGGATGCACTCTATATCCGGCCTTAGATGTGATGACACCCATTCCCACCGGTGTGTACTGAATGTCGTCACGCATGGGCGAAACCAATACAGCTGGCGCATAGTAGCCCTTGAAGTTGTAGGCTGAAGCAGCGCTGCAAGTCATTAGTGCGCCTAGTACGGTCAAACATTTCAGTTTCGACGATAGCAAGAGCGAACTCCCCGCAGGCTAAAAATGATACCCAAGGCCTATTGCAAGCCTAAGGCCTATTAAAAGCCTGAGACCTAGAACAAGATCTTCAGCAAGACCTGTACCGGAATCTAAGCACAAATTGACCTACCTATTATTAATACCACCACAGCGGTCTATTTACTCGACATAGGGCAAGAGGTTTCATTTAGTGATCCATGATTATCATTTTCATAGAGTCTTCTGAATCTTCATCGATTAATAAATCGCTTGGCTGTTTGACCTTGCTGAAACCGCTTGGTGCTGCCATATCACTGGGTTTGCATAGTTTTGCTTCGATCTTGTCAGTTGTCAGGTAATGGTGGGTTTGTCCGGAAAAAGTTGTGTAGTTCATCTGCAAGGGCAAACCTGGTTTTTCTGGTAGGCCATAGTAGGTATGCAGAAATCTGCTAGCCCCTGGGGGTATGTTGAGCTTACTGCTGGTGACCATTTCAAATAGACGCGGTGCTCGGCCGACGAGATCACCATTTGATTTTTCTTTCTGTCTCTGCGCCATCACTTCTTTTGAAATATTGGAGTAGGCTGCTGAGCATCCTTTATATGTGCCTTCTTTGAACTTAGTTGTCTTGATGTCGTTAAAGGTGACTGATTTTAAAAGCGCCATAGAAGAGGCGAAGGGGCTTTTGTAGTCTTTGATTGGGCCGTGGAATATTTTTTTTGTTTTGGCCTTGTAGCAGTAAATTTCAGTAAACGGCTTTGGCAGCAGCGTTACCTGTTGATGGCGTAGGTTTGTAATTTTGATGCCGAAGGGGCATACCAAAATTTCGTCTTCGCCAGAGGTCTGTGAGTGCTGCAGTAGGCGAAAGCTATTCTTGCCGTCTAAAGTCACAGGGACGGTCGGTTTAGTACTGGTTTTAGTGTTGACTGGATAGCTTTTGACTGAACTGGCGCTAGCTGTATTTGTATTAGCAGTATTTGTAGCGGTTGGGCTGGCAACGGCCCACTGCCCATTGGTTGAAGAGCCGAGCAAAACTGCTGCGGTCGAGGCGGATAGTATCGCAAGCCTACGCACTCGGAGTGCTAGAAATTTCGTGCAGGTAAGCATTTTGCACCTGTCGGCGTGCTGGTCTTAGCTAACTACTTGAGATTCCGGGAGCATTTCATCGAGCAATTTATTTATTACCGTTGGATTGGCTTTGCCTTTGGCAGCTTTCATTACTTCACCAAAGAAATACTGACGCAGCTTAACTTTGCCGTTTTTATAGTCTTCTAGCTGTTGAGTTGAGCGCGCCATTACTTCTTCTACAATAGCGCGAATTGGCCCCTCATCTGATACCTGAGCGAGACCCTTTGAGTCGATTAGTTTATCGACGTCACCGCCGTCTCTGAGTAAATCAACTATCAATGGCTTAGCGGCCGTGGAGCCCAATTTGCCAGAGGTCACTGCAGCACAAAGGGCATGCAGATTTTGGGGAGTCAACTTGGTTTCGGCGAATTCTATTTTTGCTTCTTTAAGGTAGGCCATAGTTGGTCCTTTGAGCCAGTTGCAAGCATCAGCGGCCGGGGCGCCGAGTTTAATTGTCTTGTCAAAGAAATCACTTAAATCTTTTGCTTCGGTGAGAATGCCAGCGTCTTCGTTGGAGAGGCCGAGGCTTTCGGTGTAGCGTTTGCGCCGATGCTCTGGTAGTTCAGGCAGACTTTGTTCTACTTCTTTTACCCACTCACGACTGATGGCAAGTGGCATCAAGTCTGGCTCGGGGAAGTAGCGATAGTCGTGGGCGTGTTCTTTTGAACGCATCGGATGGGTCTTGCGATCGCCTTCATTCCACAATCTGGTTTCTTGAACGATACGCTCACCTTTGTCAAGTAATGCTGATTGCCGCTCGATTTCAGACTGAATGGCATTCTTTACTGCTTGAAAACTATTCATGTTTTTGATTTCTGCTCTGGTACCAAGTTCGGTAGTACCGAGTTTTCTCAGTGACACGTTAGCATCGCAGCGGAAGCTGCCTTCTTCAAGGTTGCCGTCGCAGACTTCGACATAGCGCAAGATACGACGCAGCTCGATGAGATAGTTAGCGGCTTCTTCTGGGCTACTAATATCTGGTTCGCTCACTATTTCGAGTAGAGGCATACTAGAGCGGTTGTAATCAGCCAAGCTGTAATCTGAACCGTGCAGGCCATCAGCCCCTGAGTGCACAAGCTTTCCGGCGTCTTCTTCTAAGTGAGCGCGGGTAATGCGAATTTTCTTGCCATTGATTTCGAGATGACCTCTCTCGCAAATCGGATGTTCGTATTGCGAAATCTGATAGCCCTTAGGCAAATCAGGATAGAAATAGTTTTTGCGATCAAAGTGACACTGCTCGGCAATGTGGCAATTGAGGGCTAGGCCAGCGCGGATGCCGAACTCCACTGCTTGCTTATTGAGCACTGGTAGCACGCCAGGCATGCCGATGCAGACCGGGCAAATTTGCTCATTGGGACCCATGCCAAATTCGGTGGGACAACCACAGAAAATTTTGGTTTTAGTTTTTAGCTGGGCATGTACTTCTAGCCCAATCACTGGCTCCCAGGTCATTGTTTTACTCCAATTAGCAATACAAAAGCTTAGCAGGGAACGTCCGTTAGTGGGCCATGCTATTAGCTGCGTCATTTCCGGCCACGCCAACTTCAGCCTTTTCTTTCTGAATTTTCTGGCCTTTCTTGTTGGTCTTTTCGGCCTTAGCAGCGTCTTTGGCTGATTGTTTCTTCAGCCCGGGGCCAAACATCATTTTCCACAATGGTCGTGGCCCCTCGATTACTTCATTGAAATGAGCAGCAGCAACATCAACTTCGTCAGCCGCACTTCTTACTTTAGTCATGGTTGATCTAATGTCGTCTTTGAAGCCTGGCTCGCTGACTAGGCCGTCTAGCTTAGTCATAGCTTCTTTCAAATTAGTGATAGCTACTTTGACGTCGCTGCGCAATTCTTTGTCTTCGCTGATGCTTTTGACTGAATCAATTGACTTAGCAATGCGTTCAGTTGAGTCATTGACTTTGGTCAACATCGTCAGTACGTCTGTTCTTAGCCCTTGGTCTTTAAGTGTGCCGCTCAATTCATGCATGGTTGTACCAATGCTGTCGGCGGTTTGTCTGGCAAGTTGAGCGGTTTCTTTGAGATCGCCGCTAAAGCCTGGGTTCTCAAGCACTTTGTTGAGGCGCTTTGATGTTGTGGTGAGATTGCCTGCCAGCACATTTATAGACTCAGCAGTTCTTGAACTCTTGGTGAAAAATGTATTGGCACCAGCTGAGACGTTTCTGTAAGAATCAGCCACTTGACCAACTTTGGTAGATGTCGTGCTGAAGTTTTCAGAGGCCGTTTTCAGAGTGTCCATGTTGCTGTTTAATTTCTTGGCAGCTTCATTGATGTTGTGTACAGTCTCGCCAGAGTGGCGCAAAGCTTCTGCCAGGCTGATGCCCACGTCATCGCCGCCAACATCAGTGACGAGACGATTGAGCTTGGTGGCAATTTTATTGGCGATAAGTTCTAAGCGCACTGGGTCTTGGCCCATAACGATGGCGCCAGGCTCAATAGCGGTAGGAGATTCGCCTTGCTTGGTTTCAGGCAAAGTAATTTCGATGTATTTAGCGCCCACCAGGCCTTGAGTTTGAATGGTGATGGCCGAGCCTTTAGGAATGGTGATGTCTTCGCTGCTAATTTTTAGATGAACTAAAACTTGGCCCTTGCCCTTGAGATCAATCTGTTCTACTTGACCAATGCGCACACCATTAATATTGACAGGAGCATTGTTGTTCAAGCCAGCCACGTCATGAAACTGAGCAATGAAGCGCTGGGGCGGATGCATTATAGATAGACCCTTGAGCCAACCCCAGCCGAACAGCAACATACAGGCCGCCGTCATGACGAACAATCCTACTTGTGCTGAGATTTTGGGTGATAGCTCCATCGTTCTTCCTGCTGTTTGTGCTCGTGGACGTTAGTTCTAAATTTATATTTTGGCTGCTAGCATTGGCCCTTCTCTAGAGCCCGAGGCAAACTGTTTCATGAACGGATTATCTGATTTGACTCCGTCTTCGGGGGTGCCTTGCCAAACGATTTTTCCTTCAAACATCAGAACAACCCTGTTAGTGGTGCGGGTCCAAGTTGAAAACTGGTGAGTGACTACGATCGATGCCGCGGAGAGTTGGTGTGATAAGACAATCATATAATCTTCAATCACTGTTGACATTACAGGGTCGAGGCCAGTGGTCGGTTCGTCGTAGAGAATGATTTTAGGATCGTTGACGATGGCGCGGGCAAAGCTGGTGCGCTTTTGCTGGCCGCCAGACAGTCTTGTGGGCGAGGCGTACATAAAATCTGAAAGTTCCACTAGATCAAGCTTTTCTCTGATGATCTTGTCTTCTTCTTTTTTCGTTAAATTGCGGCCGTCAAGGGCTAGGGCCAGGTTATTGCGGACAGTGAGCGAGTTGAGTAGGGCCGAACCCTGAAAGACTAGACCGATATCGTCTGAGCGACGAATGACTTCGCCTTGGTCAGGGGCAAGCAATCCACAAATAATTTTTAGCAAAGTAGATTTGCCACAGCCTGATGGGCCGATTAAACCAAGCATTTCTCCTGCATATACATCAAAGCTTACGCCTTCCAGAATCTTGCGATCGCCAAAAGCCTTGTGAATATTTTTTACTTGTAGAACTGGTTCAGCTGTCATTTCTGTTGGTCGGTTTGGGTTCTGGTTTTGTTCAGTTTAATTTCAGTTTGGGTCTAGCGAGTTTTAGCGAGGAGCGTAAGTAAGCGAAGTAACGACGAAGTTGAGGATGAAAATTGAAATCATTGTCCAGACAATGGCGCGAGTTGTGGCTATACCAACGTCTTCAGCACCGCCGCGAGTATTGAGGCCGATGGCGCAGGAGAAGAAAATGATGATGGTGGCATTGATGATTGATTTGAGATAGTGAACGGCAAAGTCGCGGTCTAAAATGGTTTGGCGGACAGAGTCTAAGAATGCTTCTGGTGGTACATTTGCGGCGGTCTTGGCGATGAATATTCCGGCTAACAAACCAAGAAACATGGCGTAAGTAGATAGGGTGGGAATGACAATTAGTGCGGCTGTATAGCGCGGCACAACCAGGAATTTAATGGGGTCCACTCGCATTACTTTGAGAGCATCAATTTGCTCTGTAATCATCATGGTTGTAAGCTCTGCTGCAATTGAAGAGCCGACGCGACCAGCGACAATGACACCGGCAGTGATCGGACCAATTTCTCTTACAAGAGCCAGTGAGACAACCCCGCCAATGGCAGTATCGGCGCCGAAAGTAACAAGTTCGCGCGATATTTGCAGCGACATCGCCAGACCGGTAAAGAGTGCGGTGATTCCTACCACCACCAATGACTTAACGCCGATCATATAGCCCTGGCGGGTGCTCTCGCCCCAGTCTATCTGTAAGCGCAGCATATATCCAAGGGTACGCCAAAAGAGATAGCCAACTTGCCCAAGCAAAGTCAGTCCGATTAACATCTGATCTTCGGCTATTTGCAGCGGGTTTACGAAACGCTTTTCTTTTGGTTGGCTTGCTGTCATTCGCTCAATTTTATTGGAAATTGTGGGCGGTAGTCGCCGGGCGCAACACTTTCTTTGCTGTTGCCTGTTAACCTGTAAAGATATAGTTGTCTGTATCTCAGATTTCTCGACCCTACAAAAGACTGCCTAATGTGGATTGCTGCGTCTGATAGATTCTACTAGTTATCAGTAAAAAGAACGAGGAAATTCGTGGAACAAGAGCCGAAACCGAAGTCTAAGAACTCTATACTTGGCGGCTTGGCAGTGCTTGGCATCGCGTTTATGAAGTTCAAACTTTTTATATTCATGATGCTAAAACAAGGCCTGTCCATGTTTATCATGATCGGCGTCTATGCAATGTTCTTTGGTCCGATATATGCGTTGATAGTAGTAGCGCTGATTCTAATTCATGAGTCGGGTCACTATATTTTCATGAAGTTCTTTGGCCTCGACCCAAAACTTCCAGTCTTTATTCCATTTTTTGGAGCCTTTGTGGCCATGGAGAAATTACCGCCCGACCAAGCGGTGGATGCCTGGGTTTCGCTAGCTGGACCGCTAGTGGGTGGAGTTACATCGGTTATTCTCTTCTTCTTTGGTGTGCAACAGGGCAATGGAATAATGATGGCCGCCGGTTCTACAGGCTGTTTCTTCAATTTATTGCAGTTGATACCAGCCAAACCTTTCGATGGCGGCTTTGTCATTAATGCCATTGCCAAATGGGTGTTGATTCCTGGTGCTGCCATGGTATTTCTAGCGGCGTATTTGTTGGAATCACCCTTGTTCTTCATTCTTGGTATTTTTTCTGCTTTTAGCGCTTATCGTTCTTTTACTGGACAAGTTAGTGAACGGGACCTGATCAAACCGGCCACTGGGCTAGAAAAAGTGATGATTGGTGTGGCCTATTTCACCCTAGCAGGAGCCCTCGGTTACATATACTACCTGTCAAGCGATGCACTGGTTTCGTTTTTGCCCGCAAACAAGACCTAGGCTTTGATTTGGTCGCTATGGTGGTTCCACCATCGACAAAGGTGTCTAATTTTTGTTCAATAACGTCTATAGATGAGCGTTGGCTCTTTCATGGCAATGGCGAGCAAAAAGACAGGTATCCACGTTGAAGTCACCCGAAGGCTCTATTGAACAATCGTTCCGTGATGGCGGATCAGACAAGGGCGCTGACAAATTCTTCGACAAGATTTTAGATAAAACCACTAATACCTTTGCCGCCCCTGAGATTGCTTTATTTAACATGAATACAGCGGCTAAGCGTCTAGAGGTTAGTCGCCCAGTCGAAGGAACTCGACCAGTGGATACTGCTCGTCCAAGTGAAATCGCTCGACCACTTGATGCTGTTCGTTCAGTGGATACTGCTCGTCCAAGTGACATCGCTCGACCGTTTGATGCTACTCGTTCAGTCGATGCCGTTAGTGCCGTTGCCGCCGCTCGCGCCGAAGCACAAAGCCGAGCAGAAGCCAATCGGGCTGAAGCTGTTCGTCGTTCCGAAGCGATGCGGGCCGAAGCAATTCGCACAGAGGCCGCTCGAACCGAAGCCCAACGTCGGGTAGAGGCAATTCGCACCCAGTCTAATCGCAATGAATCGATGAGAGCCGAGGCTCAACGCCGGGCCGAACTCAATCGTGCCGAAGCTATGCGAAACGATGCTATGCGGGCTGAAGCCCAGCGCCGAGCCGAAGCTGAGAGAGCTGAAGCTATGCGTCGTGCTGAAGCAAAAAAGGCACCAGCAGCACTTGCTGGTGCTAAACATGCTGATTCTGCTGACAAAACCCCAGGTGCTGTAGGAGCTTTAGCGTTTCTTGGTGTAATGGGTGCTAGTAAAGAATTGCAGGTCTTGAAGCAGAGCGATCCCGAAAAATACGGCAAGATGACTTTAGAGCAAGTGCGTCAGCACAAACTTTCAGAAGAAGTCGGCAGCCGCGACAAAATGTCGTTTATGGGCCTTGCTATGTGCAATCCATTTTTCTTGATGGCTTTAGGGGCCACTTTTGCTGTGATGGATGATATCAAAGCCAGTCGTGCTGCAAAGCTAAATAAAAACAACGGTGTCAATGCCAGTGACGCTGTTAACGGTAAGGCTGGCGGTATGAGGCGCGCTATCAAAGGCGAAACAATTGAAGAGACCAAATCTAAGCAAGAGGCCCTGCGTCCTAAATCTCTCACACCAGAAGGCGCTAAGTTGTTGGGTCTTGATAAAAACAAGGGAGCTGCCGGCGACAGCAGTGATTCAGGCTATTTGAAATTTGGCTTGAAGAAGTCTAGCGATTCTACTAAAGAACAATCTAAACCTGTCCGTGTCAGCGACAGCCATGGCGACAAAGGCAAGCAGAAACTGTTTACTGGTGCTGAAAGTAGTTGGCAGGAAAGAGCTGCTGCTCGTTCATTGAAGAATTGGATCGTGACTGACAAACTGATCAAGAAAAAGCAAGCCCTTGGCGATCAAATGGAGCGCATCAATGGCCGCGCACAGTACAGTGAAGTAGCAAGTCTGGCAGCCAAAATTCAACTGGTCGATAAAGCATTGAAGCGACAAGCACAGTAATATTCATGTAGTTAGAGCAGGGCTTGAACATGACTGGCGATATTGATCATGACAAGGCCCGCGATGATCAAGGCGAACAGCTAGGCTTTGATTTGCTTAGTTTATCTGGGCCTGTGGCCAAAACTGATTTAGCCAAAACTGATTTGGCAACATCCTTGGTCGCAACCGAGAAAAATTTCAAAGTCAGCTTAGCTCAACAAGGTCTTGTTGGTCAGCTCTATGATGGCTTGAAGAACAATTTTGGTGGCAATAGTAAAAGTGACTCTTGGTTGGAGCGTAGATGGTCAACTGTGCTTGACTCTGGTCTCGGTTCAGAGGCTATTGGCCGGCAGCTTACGGCAGCAAAACCGCTGTTTAGTAGCGACGGTAAGGGTAATCTCGTCTTGTCTGCTTCCCAGGCGGCCAAAGATTTTGACCGCAGTCAGGAGACTGGCAAGTATGTAATCGGCGGGGTGGCCATAGCACTCTCAGCCACGCTTCTTTTGCGTGGCCGGGTGGGCAAATTGTTTGAAGGGGCTGAAGGGGCGGCGGAAGGAAAAACACTTACCGCTGGTATGGAAAAAGCCTTCTTGGGTGAGTCCAAAGCGCTTTCTAGTGATTTCGTACAACTGAGTAAGGAGCGTCTATTTCATAGCCCTCTTCAGGAATTGCAAGCGACTGCTGAGCACAATATGAAAGGCCTTCTGGCCAGGGTAGAGCAAGCTGGTGAAACCATGCCACGACTAGCTTTTCATGGTGGTCCCCCAGAGAGAGCCAAGATTGTGGAAGATTTCTATTTGCATGGCAAAGACTACGAAATGCCTCTCTATGTTGCTTCGCCAATGAAAAGGGCCGAGGATGCCAGTTCTCGATTGGCCGATGTGATGTCGTCTTTTAAGCACGCCAGCGGCTATGCTGGTACTCCGGCTACTGGTAAGCTTTTTGCCTTTGATGCTAGCGGGGCTGACATGTCAGGCATGTACATTAAGGGAAGACCAGCTGAACTGCCGTCACTGTTTGCCCGGTCTGAACATGCCGGGGAAAAGGTTATGGGCTTAGATCCTGATTTGAAATTGCTGAAAGTGTTTGAAGCTGATGAACTGCGCTACACTCAGCCGCCAACCGACCTTCCGGACTATTTAAAACGGCTTCCTTACTTAGAGCAGTTAGAAGTACAACGGCAAGCACATGCGCTTTTGCAGGCTATTGGACTTTAGTTCTCTCTTTTCAGTCTTCAAAAGATGGTGGAATGGTGGCATCTTCGATAGAGAGAGGAATGAGAGTCTTCAGATTTGGGCGCCTGGGTTCATAGGCGTGGCGCAGTAAAATCTTGCGCAAGGCTTCCGGCGAAATCGGTTTGACTAAGTAGTCGTTCAAATGAATTCCCACCGCTTTGCTCTGCTCTTCATCGGGAGCTTGATCAGCGATACCGATAATAGGAGTTTGCGATGTCAGCTCTAGATCTATTTCTTTGATGGCCTTGGCGCAAGTATAGCCGTCCATGTCAGGCAGGTTCAGGCTTAGCAATATCACTGCGAATCGTGTCTGTTTTACCACTTCGAGTGCTGCTTCTGCTGAAGAGACTATCTGTGGGCGGTAGTCATACTTATCCAGCAGATGGTTAAACACTTGCTGGTCACTGCGATTATTCTCGACAACAAGAATTAGGGGTGCTGACATAGATGGATTGCCTGAACTGCGGTCAAAAAACTTATTTGGAACAAGCCGGGATGTACCTATGAAATGCAATCTAGCACAAATGTCAGTGCTCTGGAATATGGCTGGGCCTAACTAATTAGTTATCACTGTTGTTTTATTATTATATGTAGTAATAGAGTGAAAATTTTTGAAAAGCTGGCAAGTTGTTGCAAGCACTGCGAATCCGCGATCTGGATAATTTAAGTACTTGAGTTAAATTCTGTTGAAAGAGTTTTGAGCGCAGGCCGATTCCGATGCTTTTATTGCATGGAGTTCTTCGGCCTACGCTAGTTTTTTGGGGGGGGGACAGTTACTGGGTTAACTTAAGGGAAGTGAACCCCTAAATTGCCTCAGGCGGCGAACTGTTCGACGCAAATCATTTGCGTGGTGGGGCCATGGCCAATCAGGGCCAGGGTGGCGATGCAGCGGCGATTCTTGCCGTCGACGTATTCAGCCTGGCGCAGAATCTTGCTGTTGTCTTGATCGAGGCCCAGTGTCTCCAGGTAGGAACCTTCGGGGGAGGTGTAGGAGAAGGCGGCGCGCACGGTGTCTTCGATGTGAACATCGTCGACGAGCGTGACAAGCACCTGGTCACCAACCTTGAGAATGGCAGAAGCAGCGTCGGCGGCCTGGTCGATGGTGATGAAATCCTGGCCGATGCCGTCGCCGTCATCGAAACGAACCACGAAGGCGCTGCGATTGTTGTCGACGGTGCCGACCACGGGGCAGTTCGCCTGGCGGAAAGTGGGGCGGAAATAGTCATCGCGGCGAACCAGAGAACCGAGGCGCTCTTCGACCTTGACGTTGGCGAGGTGAGCGGCGGAAGCGACGGCGGCAGTAGCGACAGTGCGGAATTGCATGGTCATGTAGTTGTTCTCCGAACTAGCAAACTCTATGGTCTGCGGTTAATTTCTCTTTTCGCTTCAGGCAATCGAAAATTTCACTGGCCAAATTCCACCGACTAGCTTTCACTGACTGAGCGAGAGCGGCACTGAACTGGAGACAAAGTCACAAGAGCAGAGTAGTTGTAGCGGGAAATATTGCTGTTTTGGTTGTTGGCCAGTAGAGTAGATTGAGAGAAGGAAAAGATATCTCTAGAATGAAGAGATCAAAGGCTGAACACAATAGCCTTGTGAACAAGTGATAAAACGCAATAAATAAAGGAAATTCGTGTAGCTGTGCGAACCTGAAAAACAAGGCTCTATTTGAGTTTTCGGGTTGCGAGTTGATTGCGTTTTTGCTGCAACTATTAGCAGAGCATAGGTTGGTATGCCACTGCCGAACTATTTTGTACCATCCAATCTGAGCGTATTACAATAGCAAGCAGCATGCAGATCTATTTGAAATGCGCTTATTATGGCTTTGATAGTTGTGGGCATTTGAGGGCTAAGTGATTCTACGGACAGCTTTGATCAATGCAATTCTGCTGGCGACGATTTCTACTCGTTGTTCCGCCACTCCGCTGGGAGATACAGCAGGTTCGCGAGCAAGTAGCCGATACCAGTCGCCGTCTTATGCTGCGCTAACTACTGAAAAGCAAATAGCTTTTTTCAACAGTAAAAACTTTCAACAAGCAGCACAGGCTGGATATGAAATCCTCCGACGCGACCCTACCAATGCTCTGGCTCGCTATTACTACGCTCAAACTCTCTATAGGCTCAATCGTAGTGACGACGCTAAATCGCAATTTGCAGAGTGCTACAAAATCACTAGTGACATAAAAATGAAAGCTAACTGCTATGAAGCCTTGAAGGCGCTGGCAACAACATCATCTTCTTCTTTCTCTACTTCGTTCACCCCGGCTGAGCGTGCTACTGGAGCCCCAGAGAATGGTTCGGGGGTTTCTCAGCTGTCGGGGAATGGTTCCAGTGTAACTAGCTCGCAGGCCGAAGTGCCCACAAGCGACCCTGCATTAATTTCGCGCAAGTTGCAAATCATGACCGAGGGCTCGGCCAACATCGAGCATAAGCGTCAGCAGATGCTGATTGATGTTGAAAGAGCTAAAGAACGGGCTGTTGAGTATATGAATGGTATCGAGCGATTCTATCGTCGGCCGATTATGTCCAACTACCAAATCATTCGCTGGGAGCAGTATGAAAATCCCCAATATCCCATTGAGCTTGAGCGCTCGCAAAGAGAATTGAAAATCAAAATAGAAGATCTCAATGCTGAATTCAATCGCCGCGAAGCTGAGATATTGGCCGACTGCAAAGCTCGGGCGGCCGTTTACGACCAAGTTTCAGCGGGCTTGAAGAGTCAGCAGAAGATTGGAACGAGCCAGATACAGCTGACTCCGCAACATAGCAACGGTTTTGTTCGACACTATGTTAATTACGATGGCAACGACCCAGTCAGTTTGAAAGCGAGGCAGGGAGAGCTGACCAACACTAAGTCAGTGACAAAAGCGGCATCGAGGACGAACAAGCCTTGAGCAAAATTCTTCGGGGTCGATTGCTGGCTACATACTGTTTCGCTTTGGCAGCGCTGCTTCAACATGATCCTGTTTTTGCTGCTAAGGATGCGCATGCACCTTCGTCAGTATCGGCGTCAGGCTCTTCGCTTTCTAGTAAGAAGGTGACATTGCAAGGTGGAATTGATCGAGTTGATTTTGCCCTCAAGTCTTCAGGGGTAACTCTCGATGACGTCAAGCTTCCGGCTCTAGTCGGTAATGTGCGACTGGGCTCTCCGGCTTATTACGGCGGGCTTGCTGAAGGAGATAAAGTTCTCTCGGCTGCTATTATTGAGAACAAACTGAATCTGTTGTTCGAGCGCAAAGGCAAGCGTTTTTTGCTGAGCGTGCATACTAGTCCGGCTGATTTTGGCAAATTTGTCAAAGGCGTACCGGTTAAAGATAGTGTGGCTAAAAATGTTCCTGCAAAAGATCTAGTGGCAAGTGACAAAATTGCAGATCAGCCATTGGTGCCAGGTACACCTCTGACGGATGAGCAAAAGCTGAAGGAATTGGCCAAGCACGATCTCGTCATTCTTATTGATACATCAGCCTCCATGGCAGAACCTATTCCGTCATTGCGTCAATCAAAGTGGCAATGGTGCGCCCGTTTTCTTGCCAATTTTGCCGAGCGTACAAAGAACGCTTTGGCTGGGCGTGGTCTGACAATCATTCCCTTCAACAGCAGCTACACCATAATGCGTAGCTGTTCTACAAATCAAGTCAACAATCTATTTGCCACGACAGCCCCCAATGGTGGCACTGATTTCGCCTCACCGTTGCAGGAAGTGCTTTCCGGCTATATTGCCTCCGGCCGTCAGCGGCCGCTAATGATTGCAGTTTTTACTGATGGAATTCCTAGTTATGGACCAAGAGTAGAGCAGGTGTTGATCAATGCCACCAAACAATTACGTTCGGCTAGAGAAGTAAAACTGACTTTTCTTGCTATTGGAGAAGACTACAATGGGGCCAGTTTGCTCACGTATCTAGATGATTTTCTTGTACACGATGGTGCTCACTTTGATGTGGTGCAAACAGTCGCTTTTGATCAGCTGCAGAAAAGCAATTTAGTTGATGCCCTTATGCTCGTATTAGAGCATAAGCCAGAGGGCACAGGAGGCATCAACAGTGAGATTGCTAAGCTAAGAGAGCAGATTGAAAATCAGCGCATTGAGGCTGAGAAACTAGAGGGTCCGGGCAAAGCAGAGCGGAAACCTGCAGCTCCTAGATCAACCAGGCCATAGTCAATGAGAGCAAAGCCGGATGCAACTCGGGCAGGGTCAGAGTTAGGTCCGGCTCGTTGATTGGTTCCCTTGGTTCTTTGGGTTCTAAAAGAGACTGGTCTTTATATTTTCCATCGGCGCCAACTTCTCTACCAGCGGCCCGCTGGAAAACGGCTTTGAAGGTGCCTTGGGTTGTGCTGAAAAGCGAAAATGCACTGATGAGAAACCACACAGCAAGAATATAGAGGGTATTTTCTCTGAACCATTTGATTTGAAAGAATGGTAGAAAGCTAGCGAGGAAGGTAACGGCCCACAGTAATACCAAGAAATCTCCTGAAATCAACTGATAAAGCGGATGCCCGAATCGCAGGGCTATTTGATTCGTCACCATGAGAATCAGTGCGTATAGATTCAACCAGACGATGGGATAAATCCACATGAGAAAAGCCAGCATGAAATGCAGCAGTACTTGCCGGCGCTGAGAGTTAGCCGCAGTTGTGGCCGGTGTGTCATTAGCAGTTGGGATTTCTTCCAGATCAACACCTACTAAGTATCAATAAAGCTATTGCTCACTATCAACAAAACCAATTTACCATTAATTTTGATCTGACATTGCGCCGCCAGAATTGCCTGCATTGCCAGGTAGGTCTGAAGCTGTTGCGCTGCTACTGGTTGTAGTAAGTTGGGCGAAAAAATTAGAGACCCGGGTTGGTCCTCTAATTTTTTTCTTCGGCTTAATGATTGGGTGTTGCGTTTAAGCTATGCGCAGTCCGGCTTTTAGCTTTGTCTGTGCCTCAGCTAATCCATTTGGTGGTGCCAATAGTTTATCCAGATGTGTTTCTCTTGGATTGGTCAGGGTAACGGGATAGTCTGCAACCAACTGCTCTACCTGCTCTTGCCATTTTCTCTGAAAGAACACAATCGATTCATGAAATGCTCTCGCCATATTGGTGGCTGCTTCTAGTTGACGCTGACTATTGAAAACTTTCGAGTATGCATTGCTGCAAACAGTCTCAGATTCTCGATCTATCTGGCCCGGGCGACTTCCTGCACTGATGCTCTTCTCTTCGAAAACGACTCCTAATTGGTTTGCCAACCGACCGTAGTTTTGGCTGATTTGATCGTGGCTTTGTCTTACCTGTTCTAGTTTTGTTAGGTGCAGGTCTGTGCGGATAATATAGCTGTCCAGGTCAGCTTGCTGTTTTTCAAGAAGGGCTTTAACAGCGGCTCTGGCTCTGGCAAAATCGGCTTCTCTGCGCTGATAGAGAAACCACCATAGGACGGCCAAGACAATAATGACAAGGGCAAAAAATACATGGTTTGATTCCATTTTTTACAGTTTTAAATTGTGAATTGAAATAATAGATATTGACCTAGAAATGACTTTGCATTCCGAAACGCTTTGATTGCTGGTAAATTGCTTTTGTTTGGTTGGATTATTCGCTAGTTTTGTTTGGTTGTTTCGTTTGAGATGACAAATTGGTTATGCTTTAAACCTAAAGTGAGTTCGCACTCTTCACAAGGTCTATGAATGTACTTTAGAGGCGATTGGCTCTTTAATCTCGTACAATCACCATAGTTACTATCTAAAGCTGTCTCTGCGCATTGAGTTACTTAACAAATAAGGCCCCATCTCCTGCCTCTGGCCGCCACCTCAGCATTCGCTGCTTTTGTGTCGCTAGTACAAGCGTTCTCACCCTATGTTGCGCTATTGCCAGTGCATCGGCCGCAGATGCAATTGTCGTTGATCAAATGTCCGCTGCTGCTCAACAAACGACTTTAGCCGCTAATCAAGTAACTTTGAGTGCAAATCAAATTTATATTGCCGGTAGTAGAAACCCGCTACAGAGGCTCGACATCTATGCCCCCGCCCCACTGGTCAGGTCAAAGGCGCCTTCAGAGCATCCCGTTCAGCTTGGTTCAAAACCGCCTACGAACTTGGCCAAGCGCGCGGCAAGGCTCCCAGTCAAGCTTCCAGTCAAGCTCCCTGTGATTGTCTATATCCACGGTGGTAGCTTTTGTCTTGGCGACAAGGTTTCTTCAGCTGGGACTATGCCTCAGGTCTTCGCGAGTAAGGGTTTTGTCTTTGTTAGCATTGATTATCGCCTCTCTCCTGCCGCTCATTTTCCTGCCCACGCGCAAGACGTAGCTAGCGCAATCACCTGGATTCACAATTCTATTGGCAGATATGGCGGAGATCCAAAGAAAATGTTTCTATTAGGCCATTCAGCTGGAGCGCAGCTTGCAGCCCTAGTATCTAGCGACGAGCGCTATTTACGCCGACATGGCTTAGGCCTAGAGACGGTATCGGGTGTGGTGCTTCTTGACGGCGGCGCTTTTGATGTAACGGCTGCTCTGCTGTCGGATAAGCGCAGACCCGTGAATTCTCCAGCATTCGGCCGCAATCCAGCTGTTTGGCGGCAGGCGTCACCGGTAAGTCATGTGAAGGCTGGCAAAAATATTCCGCCGTTTTTGATCTACTATTTACCCTTGACGTTGCAGAGTACCGAGCAGAACTCCAAGTTGATTAGGGCACTGCGTCGGGCCAGAGTCCCAATTGATGTGCATGTTATAGCAAACAAGAATCATCGCCAAATCAATGAATCTCTTGGTAACCCTGATGACCCTGAAGGAGAGCAGATAGTGCGTTTCTTCAAGGGCCTCTGTCAGCAGCGGTTTTAGTGACTTTTGCAGTGTGTCTTTGCTGCAATTCTCGTTCTATTTTTTGCCACTTGGGACCAATCGCTTCTTTGGCTCGTTTAGAGAGCCAATTCGGCATATAAGGTGCTAATGAAATGAATTCTTCTAAGTCTTTGCGGTTGAGAGGGGCAATGGCTCTAGCTATTTCTTCTGTGTCGGTAACGTGCTTCCCGTTTTGCCAGAGGCAAAGTGCAATTGCTCCGATTTCGCTGCTAACTAATTGCAGCTTCTTGGCGCTCAATTGCTTGATGCTTATATATTCGCCTTGATAGCGAAATTTCGTACTTTTACCAAGGCTGTAGAACACGAAGTTGTTCTCTGGGGTAATGGTGCAACCGTCGTCTGTCAGTCTTCCTCCGGTGATACCCTTGATTTGATTGGCTGAGTATCTCGCTTTAATTTCTATAATTTCAAGATTGGTATATGCTGCCTTCCTCTTTTCGGATTCTACAAAGATACCTGAGGTTATTCTGTCGAGAATTCCAGCTTTGACTAATTTGGCTAAGGCAATATCCACGCTTGATCTCGAGTGCGAGCTGTTGCTTCGGGCTAAGACCTGCGCTGTGCTAAACAGTTCACCCCGGGGTAGCGATGCAATAAATCTCTTGAGTTCGCTTGTACAGTTAGGCACAATTTTCTCCTGATTGTTACGAGTGATGCCTTCTTGATCTAACGGCTCGAATCAGGAAAAAGTTCAACTTAGAAAAAGTTCAATCATGTAGGAGACCAACCAGTTTCAGTGTGGGGCCATGCAGCCTCACCAAGGCTAATGAAGATTGCTATTGCTCTATTTTGATTTCTTAAAACAGATAGATTTTTTCCCGCATTGCCTCACGTAATTGTTACCCAAACTAAACCGTTGCCTCAAATAAGATGTTACCCACTGGCAAGCAGCGAGAGGGTAAAAGATGAGGCCTCAGGTGAGCAGCGGTACAAGAGATGAT
>JBAYTY010000057.1:0-34757 GCA_041675385.1 Candidatus Obscuribacterales bacterium
CGGCGTCGACAGCCTTGCCGCCGCGGATGCGGAGCAGCTGACGGAACTTGGGCGAGAAGATGGCACCGGCGATGACACCAGCGACTGCGAGCAGAATGACGATGGACAGAGTGGACATGGTGAATTTTCCTTTGATTGTGATTTGACTGTTGAAGGTCTGACCGGTTTGGTCGTTAACCGTTTCGGATGGTCGAGACAAGACAGACCACGGCAGGGGCTTCGACTCATAGAGAATGCCGAAGTCTGCCGTGGTCATTTATAGAAAGCAGCGTTGGTGCTATTCGGGAGATTGCGACTTAGAAGTCGCCGCCGCCCTTGGAGCCGCCACCGCCACTGAAATCGCTGCCGTTGGAGCCGCCGCTGCCACTGAAACTGTCGTTGTTGCGACGGTCGGCAGCTTCACGTGCTTCGCGGGCATCGTCTTCGCGCTTCTGTTGCGCCCGACGAGCTTCTTCGCGACGATCTTCTTCTTCCTTCTCGCGGCGCTTGCGCTCACGCTCCGCCTGTTCCCAGACCAGCACCGCTGCGGTGATCGCCGCTGCGACGATGGCTTCGGCCCGGTCATCTGCATCCTTGGCTGCCTGCCGCGCATTGCGGGCAGAGGCCTTGGCTGCTTCGTACTCGGTGGCCTGCAACTGCTGCTTGGCCTGGTTCAGGTGGCTGCGAGCAGAACCGACATCGGCACTGACGTTGCCTCCGAACGACTGCGACGAGTGCCCAATCGAGCGGCTCTCGCGGTACGACTTGTTGTCGATTTCGCCGGTGTAGCGTTCGGCATCGTTGATGGCTTCGACTGCTTCTGCAGCAGCGCGAGCATCTTCTTGAGCCAGTTTGACAGCGTCGTCCACAATCGCCTTGGCGGCGTCTGCGGCGCGAACGATGGCATTCCAGTCAGCCTTGGCGACAGCCACACTGGCTTCCACACGGGCCTGAGCAGCGATGGCGCTCTCAAGCTTGGTGCGAGCCGGTTGACGCGTGGTGCGCGCGGCCAGGGTGGTCTTGGCCGATTGCATCGCACTGGTGAGAGTGGCGATGCGCGATACGGCCAGCTCGTGAGCGGCTTTCTCGGTGTCGATGGCCTTGTCGACGGTCTTCAGGTCGCTGAGCAGCTTATCGGCTGCAGCAGCGGCTTCCGGCCAATCGGTGATTTCCTTGGCGACGTTCTGCTGTTGGCCGAGAAGAACCGGCTTGAGCTGAGCGTAGGTGCCGTCGGTGGTGGCCGAAGTCGTGAACTTGTTGCTGTTGAGCTTGACTGCCAGGGCGCCGGTGAGCTGGGTGGCATCCTGCACAACCGCTTTGGCGTGCTTGCGGTTTTCGATCAGCTGGCCCAGGCGAGTGTGGATTTCCACCAGCCCGTTGCGAGCGCCCTGGATGTCGCTACCGGTCTTTTCGAGAGCAGCGCGGGCAGCCACGTAGCGCTGTTCGAAGAAGGCCCGGCGGACCTTTTCCAGCTCTGCGTCGGTCTTCTGGAAGACGGTGTTACCCGTATCCAGCTTCTTGGGCTCGCCTTCGAAGTTCTTGGCGAGGAATTCGGCACGCAGTGCCGCCACATCTTCTTTGGAAGCGGGCAGCTCTTCGCCGAGCTTGTTCAGCGCACCGCGCACCACCGGTACCTGCTTCTTGAGGAAGGCGAGGGCGGCGAGGATGGTGTCGACCAGGGTGCTGGCTTCGGCTGCAGACGCTTCGGCTTTCGCCTTTTCGTCATTGGCTTTGTCGAGCTTGCCGGCCAGGAGGTTGTCCAGACAGGCTTGCAGGTGGTTCCGCGCTTCACCCATCTGCGTGTCGGGGTTGAAGCCCTCTTCGCTGAGTTTGGTGTTGCCACCGGCCACCCGTTCCGGCGAAGCCGGCTTTTCCGGATAGCTGATGTCAGCCGGCTGGCTGCGGTGCTGCGCGATCTTGGCCTGGGCCGCTTCGATCAACTTGGTCGTGCCCGAGAGGCTGACCTTGAGGCTGATGGCCTTGTCCAGGGTGGCCTTCAGAGCTTCCACACCGCGTTCGACAGCTTCCGACTTCTCGAAGGCCTTGAGCGGGTTGGAGATCATTAGTGCCAAGAACTCGTCACGAGCAACGGTCAGCTGGTTGAAGCTGATTTCGTAGGGGGCGAAGTTTAGGCCCTTCTCGGAGAGGTCCGAACGGGTGGCTTCCACCGAAGCAAGCAATCCTTCGATGTCTTCCTTGTTCTGCTGCGCGCCGCTCATCGAATTCTTGATCGAAGCGCAGTCCTTGTTGGCGGTGTCGAACAGCTGGGCGATGTTTTCCAGCAGTTCATTGGGGGCGTAGGTGGCTTCGGCCACGATCGAGCCGAACATGCTGCGCTGCTCGATGGGCAGAGTGTCGCCGGTGATCTTGATCGGGGTCACGGTCAGACGCGCCGCAGCGGTCTTGAGCTTGCCAATCGAGAAGATGCCGGCCGAGTTGATGTCCTTCTCAGAATCCGACATCAATGTCAGGGCAGCGTTGATGCGCACCGAAAGGTCGGCGTAGGCTTGCACTGCCACTTTGAAGCGAGCCAGAGTCTCGTCTTTGAAGCGGCTCGACCATTGGTCACCCTGGTTCTTGAGGAAGCCCCAATAGGCCTTCTCCAGTTCCAGATAGTTCTGGTTGCCGGGCTCGAATTTCGCTTTCCAGTCGGCCAGAGCCTTGACGGCCAGCTTCTTGTTGCTGCTGAAGAGCAGGAAGAGCACCAGCAGCGTGATGGCGATGGACAGCGGGATGCCGTACATGGCGATGTTCATCGGCAGATCGGCCATGAACTTCTCGTGAGCACGAGCTTCTTCGGCGAGGCGGATGGCTTCGAGGCGCTGACGTTCCTGTTCGGCTGCGGCTTCTTGCTTCTGACGTTCGATCTGAGCCAGGCGATTGGCTTCGGCCTGCTTCACTTCAGCTTGGTGCTGCACGAGCCTGCTGGTGGTCGCCTGAGCGATACGGAGGCCGAAGTCAGCGGGAGCGCGCGGCAGGAGGGCATTGGGGTTGCTGCCGTTGGGGTTCTTGCCGTACTGGTCCATGACCGGGGTCAGGTGGTCAGCGGTGACGCCGAGCGAAGCGAGAGCCGGTGCCGTGTTGATGGCGTATGAGCTCTTGGTCCAGTCAGTGTCAAGTCGAACGACCAGGACGATCACTGCCTTGCTGGTGGGGAAGCCTTTCTGGCCACTCCAGTTACCGACGAGATCGTCAAGACGTTCGACTGCGAATGGCACGTTGGGGTTCTTCGCTTCATCGCCCTTGAGGACCATGACATAGAAGAACTCGACGCCCTGCTTGGCACCTTCTGCCTTGAGCTGAGCTTCCAAGCCGTCGAAGTTGACAGGGTTGCTGCCAGATTCGAGCTTGGGGTCGAGATAGACGTGTTGACCGGGCTTGAATTGATTGCCCTTGGGCAACCAGGTTGGGCCGGCTGCGAATGCTGCTGTCGAGAATCCGATCATGAGCACGAGGGCCATGAAAGGAGCTCCGAACAGCTTCAAGATGCGATTGAGCATAGTAAAGTCTCCAGATTGTTGAAGGATGTGTTCGTAGAACGCTCGTACTGACTTTGCCTGCGCACGTTTGAGCGTTGTTGAACCGTTAACTGAGAAGAAGTGACCACCTACAGGTCGAAGCCCGGGAAGATATAGCTGTCAGATGTGCGCTGTTTGCTTGGTTGGTCTTATGCTTGCCGGGTCTTGGAGTTGGTGGAAATGTAGGTACTTGAACCTATCGCTCAGGCGCGCCCGAGTTCAAAGCAGTTGTTTCTCATCTTTAACCAATAAGTTTCTATATGTGACCCATATAGACGGCTTGGACAGTCTTGCATGCCCTATGCTAGGTCAGCGTTTCGGGCTCATTATCGAAGCGTCGAACAGTGATTGCGGCGACTCTTGGCAACTTAGTTATAGCTAATATTGGTGAGGCTTAATCGCCTCTTGGTTAGTCCGGCTAGCATAGGCTTGCGTAATATTTGTAATATTGGTCTCTTTATCTTTTCTTTCGAAGACCTAGCGCAACCTAGAGCTGGAGCCCTAGCGTGAATTGCAATTTGAGATATGTTGCAAAAAATTGCAGGAAAATGCGAGGCGCGCTAGATATCAAGTGATGTTACGGGCGGTTTCGTCCGCCTTTAATCTGTGTCCTGAGATGCCTATGAATACTTGGTTTAGCCGATCTGCTCGTCTAATGTTTTTGTTTGATTGCTACTTTTGGGCACCACTTTGTCTCGTTCCAATAGCAGCGCCACCAGCCTTATCACTCTTTAATAGCTTTCGTCTTGAGTCTAGATGCTCTTTATCACTAGATTTCATACATCTCTCCTATATCCCAAACCTCCATAGCAATAACTTCTTCCCTAACCAGTCGCCCATCTGAATCTTTCTCTTCTTCCACGATGTGGCGAGACGATTCACGTGATTGCGGCGACTGCTTGCATCGACTGATTATTGGCAAATGCTGTTGAAAGAAACTTTCAACCATCTGTCGATAGGAAGAGTGAAGGTTGTGTGTTTGGCAATGTTGAGATAGTTCCTGACGAAAAACCTGCAACGTGACTTGAGAGTGGATCCGCCCCTCTTCGGTCAGTTGCAACGTCTTCTTAATGCAGTTTTTGTTGCTGGCAGCGGATCTACTAGCAACTCTAACATCGAGGTCACATATGAAACTCAAGATTTCTTTAGCGACGTCTATCAAGTCGCAAGACTCACTGGGGCTGGGCGTCACCCCTATGCTGCTTTTGTGCAAATTGTCTGGACACGGGCTCGGAAGCCAGATTCAGACATTTGACCAGAGCGTCGGCGGCATAATCTCGGAGCACATCGAGCACGAAAACTTCCGCGGAGACCGTGGCGAGCATTTCGTTCTTGATCTCAACCAAGAAGGTGCTCCTGATCACGTCATGGTTGTCGGTCTGGGTTCACCGGACAAGGTCGACAGCAAGGCAATCTCCCAACTCGTCGATTTGGCAGTGGAAAACGCCGTGGCTCGCGGTTGTTCCAAGCTGTCCATCCCCATTCTGCCCAATCGGGCAGCGCAGGGCATCAACCTTCGCGGTCAGGCACACCTGATCAAAGTGGCCGCGGAGAAGAAGATCGCCACCTACGGCAAGAAGCCCGGTGAGCTGGAGATCGAACTGGTATGCGCGCCGCAGGCCAAGGCACATCTGTCCAAGGGCCTCGCCTGCAAACGCATGGCTGCCAACGGTACCTGCTGCGACGACAAGTAAGTTCTGGGATGTCCTCTTGGGCGGTTGTAGTTGTTGCCTTGTGCTTCAACTTACAGCCGCCCTTGAGGCCATTTTCTTCATTTGTGGTAGGCCGCTCACGAAGAGCTGTTTGCTGAATGAGAGCTAGTCTCTCGCCATGCTTTAGGGGAATTGCATGAGAACCCAATTGGAGAAAATTGTTTTTGGTGGTCGCTTCTTGTTGCTGCCGATGTATTTGGGTCTGATTTTGGCTCTGGCTGTGTATACCATCCGCTTCACGGTGCAAACCGGAAGCATGCTGATGCACGCATTGACCTTGACTGATACCCAGATTCTTGTGGCTGTCCTGCATCTGCTGGACATCATCATGGTCAGCCATCTGATTGTCATGATCATGATTGGCGGCTACGTATTGTTCATCCGTAGTGCCTTCGACGACGAACCGCCCGCGACTACCAAGTTGCCGAAGCTAAAATGGCTCGGGCACATCGATCCTGGTGCGCTCAAAGTAAAGATGAGCATGTCGATTCTTGGTGTATCTAGCATTCACTTGCTGGAGGCCTTCGTCAATGCTGACAATGAGCCAGCGGATCATCTCACCAAGTTGATTGTCGTGCACATTGTTTTCGTCGTATCGACCATGGCCATCGCCTGGGTCAATCGCTTCGCCTTCCACGACGAAAAATAAGTTTGCTTTTTTTGCCGGTTGCACCTTGGTGCAATCGGTTTTTTCTTTTTCCGCTCTAAGAAGTTGTTACTCACCCGCTACAAGCACGCGCTGCACAGCGCACACCTTCCACCATACACTCAGAAAGAGTATATGATCCCCTTCTCCAATCTCTTCTTCAGCTCAGTCGCCCTCGTCATTTGTCTGGGTCTCTGGCTGTTCAAGAGTCGACTCACTCTCTATCTTGCTTTGCGTCGGCAGAGAGCGGCCACTGGCGCCATACAGATTGATGTTGTGCAGGTTCCGGCCTACACGGTCTGCGAACTCAGCTCTTTCATTGACTCGCTCTACGGCTGGGCTGGGAGCATAACAGTCAAGCGCGATAGCAGCGGTTCAGTTGGTTCTTTCATTGTCGAATGTCGGCGTGGAGAGTACCGCTCAGGACCGTCTGACAATCAGGCTCTCTATGTCGATGGCAAGAAGCTGAAAGCCAACAGTTCGTGCAAAGTTGGTCCGCAGTCGCTGCTGATTTTGCGCCAAATGGGCGTGACGCCAAGCATAGTGCAGGTGCGCTTGGTCTAAGTAGTTGTTGAGCAGTCACTCTTCGCCGTTGAATTGCGCTGTCTCTAACCGGACTTAGCGAAATTTGGCAAAGGAGGGTGGCTTGCTTTTTTTTGCTCAAAATTCTCCGAATATCTTTTTTGAATTTCCCGTTACTATAGAAAGCAGTATGCGTGATCGAAATTAAAAACAAAATGAAGAAAAAGCAGTCAGGCTGTGGGCCCGACTGCTTTTGAAGTGGTGATTCGCTCTAGCTATTTCTTGACTGACCTGTGCCGGTCGCTAGAGTTGGTTTTTGCTTTCTAGAGCTTCTTGCTCAGGTGCTTTTACTCAGGGCCGCGAGGGCATGAAGTAGTCGAGCACCGTCATCAGCAGGAAGACGAAGATGATGTTGCCGAGGCCGTAGGGCATGCCCAGAAGCGCGAAGGCAACAGTGAAGAGTGTGGTGTAGGTGGCCGAGTAGAGCGCGGCGTCTGCCAGTTTGCGGGCCTTGTCGTTACGAATGCCAGCAGTGGAGACCACCGAGCGCACCCAGCGGAGCACCGGAGGGCCGATGAGCATGGCGCCAGCAACGACTGCCACCATGATCAGAATGAAGGGGAGGTTCATGATTTTGCCTTTTGGAATTTCTTTTGTTGCAGTGCAAGCTACAAGAACTAGTCGTGAGAGCTAGTTCTTGAGCTGACACAGTTGATGAGGAAGCTGTTACTTCTTGCTGGTGTCGCTGGGAAGCGTCGCGGGCTTCGGCGTCGCCGGCAGCTTCTTGGCGCCGCAGGTGCAGTCTTTGGCAGCCTTGCCGCACTTGCCGCCGCATTTGCAGCCGCCAGTCTTGGTCTTGTCGCCGGCATTCTTGGTGGTGTCATTGGTAGACATGGTATTGGTCCTTTTTTCTTGGGTGATTGGTTGAGGGAATGGTTGAGGGGAAGGTTGAGAGAGAAAGCGCGATAGGCCGTCGAGGTGACGAGGCGCAATCTCTTGAGCTGCTCGCAATTGGCAGAGAGCAAGCTCGATTTGATTGGCAGTAATTTTCAGTGCTCGAGCCAGTACAACAGTGACCTGCTGTGGCTCCACTTCGCTGGCAAGGATGTATTGACCAGCTACTTCAGGGCCCGTTCTCCATCTGCCTGTGGCGACGAAAGTGGGTCGAGTGATGGCCTCTACTTCTTGGCAGACGGCAAGTAATGCGGCACACTGTCTGCTGTAGCTTGCAAGCTCTTGCAGCAGATTGCCGACTTGCTCTTGTTCGCGCTTGTTTTGAAGCAGCAAGCCTGGATAGCTGGCCGCAAGTTCTTGCAGCTCGTCGTCGCTCAGGTCGTTGGTCACTGCCAGACATTGCTCAAGGGCGCGAATGTTGACCTGGCTTGCCTTTTCCTGGGCAAGGGCCGAGGCCGCTTTGGCGCTTTCAAGTAAGTGCGAAATCTCTGTGTTCAGACCCTGAGCGCAATGCAGACAGCGAGCTGCGTGCATTGCTTTGCTTTCTTCGCCATCGTCATTTTCAATCACTACCGTGCAGAGGCCGAAGAGGGCCCCGCCGCAGAGCATGCCTATGAGGCCAATGGTGCTCCAGGCGTTGTCTGCAGAAGTGCTTGAGATGTTGAAAACACCGACGAGGAAAGAGAGCAGAAAGACTGCCAGGCCAGTCCAGAAAAGGCGGTGGACAGTTTTCATACACCCCCTTCTTCTGCGGAGCCTGGCTTCGAGTCTTGCTGCGGGGGCCAGCGGTCGAGACGCTTCTGGGCAAAGGAGAGCTGCAGGTCGGCAGCCGTGAAAGGCCAACGTACAGCTTCGAGGGTGGTTGAGTCGAATTTCGCCATGGCCACTGCGATCTCGCGGCAGTTGAAGTCGGCAATGCGAATCTGCTCGAGAATGATGCGCTTTTCGCGCCCAATATCGCTCAGGGGGTTGTCGTCGGGTACAGGCAGTGACTCAGCATGGCGGCGCATGCGGTCAATGCGTTCACTGAGAAGAAGCAAGGCAAAAGTGAGGCCAACTTTTTCAGCAAACAATTTCTTTGCTGCGTCGGCTGCTTTACCTGCTTCTATCTCGGCTGGGCTGCGTACTTGCTTTGGACGACCGAAGAGAACTGGGGCGACAAGAGCAAGCAAGACAATGAGAATGCCTGCGATAAGCAGACCGTCTACGAGGTTCATGATCGTCCTTGAAGATGAATTGGTAACTTTAGAAACAGCAGGAAAGCTCTTAGTCGTCGTCGTCAGGCGTGTGCTGCAGGGCGATGCGCCGAGCATTCTGCACATGGCGACGAGCTTCTCCGAGGCCGAGGGCGAAGGCGTCAACTTGAGCGTCGGTAGTGGCTTGTTCGATAGCGGCTTCGATCTGGCTTTTCAGCGATTCGGCTTTCGCCAGTTCGGTGGTGGCATCAGCGCGCATTGTGGCAGCGTTCTCGACTTCGTCTTTGATGGCTGCGATGTAGCCTTTGACTTGCTTGATGCCGAGGCCGAGGTCATGAAGTTCGGAGCGCAGAGTGTTCTTCTTCGCTTCGACGAGACCAGAGGGTTGCGACGTAGAATTTGCTTGTTCGCTTTGAGTGATACGAGCGCGACGAAGGCGCATACCAACAAAGACGGATGCAGCAACGAGGGCAGCGATGGTACCGCTGACGATAATGATTGAAGACATAGTTTCTCCCGCAAAAGCGCTTTTGGCACTCCTGCAAATGAGGTTGTTGAAAGGATTACGTTTTTGGAGTTTGGAAGAAGGTGCTTAAAGAAAGTGATTTTTTTGGAAGACCTTATGTCGCTAACAGAGAACTAGATCTCGCATCAAGAGGCGAAGAAATGTTGCGACTGCTCGTTAAGCGTTTGTTACAAAAGGCTGAAGCCCCGAAAGGTACCGCTAGCGATGGCTTTACGCGATCATCGGCGAGTCGCGCGCTCATGGCAACTGGCGTGGTATTTCCATCGCCAAATGCCAAGAGTAAATATCGAGAGGTAGACAAGATGGCGCGGCTGTCTGTAACCGCAATCGCATATACTGTTATTCAACTATATGAATGAATAGATGTGGATTGAAAAAATAGGCCTCAGGAGCGGAAGAAACAGCAGACTTTTTTGTCTGTGTTCCTTCCGCTCCATCCGCTTACTTTGAGCTAGGAGCTCTACGCTCGTTTAGAAGAGGCGAGCGCCGCTGAACTGCCAGGCGTAACGCACTGCGCCATCGGGGTAGAAGATGATTTGACGCATCTCTTCTGATTTCGGCTGAATCGTCAGACAGTTGGTCATGCAGACGTTCTGGCCGTTGACGTCGTAGACGGTGGCGCCGTGAGCCAGTTCGAGAAGCTCCGAGCCATGCTCCTTGAGGTAGGCGTTGCAGTCGACGAGCAGCTGGTCGTCGATGGCATGAGCCGCCGTCCACGTGTAGATGCTCTCGTTCTCGCTCTTGTCGGGCTTGGTGACCGGGCGGAAGGTGAGCTGGTCGACACCGTTGGCAGTGGCGAACTCGATCATCTTCTTCATCTCGTCGACGCTGTCGAGATAGCCCTTGACCAGCACCGTTGCCAGGCGCACAGCGAACTTGAACTTCTTGAGCTTGGCAATCAAGGCTGGCAAGTCTTGGTACTCGCGGCTATGCGTGTAAATCGACTTGTTCTTGCTGCGCTCATAGTGCACCACCGAAATGGCGATGGTGGTGAGGCCGAGGTCATACCACTTCTGCAGTTGAGCATCGGTGACGCGGCCGTCGGCGATCAGCAGGCCATTGGTCTGCAGCTCGCTGATGGGAAATTTGAAGGGCTCCAGCTCTTCCAGAAAGCGGGTGACCTGCTCAGGGAAGATGGTGGGTTCACCCTTAGAGGTGATCATGGCCGTGGAGCAGCCGCCATCGCGAGCGAGCTGAGCGGCCTTGCGGAAATTGCGCCAATTAACTGCCGGCTCTTTGGTGCCGATGCCGTTGGCGGGAGTCATGGGGGCGACACAGAAAGGGCATTTGGCATTGCATGCCAGGGAGCCTGCGACGATGCTGAAGGTCAATACTTTCATAGCTTTTTCCTAACGGGTGGTTGTTGTGGAAGGTTGAGAAATTCAGTTGAAGAGGCCTTTGAGCCAGGCTTTGAAGCCTGTACCCGAGAGCTTTGTGGTTTGATCCAAGTCGATGTACGGCCGATGGCAGTCGCGGTCGACGAAAGCATTGAGGTCAGCCTGGGCTGCCTCGATGGTCAACACGGCCCCGCGGGGGAAGTCGTGCTGGGTGTGATCGCCGTCGATGTAGATGCGTCCACCTTGCATCTGCGAGACGATTTGCAGTTTCTGTCCGCGAGCAGCAATGCCGCGACTGAACTGATGCACTTCACCGAGACGGAGGAAGGGCGCGCGTTCGACATAGGCGAACTGTTGAGCGTCGATGGCTAAAACTGGTCCGCCTTCAGAGCGCAGAAAGCCAGTGGAGCCAGACGGGGTTGAGACGAGCAAGCCAGAGCACTTGTGTACTTCGGTCTTGCCAGCCACAGTGATGTGGTAGCGACTGGTGCCAGCTGGTTGTTCATGGGCAATCAGCACTTCGTTCAAGACCAGCTCAGGGATAGCTTTTCCGTCAATGCTGAGTGCGAGGCGAAGGAGCTTGACCGGCTGAAATGCACCGCTGGCGACTTTTGCCAGTGTGGCGGCGAAGCTGCTGCGGTCGCAGACACAGAAGTGGCCGAAGCTGGTGATCGGCGCCGAATTGACACCGAGCACCGGCGTTTCATCGACGATGTCGTGCGAGGCCGTGAGGAAAGTGCCGTCGCCGCCTAAGGTAATCACCAGAGTGGCTTGCGCCAGTTTCGCGTGCAAGCTCGGGTGTCGACGGTTGACCACTTCGAAGTCGACGGCAAGAGCAGTGAGCACAGCGGTGACTTGCGTGAGGGTGGCGACGTGCTGTGCGTGAGATTCAGCTACAGATTCGAGGCCCGGAGATTTCTTGGCGATTTCGTCAAGCTGGTGTTGGTCGTTGGCGGCCTGTACGAGTTCGAGATAGGTTTCTTTGACGATGACCAAGACGCGCTTGAGCAGCGGTTTTTCACTTGATATATTAGCCATGGGTACCTGCTTTTATTTGAGGTTAAAAGCTCGCCACAGAGCAAAGCGCTTTTGTCTGCGGTGGCGGCTAGGGAAAGCGAAGAGCAAAGACAAGCAAGAACAGCCCAGCGCAGGCAAGAACTCAATGGAGACTCTTGGATGCTGGGGCTATTGCTGGCTGCTTGTCTGGGTTTTCGCGGTTATTTCTGTTGCTTGCTTGTTGGTTGAAATTGAGAAGTTGTGATGTAAGCCTAATAGTTCTCAAGAGATAGGTTCAAGAGTTATTAGAGCAATTGCTTTTAATCAGGAATCGGTAATTAGTTCTTATTGCTTAATATCTACCGTGCATGCCCCAGGGTGTGGGGGGCGCTAGCTAGCTCTGCCTTGAGCATTAACAGCCTGTAAGCTGGCGCAGCTAGCGCTTGTCGCTTTATTTATCCAGTCGCACTAGTCTTGCCAATAAGCTAAATCGAGCTAATCAGTCGACCAAATGACATCCACTAGGTTCGAGTTTGTGATCGATGAGAAATTTGATTGCACTGTCTTTCTGCTCGCCGGAAAAAATCTCTATTGCCATTCCGCAAATTGATTCTGACAACCCCGGTGGTGTTGGTGTCGGTCGACAGCGAAGATTCTTGTCGCCACTTTCTCTCAAGGCGCGCTCTGCTGCCAGCACCTGATGAAGGGTGGGAAAGGTAAGAATGAGTCGCTTCTTTTTGCTGATATTGACGCTGGAATTGGAATTGGAGTTGGCGTTGGAATTGTCATTAATTTCTGGCATAGTCCAATGGTAGCTTGCTGCGGGCAACTGTGGCTTTTTTGCAACTGGCTATATGTTCATTTTCGACATCGGCAGATTGTCCTAATTTGAGAAAAACTGACGTGGTAATGAATATCGGCGGAAGGTTAGGAGCAGGTAAAATGTTGGAGAAATCCTCAGTAAGACACCCCAGAACGGGCACCCGCACTTGATTTCCTGTGTTATAGTGAAAACAGTAAAGAGAGGGATCTATGCAGTATTTCCTTTGCCCGCGATGCCAGTTCAGAGTGCCAGCCAACAAACATATTTGCCAGACTTGTGGCAATAAGTTTGTCAGCTCAACTCCTGCCAATAGTGGTGCAGATAATTCAGTTGAAAAAAAGGCATTGGTCAATCCATTTGCCAAGCTTTTAGGCTTCAATAATCAGTCTAAACAGAAAGATGGCAGTCAAGAAAAACCAGCATTGGGCTAGTTACTAAAACTCTCGAATAGGCTATTGAAGGGACGGTCAATGAGGCCGTCCCTTGTTGTCTGTAGTGGTTGAAAATAGAGACTGCACTATGGCATCAAATATGGTGGCGCTTAAGTAATTAGCTGCTTAAGTAATCAGCGGCTTAAGATGTGACATCAGCATATAGTTTGTGCGCGCTAGTAAGTAGTCGATATTGGGGTCGTGGATTTGTACTTGCGATTGAAACAGTGAAGGATCAGATGGCAAATAGCGCCAAGTTATTTTCGAACCTTCACCATACTTGGTCACATCAACACGCACTGTCATCATAATCTTGGTGGTCTTACTGGTGTCGTTGTAGTTGCTTGTGTACTGGGCTTTACGGCTGAGTGCAATGTCGGTCACCCCTTCTACGCGAATAGAAGTCTCAATCGGGTCAACGATATTAATAACTTTGATGTGGTATTTAAAATTGCGGTGGCTGCGGGTTAAGGCTCTTTGTACCGAATTTGCCGCGGCTCTATACTCTTGCTTACTTTGAATGGCCACAGGAAGGTGGGCGATCTTGCCCATCAATGGTTCTGTAATTGTGCGCAATAGGTTTAACTCAACCACAGCCCAAAGGCGTGGAACAGCAAAGAACAACACAAAAATGCCGCAAACGGCGTAGACACAGAACTCAAGATTGATAGTCATTCGTTTATTTCGTTGGTTACAGTACTTATACCCTTAGTAGAGAGTTTCATACACAAAGTAACTGCCAAATACTTTGCGCACATAATCTCTTGTCTCTTTAAATGGAATTTCTTCGACAAAGTAATCCCAATCTTTTCCCCCACTGGCATTGAACTTATCAACCCAACTCTTGACTGCGTTTGGGCCGCCATTGTAGCTGGCTACAGCCAGCATAGCATTGCCATTGAAGCGCTTCAACGTGTATTCCAGGTAGGCCGTTCCCAGTTTGATATTGTTGTCTGGATTGAAAACATCTTCTCTGTTTAAGGCCGGCACGCCAATTCTTTTACCGACACCAGCGGCAGTGGCAGGTAGAAGCTGCATCAAGCCGAGGGCTTGCGACCGACTGAGCGCTTTGGGGAAGTAACGTGACTCTTCGCGAATGAGAGCGTGAATTAAATAGGGGTCTACTTTGCGCAGCTGCCCTTGCTCTTTAATTCTTGCTGCATAGGCCCACGGGTAAGTAATTTGCCAGAGTGGAGCATGATTGGGCTTACCATCTAAGTCTTTGCCAGCGGCTCTTATCCCTTCCATGATCATGCCCTGGCTGAGGTATATCCATGAGCGAAATCCGATGATGTCTTCGCGAGCACTATCGTTTGCTTCGGGAGCCTCTGCCAGAGCCGTTTGACATTCATCTAGCTGGCGCGCGGCGGCTAGCAATGCTACTTTAGGACCGGCTAATCGAGCAACTCTGTCAAAGGTAAAGAGAGTGGGGGGCTGAGGCCAGCTCCAGTTGTCGAGGCAATTGCGTTGCGCGTTGGTAGACCAGCCGCGATCTCGGCGTTTGTCGGCTGGCGCATTGAGATAGGCTAAACGAGCCAGTGATCTAAAGGCATAATAGTTTGATGGATAGAGGTTATGGGAGTGCTGATAGAGCGCTTTCGCCTTATTGTGATCACCTAAATGTTCGTGAATTTTTCCTGCCCAAAAAAGAAAACGGGCAGCCGAACGATGAGTGGGATAGCGCAGTGCAGCATTTTCAGCCATGCTTGCTAGAGCCTCAGCTTGCAGCTTGTTCTTGGCTAAACCAGCTGGATAAATAACTTTTGTGCGATGCCAGAACATCCACCACATGGCTTCAGGAGCGTGTTCAGAGGTCGGATACTCTTTAATCAGCCGCTGGAACAAAGGTGTGGCATCTGTATCGCTAGCCCTCACAGCAATATTCCACAGGGCATGATCAAGTTTGACTGGTTTGATAGCGAGAATTTGCTTCCAGACATCTGCTGTTTCGGCTCGGCTGAGTGGGCCTGTAACAACATCAGCAAAATCATCATAGTATGCGGCGTCAGGTGCTTGCCGTATGGCGGTAAGCAGAGCCGCGACTGACTCTGGCTTGCGGTGCAGCTTGGCTAAGCACTGGGCTTTGCGATATTGATTGTTGGTCGTGCCGGAGCGGTTAAAGGCATCGAGTGCTTTTGAATAATTGTTCTTGCGGTAATAAACTAGGCCAATGCGGTCTAAATCAGCCGGGGTAAGTGCTGCCCCTCTAGTGTTCATTGCCATTAGTTTATCGGCTACATCACTAGAGAAGCGGCCGTTGACGCTGCCTTTGAGATAGTCAGAAAAATAGGCTAAAGCTTCAGCTTCTGCCGCACTGCCAGGCGAACCGAGAGCGCCGTTGCTCATGCTGCCGTAATTGCCAGCGCTGCTGCTAGTGCCATTACTAGAGCTATTGCCAGAGCTGCTCGTAGAGCTTCCAAAGACACTCTCGCTGCCAACAACTGATGTGGTATTGCTGGCGTAAGAAGCAGAGTTAGAATTTTTGCCGCTGATATTGCCGCTATTTCCCAGGGCCATTTGTCCTAAATAATAATTAGAGGCAGTACCATATTCGGTGGCGGGATATTTCTGTTTAATCGTTAGTAGTAAGTCTTTGGCCTTTTGGTTATTATCGCTGCTAGGCTCTCGTAAAAATGACTGGGCCATCTCGTACAGCGCCCGGGCTTGATCGCTTGGAGTAGCGGCAGGATCGCGCAATATTTTTTCGACAAAATCACGAGTTTTTTTGTTGTCACCCTGACTGGTTAAAATTTCTGAGGCATGCCAGAGCGAATCGATGTGTAGCAGCGGCAGTGCTTGGGCCTGACTAAACAACGAGATAGCATCATTTTGATCAGCTCCACTGTTGCTCTTGGCCAGTAGCCGAGCTAGTGCGTAAGAGGCGACTAGGCGCTCTGTATTGCCACTATTAAAGATATTTTGGCCTTCGAGAAAACGTCTTAAATTGGCAATCGAAACATCTTTAGGCTCGCTGCCTAGATTGGCTACAGCTGCTGCAAATTGTGGTGATGGCGCTTGCCACAAGCGGCTGATTTCAGCAGGAATAGCTTGACTGCTAGTAGCATGGCCGCTAGCACCTTGACCAGAAGCTCCTTTAACTTTGGCGGGTGAGGCCTGACAGTTGAGCCATTGTGAGAGGCTGGCACCGATTGCGATAGTGCTGGCCAACAGGCCAAGAACCACAAATCTAGACTTAGCTGCCAGGTTGGGTTTAATTTTTTGCCTTACCACTTATCAACTCACAGTCATTTTAGAAATTTAGTCTAGAAAGAAAATGCTAGCATGGCATAGTCGACCTTGCCTTTACTGGATTGTTTGCGGTTTTTGGTGACCATTGAATTTATACTTTGACAACGCTGCTACTTCGCACCCCAAGCCTGAAGAGGTTTACCAGGCCTGCGACCAGGCTCTTCGCGCTGGTGGAAACCCAGGCCGCGGCGCTCACAGTCTTTCATTTGCAGCCGCTACGCTACAGTTTGAGAGTCGCCATGAAATCGCTCAATATCTTGGCATTCGAGATAGCAGCCGCTTGATTTTTACCAGCGGCTGTACTGCGTCTATCAACTTGGTTCTCAATGGCATGGTCGGAGCAGGCCGACTCAAGGCGGGAGATACTGTTTTGACCAGCGCCTTCGAGCACAACGCCGTGATGCGGCCGCTTAAGGCTCTGGCAGCTAGTTTGGATTTGAACTTGGTGGTGGTGCCGGCGCTCAAAGCTACCCCGGCGGGCGGCTTAGCTGAGAGCGAATCGGACTCTAGTTATTCGGGGCCTTGCTCTTCTGGGTCAAGCCACTTTGCGGCGTTAGTAGATTTAGTACAGTTAGATGCGCTGCTGCTGCTGCATAAACCAGCACTGTGTATCTTCACTAGGGCCAGCAATGTCACTGGTCAAATATTAGACTTGGATGCTGTTGCTGCTTTGGTAAGTCGCCATGGCGCCCCATTATTAATAGATGCTGCTCAAAGCGCTGGCATTGTGCAAGAGAAATTGGACCACGAGAAAATATCTTTTTGGGTAGCTTCTGGTCATAAAAGTATGCTGGGCCCGCCTGGAATCGGCCTTCTTTATATCGGTGGCGGCGAAGTCTTGGACCCGCCCTATCGCGGTGGCACTGGTTCACGCTCGGAGAGTTTCTCTATGCCCGAGGCTTTGCCCGATAGGCTTGAGCCCGGCAGTCCAGCTGTTCATTTGGCTTGTGGTGTCGCTGCCGGATTGCGTTATTTGCAGTCATTGCCGAACGGTTTTGATTCGGCTCGGCAGCACGAAGCCATCCTTTCGCTGCGCTTCTTGCATGGCTTGGCTGTGATTAATCAGACTGCGATTAATTCGACTACTGCAGAGGCGGCGCGAGGAACAATCGAGTTAGTTGGCCGACCCGGTTGGAATTTGAATCTGCCAGCAGAGGCCCAACGGCATCTGATTGAAGACTATCTGCCGGTGTTCTCTCTGCGTTTCGTGTCGAGTGCTGACGCGCATGTAGATCAGTCGAAGATTGTAGTTCAGTTGAAGAATGTCGAATCGAAGGTTATTCAGAAATTGACACCAGATAAGGTGGCGCAGTATTTAGATGATGAATTCGGAATGGCGACTAGACCTGGCCTGCATTGCGCGCTGTTGGCTCATCAAACCCTTGGTACCGTTGCGCAAGGCTTGCTTCGTGTCAGCTTCGGACATGGCAATTCTGAAGAAGACGTTGATAGCTTACTTGCTGCTTTAGAGTCAGCCTGGGATTTAGTCAGCTAGACTAAGGTCTGCTTCAATGTGATTCAAGAAGTGCACTCCGCGCACAAAGATAAGACTGTCGATGAATGACAGGCCTAGTGAGGATAGAGCAAAAGCTATGCCTTCAATAAAAGTTTGCAGTGTTGAATTGATTTGGAAATTCAGCAATTCGCTGATATACGTAGCAGCCCTTACTGTTCCAACTTGGACATAGATGACCCAGGCAACGCCAGCAAGAAGACTGAAAGTCCAGGCGAATTGCACAGCTCTTCCTCTAGAGTACTTAAAACTGGTTAAGAAGGCTGAAATCGGATTCATCCCTCTGGTTACAATCAAGGCAAGGGACAGATCGCCGCGCACAGCTACTAGGGTGTAAACCATCGCCAGCAAGCCCATAAATGTCGCGACGCTCTTGGCGCCATAAAGCGCGAATACTGTCCAGAGCAAAGCCATGAACATCGACTGGTCCGAAATTTTTACTTTGTGATTTAGGCTCTGAGCCAGTTTGTTTCGCAGCTGCCAAATAAACGAGAAAGAGAAAATCGGGTAAAGGAAACAAAAGGAGTAAGCAAGCAGCGATGAAAATGGTTCTGGGTAGCCACCTTCTGGTTCGGTGGTATAAAGATGGCCAAGGGCGAACCAGGCGCCAAGCAGACAAACTACCAACCACCATCTTTCTTTGAAAATTTCAGTTACTGTACGAAGACTCTCTTTTTGCAGATCTTTTAGGAAATCTGGGATGTCCTTGGCTTTAACTCGCAGGCCATGCCAGAAGAAGCAAAGTGGCAGTAGCAGCATCCCGAGCCCAGTCCAAACGCGCGTAATGTCCCGGGCTAAGTCATATCCGTATTCGGCTAACTGTTGCGCCTCTGACGGCATCTGCTGTTCCTGTTTCTTGGTTAATGGCCCGTATCATTTCGTTGTACCACGGCAAGTAGATACCTTTTGGATAATTTTCTTTGGGCAAATCTTTTCGTTCTAAAGTGAGTCGGGCTATGAGCGGTTTGCACTCAGCGTTTCTTCGCTGCTTTGTAATCGTTGACGTCTTTTAGGTATGGCACTATTGATTCGTCATAATATTTGCCCCAATAGCTCCAGGGATATCCTGTGCGATCGGTGTATTGTGCTCGCCATGCGGCATATGTTGTAGGGCTTTCAGCTTCCCGGTGGAGTGGAGCTGTATCATAGTGCCGAGTTCTAGCCAGTGGTTCAAAAACAGTGCGGTAGAAAGTTGCTGTTTTTCTGCCCGCTTCGAATTGAATATGGGCGTTCTGCTCTATAAACTGATCTTCTGATAGTTTTCCTTGCAACGCTGCTTGGTAGACTCTGTCAAAGGCAGGGCTACTTTTTATGTCGTAGCATTCGAAAACCAGGGCCGCGAGCAATCTCTCTGCAGCCATTGGCATGCCATAGCTGTCTGTTTTTCTTAGTCGTATATAGCCAGGTTCACCAGGTTCTGGGGCGCTATGATCGGCGTCGTAATCGAAGTCTTTGTCGTTGAGCGCACTAGAGTTCCAGTAGATACGTTGGCCGGCTGCTTCACCGGCAAACTGACGCACTGCCCAAGGCCATATTGGTTCGTTCTTCAGTAAAATCTTGGCCAGCTGTGGGCGATCGACAATCATTTTTTTTACTTGCTGCTCGCCAAATAGCAGATCTTGAGGGCTCAGTGTTTGTGCAGCTTTGGTTGCGCCTACGCTCTCGGCCTTGGTGCCTGCTCTGATGCTTTTGGGCACGCAGTTTGTCGGATTGGCGTTGCTAGGATTGGCCTCAGCGATGAACCCAGAGACGAGGCAGAGAAGAACTAGTATGAAGTGTCTAGTCAAATTGTTTGTCTCCAACAGCTGTTCGTTGTTCGGTTTGGGCTTCTTGCGTTGAAGTTTTTAGCGATGACCTTTTAGATCAATTGCGATAGCTATGATTCCTGGCTATGCGGTTGCTGTTCCAAAATACTTAAGAACTCTACTGGACGTATAATTTGCGTTCGTGCGTGTGTTTGTAGATCAAGCAAATCCGAATCGCCGCTGACTAGATAGTCACTGTCTGAAATCACTGCACACGCCAAGAACATGTCATCTTTTGGATCTCGGCTTACCTGTAGTATATCGGTTAGCTGAATAAGGACGGCCTTTCGTTGGATTAGCGCAACGAAGCGTTCAGCCTGTTCTTTGTTTATTCGCGTTGCAAACTTTGGTCGGGCCAATACATTTACCAGTTCAGCAATTAAGTCATTTGAGCAAACGAGGACGAACAGATCTGCCTCGAACAGCTCTGCAATTTGTCGCGGAGCCCCCGCAGAATTTAATAAGCCACTGACCCAAACGTTGGTATCAACTACTGCTTTTACGAGCACGTTCAGCCTTCATCTCTTGCCGAGCATCCTTCACTTCAGCCAAGATTTCTTCCTCTGACAGAGGTAGTGTATCCTTGTTTTGCTCGTCTACTTCTTTTAATAAGGCTCGCCATTCCGCGCTCCATGACTCATCAAGTTTATGGCGCAATTTGCCTTGTTCTTCGGGCGAAAGCTGATCGACTAGCCTTAGCACCTGGTCTACAGTGATTTTTTCTTCTGATTTGCGTTGAGCCATGAACCACCTCTTTGCTGTCTTGAGTATAAGCGGTGAGCCGTTAGACGTGCAAGGCCTTGTCTTTCCGATAACGATTGAGATATGGAGCTAATTTCCGGGCGATTCTAAAGTTTGGTCAATTTGTTGATTGCTCTGAGTTGTGCAAAATGTTAGTTTCTCAATCGGTTACGATATTCCCACAGCTGAAGATGGTTTCTATTCATGGATCAACCTAGACGGCCTGGAAAGCAGCTGCGGGGGCTTGCTGATTTGACGGCTGTCCGGGCCGCGACAATTGAATTGCTCTCTTAGTTTGAGGCTTTCTTGTGAGAAGAATATTTCTAGCTCTATTTGCTTTGTTGATTGGCCATGGTGGTCAAACTCCTGTATTTGCTAAGCCAGTAAAGCGAGCAGCCGAAGTAGCGCAGGCCGTGATCCGAAAACCATTAGGTGCCTGTTCTCCGGCAGGAAAGCCGTCTGCTGTTATGGAGGTATTGCTTGCACTTGAGCAGGTCGGTCGTGATTACGCTACTTTTCAAAATAAGTTTGGTCCGGCTCGAGCCAGCAAATTGATTGATGAAAGAGTAGCTAAGATAGTTTCTAAATTGAAATCTCCGGATCAAGTTGGCCTTATGGCAGTTCAAGGAGCCAGTTTGAACCGTTCCGCTAATTATCTTGAAGACTTGAGCTGGGACGACTTGGGACATTCTGTCTATATTGCGTGTTTGGATAGACTTTCTAAAGACCGCACCTTGGCTGCTCAGAGAGCATTGAGAAGGGTTGCAGAAAGCCTTAGAGGGGATGTGTTTTTTACCCATAATGCCGACATGTGGATACAGGCTGCTATGCTACAGAATGGTGATCGGGGCGATTTCAGCAAAAGTGCTTGGTACCTAGAGCAAGTGCTTATTCAGAAATATTCCGGCACCGAGCCTGATGAGTTTCTAAGGCTAAAGGAACAGATGAGGCGTGACATCAAAGACCATGTCAAAGTTCCTGAAAATATTGCACCTAGTGATTTGTAGGTTGTGGTCTTTCTGAGTTGTAGGCTTGAAGTTTGTTGAGCCGAACTAAACTTGGCTATTTGCGAACCCAAAGTGGATTTCTGATGCCAATTCCTCTAATGCGATAGCTTTCGATCGTGCCGTCTTGAGCGAATTTCATGTCTATATGAAAGAGTTGTTTCTCGCGCTGAACAGTTACGTAGGCGTCGAAAACGTAGAAGGTTGTTTTGCCAACACCGCGTAGGTGAGGTTCTCCGAAGATTTTCTTGGCTGATTCGAGCGTTAGCTTTTGCCAGCCTGGTCCTTCTTTGTAACTTCGGCACTAGCCTCTTCATCAATGCAAATGGTTCTCTCTTCGACCGCTAAGCAAGGTATTTGAACCAACCCCAGCACGGTGATGACAGTCATAATTATTTTGTTTGCCATGCTTATCTCATTCACTGGTTGCTGCCTATTGGATCGGCACTTGGGCTATCCGGATTCGAATGAGTTTTCTTCTCTTTCAATAAATATTTGACTATTGCCACCAGTGCCCAGCAATAAAGCAAGGTCATAACTGACACCAATAGCAGTGGCTTTGCCCAGGTCATATTTGTAATCAGAAGCAGGCCGTAAGTCGTCATCACAAGCCAGTATGAAGCAAGAATTCGTCTGAGCTGAATGGTTAAATCTCCGAGGCTGCTCAGGCTCTTGTCCCAAGCTGCAAAGACTAAGTAGAAAGCTGGAACGATAGTACAGAGATCATAAATGAATAGATGCGGCACAACTAAAGGAAGAGCCAGGCAGCCAATTACAATTGATAGGTTTGCTTTTGTTGTCTTGCTTTTAATGGCGGAACTTGAGTGCGATAACATGGTTACCACCCCGAGTCCGAGTGCTAATAGCAAGAATGCCAGGCCGTAAACAATCGGTTTGAGCATGGCGTGCAGCGCTACTGGCTGGCTGAGTAAAACCGCTCTAGGTAAGCTTGTTGCCAGGTGTATTGCCACACCATTGGCTGGATCGGAAAATATTTTGTCGGAGAGTTTGAGGCAATTGAGCCAGGCTTGAAATACCTCTGGTCCAAAGACAATGGCATTTGACTGGGCCAGAAACATCACGCCAACGCACATGCCAACGAGGGCCATCACTCGCTTTTGTGCTAATTCGCTGACAATGAGAAAGACAGCAAGAAAGAGCATTTGTGGCTTAAGGAAGAGCAACGAAAACACTATCCCGGCCAGAAATGGAATAGAGCCCAAGAAATAAAAACCGGCGGCTAGTGGTAAGAGTCCAAATACTAAGCCGACTTGGCCAATCCAGAGAGTGAAGCATACTGGCAGAAAAGAGAGGGTGGCAGCGGCTGTTAGCGACAGATACAGTTTGTTGAGCTTGATTTTGGGAGCGCTCTCAGTTTCCCTCGCCATGTTCCTAGCGCTACCAACAAGAATTAAATAGGTAGAGGCGAAAATGGCTGCTAGCGAAGTTAGTTGCCAGGCCAGCAAAGAAAATTCAATCTTCAGTGCACTATATGGCGCAAAGACCAAGGCGCTCATCGGCATATACATATATTCTGAAACCGAGGTAGCAGGCATGTTTGGCAGCAGTTGGTGTGAAAGCTGATCGAAGGGGGCGCCGTGAAAAGCTGTGGCATCAGCGGGCGGATAAAGTATCGCCCATTTGTCGTGAGCGGCTATCCAGCCGGCTGTATGGAAGGTCATCAAATAGTCAGAGATAGCAATGGCTGATGGTAATTTAAAATCGATGAAATACATTATGGTCAGTGTCAGCACCGCCCAAAATATAATTGCTTGCACCAGTAGCTTCTTGAGAGTCATCGCTTAGATCTCGTGCAATGGCATCTTTTTGCCATGATAGCTCTCTGCGATGCCCACGAGCATGCCGGTGCGGTCTTGATCGTGCAGACAGTGCACAAATACTGGTTGCTTGCTTTCATCAGTGATAATGCTGATAGCCTGATGAATCAACTCATTTGTGGGAAAACCAAAAGGTGAAATGACCAGAGAATGATAGTTAAGACCTAGCCTCTTGATTAGCGCTTCTTCAGCGGTCAAGTGGCCACTTCCTTCATGTAACTCGTCGCGCAAATTGAGAATAGTCTTAACACCTTCTTCTTTAAGAATTGCAAAACCGCGCTCAGTGGGCTGTCCGCCGCGCTGCAGGCCTTCATTTACAACCTGATAGTTAGGTAGATGCTCAAAAATCTCGCTCAATTCCGGAAAATGAGAGAGGGCATTTTGATTATCTTGATGCCAATTGGATGTCAAACTACTTCACTTCCCTACGTACTACTAAAAACTTGCCTCAACTCAAGAGATAATAGACGGCTATAGGGCGAAGGGCAAATACAAGGGGGACATGATGACATCCAGCCAGATGGCGCAATCGAAGGGCCACGCGCCTGACAATGCACTCACCGACTCCATCGCGATTCTCGATTTTGGTTCGCAATATTCGCAACTGATTGCCCGCCGAATTCGTGAGCTCAACGTCTACTCTGAGCTTTTACCCCATTCACTTTCGGCCGAAGAACTCAAGAGGCTAAACCCTAAGGGGATAATACTTTCAGGCGGCCCCTCCAGCTGTTACGACGAATTTGCCCCACAGTTAGATCAGGATATTTGGAAACTTGGCATACCTGTATTAGGTGTTTGTTACGGCATGCAACTGATGTCTCGTGACCTAGGTGGGCACGTTGAGCCGTCTACCGTGCGTGAATATGGTCGCGCCCTGCTGACAATTGTTCATCACGACAGACTTTTTGAAGGCCTCGACCCCGCTATTGAAAGCTGGATGAGCCACGGCGACAGCGTTACTACCTTGCCCGATGGTTTCGCTACGGTTGCCCGCACCGCTGACACGCCAGTTGCAGCCATTGCCGATGAGACACGCAAACTCTACGGTGTGCAGTTCCACCCTGAAGTTGTGCATACTGTAGGTGGCAAGCAAATCATTTCTAACTTTGTTCTTGGTGTTTGCGAATGTAGCAAAAGCTGGACCATGAGCCGCTACATCGAAGAAGCTATTCGTGAAGTAAAAGAGCGTTGTGGTGACCGGCGAGTGCTACTTGCACTGTCTGGCGGCGTGGACAGCTCGACTCTAGCGTTTCTGTTGCACAAGGCTATCGGCGACAAGCTCACTTGTATGTTTATCGATCAAGGCTTTATGCGCAAGAACGAGCCTGAATGGCTGGTTGAGACCTTTGAGCGTGATTTCAATATACATGTACACTTTGTCAAAGCGCGGGATCGCTTCATCAGCAAAATTGCTGGAGTGACCGATCCTGAAGAAAAACGTAAAGCTATTGGTGCCGAATTTATTCGTGTATTTGAAGAAGAATCGAAAAGACTCGGGCCATTCGATTTCTTGGCTCAAGGTACGCTGTATCCGGATGTAATCGAGTCTGCTGGTACTAAAATTGATTCTAAAACTGGTAAAAAAGTAGCTGTCAAAATCAAATCGCACCACAACGTTGGTGGTTTGCCAGAAGATTTGCAGTTTGAATTGGTTGAGCCCTTCTGCAAGCTATTTAAAGACGAAGTGCGCGTGCTTGGTCGCGAGATTGGTGTGCCACCTGGCATTATCGAACGCCATCCATTCCCCGGCCCGGGCTTAGCTATTCGTGTTCTGGGTGAAGTCACCAAAGAGCGCCTGAAAACATTGCGTGAAGCTGACTGGATTATTCGCGAAGAAATTAAGAGTCATGGGCTCTACCGTCAGGTTTGGCAGGTATTTGGGGTCTTACTGCCAACTTTATCGGTTGGTGTTATGGGCGATCAACGCACTTATCAAAACCAAATTGTCATTCGCGCTGTGACCTCCGAAGACGGGATGACAGCCGATTGGGCCAGGCTGCCATACGATTTGCTCTCAGATATTTCTTCGCGTATCGTCAATGAAGTGCCTGGTATCAATCGTGTTGTTTATGACGTAACTTCTAAGCCACCAGCAACTATTGAATGGGAGTAAGCTTTGGACTTTGAGGATCTCTACCATGATGAGCCTCGCGATTCCAATGGACCTTCTAAACTCTCACCAGAGAAAAAGAAGCTAGAGGTTTCTGCTCAGGAAGCCCTAGCAACTGCGGTATCTCGTGTTGTTTTAGGGCTCATACTTCTTGTTTCTTTTGTGGTGGGCTGCTGGGTTGCTGCCACTGCTCTGCACCACCCAGATACCTGCTGGTTTCTCGCCCTTGGCCGCTGGATCTACGAGCACGGTGCGGTGCCAGATCTTGATCCGTTTTCGTGGACGATGGCCCTCGGAAGTGCCCAAGGACAGCCATCTGCTGTTGGTCTAAATGAAATCAATCAATTTGTAGCCAATCATTTTGTTGTAAGTCAGTGGTTGTCTGCTCTGATCTCTTATCTTTCTACACTTTCTGGTGGGCTACTGACACTGCTGATGCTTAACGCAGTGGTTGTTGTCACGGCCTTTCTTTCACTGCCAATCGGCTTTGTTGCCAGACGCGGCGCGCCTTTCGTTACTGGTTTGGCACTGGTATTGCTGGCCCTGTTGACGGCTTTTCTCTGCCCGACTAGCTGCACTGAAATTTTTTCATACTTATTTATCGCTATTTTTTTGCAGGTAGTTCACCACGCCCGTTCTGCAATTCTCTGGCATGACGCGAAAATCTTTCGCATTGCTTATGTTCTGGTGCCACTGATGGTGCTCTGGGCAAACCTGCATATCGGCTTCATTATTGGCCTTGTGATTCTAGCTGGCTGCTTATTGGGAGCGCTGCTAGGTATACCCTTGGCCAAGCGATTGTCTGGCGCTCTACCTATAGCCGCACTGACAGCTTCTCCTGTTACCGAGCTGGTTCCTCCTCGTGCACTCAGCGTTGAGCTTGTATTTGCTCTTGCGGGCTCGCTTCTCGCTAGCCTTGTCACTCCTTACGGCTTCAAGCTCTGGGAGTCTATGCCAGCTGTGCTGGCCTCTTCATCATTATCATTGTCATCAGCTTCTTCTTCTTTCTCTTTCTCAGCCTATGCCTATTGGACTTACGGGCTGCTTTGTTTAGCTTTTCTATTGCTAGTTTTTCGAGAATTTCGCGCTTGCAGGGAAGAGCAAGCGGCCCTTGCTGACCCGCAAGTTAATGTGCTAGTGATTACGGAATTAGTTACCGCCACTTTGGTTGGCGGCATTGCTATCGCTGTCAGTTTTGCCGCCCCTAGCTTGATAGTTTTTACTACTCTGATTGTTCTAGCTGAAGTTCTTGCTTTGCTTGGGGTGCGCCGTTTGGCCACCCATGCCGATGCTTCAATAGCGGCCGCAAGAGGGGAAGGTGGGCCTGAAGCTACACCTGCATCGAAGAGGCCAGCGCGCACATTCTGGCAAGACCTCAATTTTCACTCTCTTGATGTCTGGCTGGCTGGTGGTGCTTTTGAGTTGGCCATTGTGTCATTCTGCTCTATAGCTGGCGTTTGCCTTGTGGCTAACAAGGTTTTTAAGCCAGAATTGCCTCCAGCTGCAGCTCCAATCAAAGCACTCAAATATATCGAACAGCACAAAGATGATCTTGGTGCTCGACTTTTCAATGACGCCGCTTTTGGCAACCTGATAGATTGGCAGCTGCGTGCCACGCCTAAAGTATTTATGGATACTCGTTTAAATGTATATGATCAGAGGCTTATTGGAGACTATCGCAGTATTCAGGAATGTTTGCCGGGCTGGCAGTCTCTGCTAGATAGCTACCAAGTAGATTGGGTATTTGTTTCACCGATTTCTAAATTAGGTCATGCTTTACTGGAAAATTCTAGTTGGGAGACCCGCTATCAAGACGATAAAGCGGTGATTTTGGTGCGCAAGAAAAACGAATAGCAGCTGCAATAATTGTTTCTGCTCGACTTGTCTTGTTTTGCTCGAAAGTCAGCTTTTAAATTGGCGCAATAAGTTCTGGCGTTTTCAAAAAGGGAAGATTTTTTTCGAAAAAATCTTCCCTTTTTGTGCGGCTAAAAATAGGGCTATTGATTGCCCTTTATTTGCTGATTGCCCGGTGACGACAAATTTACAGCACTATGCTTGTCGATCCAGCTACAGAGTGAATCTAAGACCACGCCGTTTTGGTTGTCGGTCTCGAATATTAGGTGTTCGGCATCGCCAATTATCATCATAGTTTTATCGTCAGACTTTACCGCAGCAAACAAATCATAGGTGCCTTGCGGTTTGACGAGTTTGTCTTTGAGCCCCTGCACCATCAGCACTGGTAAGGTTTTGATATCCCCGCAATGGCTGTGGGTGCGTCGCATAAAGATAGCAAATTTCATAAGTTCTTTGGGTGATAGTTCATTTTTGGCTTTGAGGCTGTTAGCCCACAAGGCGCGCATCTCAGGTCGGGCTGTGGCTTGCGACGCTATTTGGCTGCCAATATTGAAGGGCTTGTCTGGGCCGTTGAGAAAGTGAAGCGCTACAGTTAGGCTCATGCGCTTTGCTTGCAGCCTCTCTGCTGATGGCACAGAGGCAATCACTCCGCGTAAATTCTGACCGAATTTTGCGGCTGTATTGAGAGCGATGGCCCCTCCCATAGACTCGCCGAGAAGGAAAACCGGAGCTGATGGATTGTGCTCTTTTATCAACTCAACCATGTTATTGATATCGGTGAAACTATCTTTGTAGTCAATTTTTTCATTGCCGCTGGCATTCATCCAAGAGCCAAAGCCCCGAACATCGATGGCAAATATTGTATAACCGCGCGATCGCATCTCGTGGGCAAATGGAGTAAAGGCGCGATTGTCCATGCCCATGCCGTGTACTGCAATAATTGTTGCTTTGCTTCGATTTTCGGGCGCTCTGCTTTGCCAGGCAATTATTGGCAAAGTCTTTAGTTTGAAAGTTGTGGCGAGCCAGAGATATTCACCCAGAGTCTGCGGTTGGGTGTCATCCATATAGTCTTTGAGGAAGCGGTTGCGCACCGCCTGTAGTGGAATCGCACCAATTACATTTTCTATCTGTTCGCGTTCGCCCATCATTTGAGCGAGTAGGCTAACAAGGTTTTTTCGATAAAACTCGTGTTTGTCTTTGTCGCCGAGACTTTTGTAGATTTCAGCCAGATAAACATTGGCCCAAAAATAAGGGCATAGGCCAGAGAGCTGATTGCTGTGTGAGGAAGTTAGTTGAGCGAGAACAAGAGCCGGTGCCTCAGCATCTTTGTAGCGTTTTTCTAGAAGATAGCAGCCGACGAGACCTTCTTCTAGCTCGGCTCTAAGTAATGTACCGATGTCGTTGTTGCCGGCGCACAAAAGCGCTAGATTGTAGTGTTTAAGAGCATCTTTGGTGTTGCGCTGTCGGTAGTAGCACTCGGCAATGCAGCGTTGCAAAATAACTTGATCTTGGAGGGATAGTTGTTGGCTCTCGGCTGGTAGCTCTTGAATCTCTTTTAGATACTTAGCCGCATCATCGTACTTCTCGTCTTTGAACTGTGAGAAAGCGGCTAGGTAGAGAATCGCCGAGTCGAGTTTTTTGTCTTTTCGTGCCTGACTTAGAGCCTCTGTAATTTTGGCATCAGCTTCTTCAACTTTGCCTGCCTGTAGCAGATGGAAGATTTGCGATTCCAATGCGTTCAGATCGCCTTTTGTGCGATTTTGAGCTGGTTTTTTCTGTAGGCCAGTCGGCGGCAGCGGCTGACCGCCCTGCTGTTGACTGAACTGCGGAACCTGACTGAACTGCTGCTGCTGCTGGGCCTGGCCGAGAGCTGGGAATGGTGCAAGTAGCGCGGTCAATGATGCGCCTATTAGGTTAACTCTAAGAATTTGATGCCGCACGGAATACCCAAAAGTTAGTTTGTTCGCTAGGTAGACTAGTCTATATCAGGGAGGCACCCTCTGCTATCAGTCTCTAGATTGTACCGACGTCTTCTTGGAAACCGATTCGGGTGTTCTTTCTCAGCGCTGCCCTGATCTTTGCGAAGGGCTTCCCAGATAACTGTTTGACTATCTTGCTGGTCATCTTCTAGCTGCGCCACCCCTTTGACTTCGCCTGAGCCAGAATTTAGAGCTCTGCCTGTTGTCAGGGACTTGGTCGCGCCCGCCCCTGTCTAATCGGACTAGTCAAGCGCTGTCTGCTTCAAGGTTTCTTGTCTTTAATCTCCAAGCTTTTCTTGATAACCGCTTGCTAGGTTTATGACCTTCCCCCGACCTAACTAAAACAGAGAATCGACAACAAAGGCTCATAGCCACCTTCTGATTTCTCACGCTTATTTCTTTCGCTTACCAACAATGGTTGACAGTGTTAACACTGCTATGAAAATTCTCTGGAACCGCTATAAGAAGCTCAGAGAATGCCTTTGAAGTCATAGTTAAGCTTCACTCGACAACCACCACCAAGGATTCACCTTGAACGCCACCCCCTCCACTGATGCCGGCGTTGTCGGCAATGCCACCGCTGTAAATAGTGCTACTGCTGCAAGCAATGCCACTGCTCGGCTGAGCTCACCTGTCACCAGCGAACGGCTCAACAGTTTTGCCGAGAAAATCAACCGGCTGCAAGAGCAGCTCACTGAAATTTTTCCTGAACGCGCACAGCTGATCAAGCAGATCGTCTATGCCCTTGTCACCCGCGAACACGTGCTTGTGCACGGCGTCTTTGGCACTGGCAAATCTGACCTGGTCACCAGTGTCTACAGCTGTTTCACCACACCCAATATCTTTTCCATCGCTCTCACCAAGTTCATGTCAGAGTCACACGTCATCGGCGTGCCAGACCCCAAAGAAATGCGTGAACAGGGCGTTCTGCACTATCGCCGCGAGGGTGGTGTTCTCGATGGCGAATTGATTGAACTCGATGAAATTTTCGATGCCAATGCGCCGCTTCTGCGTGTGTTGCTAGGTATCCTCAACGAGCGCATCTTTAAGCGCGGTGCGCAGGTCGAGAAGGCTCTTCTGCACACGGCCATTGCCTCCACCAACGGCGACCCCGAAACGGTGGTCAAAAACGCTCCTGAGTTGGCCGCAGTAATTGACCGTTTCTTGTTCATCGCCAAGGTCAACTATTTGGCAGAGTCGAGCAGCCGGCGTAGCATGTACGCTAAGTTCGCCGCCGACGTCAAGCCTACTGTGCGCATCCCCTTCGAAGATCTGCTCGATATTTCGGGCTTGGTTGTGGGCCCAGAGATTGTGCTCGACAATCGCTTGCTTGAGGTCTACGACCTGGTGATTCAGGCCTACCGCAAGTCGCAAGAGAAGACTCGTCAGGTGATTTCAGATCGCCGCGCCTGTAAGTTGCTCAAGCTCGTTCGCGCCTCGGCCGTGCTGCATGGTCGCACTGAAGTTGTCTTCGAAGATATCTTGGCTGTGCGCTGGGGCCTCTGCACTGGCAACGATAAGGCTCAACACGATGCCTTCACTGCGGCAGCGCAGCCGATCATCGACCAGGCGGCAAAGGAACGTCGGCAGTCATACGATGAAGTTTGCGGCAAGCTGCTCAAGCAGTACGAGCGCGAGATTCCGCTCTATCCTAATGAGGTCAGCGATGAGCGTCTGGTGCAGTTGCTGCGCCAAGTCAATACCATGCTGCAACAGGTGCGCGAACTCAAGCCCGAATTGCCTTCCAACGAAGATATGAAGGCTAAGCTTCTGCTGCGCTTGAACGACCTTTCGCAGAAGCTCAATGACCGCTTGCTCGGCAAGTAGAGGAGCACTGCTATGTCTGTGTTTCTATTGGCACGATGCCTGATACTCGCGGCATTGTGGCTACTTCTTGCCTGGTTGTGCTTGCGCACGCTGGGCTCAGTTGCTGCTGGTGAAATCGGCAAGCGGCGGCAGGCCCGCGCCATCCTTAAGTCTGATCCAATCTTGCGTGACTATCTGCAGAAGAAAGCCAAGCTTACGGATCGGCAGAAAGAGCATGACGACGAAGCTGTAGAGCAAATCGTCAAAGATGTTCCCGCCCACGTTTTGCAAGTGCTATCTGTGGCCGGAACGCAGAAGCAAATCGAGATGGATCTCGATACTGTGGTGCTCAAGGAAAAGACCCTCTTTCCTACAAGTGACATCGAGCCTGTGCCGATGTCATCAATGGAGCAGGTGAGTGATATTTTGCCGGAACAGATGATGATGGACGACGACCAGTTCTACAACGCTCTGGCTCACGATGAGCTTTTGGTGCTGCAACCCTACGAGCGCATTGTGGAGAAAAAGACCCTCCATGTTTCGCTTGATCTTTCGCACTCGATGACTGAAAGAATGGCTGACTCTAAGGCTCGGCACAATTGGTCGCGGGGCATGACCATCAGTCTTCTGCTCAAAGCCATCAATGGTGAAGCGACTTATTTGCTGCGCGGTTTTGCTTCTGGCCCCTACCAACTGCAACGTGTCGCCAATGCCGAAGAAGCAGCAGGTCTAATTGACGAGCTGTTGGAAACGGCAGCCAATGGTCAGTCGACTGATATCTATGGTGCCCTCTGGCAGGCAGTGGCTGACGTTCGAGCCCACAAAGGAGAGAGTGATATTGCCGACATCTTGATCATCACCGATGGTCTCGACAATGGTGGCAATGTCAGTGCTCATACTCTCAAGCAACTTTTCGGCAACGACATTCGGCTGCATGTGGCCGCCATCGGTCAGACCTCTTCGGTCTTGCAGAGTGTTGCCACCAGCTACCAAGTATTCAAATAAGGAGAGCAAAATGTTAGCTTCGTGGAATATTTTCAAGGCGCTTTTGCCTTACTTCTTGCTGTCGGCATTTGCCTTGGTCGGTGCTTGGGTTGCTCTAGAAACGGTATGGATGGTCTGGCATTATTCGCTGAGGGAGCTGCCCGACAATGCCGTGTTTAACATGTTCATTCTTTTTCCGTTTCTTGGTGCGGCTTGTTTTGTCGCGCACATGAAGCGGCGATATGATGAGGAGTTTTCAACGGCGAAATCGCTGTTGTTCATAGCTGTAATGATTGCCGCTTGTCTCTATTTGCAGACAGGACTGTTGGCCAAATTGACTGAGTTCAATTTGCGGCAGGGCCCGGCTGTCACAGTGACTGCACCTGTGACTGAAGCGGAAACTGAATCTCGCTAAAGCTGTTTGCGAACGAGGGGGAGCTGTTGCTTCTCCTCGTTTTTTTAATACAAAAAAAATGGCACTGGATACTATAGAATGTCGTTGGAGCGAAAAAGTCGATTTTTCCTTTACGCTAAAAATCAAAAATAGGCCACGAGAAGATAAGGGTTTTGGGGTTTAGTCTGGCAAAGACTGATGGGCCTTGAGCAAGTCGGTCGCGGCTTTTTTGTCTTCATGCAATATCTTATAGAGGCGCGCTCGGCTGGTATAGGCATCGTTGGCGTCTTTAGGCGATCTGTCAATGACAGCGCTGTAGTCTTGGATGGCCGCTTTGTACTGTTTCAGTGCACTATAAGCCTCAGCCCTGCCCATTCTGGCCTTGTCTGAATTGGGGCTACTCTTAAGTACTTTACTGAAATCAGCAACTGCTTCTTTGTACTGTTTGCCACTGGCAAGATAGATGGTGCCCCTGGTTTCAAATGGCACAATTAGATCAGGATTTTGTTTTATCACTTGATTAATATCATTCATTGCCTCTGTCAGTTTATGGGTTCGCTGATAGCACTCCGCCCTCAGTATCAGAGCCATAGCGTGCTGCCCTTTTGCCGCTGTTTTAAGGGCAGCTACTGGCTCGGTCTTGTTGCTTAGCTCAATCACTGTTGAGCAGTCTTTAATGGCTGCTGCAAAGTCGCGCTGCTTGGCGTAAAGTGAGGCTCGTAGCATGCGAGCAGATAGACCGTTTGAAACGTCTTTTTCTTGGTCAGATTTGTTAACAGCTTGAGTAGCGTTAGTTAGAGCATTGGCTTGTTCGCCCACTTTTGCATAGAGTGTTGCTAGGTGAAGTGGCAAATTAGAGGGCGATTTGTCATTAACCTGGAACTTGAGATAGTTGATTGCTCCTTTGAGATCGCCTTTTCTTTCTAGGCGTAAAGCATCGTTGCTGAGGCCGGTACTAATATTTTGCTCTTCTCTAGCCGGCCTTAACGTCAGGTAGTGCTTCATGTCACTACTCGCTTCTTTCAGCTTGCCGAGCTTGCGGTAAGCGATGGCCCTGTTGTGATAGGGCATTGGTGACTTAGGATTGAGCTTAATGGCGGTGGTGTAGTCGCCAATAGCCTTATCTAGTTGATCAGAAACGGTATAACAAAAAGCCCGGCGATCATAGGCATCAGAAAGCTTGGGGTCTAGCTTAATGGCTAAATTGCAGTCTTTCATAGCCGCTTCATATTGATCTAGGGCGACATATACAGCTGCTCTTTCAGCATGAAAAGCGGCATTGCTAGCGGTATTGTTTGTTGCTTTCTTTTCGACAGCTTGTAGATACGCCAAGGCCATTTGGGCATTGTGCTGATGGCGAAAGTTGTAACTTTCGACAATGGCCTTATCAACCATCGAGTCAGCCCAGGCTGTTAGTTGCGCCCCTGAGAAAAGGGCTAGGGCTAGCGTTAGTGCCAGTTTTGTCTTGAATTGCATGAATACCAATGATTTCCCAGGAGGGCTCAACCAGGTGATATTTTAGCGCAATGGTTTTGCCTGGGGAGGATTTCAGTAAGCAAGACCTTGCCGAAAACGCACAAATTTTAAACGCCTTGATGGCTATTTGGCACGCTAGAATATCAAGGCTATGAATCAAACTCCCAAAAGTCCCGACGAGAACAATGACAATCTTCCCGCTGAGGAGCGCAAACTCAGAATAGATGAGCACAAGCTTGAGATTGAACGTGAGAAGTTGCACCTTGATAATAGCAAGTTCGCCCACGACCGTTCTTTCATCAAAACTTGGCTACCAATTATTCTGCCGGTTTGCGCCACAGTAGGTATCGCGGTCATTTCTTCGACAATTAGCTTGATCGATAAACAAGCACAAGAAGAAGCAACCAAAAGAGCCGGCATCGAGGCCGAAGCCAAAGACAAACACGACTGGTCTGTGAAAGTCGTAGAACTTTATCTCAAAAATCCATCTTCCTTTGATCTGACAGCAGACAAGAACAAAGCCGGCCGCAACTTACAACTTCTGGCTTCTGTGGCACCGGCAGAAGTGCAGTCTGTGCTCGAAATTGAAGTATCAAAGCTCACCCCCAGTCTAAACAACGATGGCAACGCCTCGGCGGAGTGGCTCACCACCCTCGGTGCGATTTCAAAAGTTCAAAGGGCAATTCATAAATCATCAAAGGCGTCAAAAGTACTCTATGGAAGAGACCATGCTTTAGCTGAAGCAGTAAATGCTCAAAACGGCTCGGCGATTGCCAAATCAGAAGAAGTTGGGCACTATCAAGACATGACTGTCTATGTGCAATATCCAGAAACTCGAAAAGACGAAGCTGGCGCCGCAAAAGAGTTTCTAGTCTCAAAGGGAATGACCATCCCGTCTATGCAAGTTTCTAGCCAACCGCCCGACCGGCTAGTAGTTAAATACTACCTGCACAAGCAAAAGGCTCTGGCTGAAGTTCTAGCTTCTGAATTGCAGAGCAAACTAAACCTGAAGATGAGCGAAGCGAGAAAAATTAAGAGCGAGGGCCACACCATGCCTGATGGCATACTAGAAATCTGGCTGCCAAATTGATTTTGCCGCCTATCGGGCCAGGTCGGTGAGCAACTGTGGCAGATGCCCAAGAAGAAACTAAAGGACCTACCGAGATCGAGCAGTCGAATCAAAACGATTGGACAAGATAGTGCGCTGAGAATTGCCCGCATTGCGCCGGCAAAAGATCAGAGTATCTGTCCGGCTAACCACATCTTGTTGACGCCGCCCAGATCTAGGAAGATTAGCTAACTAAATCTAGCTCTTGGTCTTCGCCGTACAGCTTCTTAGCGTTAAAGGTAGGCCGCCACACATC
>JBAYTY010000058.1:0-33109 GCA_041675385.1 Candidatus Obscuribacterales bacterium
CTGCCTATTGCGTAGGCTCGATATTTCTTGCTGCTTCAAGTCAGAATCCACAGCTAGCGGGTTATCACTACAGTTTCCGGTCTGCGCAGACCTGACGTTTCCACTTAACCCCTCGGCTCAAAGCACACAACTTATTTATTGGTGTGTGCTCACCGCTTATGTAATTAGTATATCCGAGGAAAAATCTATTGGAAGTCCCCCGATGAAAATACTTTGCATATCTGCTGACAATTCGACAGACCGCTCTTGGCCTTACTATCGATATCTAGCCCAATAGCCAAGCGCGTGAACCAGAGTGTCAGCAGCAGCATATTCGTTTGTATATAGAGTTATGCACAAGCAAGCAAGCAAGCAAGCAAGTAAGTGAGTAAGTGAGTAAGTGAGTCTGGCTATTGCCTGTTTCGAAGAAGTTAGGTTTCTTGCTTTTGCATTTTGCGCATTGACTCATCAAAAACCTGGCCTTCGATCAAGCGTTTCCAAAACGGTCATATTTTCTTAGGAAAATATGACCGTTTTGGAAATCTAATTGAGTGAGACCAATGCCGAATTAAAATCGCCACCAAGAGAAAAGCGAGAGGCTGGGCCTCTCGCTTTCTGTCTAAGCAGCTTGCTGCTCGTCTTTGTCTTCAGATGGAGGCGCTTCTGCCTCCGCTTCTGCCGACTCCGCCGGAGCTTCTTCCTCAGCCGCTGGTTCTTCTTCAGTGGCCGCATCTTCAGTTGCTGCTTCTTCAGTAGCCTCTGCTACTGTTTCTTCTTCTTTAGCTTCTTCTTCTTTTGCTTCCTCAGCTTCAGCAACTTCTTCCGCTGCCGCTTCTTCCTCTTTTGCTTCTTCGGCTTCGGCAACTTCTTCCGCTGCTGCTTCTTCTTCTTTTGCTTCCTCAGCTTCAGCAACTTCTTCGGCAGCCGCTTCTTCTTCTTTTGCTTCCTCAGCTTCAGCAACTTCTTCCGCTGCCGCTTCTTCTTCTTTTGCTTCCTCAGCTTCAGCAACTTCTTCCGCTGCCGCTTCTTCTTCTTTTGCTTCCTCGGCTTCAGCTACTTCTTCTTCGGCTGCTGCTTCTTCTTCTTTTGCTTCCTCATCTTCAGCTACTTCTTCGGCTGCCGCTTCTTCTTCTTTGGCTTCCTCAGCTTCAGCAACTTCTTCGGCTGCCGCTTCTTCTTCTTTAGCTTCTTCGCTTGTTTTTGCTTCTTCGGCCTCAGCCGCTTCTTCAGGTGCGGCTAGACATTCTTCCTCTTTCGCTTCGCATTCTTCAACTTTTGCTTCGCACTCTTCTACGGTCGCCTCTTCTGTTGCAGCTTCCGCTGCCGCTTCCGCTGCCGCCTCTACAGCTTCTTCTGGCACGATAGTGACACTAGAAACTTCCATTTCAGCTTCAACTACTGGCTCGACTACTGGCGATACGACTGGTTCTGCTGCTTTGCTTGCGCCGTGCTTTTTCTTACTCATGGTCTCTCTCCCCTTCAACTATCAATGTACATTTCCCTCGTTAGGCCCTTGTTTTGCGGCCCATTGTCAGATTCAACCAAAGTGAAATTTCGCGTGCGGAGGCGCGCCTAGAAACCAGCGTTCTAAGCAGGTAGCTAATCTGACTCAAAGCATGGTGCCTAGAGCCATTGATCACACTAAGTAGTCGTTCTTTCCTAAAGCAAAGCATTCGCCCAGATTGGCGTTAAATCACGCCCCGGCAAACGAATTACGAGAGAGTTGAACCTTACTCTTCTATTCTTACAGATCTCACGGCATTTCGCAGGGTTGTCAGGAAGAATTTTTGTTAAAACTTTTGGCCAAAATTTGCGCACCAGAATTGGTGGCGCCAAGATACACGCAAAGGTAAAAAGTAGGCGCAAAGAACGAGCAAAGAAATTGCAAAACGAGAGCAAGTAGAAAGCTAGAATCTACGGCCCTTTTTGTTCCCGCTTTTTTAGATAAATTATTGAACCTGGCTCTGCAAGCGAGTTTGGAGCACTTTCATCAAGATTCTTTCGAGCCTCAGCGTCGCCGCCGCGGTTGACCTCAGTGGACGGATTTGCCCTGTCCGTTTGGCCACTACTATTTGACTCGGACTTAGCAGCACTCGCGCTAGCCTCTCGCTCTTTTCCTGCTGATTCAAATTGACTAAAATCAGTATCTTGCTGGAGGTGATCAAAGTTCTCTAGCGGTGTCATCTCCCGCATCCTATAGTTGACGACATGTATTGTCCGCACAACATAAAGCAGAGACTCCTGGCCAGCATTGAGCTCTTTCATATCAATAAATGTTTGAGAATCAGCCAACTTATCACTAGCCGAGAGCAATTTCTTCAAAGTGTCATCGTACTTTTTTGACCAAGCGGCATCTCGATCTAAACCCGAATATTTACTGATTTGATCAAGCTCATTGATCTGCTTAAGCAATTCAGCTACTACTGTCTTTAGTCGCTTCTGATAAACCAGCAGTCGAGTAATGCGAGCCCTCTTTCGATTGCGAAAATATTTATAGATTATCCATGCCAGTACACAGAAAAAAATGAACGCCACAAAGAAACCGAAGAAAAGCAGCAGAGCAGTTAGAAGAAAAAGGAAAGGCATGTAAGTCTCAAAAGAACTTTGCTCAAAGAGTAACGAACGCTTAAATAGATCATAACCGGTTCTGCTTCAAGAAAAATTGACGGCGCCAGCCAGTCAGCACCGGCCCCCACAAAGATTTAGCTCAGATGCGCGGTTAAGAAGACAAGCACTTGACTACAAATTTAACTTGTTTTGCCGCTTTGGTCTATCTGCTTCTTTTCAAGCCTATGCTACACTCGTTCGAGATAATGGCAACCCGAGATAATGGCAACCCAAGGGAATCACCCTTCTAGAAGAGAACCACTGATGCCCGCGCCAAATTGCTCCACAGTTAAAACTGCCCTGACCGAGCTGAAAGAAATACTAAGCCGCTGTCAGCATAACAACACCAATCAAAGTCCTTTAGAGACTGCCAACGTCTTTGCTGCCATAGCTGGCCTAGAGGCGACAATCAGTTCTATTGAAGAAAAATCCTTTGCTCGCGAAGACTTCACCGCCGACATGGGCGTGCCGATCATCACAGGAATGACCCAGCCTGTTGTTTCCTAATTTGGAAACCTGATTTGGCTTCACAAAACTGGTTTCCTAATTCGCTTTCACAACTCTGGTTTACAGAGCCGGCTTACAGAGTTGGTTGTGGCACTACGCCTTGATATTGAGCGCTAATCTCTTTCAACTGTTGCGCTAAGATCTTTGCTGCGTCTGGTTTTCCAATCTCGGTCATGCGTTTGCGCATTTCCTGCAACCTAACATCATCGCCAATTAAGCCAGCAATATGGTTGTAGATTGTTTCACCGGTGAGGTCTTCTTGCGGTATAACAACGGCCGCTTTCTGCGATTCCATATAACGGGCATTGTGGGTTTGGTGATCCTGAGCAGCATAAGGATATGGCACAAAAATAGCTGGCGTGCCAGTCACAGCCAATTCAGCCACAGTCATGGCTCCCGCTCTGGTTATAGCTAAATCAGAAACAGCGTAAGCAATTGAGAGATCATCAAAATAAGCTCGCAAATGATAACGAGGACTAGGCGCCAAACTAGGATTCAGCCTCTCTTTTACATCATTGAGATTCTTATCGCCACATTGGTGCACAATTTGAATATGAGGCTCAATTTCCAACAAGCGAGGCAAAGCGGCTACCACAGCTTCGTTCAGGGCCTTGGCGCCCTGTGAGCCACCAGTAACTAAGACAGTTTTGAGATCGGAGCGCAGGCCAAGAATGGCACAACCAGAGTCTCGATGACGCTCAGCCAGAAAACTCTTGCGCACCGGGTTGCCATTGAAAACAATGCGACCACGTGGGGCATTAATGCGCGCTGCCGCGCCCTGCATACCAAGAGAAACCAACTGAGCACGGCGCGACAGTAGGCGATTGACCAGCCCAGGATGGGCATCTGGTTCATGCACTGCTGTAGGCACCCCAAGTGAGTTTGCCGCAGCCAGAGGCGGGGCCGACGCATATCCGCCTGTTCCCAGCACAACAGTAGGCTTAAACTGGCGTAAAACTTCTTTAGCGCGCTCGATTGCCGACCACATTTGAAAAGGCCAAGTAATCAGACGTGGCGATAGACTACGAGGCATACCAGAGACATTCAAACCAATAAAATCAAGGCCGTTATCGCGCGCTAGTTTTTCTTCTGGATGACCAGTTGCCCCTATATATAAGATGGCCTCCACCGATGGGTCGTCCTTAAGATGCTCAGCTACTGAAAGAGCTGGGTAAATGTGACCACCGGTGCCTCCACCTGTTAGTACTATGCGATGACCAACCATCTGTTTGAACAGTCCTTACATTGTGCTCAGGGCATGGGGTGAGTGCGAGGGTTTTGTGGGCGATGGGGGCTGGCTTGGTGGAAGAGGAGGAGAAGTTTCTTCTTCCAAGTCTTCATCATCTTCAGCAACAGCTGCGCGATCTCGCGAGATCGATAGCAGAATGCCGACCATAGACAAAGTAACCACTAGGGATGTGCCACCATAGCTGATGAATGGCAAAGTGATGCCGGTAACAGGTAAGAGGCCTGTAGTTACCATCATGTTAATGACGGCCTGGGTGCATATTTCACTGGTGATACCGATGGCCAGAATGCGGCCGAATAAAGTCTTAGAGGAAAGTGCAGCTTTATAGCCGTAAACTCCAAACAAAGCAAAAAGACCAATCAACAAACAGCAACCGATCAAGCCAAACTCTTCAGCAATGACAGCGAAAATAAAGTCGGCAAACTGTACAGGAAGATAATAAAGCTTCTGCAGCGAACGACCAAACCCCTGACCCCAGAGACCGCCAGAGCCAATGGCATACTGGGCCTGAATAATGTTCCAACCTTCTTTTTGAGGATGAAGGTAAGGATTGAGCCAAGTCTCAATACGAGCCATTTGATAGGGATGCTTTTGGATATGCTGCCAGGCCAGAACAGCGGTACCGCCTAGGGCCCCGAGAAGAAGCAAGAAGTTTGTACCGCTGGCAAAAGTGAGGGTAAGCAAACTGACCAAAATCATGCTGGCGCTGCCTAAGTCAGGCTGCTTGATGACAATGCCAGCCATAATCAAAACCACAGCAATGCGGCAGAAATTCTGACCATGCCACCAAAAATATTTTGAAAGCCCTGAAGCTAAAAGCAATATAGTGGCAACCTTAGCCACTTCCGAAGGTTGGAATTGCAAGGGGCCGACGGTTAACCAGCGGCTTGAGCCCATGGTTTGCACAGTTAAGCCAGGAATATTGACGAGAGTAATTGCTAGCGACCCTAAAGCGAACAATGCCAGGGGCCAAGCGATTTTCTTCAAACGGCGATAGTCATAACGGCTGACTGTAAACATAACAAACAAGCCAATAACAAAGGCCATAGTCTGCTTGCGCAAAAGCGTCGTGGAGTCGTGGAAACTCTGCTGGGCCTCTGGAGCCGAGGCTGAATAGACAGCCATCAATCCAAATAGGCAAAGACTAAGAGTTATGCCAACTAGAGTGCGGTCAATGCCGCCTCTGTATTCAGGAGCGGCTGGAGTTTTGTCGCTTGAGTCTCCGCTATTGTCGCGGCGACGCCATCTCTCGCGCCCTTGCGCGGACAAGATCCTTGAAGACACGGCCTCTATCCTCGAAATCCCTGAACATATCGAAACTGGCACAGGCAGGGGAAAGTAATACTGGTCCTTTTCTCAATTTACCGCCGATTTGAACTGCTTCCTCCATGGTAGCGGCGACGTATATATCGTTAAATCCTGCTTCACGTAACGCTCTTTCGAAACGTTCTTTTGCTTCACCAATAAGAATAACGCCCAAAGCGTATTTTTTTATCGATTGAATTAAATCAGAGAGCGGAGTTCCTTTGTCTTTACCCCCGGCTATGAGGATTACACTCTTCTCGGGAAAAGATTCAAGGGCCTTGATGGCTGAATCAGTATTGGTTGCTTTGGAGTCATTGTAGAAGTCAACGCCATCAACAGTTTCGACAAATTCAAGGCGATGTTCTAGGGCTTTAAAAGTACGCAGATGCTGCTCGATTTCTTTTTCATTCAAGCCAGCTAAGCAGCAAGCAGATATTGCCGCTAGTGCATTTTCGATATTGTGTTTGCCGATGATACGCAAATCATTTTGGCTACAGACAACTCTTGTGCGCGCGTTGTACGAATAGCACAAGAAGCCATCTTCTAGATATGCACCCTGTATGCCGCGATTAACATCCGGCAGCAATGTAAAAGGAAACAGCTCCGCTTTTGTTTTAGTAGTTGCCACCACTGAATCGTCTTGATTGAGAATGGCGAACGATTCCATATCTTGATGGGCAAACATCGAACGTTTTGCGTCTATATAAGGGTCAAGGCCACCGTGCCAATCTAGATGGTCAGGCGTTAGGTTGAGCCAGATGCCGATATAGGGCGCGAAAGTAGGCGAGTAATGGAGCTGATACGAACTAACTTCAACCACTAAAAAGTCGAGGGGTCCACTATCGAGCCGGCTCAAAATTGGCACACCAATATTGCCGCAGGCTGGAGCTAGACGACCGGCCTTTTCTAGAATGTAGCTAATCAAAGCGGTTGTCGTAGACTTGCCGTTAGTGCCAGTGACAGCAATAAAGGGAACTGTTCCGTTACATTCGCGGAAGGCTAGCTCAACGTCAGAAATTACTTCGCGGCCGTGGGCCTTTGCCCTGAGCATAACGTCAGAATGAGGCGGTATGCCTGGACTAGTAATAACCAGCTCAGACCAGCTTAAACAGCGCTCACTATGAGCGCCAAATTCACTTTCTACCGGTAAAGCCGCCAGCTCAGCCAGCAACTTCGGATTGATCTTGTCTTTAGGTTGAGACTCAGATACGAGAACTTTTGCGCCACGTTTAACCAGGTAGGAAGCGGCGGCAATGCCGCTTCTACCTAGTCCTAAAATACTGACTTTCTTGTTATTCCACTCTGCCACTCGACAATTGTAACAGAAAGAAAGCTCTAACCTCTTTGGCGGTCTTTCTCTTTTTGCTCAAGCTTGTAGGCCTTTTCAGAAAGATTTGCAATCTTCTTGTTCATCTTCTCTACTTCTTTAGGAGGCATGTTGGGAGTCAGAGCCATGTAGGCTTTGTACTGAACAACCGCTTCTTTAAGATCTTTTGAGGCTTCTGGCTTCAATCTTTCTAGAGTTTTACCAATGCCCATGCGGGCATCAGCGATTTTTGGATTGTCGTATATAGAAGCGTGATATTTATCGATAGCACTGGCCAACTGACTACGGCGAGCAAGATCATCACCCAAAGTCAGTTCTTGCCGAGCCACATCTTTTTGCTTAGCAACCAAGTTGAGACCCCGCTTAGCTCTCTCTTCACCACCAGGGAAGCTCGATGCTTTTTTGTAAGCCGCTTCAGCACTAGGAAGATCTTTGATCATCAAAGCCAAATCACCAACAGCAAAGGTTTGCTTAGCATCAGAAGCATTGGCAATAACAGTGTTCATCTGTTGATCAGATTCACTAAATTTGTTTTGAGCCAGAAGAGCCTCAGCATAAGCCACTCTCTCACCATCATTGGTTGGTGTACCAATGCTAGCAAGATCAACTGGAACCCCAGCCATAGAACGCAACTTAGCTTGTGCCAGCCTCAGTTCCATATCATTTGGATTCATTTTCACAGCTTGATCGATCATGCGTTGAGCAGATTCGTACTCGTTCGAAACAAAGAAAGCACCAGTAGCTTCTTTATTTGCCTTGAGATAATAGGCTCTAGTCAAACCTTTCGCCGCTGCCGAGTTTTGTGGATTAGCATCAAGCACTGTGCGGTATTCCTTGACGGCATCGTCAAGTTTTTCTAGTTGCAAACTTTGATCGGCAACGCGCAAATGCAAATCGGGATTGTTCGGCATCATTTCTAAACCAGAACGAAGCTCAGCAATCGACATTTCAAGATCGCCGCGTCCTTGTCTGATATCAGCAATATGCAAGTAAGCATCAGGGTTTTCTGGCTTGATACTAATGGACTTTTGCAATTGTTGAATGGCGGCAACAGTATTGCCTTGAGCAGCGTAGACATCACCCATGGTCTGGTGCACAGGAGCACTGTTGCGGTTTTGATAAAGCGAAGTATTCAACTCTTTCAATGCTTCGTCGTACAGGCCTTGTTTATAGTAGGCGCGACCCAAACCATAGTGAGCAGTAGAATTGCCAGAATTGAGTGACACAGCCTGTTTGAAAGCAGCAACAGCATCAGCGTATTGCTCTTTGTTGAGCTTGGCTATACCCATTTGGCCATAGGCTTCAGAGTTTTTAGGATCAACGCGAGTGGCTTCTTTGTACTCACTAATCGCTTCGTCTAAGCGACCCTGTTCCTTATATATGTTTCCCAAAGTGATATGAGCTTCAGGCATGCCTGGGTCAATGCTGATTGCTTGCTTGGCTTCAGCCTCAGCGCTGCGCAAAGTGGCATCTTTGTTTTTGATAACGGTGCCAGAAGAAGAAGTAAGACGATTCAACATCACCATCGCTTTACCAGCGTGGGCCATGGCGTTCATTGGATCATTAGCCAAGACTTTGGCAAAATTCTCTTCGGCAGCGTCTAACTTAAATTGCTTAGCCAGAGCCATGCCGTAGCCAACAGCAGCAGCTGTACTCTTGGGGCTTCTGGTCATCTCGCCTTTATAAAGATCGGCAGCCTCAGTGAATTTCCCTTGCATCATGAGTTGATCGGCTCTAACTGTCTCGCGAGTGATGCGAATTTGATAAGTCTTGTTAGCAGCAATCTGAAGACCCGAAATCGAATCTGAATCACCACGAGCAGAAGCTTCAACATTCCAGGTCAAATTTGAGCCGACAGAAATAGATGTAGCTAAGGCCAAAGTGAAAATTCTGAACGAGTTTCTATTAGTCATACGGTTCTCGGTTCTCCATCTACGGGGACGATGCTGTGTGTATACAAGACGTTATGCGCTTGAAAAGCCGACTGCCTTGCTTTATATCGAAATAGTCGCAAATTGTAGCAACCAAACAGCAAGCAATAAAGGTTAAATAGCTGTCTTTTGTAGCGAAGGGCTGTGCATGGGACAATCTAAGCCTACAGATTATGGTCTATGGATTAACATCTATGGCTTAGCATCTATGGATCGCCATCTATCGATCAGGGGTCGGCAGTTGTCAGTTGCCAGCTGCGAAAAACTAGCCTTCCTGTCAAATTGCATTCTATATATAAGGAAGTATTTTTCCTTTTTTTGCCGTCTCAAAGAGCGAGGATTTAAAAGTGTCAGGTCATTCAAAATGGGCCACTATCAAAAGACACAAAGCTGTCGTTGATCAAAAGCGTGGGGTGATGTACGCCAAAATGTCGCGCGAAATCATCATCGCCACCAAACTTGGCGGCAGCGATCCCAACGGCAACTTTCGCTTGCGCCAAGCCATAGACCGAGCTAAAGCCGAAGGCGTGCCTAACGACAATATTCAGCGTGCCATCGAAAAGGGCTCTGGTGCTGGCGCTCTAGATAATTTCGAAGAGCTCGTCTACGAGGGATACGGCCCTGGAGGTGTAGCAGTACTGGTCAAATGCACCACCGACAACCGCAACAGAACAGCGGGCGATGTGCGCATGTATTTTTCAAAATTTGGCGGCAACATGGGCGACAGCGGCTGTGTGGGCTGGATGTTTAAAGAGCGCGGCGAAGTGCTGCTAGAAAAAGATGCAAAGTTTGACGAAGACGCACTGCTGACAGCGGCTCTAGATGCCGGTGCAGAAGACTTAGACACATCGATGGAAAGCGAAGCTCTAGTAATTTGCAGCCCGGAGCAACTAGAAAAAGTACGCGACGGCCTAGCCAAAGCTGGCTACAAAGTTTCTTCCGCTGAAAACGCAATGATTCCGAGCACCACCGTCGAAATCGATAGCGCCGAGACAGCAAGACTGTTGCTACGACTGATTGACAGCCTAGAAAATCACGACGACGTGCAATCAGTCTTTGCCAACTTCGAGATGAATCAAGACTGGATGCAAGAGTTCTTGAACTAAAGCCTAGAGAGCCATTTGAGCGACCGATACTACTGGCAGTGCCTGATAATCTCGATTGCTATCAAAGCGGCCTAAAAGCAAATGTCACTCTGTAACACAATATTTGACGAAGAAAGTTTAAGATCCCAATCGATATACGGCGCCCCATGTCAAAGCGCCGTGAGGCTAGCTAGTGCTTACGATCGGCGATTTGTGAAATGCTAATAACTTAGCGGATGAAATAAATAGGCGGCGTCTTACAAAGGTTTTACAGAGCGTTACCTTCACCACCTGACAATAGCTTTCAAGGGGCAAGATTAGCGACGCCTCATCTTGCTAGCTCTAAAGCCGGTAAGCAATCGCTACTACTCGCCAAGAGGGCAGCAGTCTTTCCGCCCTTTGTCAATCCAAGTTTCCTTAGTTTTCTCCAACAAAGCGCCAGCGGCAAACCAGCGCACGAAAATTGAACTTGTCAGCGGATCTTTGACGCGCCACCAAGTCTTCTGTTACCTTTTCGCCTGCTTCGAAAGACCTGGCCGGAAGTTATCCACCGCATATACGCAGTTCACTGCAATGCACGGAAAAACGGTTCTCTAAATTGAGAGAACGCATCAGCAAATCGCCTGACAGGCACTAGAGAGAGTGATCAATTCAAATGATCTCAGTAACCCTTCAACCTAGACACAAGAAGGTCGCCCTGGCCCTAGGGCTGGTTGCAACAATGTTCAGCACTACCGGTGCACAAGCCATGGCCGCCGACAATGCCGACCTAGACCCAGAAGTCGAATCAAATGTTTGGGAAGAGAACGATCAAGAATGTGCTTCCGTTACTCTTAACGGCAAAGAGCTAATTACTTATCGCGGAGAGACACCTGCCGGCTCAGCAGAAGACCGCGCCGAAAATTTGGCAGATAGACTACAAGACTTGCTCAAAGACGAGAAGCTCGACCCTTCTAAGCTTGTACCAGCATGCGAAGGACAACTAGCAGCAATCCGCGTAGACGGCAGCTCAGTAGTCAAACTTGAACTACCTGACACCTGCAAGACTTCCGCCCTCGAATACAGCTTCAAGCTCGTCAACAGCATTCGCACCATCTTGGGTGCCCAGCAAATTCCAGCTAGCTTTATCAAGCTGGCCGAGAGCCAATCACCAGAACAAGCTCTCACCGCTTGCCTCAACCACAGCGGCCTACCAAGCCTCAATGTTGCCCCAGACAATTTCTCACCTAACTTCAGCGGTCATGCCTCATGGTATGGCGGCAAGTTCCATGGCCGCCGCACCTCAAATGGCGATCGCTTCGACATGCACGGCCTGACAGCGGCTCATCGCACTTTGCCTTTCGGTACAAAATTGCTAGTTATGAACCGTCGCACAGGTGCTACATGTGTTGTTCACGTCAATGACCGCGGCCCATTTGTAGACGACCGAGTTATAGATCTTTCCCGTGGCGCAGCAGAGAAGCTAAACATGCTCTCATCAGGCGTGGCCATGGTCGACTGCATGGTTATCAACCCAGCTGATCGTTAGATTAGCGCTAACTTAGCGCTAGAAGTGTAAAGCACGTCAAGAGCTAAAGATGGTTCAAGCGAACCTAAGTGCTAAAATGCGTCTTGATATGGAAACGGATGTCCGAGTTCGAATAGCGCCCAGCCCAACAGGCAATTTGCATGTTGGCACTGCCCGCACAGCTCTTTACAATTACCTCTACGCTAAGAGGCACAAAGGCACCTTCATTCTTCGCCTTGAAGATACTGACGAAGAGCGCTCAAAAGAGACATACACCAAAGACATCATCGATGGCTTGAGATGGCTCGGCTTAATTTGGGACGAAGGCCTCGATATCGGTGGCCCTTACGCACCATATCGGCAGACCGAAAAAATTGACCACTACAGCACCATGGCCAATCACCTGATTAGCAGTGGTAAAGCCTATTTGTGCTATGCCACCCAAGAAGAACTAGCCGCTCTCAAAGAAGAGCAAAAAGCAACCAACGCTGCGCCTCGCTATGACAATAGAGGCAGAGAAACCAGCGAAGAGCAACGCAAACAATTTGAAGAAGAAGGTCGCATTCCCTCGGTTCGCTTTATCGTTGAAGAACCACAGGTAGTATCGTGGCACGATCATGTCAAAGGTGAAATCGCCATTGACACGTCAGATTTGGGCGGCGACATGGTAATCGTCAAATCGAACGGTGTGGCAATCTATAATTTTGCCGTTGTCATTGACGACGTTGATATGAAAATGAGCCACGTCATTCGTGGTGAAGATCACATTCACAACACAGCCAAGCAACTGCTCATCTATGAGGCGATGGATCAAAAGGCACCAGAGTTTGGCCACGCCCCTCTGATTTTTGATATCGAACACCAGAAGCTCTCTAAGCGCAAACACGGAGAGACGGTGCACATTGACTATTATCGCGCTCAAGGCTACATGCCTGAGGCCATAGTCAATTATCTGGCGCAAATGAGCTTCACTCACCCTGAAGGCAAAGAAATCTACGACCTAGATGAAGCGGCCGCTGTTTTTGATTTAGACAAAGTATCGAAAAGCCCAGCGGTTTTTGACGTCGCTCGCCTCAACTGGTTCAACAGTCACTACATACGCAGCTTGCCATTAGACTTAATTGTCAGCAGAGCAACTCCATTTCTCACCGCCTACGATACCAGTGCTTATACCCCGGCTCAGATCTCAGCCATGGTAGCCTCAGTGCGAGAAGGTCTAACCACACTGTCTGAGTTGACTGCGGCAGTACAATTCTATTTCGAACCGCTCAATATTCCAGAAGACATCGCTCGCGATGTACTTAGCTCTGACAACGCCAAAAAAGTTCTCACCACCATGCTAAACGCCCTTAGCACAATGCCATGGGACGACCATCAAGGCTGTAAAAAGGCGGTCGACGCCTTCGGTAAAGAAATTTCCCTAAAAGGAAAAGAGCTTTACTGGCCCGTTCGAGCCGCCTTATCAGGAAAAACTCAAGGTCCAGACCTGGGTTCAATCATTTCAATACTAGGTGCCGAGCGAGTAAAATCCCGTCTGGAAGCGGCCCTGACTCACAAGTAAGCAGCATACTTAAGCGATACCTTAGCGATAACTATGAATAAAATACACGTCTTCAATACTCTTTCAGGCGCGAAAGAAGAATTTGTTCCGCTCCAGGGCAATGTCGTCAGGATGTACGCCTGCGGACCAACTGTCTATGATTTAAGCCACTTGGGTCATGCCCGCATGGCAATTGTCTGGGATGTCGTGCAACGCTACTTGCGCTTTGTTGGTTACGACGTTACCTATGTGCGCAACATCACCGATGTCGATGACAAAATCATCAAGCGCGCCAAAGAGTTAGGCATCACTCCAGAAAAGCTTTCGCGCCAGTATACCTATGCCTTCTGGCACGATATGCACGCCCTCAATGTCGAATCACCTGATTTTGAGCCAAGAGCCACCGAGTACATCAGCCAGATGATTGCCTTCACCCAAGGCTTGATTGAAGCCGGCCATGCTTATGAAGCCAGTGGCGATGTCTATTTTGACGTCGCTTCTTTCAAAGAGTATGGCAAACTAGGCAAGCAGAACTTAGAACAATTGCTAGTGGGCTCGCGCGAACAAGCAGTGGCCCAAGAAACCCTAGCCCATCTGAAAAAGAGCCCGGTTGATTTTGCTCTATGGAAGTCAGCTGATGCTAGCGAGCTAGGCTGGCCTAGCCCCTGGGGCCGCGGCCGTCCCGGCTGGCACCTAGAATGCTCGGCCATGGTTAAGCGCATTCTCGGCGAGACCATCGACATTCACTGCGGCGGAGAAGATCTTGTTTTTCCTCACCATGAAAACGAAATAGCTCAGTCAGAAGCTCTGCACGGCCAACCAATGGCACGCTACTGGCTGCACAACAGTTTTGTCCAAACTAATTCTGAAAAAATGGCCAAGTCACTAGGTAATTTCAAAACCATTAGAGACTTACTGGCGACGTTTTCAGCAGATACTATTCGCTTGTTTATTCTGCAATCGCACTATAGAAACCCAATAGATTTCACCATTGAGAGTCTGCAGGCAACAAGTACGGGAATTCAGCGCTTACTCAGGGCTGCCAGTTTTGAACATGGCTTAGCTGATGCTAGCGCTCCTAGTGAAGCGGCGCAGAAAACTGCTGCCACATTCAAAGATGATTTTGGCGCGGCCATGGACAACGACTTCAATACAGCCGTGGCTATTTCGCATCTCTATCAACTAGCAGATGGTATCACTCAAACAAAATCAGCTGCCGACAAGCAGTATCTAGCCAGCACCCTTGTGCACTATGCCAAAGTTTTAGGCTTGACCATGACCGACACCAGACAGGAGCTAGACACCGCCACTGGTGCCAAGCTAATAGACTTAATTCTCACCTTGCGCAAAGAAGCACGAGAAAGAAAAGACTATGCCTCATCAGATCTGATTCGCAAAAGCCTGACTGAAATTGGCGTAAACGTGATGGACAGCGCTGATGGAGCTACTTGGGAAAAGACATAGATTTATAGCGAGAGTCGCATAATTGCTTCATTTTTCCATGGGCACTGGAGTGACAATAAAGTGTTGGTAGAAGGCGATCTGCCGGCCAATGGACACAACTAGAATTCCTAGTCATTGCTTGTGATTAAGATCGATATCACAAGTTTTCGACATCCTGTTTTTGTACGTCTGTTGCCTGAATGGTTCCAGCAAGTTTGACAGAGGGTGGCAATGTGCTGCTTGGTAGTCATGAGACAAACCTTCAGCTAGGTGTTTGCAAAACCATTAATCCCTTCCAGATGACGCCTATGATAACTTACGACTTTGAAGTTTGTTTTGGTAAGGTCTGAGCAAACCTGCTTTAGGCAGCCACCATCAAGAGAGGTTTGGTAATTGCAGTACTTACGGGAATTTCTAGCAGGACAACTTAATCTCGCGCTTACCGGCGTATTTTTTAGCGAAGACTGGGACTTCGGACCAAATCGGTTTCTCAACGACGGCGCTGGTGAAGTAAAAATCCAAGAAAACACCGAGCTCTTATTTAGAGCCAATGGCAGCTTAGGTGAATCACCAACCTTCGAAATCGGGGACAGGGTTTTCATAGGCATTCCTCCTCGTATAGGGATGGTAAATCAGGCCGCCAATTTCTTTGGCACATGCGGCGGCTATTTAGTTGCCGGGCGTACTAGTGATTGGAAAGTAAGAGAACGATTAGGCTTGGAGGGTGGTGTCAGCGAGATCCAGGCTTCCTTAGGTTGGCTTGCATTTCAGCGACTACGAACAGCACCAAAAGCAACCGAGCAAGCCTGCGCTTATGCGATTATCAACCGTGAATTGATGCCCGCCGAATTCTTGGAAAGTTTTGCTGACAGAACCTCAATAGCAGACGATGATCTAGGAACCTGCGAGCTAGTTTTTTCCGTTTCACACACTGAGAATTCGAAAATTGAATATGCCATGTTGCTAAAGGACGAAGAGGTTTGGGTTCGAGTTCGCACTGAACAAGCGTTCGAAGAGAATATCCTGTGGCACAGAGACGCCTTGCTAGACACCCTAAGCTTCTTGTGGGGAGACAGCTTAAGACCGCTGGCGATGTTTACACGATTGTCAACTGCCGAGATCACTGAACTTCCTGCAAAACTCTCCTCACTGAGCAAGAACAGGTGCTTACTTGCGCCTATAACAGTGCGTGCAGGAAATGGTCAAGACCCGATTCAACTCATCAGAGAGACTACAGACTTCTTTCTATGTGATGGCTTCAAGATGATAAGGCACCTCAAGGCTTGGTGGAGTGCGAAGGTCTGTTATCCAGAGATACAGGCAGCGGCACTGGTACTCACTTTGGAAAATATCGCTAGTGATTCAGCGATCGGTCAATCAAATCTAGTTCAGGAACTTGCGACAATCAGCGAGATCGAACTCACTGCTGGTTCTAATCAAGGCCTGATGCAAGAAATAGAATCATTCGAAACGACACGACAATTGAGCCGATCGATAGATAGCGAATTTCTTGCACAGGAAATAGGTCATTTGTACGTGCTAATCAGATTCTTGTATCAAGTCACCTTGTCAAGAATCGGTTACACAGGACAACTTTCTTACCCGAACATGCTTGTGTGGCAACGCGGCAATGATCAGCCAGCCGTTCAATAAGTAGAGAGCGGCATAGACAAAAAGAGGCAGCAGGAACTTGCGATAAGTGGCAATATCACAATGGAGTTCCAGTGAAAAAGCCCGGCGTCACCTCCCTGGCGTCGGCTTCGCCCCGTTCTCCTCTGCCAGGGAGGTCAAAGAAGAACAAAGGAAGGAGGATGCACTACTCATGTCAAGCGGCAGTTCTGATTTTCGTCAATCGGAAAAAGACTTGACGCCAGACAAAACGCCACAAATGGCATAAGACTGCTGTTTTAGCATAAATTTTCACCAGCAAAACAGTGCAGCGCACGTTTTACTCCTATACTTACTTCAAACGCCGCGATATGCGATATATGAATACTGGAAAAGCAGCTTGATCGTCTCTGGTCAACTGCTAGATGCGCCACTCGTGGCACACGCAGGCAATGTCAGGTTTTTCATTGACAGATCCTACTTTGTCAGGCTATGATACTATCAACCTGACACCAGGAGAGTTGAAAGTGACGGACGGACCCTTTAAAAATTCAGCCCTATCGGCTAGATGGAAGAAAGTAGGTAATGCGCTCGAAAGCGACGCGGTCAGTGCTGAGGAGCGCGCAGAGCGAGCCGAACGCGCTTTGAGCAAAGACTTGCCGAAGGAATTTCGACGGCTCGTTCAAGATATAGCTAAGTGCGTGCAGAACATGCCAGACGAAGGTAGCCCGAGATCGGCAATAGAAGCCATCTTTGACAGGCACCCCACATCGCCTTTGGCAAACACGCTGCAGCAATTTCTTTCATCTAACCTATCCAGGGTGATGGAAACGAAGATGGCCTTTGAGTGCGCAGTCGATAGCACTATCAAAAAAGAGATGTACGCGGCTCGAAACCGCATGGTCGAAGAATCAATGCACGCAAGGGACAGGAGGGAGCTAGCCGCCGACAGATACATGACCGTCCTATCAAGACTGGACGACACCATGAATGCAGTCAGCTTCTCGCGATTACGCGAAGACGTGCTTACCAATAAAACAGCCCCGCGTGCGGCTTTTGCCAAGAAGACCGGACTCGACGATGGACCACCACTATGATCGCAGAAGAAGCAAAATCACATTTAAAAATACTCGAACCAGGACAACAAGCCCCTAAAGACGGCTCTGTGACTATCTATATCGAAGAAGAGATCCGTTTCAGAACTGAAGTGCTGGATGCATTAGCGGAAGTCGGTTGCCGCGCGGTCCACTACGATCTGCTCCTTATGTGCGCAGCCGTCGAGTATGCAGACAGGCACTGGAAGCGGACTTCTGATTGGCATCGTTATTTGCATGTCACCATTCCAGTTATCGAACTGGCAAAGTGGCAGTCAGAGTCAGTGCAAACCAGCCTCAGACGAGCGCTTAAGCTATTAACCGGAGATAGCTGGAGCTTCGATTTCGTCCCATCGAGCAACACCGAAGCTGTTAAATGGCAGCAAATGCATCTAGATGTACGCGGCGTAAAAACGTTCGCCATCGCTTACAGCGAGGGGCTCGATTCACGCGCAGTGGCGGCTTTGAGCGGAGATCAAAAGGAAGCAATTTGCATCAGAGTAGCTAACCAGCACCAAAACTACAGGCACGGAGAAAACATCTTTACCGAGATTCCCTTCACGGTAAGAAACGGCACACTACGCGAAAGCAGCTTCCGCTCTCGTGGTTTTCAGTTCGCAGCGATGACCGCGCTCGCGGCCAATATTCGAAACGTAAGCCGGATCGTGGTTCCGGAGAGTGGACAGGGAGCTTTAGGTCCAGCCATGCTCCCGTTACACAGACAGTATGCCGATTACAGAAACCACCCCAAATACTTTCGGTTGATGGAAGCCTTTATAAAAGCGTTGCTCGATCACGAAGTGCACTTTGAGCAGCCTCGCTTGTGGTCAACAAAAGGGCAGACGCTCACAGCTTTTTTGCAACTGCCTAATCGCAGCCAAGCAGATTTGATTGATACCAGATCATGCTGGCAAACACGGCACGTGGTCAATGTTGGCGGGTCCAGGCGGCAATGTGGTTTGTGCGCGGCGTGCTTGCTCAGACGTTTCAGTCTACATGCAGCAGGTGTCGAAGAGCCGCCTAGCACCTACGTTATCAAAGACCTGACGGTTTCTGATGTGCAAGACGCACTGGTAGACATCGCCGATGAAAACGATCGCGACAATATGATCGAGTACGGAACAGCGGGCGCCAGGCACTTTCAACACATGGCTGACATGGTCGATTGGGCTGACGAAGACCTGCAAGTCTACGCCTTTGAAATCGCGGAGGCGCTGCGCAAACCTGAAGCGGAAACACTTACCAATTTGAAGTCCCTATTGTCTCAGCATGCCAAAGAATGGCGAACCTTCTTGGACGCTCAAGGTAGCAATAGCTTCTTACACAAATGGATGGGCGGAGGAAACCATGGCTGATTTGAACGAGATTACACCACAAGAGCTAGGCAAACGCTTGAAGCTGGCGCGCGAAAACGCCAACTTGAAGCAAGACGAAGCTGCACAAATCATTGACGTTTCGCGCCCCACTCTTGTCGCAATCGAGCAAGGTGCCCGTCGTATACGCATCCAAGAACTGCAAATTCTTGCGCGCAAATACGGAACGTCAGTGAACACGCTTTTGCGCCAAGCAGCCATTCATACTGATCTTCTACCAAGATTTCGGAAGATGCGGGAAAACGAGGACGCTTTCACCATTGAGGCCGCCGAGCTTTTGAGTACGCTCGTCAAAGCCGATGTCGAGCTGGAAAACATTCTCGGAGCGAAGGCAGAGCGCCATTACCCACCAGAAAAGGGCATATCGCAAGGCGACGTATTCGAAGTCGCAGAAAAACATGCTCAAGAATTTCGGCAATTTCTCGGTATAGGCACAGGGCCGATCAACGACATTTTTTCGCTGCTCGAGTTCACGCTGGGGATTCGCCTCTATCAGCGCAGACTATCATCAAAGTCAAAAGTGGCCGGACTGTTCACTTTCGATGAGCAAGTAGGCGCCTGCATTTTGATCAATGCGAATCACCCGTACCAGAGGCGCGTGCAGTCAGCGGCGCACGAATTGGGTCACTTCGTCGGCACTCGCAAAAATCCAGAAGTCCTTGAGACAGACGAGAAATATTTGTCGAGGGACGAAAAATACGCCCACGCTTTTGGTCGAGCTTTTCTAACGCCGGCGGATTGTTTCGCTCGCAGTTTTAAGATGCTCAAAGCGGCTTCCGTTGGAGGTCGGTTGACCAGGCGCATAGTAATTCTTCTGGCGCACCAGTACAGCATTTCACGAGAAGCGTGCGTGCGCAGGCTGGAAGAGCTTAACCTGATCAAACAGGGCTCCTGGAACTACTTTCAGGAAAACGGTGGCATCACCGATAAACATGCCGAAGAGGTCTTAGGAGAGGCTGCACACCGCGACGATACAACCAAGCTCGATGCGGATCGTCCGCTCACTCATCGCATGGCACTTATGGCGCACAGTGCCTGGAAGCAGGAACTGCTCACAGAAGGTCAGTTGGCAGAGATGTTGCGGCTAAACCGCATCGATCTACGTACTGTCATTGACGAAATTGAACTTGAGGAATTTTAAATGGATTTCTCAAGCATAATTAGTAACCGTGCGCTTTCATGCGCTGTAGATACAAGCATCATCTACAATTTACAAGCCTGCTCACTTGGAAAGCAGATACTAACAGTGGTGCAAAATCCCATCGTCATGGCACAAATAGCCGCTGACGAATTGAAGCCAGGCACGCAAGAACGAATCTTTTTGGACGACCTCGTAGCGTCCAAAATTATTGAACTGACCGAGCTAACCGACCCAGAATATTTGATTTACGAAAAGCTCTTACAGACATTGGACGACGGTGAATCAGCCACTATCGCCGTAGCTGTGACCAGGCAACTATTTCCTTTTATCGACGAGAAAAAAGGACGAGCACAAGCTACAGCACTTCAAACAACGCTCGATCCCGGTTGGTCATTGGATCTACTGACACATCCGCAAGTGGTCGCAAGTCTCGGCAGCCCGAGCGACGCAGATATTGTCTACTTAGCGCTTAGAGATGGTCGGATGCGAATCCCCGAACAACGCCTGGCAGCGGTTCTTGCTCTCATAGACATGACACGCGCGGTCGATTGCAAGTCGCTGCCTGGCTACAAGACTTTATTTCCAAAGCCCATACCGTCAGCAGGCGGATCCTAAATGCCTATTACACACATTGATTTTGCAGAATTAGCCCAGAGAGAAGACACCCGAGGTCTTGGGCTGCAGCATTTAGTCAAAGCGATCGGACGCGGTCTCGACTATGAAGTAAGAGAGGGCGGTGCTGGCGCAGACGAGGGGCGCGACCTCTTTTTTACGACCAAGAACGAGATCGCCCACGGTCTTTATCAATCGTCGAAAATTCTAGTCAACTGCAAAGATAAAGCAATAAGCGGCAAACAGCTCAAGTTTGACGACCTGGGCGTGTTCGCGAGTAGAGTCAAACAGCACGGATGCGCGGGTTTTTTGTTGGTTACAACAGTGCAACCAACAGATGATCTCGTAAGAGCGGTCCATGACATTGGCGAGAAAGAAGGCTTTACAGCAGGGGTCTGGCAACCAGATGACCTGCGCGAAATTTTGTTGAATGGCCAGAATAGTGTTTTTCGATTCACTATCGCTCGGTTTTTTCCAAAAAGTGCAGAGCGTAATGATGCTGAAGAACAAATCCTGGAGTGCTTTCTGGAGAGCCTCGACCAAATGGATAGCGACAGCAGCCTTGAGCTGTCGCTGAAACTTATGCAGTCAATGAGTGACCCGCTAATCATGTGGAAGTGCTTGGAAAAGCTTTTGCAGGCTGAATCCGTTGATGTTGAGAGCGAACTACAAGAGCATGTTTTCCGAGCGGTAAGCTTAGGCAATGAAGAACTAACTGAATCAATAGGTGAAACAGAGCAGCTCCTAGAAGCAGTCAGGTCCTGGGCTCAGGGTGAAGATCTGCCCTGGGATGCAGTTGATGTTCACGGTATTTTGATTGACGATGACGGTGAGCTGGTCATAAAAATCGAAAGCAATCAGTACGAATACACCATGGGCACTCAGTTTGAGTCAATCAACGACGGCACTTTAAGGTGGACTTCCGACGGTTTTGAAATAAAAGAATGCACGAACGACTGGGAAGAAGCCCAAAGAATAGATGCCGAGTGCGAAGCCATGGCGGAAGCGACGAGGAAGACATTTAAATGGGAGACGTAGGCAAAGAAATGAGGATGGCAAGCCTGCGCCAGTCATTAGAGCATCAGATTCTTGACCGATTCAAAGCTCACGAGTGGGTCGCTGAAATTTCTGACGAAGGAGTGGATGCCGACTATATTGTTGTCACGGCAAGAAAACTAGACACCGTAAAGCGTCTAGCGGTCCTCTACTCTTGTGCAACAGACAATAAGATCTACAAAAGACTTGACGCTCAAGTTGACCGGATATTCACCAATGGTGCGCTTTATCACCCCGAGCAATACGCTCACGGCATTTCAAAGCCGCCAGTTACCATCGACGAATTCCATGCAATTTTGATTGCTTGGAACAAGGACCTCTGTCCAGTGAGCGCGACGACACCGGTAAAACCAAAGCCGACCACAGTTCGGCGCATCAAAGCAGAAAACCCTCTCATGGGTGTCTGGGCACGGCTAGACCAGTTATCCAGCACGCAGCTTGCCGAAAAACTCATCAAACGGCGCGCTCTGGAACAGGAAGTCGAACTACCGGTTGAAGTAGTGAAGACTAAGGGTGAAGGCTTGGCTTTCGCGATGCGCAGTGCGTCCGACTATTTCAGATCAGCACAGTATGAAAGTCTCAATCGAAAAATCATCAGCCTCTATTACGGCGCACTAGCTTTAGCTTCAGCCGAGATTCTTGTGTCACCAAATGGCCCAACGGACTTGGACGAAATCGAAAGATACACTACAAAAGGCCACGGGCTGTACACCTGGAGCAGCTCTGACTCTGGCTTTGCTGACATGCTCGTTGGAGTTTTGGCAACAGGCTTTCTTCCAAAATGGACAACGTTTTTGGGATACGACATTACGGGTTATCCAAAGTCCAAACCAAAGGTCGAGCAAGACTTAGCCAAAATCCCCGCAGGTTTTTTCTGTACCAATAGAGCGCTTTTCTCGATGCTGCCAGAGATAGCCGATTTATTCGCGGAAGCCTTTGGAAGCGAACCATCATGGATCAATCCCGTCCATGACTCGGCATCCAACATGGTGTTCGGTCTCAAAAAGCAGGAGCCAAGCGATTGTTCGTATATCAAGTTATTCGACGAGTCAGGTCAAATTACATTGGAGCGAATCAAAGCCGCGAAGTGGCCGCTGGCGGAAATTTCGCAGTTGCCCGACCCATCAGAGGGTAGAGCTTTTAGAGCGCGAGTCGATCATCCCGGAATGAGATTCTGGCATGAGGCTTTGCCTTTGCATCACAGTACATTTGAAAATAGTGGTGCCCTTATTTTCCCAGTGTTAGCCAACATCGCCGAGTATCGTGTCAACGCTTTTTGTATTCTGTACACCTTATCTATCATGGTGCGGTATATGCCGAGCACTTGGCGAAAGGTCGAAGACGGAGATCTCGACCAGTATCTAACGCTTGTAAAAACGACTCTGGCAGTTTTTGAAAGAACGCTCCCTCAGTTGTTTTTAGAGTCTATTACTGATGAGCAAGTGCTGGCCGTACAGCCAGGGAGCCTTTTTAGTTAGGTTTTAGGTGCCTTTTTTATCTTCATATCAGTGCTTTAGCTTATGCCAAGCTCGGAGGCTATCGCACGGACACTTTTGTCCCTGAGCCAGTAGAATACACATGATTCCCGAAAATGACTGTTTCCTGGAGGTTCTTCCGCTTGAAGCGAAAACGTTATCGTTCTGACCTGCTCCCCGAAAATCGACTGATTTTGCTTCGAGACAGAATGTCTCACAAACGGCCGTAAAAGTGACGGCGATTACAAAATAGCAGTCATGATTGCCGTCTTGAATAGACGCGGATATTATAAAACCTACCGTATTGTTTTACTCAATGCTTGGAGTCCTTTTTGATGAATTGCCGATTTAAATGCTCGATGCTAACCATAGCGCTCACATGCATTTCGGGAAATATTCCACTATTTGCCAAGGTTGACTACGATTCCTATAACAAAGCTGGCATTGAGGCGTACAAGCATGCCAAATATGGAGACGCTGAATTTTTTTCTTGTCTGCACTAAAGGAAGCTGAGATTGCAGGGCCGAAGCACACTCATGTGGCTGAGAGTCTCAAAAATCTAGCGGAAGTCTACTGCGCACAAGGAAACGACGCTAAAGCTGAGCTGTTGCTCCTTCGAGCCCTAACAATAGATGAAAAAACCTTAGGACCAAATCACCCTGATGTTGCCACAGACCTGAACAATCTAGCTGAAGTCTATGGTGCTCAACTTAAAGACGCAAAGGCAGAGCCACTATATAAACCGTCTCTTGCAATTAAGGAGAAATTACTAGGTCCAAATCATCCTGAGGTTGCGAAACTTCTAAATAACCCTGGCGGACTCTATTACAGACAAGGTAAGTATGAAAAGGCAGAACCATTTTACAAGCGCTCATTGGCAATTAAGGAGAAAGCATTTGGGCCAAACTGTCCAAATGTTGCTATTGCTTTGAATAACCAAGCGGGGCTGTATAGTGCCCAAGGCAAATACGCAGATGCTGAGCTGTTGTACAAGCGCACTCTAACAATAGATGAGAAAACATTTGGACCTTACCATCCTACGGTAGCTAGAGACTTGAATAACATGGCCGAATTCTACTCCGAGCAAGGTAAATATGCAGAGTCAGAATCGTTGTATAAACGTGCTCTTGCGATCGATGAGAAAACATTTGGACCAGACAACCCTAGGGTAGCTACAGACCTAAACAATATAGCGGAGTTATTTAGTGCTCAAGCTAAATATACAAAGGCAGAGCCATTATTCAAACGTGCGCTAGAGATAGGAGAGAAGAACTGGGGACCAAATCACGCTATGTCAGCCAAACCTTTAAACAACCTGGCGAAACTATATCAGTCGCAAAACAAATTTGTTGACGCAGAGAAATTGTACAAACGTTCTCTAGCATTGGATGAGAAAGCATTAGGGCCGAATCATCCTGATGTAGCTGTGATTCTACAGAATCTTGCCTCACTCTATGTTCTATGCGGCAAATACACTCTTGCTGAACCGTTGTTCAAGCGCTCGCTGGCAATTAAAGAAAAGGCGCTAGGGCCAAATCATCCTGACCTAGTAAGCCTAGACAACTACGCTGTCTTGCTGCGAAAAATGGGTCGAAATAAAGAGGCAACAATCTTAGAATCAAAGGCTAAAGCGATAAGAGCAACTAAATAACTCTACCGGTGAGTATGGCCTTAACAATACATCAAAAGAAACAACCTTCTGGTTCTTAGACATTATTAGGACAGTAAAAACCGCGCTTTCTGAATTGCAATTATCTCTTCTCTGGCTGAGCTTCACAGCAACCGTAAGCCATAGATGCCACAAAATGACAGATACACAACCAATGACATTTAATAGTAGGATTTCTCAAATCATAAAAAAAAGAATCATAGAAAGGTTGGCGTCTGGTCAATCTTTCTGAGAGTTCAAATCGTTAGATATAGATGCAGCAAAAGCTTCAATTCAAAGCTATTAAGGAGACCAGAGCATCTTCTCCAGACATTCGAAATAACGCTGGCAACATTCATGCCGAAATTGAAAAGGTTATGATTAAAAGACTTAAAAAACCGCTAGGATTTAATTGTCATGAATGGGCAAAATATACTCGAGGTGGTGGTTAGTAAATTTGAGGAACAGCAAAGGCGTGCGAACACATATTAGCTTCAGAACATTTAGCACTATTGGAAATAGTGATCTTTTAGATGCTCTGAAATTCTTTATTGAATTCGATAATGTATTTTGCGGAGATGGAGTCGAACAATTGGAGATAGAGATTCTGTTATCAGTAAAGAAACCGGTTAGCCACCTATCCGATCTCTATTTGGAATTTCAGGAAGCTCTGCCTTCTAAACCAAAAGTAAAATTCTTCAGATCAACAAAAAAACTCAAAATCACCTATTTAAGTGAAGTAGACGGCGCTAACTACGACTCATATTCGACTAGAGATAATAGAATTCGATACAAGGAGACTAACATCGAATTACAAGCCAGTATCAACGAATATCGTGACGAAACTTCAAATTGGAATTATCCAGAGCGTCACTATGAGTTCACAGTATTTGTTCAAGAATTTCAACGGCTATTTAGACAGCTCGAGTCAACTCTCAAAGAGAAGTACAACTTTGATTGTCAACCGCTACTAAGCAAATTAGAGCGCCTGCAGGATTCTCTTCCACTGGATGAGGAAACGTTGGCGGAAATGATTCGAATATCAAACGCGGCTAAATACGCATCGCCAGAAGTACCAGCACAAATAACGATATTTCATTCAACTGTGCTTCCGACTCTCATACCAGTTAATCGTTTTCAAAGCAAAACGCAATATGTCGGCGTTACTAGCGCCGGAAATCAGTTTTGGGGTCAGATCATTAATATTTTCAAGCCCTCCCTCGAAGAACCAAAAAATATTGCAAAACACTATTACATTGTTTTGCATACATTTCGGTGCGATGGTACTCACATCCGTACAATCAATGAAGAAATCCAGCAAAGTGGCCAGGATGAATTGGTGGTTATGACGAATGCAAAAAAAAGTCTAACTAAACTTCTATCTACGCTTGGTGAAGTCGAATATAAGAACATTGCTATTCGATTGTTCCAAACAACTATTGCTGGCAGTCCTTGTGGTCTCGTTGACACTTCCACTGAAGAATTTGGGGACAGTGTCACTATGAAACCTGCTGGTTTGATCTTTTGCCCACCTTGGGATGGAAGTTTCGACACCTAATGAGACTTTTCAAGTGATGAGATTTCAAATGTAGAAAAAAAAGGGGGGGTGATAGTTATTCCCTATCACCCCCGGTCTATCAATCTCCGATTATGTTGGCATGATTACCTCCCGCAGCTTTGCCGTGAATTACTCTTGACATTTCGAAGTTAGATACCTTCGCTCGTGCATTTGGTCCCTCAGGAATTCGATGCACAATTGAAGCGTCAGTTACTTCATTTCCCAAAGCTCGCAAACGAGCAACACTCTCTCCCATTCTCACCGTCTCACGAACTGTTTTAGCGATGCCAGTGTAGAGACGTTCAATAGGTCCCTGACCATTTGCACCTGGACGCCGACCGTTGACATCGTAAACAGACTGGGCAGCAGACGATGAAAGGCTGTTGCCATGAGCTGGCTTGTTGACTGCTACCATCAATTTGTTTTGGGCGGAAGCAAGACTGGGGTAAATGGTGCCTTTATAGGTTTGCACTATAGCTTGCTTGCCTGCTGCCCTCACTTCACCGGCCGCAACGTCAAACGACCCCTTCAACGAAAGTCCTGGGAGCCCAGGTGTCACATTAGCGTTCGGCCCGCCATATTTATCTTTCTTAGGAGTGAAATCCAACCACCAAGGAATTCCCTCCAAACCGTCAGGGTCAGTATGGTTTAGCCCATCGTTCGAGCAATACGTGTACAAGTTCATGCCTGCTGAGTAGCCAACAGGGTCGGGCTGCAAAAACCGACCAATGCCTGGGTGGAAGTAACGAGCCTTGTAGTGGTACAGCCCAAGCTCAGTGTCATAACGTTGGCCGGTGTAGCCAATCGTGGTGCCAGGCAGAGTTGCTGCACCTTCGCCGAAGGGGCCGTACTTGTAGATGTTACCGACAGCACCGGTGGTGGCATTTGACTGCGCGATTACCGAGCCGTGGTGGTCGTGGTGAATGTAAGTAACCACACCAGCTGACGTCATCTGCAAAACGGGCTCATCAGCACCGGCATAGACATAGCGGGTGGTGAGGGTGTTTGCCACACCGTTCCATTCCTCCATCATATGCGAGCCAGAATAGACATACTTGGTCTTGGCGCTGCCAACAGTCTTCTGAATTTGCCTCAGCTTGGGGTCATACACGAAAGAAGCGCTGGTGCCAGACTTGCTAGCAGCAGTGAGCATCTGCTCGGTATTGTAAGTGTAGGTCCACGTGTTGTACGTGGCCAAGGCTCCAAGCGTGTTGTACGTGGCTGCCAGACCGCCAACCGTTGGGTACTGGTTCAGGTTGTTGGCTGCCGCATAGTTGACTGCGCCTGCCGTTGCCCGCCAGTAATAGTTAGTGTCAGAGCAATTGCTGCTCAGCATCTGGTGCACTTTGTTGTAACTGTAGCTCCAGTTGCAGGCACTACCCACGAAGGCAATATTCATCGTCAATAGGTTGTTGCCGAGGTCGTACGAATAGGTTGTGTTTGCACCATTGGCGTAGTTTTTCGAGATACGCCGCGAGAGCTGGTCGTAACCAAACGTGACTGCGCTAGAGCCAGAACCATTGAGCTTAATGTCGGTGAGCCGGTCGAGCTGGTCATAGACGCGATCGACAAAATAACCGCCCGGGTGCGTGATGCGCGTGGCGTTGCCATTGGCATCAAGTGTATAGCCCATGACTTGGCTCTGCGGGTTGGTCTCAGAAATGAGCCTACCGGCGGTGTCATATCCGTGAGAGAAAACACCAGTCGAGGGATTGCCAGAAACCACCGGGGTACTAACTGACAGCAGACGATTGGCCTTGTCATAACTGTAAGTTACTACAGCCTGGCCTTGTGGCGACTTAGTTGCGAGACGACCCAACACATCATACGTATTTGTGATCACGTTGGCGTTGCGCATCCTGTGAGTGAGCGGATTGCCGCTGACGTCAAAGGTCATAGCTTCGTAGCTGCCACCAGGATAAGTCACCTGCTTGGCGCGGCCAAAACCATCTCGGGTATAGGTCGTGACATTGTTGCGAGCATCTTTGATCGTTGCCAAATAGCCATAGCTGTCATAGGTTCTGGTCTCTTCAGCAACCCCATTGGCATCGATAATTGCAGTCAGCCGCCCAGAAGAGTCGTACTGGAACTGGCGCTGCCGCAGTTCGGGGTCTGTCGTAGAGATGCGGCGCCCCTGTGTATCGTAGCTGTGGTTGGTAACCCAACCAAGCGGATCTGTTTCCGTAAGTTTCTGACCCGCAGCCGAGTATGTCGCACTTGCTACCTGTTGCTGTAGCAGACCGCCATACTGCTTGGAGGTCGAGAGCACATTGCCTGCTGCATCATACGAGAAACTCGTAACATAGCCGCCCAGTCCAGTTTCGGTAATGCTCGTAACGCGACGAGACGGATCAAATGTCATGATTTTGTTGAAACCACGAGCATTGGTCGAGCTTGTGCGGTTACCGATCGGATCGTAGCCAAAACTGCTGGTCAGATTGAGCCTGCCAACACCAGAGTCGTGAACAACAGTCGCAACATCCCCAGGGCTACCATAGGTATAGGTAGTGACTATGCCAGTTTCGTCGACCTCAGTGACCAAGTCGTTGTACTGGTTGTAGCTCCAAGTCTTAACCGGCGTTTGACCATTGACCGTCGGGCTTGTCTGAGAGGTCAGGTTGCCGTTGCCGTCATAGACTCGCGCCCAATTCTGACCCCTTTCGTCGGTGCGGCTCACCCACTTCTCCCAGGTCGTCAAAACGCCTGCGGGATTATAACCATAGGTATTGGTCTGCGGCAGACCGCCACCGGGACCAGGACTGTGAATCTCTTGCGAGACTCGGTTGTACTGATCGTATTGATAAGAAATGCTGTCCTCGTGCGGCAGCGTTTTGGTAGTAACACGGCCTAGCCCATCATATGAGAACTTGACAGTATCACCGCCGGTGCGAATTGAAAGAGGCAGCCCATCAGTGTTGAACGTAGTGAACACACCGCCGTCGGGGCCTCCCTGAACGCTTGTAAAATCAGAACCGTACTGAAAGCTCAGCGTGTAGCCTGGGTTGTTCTGAGTGACCACGCGATCTTGATCGTCATAGGTCACGCTACAAGAATAAGTGGGCCGTGTATATGCGGTCAGCCTGCGCTTTCCATCATAGGTGTAGCTCGTTGAAATGCCAGCTTGGTCGTTACAGGAAGTCAAATGTCCATTGGTGAAAATGTCGAAGGTGTAACTACTGTGAGCAAGTCCACCAGCGCTCGTGACGCTACTCAGATATGGCACCAATCCACCAACTAAGGTGTATGCAAAAGTGAGCGAACGACCGAAGTTGCTGACCACACTGGTGAGGTAAAACTCAGGACCAACTCCGCCATAGGTGAAATCGAGAACGCGACCAGAGCCATAAGCTGGCCACTCAATCTTCGACACTCGCGTGGTGTTCAAGGCCCAGTTCGTGAAGGTGTAGCGTACACCCTCGAAAGTCTGCATGACGAAGTGATCAGTCAGCTTCGTGAGCAACATAGGCACGCCCTTTGGCGGCACATAGACTCCGTTACTCAGCTTGGTAAAGGTATAGCTTCTATCGCCATCACGAAGAATTGCCACGTTGTTAGTCAAAAGCTTGCTAGCTTCTGTCGTTGAGATGGCACCGATAACAAACGATGCAGGGCTCCCAACACCAGGTGCCAAGAAGATCTGGATCATCGCATGAATCAGAGGACCAGAAGCAGAAAGACCTGCGTTTTGACCTGCCGGTGGCTGCGGATTGTTCGTGTCAAATATCGAAGCATAGGCCTGATTCTGAATCTCAATCGAGATCAAGAAATTGTGGCGCCAACCACGACCTACTTCGGTCACTGTTGCCGAGTCTCGGCTGTTGTAGGTTCGAATCAGCTCCAGTGCACCGTTACCATTACCAACCGAGATATCAGCATGGCGATAGAGGGTTCGGCCAGTTTTCTTGTCAGTGATGAAATCAACTGGATTCTCGATCTTGCTTCCGACTTCTACCCGTTCGAGGTTATCCGTCAACCGCTGATTGACGCTGGTGTTCAGGTTCATCTGTGGGATGGCCATCACCTCATCAGCAGCACCACCAAGCAGCATGCCATTGATCAGACCGACGCAACCGCCCCAGGGGCTAATCGCATAGATGCCATAGCCCTGGTAAGAGTTCTGGTCCGTATGGCCGTTCTCGTGAATGAGCAGCGACCAGCCGTTATTGATGTACCAGGCCGTCAAGTTATCGAGGTCACCAGTGTCGTAGTTCAGAAGCTGCGGCCGCACAGTCGCCCAGTTGCTGCTTGTAGCAACAAAGAGCTTCTGACCGGCATCGTTTGCCTGGCTGATGACGTTGTTGGAGCTAACTGCACCTATGCCCGGCACCTGGTTAATAGTGCCAGATTCAAAGCCGATACCGCGCAGAGCGATGACAGTGTCGGTAGCAGCAACTTTGTTGTAGTCATTGTCGAGTGCAGAAGTCGACCAGACAATGCCACCAAGGTCGGTGAATGGTGCTTCGCCGTGACCAACCATGCCAACCTGGTGGTGCAACACAGCCACACAGCCCTTCATCTGGCCGAGCATGCTGCACATGATCGTCTTCTGGGCGCACCAGTTGTGCCAGAGTACAGCCAAAGACTCACCGAGAACCTCAGGCGCAGAATCAGCAAAACCATCTTGAACATTGTCGTTCAGAAGCTGCTGGTGCATAAACGCCATATCTGGCGTAGAGTTACCCCAAGAGTGCGCGATCAGATAATGATCGCCAGCCCAAACACGCTGCCAGAAACTCTGGTTGGCCCAGGTGACCGCGTAGGGGTGGTTGATAGTCAACAGCGCGGAGTTCCAGGTGCCCACGCCTTGCGCCACGCTGGTGTCTAGCAGCGTACCATCCAGCCTAAGTTCGGCTTCGAGCGAGCCGTTGAAGAACAGCGTCAGGTTCTTGCTTGAGATGTCTTCCGAGTAGAAAGTCTGGTCTATTCCATCGAACTCTACCCTGAAAGTCGTCTTGTAGGCGTTCGGGATGACGGTCCACTCGGTGGGAGTGACGCTTGAGTCTTGATACGGTAGTGAAGTGTTACGTACCACACCGGTGACAGGAATGATGTCCTTACCTCCGATAAGGTCCTTGAGAGTGGCGTCTGGCTTGTTGGCGCTAATCCACGTGATCAAGTTATCGTTGAGAGTCACCATCTCACTATTCAAGTTCGCCGTATTGACGTTCTGGAACGAGTCCGCAGTGACCGTAGCGCCTGACATTACCGAGTTCTGGAAGTTCGTGGCATTGAAGCCGGTGATGGTAGCCAGGTCGACGCCAGCGGTGAACGTGTGCGACTTGAAGGCCGGATCAAACACGTACCAGTTTCCAGCCCCGGTCACGTCAACTTTCACCCAGCAGTGGCTGAGGGTGAGATAGTAGACGAAGTTAACGCCGTCCCAGATGACGTCGACTGGCACACCGCCGTTGCCGAGCATGTTGCGCGATGCCCAGACGTTGTTGGGGTCAGTGCCCAGCCATGCACCAGCCTCAGCGGGGGTGAGTTTCAGTTGGCCGAACATGAAGTTGGCAGTCTTGCCAGCAGCACGCAAAAGGGCCACCATGAGCGCCGCTTGGTCAAAACTATTACCATAGTGATCAATAAGCGTGGTCAGTGCACCTTTTTGACTTCCATAGGTGTTGATGTAGCCAGTCTTGTTTGCAACGAAGCGGTAGATTTCGTCGACATCATTGTTCAGAGCTGCTGCAAGCTCTGCGATGCTGGGCACCGCCGGATTGGTGAGAGAGAGCGGTCCAGAGAGGCTTTGCAGTGAAGCTTGCTGGGTCAGCTGAGCGCCTTGTTGGACGGCAAGAAGGGCCGCTTCTTGCTGTCTCAGTGCTGGAATCGTCTTCATGTCGAAGACTTTCTTCGGCTGCTGACGGCCCTCAATCATGGGCTTTGAGTCTTTTGGGCTCATTGCGTGCATGCGACCTTGCAGCGGGGAGTTACCGGGGGCGATGGAGCTGCCGACGGGGAAGGTTTTGCGTTTGTTAGTAAGCATTTGCTTTTCCTTGATTATTGATTGATTATTTGTTTGGTGTGCGTGGTCTTGGTCTGTTGTGATGGGCACTGTGGACTCATCAAGTCGAGACGACGCTGGTTCTGTTGCCGCAGGTGTCGTACACGAACGTCACGGTCTTGCCGTCGAAATACGTGATGGTGACCAATCTGCCGAGATTGTCGTATGTGAAAGTCATGGTGTTTTCCTTGCTCTATTTAAAGAGCGTGTGGTTTGGGTGTGTTTAATTGGTCGGCTAGCAGTCACTTTGGAGCTGTCTAGTCGAAGTTATTTGGAAGAAGGGATTTTGGTTTTAGCAAAATCGGATCTAACTCAGCTGCGAAACAGCTAAAGATGAATGCTGAATAAATGGTTGCGGGAAAGAGGGGGTGAGGGTTAGAGAGAGGTTGCTGGTTTGGGTTTTGGGGCCTAGCGAAGAAATCGTCGCGAAGTCAATAAGACATAATCGGTCGTTATCAGTCTCATGATTTCCTAGCTCTATCAGTCGGTTTCTCGGTGTATCTGAGCTTGATTTCCTAGCCCTATCAGCCACTCCCTACTAGTTTTTGCCTTGAAGAACTACTTCTTCTTCGGCACCGTAACTGGTGTCAGCGAAACCGGCTCGTCCACCAGCTGATTCCAGAGCTTTCGAACCGCCGGGTCTTTCAAAGCCTTGGCCAAGTCCGCCTTGTTCTTCGCCAGCTCAGCTTCGGCCAACTTGAGCGAAGTCTGCAGCACCTGCTGGTACAACACGAAGATCTGTTCAGAACTCAAGTTCTGATTCATGCCCTGTTCGCAAAGCCTAAACAGGCTCTCCCGTTGGAAGCTGATGAACTGCGACCTCCGGGCCAAGTCAATCACCGCAGTCTGGAAATCCAGCTGGGTTTTAACATCAACATTAGGGTTGTCCAGCTTCACCTGGGCCAACATAGTCGCCACAGCCGACATCGCAACGTCCGGTGACGGCTCAGAGCAAACTGCCATGCCAGCGCCGTTCGGCTTTGGAACCATGATGATGGCCCTCGCCGACGCGTCCAGGTCAACGACAGTGGGCTGACCTACTGTGAGGGGGTGTACTCGCACA
>JBAYTY010000059.1:0-31684 GCA_041675385.1 Candidatus Obscuribacterales bacterium
AACAAACGGCACACCCAGGATTGGATAAGTGTACGTGCGCGCATATGGTATGTAGCCGTCAGACAACTGTGTACCAAAGAAACCAATGGGCACGGGTAGGCGAACGTTGCAGCGGGTTGTAACCGCCACATAGGGCGAGCCGGTAGCTGGAGTGACATAAATGAAATCGCTCGGGGTAGTTGTTGTCACCGACGGCTGAGTGACAAAGAATCCATCAGTTCTGTGAGCGGCAGCAGCTTGCTTAGCAGCATTGAGACCGGAAGCCGATGTATTAGTAGAGGCTGCCGCTCTTGCGGCGTCACGCGCTGCCGAATCGAGGATCGAATAGCCCCAGGCTACTATCAGCATGTCGAAGCCAAGAATAGTAAAAACCACCAGCAAGAGAGCAGTGATTGCCAATTCAATCGACATGCTGGCGAAATTGGTGCGGTATTTTACTACTGCCCGAGACTTGTGTTTAGTCATTGAATTAGAACCTATTGAAGCACTACAAGACTGCGAGCAATCGCCTGAAAGGCACTATTCAGATCTGCTGAACTAGTGACTGAAACATAAATGGCATTATTACCAGAGCGATACGCAATTCCAGGCTTGGCAGCACTATCGCCCAATACAGCATCTTCGAGCGGCTTGATGGCGGCGTTCTGCGAAAGCCCAATTGTGTATATCGGTATACTCTTACTCTTTGCCCAATCTGCTTCAGAAAAAGCAGCGGCCTTGGCTGCAGCGTCGCCACCCGGCAAGTTGGGAACCCCGTCAGTAAATAAAACAATAGCCTTTTTCGCCTTTGGTCTAAATTTGGCGGGATCTATCAACTCAGTGATAGCTTCATGCAGCGACAGAGAAATACAGGTCTTTCCAGTCGGCCTGAGGGGCAAAGTTCCCGCTGTACCATCAACAGCATCGTTAACTTCAGCAAAATTTGATTGAGTCTTGTTCAAACTAATCAAAGGTACAGGGAAGCTAGCTGTGCCAGAATGTGGCCAAGAGGGGTCGCACTTACTAGTGGTGTCAGGCCAAGATGAAGTAGGTGAAGTACCGGCAGCATCAGAAAAAGTGCTTATGCCAAAATGAGCATTGCTGGCAATATTCATGGTGTAGAAGAAATTGTTGGCAGCCAAGCGAGCGGCGGCAATTGGGTCAGCAGTCTTTTCTACTTGACTCCAATAAGCAGCATAGTAGCCAGGTTGCCTTGGTGGCAGTACAGGATTGATAGTGACATGACCATGGCTCTGCAAGCAGATGGCGTCGCTCTCCATATTGCCACGGGAAGCCTCGACACAAGTCTCTATCTTACTGAAGTCATAAGCACCAACACTAGGAACTTTAACCACAAGATCTGTATAACAAGTAGGTTGAGCATTGGGATTAACACCGTTACCAGACGGATTTAGTCTATTTGTAGGATCGAAATTGCCAGGAGGCCAACCCTGTTCAGCCACGAGAGCTCCAGCAGGATACTGTGTCGCGAGAGGTAGTCCTGGAATACTTCCAACAGCATATGTCTTTTGATTTCCACGCAAGCCAGCAGCTGGGTTAGCAGCGGGATAAATTCCTTCAGAAAAGGCGTAGGGAGTAGCGTTGCCGGTGGCACCAGGATAAGAACCCTTAAACAAGTTCTGCGGAGGCAAAGCGTTAAGTCCGGTCCCAGTAACAGGTGGTTTGAAGGTGTCATAAATTGACTTGTTTGAACTCTGCACTTTATAGTCAACGGTGTCTAGCCCAGGGTTCCAAAAGCGCTTAACTAGAGCCACATTAGTTTGATCGTCCATGGAGCCAGAGACATCCATACAAAGTATCAAATCAAGCTGTGGCAAGCCACCATCAGATACAGCTGAAGCCGTTTCGATAGCACCGATTTTCAAAAGACTAGAAGCAAAAATAGGCGCATCAGAATAGATAGATGCAACCCTCATGGTAACAGCGGTACTACTGCCAGTGGCTACAGGAGAACCAGCCTGATTGAGAAGAGTGATGTTTAGATGGGCTTTGTGCAGGGGCGGGGTGCCCAAGGTGACTGCTGTATTCTTGTTAGCGACAACATTTGCAGCGCTGAAAGGTGTTTGCAACACACTATTTTGTTCAAATGTTTGCACCGCAACATCCATTGCCAGGTTATGCAGATCAGTATAGGTATAACCAGGAGGAGAACTGGCAAGAGCAGCAGTTCCAGCAAGGGTGGCTGAATCAGTAACCGACTGCAACTGTGAAGCCAGAAGTGTATATCGGGCGAACTCAAAGCTAAGCAAACCAAGCGGCAAGACTACAAAAAACGCTAGCACCATAATTAGTGCCACAGTAGACATACCCTTTGTTGAGCGCTGGATTCTCATTTTCGACACCTCAATCACTCAGTTAAACCATTGGGATTCTCAACGTAGGCCTGCGAAGTAAAGTGCAAAGTATGAGGACCTGTCAAGCCCGGTATATTCAGCCCCATAAAGCCACCAGCGAAATGTACTAGGGGATCGATATCAGCATCGACGCCCAAAATGACAAAATAAATATTCTGAGAAGTATTGACTGACCCGGGCGGTAAGACAGTAGTGGAAGTTGTGTAACTTCCACTAGACAAAGCCTTCACCTTAATTGACAAGGCCGGGACCACGTTAGATATACCAGAAAACGACGCTAAATCTGTAGTCATAGTCGTAGCCGCCCTAGTCTGCGCCTCAGTAAAGCTAGGCGCCTTAGAAGCTTTGCGACAGGCGGCGTCGGTGGCGAAGTAAACAATAGATGCACGATAACCCATACTGGCCATAATCGCCAAAGGGAAAAGCAGACCAATGAAAATAGCCCACAAGACCACAGGCATTTCAGCTATCGAAGAGCCGAAAGCTGATCTTGAGTGCCGTCTCTTTTTTGCAAATGACATAGCAATCATAAGTATAGTATCTCGGTTGCAGCAACCAAAAATGGTGCCTATTGCTAAGGCTACTTAAGCGCAAATCAAATGTCAATCGCCACTTCACAAGCACTTCACGCTTACAAAAGAAATTGCAAAATATAGACTATGACAAGGTGTTTTCACATTTACTTCACGGGCAATTCACCTTAATTTCACGCTATTCAGCGAAGATTCACTAGAATAGTTGTAGGTGGCGCCGTGCTCAATTCTCAAAGGCCTTGTCAAAACATGTCCGACTTACCAAATGATTCTTGCGAATCTTACGAAAAAGATGGCCAAAAGCCATCGATCAAGAAAAGAACAACGCCTACAATCTCTGATCTGACAGCCATAGTGGTTGCCGACAATCTTGACCAAGAAGTTTGCGAATTTTTTAGCCCCCTAGCCTCAGCAAGCCCGCTATCACTACCTACCGATTCTGATTCTGATTCTGATTCTGATTCAGACAATGTGACAGCAGTGCCCTGCGAATCATTACCGGCTCCGGTGCCAGCTTCAGCAAATTCAACAGTTTCAGCAAACTCAGCTAGGTCGGCAAGCATATTGCCACTAAAAAAATATGAAGCGATCTCTTCCTATATTTCCAAGAACGCCATTCAATATGTATGGATGGCAGTTTGCCTAATTACTCTGGCTTCCACCTTCGATCTACTTAGAGCCTTTTCCATTAGTAAGACCGAAGAAGCGACAAAGTTAATAGCTCAAGAGAAATATCAAGAAGCTCTAAACAGCGCCACCTTAGCAGTCAGATGCAATCCATTTTCGGCTAAAGCGTATCTGGCTCGCGGTCGCGCTCTTGCTAAACAACTTCGTTTGAAACAAGCCTTTGAAAGCTTCAACAATGCCCTAGCACTAACCGCCAATGATCTATTGGCCCTTGACCAAAGAGCAAGTCTGGCGCTTAAGCTCAATCTACCAAAGGTAGCAATTGAAGACCTTTCTAAGATTATATCGACTGCTCCAGATCAAGTAGCGGCCTACCAATACGGCAACCGCGCCTCAGCATATGCCAGGCTAGGTCAATACAAAAAAGCTCTGGCCGACTACGACAAGGCCTTAAAACTAGAACCTACCAATTACAGCCTTCAGCTGGGTGCCGCACTGTGCCTAACTGCAGATAGACAATACGCTAGAGCACTGAAGACATACATCGAACTGCACAACATGGAGCCTGACAACAATGAAGTTCTCATGCAAAAAGGATTTTGCAGGCAGTGTTTAGGCGACAAAAAGGGAGCATTGAACGACTTCAACCAAGCAATCAAGAACGATTCGACTACTGCTCGCTGGTTCACCTATAGGGCCGATTTACTTACGGAACTAAACCAAGCAGACCTAGCTTGTGCTGATTTCATCAGTGCTGCCAACCTAGAACCAAACAGCGAAGTAGCACAATATACTGCAGCCAAATCATGCAAAGCGCTTAAACGCCAAGCCTTAGCTCTGCACTTTTATGATCGCTTGAGTCAATTCCCAAACTTCCGCACTTCTTTTGAAAGGCTCTCGGAAAGAGCATCTTTAAACATTGATGCGGGAAACTATAAAACCGCTCTTAGTGACCTAAGCTGCGCCCTAAAACTAAAACAAGATCCACAATCACTATATCAACAAGCCATTTGCTATAGCCACCTCAACCAACCTAAGCTAGCAAAAGCTGCGGCAGAAAGTGCCACCAAACTTAGTGCACCAACAGCCAAGGCATTTCACTATCAAGCTCAAATTGAATCTATTTTAGGTGATAATATTTCGGCGATAAATCATTACTCGCAAGCTCTCAATCTCGAGCCCAATAACATAAGAGCCTTGATAGAACGGGGCAATATCTACCTCAAACGTGAACAGTGGGCCAGCGCTAGCAAAGATTTAAAAAAAGCCATCGAACTAGGTGGTTCTAACAAAATAGCCAACAATGGGCTAAACATTTGCGCCCAAATGCTGGGAAAAAATGCCAAAATTTCAATAGTGCTTCCAAAATCATTTGACGTCGATCTAAAGAAATTAAGCCCTGAGACACTTGCAAAAGACGGCTACACTCAGTATCACGAAGGAAATAGCGACATTGCCGCATTGTATTTCGCTGAACTGGTAGCGCGCAACCCGAACGATTTGGAAATGCGTCGTTACTTGGCTCACAGCCTGGCTAGAGCACACAATCACAGCGAAGCAATTGCAGCATTTACGGTGCTCGCTCAAAGCAATAAACTGAACACACAAGACAAGTTAACCTTCGCCAAAGAGCTAGCGGCATTGTCACAATTTGACAACGCCATCAAAATAATCGAAGAACTAAGAACTGAAAATCCCAGTTCAATAAGTTACTCTTACGAGTTAGCGCAATTGCTTGCGGCATCGGGCCAGAACAAGAAAGCCATCGCTCTCTGCGCTTCCTCTCTGACACAAGCTGGTTCAACTGCGGAACACAAGAATTTAGAGAACCTCTATCATTCTCTCAATAGCGACCAAAACAAACCAGCAAGACCCGTAGATAACTCACAGACCAAGCCAGAAACAGAAGGCTAATGATCAAGTATAAAGAGATCACTCGAAGCGACTATAGAGAGATCGGTCTGTCAGTGATTGTAGCTACCTATCTCTTTTTCACCGTAACCTGGCTCTGCCCTGACGCACCGCTCAAGACTCTAATACTCGAACCAGTCAAACAGTTTTGGCTCTTCTGGGGCCTAGAGCAGAACTGGAAATTGTTTTCGCCTGCAATTAGAGAAATCAACTTTCACCCAGAAGCAATTTTGACCTATGCCAATGGCGAGAGAATGATTGTTGAGATGCCACGCATGAATCGGCTCAGCTACGGCGAGCGCTTTCGTTTAGAAAAATTCCGAAAATGGTCCATAGACTCACTGCCTTGGCCTGACTACAAAGAGTTTTGGCCAGACTTTGCTCGCTATATCGGGAGAAAGTACTATTGTGCCAATAACAAACCAGCCAGCCTCTCGCTCAATCTCTACTGGATTGAAATTCCCAAGCCAAGTGCCGCAAGAATTGCATCGGTGACGGCCCTGCCACAACATACAAAAATGAGCACAGTATTTTTCTATAAATACAAAGCAGAAGACCAACCATGACAATATCGGCTGCAATTAGGCTTTGGCGGCAATTTTGGTTTGCACCAGAGGATAGCTCTGCTATTTCTCTGTACCGCATCTTTTATGGACTGCTTGTGCTGCAAATTGCAGTCATTCACCTTGGCTCAAACTTTTTAGATTGGTACGGCCCCAAGGCGATTGTGACACTACCCACGGTTATTAAATATTTTTGGCACAATGAACCACGCTTTGACTGGCTACTACTACTGCCGCAAACAGATAGCGCCATCAGTGGCTTCCACATTGCTTTTATTGTGGCGGCCGTATTCATGACCATTGGTTTTGGCACTCGCTACAGCACGCTCTTTGTCTGGCTCTCACTAGTATCGCTGCATCACCAAGATCCGTTCAATATCAATGGTGGCGATGGCTTTCTTCGCGCCGTAGGGCCCTGGCTAGCCTTTTCCAACTGTGGTGATAGATACTCAGTGGATGCCTGGCTTAAAGCTTTCATCAATCGCAAACGCGGTCGTCCTGACCTAGTCGTTGCTCCTGTAGCAAAATCACCGTGGGCGCAAAGAATGATTCAACTACAGTTAGCGCTCGTTTACTGGCAGACCTTTGGCTGCAAAATTGCCGGCTCACAGTGGCTTGACGGCAGCGCAGTCTACTATGCCACTAGACTAGATGACATGTTCAGATTTCCGGCACCTCTCATTGCCAATAATCTAGTTTTACTGAAACTACTCAACTGGTTTACGCTAATTATCGAGTTTGCTGGCTGGACTCTAATCTGGTTCAAAGAGACCCGTTACTGGGTGCTAGTTGGGCTTCTAGGCTTGCACCTGGGCATCGACTATATGATCAATTTACCCGTCTTTGAATGGGCCTTTATCTGCACGCTGATTACCTTTGTTCCTAGCCAAGACATCCAGAGTCTCTTTAGCAAAATTTCAACTTACTATAAAGCTAGACTGGGTAATAGTTTTGACGCTAATTCTCGCAAGTGAGTTCGCGCAAATCGATCATAAAACCAGGGTAAGATATATCTACTGACTCAGGGCTTTCAATTTGCAGATCGCTGCCAGTTATCAAAGCGGCAATATGACCAGTCATAGCCAAACGATGGTCACCGTCGCACTTCCATAAGCCTGTAATATCCATTGGATGCTTAACTGGCCCGCTGCCATGAATGGTAAATCCATCGCTATGCTGCTCAACATTGATACCAAGCATGGTGAGATTTTCACAGATTAGTCGCAAGCGATCAGATTCTTTTTGCACTAGCTCTGCTGCACCCCGCACTACCGAAGTTCCGTCGGCAAAGGCCATGGCCAAAGCAATAATTGGCAGTTCGTCAACTCCTGAAGCAATTCGCTCTGGAGCAATGGTAGTGCCTTTCAACTGACCAGAATAGCTAATTTTGAGATCGGCCACCGGCTCTAAACCATAGGTGCGCTCGTTAATCAGTTCGATATCGCCCCCCATAGCCTTAAGCACATCAAGCACAAGAGTACGACCCGGATTTAAGCCCACGCCTAACAATTCAATTTGTGAACCGTGTAAGAGCAGAGCGGCGACCATGAAAAAGGCAGCAGAGGAAATATCAGCCGGAACTTGCAAGTCTCTAGCTCGCAGATCGCCTTGCAAGCACTCGACAATAATTTTCAACCCATTATTTTCAGTTTCAAAAGGCAGCCGAAGATGGGTCATCATGCGCGTGGTGTGATCGCGAATCACATCACGAGTGCTAACAGAGGTTTTTCCCTGAGCACTTAGCCCAGCCAAGATTAAAGCGGTTGATACCTGTGCCGAATTGACATCTAAGGCGAAATCTCCACCAGTTAAATTGCCCCCTTGTATCGTAAAAGGAGCTTTGCCAGGCACGTCATGATACTGTACCGGGGCCCCCATAGCAGCAAGCGGCTCTAGCACTCTAGTCATGTCACGTTTTCGCAATGAAGCATCGCCATCAAACTTAAAGGTGCCACTGCGACCAGCCAACATTCCGGCCAGAACCCGCATAGTTGTACCCGAATTAGCCGCTTCGACTAAAAATGGCTTTTTGCCAAGAGCAATAGAGTCAATACCACCGCCGCGAATGAGCAAATTAGCGCGCTTGGACGGCCCCACTCCAGATATCTTGATTTTGAGACCGAGTGTACGCACAGCGCGAATGGTCGAAAGACAATCTTGAGAAAGCAGGGCCCCTTCTACGGACATTTCCCCCTTGATAAAGGAAGACAATATCAGAGCCCGATGGGTAATAGATTTATCACCAGGAGGCTCTAGAGTACCACTGAGAAAGAGTTTTTCCGACACAAAGGAAACCTATAGAATGTAATCTAACAACATACAAAATGTTAGTATCGCACCAATTTCACTTAACTTACAGGTATTCCTTATCATGCCAGCTCTGCGTTTAATTACCGGCGGAGAATCTCACGGTAAAGCCATCGTTTCGATTCTTGAGGGGCTGCCGGCTGGTCTCTCGGTAGACCTAGACAGTATAAACAGTGAGCTAAGCGCAAGACAAAGCGGATATGGCCGCAGCGGCCGCCAGCGCATAGAATCTGACCGGGTAGAAATATTGGGTGGCCTACGTCATGGTATCACTACTGGTGCGCCCCTGACGCTGCTGATCGAAAATCGCGACAGCGCCAATTGGACACATATCATGTCTAGCACCCGCCCTGATATGACTGACCCAGCGGTCTTAGCCGCCCTTGAGGCCAAGAAAATTGTGCGCTTTCGCCCCGGCCATGCAGACTACGCCGGTACTCTCAAGTTTGATCACAAAGATATCCGCGACGTGCTAGAACGAGCCAGTGCGCGCGAAACCGCCGCACGCGTAGCTGCTGGCGCTTTTGCCCAAGTACTTTTGCAAGCACTTGGCATTGAAGTAGCGAGCCACGTGGTTGCCATAGGCGCAGTCAGCTCAAAGCTTAAAGGACAAGAAGTTGCAGACTTATCACTACTAGAATTAGAGCAGAGGGCTAGGCAGTCGGAAGTTTTCTGCGCTGACCCCGCGGCATCAGCGGCAATGAAAGAAGCAATTAAGGGGGCATTGATGTCAGGAGACAGCTTGGGAGGACAAGTAGAAGTACTGGCTGATAACTTACCAGTAGGGCTGGGCAGCTTCAGTCAATGGGATAGACGACTCGATGGCCAGCTAGCCCAAGCCCTCATGAGCATTCAGGCCATGAAAGCCGTAGAAATTGGCGAAGGTATAAGCGACTCCCAGCAACCTGGCAGCAAAGTGCACGACCCAATATATCCAAGAGATAAGGACGGCAGTGCACACACCAACAATTTACCAGTCCGGCGTGAAAGTAATCATGCTGGCGGCCTAGAAGGCGGAATGACCAACGGCGAACGGCTGATCGTGCGCGCCTACATGAAGCCCATTCCCACTCTCAAAGCAGGCCTAGCATCGGTGACTTACCCTGAGTTTGAAGCCTGCCAAGCCCACTATGAACGCTCAGATGTTTGCGCAGTTCCGGCTGCTTCAGTTGTGGCGAAGGCAATGGTATGCTTGACCCTAGCGAATTCTGTTATTGACAAGTTTGCCAGCGACAGCATGCGCGAGCTCTCAGCTTCACTAAAGCAATACCGCGAACACTGTCAAAATCTAAACTCTTAAAAGCAATAAAAGGGAAAGAAGAGAAGATGCGTCATAAGTCTAAGCATCGTGGGCCAGTAATCACGATGAACTGGAATACAACTCTGGATGTCAAAACCCGAGTAGCAGTGGGAGCGGGCGCTCGACACAAACTTTCTTCTATATTGGCTCAAATTGGAGCCGGCCGGCGGGTACTGCTCCTTTGCCAGCCATCCACTGCCGTTCATTGGTTGCGTGACGTACTTGACACCCTGCCGTCTGAAGACTTCCAAGTGACCACTCTTGAAGTGCCAGATGGCGAGAATTGCAAAACCAGCGAATGGCTATTGCGCATCTGGGAACACCTAGAAGCACGAGGCTTTGATCGCCAAGACACAATCGTTGCCCTCGGTGGCGGCGCCGTTTCTGACCTGGCGGGCTTTGCTTGTTCTACATATATGCGCGGCCTCAACCTAGTACTAGTGCCAACCTCTCTCTTAGCTCAAGTCGATGCAGCCATCGGCGGCAAGAACGCTATCAATCTGCCATCGGGCAAAAACCTAGCCGGTACGTTCTTCTTCCCCAAAGCCGTCTTGGCTGACCAAGAAGTCTTAGAGACACTACCAAGGCGCCAACTGACCTCTGGCCTAGCCGAAATTCTCAAATATGCCTTAATTGAAGACACTGCGGCCAAAGGCACAGACTACGAAAAGGGCCCAAGACCGCTAATCGACATAATCGAAGACATGCTGCGCAATGTTGTAGAACACGACGACCCAGTGCTTTCAGGCTTGATCACAAGTTGCATAAAAATGAAACTCTTCGTCGTTGCTCGCGACCCGCATGAATCAACGATCCGCCGTTCGCTCAACCTCGGACATACCCTAGGTCACGCCCTAGAGACAGCCACAGCTGACAGCACAAGCGAACTATCTCACGGTGAAGCCATCGCAATTGGCATGGCTCAAACCACCAAATATGCTGTCGCCCAAAAGAAAATTGGCAAAGATGCCCTTGAGCGGGTCAAAGAAATTCTAATTAGGGCGGAGTTGCCCTATGAAATTCCGAAGGGGCTTGTTAAGGACAAGCTTGTTCATCTGATGACCGCTGATAAGAAGCGCAGCGGAGAGACTATCAAACTAGTAATACCTCAGACAAAACTAGGTCAGGTAGACTTCGAGGCCTCTCTCCCTATAAGCGAATTAGCCAAACTAGTTTAAAGTGATCGCAAAATTGAAACTTTTTGGCGGGCCCCCCGTATTGGATAGTGCAAGACCACAGCACTGTTCACTTTTTGCTTTCCTTCTTGCAATCTTTCTAGTATTCCTTGTGGGGGGTTCATTCATGAAAAACTGGCTCAATCATAAATACACAGCAATCTCACTAACAGCGGGGGCAATAATGCTAGCCGCCGGCAGCAATTTAGCGGCATGGGCAGAAAAATCGAGTGAAGAAGGCGGGCTCTTAATTTCGCAGATACAACAATCAGGTGGCGATCCTGAGTTCGAAGACGCTGTCGTTAAACACATTCTCAAACGTTTCTTTAATCGTATCGATGCCAACGATAGCCAAAGAAAAGAAATATCAGAACTAGTTAAAAACAAGCGAACGGCCAACCAAGCGAAAAGAGAGGCGCTGAAAGCTGGCATCAAAGACTTTCTTTCGGCGGCCACTAGCCTGGACAATTCAGAAAGTTCCGCTGCCACCTTACGCACTAAAGCCAAAGAGCTCAGAGCGATGCATGAAGAACTAATGGATGATCGCCTTGAATCGTTTCTAACGGTTAGAGCACTACTCAGCAGTGAGCAGAAAGAAAAGTTGCACAATACTTGTAAGACTTTTGGCGCAAATAAAATGTTTGGCAGGAGATTCTCCAGTCATATAGGAGAAACTCTTTAGTGCATGCCAGCCGATAGTAACTCTGCCAGCATAGATAACGAAGACCTTGCCTGCGTCAAAAAAACCCTGGCTGGCGATCGCCGCGCCTTCGAAGCACTGGTAAAAAGGCACCAGGGTTTAGTCTACAACTTGCTCAATCGCATGGTGCTAGATAGTGAGGTAGCTCGTGATTTGACTCAAGACGCTTTCTTGAAAGCTTTCCGCAACTTAAAACAGTTCGATCAGAAGCACTACAAGACAGTAAAGCCTTGGTTGATCAAAATTGCCACAAATAATGCCCTAGACTATTTGCGCCAATCTAAATCGACTGTTTCGCTAGATCAGCTGCTTAGCGATGAACCATATTTAGAACCATCGACAAATGTAGACGCCAGTGTCGATGCTGAGCACACCATGTTTGTAGAAAAACTCAATCAAGCCTTAGCACTCTTGCCATTAAGACACAGACAAGCTTTCGTCTTACGCTACCAGTTCGAGTTTAGCTACGAAGAAATCAGCAAATCGATGCAAGAAAATGAGAACACTGTGCGCACACTTTTATTCAGAGCAAAAGATCGCTTGCGCAAACTAATTTTAGACAAATCAGGGAGAGCCGACAATGTCACTGGACTGTAATCAGACAAAAGAAAGGCTAGAAGCACTAGTCGATCAAATAGTTGATGCCGGCCTAATCGGCCAAGAGTTTGACCCGAGCCAGCTAAGTCTTACGAGCGACTGCCAGGAACACTTGAACCAATGCGTCAACTGCCGCGACTATCAATTAGCCAATCGCATGCTGATTGAAGCAGCAGCTGCTTTGCCAATTGACGTAGTACCACAAGCAGATCTACTGACAGCAAGTATTATGCAAGCGGTTATGGACGAGCCCATGGCGACAACTAGTGCAGAGGCAATTAGCGCCGCAACAAATACAGCAGCAACGAAAATTCAGAATAAATCTCATGGTGAAATTTCACTGGTTGCCCTCTCATTTATTGCCTTTGCAGTAGCATCAGCATACGGCGTACAACTAGATGAATCGCTCTGGAACATTGGCTCATGGCTAATTGCCCTCATGGTTTTTATTGCCCTCAAGCCCTTGCTCGAGAACAGTAAACCAGAGCACCGATATATAGGAACTCCGGCATGACAGGGCAAAAAATATTGCACAAACGACTATTGATTACTGCACTATTTGTCAGTTCACTATTAGCCAGTGCCCTACTTACTAGTTCACTTCTGGGTCAGCCAAGCTATGGCCAGGCACCAGAAGTACAGGCAACAGCAAAAACACAAGAACCAAACAAATGGCAATTTCAGTGGCTGAAACGCGAGGAGAGCCAACCAATTGTTCTAGACAATAATTTGCGTCGTCCTTTTCTATTTTTCCGCGATGCTATCAATCAGCGCTGGCCCTTGGGCCGCTTATTTTTCATCATGATGCTCTCAGCGGGCTTGGCCAAAGTCTTTGCCAAGAAAATGGTGGCTGGAGCGCAAGAGCGTTGTCGCAAAAATTTCTTGGTTTGCCTTGCCAGTGCTTTCATCTTCACCACCATCTTACTGTCGGTTTCACGCCTTGCCTTCAACACTGATGCCTTAGTACCAATGGCTTTAGGCTGTATTGCCATTGTGCAGATAAGTTACGTGGTAGGCATGGGGTTAGGTGTCAACATTTTCGCCAATACTTTTTGCGATCTCATTTGCAAACGATTTGGTCAAGAGCCACAAGAAACAAAGAAGCAAATACTAGGCCGCTGGTTTGCACTAGTGACCACGGTCTTCATGCTCACAGCTATCGCTGCAATACCTGAACTTGGAAGACTTCCTCGCCTCGGTAATCGCCTTGTCGTTTTGGTTGCTATCATTGGATTAGGCGGCCTGATTAGCGACATGCGCACTAAATCGAGAAACAGAGAAAGTGAATGAAGATATTACTGGCCGTAGACGGCTCACCCTGCTCAAAACTAGCAATCGATTCTATTGCTACTAGAGCTTGGCCAACAGAGACTCTTTTTAAAATAATTACAGTCTTAGAACCCTTTCACCCTGAGTTGGCTGGCTGGCATTCTGGCTACGTGCCCTTAGCTATAGAAGCTCAGCAAGAAAGGCTTGATGAAGCAAACACCCTAGTTGAAGAAACCGCGGCCCGCTTGAGCCAATGCCTCAAGGCTGAAGGAAGTCGATTTACAGCTAGCTCAAAGCCTATAGCAGCCGAAGTGTTAGAAGGTAACGTCAAAGAACGAATCGTCGAATGCGCCCGTGAATGGCATGCCGATATGATTGTGATGGGCTCACACGGGCGCCAAGGTATAGAGAAACTCTTCCTTGGTAGTGTTTCACAAGCAGTATTGACTGAGGCCCCTTGCTCGGTAGAGATAGTGAAGAAAAACAGCGAGAAATAAGCGCTGCTTAACTATTGCTCGTCTGGACCTGTATATGGCTCAAAGAATGCTTTCTTTGCACCAAGGAATAAGAACGTGAAGGCACTCACGCCCAAAACAATAAATATGAAGACCACTGGTTGGGTTTGAAAGTCTTGCATGCAGACTCCTAAATGCTGAAAAAGGCCTAGTAACAAAGAGAACACTTATTCAATAATACCGTTGAAGTGAAATTATAAACATTTGAACTTCAAACTGTAGGTATTTTAATGTTCGCCTCTCCCCTTGTAATTTGCCCTCGGCGGCCAATTAGCGGCCCTTAAGCAGCTCCTTACTACTACCAGAGATGTGCTATAACTTCTCAGTTACCATCAACTTAGATTGGATTTCCGCGAAAAAGGGAGAATGGCACTGATGACAGCTTCTAAACGGTATGTACCCGTGAGCCTGGTCTGTCTATTGATAGCAAGCACCTGTTCAGCTACAACAAATCCAGCCAAAGCAGGCCCATCTTCTTCGCTTGATCCTTATGTTCATGTGCAGGCACCAACTGCCAAAGAAGTAGAAGATAAGAATAATAAGGCCAGAGCCAAGAAAGGTTTGCCACCGATTCACAAGAGTGAGCCTAGTTCTAGCACGACAAAGGTTGAGGACATATCTAGCACTACTACCTATGTCACAGCGCCCGGTGGTGGTAATGGCAAAGCCGTAAAACAAAATACTTCTGTAGCCGAATCTGGAGCGGGCGGCGGTAAACTTTTCGGTAAGTTCCCTAAAATCGGTCTACCGAGCCTGCCCTCCCTTCCTCTATTAGGTAAGGGCAAGGCCAAAGTCGAGCAAGAGCCTGAAAACAAAGTGGCACATGCAGCCAAAGAAAAACCGGCAAAAGAAAAGGCCACAAAAATAGCCGCTAACAAGACTAAAACTAAAGCCGTCAAAGAAAGTCCACTTGGCGAAGAAATAGAAACATCGTCAGTTGCCTCAGCTGCCAAACCTAGCGAAGGTGAGGGCGAAGGCAACATGATGACAAAAACTCTCAAAGCCACCACCAGTGGTATGGTCAGTGGCAGCAAAAAAGTTGGCAGCGGCATCGCTAATGGTGCCAAGGCATCAGGCAATGTCATTGCCAAAGGCGCCTCCATGGTAGGCAGCGGCTTCAAGGCAACTGGCGAGAAAATCAAAGACGGTACTGGAAAAATCGCTAGTATTGGCATGCCACGCATGCCCAATCCTTTCCAAAAGAAAAATAAGGGCGAAACCAAAAATGCCCTAAACGGAACCAGCCTACCAGCTCTCGCTGGCGGATCAGTCAACCTGACAGGAACGAAAAGTGGTTCATCGTCATCGAACGGTCAAAAAGACCAGGCTAAGCAAGATCTAGCTGTTACAGCGAAGACGCCTGTGATCAAAGACTCGACAGAGCTAGTATCTGACAAACCAAGCAAAAGTGGCATGGCTTTGTCCGAAAAAATGACAAGTACTTTCTCCAAGCTAAATCCGTTTAGCAAGAAAGGCATTGCCGGCAAGAAGCAGAAACAAACCCTATAAGGGGTTTGCTCGAAGTACCAAACTAAAGGAAGTGGCGTGTGCTGTATATAGGTGCATGCCATTTCTCTTTTTTTTGCTGTATGCAACGGCAGCTGAGCAATATTTACTCAGCGGATAATTTCGCAGTCACTAAGCCATTTGGTCAGCTCAACTAAGCCCGGATAGGTGACATCAGTGCTGCGCACCCAAAGCTCCTTAAGGCCCTTCATGCGAGCAACATGAGTCAGGCCATCATCGCCAATGCGAGTGCAATTAAGGCGCAGCCTCTCCAGCTGTCGAACTTCTTTGAGCTTGGGCAGACCCTTGTTAGTGATACGAGTGAATGACAGACTCAACGTCTTGAGCTTCTGCAATTGGGCTATATGGGATAAGCCAACGTCGCCAATATGGGTGTCGTCCAAAACAAGTTCTTCTAATTGCTGCAATTGAGCCAGAACCACCAAGCCCTGGTCAGTCACTTTTGTGGATGAAAGATTGAGTTTGGTCAGCCTCACCAGCGGGGCAAGATAAGCTACGCCACAGTCACCAATAACAGTACAGCTAATATCAATTTCCTTTAGACCAACCAAACGACCGATGGCAGCTAGCTCTTCGTCGCGGATATCAGAACCGAGAAAGGAAATACTTGAGAGAGCGTCGGGTGGCATTTCTTTAAGCGGACTCAAACCATAGGTTGGGTCGAAACTATAGTAGAGAGCTAAATGCCTACCAGATGGCACCTCTACCAATCCGGTTGCCTCACCCAAAAACTCAGACTTTCCTCCACTGTCCACCACGTAGAGTTCGCCCAGTGAGCGGTTCTCTGGAAACAGGACTTGCCTTTGCTCTGGCGGTCTTTGCTCAGGTATCGGTAGGGCTTTGACCATTCTGCTCTCCAACGCTAAAGACTATGTACCAAAGGTGCAACCGTTTCTAATCAAAGAATAGAAGAGAATAGCTGCTGAGAAGTATGACCAAGCAGGAGAATAGTTCCGAGAAAGATATGCTGATAATAAAAATGGTTGGCTCTTGAGTTAGAACCAACCATTTTAGAATACAAGTGATTAGGCAAGGCCAAATCTTCAGGTCAACGCTTACACAGCGGTCAGTCTTACTCGTTCTGCTTCGACAATTGTCTGAGCTTTAGGCATACTGCGAGGGAACTCACGTCCTCTCATCAAGACCTCTTTATCGTAGCTTTCTGGCTTAAAGATCTGGCAGAAATATTCAATGGCGTCATCGACATTGAAATCACGACAAGAGAAAATGTCGAGAGTAGCGAATCCTTTCTCTGGGAAAGAGTGGATGGAGATATGCGACTCAGCAATGAGAACGACTCCACTAACTCCCCAATCGTCTTCAACAGTACCGTGGTATGTGAAGACATAAGGCGGCATAATCTTGGTCATATCTAGCTTTGCTGGATAAGCATCGAGAGTTTGACTCATTAGTGTCATGTCTGCCAAAAGTTCTTTTGGGCAACCATAAGCTTCTAGGATCAAATGTGGTCCAAACATGTTTCTTCCCCCTGGGCGTTTGACGATTCAAACGCATTGAAATTGGTATCCGAAAGATCCAGAAAAGTTTCAAAAAGCGCGAGCCTTGGCTTTTGCTTTATATTCGTTTCCTGGCGGGGTACACGAAACGCTTATCTACACCAGAGAAAGACTAGTCCGAACTTGGATAGGCCTGGGAGTTGGGCGTTGTGTGGTGCATCAACCTCCGTAAAGAAGTAGATCGAAAGACGTATTCTACAGTAAATGTTCCTGGTGTAAACAGATTTGCCCCAACCTGCAAAGAAGCGCTTTACTTTGCTTTAAACTTGAGCCAAAGCAGCCTAGAATCACGCTCTGAACAAAATTGCAACTGCCTAGATGTGGATTTTATTGACCCTAACTTTGACCGACTCGGCAAAATTAGTTTCAATTGCCGCAGGCAAGCTCGAGCTGGCGTCAACCCAGAACTGAGCTCCAACCAGGATTGCCGAAGAGCGCTTCCCCTGAGGGAAGTGCAGCAAGACCGGATCTTCACCCTTGTGTAAGATTAGTAAATCTTTGAGTCTATGCAGATCAGCAAACGACTGGTTGGCACTAAAAATGACGTCAACCATCGAAGCATCACCAATTCTTCTGATGCTAGAGCCCATCACAGAAGTGCTTTCTTCGTTCTTCTTCACCTTACCCTTAATCAAAAGCAATGACTGCGGCACAAGTACATCAGAAGATACCTTTTCTAAGGCCTCGCTATAGAGAACGATTTCAGCTTTGCCAGTGAGGTCTTCTAAGTGAATAATGCAGAGCAGCTTATTTTGCTTAGTCAGCTTCTTTTCTATCGAATTAGCGAGGCCACCAAGAATGACAGTAGTACCATCGGGGCACTCTTTCATTTCTTTGACCGAATGCGTAGTGACATATTTGAGACGATTAGCAATACGCTTCAAAGGATGACTAGTAACGTAGAAGCCGAGCAATTCATGCTCCATCGTCTGCAGTTCGCCTTCACCAAACTCAGAGGGATCGCCAATCAAAGGGGTCTCGAGGTTAATACCTTGCGATTCTCCGAAACTAAACAAACTAATTTGTCCGGTGTTCTTTTGGTTTTGTCTGCGGTTAGCAGCATCAACCAGTGAGTCTAAATTGGTCAAGGCCTGCTTTCGGCTCATACCCAAACCAACACAGGCACCTGATTTGATCAGAGATTCTAACGATTTTTTGTTGACTAACCTCAAATCGATGCGGTCAAGAAAGTCTTGCATGGTCGAAAAAATGCCACCACGCGTGCGCTCTTGCACAATTGCTTGAACAGCGCCGTCGCCCAGCCCCTTAGTAGCAGATAGGCCAAAGCGAATACTGCCACCATCTGAAGTGAAGTCGGAGCCAGATATATTCATGTCTGGTGGCAAGATAGGAATGCCCATGGCCTGACATTCAGCGATGTAGTTCTGCACTTTTTCTGTATCGCCTGAAACAGACGACAGCACCGCAGCCATATATTCAACTGGATAATGGGTTTTGAGATAGGCCGTTTGATAGGTGACGACTCCGTATGCGGCACTGTGTGACTTGTTGAAACAGTATTCTGCAAACTGCACCATGATGTCGAAAAGATTGTTAGAGATTTCAGGACTAACTGAATTCTTGGCACAACCAGCACAGAACAATTCACGCTGCTTTTCCATTTCGGCAGGTAATTTCTTACCCATAGCTCGGCGCAGCAAGTCGGCTTGCCCCAAACTATAGCCACCAAGCACCTGCGCAATCTGCATGATTTGTTCTTGGTAGACAATCTGCCCATAGGTCGGCTTGAGAATGCCCTCTAGAAGCGGAGTTTGGTAGGTAATTTTGGTCTTACCGTGCTTACAATCGATAAATTTATCGATCATGCCTGAGTCGAGTGGACCTGGTCGATAGAGTGCAATCAGAGCTGAAATATCTTCCATATTAGAGGGGCGCATATCACGCGCCACCTGCTTCATGCCTGCAGATGTTTCTAACTGAAACACACCAGCAAGGTCGCCATTAGAGATAGTCTGGTAGGTCTTTTCGTCATCGAGAGGAATCTTGTCAGGAATAATTTCAATTCCCCGCGTTTCCTTGATACGCTTGCAAGCCTTATCAATCATGGTTAAGTTGCGCAGACCAAGGAAGTCCATCTTAACCAGACCTACATAGGCTGCGTCTTCCATGTAGTATTGAGCAATAATGGTGCCATCATTATTGCGTTGCAGTGGAATCATTTCTTCCATTGGCACATCAGAAATAACCACACCAGCAGCGTGCATACCAAAGGTTTTGTTGCAGCCTTCAAGTTTGCGAGCTAGATCAATTACCTGCTTAGCATAATCATCAGTCTGGTAGACCTTTTTAAACTCAGGGTGTTCCTCCACCATTTCGTCGAGTGGCGTTGGCTTACCGCGCACCACCGGCACCATTTTCGCCAGCTTATTAGATTCACCAAAGGGAAATTCAAGAACCCGGGCAACGTCCTTAATAACAGCCTTAGAGGTCATGCGGTTAAAAGTGATGATCTGGGCTACATGATCTTCGCCATACTTCTCAGCGCAATACTTAATTACTTCGCCGCGACGCTCGATACAAAAGTCAGTATCGATGTCGGGCATACTCTTACGCTCAGGGTTCAAGAAGCGCTCAAAGAGCAGGTTATAGCGCAGTGGATCAATATTAGTGATACCCAGAGCGTAGGCGACAATGGAACCGGCGGCAGAACCGCGACCAGGACCTACAGGTATATCTTTTTTCCGAGCATAGTCAATAAAGTCGGCCACAATTAAAAAGTAAGAAGCAAAGTTCATGTCTTCAATTACTTTTAGTTCTCTGAATGCACGGTCTTCTACTTCTTGAGTCCAGTCAGGGAATCGCTCTCGCAGGCCATCGAAGACTAAGCGGTTGAGGAAACTCTCGGCAGTATGCCCGGCAGGCACTTCAAAATTAGGTAAGCGCGGCTCGCTGGCCAGTTTCACCATTTCAACTTTATCGGCAATCTCAAGAGTGCTTAAAATAGACTCTTCAATAATCTCGGTATCAAGGTGATCGCGAAAAAGATAGGCCATCTCGTCGCCGTTCTTGATGTACTCCCAACCTGTGAACTTCATACGATTGGAATCGGTAACGTTCTTGCCCATCTGAATGCAAAGCAAGCAATCGTGAGCTTTGGCATCTTGCCTGTTGGTGAAGTGGCTGTCGTTGGTACAAGAGAGCTTGATGTTTAAGGCGCGAGCAATCTGCACCAGCGAACGATTGACCTTGCGGTCTTCAGGCATGCCGTGATCTTGAATCTCAATATAGTAATTTTCGCCAAAGGTTTGCTTGTACCAATCAGCAACTTCAAGCGCTTTCTGATAATCATCCTTCAGTAGATGCTGGCACAGCTCAGCTCCTAAACAGCCAGAAAGGATAATCAGACCTTCGCTTTGATCAGCAAGCATCTGCTTGTTAATTCGCGGCTTGTAGTAGAACCCTTGCAGGTGAGCACGAGAATTAAGTCGAACTAAATTGCGGTAACCCTCTTTATTTCGGGCCAACATCGTTAGGTGATACAGTGGCTGCTTAGCAGATTTGTCTTTGATATCGCCATCAATAATGTAGGCCTCACAGCCGATAATCGGCTTTAGCCCACCAATTTCTTGGCATTTTTTCGTCAGCTCAACAGCACCGTACATGACACCATGATCGGTGATCGCCACAGCTGGCATATTTTCTGCTTTGGCCTTTTTCACCAGATCTTTAATCATGGTGGCACCATCGAGCAGACTATATTCGGTGTGCAAATGCAGTGGTACGTATGGGCGCGGGCTCATCTTTCTCCTTAAGGGCTAATCTAGGTGTCCCTTATCCCTTATCTCTAATTCTAAGTAATTCCCCCTATTAACAACGTCCAACCGCCATCTAAAGTTCAATGAACTTAGCCAATATTCGCCAAATTAATGCAAAAAACCAAAACAGGAAGGCAACGCCTTCCTGTTTAATAGCTTTTTCTAACGCCAGGCCAAATAATTGGGGAAATTTCCAGCAGATTTAGACGATTAGCTCTTTCAAATGAGAAGTCAATCTCGAGCGTGAAACCCGTCTACGCGATACAGTCGATCTGTGCGCCACTGTTGAATCGGTTTCGACTTCAACTGGGTACTCTTTCAGCATTACATCCGTAACTTCTTCAAGCTCAAGCTTAGCAATAGCCTGCCTGAACCACATTTGCAGGCATCGTCTTTCATCGTTTGAGAGGGTAGTCTCGTTCATTTTATGCTCTCCTTAGGGCCAATTAGGGGAATTGCTGCGCAATACATATACGCTTCAATCGCTTTCAAGCGCTTGAACACTGCATCCGTTCCCGTTGAGCAAGCATTGGGAGGGAGCATTTGTTCCGCTTGTCCTTAATGCCATTATGAGTGCTTCTCAAGAGGAAGCAATGCTTGACATTTAATGTTGAGATAAACAATCACTAACCATCAGCTTTTCCCTCAGTAGAAAAACGGAATTATGCGAAAGACGCCGGGAGGAAGGCAGACTGGCTGGGGTTCTTGCATACTTTCAATTTTCTCGATACGCCACCCCATGAAAACCAAAATTCCTGGCAATGCCAGGAGTGGAAACCAGGTCAGGTGAGAAAACGCCAATCCAGAAGCCAGAAATATGACACCGAGATAATGAGGATAAGCAATTTTCTCGATTTTTTTTGGTGCAGCAAGGCCAGTGACGAACAAATAGGACCCGATGGCAGTCAATATCCAACCGATATAGGCGCTTAGGTACGCTTGGTCATAAGTACCGAAAAGGGCAAGCTTCATGCGCATACAGAGCAAGGCGCTAGTGAGATATAGAGAACCGTAGGTAAAAAATCCTATGCGTTCATTCCACTCACTGATAGTAACAGGCCTAAGCCATCGTTCTACGGCTACCGGCGGACCTAGGGAACCGGCTGCAAAAGCAGTCAAAAACACAATAAAATAGAAAACGTACTGAGCTGTTGTCAAAAAACCAGCTGGCAGTGGCTTAGCCACGCCAAAGACAGGTACAGCAGTGAAAACCACCACAAGAACCAGGCAAATCAAACCGTTAGTTACTCGATGAAAAAAAACGCTCACGAGACCTTGCCAAAGCTCGCCACCAAATGCAGTAGCACATCCAAATTTCTTATCAAATTAAGTATAAACCAAGCGATAGCTACCGATCAGCCCTTAGTCTAAAATAGAGATCCTAGTTCCCAATATTCATCCTTATAAGTAGTCCGTCATACGTCCAAAGTGAGGCCAATATGAACCAGCTTCCTCCCGTTCCGGCAATAGGACTTACTCTAGCTGTCCCAAAAGAAAGAGTAGAACAGGCCATTGACGAGATGATTCTCCGGGGGCGCAGCCTGCTACAAAGAAAAGCTGACTCACGAGAAATGATGGACCAACTCAAGAGGCAAAACTGGGACTGGGTAGTACACACCTCCAACTCTTTGAAAGAGTACTTCTCGTCTGAAAGCGTTTCTCTTTACTTCGCCTCAAATGTTTATGTTCAACCAAGTCTAAAGCTAGACGATTTTGAACGCGACCTCGAGGAGTTTCCACCAATTGTTATGGGCCGGCTCGATCGACTAAACGGCTTCCGTAAAATGGTTGCCGTTATTCCAGAGCCTCCTTGCGGCGACTACATTGACGCCCTGGCTCATCCTCGCATCTACCACGCCGCCTGGAAAGCCTTTGAGCTGGGACAATACGGACAAGCGGTGGTACTGGCTGTAAAAGAAATCGAAGACGCTATTAGCCTTATGGTCTCAGGCAACATCAACGCTACAGGCGTCGAGCTCATTCGCCAAGCCTTCGATCAAGAAACTGGGCCACTGGCAAGTCTTGAATCAACAGCCCAAGAAAATCTTGGCATCGCTGATTTGCTGGCCGGCTTTATGGAACGGTACAAAGGTCTCCCTGGAAACGCACCCGTTGGGGTTGCCCAAACAGCCAGAGTTATTTCGCTGGCTAGTTATCTTATGTATACCCTCGAAGCAATTCATCCAAGGCGGGAAGAAGGCGTAGAGGAAGCGGCGCCACCAGACCAACCCTATGAGTTTGAATTCCTAAAGGAATAGGGATTAGGCTGCCATCCGTTTGCATAGCGCACTATTTTAGTTAGCCAACCCGGCATCAGGTGAGCCGATGAAGTCAGTTCTTTGATCTCATCGTCATTGAGCACAACCATAGCAGACTGCACAGTCTGGCTATCACAACGATCTTTGCCAAGAAACCAAAGAGCTCGAATTACTTGTCCCAATTGCGAATCACCGAGGGCAGTTTTTCGAGCAGAAAAATTCTGCAGACAAATTTTCCTTTCAACAGATTGGAACGAACTGCTCACACCATGAACACAAAAAGTTGGGTCGTCATTTGTATAGCTGACCAAGCCAAGTTTCTTAGCAATGTCCAAACCATGAACAGCGACACTCTTCCTAAATGTCTTGGCTTTGAATGAGGCGACAGCAAAAGGCTCAAATACTTTTGGCCGGTCATCACTAAGTGTGAATACTCCTCTAGCAATGCGCAGCAGAAATCCGCTTTTGACCAGACGGTATAGTGATTGGTCGACAGCCTCACGAGTGCCAAACTCAAGAACCTGGCGTGTCGCAAACCAACTATCCTGAGGTAAGCGCTCGATAAAGGCCACAATGTTACGGTGACAGTTCATGATTCCACCTCGTGTCTAGGGGCTACTTTTACAAACGCTTAAAAGAGGAAAATAGTTCAAAAAATTGAACTAAGAATTAGATAAATTCTTGGTTCAATTTTGAATAGAATATCCATGCACCGCCAATGGTGTTAGATTTAAGACCATTTTTTCTTACATCAGCTCCGCCTGGTCGTTCTAAAAGACCTTGGCCAATCGCGGATCCTTCGTTAGAAATAAAACGCCTTTCTCTTACAACAGATCCGTCGTTAGATTTAAGACCATTCTGTCTTACATCAGTCCCGCCTGGTCGTTCTATACGACCTTGGCCAATCACGGATCCTTTGTTAGAAATAAAACGCCTTTCTCTTACAACAGATCCGTCGTTAGATTTAAGGCCATTTTTTCTTACATCAGTCCCGCCTGGTCGTTCTAACCGACCTTGGCCAATCACGGATCCTTCGTTAGAAATGAAACGCCTTTTTCTAACAACAGATCCGTCGTTAGATTTAAGGCCATTTTTTCTTACATCAGTCCCGCCTGGTCGTTCTAAACGACCTTGGCCAATCACGGATCCTTCGTTAGAAATAAAACGCCTTTCTCTTACAACAGATCCGTCGTTAGATTTAAGACCATTTTTTCTTACATCAGCTCCGCCTGGTCGTTCTAAACGACCTTGGCCAATCACGGATCCTTCGTTGGAAAAAAAACGCCTTTCTCTTACAACAGATCCGTCGTTAGATTTAAGGCCATTTTTTCTTACATCCGTCCCGCCTGGTCGTTCTATACGACCTTGGCCAATCACGGATCCTTCGTTAGAAATAAAACGCCTTTTTCTTACTTGGAGCAGCTATCAATCAGCAAAATTCCTAAACAGACTGAGGAGCACTAAGAGCCTTCAACGCGAATCGAACTAGCTCTTCAGCGCTGTCGGCTTCAATGTTCTTTTCTTTTGCCTTTTTCAAAGCGGCATGAATTTCAGTGGCTGTATAGCCAAGATTAGCCAATATTTCAGTGACTTCTTCGAACACAGCAGACTTACCGGTAAACGGCTCCAGTGGCTTGCTACCAAGGGTTTGGGAAAATTCTTCCATCTTTGTTTTCAGTTCGAGAATTATTCTCTGCGCTACTTTTGCTCCCACGCCAGGAGCCTGTGAAATCATCTTTTGATTCTCACTCAGTACAGCTTCTACAAGTGTCTCAATTCCAAGAGTACCGACAAGCCCAAGAGCAAGCTTTGGTCCAATCCCAGTCACCGACTGCAATAGGTTGAAAAGCTGGCGTTCACTAATATCCCTAAATCCGAATATAGTCCACTCAGTTTCTCGAATTGCAATTGCAGTATAAACAGTTACAGAGTCGCCAATTTGCCCGAGCTGCAATAAGGCTGAATGCGCCACCGAAAGCTCGTAACCTACATCATTGACATCAAGAACTAGGCGGTCAACTGGCCCGCCCGAAATCTCTTTAGTTACGATGACACCCTTCAAATATGCCAGCATTTTAGATAGCTTTTCCTTAGCAGAGATGCCATTACTGGTGGTGAATTGCTCGCTCTTGTGATTAGCTCTATTCAGCCATCAAGGTCATGTTGCCGCCACTACTATGCGCGTGCTCAACAGCGGCACGACCGTGAGACATCAGAAGCTTACCCTCATCATCCATATGTTTTGCAAACTGACAAATGCCAACCGAAACAGTCACTGCTTTCGACTCGGAGCCGAGGGCCAACACAGACGCAGCCACTGAGGTACGAAGACGCTCAGCCACCTCGATTGCACCTTCTTTAGTAGTACAAGTAAGCACAACAGTAAATTCAGAAGTGTTGGTGCGAACAACAATGTCAGACTCTCGCATCTGCTTGGCAACAATCTGCGCCACCTGACTTACTACTTTGTCAAAGGCATCCTGACCCAAGGTTTTAAATAATTCCTGGTGATGGTCAATTTCCATAATAACCAACGAGAACGGTACGCTATAGCGCTTTGCCTGGCGAATACCAATCTGCATGAATTCATCTAAATAGCGACTGCTCTTAAGCTCGGTCAGAGCATCTGTCAATGAAAGCTCTTTTAGTTGAGCCTCTTTGCGTCGTAGTTCGTCACGAAGGGCTTTCTCTTTAAGCACGCTCTTAACACGTGACAACAATTCATTAGCCTCGACCGGCTTGAATAGGATGTCTTCATTGCTGGCGCCTTCCCCGGAAAAAGTCGGCAACGGCTTATCTCGTGCGGCCAGGAAAACTATAGGTATAGCCGAAGTTTTGTCATCTGCACGCAAGCGGTTATAGACTTCAATACCGCCCATAAGAGGCATATGCAGATCTAAGATAATGGCATCAGGTGTGCGAACCTTGCAGGCAGCGATAGCCTTAAAGCCGTCATTGGCAATACTGGCTGCATAGCCAGCCTTTTTGAGCACCTCACTCAACAGAGTGGTGATTGATTGCTCATCGTCTACGACCAGGATAGTGTTGCTTTTCACGTTCAGATTCTAGTAACCAGGAATTCCCGAACGTTGATAATAGCTGGTTGACTTCAATTCAACAACTTATGCAGGCCAGTTGTTTTGAATTGTTGGAATTTTCAACCTTGGATCGTCAAAAGCGCACCCAGCTTCAATTAAGGCGATATCAGCGGCCACTGCGGCAAAACAATCAGACAGCTCAAGACCGGCACTGGTGGGCAGATATCCTTCCAAGCGTCGATTTCCCCGAAGCAACAATTTAAGAGCGCCCTTGACATTATTGCGACGCAAATGATAAAAAGCCACGGCGATTTGAATGATTCCTTGAATCAGCTCTTTGTGATGAACATCAGTTGCAAGACTTTGCCAATACTCTTCAAGAGTCTCATGACATTCATAAAACTCTTGTCGATTAAACTCGACAATACCCTGGTGAAATGTGGGCGAATCTATTTTCATCGAATTTAGGTTAGCTTAGCAACGATTAAGACCGTCGCTGCACTTGCTACATTGGCCAGTTCAGCACGAGCCAGGGCAATTACCTGCTCTTGATCCAATAAACCTGAAAGATCGACGATCCTAGCGCCAAGCAACAAGATCATGCTTGGAATAGTCTTACCGGCATCACCCCAACTGGCATGCGCCTCGATCAGACTCAAGATCACGGCTTCAGCCTCTTCTTTCAAGGCTGCCCTGGCATCGCCATTGCTGGCTTGGAGGCGCACGACACCGTCTGTATCAAGAATGCGCAGGGCCTTTTTGGCAGAGGCAAAGAAATCAAGAAATCCGCCGTGAGACTTTCGCGTAGCGCCAAATACAGCAAAATAATCATTGGCACAAATCTCATGCACTTCGGCTGCAGACACTCTCATAGATTCGGCAACGAGAGTGAGCCTCTCTTCAGGCGAAAGAGAAACTTTACCAGAGGAGGTGGCCATCTTGGTGGCGCCACTGGCAGTAGCTCGCACCACAGAAGTCTTGCTATCAATTTCCACATGAACTTCAATAGTGGAAGGTTCTGCACCCATTTTATGAACTGCGTCAAAAACTTCTTGACGCATGGCCAAAATAGTTTCACTAGAATGAGTTGGATTAGCCACCTGCCGCTCAACAGTCTCACGGATCAAAGCCATGGCAACACCAATTGCCGAAATTACATCAGCGTGCTCAGCCAAGCTAAAGCGCAGTTTCATCTCTTTGGCGACAAAAGGCACGATAGCAGCGGCACCACCACCACCACCAATCAAATCGACAAGTTCAGCATCCAATTTGTGCTCAGCGATCAGCTTCCTCACCACCGGTATGCATTGAGCTGAAGCCAGTTTCTGAATGTTGGTTGCCAGTGCCAAAGCGGCTGAGCTATCAGCACCTGCTTTGTCATCGTGCTTGCTCAGATGTTTAGAAAGCGCAGTAAATGCTTGTCCGATTGTTTCTAAATTGCCACTAGCACAATTGCCTTGTGGTACAAGACCGAGCAAATTAGCAGCACAGGTTGGAGTGACACTAAGACTAGGCTGTTGTTCATCAGGCCGACTTAAGGCCACATAATCTGCGGGATCTTTTTTCAGTGGACTGACGGTGGAAACCTTGAACTCACCCGACGTTAGAGAATCACTAAAGGAGGCGTATCCAAGATTGGCAATATGAGCGCTACGGGGTCCAACTGCCAAAATCTCTCCATCGGTTTTGCCAGACAGACGGCTGAGAGAACCCCCAGCTACGCCAACTGTGCGCACATCAAGAGTGCGCATGTAAATGCGATGGCCACCAATCTCTGCAGATCGAATCAAAGCTCGTCCATTAGCAATAGCCGAAATGTCAGTGCTTGTACCACCGACCTCAAGAAAGACCCCATCGGAGATACGCAAGAACATCATCGCGGCAGCCACACCAGCTGCTGGCCCGGAGAGAATAGAAAGAATCGGACGTTTGCGCATGGCGTCAATGTCCATTACGCCACCATCTGATCTCATAATCATAATAGGTGCGCCAATCCCAGCTTCTCTTACACTTCGCTCTGTCAAATCAGCGCTTTCAATCATCTTAGGCAAAATACCAGCATTGATGGCCGCAGTGCGAGTTCGCACTTTCAATCCGTATAGCTGACTAACTTCAGACCCGGCTGTTGCTAAAATTCCAAGCTCTTGAGCAACCTTCAAGACTAACTGTTCGTTATCAGGCTGGTCCGGAGCAAAAGCCTCACTAGCAGCTATGGCTGTACAGCCTAGCTCTTTCAGCTCAAGTATGGTTTTACGCACCAATTCTTCAGTGACAGTGTGCGAATTCAAAAACCGCTGAGTAGTTTCTAAAAAACAGCCAGAAGCAACAGGAATGCGCCCTAGATTTGTTGATGAATTAGCAAGAATGGCATTTGCACCTGTCCCCATACCAATGATACCGACATGGGCAAGGTCGCCCTCGAGCAAAGCATTGGTGGCTTGAGTGGTGCTATGGGCAATAAAACTAACAGCAGCAGGAGCAATGTCAGCCGACTGAAGAAGCAAGTGCAGCGCCTCCACAATGCCCTTGGCGACACCTTCTTTAGCGCGGTGACTAGTGGGAACCATGGCCTTGGCCACCAGAGTGGATGTACCGGCGTCTAAGGCCACAGCATGGGTAAAGGTTCCGCCGACATCGATACCAATGCGATACGAGCGAGCTTCACCACTAGGGCTGTTATCCGCTTGAGCAAACCGTTCTACTCGCTGGGATGTTCTTGCGCTATTTTGAGTATTTGTCTTACTTTCAGACTGTTCATTGGTCTCAATCTTTGGATCGTTTTCTACCATGGCACAAAACCCTTCGCCACAGAAAGGCTGAGTCCAAGAATGACTGCTAGCCAAGCATACCCAATAGTCTTGCGTAAGATTGCCTGAGTATCAACACCAAGATAAGTAGCAATCCAAATATTCTGTGTATTTGTCGGATCACAAACTCCTTGAATCTGACCAACCGACATCAGCATTCCCATAATTGCTTGCGAAGTAAGAGTGGTAACTTTCCCCATCAACGACACCAGACCACTGCCCATTCCCCATAGGCTGAGCGGCCCCCGATATAGAGCCAGCGGTGATATTAGGGCAAAAACTAGAACGTAAGAGATAGCGCTCGTTGGCACTACGGTCTTAATTATTGGGGCGATTGCATCACTTACTTTAGGATCCATAACGGCCACAATCAACATACCGATGCCCATCATCAAAAGCACTGCCGGAATGACGTTGCTCACCCCATCAATAATTGAGCGCGTGAGCAAATTAATAGACTGTGCGCTCCAAGTAGTGAGCACTCCATAGACTAGACCAAGCATGAACGATGGAATAATTTCCCAGCGAAAAACAAGTACAAAGAGCAATGGAATAATCGGTGTAAACAAAGCAATGCCTGGCAAATCTGCACTCTTTTTAAGGTGTCTCACAACAGCAAAAATCGAGAGTAAAACTAGGCCAACGCCTGCCACCAAATACGATATCGGCAGCGGCTCTTTTGAGGCCACTCCGGCTGGAGTAAATTGATCAATCAAAGGGTAGATGCCCGCAAGCAGAGCCGAGCCCAAGGCAAGAAATTTGAGATTGCGTTTGTCTTTCAACTCGATTGCCAAAAATAGCATGACAACGAACGAAAGAATGAGAGCAAATGGCACTACGAATGAAACGATTGTTGGCTGTTCAACTTTGAGAACGTCGGTGTAAAGCTGCCAATTTGTGAGATTGAACATTCCACCAAGAGAAATGCCAAACAAAAATAGCCCCGCAGCAGCTAAGGCTGGAATCCCCAGCGACAGCATCACTGGCAAAATTATAGTACCGACCATGATAACGGCACCAAGCCCACCCAATGTGGAAAACAAAAGGGCCGTTACAGCAGTGAGCAAAATACCAAGCAAATATGGATTGTCTCCAGCAAACTCTGCTACCCAGCGCACAAGAGCGCGTGCCATACCGTGCTTGTTCATCAACTCTGCCAACATAGCACCAAACATGGTGGTGGTATAAGCACTATGTAGCTTGAGCGAGCCGGCGCTCAAAACATCTTTTACGATTGCCTTAGGCTCAACGCCCCCGATCAAGGCTATGGCGAAGGCCATTATTGGTAGCGCCAGAAGGGCAGATATGCGCCTGGCATACATAAACATAGCCATGACAAGAAAAACTGCCAGGCATAGTATTCCAGTGAGCATTGAGACTTAAATATTCCTCTAACAGCAGATTCCGGCGAGCACGGCCGCATATCAACGCATACGCACACGAGATATACAGTAAAAACCTTGCACTGAATTGATTTAGTTCAGCTTTGCAAATGTAATCTAGCAACTTATCGAGCTATTAATCAAGCGCGGCATTTTCTACGGGGGCCGCTCCTTACTTATCTGAATTAGGCCAATGGTGATCGCTTCTCCCGGGCTTCTATTGATTTGCCGCCCATACCTTTTATATGCACCAGGTTATATGCACCAACCTGATTATATTTGCCAATTTCAAATGCTCAATTCGCCCAAACCAAGCCAGGCGCCCATTTAATAATCGCTTCTCACAAAACCATGGGAGTAATACGAGGTGATGGGGATTTTCCCCAATCGACTTGCCCTTGGCATCAGCCTAAGATGCTTCTCATCAACCCCTGAAGTACTGCTGCCACCCAATTCGATTCAGTTCAATTCAGAAACAACGACCAGCTGCAGCCTTACACCCTATTTTCTTGGAGAACCCGCACATGCCAGATCTGAGCCATAGTCTCAATCAAAGAACGGAATTTACCCCTGGGGCCGATGCGACAAGCAATAGCGCTTCAGATCAAGAGTCTCGATCAAGGCTGGCGCTAGATGTCTTAAATTTCAAAGGTGACAACGCCGTAAGCGGCACGATGCGAGCAACAACAGTCCTGGCTGGCGGCCTAATGGACGGGATGGTGAACGGGGCTACCCACGCGGCAGACAACAAATTGGCCACAGTGACCACTGTAGCTGAGAGCTTCGCGGTAGGCTATGGCCTTAGCGCAGTCAGTAAGATGGGTCGAGTCGGCATGCCTGTGGCAGCAGCAGCTGGCCTGGGCATGGGTGCAGCATGGGTCTATAGCGAGTTTAGCGCTGGACGCCCCCAAGCTACCATCGGAGCAGTTTCTGATGCGTACCATTCTGGTGCCCACCTTGAAGCCAATCGCAGACAAGTCGCTGCCAATGGCGGTGCCATTCTCTTTGATGCGGCCTTAGTTGGCCTCTCTGGTGGCATGGGCATGAAAGCGGGAATGGGCATCAAGTCTAACTGGCATATCGATGCCATGGCGAACGGCAAAGCCCAATTCGCTAAAACCTCAGAATTATTCGGCCAAGATCGCTTAACTGGCTTGTCACGCAACTTTGCCGGCAAAGAAGTAAGACCAAGCGACATGGGCGCGGGCATCTTTGACCAAGTCAAAGACATCGTCAATACCAAACCCAAAAGTACTGGTTCCTTCGCCGACCTGCAAGCACAGCTGAAGAAATCACAACTAGGCGATGATACACACTTGGTTGTAGCCAAAGAAAAGCTCACAAATGTCCATCAAGAAAACTTAGCCCTGGCATCAAAAGAGACTCAACTGTCTGGCAAAATGACCAGACAAATTCAAGAAAGAGAAGCTCTCAACGGTGCGCTGCCAGAAAAGGCTCAACTAAGTAGAGCGCAAGAGAGCCTTAAGAACGCCGAAGATATTGGTCGCACAATTAACGGAAAACGGCA
>JBAYTY010000060.1:0-28158 GCA_041675385.1 Candidatus Obscuribacterales bacterium
CGAAGTTACCTTGGACAACAACTTCGCTGAAGGCGCCTTGAGACGAATTGCACTTGGTAGAAAAAACTACCTTTTCTTTGGCAGCGAAAACGGCGGAAAAACTGCTGCGATTTTTTACACACTAATTGCTTCGGCCAGCAGAAATGGCATCGAACCTTTTGAATACTTGAGGCTTGGGGTGTACCTGCAAAATTATCTTTCAATTTCTGGTAGGTTTCTTCAGCAAGCTTCCTTTGACCCAAGGCATAGTAAGAATGTGCCATGTAGAGCCAGGCATTAGCCCCTGCTTTCTCTTTTGTGATTGATTCATTCATGTAGGCGGCTGCTTCGTTATAACGACCAGCCTGATAAGCCTGAACGCCCTGGGCATAGATAGATGTAGATAGAGAAGATGTAAATTGAGAAGATGGGGCTGTTATAGAAGCAGCTGGCTTCTTAGCACTATTTGAAGCAGCTTAAAAACAATTGGTTGTAGAGTATTGCTTAAGTTTATTTTGCTTGTACAGGCATCAAGAGGTATTTATAGCCTTCGTCGCCGATGCCCTTGATGATTAGAGGCTTAAGCGAACCAGTCATCTCTAACTTGATCTCTTCTACAACCAAGCGCTGCAGTACATCTGTCAGGTAGCGAACGTTGACAGCAATATCGATAGTCTCACCTTCAAAGCCGATTGATACTTCTTCTTGAGCACGACCAACGTCTGGTGTATTGGCAGAAATCTGCACGTTCTCTGCTTCAAAGTGCAATTTGACAAGGTGTGTACGCTCGTCCGACATCACAGCTACACGCTCAATTGCTTGCATCAATTCATCGCGCTTGAAGCTGGCAAGGTGGCTAAAGTCTTTAGGGAAAAGCTCTTGATAGCGTGGATACTCACCACTGATTAAACGAGTCGAGAGATAGTGGGTCTTGGTTTCAAATGTTATTTGTCCGTTGATTACGCCTAGGCGAACTTCATTGCCGCTGTCTTGGCTATCAAGCACCTTGATAATTTCACCACAAGCTTTAGCAGGAATGATTGCTTTGAGGCTAGCTGGTTTTTCGAGGGTGGCTGTAGCTACTTTTGCTTCACTGCCTTCTGCTTCGGCCTCAACACCTTCACCTTCGCTGCGAGCTGCTGCTGCCGGAGCCGCCAGATTTAGTTTTTCAAAGCGGTGAGCAAGACGTGAACCATCGGTGGCTGTGCATTCGAAGTTGCCGTTATCAATCACCATGTAGACGCCGCCGAGTATGCTCGAAGCATCGAAGCTAGCGGCAGCAAAAGCAGTTTGCAAAATACTTTTCTTGAGAACATCGCAGGGCATAAGCACTGCTTCTTTCGGACGTTGTTCAATTGTTTTTGGGAAGTCATCAGCAGGCAAGCCAGAAATGCTGAACTTAGAGCGTTTGCAGGTTACGGTTGTTTCATAAGTCTCTTTGTTGATCTGAAAAGAAACCAGATCGTTTGGCAGTTTCGAGACGATTTCTAAAAGTTTTTTGCCCGGAAGAGTAATGGCCCCAGGGGTGTAAACCACAGCTGATGCCTTGGTTTCAATTGTCAGGTCGAGGTCTGTGCCGTGAAACTTGATGCTTGACTCATTATCGCTTTGAATCAGCACGTTACTCAAGATTGGTTGCACCACGCGTGTTGCAAGAGCACTGGTGACATCTTTAAGGGCTTTTACGAGTACATCTTTCTGGACCGCAAAATGCATTTCAAAACCTCAAGTTCGCTGAGTTTAAAGGTTACTCGTTAGGGCGCTGTTTTTCAATCTCTGAACGCTCATCTTTGAAGGTTTTTTGGCAACCTGAGCCATCTCTAGAAATTCTGTTGCTGTTAGGTCTTTAAATTAAGTTATATAGAAGTAGCAGAGGGAGCCAATTTCTGTAGATAACCCCGCAAACCAAAGCCCCTATTCATTTACCCCTGTAGATAAGTTGTGTGCTGATTGTGCAAAGATAAATGCTGTATATACGCTAGGTTCAGGGCTTTCGACAGTGAGCTGACATGGTACAAACAAGTTTTGCACAAGTTTTGAACAGGCGGTTAATCGGTCAGCTGGTGGGTGATTTGCTTGATCGATTGCGACAGGCCGGGGTCTTTGGTCACTAACTCTTTTATTCTGCTATGCGCATATAGAGCAGATGTGTGTTTGCGGTTGCCAAATGCTTCACCAATTCTAGGAAAACTCATATTGATCATGTCATGAGCTAGGTACATAGCAATATGTCTTGGCAAGGCGAGGTCTTGGGAACGCTTAGCAGAACGCAATTCACTCGATTCGACTCGGTAGTGAGCAGCGACTGTATCGATGATGCGGTCGCAGGTAAGAGTGACCTTAGGGCGGCTCGGAGTAGTGGGCTGTAGCATGCCTGCTAGGGCGTTTACGGTGAGAGTTTCGCCGGTGAGGTTGGCATAGGCGTGGCTGCGAATCAGTGCGCCTTCTAGTTCTCTAATGTTATTTGTAAACAACGAAGCGATGTATTCAAGAATTTCGTCGTCAACACGCATGCCTTCAAGGGCGCATTTTTTGCGCAATATCGCTAAACGGGTTTCTAGGTCTGGCGCCTGCACGTCCGAAATTAAACCCCATTCAAAGCGGCTTCTCAGCCTCTCTTCAAGGCGGGCTATGGCTTTGGGAGGGCGGTCGGAGGAGAGCACTATTTGTTTGCCTGAATCACGTAAAGCATTGAATGTGTGGAAGAACTCTTCTTGAGTGCTCTCTTTGCCTTGCAAGAATTGGATGTCATCAACTAAGAGCACGTCTATTTGGCGATAGCGTTTGCGGAAGTCCATCATGCGGTCATCGCGAATGGAGTTAATTAGTTCGTTAGTGAATTTTTCACAGCTGATGTAGCGTACCGAGGCGTTGGGTGAACCCTTGAGAATCTCGTGACCAATGGCGTGCATTAGGTGGGTTTTACCAAGTCCAACTCCTCCATATATAAAGAGGGGGTTATAGGCTTGACCCGGCCTTTGAGCAACCGCCTGGGCGGCAGAGTGGCTGAAGCGGTTATGGGAGCCCACAACAAAAGAGTCAAAAGCGTATTTAGGGTTGAGATTGCTACGGCTAATAGAGACATGCTCTGGCAAACGGGAAGAAGCGCCATTTTGCAGGGCCCCTGGTGCATGGGCGCCAGAGCTGGCCACCATCGACAAGCCATTTCCTAAAGCGCCAAAGTGGCCATTAGAACTACTTTGATTGTTGTTGGGATTATAGTTTTGGCTATTGCCAGTTTGGCCATAACCAGCGTTGCGACTCGAAACGTCAGCCAGGCCGTCACTGGTAGAACTAAATGATGAAACGCTTGAGCTTAAGCCGCTTTCAGATTGGCCGCTATCTGTAGTTATTGTTGTGCTTGAACCATTGTCTGGGTTGGATGTGATACTGGCAATGGTGGCACTATAGCTTTCGCTTTGGGCCGCAGCATCGACTACAACCTTGATTGTTACCTTTTCTTGGGTAACTGCGCCAATTGCCTGCGCTAAGGCTTCCATATAGTGATTGGCAATCATGGTTTGGACAAAATCGTTGCTAACAGCTATTACAGCCACTCCCTTACTGTAGTCAATAAGTTGAGATCGTCTGATCCAGCTTTCAAAACTAGGCTGCGACATCTTTTTGACTAGAGTCTTCTGGGCCTCGCTCCAGATTTCCCGGGTGGGTTTGAGCAGGCGCACATCGTCTTGGTCGTGGATCGTCATCGCTTAGTTCTCTGATTTAAGGCTCGCGCCTATTTTGTGTGTCCGACAATAAGACGAACCCATCCCCTTACAAGACGATTGTGTCTGACATCTTGCTCTACACCTTTGGTAAGGTTAGAAAAGAGCAAGAAAGGGGGTGGATTCGTAAATTTTTAGTCTGCCCAGACGGACAGACAGCGCGAAGTATTTGCAATAGATGATAGCATAGCTATCCTATCGATAGAATGATAGCCATCAATGCCGAAAACATTTTTAGCTCCCATTCTTGTTTGTCTCAATTTAGGTATTAGTTGTAATGAAAAGAACACTTAGAGGCGCTATCCGTAAAGCCAAAAGAGGCAGCGGATTCTTAAAAAGAATGTCCACCCCATCTGGTCAGAAAGTGATCAGAGCCCGCCGCGCCAAGGGCCGTTATAGACTGTCCGTATAGGGTCATCTGCGGGTTTGCTTTAAGCATAAAATGTTACCTGCTCATGAGCGTCTACGCAAAACAAGCGTTTTCCAGCGTGCTTATGCAGCGAGGAATAGCGTTTCGTTTGGTTGCGGGACGCTTTATGTGTTACATAGACGGCCGCCTACTAAATCTGGAAGCAAAGCCCGACCAGAGGCCGTGGCGAAAGCAAAGAGCGGCAACCAGCTAAAGCTTCCTTTAGTTGGTTTTTCCATTTCTAAGAAGGTTTTCAAAAGCGCTTGCAAGAGAAATCGGGCCAAACGCAGAGTGCGAGAAGCTTACAGACTTGTGAAAAATAGCTTTGACGAGAGCTTCAGGCAAGAAGCAGCAATGCACCGGTGGTATGCCCTGGTATACGTAATCAATCCCACAGCACTTACCCTTGGATTTACAGAGATTGCTAGCGCCATTAGAGAAAGTCTAATCAAGGCCGGCAAAAAGTTTGGTCAAAAGCAATGATTTCAAGAATATTACTTTTGCTTTTAAAGACCTATCAAAAGACACGCTTCTTGAGACAGCCATCATGCAGGTTTTATCCATCTTGTTCACAATATATGGTTGAGGCAATTGAGCGTCATGGTGTTTTCATGGGGCTTAAGCTAGGTACTGTTCGATTGTGCAAATGTCATCCTCTCAATGATGGCGGAGTAGACGAGGTGCCACCTAGCGCTAAGGTAAGAATTCAGACTGAAGCAGACACTAGAACTAATAGCAGAATTACTAGCTGCGGCATTAACAGAGGTACAAGGTAACCAGTGGATATTACTTACCAGTGCATGATTCCTGTGTTGATGTGGCTTGTTGATTTCACTCACAGCTACGGCCTATCAATAGTTCTTTTGACTGTAGCTGTTCGTGTTGTTGTTTGGCCATTTGTTACTGCATCGACTAAAAGCATGCAAAAGATGCAATTGCTGCAACCTCGCATGAAGTTGATTCAGGAGCGCTATAAGGGCGACCCTGAGATGCTGCAAAAGAAAGTGATGGAGTTCTATGCCAAGAACAAAGCCAATCCGCTAGGCGGCTGCTTGCCTATGCTTGTGCAACTACCTATTCTATTTGCTCTGTTTGGTACTTTTAATGGCCCTCCCTTTGGCGATAAACCTATTGATGTCAAAGTCACTGTGGTTGAAGCTAAAGATGCCAGTAAAGTGAACCGTGCTGAGACATCGGGCAACAACAGCCCTTATGTCAGCCCGGCCGGAGATTTGTCTAAGGTAATTGTCTTCCCTGGTGAATCAACGGTTTTAGTTGGCGATTCAATAGATTTTGCTACTCGCGCTACTGAAGGCAAACTACCAGACGATTTTAAGCCCCTTTGGGTAATGAAATTTGGTGGTAATTTCGCCACTCCTTCTCAGGGTGTAATTGATCAAACAGGTCATGCAGTTTTTGCCATACCGGGTGAGTTTCATATTGAAGGTGTGGTTCATGGCATTGCTAAGAGAGATTCATTCCTCTTTATCAATTCATTGGGTAAGACCGCGACTGGTATGCAGTTGCTTGACCCCAAAAACTACGATTTAGTTTTCTTGATTATTGCTTTTGGTGCTTCGATGTTCTTGTCTTCGAAGTTGACTATGGCTAAGCAGAATCCTGAAGACATGGATGAAAGTCAGCGTGTCACCCAAGACACCATGAAGTACATGCCGATTGCTATGTCGGTGAGCTTCTTCTTTATTCCATTGCCTACTGGTGTTTATCTCTACATGGTTGTCTCTAACCTCTTCCAGACTGCGCAAACTTGGCTGGTTATGCGCACTCCACCAGAGCCTCTTATCGATCCGGATGGATTCGATTCAGCAGCAATGATGGCTTCATCATCTTCTGCAGCATCGACGAAGCCATCTTCAACAGGGTCTTCTGGAAAGAAGGAAGCACCTAGAACTATCGACGTTACTCCATCTGAACCTAAAAACGGCAAGAAAAAAGATGAGGGTGGCACAATCAAGTTTGGTCAAGCCGATAAAAACGGCGAGACAATTGACACGGGTAAATCTAAGAAGAAGAAGAAAAAGCAATGATGAATCTAAACACCCTGGATGACAACGCCAAAGACTATCTCGAAAAGATTTTGGCTATTCTCGACATTGATGCTTCGGTAGAAAAATTAGAAGTAGATGACAGCACATGCTGTTATCGCATCGACTGCAAAAGCGACGATGCCCGCATGTTAATTGGCCGCAATGGCCAGACCTTAGAAGCACTGCAGTTTGTGCTGCGGCAGATGGTGAAGAGCAATTCGCTTGGTCGTGAACACTTTATTGTTGACGTTCTAGACTATCGCACCCGTCGCCGCCGCACCTTAGAAGAGAGCGCTAAGCAAGGGGCTGTAGCCGTTCTCAACGGTGACAATGAGCACTATCCGCTGCTGGCTATGTCTGCTTACGATCGCCGCTTTGTGCATAACTATTTGCAAGAAGCTTTTCCGGAGCTTGCTTCTGAAAGCGAAGGTGAAGGTCCAGATCGTCACATTGTAATTAGCTATAAAGGCTTGCCTGACGGTGAGCGTGGTACTAGCCCAGAAGACGAAGAGTATGGTTCGCAGATTGGCGATGATGACGACTTAGATGAGATTGACGCCGATACTCGGCCTAAAGAATAAGTCTTAGCAGAGCGTCTGCTTGCGGTTGTCTATTTGAGAAATACCTGAGTACTCAGGTATTTCTCTTTTGTTGTATGTACAACTATTTTCAAATAGCTGGTTGCTGAGTGAGAAATTTCATGATAGCTTGGTGTAATACGCTAGTAATACTCATAAAATACTCGTGAAATATCGATATGTGGGGCAAACTCATGACTCTGACTGTGCGGCTTGACGATCAAGAAGAATACAAACTTCAGCAGATTGTTGAGGCTCTTAATGCTGAAAGTCAGAGTGCCTTGATCAGATATTGGATCGAAGAAAAATGGAGTGCCCTGCAATCAGACCGTAGCTTTGTTGAAAGAAGAGGTGGACACCCAAAGCACCTTCTTGAGGGGCCAGCCGATGGCAGTGAGCGGGCCAATAGGAAGTCTAGACTGGCTGAACGCTTTGAGCAAAAGGCCAAAGCTAGAGAACCTTCAAAAAATGACGAGTTCCATGAGTAAGTTTGCCAATAAGCCTGCTAGCAAGTCCTCATCACAATCTAGCGCAAAGCTCTCAAAAAAGATCCTAATAGACGCTGGACCGATTGTTGCTTATTACAGTAGAAGTGATCATTGGCACATAGCGGTAACAGAATTTCTCAGTGGCTTTAGAGGTCAATTCATTACTACTACCCCAGTGGTAACTGAAGTCTTGTGGCTCCTAAACGCTAGTGTTGATGTTCAAAATGAATTGCTTGCCGATTTGGCCAAAGAGCTATATTTAATCGAGCAGCTAGGCCCGGTTGATTTCGCTAAGATTGCTGAGCTTAATGCCAAGTATCGGAATGTGCCTGCTGATTTTGCTGATCTGTCGTTGATTGTTGTATCAGAACGGCTTGGTTTGACTGACATAGTCACTCTTGATTCTGATTTTGATATTTATCGGCGTCTGAGAAACAAACCGTTCAAAAGACTTTTTCCGCTCTAGCCTGCTTCAACTAGAAAAGCCTGTTGTCTGTCTAATTTATTGCTGGTTCGGATAGACATGTTGACTCAGGGGCTTAGGCACGTTTTTTAATAGGTGAAGCAATGGGCGATGGCAGACTAGGTGCCCCTCAACTAGATAACACAGACAGTACGGCAGCGCTGAGGCGCTTTTTACTAGATATTGACGGTGATCGCAGAGGTCATGGCGATTCTCTAGCAAAACCTTCAGAGCTTAAAGCAAGTGGTTTTAAAACTGGTTATCTCAACTTTGACGATGCTTTTTCAGGAAGAGAAGAACGGTCTAAATCGGCTGTTCAAGCTGAGCAAATAAACGATTTGGTCAGACAAAGAACATTGGCCGAAAAAGGCTTAACCACTGAACAAAAAGATGATTTGCGCCGGGCTCGTCGTGACTACACCTTAGCAAAAACGGCAGATGAGAAAACTAAGTTCGGTCAACAAATTGAAGCACTAGTGCCCGGTTCACATGAATTGAACTTGAAAATTAGAGCTGGTTTGTGGGCGATGCAAGGAGACAAAAGCGATTTCTCAAGAATTCAGCAAATTCCCCAACGTTATACCTCAACTATTCAATGCCATTCCCGCTACGAGCCATCTTATTTTGAGCAGAGGGAGCAGTCACGTCTGCGCACTGAATCACTGCTGAGAGAGCACGTTAGAGACGCTGCTGAAGCCTTTTTTAAACCTCGTAAGGAAGATCAATTTGAAGCCCGCTGGGCTGAGCTTGCTCTTGAATCACCAGTGGTGAAAGCCACAGAAGCATTGAAGCAACTGCCTCCAGTTAAGATTAGCGCTGAGAATACAACTGACTTGGTCAAGTTTGGTTTGACTGTTGCTGGTGTAGAAATGAATCTGCAAAGCAGCGAAATGATGGAAAAAGTAGTAGGTGGAATCAAGTCTATATCTAAGGAAGGAGCTAATCGATTCTTGATTGAGCGAGACTTTAAACGCGAGATTCTGTTGCCAGAAAAGCGTGACGTTGCTGCTGGAATATCTATTACTGGTGTTGAAGTCGGTTCTTTGCGTTTCCAGTTGGGCCAAGGCAAGTATCCAGAACTGACAAACATAGAGGGTCTAAAGGTCAAATTGGAAGTACCGCTGGTTCTTAATAAAGTTGCGCAAATTGATAATGAGGCGCAAATCAAGCGCATATTTATGACTAGAAATGAGGGCACGGGAGACTTTACTGTTAATGCTGAAGTGGTTAATCCTGTACCTAGTGCAGTTCGCAGTAGTGCCAGCTTGTTCTTTCGTGATATACCAGTTACAGAAACAATAGTTGCTCCTATTGCTGTTTTAGGACCAGATGGAAAACCGCGCTAGTCTTGTTGCATATTTGACATAGGTCAGAATAGTGTTCGATAGATTGCAGCTCACATTGGTATTGCTTTTTCTACTCATTGCCAACGGCCCTTTTCTCTGTTGTTTTGCTATCAACGCTGAAGATCAGCGCGAGTATTTGGCATTGGCTGCAATTGCTGATCTGGACGTCAGGCTTAAACGCCTTGATCGATATTTACTAATACATCCTCATGCTGCTCGACTCTACGGCTATCGAGCAGAGCTAGACAATGCTCAAGGTAAGGTTGAAGAGACAATTGCCGACGCTAACAAATATTTTCAGTTGAATAAAGAGCCTGTGGTGGCACAGATTTGCAAAGTCAGAGCCAACGCATACTTAAAAAAAGGTGAGAATGCGAAAGCATTGTCTGATCTAACTTTAGCCAAGAAACTCGCTGCAAAAGATGCTGAAGGGGCTCTTATGCTTGGTCTGGTGCTAGAGAGACTGGGGCGAGACAAGGAGGCCTTGGCTGAGTATGGTCGTTCTATATCTTTGAAGTTAGACAGAGCCTACTCAAATAGAGCCAGCTTAGAATTTAGGCTGGGTCTCATGAAAGAAGGACTAGCCGATTGTGTGGCATACATGCGGGCTACAAAAGATTTGAATTTGCAGGATAGTATTACCTACGAATTTACGCAACAGAAGAAGTATCGAGATTTAGTATTTCTCTGTGATGGTTTTATCAAAGCAGGGCTGGCTAAGCCAATTGCTTATTCGACTAAGGCCAATGCTCTTTTTGAGCTCAAACAATACGATCAGGCTCTGATGGCTTGTGATCAATCTGGCGCGAGTTGCGGCGATCAATTGGTTAGGCAGAGGTTCGATATCTTTATGGCGAAGAAGCAGCCTGCTAAGGCCATGGAGCAGTTGAGAAAGTTGATCAAAGCGAAACCACAAGACTTGCAGCTATACTTGTGTCGCGCTGATTGGTATATGCAGAATCGGCATTATGATTTGGCTTTGGCTGATTTGGTTCGGGCCAATGCCCTAGTCGTTAAAGACAATGTTGCACTAGCAAAAAGGGCAGAGTGTTATTTTCGTCTAGGAAAATATGTCGAAGCCGTGGGTGAGTATGGTGCTTTAAATCATTCGAATCAAAACAAGGGCAATATTGAAACTCATACTTATGAGGCCCTAAGCCTAAAAGCTTTGAATAAATACAGAGAAGCTGCTGAATGTTTCACCAGAGCCTTGAAGCTTAAGCCGCTTTCTTCGACACTGCTCAACTATCGCGCCGAATGTTATTTTAAATTGCATGACTACAAAAAAGCAGAGGCCGATATGACCGATGCCATTGCTCTGTCGCCTAAGAAATATTCTTACTATTGTGTGCGCGGAGCCTTCCGTCAGGGCTCTGGTGCAACAGCGGCAGCCGTTGAAGACTATACTGCTGCCTTGGCAGATCCGCGTCTACATGGTGTGGCGTATGGTTTGAGGGCTAAGGCTTATCGTAAACTTGGCCAGGCAAGTTTGGCTGAAAAAGATGAGCGTGCTGCAGCCGCTGCCAGCAAGGCTCTCGAAGTTGATCTCTTTAAACAGTGACTCTAATTAAATACTGATTCTAATTAAATACAGATTGATTCTTCTTTTTAAAAATAGTTGCATATGCAACTATTTTGACTAGAGGGAGAAGGCCATGTCCTTTTTTGTGCGCATCAGGGTAAATTCAAGAATTGAGCGATCAAGCTTTATGGTGCCTTTGCGCACTTGTTGTTGAAAAGCATAGCCAGTATCAATGACGTCTTTATCGTCAGGCAAAACACTTGAGAGTAGCCTAAGAAATCGGTTAGAGTCAGTCACTGCAATTTTCAAAGTATCTTTGAGAGTAGCTTGTGGGCTTGCTTGAATATCGGCAATTATGGCTGGCTCTCTGGCTGCTCGTGTAACTACATCAGACAGCTTTTCTGGGGTGATGTATCCAGTTAAACGCAGATATTCGTAGAGGCTAATGTTTCTCTCAAAATCAGTCGGGCCAGTAAAATCAAAGGCTGATAGTGGGGTAAATGCCCCGGTTTCAGCTTGTCCTTTGAGAGTTGAGACAGCGTCATCTAGTGTAATTTCTTTTGCCCGCGCTTTTTTTTGCAGACTTAATGCCTTGTCTAAAACTGTGTCTGAAATCCAGCCATGTTCAGTCAAAACCTCGCCCACCATTTTGCGGTTGGCAGCAGCTATATCAAGTGCCACGGCTACTTCTGATTCTTTTAAGATGCCAGCGTGCGATAGCAACTCGCCCAGTAACAGACTATCAGTCTGTCTACTACTATTGTTAGGCCGGTCACATTTTACAGTTTCGCGAATTAGAGCGAGGCCAGTATCTATTTCTAGACCACCAACTCTAATATCGTGTTGTAGTCTAAGAGTTGAACCAAGAGCATTTTCACTGACACGGTCAAGTAACAGCAAAATGCGACCAAGGGGAAGCCCTGAGTAGTTACTGACTTTGAGAAACTTGCTAATTTCGTCTTCACTGAGCTGTCCAGAGCCTACCAGAAGTTCGCCAAGGCGAGCACCGCGGGTGGCGTAGGCATCTATGCCCATTGTTAGCAGAGCGTCGTTAAATGCCCAGTTTTTTCGTCTGACAAGGTCGACGGCATGTTGCGCTTGGCCTATAGAAATCAAGCCATCTTTGAGCATCCATTGGGCTTCTATTGCTGCTTTGAGGGTGTTGTCGGTGATTTGCTCGAACATCACCAGCACTTTGCCCACAGGCAGACGTGTCTCGTTGGCGACTTTGAGGGCGCGGTCGAACTCGTGCTCTTGCAGTAAGCCAAAATGGCTTAAAATCGTTCCCAGTCTTAAATCCACTACTTCTCCAGGGTTTCCATAGCTACCGCCAGGCCGATGGGCAGCTAAAATCTATGTCTACATATGGCCATTATTCCCAATCTTAATGGCCCAGTAGCGGGCACTACAAAAGTACCAGGAAATACAAAACTAACAGGCACTACAAATCGACTGTTTCACACCAGTCTAGACAGGCAGCTGGCCCTAGTCGGTTTGAGTAGTAGTCGTTAAGTCCAAGCCATTCAGCTTTGAGGCGGGCTCGACCAGCTATTCCTCGTAGGGGTAAAGTCAGGCAGTGTTTAAGGAAGTGCCCCCAAATGGACAAAATGGCTATGGGGCGCTGCTTTGGCGAACAATATTTCATAAAGAAGAGCAGGCGATTGCGGCTGTAATAGTATGAGCGCCAAAGGCTGAGACCGCCCTGGGTGGAGGCATTGCCTTCGTGCTCAATGGTCGAGCCCGGTACAAGTAGACATTTAAAACCTGCATCTGTAAGTCGTTTACACAACTCTACATCTTCAAAATAAAGATAGTAGCGCTCATCGAAGAGGCCCACTTTTTTCAGAGCGCTTGAGCGTAGGAGCAAATTAGAACCAGACAACCAGGCGCAAGAATAGACTCCTTGCTCAAGTGTCGAGCTGATTTGACCATCGCTATTGTCGAGGTTAGTTTTGCGCAAATAAGTCTTGGCTTTGTTGAAGTTTATTTCGCCCAGGCCAGCTTCTTCGGCCGTACTGCTGTGACCTTCTAAGACAATTGCGCCTAAGGCACCGGCTTCGGGGTTAGATAGCGCTGCTTTGACCAAGTGTTCAATACTTTCGGGCTTAGCTACGGCATCGTTATTCAATAGCCATATAAAGTCGGTCTGATTGGCTAGAGCCTTCTCCATGCCCCGATTGCAGCCGCCGGCAAAGCCGTAGTTACGATCTAGGTTGAGCAGCTCTACTTCGGGAAATTCAGCGGCCAGTTGAGCGCTGTCACCCTCTGGTGAGCCGTTTGCAACCAGTAGAACATGGCTGTTTTTATAGCTTGTAGCTCTTAGAGAAGTAAGGCAGCGTCTAGTTTTATCTATTCCGCGCCAGTGCAAGACCAATACGGTAACGCTCGGCTCTGTAAAATTTAGGTTGTCCACTGATTTGGTCACTTGTTATCTGTCTTAGACTTTGGGCTATGAGTTGAATGATAATATTAGTTGGTCAAATCTTTTACTTGCCCCTAAGGCAATCTAGTTTTCCTCTTCCCAAGTACTTGCGAGGTCTCTGTGGCTGAAGCCGACTCAACAAAGCCAGAATCAGTAGGAGATGCCCCAGGCGCCGACGCTGCTGCCAAGCCAGCTTTTGAGCCACCAATGCCCCAAGAAGCTGGAAATTTCCCCCGCCGGGCTGGTCTTGCTAATTTGTACTTGGCAATTAAACATATTAACGACGCTTCGGTCGCTGAGAACGTCAAGCAGCGTTTTTCTGATTACGTCACCATCATACTGGTGATTATGTGCATTTTGAGTTTGGTAATGGCTGTTTCTGTCCCTGTCTCGCCAGTCTTGAAGCTTTTGCCATTGCTCTTTACTGTTGGCTCTGTGGTCTTCTACATCATCAATCGACTAGGCATCATGATCAGCTTGACAGCTCGTCAGGCCCTGATCGTTTGGCAAATTCTGGTAGCTGGATTCTGGCTCGGAGTAACTAGCGCCATGCTGGTGATGCTGGCTTGTTTCTACTTTGTCTCTCAGGGTGGACCATCGGGCATCTGACGCTAAATAAGCTGAATCTAGGCGATAAGACGCTAGCTAAGAATAGGCTAGTTAAGAACAAGCTAGCTAATATGTTCGCCGTCGTTCTCTGTGTTGCTGCACTGGGCAGCTTTTCTCCTGGTTTTGCCCAACCGAATGCACTGGCGCCTGTGAAGCAAATTGTGCTTGGCATGGTCTGGGAGCCTGTTTCATTTAACCCGGTGCGCGGCATAGATTCTGGCTCGTACACAGCAGCATCTTTGGTCTATGACGGCTTGGTTAAATATGACCGCCAGATGACGCTCAGGCCAGCGCTGGCTGAGTCTTTTGCTATTTCAGAAGATGGTCTGACCTATCGCTTTAAGTTGCGGCCTAATTTGCGCTTTTCTAACGGCCAGGCGCTCACTACCAGTGATGTTAAAGCCTCTCTATTGTTGGGAGCTTCAGAGCTGTCGCCTTTTAAAAGTGACTATGCCGACATCAAGACAATTGATATTGAGAGCGATCGAGACATTTTAGTGAAGCTGGCTCGGCGCTGTCAGCCATTGATTTCGCGTTTGGCCGAGCTGAGAATCTTGCCAGCTAATTTGTTGAACAGCCCAGATCACGGCAATCAAGTCATCAGTCGCCATCCAGTTGGCACAGGACCGTTCAGGCTGGTGCGCTGGGAAAGTGGTCTGGAATTAGTTTTTGAGCGAAACCCTTACTATTGGGGTGCGCCTGCCCAAAGTGATCGTTTGATATGGCGGGTGGTACCAGATCGCAATGTATTGGCCGTCGCTCTTGCCCGGGGAGAAGTAGATGTAGCGCCAGTTGATGGCCGCACATGGAAAACATTTCTTGCCACTGCTAAATTGCCTCAATCTAGCAAAAACAACGCACCGCTAAAGGTGGCAGTTTTTAATGGTAACCGTACTGTTTATCTTGGCTTTAATCTTGAAAGAGAGCCATGGAAAGAACTTTTGATCAGGCAGGCATTTGCTTCAGCAATTGATAGAAATGCAATTGCTGAGGTTTTCTATGGTGGATATGCCGTTATTCCTGATAGCGATTTTCCTGTGACAAATTGGGGCTTTAGTAAAGACACCAAACACCTCACTTATAATCCCCGCTTAGCAAAGCAGCTCATTGAACAAGCCGGTTATAAGCGTCAGGGTAAATTCTGGCTGCGGGCTGGAAGTGCTAAGCCACTTGCTCTCAAAATTCATACCATCAAAGATCAAGAAGAGGTAGCGCAGGTGGTGGCGGACTATCTGACTAAAATTGGTGTGATCTGCGAAGTTGAGACCATGGAATATTCCACGGTGCGCCGCTCGTATTTGCAAAAAGGTCGTTTTGACGCTGTGTTATGGAGCCGTTCATTTGGCCCAGACCCCGAATGTTCAATCGTCTGGAGCAGTAAAGGGCCCCTTAACTTTTGCCGACTGAGAAGTAAAGAGGTTGATGGCCTTATTGCTTCGGCCCGTCTGGCCGCTACCAAGTCTGAACGAATCGAACCCTATCGCCGGTTGCAAAGTTATCTTTCAACCCAATTGCCTTGGGTTTTCTTGGCTCAGCCCCAGTTGTTGATTGCTTATAAGGGCGATATTGGGAATGTCGCCCCTGTAGAAATTGCTGCAATAGATAAGCAAAAAGGCCAACAGAGTTCTGTTTTACTACAGCAAAAAGGCCAACAGTTTTCTGTTGGCCTTCCCTGGGACAATCCAGTGTTTAACGCCGCCGAATGGCGACGCTAATTGCATTTTGATTCCAACGCCTGCCAGAGTCCCAAAAAAGGTCTTCTGACGCCAAGCCCCAAGAATTAGCATAGAATAGCCCCGGGCAAGCCCGGAGCACTGTTTCTAGGGGACAATCCACCCAACCTATAGGTAATAGGTCGGCAAGCTGAACTGGTTAGAGTTCAACTGGTTTTTACTTGGTGCAGAGTGGCTTATCGCCCAAATGTTCTCTGTACCAACGAAGGGCTTTGGCCCAACGGTGGATGGCATGTCTTCTTGCGCTAGGAAGTGAGTAGGATGGTGGGCGGAGGTGGAAATATCTACCTTCGTCTCCACATACCTGTGCATTAGCTGCCTGGACTGAAAGGCCTGACAGAAGTGCAAGTACTAGAAGTGCTGATCTCATCGAACGTGTTCTCCTTTCTGGACTTTGCATCGCGTAACCTAGCTTTTACGGTTCGATTACGTGAGCATACGGACAATCATTTAAAAAATGAGGTGGCCAAAGTTGATTGTACTATTCCCTCACCAACTGAAAATATGTCAAGCATTCAAATGTAAACAGCAAAAAGCCAAAAATACAGCAGGCACCAAGGTTTAAGGAATTTTCAAAATTAATCTTTGTCATCAATTATCAGACCATGACAACTAATTCTTTACTGCACCCTTAATGACACGACATATGGTGCATATTCTGATACTAATTGTGGAACTACTTTAAAATGATGTTCCCCGGCCGCAAAGGCCATCTAGAAAGCAAAGCACGTCCAAGGTGCCAAAGACTCAACGCGTAGACCATATTCCAAATAGAGTGCCATTGCAGCCTGGAGAATGCCGGGATGCGGTGCATTGGTTTGTTGATTCGGTTGGTCTCTATCAGGGGTCGGTACGCGGTCTGTTTTTATCAGACTATTCAGAAGACCAAGAAGCCTTACTTGAATCGGCTGTAATTAATTTCAAGAGCCGTGGCGTTACAACATTAGTAATCACCGGCGAAATGCTCTACAAGCAAGCCGATTACTTATTTCCCCATGCCATAGCCCAAAGCCCGTTTGGTCGGCCTCTGCTGAGCAAGATGGAACTGGACATGCTCGATGCCGATGTCCTGATCGTCAAAGACTTAAATGCCCCTGAAACACCACAGCAGCTCTGGTATCTCTATCACCATTTACTCTACCCCCGGGCCCTTTCGCAAAGAACCATTCTGATCAGTACCCAGCTTGGCTATGAAGAATTTCTTGGTTACGGCACTATGTGTGAAGACCTTGAATATGCTGGTCGCAAGGTTACCTGGGAAAAAGTAGCCTGGCTGCTCGACAGCATCATGATTGACTTGCACCACTTTAGACAAGTGCGTTCTGAAAACCTAGCGCCAATGCTTAAAGTTGAATACTATCTCTACAAGGCTGTGGCTAGTCGTGGGCTTACTCTCAGCCCCCAGCATGTGCTTGGTGACTATAGTCTCGACTTTGCCTTAATGGAACGCAAAGGCAACAAACTAGCAATCGAATGCGATGTTTTGGCCAGTCTTGATCAGCCTAGTGCTGGTTCAGCTGATGCTAAGCGCACCCTGGTATTGCTCAGTGATGGCTGGAAGCTATTGCGCTTTACTGCTGTGGAACTATTGGCTAACTTAGGCGGCTGTGTCGAAGCCGTAGAAGAAGCCTGGGTGCACGGATACAAACGCTCGCCTTATGGTCGTTTGGTGTCGGGACATCAACCAGCTACTGTTCTAGATCTGCCAGTTGAAGACGATGTGCAGCGTTTAGCCATTACTAATGGTGCGGGCCCGGTAGCCATTACTGGTGGTGCTGGTACTGGTAAAAGCAGCTGTATTACTCGCCGAGTAGTGCATTTGCTCACGCAAGGTGTCAATGCTGAGCGCATTTTGGTTGTCTCGCATTCAACTGAAAGTGTGCGCAGCTTAAAGGCTGATGTTGAGAAACTAATAGACCGGCAACAAGCGCAGAAAGTAGCTTTCTATAGCTGGAATGAGCTTGGACTGAAACTTTTAAAAGAAAATACTGCTGCCATCAAGCGCAAGCCGCCACTTAAAGTTGAAGCCAATCCGCAGCGCATAATTCAGCGCTTGCTGACTAAGTTTAAAAAAGACCTAGACCAACTTACTTTAGAGTTGTCTGAGGAACTTGAAGAATTCACTATAGCCTCTTTGATTTCGCTGTATAAAGCTAACTTAGTTACACCGAAGCATGTGAAAGAACGAGCCAAGGGCAATGTAGATGAGCTAGTAGCCAGAGTTTATCAGGGCTACGAAGAACAACTGCAGAAGAGCAATAAAATTGACCGCGATGATATGGTTAGTTTGGCTGCTCAGCTTTTGGCTGACAATGCTGATATACGCGCCCGCTACCAATATCAGTATGAGTTTGTTTTGGTTGATGAATTTCAAGATGCCACTGCTGCTGCCGATTTGCTCGCCCGTATTCTCGCTCTTCCCCAAGACAATCTCTATATTGCCGGTGACGAAGATGAATCAATTTTTGAAAGCAAAGGGGCCTTACCACGCATTCTTTCAGAAGTATCTGTGCGTCTACCCAATGCGCGCTGTTATGTGCTTGAGCGCAACTGGCGTTGCCATCCGTCTATTGTTAATCATGCTCGTCTACTCTTGGGTGGGCTGCATCGTCGCAAGATTAACAAAGACATGGTGCCTGGCTGGGATGAAACTGAGTCACAGGCAATTGTTGGGCCATTTTTAGCTGAGAGCGAATCTCATGAAGCTGAGTGGGTTGCTAGCCAAGTACAACAACTTTTAGAGATCGGCAGAAATCCACAAGAAATTGCTATTCTCTATCGCTACAACCGCTATGCATCAATGATTGAGGAGGCTTTATTCCGTAAAGGAATTAAGTGTCTGACCACTAATCCTGATTCGACAATGGTACCGGATGAAGTGGCAGATGTCATGGCATTCTTGCGCTTGGTGATGGACCCTGATGGACCGAAAGCGAGAGAATCTTTTGAGCGTGTCTGTCAGTTGCGCTCTAAAGAAGTGGATCCCAAGCTCTTCGGTACCATAGCTAGTTTTGCCGAAGCCAATAATTTGTCGTTTTTAAAAGCTGTTGAAATTTATTCTGAAGCCGTGGCCGATCAGTCATGTATGGATTTGAGCCAACTAGTGCGCATTATTCGTACTATGAACCATGAGAATTTGCCACCTTCTGAAACCATAGCCTTGCTCAAACGTACACAGCGCCTCACTGAATACTATAAGTCAGTGAAAGTGCCGCCCGGTGTCAACTATGAACCAATGCGCAAGTTGGCTGCATTAGAAGAAGAAGCACGTAAATTTAAGACCGTAACTGAATTTGTGCGCTCTCAACAAAATCTGCTTAAGGCCAATGATGGGCCAGACAGTGAGCCACTTGTCTATATTTTGAGTTTGCACGAAGCTAAAGGCAAAGAGTACCCTATTGTCTTTCTTACTGGTATGGCTGAAGGCTTGTTTCCTTCAGAAACCGCCAATGATCCAGAAGAAGAGCGTCGCCTGTGCTATTTAGGCTTTACTAGAGCGCGCGAAGTACTCTATTTGTCTTATCCAAATCAATTTAACAACATTGCTCTGGAACCATCGCGTTATCTATTCGACGCTGCCTTAGTAGGCGAAGGTATGGAGATTCTCCAGGCAGCATCGTCAGTGGCGCCTTTGGCTCAACCTATTGCCAATTCGGTTATGGCACAGGCTGCTTTGCAGGCAGAGCAGGAGGCCCGAGAGGCTGAGCTTAAAGCTAAGCATGATGCTCTCAAAGCCCAGCAAGAAGCACAAAAGTTACAGCAAGAGCAGGCACAGAAGGCCCAACAGGCTCTGGCCGTAAAAGCTCAACAAGAGGCTCTGGCGGCTCAACAAAGGGCTCAACAGGCTGCCGCTCAGAAGGCTCAACAAGAATTACAAGAACAGCAGCTGAGGGCTCAGCATGAAGCTGCTGTGCGGGCTCAACAAGCTGTTAACGAAAAAATTAAAGCAGAACAGAAAGCTCAAGAAATTCAGAGACTAGAGCAAGAACAGCTACTTCGTGCTCAGCACGAGGCCGCTCTCAAAGCCGAACAAGAGCAGCTGCTGCGGGCTCAGAAAGAGCAGCATTTCAAACAGCAGCAAGAACAACAGCAACAGCAATTGGCCAAGCAACAAGCAGAAATTAGAGCCCAGCAAGAGCAACAGTTGCATTTGCAGCAGCAAATGAGCTTGCGCAGTCAACAAGACGAACGTATGCGCATGCAGCAAGAAGCGCAGCTGCGCTCACAAGAGCAAGCGCAAAGACAAGCTCAACAAGAAATAGATTTGCGCTCGCAACATGAAGCACAAGTAAGAGCAAGGCTTGAAGCTGCTCAGAAGTTACAGCAGGAAGAGCGTTTGCGCGCCGCTGAAGCATCACAAGCAACTCAAGCGGCTCAAGTTGGTCAGCCGCCGGCCGCACCAATTGTTCCTGGTCAACCGGGTTCAATAGGTCAATTCGATCCATTCGATTTGCAAAAGCAAGTAGTGCTAGAAGCAGCGCAAATAGCCCAGTTTGCCCAAGAAGAAGAAGCGGCTCAGGCTGCCGCTCAAGCCGCAGCCCAGGCAGCGGCTCAAGCAGAAGCCCATACAGCTGTGCAAATGGCTGCTCAGTTGGCGATGGAAGAAGTGGCTCAAGCAGAGGCCCTCGCAGCAGCACAAGCTGCTGCCGAAGCTCAGGCCGCAGCCGAGGTTGCCAGACAAGCCGAACAGCAACTTCAAGAAATTGAACAAGTGGAAGTGCCACTACCAATTGCTAATCAATCAAGTTTTGGGCAACCTAGTTTCAATCAGCCAGTTGGTCAGGCAAGTTTCGAGCAGCCCGTTGCAGAGGATCCTTTTGAAATAACGGTGGTTTCTCAGCCTCTAGCGCCTGAAGCTGTAGTGCCAGAGCCTTTGGTGGCCGAAGCGGTCGTGCCAGCACCAACCAAGGGCAAGGGAAAAGGCAAGAAGAAAAAGGGTCAAACCGAAGAAGTTGCAGCCGTAGCATTAGACATCAGCGTGCCACCATCTTCAGTAGCAAACTCCACTCCTAAGGCTGAAGAAGTTGTTGGGTTGCCGCCAATGGCACCACAACCGGCCTACGCTCTTGATTTCTTTGATCCAGCTTCTGCACCGCCCAGCAGTCAGCCAGTTTATCAACCGCAGCCGCAAGATCAGCTCCTTGATCAACCTCTAGGTCTAGCTCAAGGTCAAGCTCAGGGTCTAGCTCAGGGTCTAGCTCCAGGGTCAGCTCAGCCGCCAGAGTCGCCCTACCAGGCACCGAGTGTGCCGATTCCCTCACCGACATTTAAGCCGGTCATGCCTACTGCGCCAATTCATCCACAAGCGTTTACTCAACCTACTATCCAAGCGCAACCTGAGCCATTGGTTGATTTGCAGCAGCCAGTGCCAGCGGCTCAAGTAGAAGAATATGACGTTCTAGCAGATTTAATTCCTGATTATCAGCCCCAGGCCTATGGTCAGAGAAGCTCTGAATCACCAGCAATTTCTGCCCTTCCTTCTCAACCCGCTGCCGCCGATGCTGTGCCAGCGGCAGATGCTCGACAAGCATTTTGGAACACAGTTAATAGTGCCATTAAGAGTGACCCAAGGCAGGTGGCCGGTGGCGGTGTGCCTCAGGGTGTTTCTGCCCCGATTCCCGCTTACTTCCCTCAGCCTCAGGCTGCGCCAGTCAAGGTTCCTGCTGGTACTGCCTGCCCTGGCTGTGCTGAGTATCTTGAGCCAGGTTCTAGGTTCTGTGGCGAGTGTGGCTATCGTCTAGAAGCGCGAATTTCGGCATGTCATCTCTGTGGTGCGCCACAAGAGCCGGGCGCTAAGTTCTGCGGCGAGTGCGGCTCTAAGTCAGCTCCTGAAGTCACACCTCAAGGTGGTGGGCAAAGTCATAGTGAGCCTGTTCCATTTGACGGTGGCCAAGCGGCGCCCACTGCTGCAATGACAGAAGAGGCTCGCCAATATGAAACTTACTTGAGTGGGCAGAAGCCTACTCAGCAAGCCTGGGTAACCAAACTCAAGAAAATTTTGGACTAAATTCTAAACTAAAAGCGATCGCCGACTTGACGTTGAACCTGTATCTTGGCTACTTCAACTTCTCTCAGCGGTACTAGCTTAAGAGCATCCCAAGCGCATTGGGTGAGATCTGGTGGCAACTGACGAATCACTGGCCATGGGTCTTTGCCGTCAGCTGTTATTTCTTTGAGGCAATTTTGCACTCTAACTGTGAGGCGGTGATAGCGCTTACGCACTTGTTCTAGCAGTTCGTGAGTGACGCCAAGATGACAAATGCGGTCTTCTGGAGAGCAGACTGCTGCTTGTTTCTTGAACGTAGCTACGGCAGTGGCCCAATGTTCTCTTGAGCGTTCAGCGATGGGGTGCTCTTGAAAAGAGTCTTCTGCATCCAATTCTTCTATTGGTACATCTTGCAAAAATTGATAGAACAGCATCATTAGCCGAGCGTGACGCCAAGCAATTAGAAGAGGCTCAAGACCAAGTTCTTCGGCTGCCATCAGATGGTGGTGGCCAGACAAGTTCAGAACTGTAGACATGGCAGACTTTAGCTCTGGCTTGAGTGTCTCGATCATATCTTCGCGGTCGAGTGGGTCAAGGTCTTCAAGCTCTTCGATCATAGCCGCTGTGGCTTCTTCAAGGTCAGTTTCGCGAATGAGAAAATCGCCGCGCATTAGTTGAAAGTTGGGATCACTGCTTGAAGTTAGTCGCAAAGTGGTCAAGGCCTGTTGCTTTTCAGCAAGAAGTCGGCTGGTATTTTCAATTAGGTCGATAAGGGCCATGATTTAGCTCACTTTGGTCGCTTTCAATTATAATGCGATAGCTCTATTTGCACTGTAGCACAGCCAAATCAACTATGGCTTGTTTCAAGCCCATCGGCAGTGTGGAATAAGCAATAAAGCACATCTAGAAACAAAGTTAAGCAGTTTGAGCGAGTTTTGAGCAAATTTTGAGCAAGCAATGAAGGGTAATTCCAGCGACTATCCACCTGGTTTTCAAATCAATAAAGCTTATGAAGTGATTGGCATCATTGGCCATGGCGGAATGGGGGCTGTTTATCGCGTTCGTCACCTCTTTTTGTCAAAAGAAATGGCGCTCAAAGTTTTAGCTTCTGAGCAAGTGTCTGAAGTTTCTTGGAAACGCTTTCAGATTGAAGCTCAGGCCATAGCCAGACTAACTCATCCCAATATCGTGCGCATTTTTGATATGGGTATGATTGATGGCGTCACTCCGTATTATGCAATGGAGCTTTTGAACGGACAGTCACTGGCGCAAAAACTAAAGAAAAAGCGTGTTTTGCCTGTTGGCGAAGCTATTACAATTTACCGGCAAGTTTGTGCTGGTTTAGCCTACGCCCACGAACATCAAATTATTCACAGAGACATAAAGCCGGCCAACATAGTTTTACAAGAGGCAGAGCCAGGCGTAGTTTCAGCTAAGTTAGTCGACTTTGGCATTGCTAAGTTAACAGGCGCTGGCGATGGTGATAAGCAAGGACTAACTCGCCCTGGTGAAGTTTTCGGCAGTCCTCAATATATGAGTCCAGAGCAATGCGCCGGTCTTCCGGTTGACTACCGAACAGATCTTTATTCGTTGGGTGCTTCGCTCTTTGAGACTTTGACAGGGAAAGTTCCTTTTCAAGGCAGTGATGCCATGGTTACGGTGCAGATGCACCAAACTGAAGCACCACCTAGTTTGTTCGATGCCTCTGAAGGCGCAGATTTCCCAGAGAAAATTCAAGAGTTAATCGATGCTCTCTTGGCTAAAGATCCAGAGGATCGCCCACAATCAGCCTCTGACGTGGCCGCTGAGTTGCTTTCGATTGAGCGTTCGCTTGCTAATGCAGAGAACAATGAAAAACGTAGAGAATCGGCAGTGGGAGTACGTAGACCTTCTGCCAAGCGCAAGGTTGAGGATAGTGATACTGGTTCTCAATCAGGTGCTAAGAAAAATTCTTTGATGGTAGCTTCGTTTGCTGCTGTGCTGGTGCTTTGCTTGCTGGGCGGTGGTGCGTACATTGTTGTTAGTCAGAAACTACTTAATCGCAGTGCCGCAGAGCAAAAGCAGGAAGAGAAGAAGGTTGAAGAGAGTGAACAACTAAAGACCGAAGCTGCTTTTAAAGCTGAATCAGAAAAGAAAGAACCATTTTTCTTAGGTACAACAAACAAGGATGGTCACCAGGTTTCTCATTATAAATTTCCTGATGAAATCTCACTGGGCACCCTTACGCTGCGCAATGACGATGATGAAAAAGAACAAGAGGCAAAGGGAGAACTTTTCATTCCCACTCGTTATAACTTGCAGTTCACACCAAATAATCTTTGTTTGTTAAACCAACACATACTCAGGCGTTTCGATGATGGAACCTTACAGGGAATTATTCTGACCACTGACGAGACCGATCTAGAGAACTCAGTGGCACCATCTAATTCGAATGGCAGCGAAAAGAAAGAGCCTAAAGTAGCTGAGGAAGCTGCTAGAAGACTACACCGCAACGAGATTGTCAATAATGAAACGCTGAAGTGTCTCACTCAAATTAAAAGTTTGAAGACTATTGAACTGACTCAAAGTAATGTGACTGGTGAAGTTTTAGTCATTCTTTCTCGTTTTCCCAAACTAATAGATTTGCATATTGGCTCTACAGGCATTGATGGTGAACAGCTGGCTCAGTCTGGGCTTTTAGCTAACTTGCAATCATTGCACGCTGATCGTTGTTCTAAAATTAGTGCGGCCATTGCCGCTTTAGAAAACTCAGCGAAACTGCGAAAGCTGTTTATTTCATCCTGCAGCGTTAGTGCCAAAGACATTCAAAATATCAGCACAATGAAAGAGTTGACGAGGCTGAAACTCTCTGACAATGTCTTGAATGACAATGATTTAGCACCACTAGCTAAATTATCGAAGTTAGATGATCTTGAGTTGGATGGTTGCAGGATTACTCCGGCTTGCCTCAAGACATTGAGTCAGTGCAAGGCTTTGAAGAAAATTAGCGTGCGGCGCAACGGTTGGACTGCTGAGCAGCTTGAGAAGTTTAAAGCAGAAATGCAAAAGACAAATCCGCAGATAAAGATAGCAATTGATCTTGTCGATGACCCAACCTTGAAGCAGTTGGCTGAGCCAGCGCCAAGTGAAGAGTAGTGGCTCAAAAATGTATTAATCACGAGGCTATTTTACTCTGTTAATCAATGTTTGATAAATAGTGTATTTTTGCTTAAAAGTACGAATTTTTTAGTCTAATGCTTTATGGCTTGTGTTAGCCGCCTGTTAAGCGCGAGCTGGATTGATTTAAGAGCATATCGCTTTTTCATTGCAGTACAAGCGATTGCTGTCTTTGTAACTGATGTAACGTGTGTCGGCCAAGATCAAGTAACAATTAGTAATACTGCTGGTGGTGCTGGTCGCTTTTTTGCCAAGGCTCTGAAATAGTCTGGCTTGTGTGCGTCTTGAGTGTTGGTTTCTAAATTCTAGTGTGTAACAGAGAATTTTGAGAGACTTTGGATTTTCTATTTTGTTTATTTTTTGCGCTAGCGCCTAGATCATTTCTCAACATTCTATAGACTGAAGATGCTAGCCAATACTGGTTTTTCGAACGAGACACTTTTAGGCCAAGCGAGTAACGTGAGTTACCGGAGGCAGAATTTGAATTGTTATCGACACTAAATGTTTGGGCTTAAGGGTGTTTGGTCTTGCTCGCTATTTTTTTTATTGAGTCCCTCAAAGGCTTAATATCATTGATTTTTCGACTGTTTGTAATGCTGGTTGGTGGCCGAAGATTCTTTATATTGTGAGAAAACTGCTCGCTAAAAAAGCATTGCTTTCCTTGGGTGGTATTTCGTATGGTGCCTAAGTCCCCCTTTTATTTCCCTTTCCCAGAGTTTCCTTCCCCCTTTACCTATTCAAGCCTTCCAGCGCTATTTGATCTTTCCCTTGTGGGAATGTGGTCTGCCATATGGCTATTCTTTACAGCAATTAGGGTAATTTGATTGCCAAGACTTATTTGTTTTGAAATCTTAAGTGTACTATTGCGAGTGGATTATCTTGACTATTGGTGAGGTTCTTGGCTTCTAATGTTCAATTTCAGCAACTAGCCAACCTTCTATATGACTATCTTTTTTTGCTGTGCTCGTCGAAGTGTTTTTCAATTCGCTTGACAGCTTTCTTTACTTTGCCTAGACTCCTGCCAGTAGTTATCTGCATCTGGGTAAAGCTTAGTGGCACTTAAGAAAGAACCAAAAACCCAGGGCAAACACAGAACGAAGTATGCGCCTGATGAATTGGAGAAAATGCTTGCTAAAGCGCAAGGTCGCTCACTTGCTGAGTCTGAGCATGCCAATCAATTGGTGCCAGAATTTGACAAGGTCAAGAATCATCCACTTACTCCGTGGCATGTTACTCAAGGCTCAAGCATGCTTGTTTACTGGAGTGGCAAATGTGGCTATGAAGGCGAGCGGCACAAATACCAGAATTCAGTAGCGGCCAGAGTAATTGCACTTCGTGAGGGATATAAAAGTCGGGGCTGCAAGCTCTGCTCGACCTATGAATATCCGCCGGTGATGCCAATCCGCAAATATCACAGGTTGGTGGCTAAAGAATGGATGGAGAAAGAAAATGGCTTTCTCGTTAAATGGATTGATGCTCGCTCTCAGAGATGTGGGCTGTTTCAATGTATAAGGAATAGTGCGCACATATTTCGCTGCATGGTGAGAAGCCGTACCGGAAAAACACAGCAAGGTTGCCCATATTGCTACAAAGGCAAGCGTGTCAACTTGAATGAGTTTCCTGAGGCCCTTCAGTTTTTTGACCGCACGAAGAATAATCGCGGCTATTCGCTGGGACGTATTCCATTCGGGCACAATATTTTCTGGCGTTGCTCAAATGGCCACCGTTGGTACTGCTCTGTTAGCAAAACAATCAAGAAAGGCTGCCGGCGATGTAGTGAGGCTGAGGCAGAAGCAGAGGCCGAAGCAGAGGCCGAAGTAAAAGTAAAAGTAAAAGTAAAAGGAAGGGAAAAAATTGATGAGCGCACTCTTGCCAGTGTCCCTGAGCTCAAGAGTCAATACCGGGCCGCTTTGAATTCTGATGTAGCTGCCGAAGCAATACTACTTAAAGGGAATTCTGGCCTCAGCCTCACCTGGGTCTGCACCGAAGCTGGTGAAGAGCATGTCTTTGAGGCTCGTTTGTATGATCGACTGAAAGGCTCTGGTTGTTCTTCTTGCGCCCAGACAAAAAGAGCGAAGGGCAAGAATCTGGCAGGAAAGGAGTACCAGCATATTGCTGAAGAGATAAGCAGGCTGGTTCACCCTGAGATTGACCTAGCGGCAATAAGCGCCAGCTCAACCAAGAAGCTTTCGTTTATCTGTAAGACCTGTCAGAAGCAGTGGACGGCTAGGATTGATCGTCGATGCATATTGGGCCAGGGATGCAGCAGATGCAAAGCTAGGGAGCGAAGCACAAAAAGGTAATAGGAGAATACGAGTCACTTTGTGGCAAAAGTGCGCGTTTTGAAAGTGAAGGCCGATTCAGTTAGAGTGCTGCTTTTGGCTATATCAACGGCGTTGTAATCTCAATGTCAAAACAAAGCGATTGAGATCTCAAGCGCTTTGTCTAATCAACCAATGGAGACTCATATGTCTAGCAAATCGTCTAGCAATACCACTCAACCCGCGTTTCTGATTGAGATGGGTGATCAAATAAGGCACATCATCATGAAGCGTCATTATTTCCTTCGCTCAACAAGAGCACGCACGCTGTTCTGCCGCGAGAAGATTGCTGGCAAATCTTGGCTAGAAGTAGCTTTGCTTGAGAAGCCGAAGGCCGATCTTCTTCCCTGGGACCAGGCTCACAACCTAGCTGAGCGCTTCAAGGCAGAGCTCAAGAGCGATGTTTTCGTCGAGCCTGCTAACTCAGCTGGTCGGCACCATCAGCTCACTGCGCCGAAGAATCCGGCCAATCTTCTTAGTGGAGACGAGCACGGCAACGGCAATCGTGGTCACGGGTCCTTTGGCTTCGACCAGACGACTCCTGGTGTCGGTGTTGGTGCTGGAATGGAGATGTTCGGGGGCTCTGCGCGCAGAAGCGGACCAAACAGTGGCCAGTTCGGCATCGGCGGTGCGAATGTCGGTATGGGCATGGGTGTTTCCGGTCTGTCCAATATCCCGGGCATGCCGAATATCCCAGGTATGCCAAATATCGCTGGCTTTCAGAAACCTGCTGATTTCCTTCCGGCTCATGTGCGCGAGGCACTTTCATTCGGCGATGATAAGAAGAACTGTGAAATTACTCTTCCTGCTCTGCGGGAGCTGCCTGCGTTTGGCGAGTTGCCGGAAGCAACGCAGCACATGTACGAAGTGGAGGCTGTGCAGGTGCTTCAAAGCTTGATGGCTCAAGTTGGGCCTTCCGAGCACAGTGAGCAGAGCCTTTTTGCTTTGACGAAGCTCGACAATGTATCCAAGCGGCTGAGGCGGTTCCTGGTGGAAGCTTTGCCTGTTGCTGCCTGATCGAGAAATTGGATACAGGGGGAAGGTCACTTGATCTTCCCCTTTGATTGAATAGCGTTGACACAAGCCATTTGAGCGTAGCTCTCGATGGTTTCTGCCAGCGCTATTGATGCATCTCTTCAAATATAGATGCATCGATTGTCTGGCCATTGCGCTGAGCGGTTGATTGGAAGCAGGTTTCGACTTGCATATCTATTCAATTCGCTTTGCTGAAGATCTAATTGAGCAGTGAGTCAACTCAAAAAGAAAGGCTCACTGCTCTAACAATCAACAATATAGATAAAGGAGAACAATATGTTCAACCTTTTTAAGGGGCGCTTTGCCGCACAGGCACCCCCTCCGGATAGCAAAGTCAC
>JBAYTY010000061.1:0-28137 GCA_041675385.1 Candidatus Obscuribacterales bacterium
GCCGACCTATTCACTATACTCACAACCTTGGATATGAATGGCATCAATCAGGTCCAGTGGCTAAAAGAGTACCTTCTTGCCGTTGCAAAATCCGGCGGCTGTGCCCCAGACAATGCCACAGACATCCTTCCTTGGAATTCTCCTCCAGTTCACTTCTTGACCCAGTAGTCGGGCACGTGCGCCAGTGACCACTTACCTTTTTTCTCCGCCGCAACTACATTTAATAGTACAAGCAGGCTTTGAATTAAGAATTGAGGTAGTATTTTTGTGTATTGGGAGATAGCATGACTTACCGCATCATTCTTAAAGCTTTTGTTTCCGGCTCAATAGCAAGTCTTTTGATCAGTACGCCTTGTTTTTGCAGAGATAGTAGAGCAGTATGGTTCAACCAATACGACATGCCCGAGCACTGCAGCGCGAAACTATTGAGTAAAGACTATGCGCTTAATGCCGTTTTTACTCGCTATTACGAAAATTTAGAAATTCCGACCAACAAGTCTCAAAATGGCTCGGTCGCATTCAAAGTAGACCCTCATAGCGGCAAGCTTTTCCCCTGGTACTACGACGGTGATGAATCTCCGACACAGACTCTTTGTACAATTTTTGATGCAGCCGCCCTGTCAGGCCCAGTCAAAATACCTCAAAACGAACGACTCTGGTTTGTCAAGCACGGCCTAAATGCGAACTTCCATTTTGATACGGTTCCAAGACTCAGAAGCGGAGTTGATAGCTACAGAGCAATCGAATCGGCCAGGTGGTTTTTACCAATAGAAAGGCAAGGCGACGCTGTAATCCGCGCGATACCTAAACAAATACTCGAATACTATCCTGACTTATTTACCATCGATGAGCTTAATTCACCTACCAATTTTAGAATAATCGATAAGAAGTGGGTCAAGCTTCATTCAATCACTTCACTCAGAGAAGAGTGGATTAACCACTTCGCAGACTCAACCTTTAAGCCAACAAAGCAAGACCTAATCTACATTCGCGATCAAGTAGATAGGAAATGTCGAAAGGCGATCACACCACTACCAACACAAATTCCGTTAGAAGGTCGGACCGAAGGGCCACGCAATCTAGAAATTTTCAAGCTTGCGCCCACGGTACTCCCATGTATAAATCAATCGAGGCGTTATTGACAGGTCATTTGATCCGACCGCACAACACTGCTAGCATCTAGCCATGGATGCCAGCCTCACAACTATTCTCCAATGTCTCTGTGTCGCCTTCGTTGCCATGCTCTACGCTGCAGTAGGACACGGTGGAGCAACCGGTTATATTGCCTTGCTTTCGCTTTTTGGTCTTGAGCATCACGAAATTGCTACTACGGCACTCATCCTTAATACAGTTGTAGCAAGCATTTCTCTAACAAACTACTATCGCGCTGGGCGCTTTCAAGTCAAACAAGCACTGCCGTACATAGTTCTGTCTGTACCGCTCGCCTACGTCGGCGCCAGGCTATCAGTAGATAAGCAAACCTTTGCTTACATACTTGGAGCAATGCTAGCCTTGGCCGCTTTACGCTTTGCCATTATGCCTACTGCACCAGGCAAAGTTGAGAATGACAGCTCTAAGAAGCAGTCAGACACAAATTTTGAGAAGCCTGAGACAGCTGAGTCAGAAGAACAAAACATGCACCAACCGCCATTGTTTTTAGCTGCAAGTGCAGGTGGAATACTGGGGTTGCTTTCAGGAATTGTTGGCATTGGCGGCGGAGTATTTCTCAGCCCTCTAATTATTTTCAACAAATGGGCAACGACAAAACAGACCTCCGCCATCTCAGCCCTTTTTATTGTAGTCAATTCAATAAGCGGCTTGATTGGCCGCTTTAACGACGGCAAAGGTGATGTGATACACCTGCTTCCATTTCTTCTAGTGGCAGCTCCTGCTGCAATAGTTGGCTCTATATATGGTGCCAGAAAATTCACTTCACGTAAGCTTCAATACTTACTGTCTATCGTATTGGCTCTAGCGGCACTCAAACTCTTTCAGGGCGGCTAAAGTACGCAACAAAATAATCTCAACTTTTAATCAAGCAACATGCGCCGGGTGGCAACAATCTTTGCAGCTAGTGCCTCCGCTCTATCCGCTTCACTGTATCGTTTGAGCGCTCTGAGCGCTTGAGCGTAGGGCCGCAAGGTATCTGGTAATAATATTACTTCGCCATCTTGCTTGCTGCTGCTATCTAATAAAGCAATCGATTGGGCCAAAACCGCTGCCGCTTCAGCATATTTTCTCTCGGTCAAGAGTGTTCTACCGAGCCAGCTTTGGCAATTTGCCAGCGCGTGGCTCTTGCCAGACTTCTCACTTTCTTGATTAGAATAAGCTGGTAAGAAGATACCTTTCTCGATTGGTACATTCGCTTTGCCTGCTAACGAAATAGCTAAACCAGACTGCTTCAGAGTTATTGCCTCTTGTAAATATTTCTCTGCCTCACTCTGCTTGTTTTGCTCGCTACTAAAAACAGCTAAACTAAAAAGCACTTCGCTCTCCGGATAGTGGTCTGCTTGCTTAAAGTCACGAGCAGCCTCCAGAGCGGCTTTGAGCTTCTCAACTTTTAGATCACCCTTAAGACCGTAGGCCTCTTGCTGCAGGTGATACCACTGAGGCATAATTATTTTCATAGGTTGTGCTCCAGTGGCAGAGCAAGTATTAAAGACGATGACACCCTGGCAAAGGGTAGTCAAAACAAAAGAGCTAATTCTATTTTTCAATCCATTCATTTTCGTTTCTCCCGTGCATAGCTTACAGCGCGGAAAAACTATTTAGGGAGAAAATGCTGATTGTTACCTTCGTTAAGCGTTCGTCAAGAACGTCCGTCAGCAAGTCTTCTGTTGCTCTGAGCTTCAGGCCAACTGAAATTACCGCTGATAGCACTGCCGATCGTCAGTCTTTTGATTGTTTTACGCGCCCGCCATGCCACATATGGATTTTCATCTTCGGCCAAAATTGCCAAAATATCAGAATCAATATTATGGTTCTCCGCTAGGGCAAAACGCACGTCACAGCTAAGGTCATTAGCCAGGGCCCAGAGAGTTTCGGCATCGTCACAGCATTCAGTAAGATCTATGCGATCGGCGACAACATCGCTTAACACCTTGGATTGACCGTTCAGTTTCTCAGTTTCGTCGTTCATTTAGCCCTCATGCTCAGAAGCTAGATTGAAATGGATTAGTTAAGTCGGAAAATTGCTAACAGTGTTGCCGATTGACGAAACCTGCCAGCCAAAATAACTTGGAATTTTTTTGATACCCCTCTCTCCACTATGACAGTTATTGCCAAGTCGAGAGTAAGCATTAGCAGGTATTTGCTTAGGGGTTGCCCATAATAAAACAGGACACAAATAGTCATCAGAGCCATCAGCGGCAAGACTAACCAAAACGCTTACATGGCAAATAGCTTACTCTGTTCTATAGTTAACATACCCCAAAAATAAAGTACGCGGGCAAAAATAGCCTCAAGGTGTGGAGGACCAATTTCCTCCACACCTCTGACAATCAATCATTTGTAACTCCGCACAGCGTCTAGACTTGCCGATGCTTACTTCGATTCATCCGCAATAGGCTTGAGCCAGGCAAATGCATGAGAGCGATAGTATGGCCTGCAATCAAGCAACCGTTCTACCGCTTTGGCGATGTCACCAGGCTCAATACCAGAGAAAAAATCACGCATCCACTGCACGCCGCCGCGCTCATTGCGACCGCGTTCTGCGTCAGTGGCGGCGATGCGACTGCCGTAAGAAACAACATTCCAGTGCGTCGGCACCACAGCGCGAAAGGCTATCAGGGCACGCTTGAGGTGGAATGGCGAAGTGACAACGTAAAGCTTACGAACAGCCACAGGGCCCTCGTTAGCAAAGAAGCGAGCGGCAACGAGTACGGCATTGCCGATAGTGTCTTGTGATTGGTCTTCAAGAAAAATGCGATCAGGTGAAATTCCCTCTGCCAGAAGAATCTTCTTCATTGCTTCAGCTTCAGAGGTGATGCCGACTTGTTTCCGTCCGTCACCGGAGAGAAGCAAATTGACACCTGGGTGAGATTTTGCCAACCGAGCAGCAGCGCGAGTTCGCAAAACAGTGGTCCGGGCCGGGGTTCCATCGCTGGCAATGCCAGAGCCTAGAACAACAGCAACCTCGGAACCGAGATTGTAATTATTCATTGTTTTGTCCTGTTCTCGAAAAGCGAAGCAATCAGCGAAAGCTCGGCCTATCGTTCAAAATTTCAAATACTAAAATCTCGTTCGTTCTGTTCTTGAAAGCAGCTAGTCCAAGTCAGAAACCGCATTTGGGTCCAACTTGGATATGGGGTCTTGTGTGGTAGGGATGGCAGCTGTTGAAGGAACCTAAACTAAAAGAGAGAAAGAAGTAATTGATATTTAGAGCTTATTGATTTCAATACTCATGATTCAAGCTAAAAGTAGTTAGTAAACTTGCTGACGCAACTAGGCCAAGTATGTAGAAGCGGTAAAATTGAGCTTTACCAGCAAAGGCACTCTTGACGACAGATGAAAATTGCAATTATGGGAACGGGAGGTGTGGGCGGACTATTCGGCGCCAGGCTGGCTCAAGCTGGACTCGACGTTACTTTCATCGCTCGCGGCGCACATCTCGATGCCATTAAAACCCATGGCTTGCAAGTGCTTAGCCCTGATAGGGGAAATATTTTAATAAAACCCGCCCAAGCAACAAGCGACCCCAAAAGTGTCGGCATAGTCGACTATGTTTTCCTCACTGTAAAATTGTGGGACACAGAGTCAGCAGTTGAGCAGATCAAACCGATGATCGGCGACCAGACTACAGTGATTTCTTTCCAAAATGGCATTTCTCGCGATGACGTACTGCGAGAGAAACTAGGAAAAGAACACGTCCTTGGTGGCATTAGCTACGTGGGCGCTACGATTCAAGCTCCGGGCATTATCGAACAACGAGGCTCCGTGCAGAAACTAGTTTTTGGTGAATATGGCGGGGCTAAATCTGAACGAGTCTTAGCTTTGCAAAAAGCCTGTGAAACTGCCGAAATCGAAGTGGTTGTTCCAGACGACATTGAAAAAGCACTGTGGGAAAAATTCATTGTTCTAGTGGCTATGAGTTCGATCACTGCCTGTTGTCGCTCTTCCATTGGACCGGTGAGAGAAAATGCGAAAACGAGAGCTTTGCTTGAAGCAGTGATGAAAGAAGTAGCAGCAGTAGGAAAAGCGCGAGGTGTGGCCATTGCAGGTGACATAGTCAGTCGACAGCTAGGCTACCTGGACAATTTAGGCCGTGATGTCACAGCTTCAATGGAGCACGACCTGCGCCACGGCAATAAATTGGAGCTACCCTGGCTAGCCGGAACAGTTGTGGCTTTAGGGCAGCAGCTCAATGTTCCTACTCCCACTTGCAACTTTGTCTGCGCCATTCTGGCCCCCTATGTCGACGGAAGAGCCGCTAGTTGAATCGTATCCAACTTGAATACGCAACCATTCACGTAAGCCTGGCTAGGCTGGCATGAGCAGCGATTCGTTAGGTCAAAAGAGATGAAATCACGCATGAGGCTTGAGATATCAGCCTTCTTACCTTGCTAAGCCTAACGGCCAAGGGCTACTTTACATCTATATTCAGTCTCTCAAAAGCAATTTGGACTTAGCTCCAAAAAGAAATCAAAGAACAGCAAAACTAACTAAACACTACTAATACTATGAAAACGAGCCTGCCAACCCAGCGCCTGTTTAACGCCGATGACGAACCCCCAGTTCTCATCGTCGTTGATATGCAGCTAGAATTCAAAGCCAGCCGCGACCAACAAACCCAAGATGCTGTGGCCAACGAAATCAAGAAAGCAATTGCTCACCAAGAAGCCATCATCTTTCTTCAATACGCAGACAGCAAATCTGCTACCTACCAGTCATTGCTTGCACTTGTTGAAGACTATCGATTCTTCACCACCCGCGAAAAAGAAACCGATGGTGGCGCTGCCGAAGTCTTTGAAGCCTGCATGGATGAAGGTTATTGGCCTGAAAACTTTCGCATTTGCGGAGTCAATGCCGATGGCTGCATCTTCGAAACCGTAGTGGGCCTCAGGGCTAAACTGCGCAACAGTCGCATCGAAGTGCTCAGTGCGGCCTGCCATACCGATAGCGGTTATGCCAACTGGCCCAAGAAGTTCGCCAACCTGAGAAACGTTGCGGTGGTCTAACACTGCAATAATTTGTCAGCGAAGCTTACCTCAAGTCAGTGCATACATCTGCCATCAGCTAGCCCAGAAAATTATCTTACTGTTCTCTCGGCTTCGGCCTGGAGTCATGGTTTGATAATTTTTTGCCCCGCTCATACTACAGCCTATAGCATACCGGGAGAAAAAAGCAAGAACGTACACTCCAATTTGACTTGAAGTGACGCTCTTGCTCAAAAACAAATGAGACTAGGTTTTTGTTTTTCTGTAGATGTTCCAGAAGCGATAAGCCAGACATGGTGTCAATCCAGCTAGCCAGCCCAAGTAGTAAGTGCTAGCCAATGGTTCACCCCAAATCAGGTAGCCGAGCGGCTGCGTGCCTATCAGAAACAGCATCAGGGCGGGAAAAGCCCAGGTCGGGTGGCGTCGAGCCAGAGATAGCAGGCCCGAAAAAGCCGCACCTGCTACCAATGCCCCGAACAAAAAAATTAGGTGTATATGCACGCATTTCTCCTGGTAGATAACAAAGAAGTGACCCCGACGAAAAATTTCCGTCGAGGTCACTTACCGCTTATTTGCCGCTGACCAACTTCTTGGTGACCGGATGCGCCAAGACAATGATGTTGACCAAAGTCAGCATCACGCCGAAACACAGCAACCAAACCAGCAGGCTGGCCTGGTTCATCACCAGATTGAAGATCAAGTACGGCACCGAAACGAGGGTCAGCGCCTTGAGCAAATCGAGCTCGTTAGCGGTGCCGCTGCGGCGCAACAGTGGCACGCGATCAAGGGCGTCGTAGACACCGTTGAAGAGTCCGAAGAAGCGCCGTTTGGTGGCAATCGGCTTCAGTGGCGCCGAAGTGTTGAACAATTGCTTGTTCGATTGGTAGCGCAGCCAAAAAATGGCGGCAGTCAGGCCCAGATTTGCCACCACGAGCAAACCGGCCAAAAGGGTCAGGGTCATGTTTTTTCCCGGGTTAAAGTTTCTGCCTCCAACCACGCTTTTCCAGATTACGGAAATTGGCGTGGTTGGCTATTGAGACGAGATATTGAGCGAGATAAAGCAGCTCGCAATCATCGACCTCTCCATTGAACTCGGCGATGTAAACCACCGAGCCAAAGTTACGCTCACTCTTTTGCGGAGTGTCGTCCACGATTAGCATGCGCTCAGGGTCGAAACCCTTCTTGCGCACTTTCTTCAAGTCTTTGATGAAGTACTCCTGATGGCTCTCGTGGTCAAAACGACGAGTGCAACGGGGAGAACTCCAGACAAAGAGTGGGGCAGGAAAATCAGCGAAGATCAGCTCGACTGTGGGCTCGACGTAGCCAGAGCCCGCCGAAGACCAGACAGCAAGATCGTAGTATTGCCCAACGATGGTGAGAAACTCATCAAGGAAGGGCCGACGATAAACCTGATGGCGACAGCTTCCGACTACATAGTCGGGGGTGAGGCCAGGCGGTTGTGGCTTGTCTACCTCAACGGTGTACACCAGCGTTTCATCCAAGTCAAGGATGAGCAGTGGCCTCGCTTGATGAGACAACTGCGGGGGCGCTTGCAGGGGCGACGGCTGAAGCGTCAGCAACTGCTGGAGGAGCAATTGCTGGGCCGCTGTCAGTGGCCTCGGAGGCGGTTTCTGGGGAAGATTCTGGGCTGGCAGCATAATACTTTTTCTCCTTGAGAATTACGCTTACGGCATCGTGCACGAGATAGCGCACGTCCTTGCCCTCAGCAATCCAACGACGAATCAAGGTGCTCGAAACTTCGTTGGCCGGGCAGTCGAGAATGACTAGATCTGCTTCCGGCAACTCCTGCTTCCAATGAGCAAGCAGAGCGGCATCAGTCGTTGCCCGGGGGGAAACGACAAGACGGCAGAGCGAGAGAAACTCTTGGCGACGATCGTAGTTTTTGAGCACGACGAGATTGTCTTCGCCGATGATGAAATTGAGACGAACTGTCGGTCCGTGCAGGGCAGCGAGCTGTTTGAGAGTATCAATCGTCCAGGTAATACCGTCGCGATCGATTTCCAAACGAGAGGCTTCAAAGAGCGGATTGTCAGCGACAGCTGCGGCCACCATTTCGAAGCGCTGCTCTTTATCGAGCATTCCTGCTTTTTTGTGCGGTGGTTGACCAGAGGGCACGAAAAGAACCCGATCAATCTGCAGCTGGTCGACGGCGCATTGAGCGACCATCAAATGGCGAGAATGGATCGGGTTGAAAGCACCGCCCATGATGCCTAGATTTTTTATGGTTTCGTTTTTAGACATGACAACCTCCTGTTTGGTTAGGTCTTAAAGCCAAAAAAAACCTCCGGGGCTATGCATGAAGCACAGTCCCGGAGGCGCAGAGCAATTGCTCTGACTTGTTGGCGTAACCCTTTCCTACAGCGAGGAAGGTTTACTTCTTGGCGGCGACCGTCTCCGTGGAGCTGGTGACGCCGAGAGAGATGGCAGCGGTGACGCCGGCCTTCTCGGTGGTGTCGCCTTCGGTGGCGCTCACCGACAGGGTGGCTTCGGCGCAGACAGTGCGGTTGTCGGCGTCGCCGAGTTCGCTCTGGGCCGTCGAGGTCGCGAGGTCGAGGACCTTGCCGAGGTTTTCGTCGCGCTTGGCCTTCTTGGCGGCAGCGGCGTCGGTCTTGGCGGGGGTCTTGGTGTTGTTGGCGCTCATAATTGTTTTCCTTTGAGATTTGGTCTGGATAGACCATGCCTTTGGTAAGGCATTTGGGTGATTGGGGAATTCGCATGCTCCAGGCACCAAATGGCGCCTGGAGCTTTATCAAAAGCCGAGTCTTCACTCAGCCCAGTAATCAGCTGAATGTCCGCCGATTACTTCTTGGTGTTCTGCAGCAACTCCCACTTGCCGTCACCTGCGAGGGTGAGCGACTGGTGGTGGTAGCCGTCCAAGGAAGGACGGTGGCCGACAGAAACGTAGGTGGCGCCGATCGTCTGCAGAGTGCGGTAAAGCAGCTCTTCGTTGGCGATGTCGAGGGCGCTTGTGGCTTCGTCAAGGAAGACGAACTTGGGACGCGCGATCAGCAGGCGGGCAAAGGCCAAACGCTGCTGTTCGCCCGGCGACAGTTCATCGCTCCAGGGACGGAAGACGCCTTCCTGACCTTCGCCAGGGAAGCCGTCGAGGCCACCAGGATAACGCGTGGCTAGGAAGCCAACGTTAGCCTGTTCGAGAGCCGCAATCAGGTCCGCGTCCGAGAGGTCGGTGCGAACATGCGGGTAGAGCAGCTGGTCGCGAAGCGAGCCGAGGCTCATGTAGGGCTTCTGCGAGAGGAACATCAGCGAGGTCAGCTCAGGACGAGTGATGTCGCCCTTGCCCGAACGCCACAGGCCAGCGATGGCACGCAAGAGCGAGCTCTTGCCGCTACCGCTGGGGCCCTTGATGATGATGCCCGTGCCGAGCGGCACTTCGGTGGTCACGTTCTCGACGAGCAGACGCTTGTAGTCTGGGGTCATGAGCGTGACGCCGTTGAGGGCAATCTTGTCACCAATGGTGGTGGTGATGGCGGTGTGGCCTTCGGTGTCTGCCAGATCTTTGGCGTCGAGGGCTGCCTGCAAGCCGGTCAAACGAGTGACATAGGCAGCAAACGAGCTGATCGTACCGATCTGCGAGACGAAGATAGCGAGGGCACCGAGCACCTGACCGAAAGCCATGTTGGCCTGGGTGAAAGCACCGATCTTGACGTCACCATGCAGGTAGATCGGCAGGATGACAGCGAAGGGCACGATGGCGACGAAGTAGTCGAACCAGGTGGTGAAGAAGCTGACCTTCCGCTGATAACCAATCAGCGACATGTTGTTCTTGATGGCAGCGTGGAAACGCTGAAGCAACTGCTTCCATTCAGCCTTTTCGCCCTGGTAGAAGGCGATGGGCTCGACGTTGTTACGCAGGTTGATCAGGCCGTAGCGGTAGTCCGCTTCGAGGCGCTGCTGGTTGTACTTGAAGCGAATCAAGCGAATCGACAGCCAGGCCGAGATCAGGGTACCGAAGGTCGAGTAGAGAATGGCCACGGCCGTGAGCGAGTGCGAAAGGCCGTAGAGAATCTGGGTGAAGAAGAACAGCGTGACCACTGCGTCAACCACCGACAGAACCAGAGTGAGCGCACCGCCGACGTATCCTTCCACGTCATTGGCAATACGTTCGTCAGGGTTATCGACCAGCGAGCTGGCAGAAATGCGGTAGTAGTTGCGGTTGGTGAAGTACTGCTTGAGCATGAACTCAGTCAGCCACTTGCGCCACACGATCACCAGCAAGCCGCGCAACCAGGCGTAGATGACCACGACCGGAACTGCGGCGATGAAGATGCCAGCGAGGAAGTACAGGTTGTTCCAGGCCACTGCCGCCAGACTACCGTCTTTGGCAGCGTCAGGCAGTGCGTTCTGGAAATCGCCGTAGGCGCCGTTGATCATGGCGTTCATCTTGTTCACGCCGACCAGGAAGAGGAACAGCAGACCAACAAGGCCCCACGCTTTCACTCGATCTTGGACATTGAACTTGATGGGAAAGAACGGAATCGGAACAGTCATCTCTGACTTGGCCCGTGAAGTAAAGAAAGGTTTGGCCAACGCGATGACGCTGCGCCAAAGTGACAAGCTGAAAATGCTCGTTTTAGTTTCCATGAGAGTAACTCCCAATGTTGACTAGAACCGAAGTGTCCTAGCGTCCATATGGACTTGTTTCATTGCTCCTCGAGTTCACATACCTTGCCGATCAAAATTAGTCAGAGAGGTGCGTTCTTTCACTTCCACAATGTCTGTTCCGTGCAGCGTCCAGGCGTCATGATTGAGCCAGGTAAGAAGCTGAGGAAGGCAAGGCGTGTGTTTTTGTGATTGATTGCTTTGATCTGGAAGTGAAAAAGAAGGATATCTAGTCTTACTAGAGAGAGAGTACTGATGTCATGTGTTATAGAGGCTATTAGCTACAACTAAGCGATAAGTAGTTAAGACCTCGATCATTGCCCGAGGAATACCCCTGGAACGCGCGAGAGGTCACGCCAAGAATGGCCGCCCGCGACTTGTCAAGAGAGATAGCTGCGCGAGCTATTGAAAACAGTACGAACACCAGCTCGGCGCAACTAACTCATAACTCCTTCCTGAATGACTCACTGGTTGCCCAAGGGCAATAGCTACGCCTAAGGAGCGTTGTTCATAATTCCCACAGCCCTGTCCATAAGGTCGTAACTCTCGCTGGGTCGTTTTTGCGACCGCAAGAAGCGAGCATACTCTCGTAATACATACGCGAGCATGCGGTTATTATCTTTAGAGCTACTAGGCAAGGCACCGCGATTCTTATCGTCTTGTTCGTGCTGAGCAATGGCTTTTTTATAGTAAGCCTCGGCCTCACTATGTTTGCCAAGCTTTTCCTGCAGCATGGCATTGTTAAAAAGTAAGTACCATTCAACCGTGCCTTCAATGCTAGCCAGCTTAATGCGCTTTAAGCGTTCATTGATTATCTTCTGCGCCTCAGCCAAATGATTTTGCCTAATTTCGCATTCGGTTAGAACATCAAGGCAAAAATTAGATCGGCCGCCATTCTCCATTTGCCTACTTGGCTCTTTGTCGCCGTCACAAATGGCAATTGCCTCTTTTAAATATTTCACGGCTTCGGCATATGAACCGCTACGCATGGCCGAATAGCCAATTTTGCTAGCAAGCTCAGAGGGTCCGATATCATAGCCGGGCTTATGAGGCACTAACGGTTCAGCGCGACCAGCCAAATATGCCGCTTTAGCCTCTACAAAGTGAGGTTCATCGCGATAGTATGAGTCAGCCAAATAAAAGAGATAATCGCGCTTATACATTTCAGGCTTGGCGTTGTTTTGCCCAAGTCTAATTTTGTTGACTTCACTGCTCCAAATCGTTTGCTCAATCAAAAGCTCATTGCGCCAGTCTTTTTCACCAGTTCCATAGCCAAGCCCATAGCGAATATGTTTGTCTAAACTAGGTTCAAAAGGCTGCAAGAAGTCAGGTAATTTTTGATCAAAAATATCACAAGTGATAATGGTTACCACCACTGCACCAGCAACGGCCACTAGACCGAGTACAAGCGGATTTCCGTGCTTGGCCGGGGCAGCCGAACTAGCTGGCTTAGGCCCTGACTTAGATTCCAATTTAGATTCTGGTTTAGATTCTGGTTTAGATTGAACTGCAGAGGCCGGCACCACATCCGATACCGCACCCAATGTCGCACCAGAGTGAGAATCCGATACAGAATCAAGTTCACCATCAGATTGTTTTTCTGGCACTGCTTCAGGGTTAACAATTTCAGATGCAGCAGCGGCCGAATCCGCTACACCCTGTTCCCCTTGCTCTTTGTTGTCTGGACTTGCTTCTGACACAAATACACTCTCTCAAAACTGACGTGACTATACCAAATTGAGCAAACGCTGACCGGGTCGTTTTCAAGCGATAGCGCAAACCACGCTAATTGGCAGAACTCTGGCAGCCAACTTCTATCATTCCCAGCTTGGCTACGAAGAAACACAGTTACCAAAAAGTTGCCAAGAAGAATTTACTTTCAATGATTTATCTGTCTGAGTGGCTAAGCACTTGTAATCACAGTCATGAAGTTACTAGTTTAAGTGCGCAATTTACTTTTAATTTCACACAAGAACATTCCTGTTCAATCAAGGCCCCAAACAAGCCATCACCACCACCACTTCTCTAATACACGCCAATTCTTGCGCCGACTGCGTGAGCGACTGTTAACCGACAGAGAAAGCGAGCCTATATGTCTGATCAAACCACCAGAGGAGACAACCTCAGTTACCTTGGCTTCGGCAATTTTGCCACCACGGTCAAACAACTTCGCAGTCGGCTTGCCCAGCCTGTCAGCGTCCCTAATCCATTCTCAAGCTCAGCCTCAAAAGCAGCGACCGGCGACAACGAGATTGATATCTACAAGACCACAGCTCAAGACGGCCTCACCCTGCTGCCTTCCCGCTACCATGCTGCCTATGTCAACGTTCTCATCAATGCCGTTGAACAAGCAGAACCCATCGTCAAAAACGGCGGCCTGCGCAACATCCTCAAGCGCAAACACGTACTGGCACAGCTGGAAGAAGCATTCAAGGTCTTGGCCGCACCAATTGTGCAGCTGCGTTCCGGGAAACATGAAACCGAGCTAAAGGCCTATCTGGCTCTAGCAAGCAACCTCTACCAACGGTTTATCAGTGACGAAAAAATTCGTCAACTGAACCAGAACTCAGGCAGCTGGCCAGAGCTCGACCCCCTCGGCTTCTTCGTCGATGAACCCGGAAGTGGTCCCTACACCGTGGTGCCATCGCGCGAAATGCCCCTGTCACTGATTTGCAAACCGGCCTCGCAGATGTTCTGTTTGCCGCTCTGGGTGCTGGACGGCCACGAAGTTGGCGGTCACGGTATTCACTCTATTCTCAACGGCTTTGCCGCTGAGATGGCAGACGCACTAGAAGCAGCTGTGGCCAAGGCCTTCAGCACAGGCAAGTTGAACTTACCTGGCCCCAATAACAAAGTGAGCAAAAGGGTGCATCATCTGGTACAGCCTTCACCTCGCAAGCGCGACCTCACTGCCGAAGAATTTACCCGCCATCTGGCCCGCACATTCTCACTAGAATTTGCCGCTGATATGGCTGGTGTGCTTAACTTCGGTCCGATGTTCGCCAACGGCCTCATGCTCTACTTCAGCGCCGACCACAAAGACAGCCTGCTGAGCTACAGCGGTAATCTGACTGGCAAAGGCTCCTACGACGCTCATCCCTCAGACGTCATTCGGGCAATGGCCGCCATCGAAGCTGTCAGACAGTTGAAGATTGCCCACGGCGACCGCTATGTCAGCGACCTCACCAGCCGACTGAACAAAGCTTCGTCACCCGGCAGCGCTTTCTCATTCACCACCCTTGATGGCAGCGAGGTAGTTTCTTTGCCTCACGCCTTTATCCAAGCACTGGTGCCTGTGCTGGTCGATGCCGCTCTCAACACCAGCCTGCCCTGCCTAGCAGAGCGCTCGCTCAAAGAAGTATTGACCTGGACTGATAGCGATGAAAGCGCTGTGAAGAAACTGGTTACCACCATCACCGGTACCAATTTCGACAGCGAAGAAGCTGAAGCCCGTCACATCGTTGCCGCCTCTCTGCAAGCTTTAGAGCTGCAGTCAACCAGCAGCATTTCAAGCAACGATTTGGCTAAAGTTGCAGCAAGAATTCAAGCTAACGGCATCAAAGAGCTCAAGGGTCTCTACAACGACCAATGCCTGCTCTGCGCCGTGCCCACCTATGCCCGCTCTCGTCGCACTTTGAGTTCGCTCACTGACCTCATCCAACGCATTAAGTATGCGCGTGGAGAGTGATTTCTTCTGGCCTAAAAAACCACAAATCAACAAACCTGCTTACCAGGAGATAACCTTATGAATTGCCAGACAAAATGTCCCGCCATTCGCGTCGTTATGTTCCCGAAAGACACCAATCCATCGGGTAACATTTTCGGCGGCGTCATTCTTTCTAACATCGACATCGCCGCTGGCGTTGCCGCTCGCGCTGCCACCATGCACCGCACCGTCACAGTGTGCATGAAGGAAGTGATTTTCGAACGCCCAGTGAAAGTCGGCGACATCCTCACTTTCTGGGCTGACATCATCAAAACCGGCCGCACCTCTGTCACCATTCGCGTCAAAGTGGAAGCCGAAAGGCGTGGGCAGACAATTCCCGTCACCGAAGGCGAAGCTATCTTCGTCGCCGTAGACGAGAAAGATCGGCCCATTCCCCTCGACTCACCCATCGGCACCCAGGGCGTCGACACGGCTGATAACTCGACTGCTTCTTCTACTGATTCCGGATCTGCTTCCAAGAAGCCGGGCGCGAGTGAAGTCGCAGAAGCTCCGGTGTCCTGCACCATTCCCGTTGTTCCCGCTGCAGCTGTTCCCGAGGCAGCTCCTACCGCCAAGTCGTCCAAGAAAAAGAAGAAAGACGGCAAAGGCAAGAAAGGCGGCAAGAAGGACAAGAAGAACAAAAAGAAAAACAAGAAGAGCAAGTAACCTTGTTCTTGACCTTGGGGGGCAGATACACTTTTGTGTTTGCCCCCCATTTTTTATTCTCAAGCTGTCACATCAAGCCAAGCAAAAAAATTTCCCGGCAGCCCACTACTTAATACAGTAACAAGATAAAAAGTTAGAGAAACCAAGGAAAGACTTTGGATTTAAGTGCGACTATTGGTTATTTCGGGCATATCGAAGAAGCCAAGCTGAAGCAAACTTGAAAGAACTGCCCTAGGTACGATATCTTGAGAAAGTTACTCAGCATTTCAGTAAATTTCAGTTACTCACGCTACTAATTAGGGTGTCCAAAGACATACATGCCGGCAGCTCCCAAACCTCAACCAGTCAACAAACTAGCAGGCACTTTGCGCCATCGCCTGCTGCTCGCCATCGAGTCATTCAAAGTGCTCGACAAGGTAATGCTGGGAAAAGCTCTAACATTGGCGGAAGAGACCCACGCCAAGCAGAGCCGCCGCCCCACTAAGCTAAATCCCAATCAAGCCGCTCCTTACATTGTGCACCCCATGAGGGTCGCCCTGATTATCGCTGAAGAGTTGGAGCTAAAAGAGCCAATCGCCATAGCTGCGGCATTGCTGCATGACACTGTTGAAGTTTCAAACGGCAAAGTGACCATCGCCTATATCGAAGAACACTTTGGTCGACCAATAGCGATGATGGTGTCTATTCTGACTAAACCATCTTTCAAAGACTCAGAGACAAAGGCCGAGAAAGAGCAAAAACTGAAGACTTATCACGAGCGCATCAGCCAGGCAAGCGTTGAAACTAAACTGGTCAAACTAGCTGACCGTCTAGACAATGTTCGCGATGCCACAGAACTTCTCGACAAAGGTTTTCAGCTGCGCTACTTAGAGCAAACTCGGGCTTTTTATCTACCTATTGCTGATGCCAGCGACTCTTATCTCTTTGACGAACTTAGCCTCGCTTGCGAGCGGCTTGAGCACGAGCTGAAATACGGGTAGGTCGGTCAATGTATTAAATTCAATCCTGAAAGCCCTCTCCCAGCCGGAATTTACAGCTATTCGAAACAGCGACAAAACATAACATCAATCTCGCCAGTCCACACTACTAAAGCTGGCTGCTCGTTGACAACTTGGTACTTTCGCTTTCAACATGATCCTTACGAAAAAGAACATCATCGATATCGCAATCAAATGACACTTCGTCGATTTGTTTCGTACGGTTTCACACTGGTTTTCACCATTTAACCGCTCCTCCTCAAAGGACGCGCTGACTGAGACACTAATAACATTGTCCTTGGTTACACGGCGATTGTGAGCATGCCTAGGACTGATATCAATCGGCAGACTCATCCTTGAGGATGAGGACACGGTCTTCTATGTGTCTATATCGTGGGTAGTGGGAGCGCTGGCTAAGTGATCATACCTAGGGCCGAGGAGATTGACATGAATTATGTAAGTATAGCGGCAGTATCTGATATACCGCCTGGCCAGATGAAAACGTTCAAAGCCCAGGGGCAGGAGGTGCTTCTTGTTAATTTGGATGGTAAATTTCATGCTATGAACAACAAATGCCCGCATGCACATTTCCCACTGGGCAAAGGCAAGCTAGATGGCTGTGTCGTAACCTGTCCGATGCATCGCGCCCAGTTTAATGTGGAGACCGGCAAAAACCTGGCCGATGCCAAAATCCTATTTATAAAAATGAAGGCTACGGATGCCAGTTGCTACTCGGTCAAGGTTGAAGGGGACCATGTACTTGTTTCGTTGGACTAATATCACCGGGATGCGTCGGTGATGCGAGACGTACTCTGTAGCGCCTCCAAATGCGCCTTGTCTTCGATTTGTTGCCCTTTGTCGTAACACCGAATGTGATGCGCGACTTCTTCGCTTCCATCGAAAATGTGTTCAGCATCAGGTGTTGCTCTCACCGTTACGCTTCGCCTGACCGCCAGTAACTTTGAAGCGGTTTCGACGTCTCCCGTTTTTACTCGCAAAACAACGCAGCCCCCCCCCTTGGCAGCCGCAGTACAAGCAGGCAATTCACAGGTTGTCAGGCGTACGTCAATGCGAAACAGCTTGGCAAAAGCCCAGCTAGTCAAGCCATTCAAGGTGTAGAAATGTATTCTCGTTATGAGAGGCAATTAGGCAAGAGCTAGCGTTAGTGCGGCTCGCGCCAATACTTCGATTGATAAGATTGCTTACAAAGCCATTAAGATTAGCTTGCCGAGCGGGAGTTCATAGCGCAGTAGAGATCAATCAGAGAACCGATCATCATTAGAACCAAAACTGAGTCTAGAAAATTCCGCGATCAAAGCCATACATAAGAGCACCACGATATTGGTCACGGGTGAAGCCCTGACATTTACGTGCAATTTCATCAAGAAAGATACTTTCCACAACTTCTTCATCAATTTCAGCCCCTGGTGGGTTTTCATTGGCCCAGCGAAAAGCTAACTTACAGGCTTGCTCGTAAAGCAAATTAACGCGGTTCCAGGCTGAGGCATACTCGCGTTCACTCAAACCAGGTAACTGCTTGGCCATTAAACGCAGACATTCTTTGCGACTAGGTGTTTCAGGAGAGCCGTAAATGCTAAAAGCCACTTGCAAAATTTCCAGCCCATCCTCGTCGGCTAAACTTTGATTCTGCTCCTGCATTTCTTCCTCGACACCCGTTTCTAGAACAGCACTTATCATACTTTCTTCTTGTGCCCAGATTGCTAAAAAAGCTCACACTGCTACTCTCTATAGTTGAACAAATTTGAGAAAAAAGGCCGCCGCTCCTCTGCTGATGCAGAAAAAGCGGCGACCATTCCTCACAGCTTGCCCAAAGACAAGCTTTACAAACACGCGTCTGCCAACTTTCTCACCTTGATGAGATAAAACACTGAGCCAACCAGCATACCGCTAGCGCTGATAAGCAGTGCTGTCGAAACACCGAAGTGCTCTGCCGACCAACCAGCAATCAAGGCGGTAAACGGTGCCAAACCCAGAGTGAAAGTTGTGTAGACTCCCATGAGCTTGCCCCGCGAAGATGGCTCAACGCATTGCTGCATCAGTGAATTGCCGCCAGTCCAGTGCATCGAAAGGCAGCTGCCGGCTGCCAAAATCGCCACCACTGAGAGTATCATAAACTGAGAGAACGCCAACAGTGCCAAGGCTAGCGAAAGGCCAAGACAAGCCCAACCGATGCGCTTGCGCAGCCCCTGACGGTCGCCCATGAAAGCAACAGTAAGAGCACCAGCCAAAGCTCCAACACCGCCAGCAGCAGAGAGAAAGCCGTAAGCGACTGATTCTCCGTGCAAGAGCTTGTCGGCAATAACGGGCATCAGCACCGAATACTGCAGACCGAAAGTGCTGACGAAGGCAGCCAGAAACAGCAATGTATAGACGCCTGGGCGCTTCAACACAGCCATAAACTTGGCATGAGCAACGGCATTCTCAGCGGCTTTCTCGCCAGCATTGAGCACAGGTTTCTCTTCCTTGGGCGGCAAACGTACCAGCCACAGGCCGGTGAGAGCAGCGACAAAACTGAGAGCGTTGATGGCGAAACACATCTGCTCACCCACTCCTGCAATCAAAAGGCCACCGAGCGCCGGACCAACCATGCGCGAGACATGGAAAGTAGCAGACGACAAGCCAATGGCATTCGATATCGAGCTCTTGTCGCTGATGAGCATGGGCACGAGCGACTGGCGGGTCGGCACTTCAAAGGCTGTGGTACAACCGAGAATTGCTGCCAGTACGATGATCCAGGTTATGCTGGCATGCCCGGTGAAAACCAGAACTGTGAGCACAATGGCTTGCAGCATGGCAATCGAGTTGGTGATCAAAAGAATTTTGCGTCTGTCAAAGCGATCGGCAGTCATGCCACCAACGAAGGTGAGCAAGAGCAAGGGCAGATTGCTAGCAAACGTGACGAGACCAAGGGCAGCAGCAGAACCAGTTAGGCGGTAAACCAACCAGCTCAGCGCTACGCCTTGCATCCAGGTGCCAACGCTGGAGATAAACATGCCGGTGTTATAGACGCGAAAATTGCGCTCTTTGAGCGAGCGAAATGTTTCGTCGAAGGTCTTTCCTACACGTCCCGGCAGAGACTGTAAGACTTCGAGTAGGTGTTCAAACATGGTGTTCTCCTAGCCCAAAGCTGTAAAAGCACAGGGCAAAGCCGCCGGCGCTCCTATCGGAGGGTCAGACAGCAAGTTATGAAGCTAGAGATAGTTGCGGGTTTTGGGTGTCTTGAAGTTCTAGAGAAGTTTTGGTTGCAAAGATTTAGACTTACACCTTACGGAGTTAAGAGACTCAAAAACTTCTATACGCAGCTTTGATTAGCTTAAGAGAGAGCTTTAAGACAGCAAAGAATGGCAGCACGCCTTGTTGCCAAGGGGGCATAAAAAGCGAAACGAGGATAGCGCAACTGCGCGAGCTGCTGTTCTCAGCCAGTTCCAAGCAATCAGAGCCCGGTATGGTCCCACCTGAAATGACGAAGCTAGAGCACCATGCAAACTATCAGCGATAAACAGGGTAGAAGGCCAAATCACTGCCAGTAATACCACCCAGTATCACTTCGGTCGAACCCACAGCTCTCGGTCGAGAAACAAGAAGCATCACCCCTGATAGCAACTCGGCCACCATCATCGGTGCGACCACCAAAGTAGTAAGAGCACAATGATCCCTCTCGTAGACCTGAAACTCAGCCGATCCGACACGGTCATATAGCGGATAATGCACAACCTGAACAAACCAAATTAAACCGGTCATAAACCAGGTGCTCGGTGCCTGCAACAAAAGCAACAAAATTTCCAAAATTAAACCTCAAAATAAAGGCTGGTGGATGCTATCGCTCGTTTCTGACGGCAGGAAACCGCACTTGAAATCCCCCGCGGCTCTGGACATACCATCACTGGAGCACCATAATTGTGTGAACTGAAGAGGAACACCCCGATGCAAAACGCCGGCGAAATGCCCCAAACGCTAGCAACACAAGATGTTATAGATATGACACCAAATCTTAGCGCCAGAACCTACGACCGCCTGCTTGCCGCTCTAGATGGTGGTGCTGCCATTGCTGATGGTGCAGCTCAGTATATTCCTCCCCATGAACGATTTTTTTCTAAGCAAGAACGCGAAACGCTGACCAATTCAAGCGTTGCCAAAATTCTTGAACAACTGACATTTACCTCCGACCGTCTTAGCGGCGCCATGCATCGCATCGGTTATTTAGAGAGCCAGGTGGACACTATGGAAGCGCAATTGAGTTTCTTGCCCGAATTTAGAGCAAAAGCAGCCAGAGCTATCGTGCTTGAACTTGAAAATTTTGACTACAAAGACATAGTCGAACAGCGCAATATGCAGCTGGTCAAACGCGAGCGTATGCTTGAGGAAAAAGATCAGCAAATTGCCATACTAGAGAAAGTATTGGCCGCCCATCGCAAACACCTGAACATGGTTGAAAGCGATTTAGAAAAACTAGAGAGCAACCCTTGGGTGAGATTCTGGGCCTGGTTCTCTGGTATGCCACTACCGAAGCGCTAAGCTCTCACAAGCTTGGTTAGATAACAAAACTATAAAGAGACCCTGCACTGGCGGTATGCGGCAACGAGCAAGCGCTTAGAGTTCATCATTGGCGTTGTTTAGGCTTGTTTATAGCCTGTCGACTTGCCTAGGGTGAAGGCATGTACCTTTTACCTTCAAACATTAACAACAACACCTCTACCAACTCCAGCAAACCACCAGCACAGTCAGATATTAGTTCGGCAACACCTTCAGCAGCCGAGCACTCTGCTATGCGTCAAAATAAAAACAACAATATGCACGTAAAAGAGCGAAAACCCAAAAGTGGCAAAGCGAGGCCTGAGAAACCAAGAATTGCCATCAACCTCGACGTCAACCGCGGCAAAACAACTGTCTATCAGTTCAACCGCGCTTACATCAATGCCATTCTCCTTGCCGGTGGCATTCCTGTGGTCGTACCGCCAACCAAACATCGCGACATGCTCTCGATTTTGGCTACCTGCGACGGTGTGCTCTTAATCGGTGGGCGCGACTACAATCCACAACTCTACGGAGAGGACCCTTCTGCCACCATTGCCCCACTCGACAGTGAGCGCGAAGAGTTCGACCTACGTTTCGTCAAGCACCTAGTCAACCGCACCAAGCTGCCGATCTTAGGCATTTGTGGTGGCCTACAGCTGCTCAATATTTACTTCGGCGGTAGCCTCATCCAAGACATTGAAACGGCTTACCCAGGCCGAGGCGAAGAACATCGCAGTGAAACCAAGCAGCCCCACGCTGACCATGCGGTAGCGCTTCGGGCTGGTGGCAAGCTGCGAAAAATCTACGGCCTCCGCCGCCTGCCTTCAGTGGTTAGCTCACACCACCAAGCAATCAAAACCCTAGGGAAAGGCTTGCAATTGGAATGCTCAGCCGATGATGGCATTGCCGAAGGATTGAGCCACAGCAAACGTGACTATTTGGTCGGCGTGCAATGGCATCCGGAGCAAGACTATGAGGCCAATAAAAGGCTGTTTCGCAGTTTGATAAAGGCCGCCAAAGTCGCTAGAGCCAAGCGCCAAGAAGCAACCAGCTAGTAGTGGCAATCGAAGTAGCGAAAGTGAGCATGACCGAGAAATCGTGAACTAGACTACGCCAATCAAAAACCGGTAGGTAAGAGAAAAGCTGCTGAGTGAAACGTGCCAATCAGTGGCATTGTCTAACCTCGGCATCTTTTCTCTTCTAAATGCTTACTAGCTCGAATAGTAATCACGAAAACCAAAAAATGCATGAGGGCTTTGTGGGCTCACATGCATTTCTGGCGGTTCGTCAAGAGAGTCATCCAGAGCAAGCTGTTTAGCAACAGTTTGACCCGTGGATGACCCTCAAGACAGTGGATGGTTGTGGTGACCGAGTGATGTAGCTTTCGAGGCGGTCGAAGCAATCGATGACTGTGCAATGAACTCATTGCTGAATTCATTGCTGACCTCATTGCTGAATTCATCGATAGTACCCGCGTGTCTTGATCAAGTTGGCAACTGCGCTGGGCACCATGTGGTCGATGCTCAGTCCGTCACGCAGAGCGCTCTTGACCATACCACTGGAGACCGGCATTGGGGGAACGTCGACGATTTTGACGTTGTCGAGGCAGAGCGTTTTCGCCCAATCCGCGGCCACTTCAGCAGTCATCCAACCACGAGGAGTGACAACCAAGTCAATCATCGTGATCAGCTCATCCACGCCTTTCCAGGTGCGGAAGTTGCTGGGGTTTTCGGGGTTGAGGTATTCGGCGCTGGTGATGAAGCTGATGCGAGTATTACGGCCACCGTCAGGAAGAAGACGACGCAATGCCTTGACGGCATCGATGGTGTACGAGACGCCATGATCCAATTCCAAACGACTGGCTTCAATACCGGCATTGCCATGAACGGCAACCTCAACCATTTCGTGACGAAGCTCGGCATCGAGAACATTACGAGGTTTGTGGGGAGGATTGCCGGCGGTAACAAGCAAGACCCTATCGAGGCCAAGCATGCGACCAACTGTGCGGGCGATGTGCAAATGGCCCTCTGTCACAGGGTCAAAGGTACCGCCGAGGATTCCGATGTGTTCCATAGCTTTTATCCTGTTGTTTTTCTTGGTTCATTTAGAGAAAAATTGCGGTTCGCGGCAGGAAGCGTCTTCTCAACAAGGAGAAGTGAAAACGCTTCGCGACAAAACCAATTAGCCCTAGGCGGGAAATCATGCAGCTATGTCTTGCGAGTGCAAGGGAAAAGAGCCACATGGAGATAGAGGGGGTTTATTTCTTAAGAGCTTTGTTTACTTGTTTATAGAAGAGAGATGATAAGACGAGCCTAATCTCTTGAATCTAACTAAGACAAGCTATTCACATCGGAGTTAATAGTCATAGACAAGAGATCAGATAGCTAAATTAGCGCTAGCTCATAAGTTTTAATGTTCTAGCTTGGTGACAGCCTCTTGCCTGACCAATGGCAGAGCTGACGCCTCCTCTAATGTTTCCCCAAAAGCTATAACAACTGGACGTTTTCAGACCAAAGAACTAGCATTCAGCAACTATAGCAAATAATAGCTGTGGCAAAAAAACGAAACGAAACAAAAAAACAAGTTCAAAACCAATAGCAACAGGTTAGTGACAAAAAACCGAAAGTAGAAAAATCCCCGAGAGGCATCGACCAGCATTAAATGCAGGTTTCAGCCACTCGGAGATTTCCCGATTTTAGAGCTCAAGCAGCAGCCTCAAGGCCCAAAGCAGTGCGCACAGCCCCAACAAAGGCATCGAAACGCTCAGTGGTAGGCAATTGAGTTACTCTGCGACCAAAGGGCGGGCCCTCCATGGCGAACATGCCAGCAATGACGTTGCCCGACAGTTCAATTTGCACACCGTGCTCACTGGCCAGATTGACGATATTGGCCGGATGAACTCCGCGATAACGTGGCGAATCACCGTTAACAACAAAGCCTGAAGCATTGAGCTGATCGCAAACGCGCTGCTTCAGTTCAAGGTTCAAGCCGCCAATCCAGATTTCGCCGGGGCCCTGATCACCCATCGAGTGAATGGAAAGAGCGATGCGAGTGTGAAGCAGCAAGTCATTCAAACGCCGATCACGAAAGCGGGTAGAAGTGACATGCAGCTCTTGTGCTCGGCGCCGACGCAAACCCTGAAAATCATAGAGATTCAGTTGCGAACCAGCTACAGCTCGGGCAATGTAGGAACTGCCAGGTTCGATGAATCCGCCATGGGGTGCAATAACAGTGATGTCGGTGCCCTTGTCGACAATTTTGGTGCGATAGTGCTTGTTTTTGACAAGATCGCGCTTGAGGGCGGAGAGATTAGGATAAAAGTCTTTTGGATAAGCCATATGCACCTCCGTAGGTTAACGCCAGCCTTACCAGAAATTGGCAAAAGCTAGACAGAGAAAGGTTATAGACGGGTTTAGTGAAAGCGAATTGAGAAGAGAGGGAAACCTGTGGTAAGTGGAAATAGTTGAGAACTTTGACACAGTCAAACTACTCAATCGCCCTACTACAGCTCAAGCACAATGAACCTTGATGAACCCACAAAATAGCTATTAACAAGCTTTCTCTAAGTAATTAAGGCGCAAGTTAGTAGCGCAGCTCACGCCACGATTGACAACCTGAGTGTTTTGGTTACTTACTGGCTGTGTTTTGCCGGCCTATAGGCTATTTTCTGCCTACTTCGATATTGGTTTCTGTTTAAGCAAAATACGCATGGCGTCAACTTTAGAGACCGAATCAAGGGTGCTATCTTTGAGAATGCGCCCCATCACCTCAATGCGATCGGCTGGCATCGCCTCTAAGCTGTGTTGATCATCGATCAAACCCATTGCTTTAGCCCAGTTGCGCGTGTCGCTGTTATTGAGAGCATTGCCCATATGACCGTCGTATTTTGTCACCAAGTGATCGACAAAACCGTCAGCTAACGGCGACGGAGCTGCGGCATTGCCGGAAGGCACGGCATTGACCACAGATCCAGTAGCAGCGGGCATATAAGGCTGGGACGAAGTTGGCACCGCTGGCAATACCGCATTCTCACTTTTGTCGATTTTTGCTGCCTTTGATTTATTGCGACCATGCTTGGGAGCTTTAGGTGGCATAGTGTAGGGGTTTGAAAGCATAACAGGCTGGCCGTTGGCATCGGTTTGCATAGGCATAGCCTGATTTGGAAAAGCCTGACTCTGCGCAGCCTGATTTGGAATACTTTGACTGGGCATCACTTGACCCTGAAGATTTTGCCCCGGCACCGCTTGCGGCACTGTACCAAATTGAGGAGGCATTGCCCCTTGATTGGGCTGACCATAAAGAGTTTGATATTGAGTCTGCGGCCCAGGCAAATAGAAGTTCGGCGCTGAACCATTTTGAGTAGATCCATTTTGAGTAGATCCACTTTGGCTCGCTTGGCTCTGAGGATCGTCAGGGTCTAAACTGCGACCAGTGTTGGGGTCAACCATGCCATCGCCTTGGGCCTGGGTTGCGTTTCCTGGCGGCATACCAGCATTGCGATAGCCATAAGGGCCAAAGCTATTGGGATTGAACGGATAAATATAGGGGAATTGCGAAGCTCGACCGGCAGTACGACGCAAATAGGAACTGGTGGCATAGAAAGGGTTAGCACTGTAAGGCCCCCCAAGATAAGGCATGCCGAGGCCTCTAGTTAACGGATAAAGCAGCGATTGACCAATACCAAAATACCAGTAGGGAAATTGTGCTTGGGCTGGTGGGGCGATACTGCTGACAATCAAGCCCAAAGATAAACCCACTAAAAGGCGCCTACAACCGACCTTTGAAAAGACCTTCGAAAATATTTTTGCTTTGAGAACGTCGACCATGTTGTGAACAATCCTAGTGCAAGTTTTAGAATGATACTCCAAACTCTAGACCTAGACTACAAACTCTGAAACTCTACTTCTCGATTTATAACAGAAAATCAGCAGCGTCACCCGGTTCACCAATAGTCTCTATGAAGATTTCAGCTTACTTCAAGTATCTGAAATTGCTCCACTTCGTCTAACAATTTATGCAACTCCACCGCCACGAGCACATTATTCTCAACCACCACCACAACTTGCTGCACGTCAGGAAAGCAATCACTCCACGTCGAGCAGCGTAGATTGTCGCAGTTAAAATAACCAATCGATCGAATATTGCCCGCTGGCGGCTTAACCTCGGGCCTGCAAACTGGACCATCCCACAAAAGAGTGTCACCAATTTTGTATGAGTGGTTAATTAAGGCACCAACACGAAACCCCACACCGGAGCTGATGCTTTCATGGCAGAAAGGGCAGTTCAATATGGGGTATATCGTGTTGAAACTAGGAGTGCTCAGAAAATGACCCTAAAAATAGCTCTAGAAATATTGGCATAATTCTAGACGATTCTAGCGTCGATTATCTGGAAGTGCACGAAACCAGTTTGCTAGCAGCCTGAAGCTTTTTTCCTTCCTCAATCTTTTGCTGAGCAAGAGTGTCAGCAGCTTGATGAGGAGGGATGCCCTGGCTGGCCGAGATTTCAAGGATATTTTCAATCGTAGTGTAGACCTGCGAAACCTTAGCCACTACCTTCTCATGGTTGTAACCATCAAGTTCTGCAGCGACGTTGATTAAGCCACCTGAATTGATGGCATAGTCTGGAGCATAAACAATACCGCGGCTAAAGAGATCGAAGCCGTCAGAATCAACTTCTAACTGATTGTTAGCTGAACCAGCGACAACTTTGCACTTCAGTTGTGGAATAGTGCGAGCGTTAAGAGCAGAACCTAGTGCGCAAGGCGCAAAGATATCGCAATCGACGCCATAGATTTGGTCAGGAGCAACGACTTCAGCACCGAACTCTTGCACAACTTTTTCAACTTGACCAGGATAAATATCAGTGATGATTAGCTTAGCGCCAGCTGCAGATAGGTAGCTGGCCAGGTGATAGCCAACATTGCCTACACCTTGAATGGCAATTTTAACGCCTTCTAGACTTTCGCCTAAGCCAGCAAATTTGTAAGCCGCTTTCATGCCTTGAAATACGCCGAAAGCAGTCATGCCAGATGGGTCGCCACTGCCGCCTTCATTAGAACCACCAACAGCATACTTTGTGATACCACGCATAGTGTCGATATCGCCGACAGTCATGCCGACATCTTCAGCGGTGATGTACTTACCTTGCAATGATTCGACAGCGCGAGCAAAGGCTTTGAGCATTTCTGGAGTTTTTTCAGTATGGGAATCAGCCATGATTACAGCCTTACCGCCACCCAATTTCAAACCAGCCACAGCAGCCTTGAAGGTCATGCCCCGCGATAGTCTCAAAACGTCGCGAACAGCGGCTTGTTCGTCGGTATATTTCCACATTCTGCAACCGCCGAGCGCTGGCCCTAGAACGGTGCTGTGTACGCCAATAATGGCTTTCAGACCACTTTCTTTATCATGAAAGAAGGTGACTTGCTCGTGACCATAGGTCTCTAAATCGTGGAACACTCCTAGCATACCGTCTCCTTGTTAATCTCTCATTTACAGTGTGTACTGAGCTATCTATTGGACCGCCGAAAGACATGCACTAAAGAACCAACTGAAACAACTAAATTGAAGTCGGGAATCAATCGATTCATCTTCAGCAACAAATCTGTGTCAGTTTTACAACTTTTCTTTACGCCTCTCGACAATCGTTAGGTTATCGCAATTATCTCCAAGAGCAAGACAGAGCTATCAATACGGGAGTTTTGAACAGAAAAAGTGCCGATCTGAAAGCTTGGACCATTCTCACAAAAAGCCCGTCTCCTATATTCCGTAGTCAGACCGCAATCACTTGCTATTGCTTCGAAAGCGGCATCTGTTGCCGGAAATATTAGAGGGTGCGCCAGCTAAAACAATCATTGCGTTTTTCTCATGCAATTTTTGCTCACAGGTAGACAGTCGCTAGTTGGTAGAACTACAAACCGCTAGCGAACTTCAAATCGAATAAGTACTTCTCCCACTTATATAGAAATAGCCAACTAAAAAAGAGTTGTAGGGCGCATGCGTAGAGAGAGAGGGTTAACTACATCTTTCACCTCCATCCCCCTGGAAAAACTTTCTCAAGTCTCTGAACCACTCCTACCTTCGACGCCTTTTTCAACGTCTCACGACGCTGGGTCGAACACCGGGAGCAGCAGACTTGATAGAGCATTACCAACGGATAGGAAGACTTGGCAGATGCGTTTCTTGCTCCTGGACAGCGTGTTCATCCTGACACTCTGTTCTCTCTCAACCAGCCCTTGGGCACCTTTATTGGAGATCTAGCCATGAACACCATCATCACCCCCGTCGACGGCAACACCACGATCGAAACCATCGTCGCCAATGCCGCCGCTGCCAGCGCGCCGACCACCAGCGACAGCAACTGCTCCGCTCCGGCCGATTGCGCCTGCAACGCCCCCGCGGTCACCGACAGCACCGCCGCCGGGCCGACCTCCTCGCCGACCTCCTCGCCGACC
>JBAYTY010000062.1:0-27731 GCA_041675385.1 Candidatus Obscuribacterales bacterium
GCCATCCACACAAATGGTCGACCCCGTTATGTAAGCAGCTTGAACAGATGATAGAAAAGCTACAACCGCAGCGAATTCCTCAGGAGTGCCAAGGCGGCCAGCCGGAATGCTAGCCAGATAATCACGATTGTATTCTTCTTCACTCTGTCCACTTTTCACCATACGAGCAGCCATCAAATCGGTCAATCTATCGGTGGCAATGGCACCAGGGGCTACACAGTTGACAGTAACATTATGGGCCGCTACTTCACTGGCCAAACTCTTAAGCATGGCCGTTACCGCCGCTCTCAATGAATTAGAAATAGCTAGCCCGCTGATTGGCTCCATCACAGACAGGGAGGTAACGCAAAGAACTCGACCAAAGTTGCGCTCTTTCATGCCGGGCAAAAAGGCGCTATTTAATTCAGCCACCGATTGAAACAGCTGTTCGAAGCCCGACTGCCAATCATCAGCCGATGTATGAGCGGTATCAGTAGGCTTAGGACCGCCGACATTGTGCACAAGAATATCGAGACCTGATTCTTTAAAAGTCTTCTCGACAAAACCAATTAGCTCTTTGCGACTTTTGCCCTGACTGAGGTCGGCGCTGTAAATATGAAGCGGCGCGTTCTTACGCCATAAACCGGCAGCCAGAGCCTCAAGATTGCCTTGATCGCGCGAGGCTGCGATTACTTCAACCCCTTCGGCACTAAGTGCTTGGACAATGGCTCGGCCTATGCCTTTTGAAGCCCCTGTAACCAGAGCTTTTTTACCGCGAATACCTAAATCCATTTTTTTAAATTTCGCCCCTTCTACATTCTATATTTATAAGAGATGGTCTTAGCCTCAGAAAAGAACTCAAGACTATAGCGTCCGCCTTCGCGGCCCATTCCAGAAGACTTCTGACCACCAAATGGCGTGCGTAAATCACGAGCAAACCAGGTATTGATCCAAATCAACCCTGCTCTAATTTGAGTGCTAGCACGGTGCAAACGATCAATGTCTTGGCTCCAGACTGAGGCAGAAAGGCCATAAGGAGTTGAATTAGCTAGGGCAATAGCTTCTTCTTCAGTTTCGAAAGGCAAAATTGGCAGAGCGGGCCCAAATATTTCTTCTTGCAAGAAACGCGACTCAATCTCTAAACCAGTAAATACAGCTGGGCTCAAGAAATTACCATCACCGAGCGCGGTGAGGCGCTCTCCGCCACATAGTAAGTGGCCTTCTTTTTTACCAAGCGCCAAATAACTCTGTACTTTTTCCATATGCTCACGGGCAATTAGTGCACCCATCTCAGTTTCTTTATCGAGGGGGTCACCAACTTTTATTTTGCGCACGCGCTCAACAATTTTCTCGACCACTTCTTCGTATACTTTGCGCTCGACAAATAGCCTTGAACCAGCCAAGCAAATTTGGCCCTGATTGCGAAAAGCCGCTCGAACAGCAGTAGGAATAGCCTCGTTTAAATCAGCATCAGCAAAAATTATGTTGGCGCCTTTTCCACCTAATTCAAAAGAGAGTTTCTTCATAGTGGCACTAGCAGCCTGCATAATTGCTCGGCCAGTTGAGGTTTCGCCAGTAAAAGAAATGGAACGCACATCAGGATGGCGAGTTAGTGCTTCACCAGCCCCTCCAGCACCAAAACCCTGAACAATGTTCAATACACCGTCAGGTAGACCAGCAAGAACAGTCACTTGAGCCAGTAGATAGGCAGTGTACGGAGTCCATTCTGCAGGCTTAAGCACAATTGTATTGCCCATAGCTAGAGCCGGTGCAATTTTCCAGGTAGCCAAATAGAGAGGAAGGTTCCAGGGTGTAATCAGACCACAGACACCTAGAGGCTCGCGCACTGCTATGTGCCTTTCATTTTCAGCGCTTGAAAAAGCTTCTTCTACATAGCTAGGAGCAAAGTCAGCAAAAAACTGAAAATTGAAAGCAGAACGAGGTATATCACCATCAAAACTCTCACTTATGGGTTTGCCTGTATCAATGCTCTCGGCAATAGCAAACTCCTCACGCCTTGCTAAAATCAAATCGGCAATCTTGCGCAAAATATTACAGCGCTCGCGCACTGACATCCGCGGCCATGGCCCTTTCTCAAAAGCATTCCGAGCAGCTTTGACAGCAGCATCGATATCATCGGCAGTACCAAGTGCAACAGTGGCATGCGCCTTACCTGTCGCCGGGTTGATAGATTCAAAAGTCTCCTTGCCAGAACCAGCTTGAAACTTGCCACCAATAAAGTGCTCAATCTTTTTTAGATCGAGATTGAGAGAGCTGGCTAGTGTAGCGTTAGACATTTTCGATTCTACTCCTTACCCTGTTTTAGTTGGCAAAAGCCGCGATTGCCTTGATTTCAATATAGTTACGCCCAGGCAGTTTTGCCACCTGCACAGTAGTACGCGCCGGCGGATTTTCCATTGAGAAATAGCGACTATAGACAGAATTGTATTTTTCGAAGTCGCCCATATTGGCTAGAAAAACAGTAATGTCGACAACATTTTCGAAGCCGAGGTTAGCGGCAGTTAAAACAGCCCTAAGGTTTTCAAGAACACCTTTGGTTTGCTCTTCGATGTCATAGGCAACAACCTCGCCTTTAGCGTCAAACGTAAGCCCTGCTTCAATACCAGTTTTGGCATCGCGACAACCTTGGCCTGAAATGAAGAGTAAATTGCCAACCTTAAGAGCATGAGAGTAAGAACCCAGCGGACTAGGCGAAGCTTGACCAGGGTTGATTGCGGTCTTAAAGGAAATGGCCATCTTAATTCTCCATGCGCAAACACATGCTAAATCATTGGTTTTACACTATGAAATAGAAGTCGAGGCTTCTTTGAGCGAATTTATTAAGGTAAGAGTTTGTGCCTAGAAGAATAAGTGAGTTATTGAGAAAATTTATTGGCTGAGGAAACTTACTAACTAAAATGCAAGCAAACTAAAATGCAAACAAACCATATGGCAGCCCAATTGCCAACAACAAAAGAAAGCGACCTACCCTGGCAGCCACTTTTTACCATCGAACGCAGCGGTAGAAAAGAAGTAACTGTCTACGGCATTGTTTGCCTTGTTGCTGGCATTGAATCAAGCTCTAAATTACAGTCAATTGACACAGTTAAACCGTTAGTGCAGCTAGGCGATATCAACTATCAACTTTGGAGTCGCTCACTGCTCAAGCCGTGGCAACTAATACAGCATTTACCGATTTTAAAGAGACACTTTCCCCAACTTAAGTCAGAGCATCTAGCTCTATTCATGGCATCCCATAGCGCCGAGCCTAGACACCTTGAGTTGCTAGAAGAAATTATTGCTATTACTGGAGCCAATGAAGCAGGCCTCAAATGCCCACCAGCAACCCCATTGTCAAGCGAGACCAAGAGTCAAATTGGCCCAGACGAAGAAAAAGCCAGAAGACGCTTCCATAATTGCAGCGGTAAACATATAGGCTATCTCTCGGCAATTAAAGCTTCTGGTGGCGACCCAGAAAAATATTTGCAGCCAGACCAACCACAGCATGTGCGCCTTAGAAAAGTTTTGTCAGCACTAATTAAGCGCAGTGAAGAATCATTGTTGAGCACCACCGATGGTTGCCAGCTACCCAACTACGCTCTTTCAGTATACGAGATGGCCTATCTCTATCAAAGCCTCTTAAGCAAGACTGCCGTTGCATTTGAAGACGGTCAAATTGAGCAATGCGCACCCTATTATCATGAGCTTGGTCAACTGATGCTGACTCATCCTCGGGCCATATCTGGGGCCGACCGCGTCGATTTTAGATTGATCACGCAAGACCTTTTCGGTGCCTGTGAAGCACCAATCGTCGCCAAAGAAGGGGCTGATGGTCTGCTCGGAGTTGGTATTGGCAGTTGCGAGAAATACCCTCAGGGCTTGGGTTTATGCATCAAGCTTTCGAGCGGTTTTGACAATCGCCACATGGAGCTTATTCTCAAAGAAGTACTGAAAAAGCTTAAACTAATCGGCCCTCGCCCAGAAAAGCGCAAGACGCCTAGAGATATAAAGATCGACCACATCAAAACCTACTTCCATTTTGACGTCAGCAGCCATCTCTAATATATGAACTTCTCCTTCAAAAATATTCTAGATATCTCGCAACCAGTAGATGAAAAATCGGCCTGTTTTCCTGGTGATACTCCATTTTCGAGAAAAGTTACTCTCAGTTACGAGAGTAGCAATATTATCAATTTAACTGCCCTCACCATGAGCCCTCACGTTGGCACCCATGCCGATGCCCCAGTACATATTAAAGGCTCACTAAGCGATGCAGACAATAACGCTGATACTACCGCTGGTGCCATGGATCTTCACCCCTTCGTCGGCCCAGTGGCAGTAATTGATATTGCCCCAACAAAAGCCGGTATCAATGCTTCACTGGTGAAAGAGAAGCTAAAAGAAGCAAGCAAGCGGGTCAAACGTGTTTTGTTTAAGACAGCGCATACCATCAATTTTGAAGTTTTCGAAGAAGAATATAGCTACATTGAAAGCGACTTAGCAGAACTGCTCGGCCAACTAGGTTTTGTCTTGGTCGGACTTGATACACCGTCAGTCGACCATATCAGGTCAAAAGATCTGGCTACCCACAACGTTCTTGACCGCCATGGCCTAGTATGGCTGGAAAATCTCGATCTTAGAGCGGTTGAAGAAGGCGAATATTTCTTGGTGGCACTGCCTCTTAAATTTATGGATCTTGAGGCCAGCCCAGTGCGCGCGGTTCTACTTTCGTAGAAAAATTGCTTTCTTAGGAGAAGACAATGTTTGGCAAGACTGGCAAAAATTGTTCAACAATAGGCGCTGTCCACGTGCACGCTCTTCCTGGTGCGGCTGGTTACAGCGGCGATATGGCTCAGATAATAAGCACAGCATTGAGTGACGCTGTAGCCTACCAAAAAGCCGGGGTCGACGCTATTGTCATTGAAAACATGCATGACGTGCCATATTTGAAGGGTTACGTTGAAGTAGAAACCATCGCTGCCATGGCTGTGGTTGCTAGTGCCATTAAGAGAGATTGCCAGATGCCTATCGGTATCCAAATATTGGCTGGAGCCAATATAGAAGCCCTAGCCGTGGCTCACGCTAGTGATCTTGATTTCATTAGAGTAGAGGGCTTCGTCTACGCTCATATTGGTGACGAAGGCATTCACGAAGCCAGCGCCGCTCAGATATTGAGAAAGCGAGCGGCAATAAAAGCAGGGAAAGTAAAAATATTTGCCGACATAAAAAAGAAACATTCATCCCATGCTATTACCGAAGATATTAGTCTAGTTGAGACTGCAACAACAGCCGAGTTTTTCAAGGCCGATGGCGTAATTGTCACCGGTCTTCGCACAGGCGATGCGCCGCCCGCTAGTGCTGTCAGTGAAGTAAAAGCAGCTGTAACGATACCAGTGCTGGTGGGCTCAGGTGTTACACCAGACAATATTGGCGACTACGCCCAATTTGCTGACGCCGTTATTTTTGGCACCTACGCCAAGTTCGACGGCAACTGGATCAACGATGTTGATAGCGCAAGAGTAAAGCGACTAGTTGACGCCGCGAAAAAGCATCAAAAGACCTAGAAGAACTAGAAAAATTAGAAGAATTAGTAACTAAGACTTTTCTGTAGATCCTTGAATGGGTCTTTGCCGGCACTCTTCGCATGATTGACCACACGTGGTGTCGATGAGGCAGTAGTTTCTACTTGTGGTTTGCGAACCCTCTTCACCTTTGGTTGACTTGCTGATTTCGGCCGCTCAATAGAACTAGGTTTGACGTCTACAACCGCTGGCTTACTAATACTAGCAGTGGTGACACTACTCGGCGTGCCTGGCAAAGTAGACGTAGTCGACTTGGTTGAAGCAGTTGAAGTGATTGAAGCAGTTGCAGCATTTGCTGGTGTAGTCGCTGGAGATGTAGACAGATTATTTACTGGTGGCACCACCGCTGACGGCTCTACCACTTTAACTGGAGCGACAATTGCTTGAGGAGTGGGTTTCTTAGAACCATCCATCACCATTTTAATGGCAATACCCACAGTCAATAGTAAGGCCGAGGCAATAGCCACCCAGTGAAAAGGTGTGAACTTAGCAAACGGTGACTTTGGCTTATCCCCTTCACTCTGAGGCATGGTCGGGAAGTCGGTACGCAGCACCTGACTCTTACCAGCACGAGGAATAGCAGTATCTAAATCTCTAGTAAGCTCGGCCATACTCTGGTGCCGATCTTCGCGATTTTTAGACAAGGCTTTGAAGACCACTGCCTCTAATCGTTCTGGAATATAAAGATCAGGACGCACCTCAGTAAATCGTGGCGGTGGCTCGGTGATGTGTTTACTCATGGTCTCAACCATAGTCTTGCCTAAGATTGGCAAGCGACCGGTGAGAGTTTCGTAGATAACGATTCCCATCGAATAAATATCTGAGCGACTATCAAGCTCAAGACCCTGGCATTGCTCTGGACTCATATAAACAGGGCTGCCGCAGACTTCACCCATCTGAGTCAAACGTTGCTGCTCACCACCGGCACTAATTAGCTTAGCCACACCGAAGTCGACCACTTTGACGTAATCCTTCTCGTCTTCATAGTCGATGAGCATGATGTTTGACGGTTTCAGATCTCGGTGGATAACGCCCATGCGGTGAGCGTGATCAAGGGCGTCAGTAGATTGCGCTAAAATCTTCAAACTGCGCTCAACGCCTAGCTGGCCTTCCTCTTTAATAATTTGAGAGAGGTCTGTGCCTAACAAATAGTCCATGACGATGAAAGGCTGACCAGAGGTCGGAGTGACGCCAAAATCATAGACTGTAATGACATGAGGGTGATTCATTTTCGAAGCGGCTTTACCTTCTTGGTGGAAGCGCTTAACACTCATAGAATCAGCAATATGTTGAGACTGCAGCATCTTAATAGCGACAGTTCTGTCCATCAAGACTTGTCGGCCCTTGTAAACCACGCCCATGCCGCCATGACCAATGACGTCTATGATGTCGTACTTGCCCATGAGACACGTTCCGACCATGGGGTCGCGGGCCAACGGCACAAGGTTTGCACCGTCGTGAGGGCAGGCTGCAACGATGCCAGTGAACTGCCTATTGCATTCAAGGCAAACCTTGCGATCTATGTCATGTAAATGTTCGGCGAACACGCAGTGTCTAGCTCTCTAATTTGGCCACTTCCTTAACCAATGTTAATGTACCCGACTACGGAGGCATTTAACCACCTTGATAGCCCAAACTTTATCTAGCAAGCCCCTTTCAGCACTAGTCTGATAAAATCACGCCCCCTTTAACATTAACTACTTTGGCACCCTCAATCCATTCTGGCCTGAAGCCATCGAGATGAGTGGTAGTAATTAATGTTTGCATCTCACTATCAACTAGATGCATCAGCATGCCTTGGCGACCAAGATCTAGCTCAGCGAGAACATCGTCGAGCAGAAGCAAAGGAGGCTCCTCCAGGCGGCTGGTAACAAGCTTCAACTCGGCCAACTTGAGAGCTAGCACCAAACTACGTTGCTGCCCTTGAGAAGCATAGGCAGTAGCAGCGAAATCATTAAGTGAAAAGCTCACATCATCGCGATGAGGGCCACAAACAGTCTGCTTCCTGGCAATTTCTTCGGCCCGCCGTTTTTTCAGCTGGTTGAGAATAACTTGCTCCAGCTCTCGCTCGGTCATTTCAATCAGCTGATTAATTCCAATTGCTTTTGCCTCTTCACTTTGCTCATCAGAATCGTTCTCAGTCTTAAAATCGTTCTCAGTCTTAAATAAATATTGAGCCGTTAGGCTCTCGCGACTCCCTGATATCTCAGCTTGATGGGCCTCAGCTAGGGGCAAAAGCAAAGCCAGCACATGCACCCGTTGCTTGATTATTTGACTGCCATATTGTCCTAACTGCTTATCCCAAACCCTAAGCTCGTCTTGGTCTGAAACAGTCAATCTGGCTTGCTTCTCAAAAAACGTCTTGAGCAGCCGATTGCGTTGCTGAATAATTTTGTCATAGCGCGAAGTTAGTTCAAAATGACTAGACTTCAATTTACAAACCAGCTGATCAAGCCAGTCACGACGATGTTTTGGTCCGCCACGCAAAAGGTCTAAATCTGAGACCTTAAAACTAACTGTGGTGAGCCTAGAAAACCGTCGGCTTCCTGACTGAATTACACCATTAATCTTCGCCTTGCGAGACATGCGCTCACCGGCCGTAAGCAACAAAGTAGCGGTTTCACTGTACCCGGCTGAGTGATAACTAACCTCTATCAGGGCCTGGTTTTCCCCGCGATAGACTAGCTCGCGATCATTACCAGCACGATCTGAGCGGCCACTAGCAATTAGCTCTATGGCCTCAAGTAGATTGGTTTTGCCTTGGGCATTCTCCCCAATTAGAACATTTCTGCCATCATGCAAATCAAGGACAGCGCTTTTGTAATTCCGAAAATTTCGTACAGCAACTCTACTGACTCGCAAAATGCCTCAATTAAATCAACAAGCCAACCAACAGCGAGCCACCTGACAATCAGTAGCAATTTGGTCTTTGAGCGCATCTAGATCAGCAAATTTCTTCTCATCACGCAAATTCTTAAGCAGAGCAACCTCAACAGTTTGGCCATAAAGATCTCCGTCAAAATCAAGCAAATGGGCTTCAATAGTGAGCTTAGATTGGGATTCTCCCTCAGCATTGCCAGTTTTAAAAGTTGGCCGCACTCCGATATTGACGACACTCTGATGACAGCTACCATCATTCAATTTTACCGAGCCAACATAAACTCCTGTTGGTGGAACCAGTTGATTGAAGGCAATATCAACGTTAGCGGTAGGGAAACCAAGTTGCCGCCCCCTTTTCTCGCCACCAATAACAATGCCGCGCAGGCTGTACGGCCGGCTCAGCAGTGTGCTCGCCAACTCCATGTCGCGGGCGAGAATCAAATCACGAATGCGGCTACTGGATACTTCTTGGTTCTCTACCAAAACCATATCGGCCACATGAACGACAAAGTCACGCTCAGTGCCGAGGTCGCGCAAAAGATCAGCGTCGCCTTCACGATCTCGGCCAAAATGATGGTTGTGACCAACTGATATCGACTTAGCACCCATGCTCGCGGCTAAGACGTTTTGCACATATTCTCTGGGTGAAAGCTTGCACAACTCTTCCGAAAAAGTAAGCACAAGAGCGAGCTCTACTCCCTGCTTGGCGAATAATTCTAATCTTTGCTCAATAGTGGTAAGCAACATCGGAGCTTGACCTCTCGTCAGCCCCCGGGGATGGTCAGCAAATGTAACCACACCAGCCTTGGCATTAAGCCGCTTAGCTTCTTCAACCGCCTTACCAATGACAACCTGATGGCCCGGATGCACACCGTCGAAAAAACCAAGAGCAATGGCTGAACGTTCGACAAGGCCAGGTTTTGGTTCAAAATAAATTTCCAAAGCTAGATTCCAGTGTTTCTTGGGGATGGCCAACTACAAGTATAAGCTCCTAATAGGATTTTATACCTAGCGTCAAACTTGCCACTGTAAAGGCAGCGAGATCGGCTTCTGTGCTAAAATTTGACCTGTACGAAGGGCAATGAAGCAAAGTGATTATTCCACGAGAATATCGACCCTCCGGCCGGTAAATATCCGATTTACCCCCAAGAGCATAACGCTCGACTCTCTTGTCTTGGCAAAAGACCTGAGAGCGCAAGCGAAAACCTGCAAAGAAACTAACAAAACCGTTTGGGATCTTGAATACACATGGCAAACAAAGAACAAGGGACAGTGGCAGCGTTGACTGAAGACGACTCCGAAAACAAAGTTGAAACAACTGAGACTGCTAGCACTGGCAACGAAAACGATGCCAAAGCTAGCGAAGCTTCTGAGTCAATGGCCCCAGTGCCAATATCAGCGGAATATAATGCCTCGGCAATTGACGTCTTAGAAGGTCTAGAAGCCGTACGACTAAGACCAGGCATGTACATCGGCACCACCGGCCCTAGGGGCCTGCACCACCTAGTCTGGGAAATCGTTGATAACGCCGTTGATGAAGCTTTGGCTGGTCACTGCAATCGCATCGACATTTCTATCAATGAAGATGAGTCCTGCACAGTTCAAGACAATGGCCGCGGCATTCCCACAGACATTGTTGAAAAAACCGGTAAAAGCGCGGTCGAAACAGTCTTCACAGTGCTCCACGCTGGTGGCAAATTTGGTGGCGGCGGATATAAAGTATCAGGCGGTCTGCACGGTGTAGGCGCCTCAGTTGTAAACGCTCTTTCCGAACGCTTAGAAGTAGAGGTTTATCGCCTAGGTCGCGTTCACAGACAAGTTTACTTACGCGGTGATGCTGATGGCTTGCTGCAAGTTTTGGGCGAAACCGATTTGCAGGGCACCAAAGTTACTTTCTGGCCAGATGAACTGATCTTCCACGACATTAACGAAGACAACGAACGCCTAAAGATCTACTTTGAGTGGGATGTTCTAGCCACCAGACTGCGCGAAATGGCCTTCCTCAATAAAGGTCTTTGTATCGTTCTTACCGACAATCGCAGCAACAAAGGCGCAGGCAAGAGCGAGACTTATCACTATGCTGGAGGTATTTCGAGTTATGTCGAATACCTCAACGAAAGTCGCGATGTCCTGCACAAACCACCAATTTACTTTGAACAAAGAACCAATGACATCACTGCAGAATGTTCACTGCAATGGACGACCCTTTATTCAGAATCTGTTTATAGCTTCGTCAACAACATCAACACTCACGACGGTGGCACTCACTTAACTGGGTTTAGAAATGCACTGACCAGAGTTGTCAACGAATACGCTAAAAAAACAAACATCCTGAAAGAATCTGATGAGCGCTTCACTGGCGAAGATATTCGCGAAGGTATGACAGCAATCATTTCGGTGAAGGTGCCAGATCCGCAGTTTGAAGGTCAAACCAAAGAACGCTTGGGCAACCGAGAAGTGCAAGGGGTGGTGCAAGGTATTGCCGCTGAGCGTTTGGCTGACTGGTTAGAGCTAAATCCCAAGCCAGCCAAAGACATATTGATGAAAGTCTTGCAATCAAAGCAAGCTCGAGAAGCAGCTCAGAAAGCCAAACAAACGGTGCGTCGTCAGTCTGCCTTATCGGGAGGCGGTCTACCTGGAAAACTGGCCGACTGCTCAGACAAAGACCCTGAAAAGTGCGAAGTATTCTTGGTAGAAGGTGACTCCGCCGGCGGTTCTGCCAAACAAGGCCGTGACCGCAGCTTCCAGGCAATTCTGCCCTTACGTGGCAAAATTCTCAACGTTGAAAGAGTGCAGCCTAGTCGCATCTACGACAACAACGAAGTGCAGGCCATGATTCAAGCCCTAGGCTTGGTGGTGACTGAACTAGACGAAGATGGCGGCAAGAGCACAGGCATGCTCAGACCTAACGCCCTCAATCTTGATTTGTCTAAGTTGCGCTACCACAAAGTAATCATCATGACTGACGCCGACGTTGACGGCAGTCACATTCGCACACTACTGCTCACTTTCCTCTTCCGCTACGCGCGGCCTGTGGTCGACAACGGCTACGTCTACATCGCCCAGCCTCCACTATTCAAAGTCTCAAAGGGCAAACGGGTAGAGTACTGCTACAACGAACACAAACTAGAAGCAGTGCTGGCCGAAATGGGAGACAAAGGCGTTGATATTCAGCGTTACAAGGGTCTCGGTGAAATGATGGCTGAGCAACTCTGGGAAACAACCATGAATCCTGCCACACGCACCCTTAAACAAGTGACTATTGAAGATGCCTCAGAAGCTGATCATATTTTTGATTTGCTCATGGGTGAATCAGTAGCACCGCGTAAGGAATTCATCGAGAAGAACTCACACTTGGTAGCTCACTTAGACGTCTAGTTGAAGACTACCCACTGATGAACGTCCCCAACTTTATTACGGTATCGAGAGTGGTGCTTGCCCTTGCCACTCTCGCCCTGCTGTATTTTCCTGGCGCCAAAGAAAGCGAGCATCAAACGATACTCTGGACAGCTTTTGGCTTGACGGTGCTGGTGATTTGGGCTGACGGATTAGACGGCTACTTTGCCCGAAAACTGAAACAAGCAACCAAGCTTGGTGCCATCCTAGACATTGCTGGCGACAGGGCTGTAGAAATGGCTTACTGGATAGTGTTCTCATCTCTCGGCTGGGTACCGGTTTGGGTACCACTACTCTTTCTCGTTCGCGGAACATTTGTCGACGCCATGCGCAGCCAAGCCAGCAGCGAAGGCTACACAGCCTTTGGCGCTAAAACCATGATGCAATCAGGTCTAGGAAAGTTCTTAGTGGCATCGAACTTCAGTCGATTCACCTACGCCGTAGTTAAGGCCCTAGCCTTCTGCCTCATTATTGCCGCTCAGACGACTCTATTAAAGGACAGCTGGGCCCAGCCCACAGCCAATCTAATGGTTTATCTCTCTGCTGCATTTTGCCTAGTTCGAGGGCTTCCTGTTCTAATTGAAAGCAAGAACATGTTCATATATAAAGCCGAAAACTAACTACTGAAGCTAACTACTGAGGAACTTGACCTGGTGGCAAATACTCACCATTTGGTGCCAAGCCATTATTATTACTACCAGGATTGTTGGCATTATTCGGTCTGTTATCAATTGAACTTCGGCTGATATTCAATTCTTTCTCTAAAGTCGACATTGTGTACTTGGTGTTTACTTCGCCAATCTTAATTTGAGCAAGAGTATTCTTCATAGCAGATAGGCAGCGGCAATCTTTACCTATTGTTCTCCCAGCAAAAACTGTAATTCTGTCAAACCAGCGATAATCTTCGTTAATCATCTTGATATGAGCAGCCATGTTGTCATAAGCAAGTCGCTTTGGATCGGCATAAGAAGAGGCATTTACTGTAGGCGAAGCACCATAGCCATGACTGCCGTAGACAGCACCCTTGGGGTTAAGCTTAGAATCACTGACCATCATAACCAGGTGATCGATTAAGTTGCAGACCTGCTGTTCGGTGGTGGTGCTCAAACCCTTTGCCTTCTCAGCTGGAACAACCTGTTCTGCTATTTTTAAAGCCGCCAGCCAATATTGGCGCGCTTTCTCTAATTCGTTTTTGCTGTAATAGTACATGCCGCCTTGGTCATACTGAACCCATTTGGGAAGCCCACCGCGAGGGACCATTCCGCCTCTATATGGCTCCTGGGAAGCCGCACTACTAGCTGGCATGGCTCTAGCCTTACGCTTTTTGCTGGCCGACTCAGCTGCCGGAACAGAAGCAAACGCTGACGCAGCGAAAATTGAGACCAATACTAGACTTTTCAATTTGACTGACATTTAGTGCTCCCGCATCAGGACTGGTCGATATATATTTAAGCACTTCTCAAAAATAAGATCCGGAGAAAGCTCTGTTAGACACTCTCTATTATGGCAAACCTTATGATAATTACATGGACGGCAAGGCAAACTGCTATCAAAAACAGCAGCATTAGCTTCGCCATAGGGCTGCCAGCGCACTGGATCGGTTGGCCCAAAAATAGCAATAGTAGGCACTTGAGCAGCGGCACAGAGATGAGCCGGACCAGAGTCGACACAGACAGCAAGACTCATAAGACTATAGAGAGCCATGCTCTGGCGCAAGCTCAGAAGCCCGGCAAAATTTATGGCAATAGACTGAAGGCCGCTGAGAGCAGCAAGTTCCTGATAAAGTGCCATATCTTGCTTATCGCCGGAGAATACCGGAATAAGATCAAGTTCGCTATGCAAGCGCTTAATTAAAGCGGCCCAACTAGCAAGGGGATAGAGCTTGTCAGGATGAGCGGCTGCGGCATGAATGAGAACCATTTTCTTTCCAGCGGCCTGAATTGGTGCCAGCAAACCCAAATCATTGACTTTTGCCAACTCAGAGGCCGACACCCAAGATTCAAGGGCACGCTTCTCTTGAGGAACGGCAATACCTACAGCTTCAAGCACTGAAATAAGCGAATCGACTTCATGAATATCCTCTCGCCAAGCCACTTTATCAGTTAAAAGCAAATTTCGCAGCAGCTGACCTCTGCCTCTCATAGCATAGCCAACGCGCCGTCTAGCTCCAGTGAGAAAAGCCAATAGCGAACTAGAAAATGACCGCTTGAGCACAAAAACAAGATCATATTTAGGCTGGCGCAACTGCAAAACATAAGAAGCAAATGTCCTAGGTTTGCCAGAGCCACTATCGTATTTATGAAAACGAGTAGTGTCATAAACAATTTGCGAATCAATGTAGGGACAGCCATCGAGCACTTCACCACTCTTCGGACCGGTCAAGACATCAATGCGAGCATTAGGATAAGCGGCCCGCAAATTGCGCAAAAATGGCACAGTCAAAATAGTATCGCCAATGAAGCGGTAACGAATTACTAAAATAGCCTTAGCCAATGGTTTTTTCTCGATCATGGTTTCAGTATTAGTCATTTTTTCAAGACTGAACTCGACAGGAAGGCTGGCGGTGCGGATATCCACTGACATTTGAGGACAACAGCCCAGGTTTTTGCTGCCATTGTTGGCGACAATGTCATACGCACTAAATCTTTTTCAGTGGTGACTAAAAGATCGGCACCGCTGGCAATGAAATCAGCCTCAATTTCACTCATCTGTGCCGAGCTAAACCAATGGTGGTCGGCAAACTGGCGCACCCGCACCGGTACAACACCCAAATCAGCGAGAACACTCAAAAATCCCTCCGGGCGAGCGATGGCACACAAAGAATAAACTTTCTTGCCAGCCAACTCAGTGAGCTTAATGGGCTGAGCCAATTGCCCATCTCGGGCATAACCAGTGAGATAGGCTGGAGCAAAACGGCAGCTGTAAATATTGGCTTGCGGAGCCATTTGAGCAAGCTCAACGGTCAGTCGTTCTACCTCAGCCTCAGCGCCGCTTTCAGGCACCTTAGTAATAACAATGTCGCTGGCTCGACTAAGGCCACCAAGGGGTTCGCGCAAGCGTCCAGAAGGCACAAGCATAGCTTTGTCTGGTTTGTCATTGAAATCCCACAGCACGAGATCAAAGTCGCGCCTGATCTTAATATGCTGGAAACCATCATCAAGAATAATTACTTGAGCAGCAAATTGATGCACAGCTAACTGGGCCGATTCTAAGCGCGAGCTGCAAACGATAACTACCGCCTCAGGCAGCGCTTGAGCAATCAAAAATGGCTCGTCTCCGGCTTCTTCTACCGAAATTAGCGTACCACCACCGTCAGCCACCACCTGCAAGCCTTTTGATTTACGACCATAACCTCGCGACAAAATCGCCACTTTCAAACCAGCAGAAGAGAGTCGTTCAGCTAAATCGATGGTCAAGGGGGTTTTACCAGTGCCACCAACTGTGATATTACCAACACTAATAACTGGCACTGCAGCCGAGCGTCGACTAGCGAGACCGGAGGAATACGTAATTAGCCGTGCGTAAGCTCCTAGGCCATAGCAGTAAGAAATAGGTCGGAGCACTTCAGCCAATAGGTTGTTATTGTTTGCTTTCACTGCTTACCTTTTACTTAACGTAGGTACAGTGGTCTCGTGAAGATTATCGGCCAACATATCCATAGCCTTAGAGAGAGCACCCTGGCTGGCATTGAGCAATTCTCGACCGGCAGCCCCGGCCTTAAGCCGGGCATTGCTATCGGCGAAAAGCTGCAACAACTTCTCGACCACCTCTTCACTGCTGGTACATAGCGCCAGAGCATCACATGCCACTAATGCCTTAGCAACATCTTTGGTTTTTTCCACTCTGGGCCCTACTACCACAGGAACACCGTAGGCATATGGCTCCATAATGTTATGACCACCAACAGGTGCAATTGTGCCACCGACAAAAGCAATACTTGCCAAACTGTAAAAATCAAAAAGCTTGCCAATGACGTCAAGCAAATAGACCTCTCTACCACTGTCGGCAAAGCACTCGCCGCGCGAATGTCGCCGCACAGTATAACCAGCCTGGTCAACCAGGGCCGCAACATGATCAAAACGCTCAGGGTGACGGGGAACCAGAACTAAGCGAATCTTGGATGTATTGGTATCAAGCATGCGACCGTAGGCCTTGAGCATGGCCGTCTCTTCCCCTTCATGGGTAGAGCCAGCCACCAATACAAAGCGGTCAACAGGCAAATTGACTTGCTGCCTGAGCTGCGCAATCTGCTCAGAAGCAATCGGCTTTAGACCATCGAATTTCAAATTACCCAGCACCCTGATGTTTACTTTTGGTCCGCCCACTTCACTATAGCGCTTGGCCTCTTCATGAGACTGCACACCAATTTCAGTAAAGGCCTGGAGAACAGGAGCGAAGACACGCCGATAGCGCTTGTATGACTGAAACGAACGTGGTGACATACGACCGTTAACAACCACAAGCTTGACACCCAGTCTTTTGCATTGATAGCTAAAGCCTGGCCAAATCTCAGTCTCAGCAATGACCACCAAGCGCGGCTTAAGAAGGTTGAGGTACGCGCAAGCGGCAGAAGGTAAGTCGAAAGGGAAATAAAAGACAGAGGCAATGGCGCCAACTTTCTCTTGGGCTAACTGCTGCCCAGTGTATGTAGTGGTTGAGACAACAATTGGCAGATGCGGATACTTAGCCTGAAATGTCTTGATCAAGGGTAAGACAGCGTTGAATTCGCCCACCGAAACGGCGTGAAACCAAACGCAGCCAGAAAGCCTACCTTGATTATCTCTTAGCTCTTTCGCGACAAAACCCAACTTCTGCCACAAACCCGCCCTAGCCTTCTTCTTAAAGAGAAGAAATGGTCCAGCGACAAAGAGCACAAGGCTAAAGCAAAAATAGTAGAGGAATATCATTTGAAGAATGCGTTGACGCCAAACAAGCAAAGCCTCAATAGATGGTAGCGAATAGGAGCGGGAGAAGAAAGAGAACTAGTTTAATTTAGCCTCAAATCATGTCGAGAGCGTCTACATCGACCGCTACAGACACTTGTGGACCAAAGCGCCGCCCGCGCATGTATTCGGTGATCATTTGTTGAATGGCCGGCCCGCCTTTGTTTTTGATAATTAAGTGATAGCGAAATCGTCCTTTAATTCGTTCGATCACGCATGGCACAGGGCCAAGCAGCTTGACGTCGCCTTCTGGAACATCATCTTCCAGCAGCCGACTAATCTCTTCAGCCAACAGATCACTGACTGACTCCACCAAGAGCTGGTCTTCGCCGCTGACGACCACTCGAATTAACTGACTAAAAGGTGGATACTCAAAATCACGGCGATTTTCCAGTTCAGGCCCGAAGAAGCTGTGATAGTCATGCTTGCTGGCCAGACGAAGTGCTTCTAGCTCAGGGGCATAGGTCTGCAAAATTACCTCGCCAACCATCTCACCCCGTCCGGCTCGGCCAGCTACCTGGGTAAGTAGCTGGAAGCCACGCTCAGTTGAGCGATAATCAGGCAAATTGAAAGCGGCATCGGCAGTCAGCACTCCCACCAAGGTAACACGCTCAATATCAAGACCCTTGGCCACCATCTGGGTGCCAATCAAAATGTCGGCCTGCCCTTGCGAAAATTGATCCAAGACTTTTTCATAGGCCCCTTTTTTTGCCGCCACATCTGAATCTAACCTGACCACACGGGCATCAGGATGGCGCTTATGCACCTCTTGCTCAACTTTCTGCGTACCTAGACCAGACTCCTTCAAAAACGGGCTACTACAACTTGGGCATTCTTCTTTGAGAGAGGTTCTAAAGCCACAGTGATGGCAAGCCAAGTGCCCCTGGGGTGGCTTATCTTCAAGTTTTTCAGGGTCACTACCTTCGCCCTTTCTCAGCCGCCTATGCAAAGTCAAAGTAACACTGCAATTTTTGCATTTAACTACGTGACCACAAAGCTGACAAAAAACATGATTAGCAAAACCACGACGATTAATCAAAAGAACCACTTGTTCTTGCCTTTCAAGGCGCCGATCGATAGCTCGACTGAGCTGTGGTGAGAAAATTGCCTTTTTGCCATCGGCAAATTCTTGGCGCATATCAACCACAGTCACCTTAGGCATGGCCTGTAGAAAAACGCGATTGGGCATGGCTAAAATGCGATTGCTCTGCTTCGCTCGCTGATAAGAAACAATATCAGGTGTGGCACTACCAAATAGCACAAGAGCACCAGTGCGCCTAGCTTTCTCGATGGCCACATCGCGGGCGTTATAACGTGGACTTGGTGATGACTGCTTGTATGAGCCATCATGCTCTTCATCTAAAATGATCACACCAAGGTCCGGTAAATGAGCAAGAATAGCCGATCTAGCACCGAGCAATACGCGCACTTCGCCACTGCGCAAACGGCGCCAGGTATCATAACGCTCACCAGCACTAATGGCACTATGCCAGACCGCCACAAGGCTACCAAAGCGAGATTTTAAGCGGCCTGAGAGTTGGGGTGTAAGACTAATTTCAGGCACTAGAAACAGGGCTGAGCGACCTTGCTTAAGGGCCTCAGTGATCAAACGCAAATAGACTTCGGTCTTACCTGAACCGGTGACACCATGCAATAACCAAGGCTCGACAAGGTGAGCAAGACTAGCTTCCGGGCTCAAGTGCAGTCTTTCAGCCAAGTCACCTTTTAGCACCTCAAATACCTGTGACTGCTCAAGCGTAAGTGGCAAACTATTATCTTTGGCCGCCCGATCAATAAAGGCCTGAGGCAAACTGGCAAGCGAGTCGCGCTGCACTTCTTCGCTATAGGCAAGAATAGAACCAGCCCCAATTAACTTATCAACAGTAGCGCGACTAACCCCCGCCGCCTCTGCCAAGCTAGATATAGTTATAGAGTTAGTGGGCGCTCTATCGTCAGCTTCTAATGACAGAAGGGCTTCCAGTACGGCTTTCTGCTTGACTGTTTTAGCACGCTCTAAAGCTCCTGCTATCTTGTCGACTGGCAGAGACTTAAGAAAAGTAGCAGTCTTGGCCGTGGTTGAGCCTTCTTCTTCTACTTCGGTAAACAAGACTTCAGCCTTAACTAGTTCGCGCAAAGCTCGCTGAAACTGCAGGAGATCGAGCTTAGGTCGTGCTTTGCGACCACTCTGCTCAAAGCGCTGGCGCAAGATGTTTAAGTTCAGTGCGCCCTTAGCCGAATCTTTCAGCAGACTCACGATCAAGTTGGCAGCATCATCAGCCTCTCCTTCTCGATCTGCCTGAGAAACAGACACAGGGCGCAGCTTTACCACGCGCTTTAGTTTGGTCGTGAGACAAGCAGGAATAGCAGCTGCAATTACTTCTTGCAGCGAAGCACAATACTGCTTGCCGATATAAGCCAGAAAATCTATATAGTCTTGGTCGAATAACGGCTCAGGCTCAAGTACTTCTTGAATCTCTTTGATGGCATAGTCAGCTTCAAAGTGAGCAAGAAGTTCAATGACATAACCAGGAACAAGTTGCCTTGGCCCAAAAGGAACAATCACTTGCGCACCGACAAAAACGCTACCAAGCAGAGCTTCAGGCACTTTGTAAGTAAATAGCCGATCTTTCAAGCCCTGAATTTGTACGTCGAGAATGACACTAACAAAAAGTGCTTTCTCTGAAGCTGTAGAAATATCAGACTGGACAGTCATGGCACTGATCTCCGAGGCCTCAGCATAAAGCATCAACAGCAATTCAGAGCGGGAGATGCGCTACTGTCACGATATATCTAAAGCAGCACTTTGATATAGACTGCAATTCGAATGGTCGGAAAGCCAACATTTTAGAATAAAACTAAGCCCCGATCACATACTTCTTCCAATCGTATTCAGCAGCACCGGCGTGCTTCGAAATCTCGAAAACAACATGCGACATAGGCCGTCTTGGTGTGGTATTGAGAGGCATACCAGCTTCTTTTGGTGTGCGATCGCCTTTTTTGACGTTACAGCGCAAGCAAGCAGCAGCGACGTTATCCCAGCTATCTAAACCACCCCTGGAGCGAGGGATGATGTGGTCGATGGTGAGATCGTGCCTTTTGTCGCCACAGTATTGGCAGATGTAATTGTCACGGTGCAAGATGTTACGGCGCGACAAGCTTATTTCTTTGTAGGGTATTTTGACGTATGAACGCAGGCGAATGACCGTAGGCAAGGGCAAATCGGTGTAGATTTCTTTGCCGTTATTCTCGATTTGCTCTGCTTTACCTTTCATTAGTAAAACAACAGCGCGGCGCCAGGTGCAGATATTGAGTGGTTCGTAGGATGCATTAAGCACTAATACTTTCGACACTTTACCCTCACAAGGCTACTCAAATTTCGCTAGCACAGGTTAGCAAAAGTTTACGTTGTATTATTATAACTAGTTATTAGCAAAGAGTCTATAAATAGGTATATATGGGCATTTCTGTTACGACAACTTTAGTAGCTCGAAACTCGGCCCGCCTTAACCACTAGGGCGCAATACCTTACAGGGACTGACTTTCCGAACAAAAGCACTGGCTCGAACCTAAGTACAGACCAATTCTTAAGCGAACCGTTAAGGTTCTCTAGAGATTCGAGCCAGTGCATGTCTAAGGGTGATACCTTGGAGGACTGATAGAGCGGGCGGTCCTACGGAAGGCCGTCGCCAATTTCGCTTGGTGTTTGCCACAGCAGAACCTCTATCAGGTAACCAGTTCCGCCATACCTTCTGGCCTACCCATTATCTAAGGAGCAATTACCCTTGCCAGTAGCATCGATGAGACAACTTTTGGAAGCAGGCGTTCACTTCGGCCACCAAACCCGCCGCTGGAATCCCAAGATGAGACCTTACATCTATGGTGAAAGAAACGGCATCTACATTATCGACCTTGAGCAAACCACTCGCGCTCTCGATAAAGCCTGTGAATACATCAGAAAATGCGCTTCCGAAAAGAAAAACATTATTTTTGTCGGCACCAAGAAACAAGCTTCTGAAATCGTTGAAGAAGAAGCAAAACGTTGCGGCGCCCACTACGTCAACCGTCGCTGGTTAGGCGGCATGCTCACCAACTTTGAAACAATCAGATTGCGTATCAACCGTCTGAAAGAATTAGAAGAAATGCGCGATAGCGGCGATCTATTCCGTCGCGGTAAGAAAGAACAGTCAGTTCTCAACCGTGAACTGCTGAAGCTGGAAAAATCACTGGGTGGTATCAAAACCATGCGTGGCAAGCCAGACGTACTCTTCATCATCGACCAAAAACGCGAGTTTATTGCTGTTAACGAAGCCAAAAAAATCGGCATCGCCACAGTAGGAATTATCGATACCAACTGCGATCCAGATGGCATCGACTATGTAATTCCTGGCAACGACGACTCCATTCGCTCAATCAAGCTTATCGTTGGCAAAATTGCTGATTCTATTCTTGAAGGTAAGCAAGGCGCAGGCGTTCAAGTTGAACTTCCAGCAGAAAAGACTGACTGGAAAGAACATGGCGCTCCTGAAGCTGTTGCCGAAGCTGAGCCGCAAATGGCTGTAGTTGGCGCCGGCGAAGAGCCAGCTCCTGCTGAAGCTGCCACTGAAGGCTAATATCAAGGCTAATTTCAAAGCAATTTCATAACAAATTCAAGTTTAAATTGACAATTTCCACTTTCAGATGAGGATAGGAGATGAGTACAGTGGTAGAAGTATCTGCGTCCATGGTCAAAGACTTGCGCGAGAAATCAGGCGCAGCAATGATGGATTGCAAGAAAGCTCTAGTAGAAGCTCTTGGCGATTTCGACAAGGCCTTCGAACTTCTAAGACAAAAAGGTGCCGCTTCAGCTAGCAAAAAAGCTAGCCGTGCCACATCTGAAGGTCTTGTGGTCGGCCAAGTAAGTGCTGATGGCAAAGTAGCCTCGCTAGTTGAAATCAACTGCGAAACCGACTTCGTTGCCAGAAATGACCAGTTCGTCGCCCTCGGCAAACAAATTGCTGAGTTGGCTGGTAGCAAAAAACCGACGGATGTCGAAGCCCTAATGGCTCTGACTCTTGATGGTAAAACAGTGAAAGAAGCTGTAACCGAAACAATCGCTAAAATTGGCGAAAATATTTCAGTTAAGCGTCTTGCTGTATTCGATTTGTCTAAGCCAAATGGCACAACCGGTCTTTACATCCACACATTGGGTGGCAAGATGGGTGCAATCGTCGAGATTGAAACAGACAAAGCGGTTGCCAACCTAGCCGACTTGCAGGCAGTAGCCCGCGAACTAGCCATGCACGTTGTTTCTGCCAAGCCTACATTCTTGACCCGTGACGATATTTCAGCTGAAGTAATCGAAAACGAGCGCCGTATTGAATTGGGCAAAGCCGATCTGGCTGACAAGAAGCCTGAGATGAAAGAAAAAATCGTCACCGGCCGTGTTGACAAGCTGTTGGCTGAGCGTGTTTTGAGTGAGCAACCTTTCGTCAAAGACCCCCAGCAGTCAGTTGCCAAATACCTGGCAGCCAAGGGCAAAGAAATGGGTGTTGAAGCTAAAGTTGTGCGCTATGCCCTATTCATCTTAGGTGACAACGGCGAGACTACAGAAGAGACTGAAGCTTCCGCTTAAACCAATGCCATGTAGATAGATAGACAGCCGTGATCGCGTTATGATCTGGCTGTCTTCTCTTTTGAAGACTATATGTCTTCTTAATAGAACGCTTTTGCAAAGGAATCACCAAATGGCCATTCACTATAAAAGGATCCTACTTAAACTAAGCGGCGAGGCTCTTATGGGCACTCAAGGCTTTGGCATCGATCAAGCGGAAATTAACCGCATAGCCAACGAGATACAGATTGCATATAACCTTGGCGTGCAAATTGCTGTGGTTGTAGGCGGCGGCAACATTTTCAGAGGCGTTCAAGGGGCTGGGTGGGGAATGGATAAAGCGGCAGCCGACCACGTTGGTATGCTGGCCACAATCATGAACTGCCTAATTCTTGGTGAAGTTCTCAACAAAAAAGGCATCGACATCCGCGTGCAAACGGCAATAGCCATGCCTACAGTGGCCGAACCGTTCATTCGCCTAAGGGCCATCCGTCACTTGCAAAAAAATCGCATAGTCATCCTTGGCGGCGGCACCGGCAATCCACACGTCACTACTGATACTGCTGCTGCACTGCGCGCCGCTGAACTCAAAGCCGATGCTGTGCTCATGGCAAAAAATGGCGTGGACGGCGTCTATGACGATGACCCAAGAACTAATCCAAATGCCAGAAAACTAGACCACATATCATTCGACGAAATGCTCAGACAGGGTCTCAAAGTTATGGACCCGGCTGCAGTTTCACTTTGTCAGCAAAACAATATTCCTATACTAGTCTTCGACTTTGCCAAAGATGGCAGCATCGAGCGCATTGTCAAAGGACAAGAAGTGGGAACCATTGTCGGCAACGCCGTAAGAGTGTAGGCAAAGTCGTAAGAGTTTAAATAGATAGGACAGATTCATGAGCACAACCACAGAAGTCTTACAGAACGCAGAAGAGCGCATGAAGAAAGCGCTCGTAAGTTTGCACAAAGAGTTGCAGACCGTGAGAAGCGGCCGGGCAAACCCGCAAATGCTCGACCGCATCGAGGCCGACTACTACGGCACAATGACTCCGCTCAAAGGCTTAGCCAATATCTCAACCAGTGACGGCCGCTCGCTCACCATCCAGCCTTACGATAAGGGCAGCCTTAAGGCAATTGAACAAGCCATTCACAAGTCTGATCTTGGCCTCACACCTAACTCTGATGGCAACGTCATTCGCATCGGCATTCCGCAAATGACCGAAGATCGCCGTAAAGAAATGAGCAAAATGGTGAAAAAGATCGGCGAAGAATCAAGAGTAGCAGTGCGTAATATTCGTCGCGATAGCGATCAAGATCTAAAAAAGATGAAAGGTGCCCAGATTTCTGAAGACGAGATCAAAGGCAAGGAAGCTGACCTACAGAAGATTACTGACAAATATGTCAAAGAAATTGATAAATGTATCCACGATAAAGAAGCTGAATTGATGGAAGTTTAGAAACTAGTCGTCAGCGAATTAGCCGAACTGAAGCAGAACTAAAATCGAATAATTGGATTTGGAGGAAGTAATAAATGTGCGGAATCGTTGGCTATCTTGGCCCATTACACGCAGCTCCGGTTTTGCTCAATGAGCTCAAATGCCTAGAATATAGGGGTTACGACTCAGCGGGAGTGGCCGTTATTGAAAACGGTCGCCTTTGTGTTCTAAAAGCTGCCGGCAAACTTTCCAATTTAGAAGCGCTGCTAGACAGCAAACGTCCATCAGCCACAGTCGGCATCGGTCATACCCGCTGGGCCACCCACGGTATTCCTAACGATCAAAACGCCCACCCACACACCGATTCTACCGGCACCATTGCTGTGGTGCACAACGGCATTATCGAAAACTACGAAGAATTGCAAAACGAGCTCAAAGGCCTTGGTTATCAGTTCAACTCTGATACAGATACTGAAGTGGTAGCACACCTGGTATCACATGAATACGCCAAAGACAAAAACTTACTGAAAGCAATTACCCGCTCGGTCAAGCGCTTAGTTGGCATTTTTGCTCTCGGCGTAGTGAGCCAAGAGCATCCCGACCGCATTTATGCTATCAACCACCACTACTCTCTTTCGGTTGGTCTAGGCAATGACGAGAATTTTCTCGCTTCCGATTCAATGGCCGTGCGCCAGTACACCAACCGAGTAATCAAACTAGAGCAGAGTGAAATTGCTGAAATCACAGCCGCAAAAGTAAGACTATTTACTTTTGAGGGCGTTGAAGTAAAACGCAGCCCCATTGCCCTAGACACAAGCCCTTACGTAATCGACAAGTGCGGCTATAAGCATTTCTTGCTCAAAGAAATACACGAGCAACCACTGGTGTTGCGCCAGACATTGTCGAAATATCTGCGCCACCCCAATCACCCTATTGATCTCAATATCGACCACCTAACGCCAGCAGGCAGTGCTTCAGCCAACTACGGTGTGCACCTCACAGATGAAGAAATCAAAGGCCTTACTCGCATCAATATTTTTGCTTGCGGTACAGCCTTCCATGCTTCAATGGTTGGCAAATTATTGATTGAAGAATTGGTAGGAATTCCAGTTGACGTTGATATAGCCTCAGAGATTCGTGGTCGCAAACTACTCTGCAACGAATCAACCCTAGCAATTGCCGTCAGTCAATCGGGAGAAACAGCCGATACCCTAGCGGCCCTTTCTGCTGCCAAGCAAAAAGGTGCTTACACATTAGGAATAACCAACCGCGCCGATTCGCACTTAGCTCAACTAACACAGAACCTCATTGTCACAGAATGTGGCATTGAAGTGTCTGTGGCTGCCACCAAAACCTACTTAGCTCAACTAGCCTGCTTCTACTTGCTGGCCATATACTTAGGCGAGCGCAGAGGGACATTGAGCCCAGAGAGAGCAAAAGACCTCAAAATAAAGCTCAACCTAGTACCCGCTATGATCGAACAAATACTCGCCCGCGAAGAAGACATTCAAGAGACATCAGTAAAATACGCTGAAGCTCACGACGTTGTCTTCATTGGCCGTGGACTGAACTATCCAACAGCCTTAGAAGGCGCGCTCAAACTAAAAGAGCTTAGCTACATTCATGCTTCTGGCTATGCCGCCGGTGAACTAAAACACGGACCAATCGCTGTATTAGATCAAAACGTGCCTGTGATAACAGTATTGGTACCCGGTCTAGTTTACGAGAAGACTTTGTCTAACGCTCAAGAAGCACGAGCCCGCAAAGCAAAAATGATTGCCGTGGCAGTTGATGGCGATGAGCAAGCGCAAAAGACTTTCGACTCAGTGCTGACAGTACCACCAGTGGATGAGTTGTTCTCACCGATGACCACGGTGGTGCCACTGCAACTTCTCTCTTACTTTATTTCTGACTACCTCGGCAAAGACGTAGACCAGCCACGCAACCTGGCTAAGTCTGTCACTGTCGAGTAAAGCTCTAGAGTAAAACGATAGAGTGCAACCAATCAAAGTAATCATCATCGGCGGCGGTTTCAGCGGCGCCATGACGGCATATCATCTTCTCAGGCAAGATAAAGTTGCCTGTGCAATCACTATCGTAGAGCCTAAAAAACCCGGTCTAAGTTTAGGATTAGGTCTGGCCTACAGTACAACCTGCGATGAGCATTTGTTGAACGTCAGTGCCGCGGGTATGAGCGCACTCGCCGATCAGCCCGACGATTTTCTCAACTACGCCAGGACCAAAGACCCAGCAGTCAAGGCTACCGATTTTCTCCCTCGCAAGTTTTTTGGTCAGTATGTGCAAGAACTTCTAAACTCAGCCATAGCCGAGGCGAAAGTAGATTTTCACAGTTTCTCTCTTGTGCAGCAAAGTGCTCTTGATATAGAAGAAGTTGACGAAGACGTTGATGAAGAACTTGAAGAAGATGAGACCAGCAAACAAAGACTTAAAGTGAAACTAGATAATGAGCAGTTTCTTGCAGCTGACATAGTTGTACTGGCGCTCGGCAATCTATCAGGAAAGCAGCCAGCCTGGATCGACAAATTACCAATGACCAGTGCTCACTATATTCACAACCCCTGGAATACAGAGGCAATCGAAACCATTGACAGCAATGACTCAGTCTTATTAGTTGGTACTGGACTAACTGCAGTCGACAAAATTATCGAGCTAAAAGCCCGCGGTCACGTTGGCACAATCACTGCAGCCTCGCGTCACGGCCTCCTTCCGCGAAGACACTTAGACCTGCCAGAACTGCAGCCACCGCAGCTCAACTGGGAGGAGATTGACGATATAAAACTCTCAGCTCTGTCTGCACTCAAATTTGTCCGCCAGCAATCGGCTCAGGCAGTTAACTGGCAAGCAGGAGTAGATAGTTTCAGATCAATTACACAAAGATGGTGGAGCAATCTGGCCTTAGATGAGAAGCGCAACTTCATGCGCCATCTGCAAACTTATTGGGATATTCATCGCCACCGCATGGCACCTTCTATTGCTGCAAAAATTGAGTCTTATCAAAAGAGTGGACAGCTACGGGTTCTATCTGGTGGAATCAAACAGATGCAGCAATCGAAAACAAAAGTCGCAGTGACTATCAAAGAGCGCTATTCCAAGGCAGAAACAATTCTATTTGACAGAGTAATCAATTGCACCGGCCCGCAATTAAAACTCAAGGCTATCGACAGCCAGCTCATGGCCAATCTTCACAAGCGCGGACTAATTGCTCCAGATCCAACTGGTGCCGGCATTAACTGTCTTCCTTCTGGAGAGCTCATTGATAGAAGCGGTAAGGTTAACAATCGAATCTTTGCAATTGGTCCACTACTCAAAGCTGTGCTACTTGAAAGTGTGGCTGTGCCTGAATTAAAAGGGCAGACTCAAGCGCTGGCGCAACTGATCTGCAGTCAACAAACTATTCAAAAGTAGACAGTCTGGCCGGCTCCCAGAACGCGAATCCACTATTTTTCATTTCCACTTAGTTATTCGAATCCATAGCTGTAATGCGGATGCGGAAACGCTTAATCGAAGGTCAGGTTTTTGATGAGTCAATGCGTCAATTATAAAGGGAAGATTTTTTCGGAAAAAATCTTCCCTTTTTCGAAACGCAAAAGCAAGAAACATCGCTCCTGCGAAACAGGCAATAGCCAAACTCACTTGCTCGCCTGTGTATAACTCTATATACAAACGAATATGCTCATGGTGGCGCTATGGTTCACGCCCTTGGCTATTAGATGAGATATCGATAACGAGGCTAAGAGCAGCCTTTCGAATTGTCAGTGGATATGCAAAGTATTTTCAGCGGGGGACTTCCAATAGATTTCTGCTCGGATATACTAATTACATAAGCGGTGAGCACCCACCAATAAATAAGTTGGGTACTTTGAGCCGAGGGGTTAAGTGGAAACGTCAGGTCTGCGCAGAC
>JBAYTY010000063.1:0-27222 GCA_041675385.1 Candidatus Obscuribacterales bacterium
CTAAAAAAGTGCAGAAAATCGGAAAAGAGGAACGGCATTCGCCGTTCCTCTTCCGATCATGTACTAAATACCCCGGCAATCGACCGTGGCAAAACAGCGGCAACAGAGCTTGGCGCGTGACAGCCTGGATCCTGTTGGCGAATTCATAATTGCTTGTGAAGCTGAACAGATTGAGATTGGCGGTCATATTAACTGTCTCTGATCTCCTCATTTTTCGCGACGAAACCGCTTTTTTGCACTACTGCATATAATATAATTGAAGCATCAAATATGGTGGCGAATTTCTGGAGAAAAATGCACATGTCAATGCGAAAGCAGCCGTTAGGAGAGATACCAGAGAACACTGTTAAAGTGGCTCGCAGAGTCTTTCGCAAGGGTAACAACTACATGAAGATTGCTGATGAGATCGGAACAATATACGAGTTTAGTGATTTTGCCGAACTTTTCCCGACTACTGGCCAGTCTGCAGTAAATGCCGTGCGACTGTTTCTTGTCTGTATTCTGCAGTTTGCCGAGGGACTTTCAGATCGGGAAGCGGCAGAGGCTGTGCGTGCCCGTATAGACTGGAAATATCTTTTGCACCTAGATTTGGAAGATTCTGGCTTCGATTTCTCTGTACTCAGCGAGTTCAGAGCTAGACTGGTACAGCATGAGGCGGCTCAGAAGCTATTCGACAAGCTGGTAATCATTCTGAAAGAGCGTGGCATGATAAAGGCTCGCGGCAAGCAAAGAACTGACTCTACACATGTCTTGGCTGCAATCCGCGAGGCGATCGAGCTTCCAAACAATCAGGGTGTCGCCTTCACGAAGCGCTTTGAGGCAAGCCTCTAGACCAGGGCGGTCGTCTTTTCTACCTGAGGCTTGGTCCTCATACATTCGCTTCTTCGTCACGCCAGCGGCCACCAGAGCGTCTTTCTGTAAGTCGACGGTTTGGGAGCCGTCGGCTTTTGATACCCGCATATAGCCTATTAACAATTTTTTTTGCCCCTCTGTTGGTGGTGTCATTTATACGGCCGTTTGCGTGACTTCAAATTTCAGTGCCAAATCAATCGATTTTATGTCACTTAACCAGTCACTTAATCAATGCTTTGCAAACCTTTCTGATTTAGTTAAGTGACACATTTTATTCAGTTGACCTGCTTCCCGAGAGTTGACTCCTCTGCATTTTGAACTATAGACGTGCTGCCCATCTCTTAAATACTCGTTTTTCACAATCACCCAGCGTGTTTTTTTCGATTGTCGCCTTTTGAGACTTGAGCCAGTTTCTAATGCCTTGCGATTTTGCCAAAGTCAGAATCTCCAATCTCAGCCAAGTTCTGGCTTCGAAAATTGAGATTTGAGAACTATATGGTCGCCGACATGAAACCCGCGGCAAGCTGCACACAATGTTTTCTGATTCCATGATTACATCAACGAATTGTGCAAACGATGCTAGCTCCTTGTTAGCCAAGCGCGCACATATTTTGAGCGCAACGTCTATTTTCTCGGGTGCTAGTGCAGTATAGGCTGCCACCAAGGCCCGGCTTGTAGTCGCGGGATAATTATGCGCTTCATTGAGGAGAACTTTCTCAATCGCCGATACTGAGCGTTTGTCACCAAGCCAATATAAGCAAAGCGCGGCACTTCCGCGCGAATAAGGTCGTCCTGTTCCGAGGTTCTGGTTTGTAAGCCATTGGTAGGTGAATTCACGAAACTTACTGCGCAGATCGTTTGGGATGTTGCATAACAGAATTCCTTCAAAGAACGCAGCCTCTGCACTCTCATATAGACTTTCTTTTGATTCTACTAGTTCGCTAAAAAGCTCAAGCAATCCTGAAAAATCTTGCAGAGCTGCATAATACTCAAATATCCTCGGCGCCAGCAATGGAAATGCAATTAGATCGCTGAGCGCTCTGGTTTTGAGGAAAGGTTCATTGAGACGACCAGCCATTCCATAAAATCGCTTTAGTATCTTTGACCAGTTTCCGTGATTTTCGAGCACTAATGAACTAGACCACGCCGTCGATAGTTCAGCACGAGTTATAGAGTCACTTGCTCCTTTTTTTAGCTTCTTGTCTATTTCGTCCAGATGATCATTGGAATCCAGGTGAAAGAAATTATTCACTCCAGGAGCGTCGAGAAAGCGAGTTTTGCCCGTATTAAGAACCAACCGCTGCTCCGACAAGGAAGAAGTTAATTTGCGCACCACAATCCGCGCATCCGTTAAAGACTCGACCGCAAGGTTTTGATCATCCATCCAGCGTACATAGCGATCTTTCCCGACCAAGCCTGTTACTCTCCGGTCATGCTCGAAAAGATAGATATGTGCTAAAGCTCTTGAGCAATCATGCTGGTCTACAGGTAAACCAACTCTTGGCGTTGGCGAGTGCCCTGATGCCGGCTTAAAGCGTTCAAGGAGGCGCCCGAGTAAGCCAGTTGCCTTTCGTGACAAGCCTAGCGGCGCCAAGTGTTCTAATAGCAACTCATGTTGAATTGATTCAAAATAATTGGTCACATCAGTTACTACAAGCACTTTTGCGATGGTGTTCAGAAGCGTCTTTGTTCGATACTGGTGATAGCGAATCCAGAGTTGCCAACCGTCCTCATAGGAATCCAAATCATTTTTTCTGCACTCAGGTCCAACCGGCACAGTTGGTTGTCCCTGAGCAAAATAGACTCCTCCCGGTTCATCTCTTTGAGCCCGTCTGTATATGTCGTCAACAAGATGTCTATAAACAAGCGCATCTTCAGCAGTGAGAACAGACATTACTCGAAATGCGCCGCGTTCTTTTGCCAACTCAAACAAACCAGGCTCGGCCGGTGTATAGGAACCTGTAGTAACTGCTTTCCGCAATATCTTTATTCTGTCATCGACAAACAGATCGAATTCTAGGTAATCTAGTGAGTCGCGGGCATCGCACTTCTTTAGACCTGCCCGAATTGCCTTCCAAGTAGACTTCAAACGTCTACTCTGCCAAAGCGCTTCAAAATCTCGATCTTGTTTAATCAAAAGTTTTATCGTTTTACCTGAAGAATCTGTCTATTCTGCTCTATCTATGAGCCTTAAATGGATTAACTTGGTGCACCGGCTTTCGGTGAGTACAGAAATCAAATGCGATTTAATTCTGACTTCGGGCGGAATTAACTAAATGCGAATTGGGTTTCACAGGCGGTGGCTGAACAGACTGGTTTTCTCAGTGAATTGGGACGTTGGAAGCGCTTTTTGCCACACCTGGGACACGCAAATTTTTCTCGAAATTCCGTGAATTCTCTCCAGCGGACCTTTTCATCGCCGATTGAAGATGTGCCATACGGTGTGTCTTGGAAGTGACTACCAAAATTCTCAATAACACCTTGTTGGAGACTGATTAAAAACCTATTACTAACACCGCTAACCACTGGTGGAACCATATTTAACTTTTTCAGAAACTCAGCCAAAGCGTCTGCTAGTTCAGCTCTCTCATAGCTGTATGATCTTTCAAGTGCCCGTATTCGAACATCAACGCCAAACTCTCTACTGATCTGCAATAGCCATTCTTCCTCAGCTTGGCGAATTTCATTTGCTGCTGATCTCCCTTCGCTCCAGGCCGAAGCAATCATCGTTTCGGTTATTCTATGGTCTCCGAAAATAGGTCCGTTGTCATCTTCGAGCCGAATGATTCTAGTGAAATGCCAAGGCTGGTCTCCTAGTTGGTCTTTTAGGTAGAGGAAGAACCGCTCATCGTGAGTAGTAACAATTACCTGAAATTCAGTAAATTCTTTTGCTAGCAAAGAGCAAATATTACGTCTGTGATCTGCATCGTACGAAGTCACAATGTCATCCAAAATAAGTATTGGAGCCTTATCGTTAAACAGCTTGATACCGGCCAATCGAATTGCAAGTGCTAAAGAGTGAATCTGAGAATCACTCAGATATCCACTTGGTTGAACCCTTGATCCATTACCCGCAAAATCCACAAGCAAGTGCAGCTTGTGCATAACCAGCTCTTCATCGGAAGGAAGTTCCAGCTTAATAGCGACGGCATTTGCTCCCTGAATTTCTTTGTAAATGCTGTTAATTGGAACAGTTAGCTTATCTAGGATCTTTTGAACAATCTCTCTGATCTTGCCAATTAGAAAATTAGATTGAATCGTTACTTGATCACTCAAATCAGATAAGGCACTTTGTTTTAGAAGTAAATAATGACGTTCATTTTTGATAGCAATAAGAGCTGATATTGCCGCATGAACATTGCAATAACTAGCCTGGCTTAGATTTTGGCTCAGTTCGGCAAGTTTGCAATCCACTGATTTGATCAAATCTCGAATGGTGCTTTTTGCTGTCTCGGCATCTTGAACGTCCCATTCACCGGAGTTCTCTAGTTTTTTTAAACTAATCTCCAGAATGCTTTTGGCGTTGCTGTGATGGGAATCTAAAATACCGAGCAGCGCTCCGAGGGTCGCTTTTGTTGATGATTTCGTACTAGCCACATTTGTTTCAGCAAGCTTTGATTGCTCTACCGATTTCGCGTATTTTTCAAGTTCAGAGAGATTGCTTTTGAGATGTTGGTGAATGATTTCTGCACTTCCAGCTTCCGAGGTTGCAATCGGAGTTGCACAGACTGGGCAGTTCTGTATGTCAATGTTTTGATCACAAAACAGTGGTTCTGCAGCCTGCCACAGGCGCGCAAATACAGACTTGGCTGCACTACTTTTTTCTTCGTTCTCATGTTCGACGGCTTCTTTAAGCTGGCTCACTGCAGTCTCCAAAGCAGCAATATGGCCGATACATTTACCACCAGTTTGAAAATCTTGTTCTTCGTATAGTGACAAGGCTGTTCGGCGAATCTGCTGAAGGCCCTCAATACCGAGGCGTTCCTCCTCGTCTTTGCATCGTCTTGCCAACTCTAAATAAGCGGGATCAGCGCCGTCTAGGCGATCCAACACCAAAGTGGTATCGGCGGCGCTCGCCAGCTTTCTTGCATAGTCTAAAACCAAATCATCATTCCAGCTGGTAAGTGTGTTGGCTGTTAAATTTGAGACTGCCCGATCAATTTCTTTAATTGGTTGCTCGTTTTCGACATCGGCTTTTAGCCTCTTGCGCAACTCTTTTAGATTTCTTTGTACACGCAATAGTGGCTCTAGGTCGAACCAGCGTACAACATCTTTGTATCTATCTTCCGATGTTTGCCTTTCGACAAATGCTCGCAATTCATGTCCTCTGATTATTGGACTAACTGTGAAGCATTCGATCAGTGGTTCAAGGGCTAGTGGGCGAGTTCTGCTAGTTCCGGTAGCTTTTCTTATTATCTCCTCTGTTGAACTTCCAGCCTTCAGCCATAATTTCACCTCTGGTTGGATGCTTTTTTCCGACGCCTTATAGTGCGCTAGAGCAGAGGGGCCGGCGCTATTGTTTATTGCTCGGAGCCCCAATCTTTCAAGAGTCCCGTTTTCCGAAAACATGAACTCGAATGCATCAACCAGGCTTGATTTGCCGTGACCATTTGGAGCAAACACAGCCAATGACTTTCTATCTGCAAACTCAAAAGTTTTAGGCTTTAAATACGCTCTAAATCCGGACATTTCCAGCTTCTTAAGGAGAAAGTTAGTCATGCTAAGTCATTCTTGTTGTGGTCTGCAATTTTCTGGGCAATTTCATGAATACCATCTATTGCAAGATCCACGCAATTTTCGGACGTTTCTGGAGATAAGAAGTTTGATGCGATGATGGTTGCTATGTCAGTGTTAAAATCCCCATTCTCTTTTAGGGTCTGCCCGAGTTCTTCTAAGATGTCGATGCAATTTGCTTTCATTTCTGGACCTTTGCAGTAGATCGGCTAATACTTCAGGCTCATTATAGCCTTATGACTATCAGCCGGGTCTACCGCTAGGTATTCTTGCAGCTGGCCGAGGTTGCTGTGGCCGGAAATTTCTTGGATTGTGCGGAGTGGAATGCCGGCGCGGGACATGTTGGTTAAGCAGGTCCGGCGCATGGAGTGAGTGGAGGCTTCTTCGATGCCGATGTTTTGGAAGGCTTCTGTGAGGATGTTGTGGGCGCGGATGCGGCCGATGTGGTTGTCTGGGTCGTCTGATGATGGGAAGAGCCAGGGAGAGGGTTCTTCCATCTTGTCGAGGGTTTTCTTGTAGCTGGCTAGTTGTTCGCGCAGCTTGGGGTGGATTGGTATGTTGCTGTAGACGGTGTTTTTCTTTTTTAGTCTGGTGATTTTGAGAATGTTGCGTATGCCACCGCTGGTGGTGAACACGTCGTTTTGTCCTATGGCGATGATTTCGGAGATTCTCAAACCTGTGTAGAGGCCGGTGGCAAAAAGTGCTCGGTCGCGATCGTTTTTTAGTACTTTAAGGACGGTTTGGATCTCTTTGGAACTTAAAACTTTGGCTTTGCCGGGCATGTGAACAAAACTTCCGTATGGAGCTATTTTGTTTATTATACAGGGCTTAGTTTTGGGTGCAAGGTGTGTGTTTGCAGCGATCTTGGCACTTAAATTTGTGCCGAGATTGTCACCATTGTGAGTCGTGTCTGATTGGGTGGTGCTGTTAGAACTTTAAGGTCAGTATTGCCCAATGCCGGTCTGCAGGGTCGAGTTCAAGATAGCTTTGGAGTTGGGACAGATTACTGTGCCCAGATAATTCCTGGATTGTGCGCATTGGCACTCCGGCCCGTGCCATGAGCGTCAAACAGGTGCGCCGCATTGAGTGCGTGGTGGCGCCGGCGAGGCCAATTTCTTTGAAGGCTTTTGAAAGTATGTTGTGCGCGTGGATGCGGCCAATGTGTTTATCTGGCTCGTCAATAGCGGGGAACAGCCATTTTGAGGTGTCCTCAGTAGATACCAGCCGGTCTAGGAATGAACTTTTATAGGCAACAAGCTGTCCTCGGAGTTCGGGGTGAATGGGAATGGTGCAGTGTATGGTCTGCTTTATCTTTGGCCGGGCAAGGTGAAGCGATTCCATTACGGTCCCGTTTGGCTTGAAGAGCTGGTCGTGTCTTAGGGCTACCAACTCCGATATTCGAAGGCCTGTATAAAGGCCGGTCAGGAACAGAGTCTTGTCGCGGTTGTTTTTCAAAACTCTCACGACCTGCCGTACTTCTATGGGAGTTAAAACCTTGGCTTTGCCTGTCATTTTCTACCGTTCCCTTATGCTAGTTCCGATGACGGGCCGCCAAGGCGACCTAACTGATGCCGATGATAAGAATCTCGCGAGCCGCTTCCACCAGCTCTTTGGAAACCGTGTCCATTCCATTGATTTCCATAAGGCGCTCGATCTGCATTAGAAGTCGGAGCAGTAGCCGGAAGTTGCCGTGGGTTATCCGCACAATGGCGGCAATGGCTTCCGGATCCATAAAACCTGGTTTGGAATACTTGGAGCCAAGCTCTTCCAGCCGAGACTGAAGGATTTGGCGCACTTCAACAGGTGAAAGGGTTTTGAATTCGTGGACAAATCCTACCCTGGAATAGAGCTGTGGGTATCGAGACAGGCGCTTTTCCAGGCCGGGCATGCCTAGGAAGATGACCGAGATACTTTGCTCGTCGTAAACAGACCTGAGGTACTCAAATCCCTGGGCAGAAAGCCGATCTGCTTCGTCGATGATTATGAGCTGAGTGGCGTCTTCCCTAGGTTTGGTATCGATGATCTCCTCGGAGGAGTAGGACTGAATTATGAAAATATTCAACCACTTGCGCAAGTTGGCTATGGCTTTCATTATTTCCCTGGCTGTATGCACCACTGGCGGGGTAAAGAAAAGGGTGTCGTATTCTCGAACTTCAGTGGGTGCAAGAAATTTTCGCATTCCCTGCTCTAGATAGACTTCTTGAAAATCCCAGTTCGAGTATCGCCTGCCTGACTTTGTTTTGCCGACACCGGGTGGACCATAACAGACTCCTATATATTTACTCTTCTTTGTCGCGTCGCAGAACTCCACAAACCGCAGGTACTCACGTGTTTCCACAAAGGATTCGTCTGGCAGTCTGATCATGCAAGCGGATTCGTTGTCAATCATTGAAGTACCTCTTTAACTTTGAGGCGTTGCGCTCAGTTGGCGCTTCATGTCTGATTGGGTCAGTGTGCACATTGATGTAGCGGTCGATGACCTTTCGCCGCTCTGTTATTGTCTGGCCTAATTCCTTTCGCTGTTGATTGCGAGCCCTCACAATATCCTTCAACGAGATTGTCTGCGACTCTAGCTGCGGACAAATGGCTTGGCACAGGAAGCGATTGTTGTGAAAGACTCTAATTTCTGCCAAGTCCTGCGGGTCATATCGAATGACTACATGTTCGCGCACATAAGGGGCTAGGACTGGGCTCATATATCGAAGTGTTTGAAAGTGTATGCCGTCTGGCTGCACGAGTCTTGACTTTGCCACAGTAAGAAGCAACAGATCTAGCTGCTCAAGCGACTCTGGCATGCGTGGTAGAAAGTCTCCTTTTTCCCATTCTGAAGCCGGTGATGCTGCGAGCTCTGCGTGCTCTCTTTGTTGATAATCTTTCAAAAGCCACGTGTGAAAAAGATCGCAGAACTCGCGCAAATTTAGCTTGGCTTTGGGTCGTCGACGTTCCGTGATTGTGTTCCCGGGCACATGACACAGAAAGAGTTCGTTGACCGTACCGAAAAACCGTTCCATTTTTCCTCTTCCTCTCGGCTTTCCTTGCCTTGAGAAAATCAGCCTTAACTTGATGTCTGCTGCGACTTGCTCCATATGTTTTGACGTATAGTCAGAGCCGTGGTCGGTGTAAAACTTTTCTGGGATGCCGCACATATGCCAGTTGGCGTCTGGCTTCCGCCAAATGGCTTGACGTAACATAAGAGCCGTCCGCATGGCGGACGGTGCATCGAAGCTGATTGAATATCCACACACGGCTCTGCTGTAGTCATCCAGAATGACACCGAGCCAGGGCTTGACCGGTTTGTCGTTCTCGTCAAGGAGCCAGATGTCCAATTCAGTGTGGTCTGACTGCCAGATTGCGTTTGGAGCCTTGGCTCGACGGCGGAAGACGATGTCGTATTTATCACTGTACGTCTTGGGCCCTTCGTGGGCAAGCGAAACGAGCCTCCGATCAAGGCTTTTTACGATTCGCCTGAATGCGTGGTAGCTAATTTGCGGCCAGTGGTGCTCTGTAGCAAGCGCATCAATTTCTCGCTTGATGCTTGCGACCGTTCTGCCGGCGGACTCAAGTGCAAGGCCCTCAACGAGTTCGCGCATATCGGCCGGCAGTGCTGATTGCGCTGGTGGTCTCTTGCGTGTTGCCAGACCCTGAAGTCCGCCGCGCTTGTATGACTTTACCCATCTCTTTAGAGTGCGCACAGAGATTTCTTGCTCACTTGCTACTCGTGGAAGGGGTATTTCGTCCTCGATAAATGGCCGAATGGCGTAGAACCGCTTAAGTGCGACGCTGCGATCATGTTCGGAGAGTGAAGAAAGTTCTGGATCTATATCGTTGGTCATAGTTGATACTCGGCAGTGGTTAACGAAAACATTCCCAAAAAGAACTGTTTATGGTAAAGTTGCCCTGAATAGACTTGGCGATAACGGGAATTTATCTGATAGGCTCAAAATACTGCCGGCCATCATTTTTGGTAAAGTTCGAGAAAATGAAGATTAACCCGCCCGCCAAAATCCCCAACAAAGAAAAACGGTCGCGTGAATATTTGACTCAAGCTGAGGTCAAACAGATGGTTGACGCAGCCAAGGGTGTGGGTCGGCATGGAGCAAGAGACTCTCTGCTAATCTTGATATGCTACAGGCACGGGCTCAGGGTCGGGGAGTTGATTGATCTTAAGTGGGATCAGTTTGATTTGGATCACGCCCTCTTTCACGTCAACCGCCTCAAGAATGGGACTGCATCAGTACATTATCTGGAGGGGGACGAGATTCGCGCCTTGAGAAGGTTGCGAAGAACCTATGAGGACTCGGCATTCGTTTTCTCATCCGAGCGGCTGGGACCACTGTCCGTAAATGCAGTCCACAAAATTGTGGTGCGGGCCGGGCAGCTAGCCGGCCTTGAAATGTCTACACATACGCACATGCTGAGGCACGGGAAAGGTTACCAGTTGGCCGGTAAAGGCGTTGATACAAGAGCAATCCAGGCATACTTAGGCCACAAGAACATTCAGCACACGGTCACCTACACGCAGCTGGATCCAGCTAGATTCAAAGGCTTTGGCAAGGACGTGAAATTATAGGTGGTGCCTCTAGCCCTGTGCCAACTTGCCTGAACATATACGGGGCGGCTTGTTGTCACGGTGACATTTAGACGCAAAAAATAGTGCCATCCGGGATGCAAATTCACAGCAAGGCTGGAGAGTGTGAAATGGTGGGGAAATTGTAGTAAACGAAATGTTCCTTTTGTTTACTTGTTCCTTTTTGCGTTTATAAGAAGTAAACCTATTTGGCTGTTTTCGAAATTTGGTTCTAAATTATGCTGGATAATTACTTTTGGGCTTGGATGTCAAAGGTTGGCGATAAAAGTGGAAAGCAATTCTCCTGAACAAATAATAAAAAGTGATCTAGTAAAGCTCTTGCAGCACTACTGGAATGATTTGAATTTTGACCAGGCAATTTTGGATCAAGGATATCCAGTGTATGAGTCTAGCGAGGGCGTGTTGCTCATTAGCAAGGTAATGGTTTTATCGCAAGCTTTTGGAGCTGTCCTTTTTGCTCCAGTGGAGCTGAATGACCAGACCCCCGCTTCAGTTGTAGAGGATGCAATTTCACACGTAGAAGATATTGCTGGCGAAATAATGGCCAAGCTAACTCGAGAAAAACGAACTCGCTCGTTTGGCACTGACGAGTACGTTCGATGTGTTGTATTTGCGCCTCTCCTTCGTGGCGCCTTGCCGATTAATTCTGATGTTCCCATAGTTCGGAATGCCAAAGAGTTACTGGAGTATTTCAAGCAGTCTAGGCGTATTGACCTCAGTGAAGAAGACTTTTTGCTAATACAGTCAGTTGTTGAAATGAGCTATCGACTTAGAAAGTCTAAACGTCGAACACTTCAAAAAGCAGAGTCACGAGGACAGTTAGCTTCGAACGCTGAAGTCGAGATTTCGGTCTTTGATCGAAAACAGCAAGACTTTTTTCTCCGAGAAATCACTGGTCCTGAGCGCATCAAAGGTCTTGCAGGTTCAGGAAAGACAGTAATTCTTGCCATAAAAGCAGCGCTTTTGCACGCTATGTATCCTGAAGCAAAAATCGTTTACACCTACTATACGAAAAGCCTGCACCAGCAGATAGAGAGATTTATTTCTCAATTCTTTCAAGAGATGACCAATCGTGAGCCGAACTGGGACAATCTCAAAGTTATGCATGGCTGGGGTGGGCGGAAGCAGACTGGCTTCTATTATGAAGTCTGCAGAGAGCACACAATACCCCCTATGAGTCTTGGCCAGGCAGGACATAGCACTTTTGATCCGTTCGATTTTATTTGTCGTCAATTAATCGACAGTAAGGTAGATCTACGACCAATGTATGACTATGTCTTAATCGATGAAGGGCAAGATTTTCCAAGTTCCTTTCTTCGAATTGCTAAAAGTGTGACACGAGGCGGCAAGATTGTTTGGGCATACGATGCCCTTCAAAATATCTTCAATGTAAAAGCCCCTCGAGCAGAAGAAATTTTCGACAATTTAAAACAGGAAGAACTGTCCGACCAAACTTTGTACAAATGCTATAGGAATTCGGCTGAAGTCTTAGTTACAGCACATAGCCTTGGATTTGGCATATACGGAGAGATTATTCAAATGCTAGATTCTCAGGAGTACTGGGAGGATCTGGGTTACAAGCTTGTTTCCGGCGAACTGAAGCCGGGTAGTCAAGTTCGAATTGAAAGGCCGGCAGATCATTCACTAAAGGCGATTTCAATAGCGTCGCCCAAAGAAGACATCGTTATTGCACATACCTTTCCAGACATGGAATCTGAAGTTAAATGGATCGTTGGTAGCATCATCGACAATCATCGAAACGATGAACTACGGCTTGATGACATCATGGTAGTAACTGTTGATCGGTTCGCTGGAAGAAAGTATTGCGATGCTATAGAGGCGGGACTTGCTGAAAATGGTATTCGTTCAAATAATTTGTATGCGGACCCCGCAGGCGGCCATGAATTCTGGAAAGATCATCACGTAACTTTAGCTCAAGTTAATCGGGCGAAAGGAAATGAAGCCTACATGGTTTATGTCGTCGGAACCGATGCTTTATTCAAGCCTCGGCCAACGGCCGTTAGTAGGAATGCTATTTTTACAGCTATGACGCGCGCAAAAGGTTGGGTTCGAATTACTGGTGTCGACAATCAAAATTCAAATTGGAAAACTGAGATTGATATTGCTCTCAGAAATGCACCGGCTATGGTCTTTACCTATCCTACTAAAGATCTTCAAGTCATGCAGCGAGAACTTCAGAAAGGGAAGCTGAAGCAAAAGACCCAGCGCCAGCAGCAGCTTGTAGAAAAAATGAATATGGATGAATTGAAAGAACTGCAAGAGTTAACAGAAGCGCGCATGCATATTCTTCAAAAATTAAGCTCATTTGCTTCTGACGCCACTAATGCAGACCCATCTTCCGAGAGTACTGATGAAAACACTGACGATGAAGCATGGGGTCTCGATTTGTTCGACGGTAACTAAAACAACTTGAGACGTGATCCAAATGAATCGTAATACATTTAATGGTTACCTCCAGCAGTCTACATCCTTGTTGAAGCACCTTCTGCTTTTCAACAGAAGGAACCATTCGCCTGATTATGAAAATGTAGCAGGCGTGCGCAAATTACCCTATGCCGAACAATGGAGCCATTACCTAAACAACGCTACGTATGATTTCTTGCTGAACGATTGGTCTTTGATCCAATTTGAGTTAATTGAAGATGGGGATGAACATAAATACCGCTATGTTTATCTAGAATGTCCGTATCAGGCAAGTTTGACTTTTGACAAATACAGAACTACGGCTAAGAGTTTCGTCAGAGCTGATCAAGAAGCTGAATATTATTCATATTTGGAAGACTCCTGCCCAGAAAAAGAAAACCTCCGCCCAGTTAGATATGATTATACGCCGCGTCAATATAAAGCCGGTGCACACCCAGCATCGCATCTGCATTTAGGCCGTGATCACGAATATAGAATTAGTACCCAGAAACTATTAAATCCAGTTTCTTTTGTTCTTTTTTTGGGTCGGCACATTTACCTGGGCAACTGGGTGCAATTTATCCAGAATCAGAACCACACTAATCAATATGGAATTCACATCCGAGCGCAACTAAGAGAGTTAGAAGCCCGCTTTAGAAATCCTGAAGATGACTTAGAGCTGCACTTGCAGTGACCAACGGTAGATGTACCATTGGTGGCCTCAAAGGCTTGATTTGGCGATTCAATAAAGATAGTACCTATTTTGTTTACTACTTAGTGAACAGAGCTATTTTTGAAATGGTGAACAGTTTTCTTGGCGCTAGTCACCGGTTTTTGATTCGTACAATCCGACTGGCCGAACAGCCAACCATCTCACAGGCGCACCAACTATTTGTCGATTTGAGCGAAAAACCGATTGCTGCACTTTTGAAACTACTTCAATTGGAACAGTGGCAAGAGTTTTAAGAAGTTTTAGCCTCTCGCCTGTATCAAGATTCGAACGCATTCCACTCAGCCTGATCTGATCAATTAGTGCATTGGCCACAGGATTAAACATGCCAGGATCGCCATTATTGAATATGAGCCAGTTCCAGGGGCTCTCATCTAAAAATTCGCGAACGTGGGTGCGATAGTTTGCTGCATTATGCTCTGATGCTGATGAGCCGTCATAGCCCGGCGTTTTCAAATATGTTTCTCGGCTGACATGAATTTTAGTTTGATCAATCAAAGTGTAACTTGTGTCTCGAAAATTAGTTATCAAAAATAGTTCAGGTACTCCGTCTTCGTATGCTGTGAAGTGAATTCCAATCCCCGCAAGAGGTCTTTGCCCTGTTGGGACACGTTTTGCAATCTCCGCCTGCAGCTTCTCAGCTACGAATGCCGCAAATTCTGCTGCAGTTCGATTGCGCGTTTCACCCATTTGCCATCTAAGCCAATTGTGTGTTGACCAAAAACCAACGCTTGCAAGACCCCAAAATGACATCGCGCCAGCAAATGCTGGAACTCGAACAATCTTCCTAGCTTTGCGTGTCATAATTGTAAATCCGGTCATGAGTCCGCTCTGGTTCACTACAGGCATGGCCAACACACTATCAGCAGCGTGAATCGTGAGGTCATTCGTGATGATAGTCGAAACGATAGTCATGAAAATTGTCCTCTCGGTTATGCGCGGAGCTTAAAAAATGTGCCCACAGAGCAGCGTTCTGTAGTTGTCTTATATGGTGGTAATCCTCCTTCCGTCGACTACGTCTGTTACCTACTTTCATTCGTGCAAGGTAAACAAGGAGAGAATGCTTTATTTGCTCAAGTTTAAATTCAGATTTCGCGAAACGCCGAAAATTAGGCAGGATATTGAGCCAGAAAACTGACTACACTCGTTATCATCCCCTCAATTTCTGATTGCTGATATGAACTATATTTGCCATGAGCCGCTTCATTTCGAAGTGCTAACCAAGCCGTGACTTGCTTTTGATGAGTACTCAAATAAATCTGATTCTTACAGAGTTCATCATTTAGTTGACTTGCCTTTTTTGGCTTTTGTACCCCATTTTTGTCTGGTGAAGTCACCGTGAGGCCGTTTTTAAGACACAATTTCCGGAGATGCTCCTCTAATACCGAACCGATAATCACTGCTGCCGGATCTTTATATCCTTGATTCAATAAGTGCTCAGCCATTTCAATAAAGTCGGTGAAAATTTCACTGTGAACAATTTCTTTTAGATTTTGAAGATGACCTTTTTCCAGATCCTCTTTTAATGCTTGCAAAATTTCTTTGACGGCATTGGCAGTTGAAACATAATGCTGCGTCTTGAGCGAACCAGAGTTCAAAGTTTTCGCATAAGCATGGTCTTCACCTACAATTGATACAACACACGCTACTGCTTGGGCTCGGTAGGCCACATAGTTAGCTTCATTGACATAGGTTCCAGTGTAAGCTCCCTCATATTTAGTATTGAGGACCGATGAAGCTTTTGCAATCAAATCCGACACGCGATCTATTGCTTTTTTATCGATTAGAGTCATTTGCCATTACCGCCGAAGTTTGATAAGGATTCCAATCCTACCATTACGGCGCGTAGGGGCAGGTGATGACAGTTCTGGTAGCCCAATGATACATAAAAGCTCTTATCAGTCGGCGCATTTTGTTTGCCGTTGATCAGCCGTTGCTAATATCGCAAGAAATCCTGGTTTTTGGTAGTACGTACAAACCTGGCTGGTGGCCTCGATATCAAATGAAATAGCTACATTTACTTGTGATATTGCCACTTATCACAAGTTCGGTACCAATATTTGGCATGGCCTCTTCGGAACTATCTTGCGCGGTAGCATCCAGATTGGACGCGTCGTGCTCATGTCGAGTCGAACTTTCTTATCGGACCCTTGCGCAGACCCCTCAATTTGAAGTTACAATCCAGATACTGATTTGGAAAACTTTGCTTATGAGTATTCACTATCCCCAAGCGCCGATTGTAGAAGCAATAATCGATATTCGAGTGCCACAGCATGAGGATTCTGAGATCAGTAAGCTAAAGCAGCTGTGCAGCGAGCTTCAAGGCAAATTCCCGACTAGACGAGACTTGAAAGTTTTTCAATCAGTTCTGAATATAGATGGTGGTACTTCAACTGCCACGACATCTAATCAGCAGACTGGCTTCATACTCACTAGTGCAGATACAAGAAATCTTCTTCAGCTTCGACTAGATGGTTTTGCCTATACGATACTTCCACCTTACAGCAATTGGCAGACATTTCAGGAGAGCGCTCGCGCTTTATGGACCTTGTATCGAGAAGCCATGAGTGCTTCAAATCCTGTACGAGTAGGGCTTAGGTACCTTAACAGGATTGATATTCCACTCCCCGTGAGAGACGTTCGAGACTTCCTTAGAACTTATCCGGAAATTTCTTCAGATATGGATCAGGCTATCACTGGATATTTGATGCAATTGCAGTGTCCACAGCCTCAGATTGATGCGCTGGCCGTCATTACTCAGGCCATAGTAGCGCCGCCACGGCCGGACGTGGTATCAATAATATTGGACATTGATGTAGCCAGGTCAGTAAATCTTCCAAGCGAAGATTCGCAAATCTGGGAGTTGTTTGAGCAACTTAGGTATCACAAAAACAGCATATTTGAAGCAAGCATAACTAACAGAGCTAGGGAGCTATTTAAGTAATGCCAGTACCAACAACCGAAGCGGAAATTGATAAGCTAAACCTTGCTTCGACAGGTCCAAAGACATTGCTTACTTCAAATCGTCCGCAAGTTATTTTGGGGCAGCTCTTGCTCACTAATCCTGATGAGCATAGCGGAGACTCGGAACCAGATCTTGTTGCATTGATTGGTGCACAACAGACTGTGCTTGGGCACATAGGACAGACCCATTATTTCGATTCTGGCAGTATTACAAGCAGGTTTGGAGATTCGTTGCGACAGTGTATGCCAGGATCAGGTTTTGTTCTGTTGCCACCCATGGGATCTGGGTTAAGTGAATTGCAGGTTGAATTCGATAAGCTCGCAACCTGTTGGCGTCGCGACACAAGCATTCTTTCATCGTCGTCGTCTTCTTCAATGCACCCAGCCTATCAACGAATTATAGGAATGGGACCAAAAGTGCTGCCATGCATTCTAAGGGACCTTGAAGCTACTTACGATCAATGGTTCTGGGCGTTAGAAGCAATTACTGGTCAGAACCCAGTCCCATCTGAGTTTAGGGGGAGCGTGCCTAAAATGGCGGAATGTTGGTTGCGCTTTGGAAGGGAGAATCATCTCATCAAATGAGATTTCCAAAACTTCAACTGACCAAAGAACAATTCAAGGAAATATTTCCAGGGCTCTCAGGTTCTCAATTTGAGATTACCAGTGACGAAACTCCCTTCTACAACTGCATAGCCTACGCAGCTGGTGACGAAGGTAGGTGGTGGTGGCCAGATTTAACCTACTACTGGCCCATTGACGAAAAGAGCCTCAGCGTTGAATGTTTCATAAGCGCTTTTGAGACTCTGAACTATCGGGTTTGCAGTTGTGGCAGTCTAGAACCCGGTTACGAGAAGGTAGCCATTTATGTAAACTCATCTTGCGAGCCTACACATATGGCGCGCCAGGTTAATCAAAATGGAGACTGGAAGAGTAAGTGCGGAAGGTCCCAAGATATTCTCCATTCGCCACAGGCTTTGGAGGGTGTTTCATATGGAACGATCCACACTTATATGAGTCGTCCAGTGCAAATTGATAGTACCGCAGGTACCTAAAAGACTTGTGATACCGATCTTTATCACAAGCAATGCCTAGGAATTCTAATTGGCTTCATTGGTCGGCAGATCGGTTGCTACCAGCATTCTATGTGCTACGCCGATGCTCACGGGATGTACTTCATAGTGGCTGCTTGTTCCCGACGTGCCAGGTGCTATAGCTTGCCTTGCTGGCTGTGTGTTGCTAAAATATGCCTGATATTGGGAACGATGTTTAGTTCATGCAAATCAGAAATTCAAGCGGTGGTCAAACTGATCTTTTCCCTCTGCCTCCGGCTTCAACTGCTCAAGGTTTGTTCAATCTGCTTGAGCAGTTTGAGGCATACAAGAAGTGGTTGAGAAGGCAACCTCTGTCTCCCCACACAAAGCGTGCCTACGAGACTCGCTTGCAGCTTTTTCTAGGCTTCCTGGGAGAACGGTTAGATGAACGTTCTGCTGCGCTAACTGACCGGGATGCTCGCGATTCCGCGGTGTCTGATTACAAGCAACACCTAAGTTTGACCATTGAAAGCAGCCAGCAAACGGTGAACGCATACCTTACTGCCATTGACTCTTTCTTCGTTTTTCTGGGGCTCGGAAAATGCAATGCTGGCCGAGAGAACTGTCCTGCTGCAGCTCCTCAATCCCTGAGGCTTGATGAGCAGAAGGAGTTTCTGCAAGCCGTGGTGCGCTGCAAGAGGCCACGCGACAGAGCGCTCGCTATATTGCTGCTCAGCACGGGCATTCGAATTAGTGAGTGTAGGAACTTAAACCTTGACGATGTGCGTCTCTCTAAACGCGGAAACGTGCTGAAGGTCAGATCTGGAAATCGATCAGGCTACCGAGAGTTACCTTTAAACCCGTCTTGCGCAATCTCCCTGCAAGAGTGGCTTAATGAGCGTAAGGCGAGATTTCCACTGGCAAGAGATGAAGGCCTATTTCTATCGAATCGTGGAAGTCGCATGTCAGTGGATAGCATTGACCATGCTATTCGCAAACTTGCCGAAAGTGCCAAACTTCATGACATTTCAAGTCATATTCTTAGGCAAACTTGTCTCGCAAACCTTCTACGACAAGGCAATGAACTAGGTCTGGTTGCCCAGTTCGGTGGACACGTCAAATTGGAAACCACTATGCGATACGCCGAGCACCTTTGATGCGAAGCTCTATTGTTCCGCAGTTTCCACCAGATTTGTGTTGTCGGGTACTGTTTCTGGGCTGGTGCCAAATAGTTTTTTCCACCAGGGCTGCTTTAGCTCCAATACTGTCTGAGAAAGAGCAGCTAGCTGCTCTTCAACCACTTTGAGTTGTGCTTCCTTCTCATCTTTAAGCTTTTGAATTTCGGCTGCAGCTTCGCGTTGTCGCTCTTCTATGGTTTCTTCAAGAAGTGCAACTTGCTCTTGTGCTTTCTCTGCTACTTCGTTCTTGAGTTTCAGTGCATCAACTTGCTTGCGCAGTGCCTCAGCTTCAAGCGCCTTGAGTTGAGCTGCTTTGCGCTCATCCGATGCTTGCTTTTCGAAATCAGGCAATAGCTTGAGTTTGACGCTTTGATCTTCCAGTTGCCTTTCCTGGTTGCGAATAGTTTCAAGTAAAGGCCGCATCATCTCTTCGGCCAAGATCCTCATATGCTGACGCTCTGACTCCATCCAGTCCTGAGTGTAGGAGGTCTGGGAAGTGGTTTCCTCGCTAACAGTTTCTGCGTCTATGGGCTCTTCGAGAGGGCCGAAATTCATTTCCGCGCTAACTGTTTCCGGGTTTCCGGGCTCTTTGATTCTTAATTTCTGCGCTATTTCCTTGGTGGGGTAAATCCGCCACTCGCTAACACCGTATGGATTTGCAAACTGCTGACCATTGAGGTCGCCATTTTTGAGCCTATTAATGACGGTCCGAGTGGTGCAGCCTAAGGCGTGTGCAGCTTCCTTTACCGAAATCGTTCTCATCTGGTTGGTTCCATATCTAGTGGCGCGCTGGTGTATATATCTAATCGAAATTGTGCTCAATCATTATAAGGGTATTTGCGCTTGATACCACGGAAATCGAGGAAAATTTTCCGTGGTATCAGTTTCTAGGTTGCTCAATGGACCGTGGGTAGAGGCTTACGGCATTTCCGGGCTTTGGAAACAGCTGCATTTTGGAGCACCTTTTTGGCATCTTGGTTGGTTCGTATATGGTGGCAATCGCTTGGTGATATTTATCGGACTGGTTTTTAGGGCTGCTGGTGTACGTTCATTCTAATCCTCACTTTTTCGAGCCGATTTTAGCCGGTTGTTTTCGGTTTCCTTGGAATTTGCCGTTTTTATACGACTTTCCGCGCCTCGGAATCGGTGCGGAAGCGAGGAAAATATTTCTTCGCTGATTCCGCGCCCCTGACTTGGCGCTCTTCCTCGCTATGTGGCGTGAACGGCAGGAGGCCCGCCCGGTGGTGCTCTTCGCTGTCGCTTTGATGCTGTCGGTGAGAGCTGTTAACGCGGAAATATTTTCTTTGTCGAAGAAATTTCAGTTTCCGGGCTTGCGAAAATATATTATTCTGATATCGTTAGTGGTGCGAGTTGCACATAAGCTAGAAAGTCCGAATCTTGCCACCAGTCAGTTTTACCAGTCCAGAAGTGGACGCTGCGGAAATTTCCGCGTTTATCAGAACCACCGAGGAAGATCGATTTCCGCGGTTAGGAATTTCGACTTCTGCCAGGAAATCCGATGGATCGAAAATAGATCAAATTGACTGCAACAGTCAAACAGGGCCCAAGATAGCGCAGTGGTGCCACCACCGAGGAAATTTCCGAGGGCGAGGAAGACCATTGATCCATCAGTCTCCCAGATCTAAAGTGTTGATCGTTGCTAAAGCACCTTATATAGTGTCAAAGATCACTTCTTGGCAATATGTCTAAAGATATGTCGATCGAATATTGGGGCCTTTTTAGATCCAGACTTATTCAAGAACCGTTCTTCGCTCAGTATCATCAAATCTCCTAGAAAGAGAGTACGAAAATTAGCACTTATATAGATTGTGCAAAGGGGCAGACTCCAGCACAAGACGAATTTGATAGCGTTTCCCTAACCAAGAAGTTTCTGTCTCTATTTCCGCAGAGATTTGGATCTGCCATCCGAAAAATTGACAGTAGTAGCTGGCGCACCATGAGTCAGTTTCACTACCTGACTGATGAGGAGCTTGCCAGCGCAGTTTCTGATGGTGCGCAGTCTTTACGCGCATGTCTTTTAGATAGCGTCTCAGCTTATTTGGTTTTGACTATTCCGGAAGCATCGGAATACCGCCAATCTTTGCCATTGAGTCAACTGCTCGGAAATCTCTCAGAAGTTGGTGTATTGCCTCGATTATACAAAGCAGCTGGTTCTGAAGATGCTCAGATATTTATTGCATTTTCCGCGCCACTGAAAACCGAGGAAATCGCCCACGACTTGGGTGTTTATCTCGGAAAGTGTGGCTTCAAACCGGCACCGGGTTCGCTTACGATCCATTCGGACCAAGTATTTCCAATTCCATTGCAACCAGGCTTCTGTTGGCTTAATGAAAGTTTTGAGCCGAAGTTGCGTCGCGATGAAGTTTCACTTCCTGCCGCGATGGCTATTTTCCTTAGAGATATAGAAACTGCTGCTGTGTGCCCTGTGAGTTTGCAAACTAAGCTTGCTCAAGCCGAAGCAATATGCGTGGAAGCCAGCGAGGAAACGAGAGCAACAAGAGGTCCTAGCGAAACAAGCTTTGACTTCCCTCCCGATGTTGATGAAGTCGGCTGCGAGGAAATAGAGCGGTCACTCCAAATAATTTTGGACGAGGACCAAATAGCGATTGCCGAACCAAAGCCAATTGCTGAGTCAACTCTTCTTCCGGAGCCAATACATTCTGAGGTGCTAGATTTCCTGGCTATCGAAGTTGAACCAACAATAGTCTCGAATGAACCCAATTCTGACTCAATATTGGACGTTGCTGACCACAGTAGCGAGGAAATTGATCAGTTATTTGGTATGACTTTGGCGGAAGCTCTGCCGACTATTGCTCAGCCAGAGCAAATCCTTGAACCGGCTGTAATTCCTGAGTCGCTTCAATCTGAGGCTTTTGATTTCCCAGCTGCCGAGGTCGAATTTACAGACAAGACTGTCGGCCTGCAACTGCTTCTATTTTCGACAGATCTGTTGCCGGAGATTTCCGCGCTTCCGAAAGGCCGACCAAAGCGCGGAAAGAAGCCGCGCTCCAGTTTGCCGGACAGCTCAGACAGAGCCTCCCCTGCACAAACCAAGTTTTTTTCCATTGAACTACCGGGCGATTTGGCCCAATCAAGTACCAACAAGGAGGGATGTGAAAGACAGTAAATAACAAAAAACATCGCTTGCAGGCGATGTTTTAAGAGATCACTAACGGATCAGTTATGCGGTTTTAGATCAGGAGTTTGGACGACGCCCTGAGATGATTCAAGCATAAAGCACTGATCCGGTTAGGTCAACTCGTCTTAAATTAGAAAGAGAGACTATTACGACCGGACTTATATCTTTGGCAGGCAATAGTGCCGCGCCAGTTAAATTTTCACGTCTAAAATACTTTCCGGCTCACACAAAAGAGACGGCAGAGCGCTTTGTCTCGTTGTTCCATCGATATGCGTATATCTATCGGCCATTTGGCAGCGGAGCGTGGATTTCAGCCAATGAGCAGTGGAGTCTTACTGATACTGAGATTCTCAAAGCCATTGCTTGTGTGCATCCGAAGGCTTTTATTGGCACCAGGTCGGGTAAGGCTAGTAAGTATGCTGTTTTAGATATTGATGCCGGCAGCCGCTATCACAACAAAGAAGGGCTCCAGAAAATAACTAGCTTGCTTGAGAAGGCCGGGATTTCTGAGCACAACCTATATCGATCGTCTGAGTCTGGCGGTTGGCATCTGTATATATTCTTTGATGCGCCGGTCAGTTCGAAGGATTTGCACCGCCAGCTTTATCATCTGCTCAAGCTGCATGATTTTGAAGTAGCCAAAGGCACGCTCGAGATATTCCCGCACCCTGGTGAGAATTCAGTCGGCCAGGGCTTGAGGCTTCCGCTTCAACCTGGGTTTGCTTGGCTCAATTCAAATAGTCTTGCTGTGAGCGAGGAAAGAGATGAGCTTAGTCCAGCAGAAGCGCTGAACAAATTTGTCAATGATATGCAGTGCAACGTCAATCCATATCATCAGTTCCACCGGCTTAAGGCATATGTAGAACAGGTCGCTTCAACCAAGCAGGTAATTGTCGCTCGGGCTGCTAACAGCACCAGAATGGCTGAGATTATTCCGATCCGGCGAGACTTGCCAGAAGAAGGATCGGCTGAGTCGATCAATGAAGTGAAGTCGGTATTTAAGAAGTTGCCGCCAGGTATCAAGTGTGATGTCTGGCTTCGCGGTCGGCAATATTACAACCATGGGTTGAGTGGACCGTCGCAGAGAGCCGACGCTGTCCTTTCGCTTTCGCACTATCTTTTCTATGGTGATCCTGAGCGTATGGTTTCGCCGCTCGGCTACGGCTATGAAGATGAGCGCAAGTGGTTAATGGAAGAGTTGCTCCGGGCTAAGCACCACGGGCAGAGCAAAGATATATCTGCCGGTCATTCAGACGGGCTCAAACAAATTGAGAGGGCCGCCAATTGGGTGCCACCACACAGACGCGGGCAAGAAGCCCGCAAGTATGAGTTTGAAGTGCCGGTGGTCTGGGTGATGGCCAATGCCAAACGGAAGGCTACGGCCAGGCAAAACATTCAGGCGGCCGTTGCAGACTTTGAAGAGATGGGTCAGCCGTTCTCTACTAGAGACCTGAAACTGAAGACTTGCTGCAGTACTGATACCTTGGCCAAGCATGCCGATTTATGGAAACACGTACAGGAGCGCTTATCTGGGGTCTGCTTGGCAGCTGATCCAGGCGAATATAACGCTGGGGTGCAGGCGACTGCGAAGCAAAGTCAGCCTGCTGCACCTCTTGATCCAAAAATTATGCCGCCCGGTCGCTTGGCAGCTCGTCGAATAGTTTATGAATTGAAGATGAGAGATCAGCGTCAAGAGGCTCAAAAGCAGGAGGCTGCTGTAAGGGCTGAGAAGGGGCTTGACCAAGAGTGGATTGATAGAGTGAACGCTCTATTGAAGAAGGACCTCTCAGGTGGTTCTCCTGCTCAATTGAAGATTCAGATCAATTTGTTGGCTCGTGAGTTGTTAATTGCTCCATCTGAAGAAGACTGGAGGTGGTTGAGTGGATATGTTTCTAGTCTTAAGGAGCAGCTGTTGGCCAGTGGCCAGTCAGTGCAGCTGGTGATTGGGTTGATGCCGCCTGCGAGTTAGATGATTAGTTTGCGTGTATTCTCAATCATTCATAGCTTTTGATAGCTGAAGTTTTGGAAAAACTGGTTTATTCGGTTCGGAAGGGTGGCAAATGAGTGGTCAACTGTTAGTCGCATCTGATTTAAAGGAGCTCGAAGATTTTATCGATGATCATGTTCCATTAAAAGAACTGGCAAAGTTTAAACGCGATTTTGCTGTCGTAAATGCCTTAACAGCTTATGAGCTTGAATGTGGCTATGGTCTTGAGTATTGCGAACAAGATCCCAGATTCACCGACGAGCATCAAAAAAATTGTCAGGATGCAATACATTTTTTGGTTGATTGGTGTTATCAATTCTGTGAACCATCGGAGAAGGTTGTGGATATTGAACTTGATTGTTCAAGTTTCAGATCTCTTTTTGAAATTGCTGATCAATACTCAGTAGTTTGGGATTTGATGTCACAGCTACGGCGTGGCTGGTCAACGGCATCACGCATCGAGTCGAAAATATATATTGCACCTATTACCGAACTAATACCTGGTGCAGCCATTGGTGACCGATTGCTGTTTTCACCAGATCCACCCGATCTTGAGATTGAGCCAAACATTGACTTAACTGACCTGTTAAAACGTTGTCAGGCAAAGGGAATTCAAAGTTCTCGGTCTTTACGAGATATGGACTTAGTTTATAAAAGATTTGAATACAAGTTACCTCTCGATCTCGTTCGTCAACATATTGCCGAGAGAGAATGCCTTATGGCTCATCTCTGGGTTTACGACCCTAATATTAATGTTGGCGAGTACACCATTGCTGAATTTAGAGATTTTTGGAGATGTTTAACTGCCATCTGTAGCTTGCATCGATACTTATGTCAGATGTCTAGTGCGATAGGGGTGATTGACTGCGCCCTCGCCAATCTCATCTTGGTGAAGCCTCGAAAGCAATGGATTCGCGAGCTGTCGAACTATAGCCTTATTCCGATTGCGAAAGTAGAAAGTATGATTAACGACCTCGTTTTTTCAAACTCAAAAAAAGATGGTCAAAAACGTGTTGATATAACTCTCCAGCCTTTTTTACCCTTATCAGATGATCGACTATGCATGAGTACCTGGCTGACTTTGCACGCTAACGCTGAAGGGAATTTGTGGTCGCTGAAAATGAATAGAAATGCCAATTGCTTTAGTCGGCATACCGATTCTAAGGAAGCAAATTGGCTAACTGACCTATCCAAGTTTCTATCAAAGTTTGAAATTGAGTGTCTACCTTTTAAGGTTCCAACCGGTTCTGGAGATATTGATGTCCTGTTGTTGGATCGCAACGCAAAGTTTGCGGTTGCAGTGCAGTTAAAGTCTCATCAGCCACCTGATCGATTGAACGAGGTAGCTCAGGAAGTACGCGAGCTGACCAAGGGTATTTCGCAGGTTGAGAAAGCGCTTGAGTGGGTTGCAAACAATCCAGGCGAAGCTCAGGCAAGGCTCAAGAATGTTTTACTGAATACATTAAACCTAAAGGGATTAGTCCTGACCTCCGGAACAACTGGTGGTGGTTTAGTTAAGCATGATCATATTCCGATTGTAAGCGAGCGCCTCTTGCGATGGGTAATTGGTTCACCCGGGCAACGCACGTTAATGGAGTTTTGGCAAATTGCGAGCGCACCTCAACGCTACTTACCAAAACTCGGAATCCACTATCGCGATGAGACAGTTGAAGCCAACTTCGCTGGACTACAGTTCGTCTCGCCGCAAGGAGGTGCGACAATTATGAGAGGCTGGCTCCCAGAAAAAGACATACAATTTGACTAACACACAGAGTTATTTGGCTACGTTGATAAGTGCATTCAAATGGCTGATACTAAACATTTATGATATTGATTTGGAGATAAAATTGATGAGATGGTTCCATTAGTTGTTAGCAGTTTAGAGAAACAAATATATGTGTGAGATTGCATTTGCAAGGGTTGAGGTGGTGGACTCTTTGTGTGCTTTTCTTGACATACTTGGGTTTCGACAAATTACATCAGCTGCTAACACCAACATGCAAGCTAATGATCTTCTTGAGCGACTAACAAGAGCCTTGGAAGAAAGTACAGCAGCCATTCTTGAAACTCAAATGGAAGGAACTGAATGGCGCCACAAGTTTTTTACAGATAATTTAGTGCTCGGTTTCCCCTGTCCACTTGATGGTTCCACGGCTTCAGATATAGGTCTTGCGGAATTTATTAACGTTGCTGGAACCTATCAGCTTGCGATGTCACTTAATGGCTTTGCTGTACGAGGAGGTCTAACAGGTGGGCCACTCTACATGAGTGATGATGTTGTTTTCGGTGCATCGCTCCTACGAGCATATGATATAGAGAGTAACGAAGCTGAATTTCCAAGAATTAAGTTGGACGAAACTCTTGTAGACCAGGTTTCTTTAAATATTGACTTCCGGGACAGTGTCTTGCGAGATACTGATGGTGTCTTGTTTGTCAATTATTTGGCTTGGACTAATTTTTTAGATGACTATCCAGTGGCTCTTGGCCGGAATGTTCTAGAAAGGCATAGAGATTTTATTACGCAGAAATTGACGGAATTTCCAGATGGTTCAATTCACGAAAAGTATAGATGGATAGCGGGTTACCATAATTACTTTTGCCTGAACACTGATGACTCTCTGGAGACGGGAAACTTGTCGCAAGGCAATTTATTGTTGATTCCTAATATTGAAACTCGCGCCATAGAGTTTGCGCAGGATGAATTCAATAGACCCTTATGAAACATAAGCAGCATTATAAGACGTTATTAGTTGTGCTAGTATTCTGGTGTTGCATACGGTGCTTAGTCAGCAGCAGAATTTGAAAATTAAGTAAGGGCTTTAAATTGCGCAAGAAGCGCATGAGGAGTCTTTTTTTAGTATTTCAAAATTTCAGCGAGTAGCTACAATCTCTACCGCTAACTATTGTAGTTTCTTGACAAGTTTAAAATGCCGGAAGTTTCTCGAGTTTTTGCCTCTTTTAATGTTGATGCCTCATTGCCATCAGTCTACTCGTCCGTTGTGTTTTCTGGGTTCAGTTTATGTAGCCTTTGTGAGTGATATTTTTTGCTCAATCCGCTCGATATCCATAGATGCGCTACGTTCCCCTTGAGCTTTGGCTCTACGTTCCACACCGCAATTGCGCCTAGTTCATTGGCGAATTTGTTGATGAGTGCAAAAGCAGATTGTGCCCGCTCAAAATCGGCTTCTTCAAGATCCACTACCACCTGGATTTTACTGCCAGCTAGCAATAGTTCGGCGGCATTAGCAAGTTTAGTGTGGTAGTCGTCGTCAATTCCCTCAAGCAATTTAATTTTTGCCAGATGTGTCGCTTCGAATGTTTGCTCGTCGTTTTCCTGCATTCTGTCGATGCTTGATTGTGCTTCGCTCGCTATAGAGTCTTTATCTTCGTCAGTATCTATTTGATGTTGACCTAGGCAATTTTCCAAACGAGGTACGAGGCGAGTGATCGATGAAGACTCTACGGGAGTCAGTAATTCTTCTCGCAGACTCGCGTGAAAAACAGAGGTGCCGTCGATTTTGTCAGACACTAGATTTTTGTTGATGAAACTTCGCACCTGCATTGGTTTAAC
>JBAYTY010000064.1:0-27211 GCA_041675385.1 Candidatus Obscuribacterales bacterium
CATATCAAAAGCTCCGTTATTGGTTTGATCTGGGTTGTGGTAAACACAGATTCTGAGCCAACTGACAGGGCTTTTGTGCTTTTTAAAAGATTACTTTGGTATCACTCCCGTGAATAATTGCGGGGCCTTCAGATTACTACCCAAGTTAGTATTAAATGCAAACGGTATTGCGTAGAAGAATGGCTCTAAAACTTATCTTTCTTACTATCGTCCTTATTTCGAGAGCTTGTTCAATAGCTCCTGATTCTGGCCCTTAATCCTTCACCGGTTTAAGGGCCGATTTCAAATTCACCAGTCATTCTGGCAGCGACAATTTTATTGTGAGTGGCGGTGACTCTAGTTTTGCCGTTAGGTTTGTTGTTGTTGGCTTTGCCGTTGTTTTTGAGATTCTGGTCGTTAACGTTTTGAATTGCCTTTGCTATGGTTGGTCTGGCCACATCAAAATAGCCCGGGGGCTCGTTATCAAGAGCAACAGCTAGCACACGCTCCGCTAGGGTCATGCTATAGCCCAGCCCATGGCCATTGCAGCCAACAGCGAAGTGTACCGATGGTAAATGAGGCAGGGCCCCAACAAGAGGCAAGCCATCATGAGTGAAGGCCATTGGTCCCGACCAGCGATATTCAATGGCAATTCCAGCTAATTCCGGAAAATGGTCTTTGAGATAGTGTTCTAAAGCGGTTTGCACTGGCTTGGTCACTAGATCGGCGTAACCTGTCTCTTCTTCTAAAAAGGACTGTCTACATCCACCGACTACCAAACGACGGTCAGGCAACTGCCGAAAATATTCCCAACCATAATTGGCATAGCAAAGACTATTCAAAATTTTCTTCTTGAGCGGGGCTGTGGCTAACATTTGGCCGCGAGCAGGCTGAATCTTGTCAAGAAAGAAAGAGTCGAAACCAGGAGAGTAAGCGTTAGTTGCCACAATCACCCGATCGCAAATGACAGATTGACTGCTGGCTGTAACAGTGATACCAGCACCACTACTCTCAATTAGCCTCACGCTTTCTTGCTCTAGCACCTGGGCACCGCTTATAGAAAGGAGAGCACGCACAAATTTAACCGGGTTGATACCAAAGTCACACGAATTAAAAAGCGCGCCATAGAAGCCCCGATCAAGCGGGTCTTGGCCAATCAGATCGACTTTAAATCCGTCTTGGTGCATCAACTGACAGCTGCGGGAAAGCTCTTCTAGCTCTTCTAGCGAACAAGCAAGCAAATGAGAACCAGAGGGATCGTAGTCAATATCAACATTGTTAGTTTCAACAAAATCTTTGATCAGGGCCTGATTGCGCTCGCCTAGGCCATAAACATAACGCGAGATCTCGCGACCGTATTGAGCCACGCACGAATTATAGTGAGTGTGAATGCCGCGCAAAACAAAGCCGCCATTGCGACCAGAGGCGCCACTAGCCACTGTACCCGCTTCTAAAACTACAACTTTCAAATTGCGACGTGAGGCCAGGTAGGCACATGCCGCACCAACTACGCCACCGCCAATGATGGCAATGTCGGCCTTAATTGCCGGCTTGCTCAGGTCACCTTGCTGAGTGCGGTTATCAAGCCATACCGGTACTGTCATGATAGTTTCATTGTTTGAAGCTAGTGCTCATGAGAACTGAAAGCCAACTATAATGAATTGTCGAATATAAGAGAAATTCGAATATAAGTGCGACTTGAATAAGCCAAGTGCTCGAACTAAGTGACTCCATCAATAATTTGCCCAAATCTACCAAAGAAAAACCATGACCTTACCTGAACTAAAACGTGAAATTGAAGCTATTGCAGAGCGCCTGACGAAAGTCGGCGAGTATCTTTGACCTAGACGATTTAAGACAAGAACTAAAATCACTCGAAGAAGAGACCCTCAGACCAGACTTTTGGAACGATCAAAAAGCATCGCAAAAAGTCTCGCAGCGAATGAGTCGGCTAAAAAGCCAAATCGAGCAGCAAGAAAACTGGCAAAGGCAGCTGTCTGATTTACAGGTCTTGCTTGAGCTGGGTCAAGAAGAAGACGACGAATCAGTAGTCGACGAAATCACCACCACCCTTTCAAAATTAGACAAAGAACTAACCAGCTTCGAACTGACTCGACTTTTGGGGGGCGAATATGACGATAGCTCCGCTATTGTCACTATAAACGCTGGCGCCGGCGGAACAGATGCTCAAGACTGGGCCGAAATGATGCTACGCATGTATTTGCGCTGGAGTGAGAAACGCGATTTTAAAGTGGAATTGCTCGATCAATCAGCCGGAGAAGAAGCAGGGCTAAAGAGTGTCACCTTTAGAGCGGACGGCCCGTATGCCTATGGTTATTTCAGCTGCGAGAAGGGTGTACATAGGCTCGTGCGCAAGTCACCTTTCAAGCAAGGTAATGACTCTAGGCAAACATCATTTGCCGCAGTCGAAGTTTCACCGCTTATGAACGACATTGATTCGGTCATAGAAATTCGCGACGAAGACATCGAAGTGGGCACGATGAGATCTGGTGGAGCCGGCGGACAAAACGTCAACAAAGTTGAGTCAGCCGTGCGAATCGTGCACAAAGCTACAGGCATTGCCGTGAAGTGCCAGCAAGAGCGCAGTCAACTACAAAACAAAGCACTGGCCATGGAGCTTTTGCGCTCCAAGCTATTGGCGATTAAACAGTCTGAAAGAGAAGAAGAGTTGGCCCGAGTCAAAGGTGTGAATGTACCCGCTACTTTCGGCAATGCCATTCGCTCATACGTACTTGACGATCGCTTAGTAAAAGACCACCGCACAAAGTGCGAGACCCCCCAAGTCGAAGACGTATTGAACGGTGATTTAGACCAATTTGTCGAATCATATTTGCGTTATAAGGCTGTGGAACGTAACTAAACATCCACCAAGGGCTGATCATAAAAGTTGTACATAGCCTTGTGCCTAGAGTTCTTAGCGCTACACTTCACGCTAGCTTTGGCAGAAAACTTAGAATAACTTGCGCCCGAAGACTCAAGCCCCCGTTTTTTAATAATTATCGGTCAAACAAATATCTTTTGGGCCTCCCAACAACCTCGTTTAGCCTTGTCTATTCAGGGTCTGCGAGATTATTCAGAAAACCTTAACAAGGCATAATGTCAAGCGCCAAAGAACTGCGCAAGGCGGGCCATCTTTGCGATCTTGACAAGTTCATGCGCCAACCGCGCTAGTTATTTCGAGTACTCATTAACGAAACACAATCCCCCGAAACCTTGTTATGAGCTGGTTTTCAGGGATCATTTATGGCCCCTTGCCTACCCCGAAAATACAACACTTATAGGGTTTCCCACGTACCCCTTGATAACCAACGTAACACACGACAGGTAGGCCACTTTAACACCTTGACAATGAGTCACTTAAAGGCTGTTTCCAAGAGCGATTAGCCTTTTCTTTAGAGTCTCCCGACAACCGCTATATGAGGTCCGGGTAATGTTTTGAGGCGCCGCTACCATCTGATACGTTCAATATATTCATCGTCATTCCAAAAACAACCCAAGGACCAACCACTCAACTCGCGAACCCCCAGCATCGAACTCCCAGCACTCCAGGCACCCCATCCTCGCAAGGTTTCTCCTCGCACAGCCCTGGATATGACTTAGAAACCACCCCCGGCAACGCCTCGGAGAAGTTATCTAAGTGCTCATCATTGATCACATCAATCGAATGACGATGACCGGAGTCTCGACTGCCACAAGAACGCATAAGACACGCATCAAGCAAATCGCTTGTTCCCTGTTGAGTGATTCCTTACTAGTTCCGTCGCTGTCCTCGTTGAACCTCTAACCAGCAATTCAGCAAGGCGCTTTGACTAAGGCAACGATTGCATCGACATCCTTATAGGTTGCCGTTGTTTTTCGCTGCCCATTTCTGTAATTCCCGGCAGACCACTTTATTGCGGATTGCTGGACCAACTTCTCAAAAAGGAGGCATCATGGCTTATAACGAGCACGAACTTCAAAAGTTGCTCGGGCTTGCGCCGGTGGTGGTTGAAACGATCAAGTTCGGAGAGTTCCTCAGTCGCCTGAAGGACCATCCGGAGATCGCTGACACCGCCGCTGCCACACTCGTCCGTGCAATCGAGTCAAAGGGCGAAGTGGACATCAAGTCCGAACCCTCGACTTTGCGTCCCTACTTGACCATGCTCAAGAAGATGGGCGTACCGACATGGAAAGCGTTTAAGAAGGTTCGGGGTTCGCAGCGCACTGTCGCTCGCATCCTCAATCACCTTCGCGCTGCCGCCGCTAATGGTTACCAGTTGCGGCTGGCCCTCATCCTTAAAGGTGGACCTGGTTCCGGCAAGAGCTTTCTTGCTGACGCCATCAAGGAATGCCTGGAAGGGGAAATCGTCTACACCGTCAAGGACTGCCCGGTTCACGAGAATCCGGTCAACCTGCTCAATCTGCTCCCTCCCGAGCGCATTGACGAAATCGCCGAGATGCTGGAGCTGACCAAGGAACACCGCGCCAAGCAGTGCCTCCCTGGCCAGAAGCCCCTGCCCTCGCTGCACGACCTGATCGCCATCTCCGGCGAACCCTGTCAGGTCTGCTGGTCGAAGGTCATGGAAAACCTGGCGGACGGCACGGAGCCCAACCTGCTCGACATCGAGATCCAAGCTGAACGGCTCTCCAGCCGCAAGTTTGGTGTTTCGACCTGGTCGAAGGACTGCACCCTGGCCCAAGCCCTGCGTAAGGGAAGCCGCGGTGTGACCGACATGCCCGAGCTCTTCGGCTCGACGGCAGCCACCGGTCAGCAGTCGGAATCGGTCGACGAGATCGATTTGCTGCTGGAAGCGACCAACGACCGCCGCATCCCCGCCGGCTGCAACGCCGACGAGAGCAAAGACTCTTGCGGCAAGACCCGCTCACGCAACGGCTTCGAGCCGATCGACAGCGTGATGATCGGCCAGACCAATGATGGAGCGTTCGACCGCTTCCTCAAGGACCAGGCCGACCCCAACAAGTTCACGCGGCGCTTCGCCCCCATCAACGTGCCTTACATCACGTCGGTGTCGGAAGAAGAGGCAGCGTATTGGGAGCAGGTCAACAACATGCGGGACAAGCCGCACTTCGACCCGATGACGTTGAAAATCGCAGCCCTTCTGGCGGTGACAAGCCGCATGAAGAAGGAACACGATGTCGACATCGTCAGCCGCGCTCGCATGTACGATGGCGAGCAGCTGACCATCGAGATGAAGAACCCGACTCAGCCTCAGTCGCAGAACAGCGGCGGGTTCGGTCGTCCTCTCAGCACGGGCGGTTCTGCCGACCCGAAGAAGGAAGTGGTGAACTGGTCGGTGGGTCATTTCTGGGCACAAGCCGGGGAAGACGAAGGTATGTATGGGCTGAACATGCCCACCATGCTCAAGCTCATCTCGGAAGCTGTCGAACTGGCCCTGCGTGGTGCTCCCGCCGCCAACGGCGAAGAGCACAAGTGCATCAGCACCTTCGAGATGCTGCAGTTCCTGCGTGCACGCATTGTGCAGATGCAGAAGACTCCTGGCCTGACGAGCAAAGAAAAGGAAGTCCTCACGAACTGCGAGGACTACCTCAAGGGTCCTACCTCTATGGACGGCAAGGCCGGCCTGATCGAGGAGGAGTATCGCCGTGTGCTGCGCCGCCAGTTCCTGGAGGTGATGGCACCTGACTTCGACCGCCGTGCCACGGAAATCTTCGAACGCTATCGCATCCACGCCCGTGCCTTCTCGTCTGGCGACAAGAAGTGCTTCGAGCTGGTTGATGTCAGCGGTCGCAAAGAGAAACGTGAAAAGGATGTCGACGTCTCTTTCTTGCATGACATCGAGACGTGGATGAAGCTGCCGACGACTGGCAGTGACCGCGACGTCTATCGCCGATCTGTCGAAGGCCAGATCACGCCCTACCTCATTGCCGAAGCCGAAAGGCTCGAAGCTGAAAAGCTCGAAGGCAGCGAGGCTCCGGAAAAGGTCGAACTGACCTGGCGCAGTCTGCCGAAGCTCGCCGCGGGCATCTCAGCCAAGCTGAATGATGAAACCGCCAAGAAGCTCGGCCGCCTTCTCAAGTCCGAGATCGAACTGAACGACGACGAGAAAACTCAGCGTCGTGAAGCTCTCGAACGCTTCTCCAAGCTCGGGTACTGTGAGCATTGCCGCAATGTGGCGCTCACGTACTTCAACGACTACCAGCTTTGGAAGCTCTAACGAGCTCCATTCCTTAACTCTATCAAACTGAGGTACAAAATCATGGAAACGAACACCAACACTTCCTTCAAGGGTTCCTTCAAAGCCTGGCTGCACGCCAAGGGCAAGGACCCCCGTCAGACCGAATCGTCCAAGACCCGTCTTCTGCGCCTGATCAAGCAGGGTGGCGAGAACGAGGCCAACACGATCCGCACCCGTCGCATCTACGGCGACGACACCATCAGCGCCTACAACACCTTCTCGATGTTCTTCGGCGTCGAGCGCTCCATCTACCAGGTGGCCAGCTCCTACCTCACCCCCGCCACCATGGGCGGTGAGACCGACAAGCAGGCCGTCGTTCTGATTGGCCCTCCGGGCGCCGGCAAGTCCGACTTCGTCACGCGCATCAAGAACCTCTACCGCACCGCGGATCCGATCCCGTTCCTGAAGCACAGCCGCGTGCACGACAACCCGCTGAACCTGTTCTTCATGGTGCAGCTGGTCGCTGAAAAGCAGGCCGACGCCGAGCTGGACAACGACCCGTCCATCGACTTCGCTGCTCGCGTTCTCGCCATCAAGGTCGAGATCCTCGAGTCGCTGGAGCTGAGCAAGCTGATCGAGTTCAACGCCTCGGTCAAGGAAATCCTGTCCGCCAGCGGTCAGGCCAACACCATCGCCGGCATCGCCGCCCTGGAGCCCAACGAGCTGGTTTCGGCCATCGTCGCTGGCCTGGGTCTGCCGCGCAGCACGCGCAACGCCGTCGGTACCCCTGAGCCGATGGTTCAGGACCTGGTGCTGGGCATCTTCCAGCGTCCGGGCAAGCCGCTCGCCATCGCCGACTACCCCATCGACTCGATGCGCTTCACCGACGACTTCTCTGGCTCCCAGGGCATCGTCGACGTCGCCGAAGTTCAGCCCCTGAACTTCGACATCGCCAAGTGGGTCGGTTCCGAGAACCTGGCCAACATGGGTCGCTTCGCTGACGGTGACCCGCGGCTGGTGAACCTGAACGGTGCCTTCAACAAGGGCAACCGTGGTCTGGTCATTCTGACCGAAGGCCTGAAGAACCCGCCGGAAGCGCACCGTGTGCTGCTCGAGGCACTGCAGGGCCGTCGCGTTCAGCTGCCGGCGCCGCTCGAAGGCTCGAACTTCTTCGACGGCCTCATCATCATTCACTCGAACGAAGGTGAGTACGACAAGTTCATGAAGGTGCGCGAAAACGAGCCGTACGCGGACCGTTTCTTCCGCATCTGGTTCCCGTATCCGCTCGAAATGAGCCAGGGCGAGAAGGTCATCCGCAAGTTCTGGAACTCGTCCGAGTTCGCCAAGAAGGACAGCCCCGAGTTCGTGTCGGTTGACCCCGACGTGTTCAGCTGGCTGGCGCGCATGGAGGTGCTCACCCGCATCGACAAGGGCGGCCAGGTTCCTCTGAACATCAAGGTCGACGCCTACGACGGCCGCAACATGCGCGACAAGGGCATGGGGATGAAGATCTCCGTCTCCGACTTGCGTGCTCGCGCTTCGCAGCGCGAGGGCCTGGAAGGCCAGTCTCCCCGTGAGACCAACAAGGTGATGCAGCTGGTCGCCGCTCGCGTCCAGGGTCGCGGCAACACCGTGACCACCGCATTGCTGCGTGAGGCCTTCCGCGACTGGTACAAGCAGACCGAGACCGACGAGAAGAAGCTCGAGTTCAAGATGGGCATCATCCGCAACGAGCTGGATGAAGTGCGTCGCAAGTACCTGCAGAAGCTGGTCCTGTCCTCGCTCGTCGAGGGCTTCCAGGACGAAGCGCAGCAGACCTGGGCGAAGTACCTGGACAACGTCCGTGCCTGGGCCTCCAACTCCAGCGTCAAGTCCTCGGCAGGTTATGCCAAGGGCCTCGTTGGCGGTGACGAGTCGTTCATGCGCGAAATCGAAAGCGATCCGGACTGGGGCGTGACCTCGGCCGAAGCGCCGAAGTTCCGTGCGGAAATCCAGGCTGCGGTGAACCAGTACATCGTCGAGAACGGTGCCAAGGACATCCCGTACACCTGCCACAACGCCGTGCAGAAGTGCATCGAGCGCTTCGTTCTCAAGAACGTGCGCAACGCTGCTCGCCTGTTCGCCTCGTCGTCTGCTCGCAGCGACGATGACCGCAAAAAGCTGTCGGCCGCCAAGCAGCGCCTGGTCTCCCTCGGTTTCACCGAGTGGTCGGCCGAGGAACTGCTGCGTGAAGCGGAAGAGAACGCGGACTTCCTGGTCGAGCGTTAAGCCCTGAGCTGAGCGCGTAGAGCCAGCAGCGAAATCGCTACCCCTTAAAAGGTAGCGACTAGCTGCTGGTTTCTTTGCACTGCAAGTAGAGCGAAGTCAGTCATTAATAAGGAAGCAGGCAGGTTGCCGTTTTGTGGAGGACTCAGCAATGGGTCTTGCATAAGACGGCGCCTGCCTTGCTTCTTCTTTTTTTTTAAACCTTGACAAGCTCAAGCTTGTAGGTCGTTCAAACATCGGAGTTAACCTCCAGGAGGTATGTCATGACAAAGCGTAAAAACACAGACAAGAAAGGTGTGGAAGCTCCTCGGAGCACCTTCACCTTTGTCGCCCCCGGCGACGATTCTCTCGTACCGATTCTGGCAGCCGGTTCCGGCAGAAACTCCATCACCCCGCCCAGTCGTGGTGGTGACAAGACCAGTCGCGACCGCGACCGGTACAAGGAGCGCCAGAAAGGCAAACTCAAGGGCAAGATCGGTGACATCATCGGTGACAATCCGATCATCACTCGCCCTGGCAAGATCAACGTTCCCGTGCCGCCCGAAAGCGAGCCCATCTGGCGCCCTGGTCGCGACCAGTCGGGCAAGGGTGGCGGCGGCAAGAAGGCCGGTCAGGGCGCAGGCGATTACGTCGAGATGGACTTCGAGGAATTCCTCGAGATGTTCTTCGAGTCGATCGGCCTGCCGAACATGCTCAAGAAGATGTTCGCCCAGACCCTGGTCAAGACGCACAAGCGTCGTGGCCTGACCAACAACGGTCCGATGTCGCGCATGGACAAGCGCGCCACGGCAGTCGCTCGCCTCAAGCGTGCTTCTGCTCTCAAGAACGCCCGTCCGGAAGACTACGTCGACGGCTTCGCCGAGAAGTGCCAGTCGGTTTTCGAGGCCTACACGTTCTGGGCGTACAGCAAGGCTGGCGCTGGCGTGATGTTCCCCGAGCCGGTGATGGTGCTGATGGACAACGAGGTCAGCGATTTCCTCGCGTCTGTCGAAAACGGCGACGAAGCCGACCCGCTGGCTGCTGAACACGTCGACGCCTTCCGCAAGGAAGTGTTGGAGACGCTGACGCAGTTCCTCGAGTCGCACGCCGACCTGACCTCTGCACCGTATACGGTGCACGCCAGCCTGCAGCGTCGCATCGAAGCCTACGTCTTCAACAAGGAGCGCAACGGCGACATCATCCCATCGACGATGGAGGTGCCGTTCCACAAGACCGACCTGCGTTTCAATCGCATCGAGGAGAAGGATGACCCCGACTCCAAGGCGATGGTTGAGCTCATCCTCGACCGCTCCGGCTCGATGGACGGTGATCCCATGATCATCGCCAAGGCCTACTTCTTCATCTGCGTCATGTTCCTCAAGACGAAGTACAAGGAAGTGGCCATCATCATGATCTCTCATGATGGGCAGGAGTACCTCTGGAAGACAGAGGAAGAATTCTTCAAGATCGGCGCGTCCGGCGGTACTGTGGCTGTTCCCGCCTGGGAGCTGGCTTACAACATTGCCGAGTTCGGTGCCAAGTCCAAGACCACCGGCAATTCTGCTGGTCCGTATCCCGCCGCTGTCTGGAACCGTTACATGTTCCACGCCACTGACGGTGACCTGTTCGACGGCGAAGACGCGATTCGTGGATGGTTTACCAAAATCATCATGGCGCCCTTCAACTATGTCGGCTACCTGGAGTGTGGAACTTCGTGGGGCGGACGTGGCGGCGGCTGGTCACTCGGTGGAGACGCCCTCAAGGGTCTCCCGCCGCAAGTCAAGGCACACCTCGGCATGGCACGGGCCAATTCCCTGCAGGATGTTCCTGAGGCCTTCAAACAGATCCTGGATAAGGATCGTCAAAAAGGAGCCTAATGTATGTCTAACGATCACTTCGAATACGCCCGTGAGTTGGAGCTGTTGATGATGTGGGACAAGCGCATGAACGCAGCCAGTAAACGGCTGGGTCTTGCGCCTTACCCCATCGACTACCGCCTCACCACTGACGAAGGCGTCACGCAGACCCTGCCGTACGTTGGCATGCCCAACGACTACGTGCACTGGTCCAAGGGTAAGGAAGCAGAAGCCAATCGGCGCCAGGGTTACGGTGGGCACATCTATGAGATGGTGCTGAACACGAACCCCAGCATCTGCTACCTCTCAACCACCAACACCCTCCCCATGCAGCTGCACGTAATGGCGCACGCTGTTCATGGGCACGTCGACTTCTTCGCGAACAACAAGACGTTCGCGGAGACCATGCCCGAGTCGATCATCGCGCGGCTGACTCAGTACCGCAACAAGATCAACGCTCTGACCGACAGCCCTGACTGGGGCTTTGAAGGTGTCGAGCACTTCCTCGATGCCTGCCATGCCATCTCCAACCACGTCGGTTGGGGTGCGACCAACAAGGAAAAGCTGACTGACAAAGAGTTGCGCGAGCAGCTCCGTCAGGAAGTCTCCGACCTGCGCCGTCGCATCATCAACGAAGGCGAGATCTCAGTATCGAAGAAGGTTCAGTTGGAACGCCAGGTGGCAGTGATCGAGTCGGCGCTCCGCCGCTACCCGATTCAGCCGGCCTACGACCTGCTGCACTTCTTGATGCAGGAAGAGAACACGCCGAACCTGCCCGAAGAAGCCCGCATGATGATGTCCATCGTGCACGACCGTTCGCGCTACTTCCAGCCCCAGGGCCGGACCAAGTTCATGAACGAAGGCTGGGCGTCGTACTGGCAGCGGGAGCTTCTCCTGCAGCCGGAAGTCGACCTGCCGCTCGAGTACCGCTTCGACCTGGCGCAGTCGTGGCACATGCACTACCAGGTGGCGGTGAACAGCTACTTCGACCCCTATGCTCTCGGCCAGAACATCTGGCGCTTCATTGACGAGAAATTCGGCAGTGATGAGGGCATCGACAAGGTCAAGGTGCGACGCATCGTCAAGAACGCCGACGGCGAATATGTCGAAGGCAAGAAGACGCAGACGATGGAAGTCGTCCGCCGCAACCGCGACAAGATGATGGAAGTGCGTCGTCACTACGACGACAACCGCTTCGTCAACGAGTTCATGGGCGAAGAGCTCTTCGAGAAGATCAACCTCGAGAACCTCGAGTGGGTGCGTCGCATCATCAAGATCATCAACAAGACGCTGAAGAAGAACGGCTGGAACCGCAAGTTCGTCTTCGAGAACCCGGATCCGATGACCCTGGAAGACCTGATGCAGGTCGTTCAAGTCTGGTCGCAGGTGCAGGAAACCTCGGAGTCGTATCACGAAGAACTGGGCCAGCCCCTGTTCCCGGTGCCGGCTCAGACCCTTGAGCACATGGGCACGGTCATCCAGATCGTGGCTGCGTTCGACCAGAACAAGCACAAGGCTCGCCGCATGATCGCCATGCGCACGGCCTACCACAGCCTGCCGAACATCACCATCCAGGACACTGGCAAACTCGGTGATGGCAGCTGGACGCTCAAGCACGAGTTCGACGAAACCTTCGGCCCGCTTCTGCAGTCGGAGTGCCGCGACACTCTGAAGTTCTTCCGTCGCCTCTGCGGTGCGCCGGTGCGTCTCCTCACCATGGAGCAGCGTACCGACGCCCGTGGCAACCCCATCGGCAAGCCCACCCCGTTCGAGTATTTCACGGAAGACGGCGAGGTCGTGAAGGAGCGTTGGCTGTAAGCCATAGCTTCTAGAGCTACGAGCGTAGGTTCGCCTGCGCTCTAGCTCGTCATCTATCACGATTCGTCCGAGACCTTCTAGAGAGGGGGAGAGAGCAATCTCTCCTCCTCTTCTTTTTGAACTCAAATCTCTATAGGAGTAACCATGAAAATCACAGACACCATTGGACGGACGGTGGACATCGCCCTCGTCGCCAAGCCGGCAGCCAATGCCCGCTTCGGTGCCGATGTCGATTGGCTTCGCCCGATCTTCCACCAGGTCACGGACAGCAGCAAGCTGTTCGTGCGCATGCCGGAGGGCCCTTTCGCCATCCGCGTCATGTCCAAACACGCCACGCAGATGCTGGTGCACGTCAGCGGCAAGCTCGTCTTGCGCACCGACGTCGCCTCTGGTCTGCAGTACATCAAGAAGGATGGCAGCGGTTCGAATTTCGTCTTCGGCGTCAATGCCGACGACAATCAGAACGCCAGCCCGAACGTCATCAGCGACGCCGACCAGATCGCAGCTCTCTCGGCCCCCAAGGCCGATGTCAGCGCCAACGAAAGTGCCGACGTGCAGCCCTCGCTGCTGGACGGTATCGTCGACGGTGCAAGTGATGACGGCTACATCCAGTTGCCGTTGCTTGCCGACGCCTCGCCTGACTCGGTGTTCATCGTCGTTCGCTTCGTCGACGACGAAGGCCCGGGCCTGAAGCCGCCGGCGCAAGAATTCGAAGTCTGCTTCCAGATGAACAAGCCGGTCGATCACGACGAGCTGGTTGCCACCCGCAACTTGCTGACGATGGTCAGGCCTGCGCGTCTCATCGACGAGCAGGACGAGACCAGCTTCGAGCCACCCCAAACCCATCGCCCGACCTTCCATTGCACCTGCACTGGCTGTACTCGCGGCGCCAACTAAGGAGGAGCACTTATGTCACTTTGCCAAACTTGCTCCACCAAGAGCACACTGAACGTGCCGGGCGCCTGCCAGAAGTGCAGTGGTATCACCTCGCACTTCGCGCACGCCCTGTGCGATCCCTGCAGCACGCAGCTGGATGAATGCGAGTGGTGCCGTGCGCCTCTGCAGGCCGGCAGCTCTTCGCCCATCGCCAGCGCCGCCGGTGTCTTCTACACGACCTGTCGTGACAAAGACAAAGGCAAGACCTTCAAGAACCTCAGCCGCGGCGAGCAGATCCATGTGATTCTGCCCGAAGACCAGTACGCCTGGAAAGAGTGGAACGTCAAACGTCCGCTCGACTACCAGTTCAAGCTGATCAGCCGTGGCCAGTTCACGCCCGACAACGGCAACCCGCAGTACGGCACTCGCGAATTCATCTTCGAGATTGTCAACTCGGGCCTGGCCTCCATCGAATTCGAGGAGTGTCAGCGCACCTGGTCGTGGTACGGCAATACCGGCAGTTCCATCGGCGCGCCGGTTCCTGGCGGGCAGACCTGGGACGCCAACTTCGACGTCAAGTAACGAATCAACAGTTACTAACAACGTCGTCTCTGCTTTACTGAAGAAACCAGGGGGCTCACCCCCTCTGGTTTCTTTTTTAAAACGTTTTACTATAAGTTATAATATTGCAGCTTTTTCTCCAACTTTGGCAGATAACGTGCACAAGAAAAAACAGCACTCAAAACTCACTCCTTTTTCCATTCTAAAACTGTCAGATTTTTTGGCCAAAAATCTGACAGTTTTCGCCTACTATTTGTTTACTTAAACCCACTCAGCAGTAACCAAACCTATATAAAATTTGCCTGGTATTTGTCTGCTAATTTTGTGGCCGTTCTCACTGGCGAAAGTGGTAGCAATTGTGGTGGCAGGCCTAGGACAAAACTAGTGAATCAACTGGTGGCGTCATTAGTGGCAAGACTAGTAACAAAACAAGTAAATTGATTAGTGGCGTAATTAGTGGCAAAAGAGCATTTGTAAAAAAGACGTGAATATTCCCACTTCCGTTTTAAGAGGTCAAAAATATCGACAGAGAGAATCAGTCAGCCCAACTTTTTCGCCTGCCTTCCTGAACCTTCTAATACGCCTTCAAAAGGCCTCACTCCATAGTTGTTGGCATGAGCAAGGGACTCGGGCTTGATCGGCAAATAACTTGGATGGGCAAATAAATTGGATGGGCAATTACCTAGTGCGTGATGAGCAAATAAATTGGATGAGCAATTACCTAGTGCGCAATGAGCAAATAAATTGAGCGCAATTGACGAGAGCCTAATATTTTGACCAGAAAATCACTGAAAATTTATGCGGAAATCATTGGCAGATCACTGCAAGAAACCACAAAAGAACTCCCCAGAACTAAGTTAAGCACTCTGAAAAAGCTTGCCACAAAAGCTTAAACGGCGCTCACAATCAAGGGTTTGAACAGATCTAAGCGAGCCGCGCTAAGCATCAATTGCCGAAAAGCCGAGCCCAGAAAGACTAAGCGGCTCTAATATTGTCACATTTGTTACGACCTTAGTGCCTGTGAAACATACCAAAAGAAGCATGTAAAGAAGCTGGAAGGCAGAAACGAAAGGCTTCTTGAAGATCGTTATCAAGCTGACATAGCTATGGCATAGCGCGCGTAGATGGCAGACCAATTGACGGGCGCGCGCGCAGAGGAACTCTTATTAAAGCTTTTATTGTTTCTTCTGGATTCGTCGTTCTTATACTCTTAGGTCCTAATAACTTCTCTCCACCCAAGAAACCGCGCAAGAACCAGAAACTCTACTCCAAAGCAAAAGACATCCCCCTGATTCACTCGTTACCCAACGTCGTATCAGGCCGCATCGAGTCTTTTGTCTTGGCAGTATGAATAACACAAGGTTCCAACCAATCAGAGCGCTAGCGTGGCGAGCAGTTTTTCTATGACAACACACACCTGAGGAATGCGCACAACAGTGCTGGCGCATCACCTGAGACCTAGATCTAGGCCTCTAAAGCAATGTTTGCATGAGCCATTCGGCCAATAGCAACTTCGCCTTGGATCTAGATTTCTCCAGCACTCGGCATTCAACCCCATAGTGGGAGGTTTAACATGATGAATTTCGCGAATCCCTACCTACTCTTGCTCATCCCGCTGGCGCTGACACTTCTGGTCTTCGCCCTGCGGCGCCGCAGAGCATTCGGTCACTCGCAAATCAATACCCAAAAAGATTTGCGCACTTTCTCTATCACTGGCTACATCCCGGCTGTGCTTCTCGGCGCCTTCTTGGTGCTGCTCGGCATTGCCATCTCGCGCCCTGTCGTTCCTGAGTATCACGACATCAGCGTCACCCAGACCAGAGACTTCTGCCTGGCGGTGGATATCTCCGGCTCAATGACCGGCGTAATCACTGACCCAGAACAGGCTGCCATCGCCCAAGCCGCAGCCGACGCAGCCAAAGCCAACGGCACTGCCGACAGCACGGCTGACAGCAAGCCCACTCCCTTGACCCGCCTGATCGTTGCCCAATCGGCAGTCGATACTTTCGTCAAGGGCCGCGACGGCGACCGCGCCTGTCTGATGTACTTCGACGACGACACCTACTATTCCTGGCCCCTCACCTCAGACCTCAACACCATTCTCAAGCGCAACAAGCGCACGAGTGGTTACAACGGTGGTGGCACAAACTTTGAAGGCCCGACCGAGAACGACCGCAAAAACGGTCCGATTCAAGCCGGTCTCAACCACTTCAAAGAATTCGGCCAGGCCAAAAGCAAGGTGATCATCATCGTCAGCGACGGTGAGTCGAGCATCAGCGAAAAGCGCTACAACGAGCTCTTCAACCAGCTCAAGAACGGCAACGTCAAACTTTATGTCCTCGGCATCGCCGAAGGCTGGGTGAACGGAAGCGACCAGACCAAAGACTTGCGTCGACTGGCAGAACAGTCTGGCGGCGCAGTTATGGTCGTCGGCAACGCTGCCGATATGCGCAAAGGCATTGCCCAGATCGATGCCCTCGAGAAATCGCGGGTCGAAATCGAAAAGTCGGTGAGCTTCAAGGATGTCTACAGCATCTTCTTGATGCTCGCACTTCTTGCTGGTCTCCTCTATCTTGTGGCCGCTAGCATCGTCCGCGAGGACGTCTAGTTCAACCAACGAACCTACGAAATGAGAAACAATATGGAAAAGAAAACTTCATTGCGGAAGCGTTTCATGGCTGGACTGACGATCCTCGCCGGAGCCGCTTCATTCGCATACGGCATCTACCTGTTCTCCTGGACCGATTCGCAGTACGAGCTCTACAACCAGGGCCTCGCTGCTTACCAGACCGGTGACGTGCAGAAGTCGATCAAATACTTCGACCAGAGCCTTGGCGTCTACAAGGCCCGTCAAAACGAGACTTGGGTGGAACGCTTCGTCTACCCCAAGCCCAACAAAGAAGTGGCCGCCCAGGCTGCTTTCCACAAGGCCAAAGCGCTGATTCGCGCTAAGCAGGGCAAGCCTGCTGTGGAGGCCTTCCAGGAGTCGTTGCAGCTCAATAGCGGCAACCTCTACCAAGGTCGCGGGCTCACCCCTCGCGAAGTGCAGGAAGCTGAAGAGAACGCCAAGGTCGTCAAATACGACCTGGAACTGCTCTTCAAGAACAATCCCTCGTTGGCTGAAGGCCAAGGGAAGGGCAAGCCCAAACCCGGCGACGGCAAGGGCGATCAACAAGTTCCTGGAGACCAGCCCGGCAAAATGCCTGGCAAGGGTAACAAGGACGCAATCTAAAGGAGAAACGCTATGAACACATTGCATTTCCTGCGTCCTGATTACATGCTCGCCTTGCTGCTGGTACTCCCAGCGGTGGCAGCATTGCTCTGGGCGTCGGCTCACCAGCGTCTCAAAGCGAGGCGCGACTGGGCCGAGGAGAACAAACTTACCGACCGCTTCTCGCGGCCTTTCAGCAAGTCGCTGGAAGTGCTCAAGGGAGCGCTCTGGCTCACAGCAGTAGCAGCCGTCGTGGTTGCCGCCGCTGGCCCGGTCATGGAAGATGCACCACTGAAGGTGCGCGAAGGTAGCATGGAGCTGATCTCTGTCGTGGACGTTTCCACCAGCATGGCGGCCGAAGACTACCGCACCGCCATGCCCGACAAGCCCATCTATGACGAGATCACCAGGAAACTGGTCGGCTATCTGCCGCAAGACCAGGTGCCCGGCGCCTATGGTTCACGTCTCGACATGACCAAACACATGATCATGACTCAGATCATGCCGACCCTTGAGCGCAATAAGCTCGGTCTCGTCAACTACTCGGGTGAAGGTTTCATCCAGGCTGACTTGACCGATGACTATGCAGCGCTTACCTGGGTGATGGACCATTGGATGCGCATCGGCCAGGCTCCTGGCGGTGGCTCCGATTATGCCGTCGGCCTGGAAACAGCCTACAAGATGTTCAAGGAAGAGCCACCCACAGCCAAGCAGCGCATCATCCTGTTGTTCACCGACGGTGGCTTCACGGGCGATCCTGCCAAGCTGCAAGAAGTGCTCGGCAAGATCCGAGAAGCCGGCATTCGCATCATCGTTGTCGGCCTCGGCTCTAGCACACCGGTAACCATCCCCCTTTACTCCAGTGAAGGACAGCTGACCGGCTACGTGCAAAAAGACAATGAGGTGGTTACCACCGCTATTGACGAGGCTGCTTGTCAGACCCTCGTCTCACTCACCGGTGGCGAGTACATCCGCCTCGACCCGGAAAACCCGCGCCTCTCGGTCAAATGGACCGCCGCTCTCGGTGGCACCAAATACGAGAAGCATGAAGATCAAGTCTTCCAGTATCCGCTGGGAGCCGCCCTGGCCATCATGCTCGGGCTCCTCTTCGTCGGCATTCTCCGGCGCTCGGCAGTCTGAGATTCAACCAGACTGACCTTATTTCTTTCAATCGTCCTCTGAGCAACGCTCGCACTTCTGCAGCGTTGCTCAATTCTCAACTGTGGTGACCAGCATTTCCGCTCGGTCACACTTCAAATCCTGAAATGGAGTTTTCAAAATGAACGACATGCACAAAATCAAGAAGCCGCTCTATGCGGCTATGTCTGCGGAGATCGGCAAGGTGGTTATCGGTTACGACGAAATCATCGCCCTCTGCATCCGCGGTATGCTCGGCGACGGCCACATCCTGCTCACCTCGCTGCCGGGTCTGGCCAAGACCACCCTGGCAAACACCCTGGCCTCCTCGATCCACGGCGCCGTCTACGGCCGCTTCCAGATGCTGCCGGACAGCCAGGCTTCCGACATCACCGGCAAGATGGTCTTCAACCAGAAGAGCGGCGAGTACGTCGCTGTTCCCGGCCCGATCGTCGGCAAGAACATCTTCCTCGTTGACGAAGCCAACCGTACCGGTCCCAAGACCAACGCCGCGGTTCTGCAGCCCATGCAGGAAAAGAAGGTCACCATCGACGGTGGCCCGACGTTCCCCTGCCCGGAGCTGTTCTTCGTCATCGCCACGCGCAACCCGATCGAGCAGGAAGGCACCTATGACCTTCCGGAAGCGATGATCGACCGCTTCATGGCCGAAGCGAACATGAGCTACGTCTCGGAAGAGAACGAAATGGCCATCGTTCGCAACACCGCTCTGCGCAAGGGCGATTCCAGCAAGATGGTCAGCCCCGTGATCACCATGGAGCAGATCCTGGCCGACCGCGTCAAGATCAACGAGATGGTCCAGGCCATGCCCGATGAACTGGTGCGCTACATCGTCCGCCTCGTCCGCGCCACTCGCCCGCAGCTGAAGGCTGACTTCGGCAAGGTGAAGAGCAAGACCGGCAGCGTCGACTTCTCGCAGCTGGTCTCCACCGGCGCTTCGGTTCGTGCGCAGCAGAACATCGCTGTCTGCGCCGCTGCCGTGGCTTTCCTCAACGACCGCACCAATGTCACCCCGGACGACGTCAAGTTCGTCGCCCGCGACATCCTGCGCGCTCGTATCGGCAAATCGGAGAAGGGCTTCAACCGCTTCAACGCGGAAGAGTTCATCTCCGCCCTTCTTGACTCCGTCGAGATCGTCGGCAAGTAAGGTGCTGGCTGACTCAACTTGCATAGTGTGGGCAGCAGGCTGTTAACTCAGCCTGCTGTCTCACTTGCACGAACGAGCGCCATCACTCTCACTGCTGACTATCTTGCATAACAAATGAAAAGAGGTTTTTTATGAGCCAACTATCAAGCAAGGAATCTAAAGTCGAAGAGCTGGTCGCCGCCGTTGAAGAACGAGCCATCACCTGCCCCATCCCTATCCGCTGGCGCGCCAATCAGTCAATGGTTGGTGGCGGCGAGCGCAATAGCCGAAGCAAAGGTCTTCATGGTACCGATTTCTACGGCCTCAAGCCGTACGAATTCGGCGACGACGTGAGAAAGATTGACTGGGCTGCCACTGCAAAGTCGGGCGGCCAGGAGATCTTTGTCAAACAGTTCTACGAACCCCGTGACGTCAAGGTCTGGATTCTCATCGACAGCAAGCTGACGATGGATTTCGGCACCGTCCGCACCACCAAGCGCATGCTCGCCGCAGAGCTGGCATGCTCGATCATCAAATCGGTGAAGAAGACCAACGACTTGGTCGGCTTCATCACCTACGACGAGAAGGGCATCCAAGCAATCACGCCCAAGGCCAAGCCGGCCAGCGTGGTCAAGCTGCAGTGCCTGCGCGCCATCATCGAGCCCGGCGTGCGTCACCTCTTCCCCGGCGAAAAGTCGGAGAACGTGGCGGTCAACACGAATGGGGCCGACAGCACCGCAAGCGGTTTGGCAACTGCTCTGGAGTACGTGCGCACCAAGCCTCGTGCTCTTGTCTTCGTCATCTCTGACTTCCTCGACCTGAACGACAACGACAAAGAAGAGATCGGCCTCACCGCCGGTCGTCATGCCACCGTCGCCATGTACGTGCAGGATCGTCGCGAGCGTGAGCTGCCCAACACCTGGGGTATCATCCCGATGGAAGATATCCGCACCGGACAGCGCAAATCTGTCTGGCTGCCGCCCAAGTGGTGGCCGTTCCAGGGCAAGGGCATGGGAGTGCGCGATCAGTATGCGCAGAACTTCCAGAACACTCGCACCGCGGCCATCGATTTCTTCAGAGACAACGGCATCCTTTGGGAGGAATTTTCCACCGAAGAGGGTGCAGCTGCTGAGCCCAAAATCCGGAAGCTTCTTTCCGGCCATTAAGGTCAGCCTAACCTAGAAAGGAACCACTCCATGTATAAAAACTATATGAGGACTGCTCTCTTGGCGGCGGCGCTGACAATGGTGTCGGTCGCTTCCCTCAACGCACAGTCCATCCCCGCAGCACCGTCTGCATCCGCTCCGGCGGCCGCTGCCAAGGCCCAGGTCATGCCTGACCCGGATCCTTGCAGCAAGATCACCGGCACCATCGATGGTGCCGATCAGAGCTCGAACACGAGCTCGTACAACTACGGGGGCTACTACTCGCAGCCTCCGGCTGACCCCAAGCCGCAGAATCCGATTTCGGCAACCTGCGGCCAGGGCCGGCTCAACATCATCGTCGGCACCACCCCCAGTGACCCGGCCGGCTTCACTCAGTCGCACCGCCACTTCGGCCATTACATCATGGACAAGATTCCCTTGACCGTGGTGCTCAACGTCGACGAGTCGGTGGAAATCGACTTCAACTCGCTGATCAAGCAGAAGGTTCTGGGCTTCAACGGCTCCGACTTCATGCTGGCTAAGCAGGGTCCTGGCGAGACGCCGGCGATTCAGATTTCGGGACCGCAGCTGCGTGTGCGCGAAATCAAGGGCCCGGATGGCACCGTGGTCGGCAAACAGACGCGCAAGATCTACGTGATCAACTTGATCGTGCAGAGCATGGTCTACAAGCCGGTCATTCCCTTCCAGCTCGACCTGCGCTACGCCTACGACGCTACTCCGGACGGCAAGCCCAACTGGAAGACTCTGACCACGCCTGACTTCATCGTCACTCGCCCGAACATCGGCGACAACGGCGAAGAGCTGCTCGAAGGCAATCTCGACGAGCAGGGCACGCGTATCTCCTTCATGACTGTGGCAGCGCTCGCGCTCGGCACCTTCCTCTTGCTGCTCATCCCGGGCACCAGTGTGGTCAAGTACATCAACCGTGTACGGCCGCGCAAGGTGATTCCGGCGAACCGTGCGGCTTGGAACGTCTTCGAAGGTCAGTACAAGGACGCCAAGGCCAACGGCGGATACACGCGCAAGCACATCCGCGCCATCGTGCATGCCCTGCGGCGTTACCTCGGTACGCTGCCGCAGTTCCCGCAGCTCGAAGCACTGACTGTGATGGAAATCGTCGCTCGCTTCTCTGAAGAAGAGAAGACCGAGATGGCTGCTTCTGTGATCACCATGTGCGAGAGCGACCTGTTCGACGCCGAAAACAATGATGACCAGACGACGCCAACCACGCTGACGGGCGAGCAGATCAAGAGTCTGTTCGAAGACCTGCAGGTTCTGGTGCCCCGTCCCTGGGACTCAAAGTAAAAGCGGCAAGAAGCCAATCACGCCAATCACGCCTATGAATGGGCCACGCAGAATATCGAAGGTGTCAATCGTTCCCCCGTTAACGGCGAACAAAAACATCCTAGATACCTGCGTGGCCCCGGGCTTCTCTTTCTACGCCTCGGGAGATTACGTGCTCTCAAATTTCACCAACCGAGAAGACAAATGGAGAGGTTTCACCTCTGAACATTGAGCCCTAGCGCCAGTGTTTAGTGGTGAGACCTCTCTGGCTGCCTTCTCAAGAAAACGTTTCTAAAGGAAACACAGCCATGAATAAGAACTCGCTTTTAAGCGGCGTTCTCGGCTCGCTGCGCAAGTACGCAACGGCCTTGATTCTTGCCGCCTCCGTCATCACCGTGGGTATGCCCGCTGCCATCGCACAGAACGTGCCGGCTGCGACCACTCCCGCTGTTACCAACAACACCACCGTCACGGCGCCCGACGCCGCCAAGTTCGACGGCGTCGCCATCTACAACGCTGCCTTCGAAGCTCTGCGTGACTACCACAAGGACCTGCAGAACCCGGTCGACCGCGCCAAGTTCATCAAGGAATGGCAGAACCGCCATGCCACCGACGGCGCCCTCAATACCGAAGCCGGTACCGACAAGGCTGTCTTCGAGATGATGTGGAGTCTCGGCCAGCGCTTCGACTACTACAACCTGCCCGAAGCCAACAAGGCCGAGCAGGCTCGCTCCGACGCTTCTATGGCCGGCATTGGCGCCACGCTCTATGAAAAGGGCTTGGTCTCTGCCATCAAAGCCCTGGGCAAGGACCCCAAGAAAGAAGACGTGCTGCCGCTCTTCAAGCTGAGCGACGAGCGTCCGATCATCGTCGCCGAAGATCCCGACTCAGACACTCCGTCTGGCAAAGCCGGGCTGAAGAAGGGTGACCGCATCGTCACCGTCGATGGTGCCAATGTCAACGGCAAGACTCTCGATGAAGTGGTCAGCACCATTCGTGGCCCCGCTGGCAGCACGGTCAAGCTCAGCATCATCCGCAAGACCGCTACCGGTGACCAGAACATCGAACTGGCCATCGTGCGCGCCAAGTTCATCATCCACGTGGTCAAGTCGGAAGACTTGGGCAACGGCGTCACCTACATCAAGCTCACTCACTTCGAGTCCAAGTACGGCGTCGAAGAGATGTACAACGCGCTCACCGCAGCGGCAAAGGGCAAGGCCATCATCCTTGACCTGCGCGGCAACCCCGGTGGCGAACTGAGCCAGCCGATCAGCATGGCCGCGATGTTCCTCGAAAAGGGCATTGTCGTTCAGCTGATTCAGCGCGATGACGACGACAAGGTGACCATCACCCACTCGTTCACCCCGACGGCTTACAACGGCCACATCGTCACCAGCACCGGCCAGGACATCACCAAGACTGGTAAGCGTCCTGACTTGGTTGTTCCCAAGGACATGCCCGTCATCGTTCTTGTTGATGGTGGCTCTGCCTCGGCTTCGGAGATCCTCTCCGGCGCGCTGCAGTCCAACAAGCGCGCTCTGGTCATCGGTCAGCCGACCGTTGGTAAGGGTGTGGGCCAGCATGTCATCCACCTGCCTGGTGACCGCAACATGCACGTCACCTCCTTCGAGTTCCGTCCCGCCGCGCAGGTGATGGACTGGGTCGGCATCGTTCCCGACATCGAAGTGGTCATGCCTGAGGATGCAAATACTCAGGAAGACCCGAGCTCTGATGCTCAGCTCAACCGCGCCAAGGTGGAAGCAATTGCTGCCATCGCTGGTAAGGCCTCGCCTGCTCGCGCCGCAGCTGAAATCACTGCCCGCAAGGCCGAGCTGAAGAAGAAGAACGAAGAGAACTTCGCCAAGGAAGTCGAGGCCCGTCGCAAGGCCATCGCCGAACCGGCCAACAAGCCAGCTGCTGACGGCACCACTGTCACGCCGCCGGCTGCCGACAAGAGCGATAAGTAACACCGTCTGTGGTGCGCGCCCATTCCCCTTTGGAGCGGGCGCGCACCCATTTCTCTAGATTTCAAAGTCAACTCGACTCTTAACCTAAACCTGAAAGGGATATTCGTATGTCAATCAATCTCAGACACTACCTGCGTGGTGGCTTGACGATGGTGGCGCTCTCGGCACTCCTGTCGGTGGCTTCGCTCTCGCCGGTCGCTTACGCCCAAGATCCAACCAAGTCGGTCTCTGTCACCGGCACCACCGATTCGCTGAGCGAGTCGGACTTGCGTGGCGCTCCTGTCGACACCAAGGAAGTGGTCGACAAGGCCAAGCTCTTCCGCAAGCTGCCCAACGGCACGCCTGTGCAAATCACGCCCATGGACGTGACGCAGCCCGGCAAACCGGCTGTCGACCCCAAGGCTGCCCCCAAGACCACCCCGACTGTCGACCCCAAGACCACCCCGACTGTCGACCCCAAGGCCACTCCGGCTGTCGACCCCAACGCCCCCGCCACCGCTCCTGCCACTACTCCGGGCACAGCTCCTGGTACTGCTCCGGGCACCACCACCGTCACCACTCCGACGGCTCCCTCTCCTGGCGTCCTCACCCCCAGTGGCATGCCCACTGCTGAAGACATCCAGAAGATGATCAAGATGCGCCAAGAACAGATGCGCGACCCGGCCAAACAGCCGAGCCCTGAAGTTCTGGAAAAGATCTACCGCGACGTCTGGACTCAGATCGGCGCCAAGTACTACGACCAGGGCAAGTTGAAAGACTGGCACCTCTGGGCCGACAAGTACAAGGGCAAGCTCAAGACCGGCGAAGACCTGCAGAACGCTCTCAAGGCCATGGTTGCCAGTGTCGGCGACCGCTGGACCAAGTTCACCACCGTGGACGACATGTTCGCCTCGATGGCTCGTAGTGCCAGCGGCATCGTCCATCTGGGCGTCGGACTGGCTCGCCAGGCCGACGGCACCTACAAGATCGAAATGATTCTCTACGGAACGCCGGCGTGGGAGGGCAACCGCCTTCGCACTGGCGACGTGGTCAAATCGATCGTGGTCAACAGCACCAGCAGCGATGGCAAGGCAACTTCCACCACAACCGATCTGGCTGGCCTGACGAAAGACCAAGCAGACGCGCTGACCTTCGCCAAGAAGGGCAGTGAGGCTGTGCTCACCATCGTCCACGATGGTATCGAAGAGCAGGTCAAAGTGGCTTTCGGTGTCGCACCGGAAGCTCAGATCGACGTGCGCATGCTGCCCGGCAACATCGGCTACATCCGCCTGCCCAGCTTCGGCTCCAGCCCTGGAGACCTCGAAGCCCTGAGCCAAGGTATGGTCGAGGCACTCTTCGCCCTTGACCAGAATGCCAACGGTGGTATGCGCGGCTTGGTGCTTGACCTGCGCAACAACGGCGGCGGTATCGTCGACGTAGCGCAGAACATCGCCTCGCTCTTCATCCGCGAAGGCATCTTCCTCAAGACCCACGAAAGCAATGGGCGCTTCAGCGAAGACAAGACCACCTACATCAACCGGCCCCTGCCGTACAACTACGTCGGCATGCCGCCGGAGATGGCTGCCATCATCGAGCGTCTTTTGGAAGTGCCACTGACGGTTCTCGTCAACGGCAGCTCTGCTTCCAGCTCGGAAATCCTGACCGGCACTCTGAAGGACAACAAGCGTGCCATCATCATCGGCACGCAGACCTTCGGCAAGGCAGTGGCCTACACCGACGAGCAGGTCAAACCTCTCGGCGAACTGCAGATCACGGTCATGCACTACCTCACCCCGAGCGGATACGACCTGGCGAATAAGGGCATCGAGCCCGACCTCGTCATCGACCGCAGCCGTGGTGGCAGCATCGATGAACAGCTGGCCGCCGCGGTCACTGTCATCAATCAGATGGCCAACGCCAAGTTCTCTGGCCCGGCCGGTACACCGCCAGCGCACAATGGCGATGACGATTTCGGAGGCACTTCGGTGCTGATGATCGGCATTGGCTTGGGTGCTGGCCTGGTTGGTCTGTTCCTGATTCGCTTGCATGGTCGCAAGCGGCGGGAGCGGGACCAGGCGGAGAAGGAAGACCGCAAGAACAATCGCCAGTAATTACGGTGGTGCTGTTGTTCTCCGGAACAACAGCACCACCTGATGGCGACTGAGTTTGAACCGTCCGCGAAAGCAAAAAGTTTTTGAACCGAGGACTGGTCACACTGATTTACATTCAGGTTGATCAGCCCTCACCAACTCGAAAGGAGGAAACCATGACACGTACAAGGCTAAGCCGAATGTAGGTCCTGGTGGGCGCACTAACGATTGTGTTGGTGCAAAGGCCAGTCTTATCGTTGAAACCTCGGCTCTATCAGCTTCTTAGAGTAGTTTCTCGGAGTAATTTCCTGGAAGCATCTCTTACTGGAAGTTGATGAGTACTATCGGCCTTGCCGAGCGTTGAGGTAAGACTGTCCCTCCGCTTGCACCAGGACCTCCATTCCTTGGAGGTGTCTATGGGCAAGTCGTATCGCGGTCGCAATCAGGCGACCATCCACTGCCACGGCAGTGACTCGGAAAACATTTTCGTCGCTCTCTCCGACATTTACGTGTCGGAGGCTACCTGGGCCAAGCTCATCGCTCGCGATGGGCAGCAGATCGAACAGTATCGCCAGGCTTATGAGAACGGCGAAGAAATGGTCCGTGTTGTTCTGCGTCCTCGCTTCGACGGTGGTTACAACGTCGAGGACGGGCGTCATCGTGTTATCGCGGCCAAGCTGGCTGGTGTCGGCTTCATCGAAGCTGCCATCATCTAAGCACGCAAGCGCTCACACAAAACGGTAAGCGAAAGAGGGAGGGGAGCAGATTGTTTGTTCCTCCTCCCTCTTTTTCTTCCACTTTCGCTTCTGCGCACTCACCCTTGCGCACTCACTTTTCCACCCTAACGCAAATTTTTTTTGCCATGGAGATATCAAGAAGTATGAAGAAATTCGTCAAATGGGGATTGCTCGGCTTGGCTCTGACCTTGGTTCTAGCACTCCTTCTCTCAGCATGCAGTGATGGTGGACCAGCGCGTTCGCTGCCCGATAACTTCCAAGTCAAAGAGCGCTTGATCTTCAAGGTCAAGAGCGCCTTTGACGTCGAAGCCAATGGCGACGACTACGGTGTTGTCACTGAACGTCTCGTCGCGCTCAAGCGTTCCTTCGTCTTCACCGACAACAGCGGCGCCACAGTGGCAACGGCCTACACAGCGCTGCTCAGCTGGGGCACTCAGATTGATATCGTGGATGGTGCTGGCAACAGCATCGGCACGATCAAAGAAGAGGTCTTCAGCTCGATGTTCAAGACCTGGACGACCTACAAGATTCTCGATGGGCGCGGCAACGTCGTTGCCTACTCGCACAAATCCGAGATTTTCGCCACTGATATCACGCTCGTGAGCACCAGCGGCAAGACTGTCGCTGAACTGCACCGCGGCTACTTCAACTGGTTCGGCGACAGCTGGACCGTTACTGTCAAAGACCGCAGTGTCATTGACCCGCGCATTCTGCCTTTCATCGCCGCCTACAAGACCCAGTCGGACAACGACAAGGACTCTAAGGACAGCGGTGGCGGCTCTGGCACGAGCAAGAAGAAGTAAGCACGCGCGAGAAACAAGCAGGCGAGAAACAAGCAGGCGACGCCGAACTAGCCAAACATGGCGATCTTGCACTCGTTGTGTCACGCGCCAAGCTCTGTTGCCGCTGTTTTGCCACGGTAACTTGCCGGGATTTTTGAACATTGATCGGAAGAGGAACGGCGAATGCCGTTCCTCTTTTCCGATTTCTTGCACTTTTTTAGA
>JBAYTY010000065.1:0-26974 GCA_041675385.1 Candidatus Obscuribacterales bacterium
CTTGCCACCGCCGTCACCCCACGACATCTGGTTCGACATGGAGGGCTACCCCCACATTCAAGGCGGCCTAGAGTATCTATTCGGAGCCACTTACCTCGACCCACAAGGTCAGATGCAATTCATCGATTGGTGGGCGCATGATCGCGCACAAGAGCGCAAGGCCTTTGAAGATTTCATAGATTGGGTCTACGCGCGCTACAAGCAGGCTGGCGCCATGCACATTTATCACTACGCCGCCTACGAAGTCTCAGCCATGCGCAAACTGATGGGGCGCTTTGGCACCAGAGAGATGGAAGTAGACAATCTGCTGCGCAATGAAGTATTCGTGGATCTGTACCTTGGTGCAGCAGGGTCTGAGACTTGGCGATGTGTGGATGGGATGTTTGGTGGGCGGTGTTTGGGTGTGGTGGCATGAGCTATCGGTAGCACATTGATGATTTTTGTTTGGGTAAAGTGGCAGAGATAGTTTGCCACCATTGGTGGTTAAGGCATCTGGATTGATTGGTTGACTGGAAGAAGCCATTTGTGATTGTAGACCTGTTTTGTCACAGTTGCGGGTGGCTGACTAGCTATGTCAACATCAGTGATATTAGTTTTAGAGCTAAGAACGTATTCAACGACTGTCCGGCGATCTAAAAGAGATTGAGGTTCCCACATCCCTGCCATGTTGTTTTGCTATCTCTTGCATCTTTTCAAAATAATCGTCTCGTTTCTTTATGTCGGCCTCTGATGCAACGATATTGCCCTTCTTCGTTGTTGCATAATTTAATTGCCATTGGCATTTGTCATTGAAGATAAATTGAACGAAATTGGCGTCAGCTTCATCCCTTAAGATCCCGGCAATTTCAAAGACATACGATAGTGAGTCTTCGCTAAAGCCTAGCGATGCCCACTCAAAGTCGGTACCTTTATAAACGAGTTCTATGGTCGGATCGCTTTCAAGTCTATGCCGAAATTGAGGGGGTCTATCACTGCTGTTTGCGAATTTGGCCCATGCTCTTACTGTTGCATTAGAGAAGTTGGCAATCTTATTTCGCGCAGGCTCCGTCAGGGTTCCTAGGCTAATTAACTCCTTTTTGAGATTTTCTGCATGACTGGCTGCAGCGTTGTCGAAAGCTTTTGATATGACCTTATGTATATACAGCACACCCACGTAGATTAAGATGTCGGGCAGAGGCACAAACGCTTTGTCTATTTTAAGCCGAAGTTTGCATTCGGCTTCGATGTTTAATGCCGTTTCAAAACGTTGGGCTGACTCCGTTGAATCGAAGTTTCTTTCTTCCGCTTCGCATTCGATTAAGGAGTCTGGAAATTTCACGTTAGTGACAAATTTGAATGGTCGATTGTCTGAAGTCGTTTGTATAACTAGGTCTGTCCTTCCAAGCAGCCCGATGTGCCGTTCATACTCGAATGACTCGCTTGTAAAGTCTAAAGCTGATTCACCATCGTCAAGGTCTACTACCCACGCTGAAATCGACTTGCCATAGGGTACCAGCGTGTAGTCATGGTCTAGGATACTTGCCACAGCTGCTTCTGGCTCATTTGTCAATTTAGCAGCTTGAACTAGCGCCTCCCGGGACATTCTGTCGCCATTCAAATCGACTTTCGTGCCAGACGCCCTGCCTTTTAATTGCATTTCAATTACTCCACTAGTGTGACAAGGGCAGTACCAACATCGATAGTACTATTCTCGATCTCTGTCTGTTTTATAAACTTAGCCTAAATGTACAATATCTAGCTCTGGTGCCGTCACTAAACCATGCAATTTCACTAGCCTGATTGATGCCTTTTAATGTATGTTTGGATTGGTTCATTCTTACCGGTTACATCAATTGCAATAATAGCGGCAGTGCTCGGACTTAGTAGTGGCAAGTTAAGCTTAGGTAGTAGGTCTTTTTGGAAGTCAAGGCCTTTGTAGAGTGCGAACCACACGCCAATAGATTGTTCAGGCGTCGATATCTCATGCGGCCAGTGCCATGAATCAGATGTTTTTGCTGAGGCGATAAGTTTGGCTGATTCTTGATTAAGTTGGTTTTCGAAGTCTATCTGCGTTTCGTGCCCAATGCTCAACAGTAGGAAGCTCGCCTCTACCCAACCAGATGGACGTTTTGTATCGAGTTGGCAAAGTAATTGATTCCATAAATTTGTGCGGCTTATGTGGGGTTTTGGCAAATTCGGGTCGAGAGCTTTTTTAGCAAAATAACGATCGAGTCGACCGGAACACGCGCTGAAATCAATCAATGAGTCTGCAAAGTTATCTGGACGCCGAGGAAGATGCCCATCCATGTACGAGCCTAAAATGTCTAGCTCATCTCCAAAGAAGTCAAACTGTTTTTGAAACCATGACCTTTTCTGCAGGTAATAGAGCTTTTCCGCTTCCAGTGGAATGACCTCAAATATTGTTTCAAGATCCGCGAGTGAAAGCACGAGTGGTTCAGTGATGCTCTGGCCGACTTCGCCTGATTCGCGCAAGCGTTCCCAATCCCACTGAATGTAAGCCGTGTCGAGCGTTATAGTTAAATGCATGATCTGACTAAACAGTCTTGAGTCAATTGAAATTGCTTGCCCTGTTTTGTTGGTTAGGACATGCACCCCTGGCTCTCGTGTAATGAACGTCTCGAACCTATCCATTTGGATTGCTGAGTACACAACAACGTCTTTTAAGAATTGAAGAAATAGGCTGTCGCCGCCTCGCTTTGCAGTGTCTTCTATTTTCGCCGACTTTGCTTCTACTACCAATAAAAGCGGTTCGGCTGCTAAGAGTAAATCTACTTCACCATTTTCGGTATTTGAATTCCATTCATAGTTAGCACAATGCGTAAAAGTTGGAAAGTTCAATTCAATCAGCTTTTCTAGCCGGTTTTGAAGGAATTGCGCCCTTTTCACTTCGTACTTTTTTTTCAGCACCTGCTTGTCCTGAACAAGTGAATGGATCATTTCAAGGCAGAAAGTCTGTAGCAACTGTGGAAAAGGTAAGAAATATCCTGGCACGTCTGGATGCTTTATCAAGGGTTTAGTGCGCACCGGATTTCCCATGAATAGGTGTTCGGGATTTGATTTTGAAAGGTCTCCAAACCGCAGCGTCCATTTTTCAAGGATTGACTCCATGGTTTGCATATCCACATCGTCTGGATAATTGCTTGCAAAATCGTTAGCACTTAACCAAAACGACTCGCAGAGATCTAGGTATAAAGCCTTTATTGACGAAAATGAGGTTAGTTCAAGTTTTCCTTGATTAGACTCGATTTTCCTTCGCACATCCGCATCAATATTACGGGTTACTGACCTAAGCATCGTCACGAGCCCAGATGCCGTTACACCATAGGCTTTGCGAAACTCGTCGTCTACCATCGAAAATAGCGATAGATTGATTTCCCACATTCGATCGGGTTGTGACCAATTTCTTATGAACTGCTCAGCGGTACGAGCTTTCTCTCGGAAGTGGTCGCGAGTGTTGCTGTGCGAATCGTTTGAGAATAGTGCAGCAGCAGAGGGCCTTCTTTTGAAGAATTTTTCTGCAAGCGCGTCAGTTGTCTCAATGAGCGCGTCGAAATCCATGTTGTTCCTTTTGAAGGAACTCAAATTGTGGCGAACGAACAAAGCTTGAAGAAGCTCCAATTCGCTTTGAGCTAAAGTTGGCTCATTTCCTGCGTATCTGGGTAGGAAATTGCAAATCGCATTGAGGACTGGCAGCGCAATTTCTGGGTGACATTCCAATACCAGCGAGTCAACAAGTTGGAACAGTCGCTCAAACTCCACTTGCTCTTCTTTCCATGCGTCAGTTGCCGTGTGATCGTCAACCGTTTTTCGCTTGTATACCTTGTATTTAGCCTTTAATTGCTCTTCTTCCACTTTTGTTTTGTACCACGAGTTGATTGGACTTGATCGCTCGCTGATATAATGCTGCCGAGAGATTGAGTTATTTTGTCTGTCCGCCACACCGGTTTTTAGCGTGGTCATTGTTCGTATCGCGAATGGTGATAGCCGTTCAATAAACTTACTGTCACTAATAACTACAGGGTGTTGTGGTCCCCGTCGGATTCATTGATGTTGTTGCTTTCAGAAGTCGGCATTTTGTGCTCAATCTTTTCAACTACGTCAAAGTGGAAAACGGTTGGTACGGTTTCGTTTTTCATTCGGGCTGTCCCAGAGAGGTCAATCTCTTGTGGCTGTATTGGGCGTGTAGGGTCCACCCCAAGCATGATCGGGAAGGGAATAAGTGTGACATCGATGTTTTGATGTTTCTCCATGCACGGCAGTAAGATCTGAAAAGCATAATTACCAAATGCTAGAACGAAGGTTGCGTAGGGCAAAGAAAGATCATCGGTTTTGCGCACGGCGAGAGCTGCGAATAGCCAACCAGGTGGTGGAATGCCAGGGATGACCGTTTGAAGTGCTTTGCTGGACACAAGCAAAGGTATGTCTGATTCAATCGATTTCTTCTGGCCAAGCCACGTAATAACGTTGTCGAATGCATCGATATTAGCTTCTGGAATTATCATTAGAGCCATTTTGACAAAAGCCTTAAACACCGATAGTGGCACGTAGCTCTCTTGTGGCATGTCTATTCGTATTTCTTTGCGCTCTTCATCGATTGTGCACCACGGAAAATCCTCCCTCATAGTCAAGCTTAACTGGGTCGGGTCTGCCCAATCTACGCGAAAGCCAGCATGCTCGCGTTTGACAGTGGACGTGCCTCTTTTTCCTTTCACTTGCGAGACTGTGCGGTAAACGAGCGACCAATTCCCGAATTCGTTTTCTATTGTCGAGCCAAAAGCTTGGTTGCAGTCATCACATTCATAATCAACAAATATTGACTTATTGCCGATAGATTCCGAAAAAGCATGGGCATCCTTTTTGTATGTTACGTTGGGTTTGCACTTACCGCAAAAACGGCAAGTGCCTTTGAGTGAGGTTGTAAGTGTGATTTTGGGTGAGCTCGTCTGTTGTTGCACAAACGCGAGGAAGTAGTTGTCCTCATATAATGAGCTACTGCTCTTGATCCACTCCGGGGTCTGATCTTGGATATTGTCTTGCATGATTGGACTCGACCTTTGAAAAATTTGTACTAGCGTTGGGTGTTGAAATCGTGCTGCTATTTCAACACGCTTATTCTTTTTGCTTGGATACTTTTACATGAAAAGGTTTTGGTTCTGTATGCACATCAATTGAGAGCTCTCTATTTGAATATAGCCATCCGAGAAAACCTTGCCTATCATCAGGATACAAGAATAGCGTGTGCTGATATGTGGGCATTTCTTTGTTGTCTTGGATTTCTTTGCTTTGGCAAAATACAAGCATGCGAGCCAAGTCGATAATAGCTAGGTGGTTTTGTGCGTTTGTGGGTTTAAATTCGATTGCTAGCAAATTGTGTTCAATTTTGTGGCAGGTTCTCTCGTGGATGACTAGATCCGGTGTTGTTAGTTTTTGGGTTCTACTTTTTTTCTTTAGCTCGACTGTTGCCTTGTTGAAATCCCCGGGGTCAAAGCCATTTAAGTACCGGCCAAAGGGTGAACTTAGGATTCGTTGGGTCTCCAATATTTCGACCGCCAGTGTCAAGTATTTTACTGGCTGCCTTTTCGAGCCGCCACTGCCTAGAACTCTGTTATAGTCGGTATCTATATGCCAGTCATGCTCAAGCTGCTGCTTTCCGTTCCGAAGATAGCAGGCAAGGTGGCCGACTATTGTTCGCTCGTTCGCTGCAATTTGGAACAGTGTGCTTTCTGAGTCGTGCAGTTGCGTTAGAGCTTCTACCAAGAGAGGTTCCAACTTCGCCCAAGAGGTTCTTTCTGTGGGATATAGCATGCAGCGTTTCTCGTTAGTGGTCTCAGTTGGCAATTCAAAGTTTCCTTTCATCTGTGTGATAGTTGCTGTTGATGATTATTCATTTTTGAGTTAGCTATTTCTCAACCTCTCCCACCCTCTCAATACCGCAGGCACCAAATTACCAGTCTCTAACGGCACAGCAATAATCACTAGTCTGATCTGCCGGCCGGGGCCGTCGAGGGTGCCCATAGATACATCGCGGCCACGTTCAGAGAGTCGAGTCCAGTTGTCGATGGTTGTTGGATAGACCAAAGCAACAGTTACACGTGGGGTTTGATACAGAGAGGCATAAGCAAGCACTTGATGCAGGTCGTGACGATGTTCAGCTCTGAACATTTCTTGCGCATCGCGCCAGCGCAAGTCCTCTGTTTCTTCGAGGAAGCCTTTGTATTTGGCATCGAATATAAATGTGTCGTCTGTAGTTTCAACAACCACATCTGGTATCAAGCTAGATAGACTTCCCAAGCCGCTTCGCTCCCAGCGAATTGGTGATTGCGAATCGTGTTTGCGTGCGCAGCTCACTCTGCCACCGAATTCTTTGGCCCATCGCCGCACAAGCTGTTCTACCCAATTCTCGAATAGCTCGTGCATGATTATTCGCCATGATAGTCCGTCGAGGTCGGTATTACCCGCAAGGCCGCGTTCATCAAGGACCCACTTAATAGCAGTGAATCCGAGTTCTTCAACCTTGTCGCGCCGTTGCATATTGCGTTGTAATTGATCTAGTTGGCCGCGCTCTGGCAGCAGTGGCCGAACGTCATTGAGTTTGCTTAGCAGAAAAGAAATGCGAGTCCAAAGACTGCGAGCCGCGTTGTCAGAGTTTATATCTCCGCCTAGATCGCTAGCAACTTTTTCGAGGGTCCAGCGAATGTATCGGCGCAGCTGGTTGTCTGGTTGCAGGTCTGAATATTTGCACGGTAAGCGATACGCTTGCCCTCTCGCTAATTGATTGCCTGCATACTTCGGCCAATCGATTGCTCCGCGCGGACTGCTCAACACGTCTTCCACTTCACGAAAAGCTGGAAGCGAGTAGTTTAGTAGCTTTTCTAGATACGTGACGATAGGGCCGCCAATAATCCATGGTGGCACTTGCTGTGCTGAGCCTGGCACTAGTGGATAAGAAAGTAATTCAGGGGCAGATGACCAGCCGAGTGACGCAAAGATTGAGCCAACAGAGCCCCAGCCAAAGCGTGGCTCTACAATAATGCCACCAATGGTCTTGTGTGTGTCTGGTGCTCGCAGTGGAACTGCTCCGACGATACCGTTAGCTTTGAGGCTCAAGTCAACGGTGTCGATGCCAGCAGAAAATGATAGGTCAATGTCTAGTGCCTTTAGATATTCGCCATTTGCACGCAGGAAGCTGTCGAGAAATCCGTTCCAGCTCTTTTCTCTCGATTGCAGACCTAGCGAACTCGGAGTAAGTTTCAATGCCGCGCCTTGGTCTGGCAGCACAATCATACGCCGCTCTGGCCGCTTAATTTTAGCGATGCCTTTCAGTGTGCTTGGTGGCATCACTGCACCTCATTGTCTAGCCAGTCGATGTAGGTGCGCAGCTCAGTATCGAAACTCGCGATTCTGCCTTCATTGAGATATTCCCGCAGTAAAGGCAAGAGCTCATACTTAAACCGCAGCCGTAGTTCGGCCTCTGTGTCTGCCAAGAAATACGAATGTCCAGGCATCAGGCAAAAAGAGTCCTCTGATGCGTGTTGTGAAAAAATGTCTTGGAGCATCGCGAATGCATCGGTCGCTAACCCAAGGTTCTGTGCTGCCACCACATCAATATCGGGCCACATATCGACGAATGCGAATCGCCTGCGCACAGCCATGTCCATAATTGCAATTGAACGATCGGCAGTGTTCATGGTGCCAAGTAGATAGAAATTGCTAGGCATGGCAATTGTGTCGGTGCCGTCCTCCAGTGGCTGAGGCAACTTAACTTTGCGAGCGTCTCCCTGCGAAATCTCGCGTGGTTCGAATAGATAGATTGCTTCGCCAAGTATCCGCGCCAAGTCGGCACGGTTTATTTCATCAGCGTGAAATAGAAAAGGTTTGTCTTGGCATTTGCGAATTGCCTCGACCAACCAGCCGGGCTTAACCTGAAAGTGCAGATTATCGCCATCGAGACGCGGGCTGATGCCGGCGATAAAAGTTTCATAGCTCACTGCTGGGTGGAATTGAACGCTGAATCCATGGCGGTTGTACTGTGACTGCAAAATATCTGCTGCCATTCTGGTTTTGCCAGTACCGGGAGGCCCTTGGAGAATGACAAAATGTCGTTGTTGCAGCAGGTCTAGAATTTCTTGCTTGCTCACTCGTGGAAAAATCTGCGCGCGCAACTGCACTTTGAAGTTTTCAATTTCGGCTTCGGCTGATTTGAGACCTTGCCAATTGCGCTCCCACGCATAGAAATCGAGAAGGCCAGATATGAGAGTTTTGGCTTGAGCAAAATCTGCTGGCACTTCGGCACAGAAATAGATATGGCTGCCATAGCGTTTGAGAATGCTGTCGAATCGGTGCATCGACTTTTGCAATAGCTTTGGAAATGCTTCGCTCAGATTGGTTGGGTCAGGTTTAACCCACGAATTAATATTGGTTTGCTTCTTGAGGTAGCGCTGCAGCGCACGTAAGTGACGCACATGCCCTGGCCTGCCAAGAATTTGTTCGTCAGGTGATAAGCCGCGGGTGCCACAAACAAGGGTGAGGAGAGAACAGGCCTTCTCGTCGCCTTCAGCGGGCACCGGGAACCAAATCAGCGACATCCCGCCGTATACTCCGCTGGTGGAGCTATCTTGGTGCACCAGGCCAGCAAATTGAATTTGGTCATCCGTGGGCGTCAATACCACGCGCCTGGCGAATGGAGATTTTGCCTGGTAGCGCTCTCCGAATAGTCCGTCGATTGCTAGCTTTGTGTCTTCCGTTGCCTGCGTTCGCGAGTCTTTGCCAGGCAACCCTCTCATTATTAGCTTTGTAAGTTCATCGATGGCAGGCATGGCGTTCTCGTTGAGGGGCAAAGGTGGTAGATGATTCTACCGCCTGGCAGTGTCTGTTTTGTCTCGGGCGGTAAAATACGGTAAATTGTAAGCTCTAGGTCTTGATATCAGGCGCGGCAGCCTAACTCTTTCGCTGCGACAACCGGCAGATTCAAAACTAAAAGTTTTGATTTCGCCTCACAGCCATGCATGGGCTCTTGCATTTAATTCGGAGCTCAATTTAGTAAGTCCGAATGATTCGTGTTCGTGGTTTAGTGGGACGGGCTCTATTGCTTTTCTAACAAGCTGGCTGTACCTTCTGGGAAGTAGAGATTGGAGAAGCTGCATTGAGTTGGCTGCAGATTGGAATTCAAACAAATATTGAGTGGCCTATTTTTGAGACGGCTATCGTTTTCTCTGGCTCAACATTTATTTTGCGGCCTCCGTCTGTTTATCATTGCCCTGACATTCTTTTAGAGTATTCGGAGGGTGAGTTAAAGGAAGCACGTACAGCTGTTTCTGAGTTTATGAGCGTATTGGCCTGGCTAAAGAGGCAACGAATTGTTAGGTTGTCGGGCTTTGGTTGTAGTCCCGAGCTACCTGCTCAGATGGGTCCTGCGCCCGCTGTGCAGAATATTACCGATAATTTTGATTGTCGTTTGTTTCCGGATCTGTCTCATGTGAACGCTCGACGCGCTCTCGCCTTCTTTCGAGACGGATTGCAAAACCCAAACGTGTCTCAAGCTTTTCTGAGCTATTGGAAGATACCCTGTCTGGTAGCCCGCGAACGCTCCGATAAGCATACGAAATTACTTTTGGAAAAACTTTCTCAATTAAGGTCTAGTGAGACTAAGAAGAAGTTGGCATCGTTGATTTCGAGTGGTTTTTCACTTGAAGATGTTGTGGAAAAACATCTTTATGGCGCCCGTCGTTGCGCTATTGCTCATGCGGATGGAATGAATCCTGATGACGCTGGTGACCTAGATGCAGTTGAGTCGGATATTTGTCTGGTATATGCGCTAGCTGAGGCAGTCATAGAACAGGATCTTGGTGTTCAATCCGAGTCGGTTCTTTACGTGGAGAGAGGCTTGACTCCGCCGTTAAGTTCTAATCGAGCTTTACATGTTGCTACTAATCATATTTTTGACTGGGTTTCAGGACCAATTGTTTTGGAATTTCAACAGTCAAATTAATGCCGGAGCGGTTAATGTTTGTGGCACCTGCTTTTGAGGGCTCTACCGGTCATCGGCTCTCACAAGAGCAAATCTGGTCGAGTAAGCAACTTTTTCTAGGCAAAGTCTGTTAACTCCTGCCACTCTAAGTTTACCTTCCTTTATTGGGTGTCCGAACAGCGCGATATTTGGAATAGTCACGTCTGTTACTTGGTGAAAATAGGATGGGAAAATAATTCCATCCAGACCACTTCGCTTGGCTTGTCGTGCAATAGCAGTAGCTGCTTCGTAAGAGTGCTCCGCTGCTCTAAACAGCATTCCAATCGCTGTATTCAAGCTTTCAAAGTCATTAATAAAAGAATCGTCCCCTTCCTCCACTTCCTCTGTGAGATTCAAAAGCCTTAGTGCTCTTGTCGGTTCTAGCGATGCGACATATAAGTAGTCGGCTACTGTTACCCTGCACTCGTGTACGCAAATTTCAATACTTTCGGAACCATATAGTATTGGTCTGGTATCGGAGTTAAAACGGCCTTTACTTTTGCCTTTTGGTGCCGAATCAAATTCCAACGCGTTTGCTGGATTTGAGACGTCCTTGCGAAGTCTGAAGAACGGAGTGCCCGGGTGCAGGATGGTTTTAGGAAACTTTTCAACAATTTCTCGTGCAACAGGGGCTCTAGTTCTAGCATTTTGTAGTTGCAGCAGTGGTGTAACTTGGCCGAGCTTCCAGGTGCTTGGTCCATACAAAAAGAAACCTACTCTGAGCGCTTCTCCAATCGTGTTGGCGTCATCTTGAAGCCAGACCGGAAACTTTACTTCATTGGCCCGGTAATGACCAGCGTTCATCATAATCGTTTCAGCCGCTCCAAAATTACTTCGGTAGGCTGAGCCAGCAATGAAAAATTGCCAAGCTAGTTCCTCTGCTGTTTCTTTGTTTAAGTGGTGACCTTCTATCGAACCGCAATTCTTGCACTTGTAGCGAGACAGTTTGCCAAATTTTTTTGCTTCTTCTCTTAGGCCATAGTCAGAGAAGCAGTCAGAGCAAAGAATATATTTCGCTACCACTTTTGAATTTACTCCGGCTCGCATTTCGACATCGATTGAACTTCAGGATGAAGTTGCTCGCAACGCGCTTAATCTTCTTTCGAAAAGTCAGTCGTCTTGTCTGTCAAGATTCGATAATCAAAAACGAGTTCATCTCGATCGTCGGGTGGTCTTGTGTTGTCGTAGATTTTTATAATTTTGAGCAGGCAGAAATACTGGTTACTGTTTCTCAAGACCAGTAGTTCTCCTGTGCGGACTGTTACATGCCGCGAAGAAGCATCATAAATGCTTGCATCTGTGACATCTTTGAACTCCTTAGCATCTACAGCAAGTGCTGGTGTCTCACCTAGCGCATAGATACCGCGATTGCTGTGTTTTGACCACTTAGTTGTAAACGTATAGCCATCTTGGCCAAGCGAGTAGACGCCGTTGTGTTTTGAGTAATCGAATCTTACCCGACCTTGAGAAGCAGCGTTCGCTTGATACTGATTTATGAATGTCGAATTCTTCTCTTCAATCAGCTTGCGAGACTCAGGTGGAAAATGGCGAACGGCTATGCCGCTTTCCTTGAGCTTTTTTGAGCCTTTGCCGTAGATACTAGGGTTTGGGTCTAGTATGCCAATCACAACCTGACCTATTTTCCTTTCGATTATTCGATCTGCGCAAGGTACTTTGGGATGATTTCTGGTTGTGCAAGGTTCTAGCGTAGTGAAAAGGGTTGCGCCCTCAACATCTACGTCTTTGAGTTTCTTCTCCAGCAGGGTATATTCTGCGTGCTCACCAGGTCCAAGCTCTCCTCTGTGTGCGTGGCCAATGACCTGGCCGTTTAAAACCAGAATTGCACTGACTGCTGGGCTTTGCTTGTCTGGCTCTGAAAGACAGTTCTCCAGTAATTGGACCGCAACATCAATATTGTCCTTGTCAGAGTGCAATTTAAGACCTTCCTTGCTGAGCCGCAAGTGCTTATTCTACAACCTTCTATGCCGTAAGTAGTTCCGAGAAGCTGGCGCTCTTTACTTGAGGCTACGGTCAGGCCTTTTTACTCCGAGCGATGAACATAAATAGAACTAATATCGGTTGCAAAGAGGGGATAATTGATGCGAGTTAGCTGTCTGTCACTTTGCTGTTTCGAGTGTCAGTGTGACTTGCGTTTTGAAGTATATTTGCGACACCTGCTTTCATCAAATCGAGTAATCCATGGCAATTAAAAAATCTGAACTGTATAGCTCTCTCTGGCAAAGCTGCGATGAATTGCGCGGTGGCATGGATGCCTCTCAATACAAGGACTATATTTTGGTCCTGCTGTTCGTGAAGTACGTCACTGACAAATATGGTCAGAAAGATTCGGTGCTGGAAGTTCCTAAAGGCGCCAGTTTCGCCGACATGATCGCTCTTAAGGGCAACGATGACATAGGGGAGAAGATCAACAAAATCATTGCAAAACTGGCTGACGCAAATGATCTGCGAGGCGTGATTGATGTTGCCGACTTCAATGACCCTGAGAAACTGGGTTCTGGTAAGACTATGGTCGACACCCTTAGTAAGTTAGTAGGTATCTTCCAAGGGCTAGACTTCAGTAGTAACCGCGCTGATGGCGATGATCTTCTTGGCGATGCCTATGAGTATTTGATGCGCCATTTCGCTACGGAATCTGGAAAGAGCAAGGGCCAGTTCTATACTCCGGCTGAAGTCTCTAGAATCATGGCAAAGGTCATTGGCATCAACAAGGCGACAAGCAGTTCGCAAAGTCTTTATGACCCTACCTGTGGTTCCGGCTCATTGCTACTGAAGGCTCATGATGAGGCCAAAGGCGAAAAGAATATCGACATTAGCATCTTTGGCCAGGAGATGGATGTGGCCACCCGAGCTATGGCTAAGATGAACATGATTTTGCATAACTGCCCATCAGCTGACATCAAGAGAGAAAACACACTTGCCTCACCTGAGTTCAAGCAAGGCATTGGGCTGAAGACTTTCGACTTTGCTGTTGCTAATCCACCCTTCTCTACCAAGGCTTGGAGCAACGGTATAGACCCAGCAAATGACTTGTACAAGCGCTTTGAATACGGCATCCCTCCCGCCAAGAACGGTGACTATGCTTTCCTCCTGCACATCATTGCTTCTCTCAAGACGACCGGAAAGGGTGCTGTCATTCTCCCCCACGGCGTTCTCTTCAGAGGCAATGTAGAAGCCGACATTCGCAAGCGAGTTGTCCAGCAAGGCTTCATCAAGGGCATTATTGGCCTGCCAGCTAACCTCTTCTATGGCACTGGCATTCCTGCCTGCATTATTGTCTTAGATAAGGAAGATGCTGCTAAGCGTCAAGGCCTCTTTATGATCGATGCCAGCAAAGGTTTCATCAAGGATGGCAACAAAAACCGCCTCAGAGAACAGGACATTCACAAGGCCGTGGATGTATTTAACAACCAGTTGGAGCTACCTAAGTACTCCAGATTTGTGCCCATGGAAGAGATAGTTTCTAACGACTTCAACTTGAATATCCCAAGGTACATCGACAGCACGGAAGCAGAGGATCTCCAAGACATCAGTGCTCATCTCCAAGGCGGTCTGCCTAACAGAGATATTGATGATCTTTCTCCTTACTGGGACGTCTTCCCCAGTATCAGGAAAATGCTATTCGAGCCTGGAGATCGAAATGGCTACAGTAAGCTGAAGGTTGCACAGGGTGAAATTAAGCAAGCGATCTTTGGGCACAAAGAGTTCACTGCTTATATTGAGTTGGTAAACGCCTTGTTCGGGCAGTGGAAGGAGAAACACATTGCTCAGCTTCACAGTCTCAAGCTGAACGATCATCCTCGGGCTCTTATAGAGGACCTCTCAGAGAGCCTTCTGGAGGCATTTAGGAGCGCTAAATTGCTTAATGCCTATGATGTTTACCAGCACATTATGTCGTACTGGCAGGAGACCATGCAAGACGATGTCTATATGATAGTGTCGGATGGTTGGCTCGCTGCAAGCAAACCAAGGCTGATTGCAGATGATAAAGCTAAGAGCACTAAAGAGAAGCCTGATTTCATCGTTGGCAAGCAGAAGTTCAAAGCGGATCTGGTTCCTAAGGAGGTTATGATCTCTCATTTCTTCTCTGCTGACCGGGCAAATATTGAAACACTTGAGTCTGAGGTTGCTTCCATTCAACAGTCGCTTGAAGAGCTGCGAGAAGAACATACCAGCGAAGATGGACTCCTTGCTTCTGTGGCGGACGAAGGCAAGATCGGTAAAGCGGCACTGACAGAACGACTCAGAGAGATTAAGACTGATAAGGATGTTGCTGATGAGCGCAAGCTGATCAACGAGTATCTTAAGCTCATAGAGAGGGAATCTGAGGCTAGCAGAAAAGTGAAGGCAACAGAGAAGGAGCTGGAGGCCTTGGTTGCTAACCGCTATGCGAAGCTTACAGAGAAGGAAGTCAAAGCTCTTGTAGTTGAGCATAAGTGGCTCACTGCCCTAGATGGGGCAGTGCATTCTGAACTTGATCGCGTCTCTCAGTCACTTACTGGAAGAATAAAACAGTTGGCTGAACGCTATGCAACACCTCTGCCTGATTTGACTATCGAAGTTGAAGAACTGTCTGCAAAAGTCGCTGAGCACCTCAAGAAGATGGGGGCGGTATGCAAGTAAAAACCAAATACAAGCAGACTGAACTTGGGCTGATTCCTGATGACTGGGAATTTAAGAAAATTGCTGAGCTAATTGAAGATGGCTCTATTCTCGGGCACCTTGATGGGAATCACGGGGAGCTTTACCCACGCAGTCATGAGTTTAAGGAGTACGGCATTCCTTACATCGGTGCGACAGATTTTCACAATGGTTCAGTAGATTTTTCAGAGTGCAAGCACTTAAGCTTAGAGAGAGCAAAACAGTTCAAAAAAGGAATAGCAAAATGCGGAGACGTTTTATTCGCTCATAATGCGACTGTCGGTCCAGTCGCACTGCTCATAACTCAACTAGAATTTGTGATTTTGAGTACCACAGCTACCTACTTTCGCTGCAATCATCTTAAAGTTGACAATATTTTCCTGAAGTATGCCCTTCAGTCGCAGGTTTTCGTAACACAGTATCGAGCGGTAATGGCTCAGTCTACACGCTTTCAGGTTCCTATTACTGCTCAGCGAAAGCTAGCTCTCACTCTTCCAACTCTCCCAGAACAACGCGCAATCGCCACCGCTCTCTCTGACGTGGATGCCCTTATTACTTCGCTTGACCGACTCATCGCGAAGAAGCAGGACATAAAGCAAGCCACCATGCAACAGCTCTTCACCGGCAAGACTAGGTTGCCTGGGTTCAAGAAGAAAGATGGCTTCAAGCAGACTGAGATCGGGTTGATACCAGAGGACTGGGAAGTGAAAACTCTTAAGGATTTACACTTTGATATTTCAGACGGGAATTATTCAAGTAAATATCCAAAGGCTAGTGATTTCGTATCATTTGGTGTTCCATTTATTAGAGCAAATAATATTAAGAACTTACGGATCACTGATGAGGACATGCGTTGTATTTCGCTTTCTCAACACGGCGAATTGTTGAAAGGACACTTAAAAGAGAACGATGTTTTGATCACTACACGAGGCGACATTGGGAACGTCGCGATAGTTCCCTGCACTCATATCGGCTCAAACATAAATGCCCAAATTGTTCGCATTAATACAACCGACCAAAAGGTCAATCATCTTTACTTCGCTTTTTACCTATCTTGTAGTAAGACTCAAGAGTGGATTCGAGGTGCTCAAAGTGGGAGTGCGCTCAAGCAGCTGCCCGTCGGCAGGCTGGTGCGCATGCCAGTAATACTTCCACTTGTCGCAGAACAACATGCCATCGCCACTGTTCTATCGGACATGGACACTGAACTCTCCACCCTCGAACAGCGCCGCAACAAAACCAACCTGCTTAAGCAAGGCATGATGCAAGAACTTCTTACCGGGAGGACTCGGCTGGTATGAGCACTGTAGGACAGGTTGAGAAGAAAACGCAAGACAGAGTAGTCACCTTCTTCAAGGAGCAGTTGGGTTATAGCTATCTCGGTAACTGGCTGGAGCGCGCTGACAACAAGAACATCGATATTGCTCTTCTTCGCACCTACCTGGAGCGGCAAGGGTATACTGAAGCTCTAATAAGCAAAGCTATCTATCTTCTGGACAAGGCTGCTAACAACCAGAGTCTTAGCCTTTACGACCGGAATAAAGATGTGTATGGCCTTCTGCGATATGGTGTCAAAGTTAAGACTGACATCGGTGAAAACTACGAGACTGTCTGGCTCATTGACTGGAAGAACCCCCTCAGTAACGACTTTGCTATTGCCGAAGAAGTAACAGTCAAAGGCGCAGATGCCAAAGCAAATAGCAAGCGGCCCGATATTGTTTTGTATGTCAATGGTATCGCCCTTGGTGTACTTGAACTGAAGCGATCTACCGTGTCTGTTTCTGAAGGTATCAGACAGAATCTTGACAATCAATTGAAGACATTTATCCAGCCTTTCTTTTCGACTATGCAGTTGGTCATGGCCGGTAATGATACAGAAGGAATTCATTATGGCACCATTCAAACGACTGAGAAGTACTATCTAACTTGGAAAGAAGAGAGCCCGATTGAGAGCAAGCTGGAGCGTCATCTCTTTCAGCTATGCAATAAGCACCGTCTGCTTGAGCTAATACACGACTTTATTGTCTTCGATGCCGGAACAAAGAAATTGTGCCGGCATAATCAGTATTTTGGAGTCAGGGCTGCTCACGAGTTTGTCAATCGCCGGGAAGGTGGAATCATCTGGCACACCCAGGGCAGTGGTAAGAGCATGACGATGGTCTGGCTCGCTAAGTGGATCAGAGAGAATCTGACTGATGCCAGAGTGCTGATCATTACAGACCGGACTGAGTTGGATGAACAGATTGAAAAGGTCTTTCTTGGTTTAAATGAAACTATCTATCGTGCTAAGAGTGGTGCCGATCTTATTTCCACTCTTAACGCTCACACACCATCTCTAATTTGCTCGTTGGTTCATAAGTTTGGTGGCAAAGAAGATGGCGAGTCTGTTGGCGATATCGCTAGCTACATAGATGAAGTTAAAAAGGCCATGCCCAAAGATTTCAAGGCTAAGGGCGATATTTATGTCTTTGTAGACGAGTGCCACCGCACACAGTCTGGTGATCTCCATCGAGCTATGAAGACAATTTTGCCTGATGCTTTGTTCATGGGTTTCACCGGTACTCCGCTACTCAAGACTGACAAGCAAAAGAGCATTGAGATCTTCGGTCGATACATTCACACCTATAAATTCAATGAAGCTGTTCTCGATAAGGTGGTCCTGGATCTTCGCTATGAAGCCAGAGACATTGACCAGAGCATCACATCTCAGAAGCGTATTGATCAGTGGTTTGACGCAAAGACTAAAGGTCTGAATGATCTCGCCCTTGCCCAGCTTAAGAAGAAGTGGGGCACCATGCAGCGCGTGCTTTCAAGTCAGTCAAGGCTTGAAAGAATTGTTGATGACATTCTTCTGGATATGAGCATCAAGCCTCGCCTTATGGATGGCCATGGCAATGCCATGCTTGTCGCCGGCAGTATCTACGAGGCTTGCAAGTTTTACGAGCTGTTTTCCAAATCAGAGCTGGCTGGTAAGTGCGCAATTGTTACTTCCTACTCTCCTTCAGCTGCCGACATAAAAGGCGAAGAGACTGGTGAAGGAGAAACAGAGAAACAGCATAAGTTTGTTACTTACAGGAAGATGCTGGCTGACTGGTTCAAAGAAGACGAAGAGAAGGCAGTCAAAAAGTCTGAAGAGTTTGAGAAGGCCGTCAAGAAAAAGTTCATCGAAGAACCAGGGCAGATGAAACTTCTTATTGTAGTCAACAAGCTCTTAACTGGATTCGATGCTCCATCTGCCACATATTTATATATCGACCAGCAGATGCAAGACCATGGGCTTTTCCAAGCAATATGCCGAGTCAATCGCCTTGATGGTGACGATAAGGAGTACGGTTATATCATCGACTATAAAGACCTCTTCAGAGGACTTGAAAAGGCCGTACAAGATTACACCAGTGGTGCCTTGGATGGGTACGACAAGACTGATGTGGAAGGGCTGCTGAAAGACCGACTGGTGGAAGCAAAGGAAGATCTAGAAGAAGCACGCGAGACAATAAAGGCGCTTTGTGAGCCGGTTGCACAACCAAGAGATACATCGGCTTATCTCAGCTACTTCTGCGGGACTGACTCTGGTAATGCAGCGCAACTCAAAGAGAATGAGGCCAAACGTCTTGCTCTGTATAAACACACCGCTACACTTTTTCGAGCGTTTAGCAACATCGCCAATGAATTAGCTCAGGCCGGTTATAGTGATGTTCAGATCTCTAAACTTAAAGAAGAGGTTGCACACTTTGAGCAAGCACGTAACGAAGTAAAGCTGGCCAGCGGGGACTACATTGATCTAAAAATGTACGAACCGGCCATGCGACATCTGATTGATACATACATCCGAGCTGAGGACAGTCAGAAAATATCTGCCTTTGATGATCTCTCATTGATTCAGCTGATTGTTGAGCGCGGGCCTGAAGCAGTGGAGATGCTGCCTAAAGGGATTCGGAAGAACAAGGATGCAGTAGCCGAGACCATTGAGAACAACGTCAGGAAGATTATCACTAACGAACAGCCAATGAATCCGAAATACTATGAGCGCATGTCAGAGCTTCTCGATGCCTTGATTGAGAAGCGGAGGCAAGAAGCAATCGAGTACGAGCAGTACCTTGCCGAAATAGTTGCTCTGACAAAGCAGGTAAGTGATCCCAGCCATGGAACCAGCTACCCACCTGCAATCAACACCAGGGCCAAGAAGGCTCTTTACGATAACCTTGACGAAGACTTAGATCAAACCATCTTGCTTGACCATGCCATCGTCGCAGTGAAGAAGGATGATTGGCGCGGTAACATGGTTAAGGAGCGGGAGGTTAAGAAAGCTATCCGGAGTGAGTTGAAGGATAGCAGCCGCTTAGATGAAGTCTTCGAGCTAGTGAAGAAACAGCATGAATACTGATACCTACCAATTTGCTGTTAGTGGGATGAAAGTCAATGTGGTGCGTAAACGCATCAAGAACCTTCACCTTGGGGTTTATCCTCCACATGGTCGCGTTCGAGTGGCAGCTCCTTTGGGGTTGACTCGTGATGCTGTGAGGCTAGCCGTAATTGACAAACTAACTTGGATAAAGCGGCAGCGAGCGAAGTTCGAAGCCCAGCTCCGGCAGTCAGAGCGTGAGTTTGTCAGCGGCGAAACCCATTACTTCCTTGGCCGTCGTTATCGTCTTCGTGTCATCGAACACGATGCACCACCAGCTGTTCTGCTGCACGGCAAAAACGGAATTTATTTGTATGTTCGTCCTGCTTCTTCCACCGAGAAGCGCGAGCAAGTTTTTCTAGATTGGTACCGTGCTCAGTTGAAAGAGATTGTTCTTGGTCTGATCGATAAGTGGCAGCGAATCGTAGGCGTTCAGGTTGAATCCTGGGGCGTTAGAAAGATGAAAACCAAGTGGGGGAGCTGCAATACTTCCAGCGACCGACTTCTACTCAACCTGGAATTGGCAAAGAAGCCTGTGCAATGCATCGAGTACGTCATCGTACATGAGCTCATGCATCTGCTAGAGCGCAAGCACAATGATCGGTTCATAGCTCTGATGGATAAGCATCTGCCTAATTGGCGGCAGTATAGGGATGAGTTGAATTCCTCTGTGCTTGGTCCGAATTGCTGGTGAGATTTGTAATTGACGCCTAGGCGTCAGTCGGTACTTCGAAGAGGTTTAACTAACAATTGGTGTCACAGCCACATTCTTTCATACCCCGCGTGTTGCAATTGAACTTGTACTTATGTTCATCAGTGCTAGCGGGTAGATAGTGGGAAGATTGTCATATCGTTGTGTACTACCAAATTCGCAAACTCGACTACGTTTCCTGAAATCCAGTAGTGAAGGTGATATTCGTAGTCGATATCTCTTCGCATTGCCTTGAAACTGCCCGATGTTAGTTGAGGCGAGTTTCCAGAGGAATTTTGTCGCAGTCCATGAGTCTTACCTAGGTTTTCATCGCAGATAGTTTCAACCAGACTCTTAAGTAGTGTTTTAATTTTTGACGCCTGCGTAGTAAAACCATGACTAATAGCACTTTTTAGAAAATCATTTCCAAATCCGAATTCTTTATTTGGTCGCTTGTCTAGCTGCTTACAGTGTATCTGAAGAGCATCGCTGTGAAAGTTACCGTCCGCATTCATCCAAAAAGTAGTTGTGCAGAGCAAAGATTCTAACTGGCCTAATTCGGAGCAGATTCCGAGCCAGCCATCAAGATCAATGTTTCCAGAATCCGAGTTTAGGGAACCTTTCACGTTTGTTCGAATGCTTTTGGCGCAGTGCGTCACGACAAAGGTTTCACCTTGCGATAGCTCAAGCGAAGCTTTTAGCGAGGCAAGCAAAACATACTTAAATTGATCTTCGAATTTAGACTCTGTATACCCGACTACGGAATTGTCAAAATCGCAGAATGACACCGAACAATTACCCAAAGACGTTACTTCTTCAAGGTATGGTGTCTTGCCTAGGATAGTCAGAACAATATCGCAAATGTCTTGTATATCAACATCAATTATGTTCAGACTCTTTAGTCTGTTCGAAATAGATTGCCTATCAGGGTATGTGCCGGTCTCTGCCAGCACTGACAGCGTGTGTTCTGATATGAAAAATTTGAGCCAGGTATCTCTTTTGATTGGAAGCCAGGATGTTAAATTGTCCGAAAAGCGATAGAACTCGTCTTTCGAAGCATTTAGTCCCGGACAGGCTAATGCTGTGCCTTCGAAAACTGCTAGAGCGGTCATTCTTTCTTTTCCCGCCGTCGTTCCATGTTCGCCTGCATAATCGCTGCGGAATTTTCCTCAATCTCGTCAAAAAATCCTTTGGGCCAATGGCTTAGGGTGCCAAATTCATTCATTGAGATCGGCCGGTAAAAAGACTTACCACTGATTTTTTCGACAAAATAAATAGCTGTTTTATCAGGCAAATTATAATGACGCTGCTTGGCCGCTCTTAGTCTTAGTCTTGTAAGTAGATACTCACTATGAGTTTCAATAATGCATTGCTTTCCGAGGAGCATCATAGATACAAAAAAATCGGCTAGTCGGCTCTGAATTCTTGGATGTAGGTGCAGCTCGGGTTGTTCGAATATTAATACAGAACCTTGGTCTGCAAGCAGACTTAAGACTAAAATTGGCAGGACTTGTGAAACTCCAACTCCCACGTGTGTTAAATCGTGAAAAGTATCGGATTCTGAAACAGAAATAAGTAATTCATGCCCGAGTTTATCTCGGTCATGTGTTTTGACGTCACATGCCACGCCCATATATTTTAGCCAGTCCAAAACGGCTTCTAATAAGGTACCTTTGCTTTGATTTGGTTTTTGCGTACTGTTGATATCATCACTAGAGATATAAGTGACAAGCTTCTTTAGGTTTAAGTCTAAGACAGCCGCTGTATGTTCACCCTTAAAACCGACGTCCATAGGATCGCTAGTCCCAGATAATGGATAGATTGGCTTTGGTTCATCTCTCAATGGGCCTAGATATTTTACTCGTTGTGAAAAGAATTGTTGAAGTGTTTGCATCGCCGCGGCACAGGCTTCAGGTGGTTCCACAAAAGTCATCTCATATGAAGGCGACTTTGAGCCGATAATTGCACTCTTGAATGCAGCTTCATGCTGACCAAATTTTTGAGAAAAAACACGTCGTGCCGCATTTGGAAGTTTTAAATATCTTGTTATCACATCTTCATAGTGACCTTGCTCAAAATCCTTGTCTATTTGCTTTGCTATTGCTAGCCACCGGGGGTCAATATCTTTCTCGCTTGAAAGTTCTGCAAACGCGTTTCTTAGTGCGGCTACAAATTCAGGTGGAAATGACTCGCTAAAAGGCTCTAGGCCTTCCAGTGCATAGTAGTAGTGTTCGTTTGGCGTAAGCAAAACTTGCAACATCTTATTGCAGCGACTTTCGATACTGTCAAAAACCACAGATAGTCTTTCTGGGAGAAAATGTGACGGTACTGCTCCTACAATCTCTGCTGAGGAATCAAGGATGTGTCTGTGTCTAGGATTATTTGGTAGGCAAGTAACGTCGTATTCAAGGCTGTTGATATCGGCCTGAGTTAGCTGAGCGCCCTTAAGCTTATACTTGATTACGCGAGATTCTAAGCTTCGCTGCGAACGGACGATTTTAACTTCCTGGCTTTTTTTATCCTCCGTTTCGGCAGTAATTTTGCAGCTTTCAAGCCGTGGTTGTAGTTGAGAAAAATCCTTTGAATTTTCGGTGACTCCGGTTGCCGAAAAAGCAAACTCGCATCGAATACGTTGACTCAGATTCCTATAAATAGGGTAATAGTGCCAATACCTCGAATTATTCGCCCTTAGCATAAGGGACTCGGAGTCTTGTATATCAAGGCCGAAACCAATACTCACGATTTGGTCGTCAGACCGGTTGGACAGAATATCGTTGAATGTACCAAGGCGTACTATATTGCCGTTTAGAACTACAGACTTTGCCTGCACGGAACTCTGCAGCGTTTGCGCTGTCAAAAGAATGCTATGAATTAGTGTCGTTTTACCGGAACTATTGGCACCCGCAAACACTGTAAGTGGTGCTAGCTCAAGCGTAGTCTCGTCATAAACGGACTTGAAGTGCTTTAAACGCCAAGATGTAAGCATGCCGAACTCCATGATTTCTCATCACTATAACCAACTGAAAGCGTTTCTGGAAGCTCTTTAGGTATAAATACGCTGGCATGTCCATATAATGGGCATGGCGATCGAAAGATCAAGCCGCATTTCTAGTTGGTTTTAGGTTGAACTCAGCAAGAAAATGGTGAGTTGAAAGTTCTTGTCTAGTTGGCTTGTCATATGCCGCGCAGGCGATGCAAATGATTCATGCTTTGATTGTTTTCAAATATAGTGATTTCTTGCGACTTATTTATTCGTGGCCGTTGTCGGCAAGAAATCGGCGATTGCTGCTACGAATTGAATGTCATGTATTATCGTCTGATTGCGCGCTTTGTTTTTGGCAGACGCAAAAAAAACCGCCCTTTCGAGCGGTTTCCTTTAAGTGGTGGGCGAGAGAGGACTTGAACCTCCACGTATTGCTACACTAGATCCTAAGTCTAGCGCGTCTGCCAATTCCGCCACTCGCCCACGTGTGACGTTGCTGGGCAACGAGCTGCTCAGAATACCATAGCCAATTAAACCTTGACTACGCACCCAGCCCGACAGCTTAAACTGCCTTGCTCTGCACAACCATCGGAAACCTCCTTCTCTGCCATTTGATGCCGGTTATGCCGACTCTTTGCAAGTAGCTGCCGTCCCATGAAGTGTTAAGACCATTGCGTTTTAATGCCTCTTCAATTTTCTGGCCCACCTCAATGGCGATATCAAGAGCTTGCTCTGAGGTCTTATCCACCGCCCCAAAAGTGATGTTCAATTCGCCAGTGGCAACTGCCTCATCAGTGTCTTGTGCGTGAAAGAATGCGTAGCCCCAAATGTCACTGCCCTTGCGCTTTGACTGCGTAGATTGCTTGGATAGCGATTTCATCGTCACTTCAATTTCGTGTTTGGAGGTTCGCGTTCTCTTCGCGCTGTTCTTCAATGCTCGCTCAATGCGCTTGTGGCCGCAGCTGTTACAGCAACTGAAATTCTGTTTGGCCAATATTCCCATTTGATTCAATTCAAGAAATGCCCTATCAAGCCGCTCGCAATCTGTGGGCGACACCCAATTGATTTCCTCTAAGTAGCGTTTGACGATGCGCTGATACACCAGCTTTTGCGCCACTGGCAGCAACTGTTCGCGTGCGATGTCGTCTTGAAATTCGATTATCGTTCTTTCTACCAGTTCATCAGGGCCGAGAAACCCTTCGATTACATGCAGTTCGATGAAGTCTGTCAGCATCTTTCTTCTCACTTTGGACCCTCTGGGTGATTTCATTCGTCTATCCCGTTTGAGTTAGCTAAAACAGTGAGTTGATTCTTGTGGGCTTTAATGGCGTTGTTGGCTAGTTTGCGGCTGAGATTGAAGAGGCGCCAGTCGCTCTTCTTTTCTGCATGTTTCTGCAATAGTGCCTTGGCCAAAATCTTCGCATCAGCTTTTGGCAATTCTTCAATTGCATCAATCATTGGTGGAATGCCATCACTCGATAGTGACAGTGCGTAGGCTGTGTCTAATGGTTTCGGCGCTGAGTTGAGCACCAACCCAATATCTTGTGGACGCAATTTCGACAGTGCCATATTTGATGTTTGAATCAGAGCATCCGGATTTGCCAGGTTGATGCCGAGCAAGATTGCTACTCCTGATAAATAACTAGCGAAGGCAAAGCGCTGACGCTTGCCACTGAGAACTGTGGCGGCAAATATTGCGCACACAGTGCCTAACCAGCCCATGAACACGGTTACGTATAGTCTTAATTCTGATTGGCCAAACTCAGTTTGATACAGGCCCATGCGCATCAGAGCTGATCCGAGAATTACTAGCACTAGGGCGATTTGTGTTCCGGCTAAGAGTCTGAAAGTGTATAAGCCCATCTTCGATTTGCGAATGAGCATGCTGTCTGCCATCAATAGCATTGGTAGCACCAGTGCCACCACTGTGTTCAGCTCAAAGAAACCTTTGTGCACATACTCGGCGTAACTCAGCCCTGGAGTGATTTCGATCAGGCTGGCTCCGCCGAAGAGATAGCGCAGTTGCACTGCCACGAATGTGGCGAACAATATATTGACTGAGCCTAGAACTGTCGCTAGTTCTGTTAGGCCGAGGGCGAGCATTGGTTTCTTCTCGGGTACTTCGAGGCTGAAGCGGGAGTTGCTGGTGTCATGAATACTCGCTGACATGCGTGCCGCCTGGGCATTGCGCTCGGAGATGCTTAGCTGCGAGAAACGAATTTTGTCGAGGGCACCTTCGTGCTCGTATTCATGTTCGGGTTCGGTTTCGCGGTCGTATTCAGTTTTACGGTTCTGTTCAGACTTCTGAGCGTATTCGCCTTCATACTCAAAGCCATCACGTAACACTGGCCCGCGCGCTGGAGCACCTGCTGCAACGAGTGCATTGAGGGCTCCGGTTGAGCCAAACACACCGATGTCCTTTGTCTCTTTTAGCCCTCTTCTCTCGTTTAACTCTTTTATTCCTGTTATCGCATTTGTCTCGTGCGCATCTTTTGTTGCCAGTCCATATGTCGCATCGAGCCGCTCTCTTTGCTCTGTCTGTTCTCTCTGCTCATCAAACAACGCCGGATTTATCGTGTATCCGTCGCATCTGAAAATTGAGAGTCCGTGTAAGAAACCCGCTGAGAGCCAGGTGAAGATAGAGAAGATAATCATGTTGACGGACAGATCGCCTAAATCAATATTGATTGACTTTTGTGCGATTGCAGCAAACGCTGGGTCGGCTGCTGTGAACAATCCCAAAAATATTCCCACCAATGGTGTCGCTATCGCCAAACCTTTGAGCACCGCTGTGAGGTGCTTGGCCGATGTCTCTGACATCATTTCGCGCCAGTTTATTTCGCGCACCAAAAGCTCTATCGTGTTAAACGTCGGAGTGATCGCTATGCTCACTAGGGCTGAGGCGTAGTGCAGCAAGCCTCCTTTGGCCAGGGGCGTGCCCATCAGCGAGTAGGAGGCGAAGGCGAGGGCGCTTACGATTACTGCGAAATCTATCAGCAGAAGAGTTGGTGAGTCGCGCAGGAGGAAGGCGAGGGAGAAGACCACCGCGGGAATGAGGAAGCCGAGGCCGTGGCGGCGCGTGCGCAGTTTGCTGGCGCAGGCGAAGAGGCAGGTGGCCAGGGAGAGGGCGATGGTGAGTGCGGGGACGCCGAAACCTACCATTGTGTTTGTGTGGAAGTTTTCCTTGAGCATGAGGTCGGCGAGCAGTCCGATTGTGGCTGCTGATGCCAGTATTGCTAGCGGGATGTTCATTTTGTTTTCTCTTGTGGAGTTTTTGACCGTGTTTAGTCAGCGCACTTGTGGGTGCGCTTTTTGCGTGTGTGCCAATCGCCGTGCGGCGCGCTCGCTGCGTGCCACCTAGCTATTGGTTTTAGTTACAGATACCTTGGATGATAAATTCGCATGCTGCGAACCTACTTTCAATGTTATAGATCCGACTGGTTAAGAACCGCAAGTGGTTTCTTAACCTCGATTTGCTGTGTTAAGGCGAAAGCGCTGTATGGTGCGGCTTTAGAGTGCTGCTGTTAGGAATAGTTAGGGCTTGGTAAATTCGGCGTGTGCGCTTGGACCAATTCGCGTTAGGGGCGTGTTTCGTTGGCTGAGACTGGGTGCGGGTGGGGTTTCCACTATTTGTTATTTGGTTAGTAGCGCTTATATTTGATTGGTTGTGAGGGCATTGCTGTGGCTGCTGTTTTTAAATCTATGTTGGTTGCTGCGGCCTTGTTGTTGGTTGGCTTTGGTGCGGCTGGGGAGGCGTGGGCGAAAGGTACTTGCTTTGCCTGCCATTTTAGTTTAGTTACTGACCCACGTCGGATTATTGAAGCCGATGCCGCGAATTCGATAGCTGGTGAGATCACCCGCTTCGCTGAATTTCATGTCGATGTGAAATAACTGATGTTCACCTTTGTACTCTTCATAAACAGAAAAAACATCAAATGTATAAAAGACAAGATTATCTTTTCCGCGCTTCCGAGGCACACCGAATAGTTCAGTTGCAGTTTTCAGCGATAACTTCACCCACTTGGATCCGTTATAGAAAGTGATCCTATCGTCCCAGGTCAACAAGCCAGGCTCTTTATAGATTTCATTGTGCTTAGTCGTTGGCGAAGTGTGTCCGTCCGCTGAACCACGTGGTAGCGGAAGGAAAGTCAACATGATTTCCTATGAGAGTGGCCGATGCGGCGATGGTGCGCTGCTACGGCGGTGACCAGTTCTGAGGAAGCAGCTGTTGCA
>JBAYTY010000066.1:0-25785 GCA_041675385.1 Candidatus Obscuribacterales bacterium
CCAAAACCTCAGAATTCTTCGGCCAAGATCACCTCACTGGTTTGTCGCGCAGCTTTGCCGGCAAGGAAGCAAAGCCAAGCGACTTAGGTGCGGGCGTCTTCGAGCAAGTCAAAGACATCGTCAATACCAAGCCGAAAAGCACTGGCTCATTTGCCGAACTAGAAGCGCAACTGAAGAAATCACAATTAGGCGATGACACACACTTAGTTGTAGCCAAAGAAAAGCTCACAACTATCCATCAAGAAAACTTGACCCTGGCAGCAAAAGAGACTCAACTGTCGGGCAAGATGACCAAACAAATTCAAGAGAGAGAGGCTCTCAACGGTCCGTTGCCCGAAAAAGCCCAACTCACTAGAGCTCAAGAAAGCCTTAAGAACGCCGAAGACATTGGTCGCACCATTAACGGAAAGCGGCAAGAACACGATCGCCTCTTCCAAGAACGCGAACAAGCTAGAGGCTTAATCAAAGAAGAGCGCACTCCAGAAGGCAGACCAACTGCCGAGAAGATCGCCTTCGACACTAAGAACCAACAATTCCGTGAAGCTAAAGCGGCCTTTGAAGAAGCCAAAACAATGGGCGGTACCGAAGCTGTTGGCCGTGCCAGAGAAAGAGTGGCCGACGCTCAAGCAACTCTGACCGCCGCTGAACAGGCGAAGCCAGGCAAGCAAGCGGCAATCGAGCAAGGAATTAAACAAACCGAAGGCGAGTTAACTGCTATCAAAGAACAGCGCCAAGTTCTGTCTATTAGCGCTCAAGAACTGGTCGGCCTGCATAAAAGCCGAATGGCAGCTCTAGAAGCTGACCCCAGCCTGAAAATTGCCCATGAGAAGCCAGTAGTTGTAAAAGAGCCAACTGTAGTCAAAGAACCTGCCGTAGTTAAAGATGCAGCAGTCGCTAAACCCGCCGTTGCTGAGCCAGTTATTGAGACAGCAGTGGCGCCAAAAGCAACTCCTGTTGTAACAACTGAGATAGCAACTGGGGTAGCAACTGGGGTCGCAACTGAGGCAACAACAGCGGCTACAACAGGCGGTCGCAATCTAATCAAAGAAGCTCTTGAGCAGCCCGTTAGCAAAGAAATTGCAGCACCAATACCTGAGCCTGGCAAAGTAGTTGAAGTAGCTGCAGTAGTTGAAGTAGCAAAACCGCAAGCTGAAGCTCCTTTAAAAGCAGCCGAAGTAACTGAAAAGCCAGCTATTGAGTCGCTAAAGGTAAGTCAGCAGCTTAGCTCTGCTAAGGCTACAGCCGAGGGTGCAGTACGCTCTAACATACTCTACCGAGAGATTGAAACTAGCAGACGAACAATTAGCGAAATCGACAATGGTACCTACCGCTCTAGACCAGGCGAAAACCTAGCTGAAACCCGCTCTAAAGCAGAACAAAATGCTATTAAAGCTCAGGAGCAACTGGGCTCAACTAGAGCACCATCGTACACGCGTGCTCTCAAAGAAGTCGGTGACTACGCCAAGGCCGCCTCAAAAGAACTAGCTCAAATCTCCGATGCCGGAAAGCGCGGGCAAGTAGCCACTGAAGCAGTAGCGCAATTAGAAGGCATGATGAACAACCTGCCTAACTCATACAAAGGTTATCGCGAGAAATTGAACGATTTGCGCGAACCAGGACGTGGCATCAATACTGGCTCTCCAGAGAGAAGACTTTCTGAAATTCAAGAACACCTTGAAGCGAAGACCAGATTACTGGACGAGTTGAGAAACAAACAACTTCATGATATTGCCGCACAGCAGCCAATTCTCAATGAAATCTTACAGCGCCAAAGCAATGGCACCCTACCAGAAGACGGAACAATTGTCCTCTTCGGTAAAAATGGCCGCTTCATCAATCAGCCAGGCACACGTTCGCCTAACTTCATCGAAATTTCGCGCTTGAATGAGCACGGAGTGGGAGCCGATGGAGCCGGCTTCAATCGCTTTACCGCCAATGCAGCAGATATCGACGGCATGGTTGTACTGCGACCAGTCTATGAAAATGGACTTAAGGTACAACTACCAAACAAAAATAATGCCAGACCAGTCTACAAAAAAATGGTAGCGGAAGTGTTCGGCAACATTCCACCAGAAATCACAGTAAATGACAATTTCGTCAAAATCTTAGAGCGCTTCGGACCAGAAAGACAAAAGCCAGGCAGTTAAGCCAGTAATCTAAACCCGCTGAGCGAAGTTACAATCGCCTAAGAACCGGGCGCGCCTGCTAAGCTTCGCGCGGACGGCTTGGCGACCTGAATTGCCCCAGTCGCTATTGATTCAGTTAGTCCGTCGTTTGGTCCTTGGTTTGGTCCTTCAGTTAGTCCGTCGGTTAGCCCAGCAGCTGGTCCTTCAGTGATTGTTTCAGCGAGTTCTTTGCCCGAAGTATTTACTACAGGGCTAGGATTAAGGGCAGCGTAAATTGTGTTTGTGTCTTTTATTATGGCAGCAAGAGTAGATGGTTCTATTGCTTGAGCAGCATCAGAGACGGACTTATCTGGCGTGCAGTGACTTTCAATAATCAGGCCATCTGCACCACAGGCAATGGCAGCCCGGGACATTGGCGCGATAAATTCGCGCTTGCCAACAGCATGGGATGGGTCGACCAATACAGGCAAACTAGTCAACGACTTAATCACGGCAACGGCCGACAAATCAAGAGTATTGCGTGTGCGATTTTCGAAAGTGCGGATACCACGTTCGCACAAAATGACCTGAAGATTACCTTCAAGCAAAATATACTCAGCTGCTTGCAGAAGCTCATCGATAGTGGCCGACATTCCCCGCTTCAAAAGTACTGGCTTACGCTGCCGACCAAGTTCTTTGAGCAACTCGTAGTTATACATGTTGCGCGCGCCAACCTGAAAGACATCGAGATAAGGCGACGAAGGCTCAATCTGTTCAATCGATACCACTTCGCTGACTACAGGCAAACCAGCTTGCAAGCCAGCCTCCTTCATATACTTAAGACCGTCTAAGCCCAGTCCTTGAAAATCATAAGCCGATGTGCGCGGCTTGTAAGCACCGCCACGCAAGGCTACAGCACCGGCAGCTTTAACCGCATGTGCTAATTCAACAATCTGCTCTCGTCCTTCGATGGCGCAGGGGCCAGAGATAACGACAGGCGGCAAGCCACCACCAATTTGAACCAATTTAGAACTAGAGCTTGCCGGCGACAGAGTGACTATGGTCTGAGCTAAATCTTTCCCCAAAGGGCTGCGATTGCTCAAACGAACGACTTTCTTCACACCATCCATTTGACTAAATATATGACCAGGCAAATTATCGGCATCAGAGGTTATGACCACCAAGGTAGTCTTGGCGCATTTAACTAAGGTGTTCTCTAAACCACGGGAGAGAAGATTCTGACGAACCTTTTCAATTACCTTTTCGCTAGCATTGCCCAGTGACAGAATCATGAAGATCTCCTTGCTTTTCGAAATCTTCGCACAGTTTGTCAAGAATCTTTCTTAGACTCACTTACTGTAAGCTCGTAAGACCTGATATCACTCTAGCCCAGCCGCCAAAGAAAGGGCCGAAAGCCGCCCAGTGTGGGAGACTCGACAAGTGAGCAAAAAGCAACGAAGACGAGTAAATAGCTCTTAATGTTATGTAAACTTACGCTATCGAAAGAGAACAGAGATAATCGCAGGCACGAAAAAGAGAATACTGAGAAATTAGAACAGAGAAATTAGAACTAAGAGTACGAACTTGGAACCGTGAAATTTGAAACCGCAGCCTGACTCTAACGAACGACCAATAATCGTCAGCAAAAAAGCCCTAGCCCGTTTTTTTCATGCCGGCTGGTGGAAACACACCTGGCATTTTGCCGTGGCTTTTGTACCAATTTTCAAAACACCAACAATTCTCTCAACTCTAGCTGGAATTATCATGACAGCCAGCCTCGGCTCACTAACTGTACTGAAAGTTGACGGGGTAATTGATGGTAATGTCCTCATCCCTACACTAATTGGTTTCGCCACCGGTATGATCATCACCGGCATACTACTAATTCTCTCGCTCTTTATCGGCCTTGTCCGCCTCACCGGCTTTACCAGAGCATTCTTGCGCTGCCCCTTAGATCTAGAAGATAGAACCACCACTGCCCAAATCAAAACCTACCTTGACGAAGGTCTTACGGCAATCAGGCACCATAAATCTTTTCTAGCCAAAAGCTGGCTGGTTAGCTCGTTCATCATGATGCCACTGATTTTTGTCTGGTGCGCCTGCTCTTTCATTGTGGTCGGCCTCCGCCCCGAAATAGTTCAAGCCTATAATCTCGGTCCTGAAGTCTTGAACCTGCGTCAAGGCGGCATGATAGCGATGGTCATAGTTGGCCTCTGTCTTTCTAACTATTCAATTACCACCTTAGCGGTTTCATCAATGTTAGACAGAACCGTGAAGGAGACTTCAATAGAATCGCTCTGGCTTGCTATAACCACATCTCCAGCTTTAAGTCTTGTTTCTCTATTTGCATTTTTTGCAGTAACTGCGATTACGACACCCTATGCTGTCATGGCTCTCTTCATTCCAGCCCTTCAAAGTTCAACCGCTATGACAGTAACGCCGCTGACATACGTAAGCGAAATCTGGCAAGGCATATCTGGCCTAATCATCATTCCTGTCGCCACAGCAATGTTGTGCGAAGTAGTAAGAGACTGTGTCGTCATTAAAGAAAGTGGGAAAAGTGGTGCTGACAAAAATTAAAGGGGACCTAGTCGACATCGTCTTTGATGCCAACGGTCGCACAACAAAGTTAATCGACCGCATACGCTTGGCACAAAGAATTGATTTTATACTCGCTTTAGCTGGCAGCGAAGTCAGCGATATCGAAGGCGTTTCAGCAGCAGGAAGCACCCCTGAACTGCGTCGCCAAACGCCAGCAATTGATGCCGACATCTTACTTTCTCACCTAGCAAATGAACAAAAATTACCAGTATCCCCCAATGGCATTGCATCACCAGTGGTGCTTACTAAGGCCGCTCTGAGCTTAATACCGCACCTGACAACAATTGTAGACTGTGGCAGCTTTAGCAGTCCACAAATTGAACACATAAAGGCTGGAGCCGAACCCGGCAAATCAATTACCACCGGAGCGGCTTTGTCCCTCGACCTAGTGAACCAGCTCTATAAAGCCGGTGGCGAACTAGCAGATCTTTTAGCAAACGCCGAAAGCGAAAGAGCGAAACAAATAGAGCAAGAAACTCTAGTGGTTTTATCAGAATGTGTCCCGGGAGGCACCACTACAGCCCAAGCCATCTTCATGGCTCTTGGTATAGAAGCTGAAAACCTACTCTCCAGTAGTGTGCCCACATGCAACCACGAACAAAAAATCGCTATGGCCAAAGCGGGCATAAAGGCAGCAGCACAGCGACTCAATATCGAAGAAAATTCGGCTACAAGCTATTTCAAAGCCAATCCGCTAGCAGCTATTGCTGCAGTAGGCGACCCGATGCAAGCGTTTGCTGTCGGATTTATAAGCAACCGTAACAGCAATACTAGCAACATAGATAAAACTAGCGGCAATATCACTATCCTTGGCGGCGGCTCACAAATGCTGGCAGTCTACGCCCTAGCTAATCAATTGGCCAGCAATAAAAATCATCAGCTCAACAATATTTTAGTAGCAACAACCAGATGGGTAGCCCAAGACAAGTTTGCTCAAACCGCGAAACTGGCTCGACTAGTAGATGCCCCTTTCGTGGCCAGCAGCTTTGCCCTAACCGAATCTGGTCACGCCGGCCTGAGAGCCTACGAAGAGGGCCATGTCAAAGAAGGTGTGGGAGCCGGTGCAGCAATTCTCCTGGCTAACCTTTTAGCGAAAATTGACGCACCAACGATTCTGCAAACAATCGATAGTTTCTATACTGCACTAACCTAATCTAGGCCAGACAAAAATTAAGTCTAACTACAAACTTGATTGCGCCCAGCCTCTTTTGCTTGTCTAAGGGCAATCTTGGCGTCGCGCAATATCGTCTCAGGATTCAAGTCTTCCATATTGAAATTGGCACAACCAACTGAAACTGTCACTTTCGGTCCCTTGCGCCCATTTTCCTGACCAAAGTTAGCGAACTCCATCTCAGAACGAACTTTCTCACCAAGCACTCTAGTGCCAGCCAGGTCGGTATTGGGCAAAACAACAGCAAACTGATCGCCACCATAGCGAGCAATCAAATCACTCGACCTGGTAATTTGCAAAAGCTTATTAGCAACGGTATTGAGCACCGAATCTCCAATTTCATAGCCATGCTCTTCATTGACCTTGGCAAAATTATCAACATCAATAATAGCCATTCCAACCGGTAGACGCTGACGGAACGAAAAAAGCAATTGCTGTTGCAAAAATCCAACCAAAAATTCAAGATTGTACAAACCCGTGAGAGAGTCTATAGCAGCTCTGTAGGCTTCGCGAGAATGAAGTTCTTCAATTTCTTGCTTAGCCAGTAGAAGTTGAATCACCGGTTTAAGTTCTTGTTTTAAAACACCCATGAAAGCACGAGCGCCAGCACTAAAAGCATTCTTCTGAGCACTTGCGAATACCAAGGCACCATGGCCTTGTTTTTCAGAGGCCACTGTCAAAACCTCTACGGTAGCCAGACTTCTTGCCGCCGTGACGTTGTCTTGCAGCAACTCGCCACGAAGTTCTACGTTTAGATCTGCTGGTAACTTGAGCTGCTTGAGTAAGCCTGCAATCATCGGGTCATAAGCATCTTGCGAGACATTACCTTTAACCTGAACCGCAGCCCAAGGAGAATTAACATCGGCAATAACAATGCCCATCAAATCTGGTTGGAAGATCTCACCAATAAAGGTGAAGAATGCCTCCAAAAACTGACTACGAGGCTCAACCAAAGCAGTAAGGGTACGCGCAGTACGATTGACAGCCCGCTCTAAAATCAAATCGTTGAGCAAGCTGGAATAACTTTCTACTAGATTATTAGAAGAAAAACCTTGAGAAGGCACCAAGACTCCACGGCCAATAGACTTTTCCCAACCAGCCAGGCGCGCATTTTCAGCCAGGTCACGAATCATGCGTGCAACATTGGCCGGCTCCTTGAGATCCTCTTCACCAACTACAACGTCAGGGCGAGCGGCTTTAATCCAAAAATCATCAGTGGCCGTTTCACCGCTATAGAAAAGTACGACCGGAAGCTGACTGACAAGCTCACTCGATTTAATCAAGCTAGCTAATTGATAACCACTTAAGTCACTGACCTTGGTTGCGGCAACGACAATATCAGCACCATCGCTGGCTAACTCATCTAAAGCATCAAAGCCACCGCCACAAAAGACGATAGACAAGCCTTCATCTTTAAGCGCCTGCCTAAGTTTAGGGCTTGAGCTTCTTGAATCCTCGACGTAGAGTACCTTGATATCCGCCACGATTTGTTTCCTGCCCAAAGTGAATTCTAATAACTCATTACTTTACCGTAGTCTAGCGCATCATCAAGAGCTTGAGGCTTCAAGAGGCAGTTTCAGATGCTATGATCAACAGTTACGGTAGAAATTGAGACTTGACCAAATTATCAGGTGAACAATGTTGACAGCCACGACACTGAAAGACTTGCCATTAGGATTTAGACTAACCGAAGATCAGCAGTTGATCAAAGAAACGGTGAGGGAACTAGCCCAAGCTGAATTCGCTCCACGAGCAGCTGAAGTTGACCGCAATCATCGCTTTCCCAGAGAGAACTGGGATCTTCTGGCTCAATCAGATCTTTGCGGCCTGCCTTTTCCTGAAGAATACGGCGGCGCTGGCATGGACCATGTTTCATACAGCACAGTCGTGGAAGAATTGGGCAGCGCCTGCGCCACCACATCAGTTCTTTACTCGGCTCACGTCTCTCTGTGCGCCACACCCATTTACATTTTTGGCTCAGAAGAGCAGAAAAAGCGTTTTTTACCGCCCATGTGTCAAGGTAAAAAGATGGGTGCCTTTGCGCTGTCTGAACCAGATTCAGGATCAGATTCCGCAGCCGCTAAATGCATGGCTGTTCGCAAAGGCGACCAGTTTATTTTAAACGGCTCGAAGAACTGGATTACAAACGGAGTGGAAGCCGACTATTACCTCGTTATTGCTCAAACAGACCAGGCTCTTAAGCATAAAGGCCTTGTGGCGTTGATTGTCGAAAAAGGTTCTCCTGGTTTCACCTTCGGTAAGCTAGAAGACAAGCTCGGCATCAAAGGCTCCTCTACTTGCCAAATCAATTTCGAAGACACTCCAGTACCAGTGGCCAATATGCTGGGTGGGGAAGGGGATGGCTTTAAGGTATCTATGGTCACCCTCGATGGTGGCAGAATTGGTATCGCCTCTCAAGCAGTCGGTATTGCTCAAGGAGCCTGGGACCACGCTTTCAAATACAGCAAAGAGCGCGTTGCCTTCAATAAAACTATCAATCAGTTTCAAGCAATTCAATTTATGTTTGCCGAAATGCAAACCGAAATTGATGCCGCTCGACTACTGACTTACAATGCCTGCGTCGCCCAAGATCGCGGTGACAAATTCACCAAACTCGCTGCGCAAGCTAAGCTCTTTGCCTCGGAAGTGGCAATGAGAAGTACTGTAAAATGTGTACAAATTTTCGGCGGATACGGTTTCGTTACTGACTACCCAGTGGAACGTTACATGCGTGACGCTAAAATCACCGAAATCTATGAAGGCACATCTGAAATTCAACGTCTGGTCATCGCTCAAAACGTATTGAAAGGACTATAAATCATGTCGTGGCAACCACCTCCCGCTCCAAATCCAAATCAAGGCGGCGGCAACAATCAAAACCAGGGCAATTCTGGCGGCCCAGTCGGTAAAAACTTCAAAGAGATCAGCTACTACGAGCTCTTGCAAGTAGACAGAGACGCCCACCCAACGATTATTCGCTATGCATACCGATTCTTAGCAGCCATGTATCACCCCGACAATGGTGAATCAGGCGACGCTGAGAAATTCAGAATTATCACAGAAGCCTGGCGCACTCTTTCAGATGAAGGCAAGCGTGCGGCCTATGATATGTCGCTTGGCGCCAAAGAAGTCAAAGCCGCAGCTCCTAGTGCTCAGGGAGGAGGTCCAAGTGGCGCACCTTCGCAGTTCGGCAAAGACTCACTACCGAAGATTCCTAAAACCGGATTGTCTTGGAACGAGATCGAGTTACGTTTGGCCATTCTGCAAATTCTTCTTGGTCAGCGCAAGAAGCGTCCACAAACTGGCGGCGCAACCGCCAAAATGATGATGGATATTCTTTCAATTGACAACGTAGCCGAAATGGAATTTGCTCTTTGGTATTTGCGAGAAACAAACCTGATAGAGATGGGCGAACGTATGTTCATGATTTCATGGCGCGGCGTTGACTACATCGTCGACCAGCTATCCAAGACTCAAATGCTTGATGGCGGCGGCAAAACTGAGCAAAAAATCAAGAAATTCGAGAATGTCGGGCCAGCAGACGGCGGCACACCAAATCTGCCTGCTAGAACTCGCTAAAACACATAATAAAATTCACTCAGCGTCGCCTTCGCTTTTGTTTTCGAACAAGCGAAAGCTGAGGCGGTGCCATTTTGTCACCCCATGTTCTGCTATGGCGGCGCGATGGGCTTTTGAGCCATAGCCCTTATTGCTGTGCCAGCTATAGACCGGATGTTTTTGGGATAATTCAAGCATCAAGTCGTCGCGATAAACTTTGGCTATAACCGAGGCTGCCGCAATAGAAGCTGAATGGCTGTCACCCTTAATTACAGTAATCTGCTCAAGGGTTAATCCCTTAACTTTCTGATTGCCATCAACAAGCAACAACAGTTCGGCTGGGCTATTTTCGATTTGCGATAAAAGATTATCGACGGCGCGTCTCATGGCTAGTAGACTGGCCTGCAAAATATTGATTTGGTCAATCTCAGCAGGCGTTGCCTCGGCAATGGCAAAGTGACAATTGGCCCGCAACACTTCAGCCAAGCGCTCTCGTTGCTTTTGACTGAGCGCTTTTGAATCATCCAGCTCACTCAACTCTTCAGCCAGAAAAGATGACTTGGCAACCGCGGGCAAGATTACGGCTGCGGCCACGACCGGCCCAGATAGGCATCCGCGGCCTACTTCATCAACCCCAATTAAGCCTGATGACACACTTTTGAAAAGACTTAACTGTTGCTCGGGCGAACCTCGACGCTTAGAGACTGGCTTGCCATCACCAGTAAGGCTAGAGTTGCTCTTTTTTGCCTGCTTTAAAATACGAGAGTCAAAAGCCAGCAACTTAGAGAAATTGGTTTGAACCATCTACTTACTTATTTACTTACTTAATAACTCAACAGCTAAAGGTGATCAAAGGTGACATCGCCCAATTTTCCGGCTCTTAAATCGCGCAAGAAAATAGTAGCAGCACGGTAATGATCAAGCCTACCGCCGAAAACTAAATAGTGCTTTTTCTCAGCGATGTAGTCAAGTCCATCTTCGTAAGTCGAAAGCCCTGGTAAGTAAGCCTCAAGCCTATTTGGATAATACTTTTTCATCACCATCAAGCCAAATTTTGCTATTTCAAGGTTGTCGTAACCTTCCGCCGGTAGCAAATTGAGCAGAGCCAAACGCTGCCTCTCTTCAGGAGAAAATAAATTAGCAGGCAAAATGCCTGGGGTATCGAGCATCTCCAGTTGTGGATGAACACGGATCCACTGAGTACCCCGTGTCACCCCAGGAGAATCTCCAGTCTTGGCCTTTTTCCGCCCCACAAACCAGTTGATCAAAGATGACTTGCCGACGTTGGGAATACCAACAACACAAGCTCTCATCGGCCTTTCCAAAAGACCTTTTTTGGCTAAGGCTGAACGCTTTTCGGCAGTCACAGCCAGGGCCGCTTCGATAAAAGTGTTTTTGTGAGCCATTGACTTCAAATTAAGAATCAAGCGCTTCTCCGGCGGGCCCTTGTGCTCTTGCTCGCTGGCTAATTTAACAAAAGCCCTGAGCTTGTCGCCATCGCTCAAATCTGATTTCGAATAGATCAAAACCCGCGGCTTATTGCCGAAAATATCTCTGGAAGCCGGATGTCGAGTGGTCTCAGGCAGCCTACCATCGAGTACCTCAATTACCAAATCAACCCACTTGACGATCTCGGTCAAGCGCTGGAAAGGGGTACTAGCTACCTTGGGCTTCTTAATTATTTTCGTCGGCTGACCAGCTGGCACCGCTGTAGCAGGTGCAGCACTGTTTACAGCACTTGTATACTTAGATGGACGCCGCCCAACGCCCGAAGAGCGGGCCGATTGAGCGGCTTTCGCGGCAAGGTCTGAATTCTTACCAGTTACTTTCTTGGCATCACGTCCAGAGCTAGACTTTCCAGCACTAGACTTTCCACTACCAGATCGTCCAGCACTCCCAAAGGAGCGAGCAGATCTGGAAGAGGCTTTCTTAATGCTCAACTCTAGCTTTGAACAGGTTCTGTAGCTGGAGCAGGAGAAGCTGCCTGAACTTGAGCAACAACTTTCTTACCGCCGAGCTTCTCTTTAATACGAGTAGCTTTGCCGGTACGCTGTCTCAAGTAGTACAACTTGGCGCGACGAACGTCGCCACGGCGCAATACTGTGATTTTCTCGACGCGTGGGCTATGAACGAGAAATACTCTCTCAATGCCAATACCTTGGAAAACGCGACGAACGGTGAAGGTTTCACCGACTCCGTGACCGGAGTGCTTGATTACAACGCCTTCATAACCTTGAGTACGTTCTTTGCCGCCCTCTTTGATCTTAACGAACACTTTAACGGTGTCGCCGACATCAAACTTGGGAAGGTTCGACTTCAGGAGTGGGGCTTCAATCTCTTTTATAATGCTATTCATATTTCTGCCAGTTCACTAATTGGTTCTTCGAAGGTATATATACAAGCGGTCTGCGATTGTAACACGGTCATCTCTGGCCTGTGGGGCAAGCGCAAACAAGCATTAAGCGAGATTGGAGATCTTTCATCTAATCTAAACAATTTATGGCCCAGATCAAACACCATCGCCCTTGGCGCCATGAAGCACCACCGATGGTGCCGCACCCTCTGAGCGCAGCAAGTTAAGTTCGGCAATAAAGTCTTCTATAGAGCGAAACTGCCTGTATACAGAAGCGAATCGAACATAAGCCACTTGATCAAGATTACTCAAAAGCCGCAAACCAATCTCGCCCAACATTGAAGCAGCAACTTCTCTGCGACCAGACGCCAGCAATTCATTTTCCACAGAATCAACCAGATCATCTATCTGCTCAGCAGTTACAGTGGTTTTGGCACAAGCGCGACTAATACCGGCTCTAAGCTTATCTCTAATATAAGGTTCACGAATACCCGAGCGCTTGACCACAAGGAATTGCACAGTCTCAAGCTTTTCGTATGTAGTGAAGCGCTTGCCACAACCCTCGCATTCTCGCCTTCGCCTAACCGAATTCTCGGTGGTTAGACGGGATTCGAGCACTCGGCTTTCGCGATGATTACAAAAAGGGCAGAACATCTACCAATTATAGACCGTTGAGAACACTCACAATGATACACTCAGAGCATTTTTAACAGGTTTTGGATTGACCCTCTCTATCAAAATGTTAGAAATCCGTCGGCTCTCAGTAGAACTTAAGGTTTTACTGAGCATAGCAATCTTCTGCCTCCTTGGCATTTTAGCGCTGTTTGTGGCAAACCCTTATGCAATTGCGCCAGAACCAGCGCTGCGGCTGGAGATGGCCAAGTTGCTTATGAATGGCCATATGCCCTATCGCGATTTCATTGACGCCGATCCCCCGGCCATGATGCTCTTATGCACTATTCCCGCCTTTATCAGTGTCATCTGCAACTTTGATATTGCACTTACGACCTTAATTTGCGGATTTAGCCTAGCTTTGGCCTCAGTGGCAACCAGCACTTATCTAATATACAAATCTGAGCTCGGCGACAATCACTTCGCTGTAGGTTGCTTCGCCATTGCCTGTGCGGCAATCAATAACTTGTTCATCTTTCAATTTGGCGAACGTGAACATCTGCTTATAGTACTAACGCTGCCTTACATTTTGACCAGATGGCTAAGGGCCAGCGACCAAAATATTGTTCTACCACGACGGCTTTGCCTGGCAGTCGGGCTAGCAGCCGGGATTGGTTTCTGGCTCAACCTGCAATATCTTTTGATTCCACTGATTTTAGAAATTGCCTTTGTCTTGCAAAACAATAAATTTGCTCGACTAAGGACTGACGAGCTTGCCTCATGCTTACTTGGTTTGAGCCTAGTACCAATCTATCTGGCACTGCATCCGAACACATGCAAAACATTTTGTCAACTAATAGTACCACTCTGGTTCAGTAACTTTACTTTTCCCATGGACGACCATGTCAAATACCTAGACTGCTCGCCCGATTTGCGCTATTTGTTTTATGCAGCAGCACTGGTCTACATAGCTTCATTGGCACTAAGAAACAAAACCACCTTGTTCTATCCCATGACCATATTGTCACTGCTTGGTTTGATATTTCTGATAACAGACAAACGTGGGGCCACAGCTCAGACTGTCTTGCTGGCTTCACCACTACTGATCAATTTCTCCATAATCATTGCCATTGCTGCCGCAAACATCTCTCGGCTCTCTCTCAATTTACTAAAGCGCTCTTCGCTAATGCTAGCCCTGCTAGCTACCTACGCCGGTATAAGCAGTTGGACTTCTTGGGCTTTCACCAAAGCCAGCTATCTCCAGCCAGTAGAAACAAAGATCGATCCTGTTAAGGCTGGCCAACCGAGTGAATTCTCTGTTTGGCTCAACAAATACAGCAAGCCAGGTGACTACGTAATGTTCTTGGGCGACACAGTCAGCCCCGCCTACCCACTCACCTTAATCAGTGGCCGCCGCCCCTGTCTGCCTTTTCTCTGGGGATATCCAATAAGACTTTTAGCCGACACTAATATTACCGACCAAGATCTACCTCCTGAACTAGTGAATAGCCCGATGCAAACAATTGACAAAACCTATGTCGATGTTGAGTTGGCCAAGCTCATTCAAGAGCGCGTTCCTAAGCTGATGTTTATCCAGCAGGGTCGCACTGAAGACTACCTACGAAAACACAAGTCTATTAATTTAGCCCTCGTAAAAAATTACAAGCCCATGGGCGAAGCCAACCAAGTACGGCTAGAGAAAACTGAACCCGCCTTCATCAGCGGTTGCTGGTACAGCTTTACCATCTGGATGAGGGAAGACTGATGGTCGACTCAACCAAGAAGCAAAAACCGAAAAACAAGCTATTTGCTACACTCAAACTCACGCAAATATTTGGGCCAACTCTAACTATTGTCGCACTGCTGGCGGTGCTCTTTATTATTTTGATTCACCCTATGCGAATTGGCTTTGACCAAGCCAAATACATGATTATGGCCGACATGCTATGGCACGGCAAGACTCTTTACGTCGATATTATTGACCTAAATCCACCGCTAATCTGCTACATCAGTTTGATACCATCGCTTGCGTCAACGACATTTAATATTCCTGCTGCCTTAGCATTCTCACTGTTTATTTGGAGCCTAAGTGTCTATTGCATAGCCATGCTCTACGTCTTGATGGCAAAGGCAAGAGAGCAACTAAACTGGCTCTTAATCAATACATTCACTTTTAGTTTAGCGATCTACGAATTTATTCTCGTTACCGATCGTTTGCGCCTTCTCTTTGAATGGGGTCAGCGTGAGCACATATTCATGCTCACCTACTGGCCCTTTTTCTTACTACGTTATCTGCGCTGGCAGCAAATAGCAGTGCGACCGTGGCTGGCCATTTTGATAGGAGCGATTGCTGGTTGTGGCATGTGTCTCAAGCCATACTTCTTCATTCCAGCAATATTGACCGAGCTTTATTGGCTGATTCAGAACAAACAAATTCGCCCATTTATAAAAATTGAAATCGCTGCAGTGGCAGCGACAGCAATGCTATACACCCTTCATTTCAAATTCTTGCCTGCGCAGGAACAACATGCTTATTTCGATGTGCTCATGCCTCTAACAATCTCGGGTTACAAGTTTTTCGAGCGCTCGACCATGTATCTCTGCAACTACAACTTTACGGGCTCTGACCAAGTGCTAATTAGCTCTCTCTGCTGGGCCGGCCTGACCTTCGCCTTCGTCAGACTAGAATCTTTTCTGGCACCACTATGTGTGGTTATGCTCGCTAGTTACTTTATCTATTTCATTCAGGGCAAGGGCTTTCCCCTCCACCTCTTCCCCATGAATCAATCTACTTTTCTGCTACAGAACATGACGCTCATTGTGCTTTACAAGACAATCCGAGAGCAAATCGTTTTAGCCCTAAGCAGCCTCAAATTACCTAAGCGACTACTTTCGTTTACCAGATTTGCCACAGTTGCCACAAATTTAGTCGGTAAAAACTATATAGCAGGAGCAATAGCAGCAGCCACGCTGACAATGTGGCTGGGCAATGGCTGCTGGAAAGACTTTAAGCAAACTGCCGCTGCCACACAATTCGACTTAACTAGCATCGGCTACGGCGGCACAACCTCAGTTGACGACCTCGCCCTTCTGGCCAAGCCAATTCTTGAATATACCAAAGAGGGTGACTATGTAGCCATCATCGGCGAATCAACCGAACCTAACGCTACCACTCTATTGCAGCTAAAGCGCAAATCAGCCACCCGACACATAGACCTCACCATGCTCGGACCATTTCGTTTTGTGCGAGATACTTTGCCACGGGTGTGGGCGAAGTTTCCCAAGCAGTTAGACGAATTTATGAACCAGCTCGTAGAAGATATAAGAAATACAAGTCCCGTTCTCGTATTTCTTCAATCGGGGCAAACCACTGAATGGCTCAATGAATCTGCCTTTAGCAAAAGGTCCCTAGCTGACTATGAACAAATCGGCGAAGAAAATGATTTTAAAATTTTCAAGAAAAAAGGCGCCGTCAGACTGGATGAAATGAGAGTTTTTCATCCAACCGAGCCTCAATAACTAATATAATCACTCTATGGCGCGCAAGAAAACGAACCACTACGAAATTCTCGGCCTGGCATCAAACACCAATGCCAGCCAGGCGGAAATCAAGCAAGCCTACCGCAAGCTAGTCAAATCTGTGCACCCTGATTTATCGTTTCAAGCGAAGCCTGACAATCAGGTAATGACCGAAACTGAACAAATGATGTCTATCAACGAGGCCTATGAGACCTTGATGGACAGAGAGAAGAGGGCGCATTATGACTCGGTTGTAATACGCACTCGGCCGCGCACAGGCATGCATATGCCAACCAGTGTGCAAGACTCACTTGATGAGGAGAAGGCACGCGAGCGCTATCTCAGACAAGTTTTTCATCCGCTCAGGCGTTCGATAGAGTCGATTTTATCTAAATACAAACAACGTCTCAGTGCTCTTTCTCAAGATATCTACGACGATAAGCTCTTAGAAGAGTTTTCGCAATACGTTGATGAGATTGAAAGAACCTTGCTCAAGGCCAGCAACGAATTTACAGACAACCCTCCACCGCTGACGCTCAAACCGGCCCTGCAGTGGATGCGCCACGCCATAGCACAAGCAGCCGATGGCCTAGAAGAGCTACAGTATTTCTGCCAGAACTTCGATTATGATCATCTGGCTATGGCAGACAACCTCTTCAAAATTGCTCGCGAACACTCAGCAAGAGCCCTGCAAGTATCAAAATCTATTTAGGATCCTAACAGCTAGATTTAACAGAATAGAAGCTGCGAATTGCTCTAGCTCTTTCACTGAGCAAAGCCCATTCGTCGGCTCTGAGACCTAAATCGGCTAGTAATTGGCTCAGAGCTTCAAGCACTTCAGCGACATCAGGATGGCAGGCACCGAACACTTTTTCTTTGGCAGCCAGAGCTTGTCGCAAGAGCTGCTCTGCTTCAACGACCTCACCTTGCACCTGCTTGAGCATGGCCATTGACTTCAAGGTATCAGCAAGATCAGACAAGTTAGCTTTGCAATAACGCAAACGAATTTTATGGGCATGCTTCAATAAAGAGCTAGCCTCAGCTAGATTACCTTTGGCGATTTCGAGCCTCCCTAGAGCATCATAAGATGCAGACATAATTGGATGATTAGGAGGGAAGCGAGAACTTCTCAGATCACAGGCCTGACGCAATAGTGGCTCTGCTAAATCAACTTTGCCTTGGCGCAAATAAAACTCACCGAGGCCATTAACAAAGCTACCGCGCATCTCATTTTCCCACTCTATCAACTCGCCTTTGACGTCAACTGAACGGTCTAAAATTTCTATAGCTGCCAAATAGTTTTTCTCTGCCTCCGGCAGGAGCAAGCGCTTTTCAAAAAAACAGCCTAAAGCATGACGATCGGCAGCAATAGCTCTCTCTAAAGCCACTTTTTCACTAGAAGTCTCGCAATCTTTAAGGCAGTTGCTCTTTAAATTAATTGAGCGAGTGAGAAATGAATGGGCCTGTTCGAAATTTCCTAGACACTGCTCTACAGTGGCTAAATGACTTAGAACAAAAGGGGTAACAGAGCTAGTGGCAGGCATTCCAGCCATACAGTCAGATTGCCCAAGGGCTGCAGTCAATCTCACTTTGGCTGCAGCAAACTCCCCGCTAACCATTTCAGAATTAGCTAGATTGAGAGAATTGAAAGCAGCAAATGGAGAGTCACTCAAACCAGCCACTTGTACCAGGGGTTGCACCGCAGAGTCACTCTGCACCCCTAAACGAGCTAGGGCAAAAGCTAGGGAATAGTAGCCTCGATGAAAGGCCCAGCCGGAAAGATCAACCATGCACCAAGAAAGCACAAATGGAGCACACAAGGCCCAAAGCAAAAGCAAAACAGCAAGACCAATACGAACAACTGAACTACTTTCCGGCAAGACAGCAAAGATCCAAGCGAAACAGATACCGACAAGAAGCCATTTGCACCAAGCTGATAAACCAGACATAGAGTTGCCTATAGTATTTAAGCTAGCGCGATATTGAAACCGGAGTGACAAGAGCATTTTCGTGGTCTACGAGCGCAGGCTTAACCACCGACTCAGTGCCACTGTAAGCAACACCAATTAGATCATAAGGTTTAGCTTCTTCCACTAGCACCATATTCACTTCAGCCATATAAACTGGCGCATCAGCTGACTCGCGCACATAGACCTGATTATCAATGCCTGGTGCATCCCATTGACTGCGACCGGTGTAGAGCTTCTTACTTTCGTCATGACTCTCAATCAACACTGGTATCACTTGGCCAACCATTGCTTTGTTAGAATCAAAAGCAATGTCGTGTTGCAAGCGCATTATGCGATTGCGCCTGGCTTTCTTTACTTTCTCAGTCAGTTGATTTTCCATATGACCGGAAGGAACTTCCATCTGCTTAGAATAAGTAAAAACACCCAGGCGATCGAAGCGATACTTTTCAATGAACTGCACAAGATGCTCAAATTGCTCATCGGTTTCGCCAGGGAAGCCAACAATAAAAGTAGAGCGAATCTTAGCTTCGGGCAGAACTTCTCGAATCAAGTCCATTACTTTCTCGGGATTTCTTGGTCTGGCCATGGCAGACAGTACTGCTGGATGGGAGTGTTGCAGGGGAATATCAACATACTTCACCACTTTGGGCAGCCGCTTAATTGCTTCAAGAAGGGCTCTATTGGTTTCAGTTGGATAGCAGTACATAATGCGAATCCAATCAAGATCTTCAATTTCGTGAAGGGCCTCTAAAAGCTCAGGCAAAGCCATCTTGTTGTAGATATCGAGGCCGTAATAGCTAGAGTCTTGTGATACCAGAATAATTTCTTTGACGCCACCCTTAACCAGAATGCGAGCTTCTTTAACCAGCGACTCAATAGTGCGCGAGCGAAACTTGCCACGTAGCAATGGAATTATGCAGAAAGTACAAGCATGGTCACAGCCTTCGGCAATTTTCAAATAGGCAGAAGCACCAACACCAGTGGCCATACGCGGCAGAACTTCATCATCGTAATTGTTTGGAACGTCGCTGACTTCGACCACCCGAAGTGAAGAGTCGCGGGCTACAGCCTTAATCACATCGACAATCTTAGTGATATCACCAGTACCAACTACAGCTCGGGCCTCAGGTATTTCAGTCAATAATTCTTCTTTGAAATGCTGGGCGAGACAGCCAGCAATGATTAGCTCCTTGCCTTGATCGGCTAGTTCAACTAATGTGCGCACCGATTCTTTGCGAGCATCGCCAATGAACGAGCAGGTATTAACGAGACAGAGATCAGCCTCATCGTTATCGAAAGTGACTTCAAATCCAGCCTCATTTAACAGACCAAGCATTACTTCAGTATCAGTGGCATTCTTGGGACAGCCCAAAGAAACCACCCCAATCTTGGGGTTACGCATTTCTCACTTACTCCACGCTACATCTTAATCGCTATCGAGTTAGTCGTTATCAAGACGTCCATCATTGTAGCGGTATGGCACATCGATAGATCGAGTACCACCGCCAGATGACACTCCTGGAATGTCGCGGGTGCCTTCTTCGGAGCGGCGAGAGCGGCGAGCTTGGCTGACTGAGCCATCTGTAGTAGTTTTTCTCACAGCTGGCTTCCACTTTACAGTTGTTACAGCAGGCTTGGTTGCAGCATCGCCTGTGGCTGTTGCAGAAGCTGGATCACTGCCAGCAGCAGGCACCGGAGCGCTAGCGAAGACACGCTCCGCAATCTTGCCAGGTAGACCGAAGGCTTCACTCTTGCCTAGATAATCAACAGTTAAGCTACCACCATTTCCGGCTCTTACTCTAAGACCTTGAACGTCTTGGAAGTCACGGCGCTCGCCCATTTCAAGATAGCCTGTAAATAGCGATTGTCCCGAAGCGACTGACTTCACTTCAACCCAAACGTGTTGGCTAGCCGATAGGGCGATTTTGTTATCAGTTGCAGGCGCTGGAGCTGACCCATTTGTATTATTTGTACCATTAGCCACAACACCAGTGACAGGAGCAACCCCGGTAGCTGGCAACTGAGCTGGATTGAAACGCTCAGCCGAACGCCCCAAAGCCAAGAGACCAGGATCTTGGCTGTTCAACTGACTCTGGTGCCAAGCGCCAAGGAAACAAACAACACCAAGAACTGCAATCAAGAGCAAACCAGGATAGAAAAAAGTTTTGGTAAAACTAGGTGCTTCAGTCTCAACTCTTGGTTTCGAAACATAGACCAAGGGAGCCACGGCTTGTTGAACGCCACCACCGCGATGGAACAGTCCGCGACCGTTTTCAACAACTGGCTGCTCAGCTCGTTTGTATTCATCGGCCAAAGACTGGCCATTGAGGCCCAGCATATCGCCATAGCGTTTGATAAAGCCGGCAACATAAACTGGCTCTGGCAGGTCATCAAAGCGACCGCTCTCAAGAGCGTCTATATGATTGGTAGGAATTTTTGTGCGGTCATAGACTTGGCCAACGGATAGGCTTTGCCCTTCCCGTGCGACTTTGAGTTTCTGCCCAATTTGCTCAAGCGACATTTATGCATCCAGTAGGTGACGATTCAGTAAGTGAGAACATCAAAGCGTAAGAAAGCGTCATAACAACTATTTAGAAGCTTTTGTCAGCCTCAGTCGGTTGCAAAAGCGCAAGCTCCTGATTGTTGAGACGACGCCATGATCCAGATTCCAGTTGACTTAATTGTAACCCACCAATGGCAACCCTGACCAAACGCGTTACTCTGTAACCAACTTGCGCTAACATCCGCCTGATTTGCCGGTTTTTGCCTTCTCTAAGCTCAATTTCCAGTTGCGAATATTTAGCATTAGCAGAAATTTTGCGAACAAAAGCAGGCTCAGTAACACCTTCTGACAACCGAACACCCTGGCGCAATGCTGTAATGGCATTTTTTGAGATGTCGCCTTCGACATTAACACGGTAAAGTTTTGGCACTTCGTGCGATGGATGAGTCAAATAACGAGCCATGTCGCCATCATTGGTCAGAAGCAAAAGACCCTCTGAATCTGAATCGAGCCGGCCTACCGGTTTCAAATGCATCAACTCTTCAGGCAAGAGGTCAATGACAGTGCGCCGGCCGCGCTCGTCGTCACAAGTGACAACAACTCCTTTCGGCTTATTCATGACAACATAGTCAAGACGTTTTTTTTGAAGCGGTGTGCCGTCCACAGAGAGTTTATCCCGACCCATATCAACCACACGGTTAAAGTCAGTGACTACTTCACCGTTGATACGCACGAGGCCATCGGCAATGAGCACATCAGCCTTACGCCTAGAGCAAATGCCAGTAGCTGCTAATGCTCGATTGAGCCTTAGCAGCCGCTTTGGGCTGGATTCCTTTTTCTTCAAATTCTATATCTCTACAAATCAGCCCGAAGTGGCACTTTCCACGTCGTCTACCATTACCTTGGTGCTCTGACCGGCTAGCTCTTGCAGCTTGTGAGCAATTTGATCTTTGGTTCCAACTACAGAATCAGAAGCCTTCTTCAGTACTTCAGTGCTTTTGCTCTTAGCTTCGGTAATAACTGTACCGGTTTTCTCCCGCACATCAACTAAAGAGTCAGATGCCTGTTTGTACAGGTCTTCAGAATTATCAGCAATCTGCTGTCTCAGCTCTGCGCCTGACTTAGGTGCCGACAGGATACCGACTATATAGCCAAGCACTCCACCAACCACCAAACCTTCTAGAAATCTGCTCATTTATCTACTCCTAACCTGCTCTCTATTATGGGTTCTTCTGCTTTCTATCTCTTGCCCACTTCGGACAATCTCATTTCATCTTTTTGGTCGCGACCACCCTTTTCAGGACGACGCTCTAAGTACGAGCGCACACCGGCAAACAACCCAGCACCAAATACTGATGACTGTTTCTTTGCTTCGCCAGTAATCTTGTTTAAGCCACCTTTGACATCACCGACTTTCGAACCGACTTCAGTGATGCGTTTTTCAGCCGTGGTTTTTAGCTCGAGCACACTGCCAAGCAAGGCATCTACCTGCTTCAGAGTAGGACCGAGTTCTTGATTAACAGTTCCCAAAAGTCGCTCCAAAGCCGAAAGTGTCCTCTCAGATTGCTTTACCATCGACATTAGAGGCAAACTCACAGCCATCAGCGAAACTGCTAGAAAAATCAGGGCAACAGCCACCAAAATATCTAGAGGGCCTCCAAAAGAAGCGTTTACATGGTCCACAAAAAACCCCTTTAATTAGGTTGAGAAATTTGACTTAGCCGCCGATTTCAATTTCTTCGCGCTTTTTAGCAGCAGCTAATTTGCCTGCAGCCAGTGCCCGTCTCAACCGCATGCCCTGCTCTTCCACATTCATTTGACAATAATTGAGGAACGAGGCATACAAATCGAGGGAGTCGTCTACAACCTCGCCTAGACGTTCGGGGACGTCTTTAGCACTGCGCTGTAGAACATCGCGAGTCTCGCTGCCAGACTTAGGAGCAGTCAGTAGTGCAAGCGTTACTCCACCCAATGTACCTAATACTAAACCTGTCAAAAGTGAGACTAGCCCACCGCCACCGGCGGAATTGCCAGAATCAGCCTGAGAGTTATTGGCTCTACCCATAAACTTTTTCTCCGCTCCGAATATTTCAGACAAGCGAGTATATCACCCAGTGCTATTTCTAGCCTAGTTATAGTGCAGTCTATGACTAGTTATTACTACTAGTGAACTGGTGTCTTCTCAATGGCCTGGAAACGCTCAGCCAGCAAATCGCAAAGATGCTCAGCAATAGCACGTTTTGGCATTCTCGGCAAACTTTCCTTGGCACCGTCTGAATTGAGAATAATCACGGCATTGTCATCCGAACCAAAACCAATATCTGGCACTGAAATATCGTTGCCAACTATGACATCAAGGTTTTTGCGCTTGAGCTTCTGAGTGGCATTAGACAATAGCGCTTCTGACTCAGCGGCAAAGCCGATAATTACCTGATCTTTACGCTTAACGCGACCAAGCAAATCGATGATATCGGGGTTTTTGGTTAGCTCCAGCACTAGGTCTTCAGAATCAGTTTTCTTGATTTTGTGATTGGAAGTAGTCAAAGGTCTAAAATCGGCCACTGCAGCTGTCATTACCAGAGCGTCGCAACCATCAAATTCAGATTCGACAGCATCTTGCATTTCTTGAGCTGTCTCTACCACGATAACGGGGTAGGCGCGCTCGACATCAACCGTTGAAACCAACGTCACATCAGCTCCGCGGCCATGGGCTGCATCAGCCATAGCAATGCCCATTTTGCCAGAAGAACGGTTGCCAATAAAGCGCACGGGGTCAATCGGCTCTCTCGTGCCACCGGCGGTGACCAGCAAACGCTTCGTCGATAGAGTGAGGTGAGCCAGTAGCCGGGCTGCTACAGCAGCAATAATAGTATCTACTGAAGCCATTTTGCCAGTACCCCAATCGCCACAGGCCACTTCACCGTATTCAGAGGGAATAACATCGTAGCGATAGCGGTTCTCTAAGATTGAAAGATTGTGCTTAGTGGCTGGATGCTGCAGCATCACAGGATTCATAGCAGGCGCTATCATCACCTTGGCCGGTGAGGCTAAAACCATAGTCGTCAACAAGTCATCACAAATGCCAGCTGCTAATTTGGCGATGACATCAGCTGTAGCGGGAGCAATCAAGATCAAATCGGCCTTCTTGGCTAAATCAATGTGCTCAGGCTTCCAACTAGCTTGCGGGCCATATTGCTCACAATGGGCCTGGTTACGGGTGATTGTGGTGAGCGAAAGGGGTGTAATAAATTCTTTGGCGTTGGGAGTTAAGATCGCGTGCACATCAGCTCCAGCGTGACGCAGCATTGATGCAATGTCGCAAGCTTTGTAGGCAGCGATGCCACCACTGATACCAAGAAGTACGGTCTTGTTCTCAAGAGGGTTGAAGGAATCGAAACCGAATTTAGAATCCCGCTTTTTAGAGGTTTTCTTCATTGTCATAATCTAAACTTTGCCCCACATTGCCTCGCGCTGCCTCAAAACCAAAAATACCAAAACCTAGTCTGTACTATTATGTACTGCTGATATTGTAAATGAAAGAATGGTCTAAATATGAATAAGTTCTACGTCACAACCGCTATCGATTATGTCAACGCTGCCCCCCACATAGGCCACGCCTACGAAAAAATAGCAGCTGACGTCATTGCCCGCTACTACAGAATGCGAGCTTATGATGTGCGCTTTCTTACTGGCGTAGATGAGCACGGCATCAAAATTCAACGTTCAGCCGAAGCGGTTGGCAAAACACCCCAAGCTTTTTGTGATGAAGTCTCCGAAATGTTCAAAGAGTCTTGGGCCAATCTCAACCTCTCTTTTGACCGATTCATTCGCACGACAGAGCCTGCCCACGAAAAAGTTGTGCAAAGTCTGTTTCGCCAGTTGCGCGATCAAGGCGACATCTATAAATCAACTTACTCAGCACTCTACTGCGAGGGCTGCGAAGATTTCGTCAGAGAGCGAGATCTCGACGAAAACGGCAACTGCCACAATCACCTCAAGCCACCGAAGCAAGTTGCTGAAGAAAACTATTTCTTCAAACTAAGCAAATACAAACCACAAATTCAAGCCTGGCTAGAAGCCAATCCTACAGCCGTTCAACCAGATGGTCGACGCAAAGAAGTACTGAATCAATTGAACGATCCTGAACTCGGCGATTTCAGCGTATCACGCTCAAAAAAATCGTTGACCTGGGGTATACCAGTACCAGACGACGACGATCAAGTCATTTATGTATGGATGGATGCCTTAAGTAACTACATTACTGGTTGTGGCTATCTATCCGATGACGAGCAATTCAAGCAATACTGGCCCTGTGACCTGCATTTGATTGGTAAAGACATCACTAAATTTCACAGCATCTACTGGATTGCCTTTTTATTAGCGGCAAACATTCCTTTGCCTAAACAGATTTTCGCTCATGGGTTCATCACGGTTGAAGGGCAAAAAATCAGCAAATCGTTGGGCAATGTCATCGACCCGAACAAATTAGTAGAACAATATGGCGCTGATGCTGTGCGCTTCTACCTCTTTAGCCGCACACCGATGGATCAAGACGGTGACTTTTCTAGAGCTGAATTCATTAGCACCTGCAACGCTGCTCTCGCTAATGGCATCGGCAACCTGCTCAGCCGCACACTAAAACTAATTGAAACTAACTGTGATAGCAAATTGCCTGATGCCAAGCCCGAAAATCAATTGCGCGAAAACGCCAACGAACTTAGTGTTGTCTACAACACCCACATGGTCAAACTAGAATATGCCAAAGCAATCGATTCGATTTTGGCCTTGGTCGACTTGACCAATAAATATTTCGCTGATGAAAAACCTTGGTCGATGTTCAAAGAAGGCAAGGTAAAAGAAGGCCAAGAGGTGCTCTACACCTCAGTTGAGATGTTGCGCCGCATGGCTTTCCAAATTTATCCCTTTGCACCAAAGCTTGCCTCTGACCTCTGGTGGCAACTGGGCCACGAAGACGAGCTCGAAATATTTGGAGACAGCGATCGACCCGATGGCTTCTTCGACATGATTCCAGCAGGTCAACACGTTCGCAATGCTGGGCCAATATTCAAGCGCATAGAAGAAGCAAAACAAACAACCTAGATGCGCGAAAAATAGCACAACACTAAATACGGTGCTTGAATTTTTAGCGGCAGAGATGAGTTAGGCAACTGGCACCGAAGGTACTTTGGCAGGCCGACGCAGGATAGTGATACGCTTATATTCAGTTGAATTGAATTTATCAACTGATTGAATCGCCATGGTTCCTAGATCGCTATCATTGTTGAATATTTTGCCATTGCCCATATAGACTGCGGCATGGGAATAGTCACCACCAGCCCTATATCCTAAAATCACGTCACCCGGCTTGAGATCAGCAATTGCAACCTCGGTAA
>JBAYTY010000067.1:0-25299 GCA_041675385.1 Candidatus Obscuribacterales bacterium
AAACCCAGTTGCTGTCAGGGCATTGGGGAGATTACAAGTTCCCGTGTTTGTGATTGTGACGTTGCCAGACCCGTTGAAGGCTGAGATGCCAGCGCAGTCGCCAGAGTAGTTAGCGGCTTGTGCCGGGGAGGCAAAGCCTATGAGCGCAAATAGCGCAGGGGCGAAGGCTAAACCTAGCCATCGTTTCTTTATGAGTTTCATTTTGATTACCTTTTGGGTTGTTGAGTGGAACTTCTCTTCGCACCAGGACGCAGGCGATCAAGACTTCTCTGACACAGCGGTGCCTAGAAAAATTTGAAGATTTACTGCCTGTTTGAGTTTTGAAAAAATTGCCTGCGTGATTTGATTAGATGAGAAGTCCCTTAACCCTCGCCTTTCATGGCTTTCCAATGTGCCCAGTGTTGCGGGATCTTCATTAGCCAAACATTTAGACTGGCAGCCTGTAGCCAATATGATAAAAATAGAGCCCAAGCAATGGGCTAGCGAGGTTCACGCCATGGGCCTTTCAGGACCTGCTAGTCCAATTGAGCGACTACTCATATACAGCTCAGTTCATAAGCTGCTGGCAGGTCGGCCCTGATTAACCCCAGAATTTCAGAATCTCAAATGAGTCATCTAGGTGGCGATTCCCGAAAATTTGGGACGGCTTTAGCGACAATCGAGAGACACTACCTGTAGTGTTTTGGCCAAACTACTACTTTTCAACCGTTCGCAATAAAGCTAATCCACATCTAGTGTCAGCCCAAGTAATCAAGAGCAAAGCGCCCGCGCCCTTCATCCCACTCACTAGCTAAAACGCGCATCCTGAGCCATTCTAAAACCAATAAAACACAATCAATATTATCGGCACCATAACTTCCTCCTGAGGCTTTTGCTTCGGGAGTTTTTGTTTTTTTGAGTTTGATTAGTAATCGAACGGAAAGTGGCGCTAAGCTCAAGACCCTTAGCTGCAATGGCTTTACGGCATCATATTGCACCTGGTGACAGCTTCGCTATCCCTATGCCATCTACAGCCAAAAAGAAATTATAGCCTGCGCGTATTCCGGTGTTTCTCAAGGCTGTAGGAGCCTGTTGAGAGGGATTCAACTGGGCATAATGATTCAGTACCATGGAAAGCCAAGATGTGAGCCAAAGTGAAAAGACCAGGGCGCACGACAAATGCCGCCAATTGTAAAAACGGTCACACTCTCTATAGGACACGGCGATAACCATACTCACCTACTAGTCTCCCAGCTCGGAGACCGGCCAATTTGCGAAGATCGGTTGAGGCGAATCTCGGCTGCGACAGGATTGGCAATGCACGAACTCGAACATTGCACGATTAACCATCATCTTGATCCCGTTTCACACTTCGGCAGAGCGCCAGGAATGGTTGGTCCGTTCCCAGATTCGCACACCGACCTGCATGCGTTGATTTGCTTTGCCGCCGATGAGCCACCCTTTGTAGCCCTTCGATATACACCAATTGATACCGTTTTCATGACGCGCCCGATTTTCGAGTCACTGGTCAGAACTCACTGTAAATTTATTGACCTGCAGTTCCATTGCATTTCCAATTAGGAAAGGGTGGCTTTTGTGACGTTGGTTGGTTGCTTGCTTCGTGGTGCAGTTTAGCCAGCCAACATCAAATCATGAATCATCTTCAAAGCCCTGGCATGCTCTGGGTTTGTCGGATCTTTGTAGGCATCTCTTAGAGCTTTAAATTTAGCCAGCTCAGCCACAGGAATGGAGTTATTCTCATCAATAATCAAGTCCAAAATTTCGATAATGTTCGGGGCTGGAGCATCAAGGCGAGATGGAGTATCCTTCCATTCTTTCAGTAGTTTAGTAGACTCAGGCACACCGCTTTCAAGGCTTTCCATTCTAGCCAAGGGCACCGCCTGCGATGCCGAATTAGGCTTGACCGCAGCTGGCTGTGAGCGGCCCAGTAAAGAGTCTTCCGTGCGAGCACGTAGCTTGCTTTCTATGTTCTTGGTTATTACAGGAGGTTTGTCACCAACAGCACCACCACCGCGAATAACTGCTTGTTCGCTCATAAATACGGAAGCGAGATTTTTAGCATTTGTCTGGAATTTCATATTGAGGCGCAGCTGCTTCTCAATAGCGGCGTGCCTATCAGCACCATTGAGCCCCTTAAGGGCTTTACTATCACCACCGAGGGCATCAATCTGACTATTACTCAAAGACTTAGACAAGCGCACATAGTCAAGAAACTCGCGACGAGCGGCATCAATACTGTCAGCGATGCTGCCACCATTAAAGAAGCCACCGTCTTTGGTCTTGAGCATAACAGTGCCTTCTTTGTTAACGCTGACGCCAGAGACGCTATCGGCTTTAGGAGGCATGCCATATTCTAATCGCTTAAACTTGCTCATGGCGTAGTTAATCAGCTCCGTTCGAGTAATCGAATCTAAGCTCTTTCCTAACTCAGGCGAAGCAACTTGAACAGCCTGGATATTAGAATAATTTTTCGCCCGCTCAAGGACAGTAGCCATTTCTGACCAATCGCTGCGCTCGTTGCCATCAGCGGCGGCCTTCGCTTTAGCTCTGGCCCAGTCAACCAATTGACCAATCTGGCTAGTAGCCTCTGCTTCGGTTGTACGACTCAAACTCGGCAAAGGTGGCCCGTCGACACCCAAGCGGAAGGCTGACGGCTCCTGAGTCAAGCGCCGAATTTTGTCTTCAAGATCAGGTCTGAAGTTTATTGCTTCGGTGCGAGTAACAAGGTTATCGGCATCAGTTCTGAGGGCACCAGATTCATCAAACAAGCTATTCTTAACGCCAACCACGCCTGATTGTCTAAGCCTGTAAACATTTGAGCCCGAAAGATTCTCAATTTTTTCCTGATTACCTGTAGCATCTAAGAAGTGCACATCACCAGTTTTAGTATTCACCAATAGGAAATCGGCACCAGTTCTATCGAGCGGAGAACCAGTTACAGTAGGATAAACTTGCCAATCAGCACTGATTCCGTTATCCCCTTTTTGTCTTTTCAGACTAGCGAGAATACCGTCGCGCTCGTTATTGAGCATATGCCAAATGGTCAGCTGGCTCTTGTCTCCGGCCCTAGTCACTTGAGTAAATTCAGACCCGCTCAATACCTTATCTCTAAGCTTGTCTAGCTGTCTAACCGCTGAAGGTACATCACCAGTGGCCCAATGAGCGGCGCTAGCACTTCTGATTGGCCAACTATTGCCGTCGCCAACAGCATTGAAAGCGCGCTTCAATAGCTCATTAGCTTCAGCGCTCTTAGTGATTTGATCTCTTTGCCCGGCAGGCGTGTAATCGAGAAACTCTTTGTAAGCCTTGGCCCGCTCAGCCGGATTAGACTTAAGAGACTGACCAATTTCGTTAAACCAAAGGGCAGCGGTTCTATCAGGCAATGTGCCTTCTTGGGCACGCCTAGCCAACTCAGTAAAGAGAATCGGACGAAATTCACTGTCGGCGGTGCTGTTCTTCAGGGCGTAGTTGAGTACACTGGCATCGGCCCTACCAAGATTGTCTCCGGTCAAAAGTGCCACTTTCACGTGCGCTTCTGCACTTCCAGGGGCACTGAAGTTTGGCTCAGTCAATTTTGAAGCAATCTTCTGTGATATGAAAGCATCTAGCTGAGCAATTTCTTCATTCGTCTTTGGTACTGACTGACGTGAAACTGTGTAAGGCCCCTCATAACGGAGGCTGACCCGTTCAGAGTTAGCTGTGACAACTTTCACTTTTGACAAACCAGGCAGGTCATCAGTTAATCCTCGAATCGACAACTCTTCCCCATCTCGGAAACCGGGACGGTTAAAATGACTCTGCATCTGAGCCGCTGGTCTCTTCACCGTAACAGAAGCATTGGCGAAAGTAATTGAATCCGTCGCTACATCATAATCGCTGACCACACCCTGACCACCTTCAATAAACAGCCGAGGCGGCTTAACAACCGGTGCATCTTGGCCAAGGTGCCTACCGATGCTCTCGAAAGAGTTGTCTAAAAGATACTCGATCTCGGCATTTTGACTGGCCGTTCTGCGAGCGGCTTGAATCTCTGGTGCTGGCCTGTAGCCACGCTCCATGGCCTGCGAGCGAGCGCGCTGGCCGCTCAAGAAGGCATCAACTTCGTGAGTCTGCATATAATCAGCATAGACACTACGACGGCTAGCGTTAATGTCTGTCAATCTGGTTTCTAAGGTCTCTTTCAAATATTTAGTAGCCGCAGCAGCTTCGCTCTTGGTCCAGGTATCAGCTCTACCCTCAAGCGAATTTTTAAGATTACGATAGAAAGCTTGAACCTCTTGCGGTGGCGTTGCTGTACCGAACAAACGCCTGGCTAGAGTTTCATCTCCACCTTCAAAGACTTTGGTCAAAAGGCGATAGGCAACATTAGGATCGGCACCAATCTGGAACGGTTTGAGATAACTTTTCACAGCACGGAAATCGTTACCAAGCGCCACAAGCTTCTCGGCTGCTGGTGCATTTTTGCGGAATGCTGCTTCTAAATTGTTCGCACGCAAGACCTGCTCTGGGCTCAGCTCAAGCGGGCTCAGCTTTGCTCTAGCATCGAGCAGCTGCTGTGCTTGCTCGTCTGACATTTGTTGCCTAGTCTTGTGCTCATAATAGGCTTTGAAGTGCCCTACTTCTTCTTTCGTGGGTTTGGCGCCGAGTTGAAGTTCATCAGCAATACTGCGGCCGACAGTGAAGCGTTGCTCGTGGTGGGTCAACTCGTGGTAGGAAGACTCAAAGACATCAAGGGTGTGATCTTTAGCCAAAACGTTTTCTGGATTAAGAGTAATAGTGCCGTCACTATAGGTAGCAGCCTTGCCCACCATGGCCGCGCTGCGACCAGACTCAACTTTGACACTAGGCAAATCATTGGCAGCAGTGAATGAATCTATAGCCTTCTGCAAATCCGCCACTCTTTGATCAAGCACTTTGGTCTGCTCAAACAATGCATCCGCATAGGCCTGCCGGTCAGCGATATAGGTCTTCAAAGTCGCTAAATCTTCTGGATGACCTTGCATCTTCGCTACCATATCGGCAGTATCTAACTCACCATTGCGCCATGGCATGCCGTATTTATCAACAAGAGCATTGACCTTCTGTCCGTTCACCTGGAAGCGTGAATGGGCATCATCAGCCGCCTTGGGGAGATGCGAAAAGTCTTGTGTCCAGCCCTTTGTAGCAGCTTCAATGCTGTCAACAAACTGGCCAGCCTTAGCCGAGGTATTGAGCGGAGTAATGTCTCTACCTAGCTCACGCACAAGAGCTAAACGCTCATGAGGAGCCAGTCTTTCCATTTCACGAACTGGCATCCAAATCTGGTCAGGTGCGGCAGTTCCACCTCTTGGATGGGTCTCAATGGCAGCCATAGCCATGTTGGGAGTAAAGTCAATTTGCCCACGCAAAGGCAAATCATGAGCTATGTTTGGTCCTCGAACTTCGCTACTAGGTCTTACTTCACCGCTGGGTCGAAAAGCACCGATAGAACTAGCTTCGCCACTAGATCTGATTTCCGGCGCCAAGCTAAACTCAGAGCGTGCGACTTCGGGCGCTGCCTTGAAGCGACTCAGACCACTAAATCCAGCTTCACCAGCCTTGATGGCACCACCAAAGAACAGGGCACCACCAGCACCAGCAAGAGAAGAATTGAAAGTATGCATGCCAATATTAGAGAGATTTCCAGCCAAGCCTTTTCTAGAATCCCAGGCAGCAACCCCCTCCAAAACCCCTGTGCCACTGTTAGCTGCAGCACCAGCACCAGCGTTCAAGCCCTGAGCTGTTCCTTGATATACAAGCCAATTAGCTGTGTGCCGAGCAAATTCTTTGGTCGCTTGCTCTGTCAACTCTTTGCGCACACTGGCCACAGCAGCATCTCTAAGAGGCCCTTGAATGCCTGCATCAACCACCCGTTCGGCTATAGCAGCAAAAGACTTTTCTTCAATTTTTCTAGCACCATTAGCCAGCAAATTGCGCATAGTTGTCTCAGTACCTTCTGCTACGATTTTCTCGTAACCAGCCACAAACAACTGCTTACCGGCTACACCTTCAGCCAGCTCTATACCGGCCCGCTTAGCGACAACGTCTACGCTCTCTTTAGCCAGAGTACCAAGAGTAGCTGTAGCAGCAGATTTAGCCGCTTGCTGACCGACTTTAAATACAGCCGCTAGTTGCGCTTGACCCAAAACTGAAGTAGCACCAGTTAGGGCACCAATCGAAGCATCTTTAGCGACTGTGCCTAATTTGAAATCATAATCTGAGCCCATCAGAACAGCTTTGCTGCCAACTTTAGTGGCGGCCCCACCAGCAGCCAACATGGCAGCCACGAGGGGAAGATCAGTACCGCCAGTGGCAATCACACTAGCGATAGCAGCACCGGCAATCAGTGCATCAGCAGTGTAATCAGCGGCTGCACTCTTAGTTTCGCGATGATTATCAATAGCACTAGCAAAATCATCAAGCATGTGCTTCATTTGCTCTGGGCTGGCCATTTCGCCCTTGCGATTGGCTTCAGCTGCAGTTTGTAGCATTTGATCTAAGGCATCATCTGACTGTTTGCCAGTGGCGCTAACCCAGTCAGCAAAGCCTGCACCGACACCACTGCGAGTTGAGTACGACTCATCGCGAGCAATATCGACACGCTCAACTAATGACTTATCCGCTGTCAAAACACGTCGCGCTTCTGCCATTTCTTGACCGCTTAGCTTAGCCATGAGATCGCTCTCAAAACTGGTGCCATACTTGCGGGCATAGTCACTTTTTAGCTGGTTCAACTGCTCTGTGGGCACTTGTTTGAGCTGCTCGACAATGTCTCTACCGCCGCCAAAGCCTAGTACAAGGGCTCTAATTTTATCTTCACTGCGATACTCACCTTGTTCAGCCGCAGCTAAAGCGACTTTGCGCTCGTCGCCATTGAGATGATCTAATGCCGTATTTTGATAAGCGATATCGTTCAACAAGCGATCACGCTCTTGCTTTGGCGCTTTAGCTATATCTTCGTAGGTTGTCTCTTCATCATCGCTGAAAGTGCCCTTAGACAATTTAGTCATCTTATCGGCAGATATCGAGCCAGTCTTAAGCAACTCACCCACATACTCTTGGTACATGTCTTTGCCCAGAGCCTGCTCTCCGGCTTTCTTAAAGTCGGCAGCAAAGACTCGGTCAGCGTCAGTTTTAGGTTCGTTGATGCGACTTCGAAGAGTTGGGTCAACGTTGAAAGCATCGCGAATATCACGCACTGCCTTTGCTTCGTCAACAAAGGCATTAGCGGCATGCTGCGCTAGCTTTGTCACTATTGTCGACACTGGCTTATCGCCAAGCTCAACAGCTTTTAGTATTTTTTGCGCTTCGTCGCGCGCTTGACCAGACATGTAACTATCGACTTTTTGATCAAGCTCGGCTTTGAACTTTGTGTCTGTTTTGTAGCGCTCACGGTCTTCTTTCGACATACCAGAAACGGCTTCGAGCATAGCGCCCTGGTCATTGCGATAGAAGTGCCATTTCTCGTCCATGCGGTCGACAACAGAAACTTTTCCACTGTCAACTGACTCTTCGTAGGTTTTGGCGTTCATTTTTAGATCAAAAATCTTGAGCAAGCCTTGCTTATCTTTCTCAGACTGATTGAGGCTATCGAGCATAAGCTCTAGTTCTTTGCGGGCAGCAGGATTATTCTTAGCCGCTTCCCAATCTTTTTTGGACATGCTCTCAATGGAAGTGCCAATGTCAGCGGCAGAATCATTCCAGAGTGAACCTCTGTGTTGATCAAGAGTGGCAGCAATAGAACCACCCCGCACATTGATCATGGACTCCCAGCGGGCCAATTCAGTGGCATTGCCTGCCGCTTCTAGACTAGTTCTAAGAGTGTGATACTGCCCAGTGGCAGAAGCTTTCTCAGCAGGTGACATGGCCTTAAGCCGCTCACTATCTTGAGCTCCAAGTGGAGTATTGTCGCCGCTAAGTTGCCTACCAATACGATAATCACTGCGCTCAGAGTCGGTCATGCGCGAAAGAGCTAACTCAATGCCTTTGTTGTTATCCCAAACAGTGCCGGTATTTTCTTTAACTTGGGTGGCGGCCGAGAGTTTACCATCAACACTAAAATCACGAGCCTGAGCTAAATCTGAGCCAGACCAAGCAGCACGCATTTGCTTATCACCGCCATTAGCGACAAAAGCCTGCCTCTCTTGAGGGCTAGCATCTTTCATCACTTCTTTGAAAAACTGCAAGTCTTCCGCCTTAAGGGCAGCGGCAGTGAGCTTTGTGAAATCTTCGGGGGCGCGCTTATCATTACCCTTGAGGTAAATCATGAGCGCTTCTTTGGTTGTTGCTGTTAGATTTTGATCTTGGGCAATTGCTTGAGCTAAGGGCTTTCCATGCCGCTCTTGATATTCAGCCGAAATTTGTTTGACTTGCTCAGCGTTGGTCGTCCGCAAACTATCGCGCAAATCTTTCTCGATGATTGAATTGCTGCGACCAGTCCACTCGCCCCGTTCAGTCAAAGCGACACTAATGCGATCGGCGGCTATGGTGCTTACATTGCCGTCTTTTTTGTGCAGGGCAGCCTTCAAGCGCTCGCGGTCTGAGCCGGTCATGAATGCCGACATTTCTTCTTCTAGGCCCTTGCCAAACTTCATCTTGTAAATGCCGTTGAGCACCTTCAATTCAGCGGCTGTATGACCCTTGAGCAAATCAACGATTTTGTCTCTATCGGCCCAACGTGCGACCCAATTGTCATTGCCAGTGGCCTGCCTCAGAGCATCGGCATCTCTGGCTAAAGCAACCCGGTCAATGGGTTTTTCGCCAGGTTCAGCGGGCTTGGCGGTCTTGGTGAGATCTTCGAGCTTAACCCCAGGCAAAACTGCAGAGTCGCCTTTCGCCTGACTGCTGGCAGCCTGTGCCTTTTGATCTTTGACAGTAATCTCGTGAACAGCTTTAGTAGCCGCCGAAACTTCAGGCGAAGTTTTATCGTCGCCGCCATCTTTTGGTAACTGTCGGACGTCGATTGCCATCTGGTGGGGGTTTCGGGCTCACTAGTAACTACCAGTTATATATACCCGCAACCGGCTAGTTCTGGACATCTAAGACTACTAAAGTATTTAAGCTCCGCCTTAGTACCGAGTGGGCGCAAATAAATGCATTTCTTCGGCGCCAGGCCTGCTTTCAGAAGACGATTTCTTACCGTAGTTGTCAAGCGCCAAATTAGGGAGAGTTTTTTTCAAAACCTCAAAACTAGCGCCTTTCAAGTCGCGATCAGAAAGTACCACCCGCTTAACTCGCGCAAGCTTAGTCAGGCTCTGCAAATTGACTGAAGTACCCGCCAGGCAAACGGCCTTAAGATTAGGCAAAAGCGCCAGGGCAGGAAGGGAAGCGTCAGTTATGGCACGGTTGTTAGAGAGATCAATGTTCTCCAAACTCTTACTCGACTTCAGTGCCATGACCATGGCATCGCTTACCTGAGCCCCGCGAAGGTATAAAGCAGAGAGCTTTGGCAAGCGGGCAATGTAGGAGAAATCAGACTGCCTGAGGTCGACACTGTTCATGGTCAAGTCCTCAAGATTGGTCAAACGGCCAATCACCGGCATTGATTTACCGGTGATCAGAGTGTAACTAATATCTAGTATCTTCAGCTGCGGCAAACCCCGAAGAGACTTTACTCCGATATCAGATACATCACAGCGACCAATTCTAACAATTCGCAGATTCTTCAAATGCGATATCTTAGCCACTAGCTGGTCAGCAATAGCATCTTCAGAATCACCAGTTGAGGTGAAGGAGAAGTAAAAACCCAGAATATTATCGGGAGATATGGCATCCATCAGCTCTGGACGCCTGATTAATGCTACTCCTGGCGCAAAGTAGACCGCGCGGTTTTGAGCTGCTGTGAGTTTCACTATGCCCCTAGCCGAGGCCACGGTGTGCCGCCGACTGGCAATCCGGTCAAGGGCAACAGCACCAGGGCGGTCACCGATACGGGTCTCCAAAGTACCCAAGTTGGCAACATCAGGAAAGCGATAGACCACCTCACCGGCTGCATCGGCAGCGCTAGCAGACAGCATAAAACAAGCCGAGCCGATTCCTGCAAGCAACGCTAGTAATGTGCGAAAAGCTTTCACAGCAAGGGCCTCGAAACTCAGAGAGAAAGTTTAGCCGATGCCAGCGCAAAAGTTTCGAATTATCTTTTCGTCGCTGGCGAGATTTCCATTGTCACAAGTTTTTCTCTTGCTCATATTGGTCGCGGCCGAAGTCTGTCAAGCTTGCTCCATTTCCACTAACATGACTGTGCTTCTCTAGTGTAGCTCAGCAAGAAGTCAAATACGCATCATGCCTATTGCACAATGCGCACTTGGTTTTTTCGCGCGTTTAGCGTAAATTGCTAGTTAATCAGAGCCTTGTTTCTCTTAGAATCCAAGCATGCCACGAACTTGATTGACATATCCAGCGTTAGCTAAATTACTGTTGTTGTTGAGAAATCCGCTATTGATGCCAGTATTGAAATTACCATTATTGAGAGTTCCGTTGTTCAAGTACTGGTTGCGCAAATTGCTGAGAATGCCATTGTTGTAGCCATTCGTTCCATTGATCCCAGTGTTCTGGTTGAAGGCTTTGGCCTCTAACTTAGCCAAACGATTCAACAACTTGTCACGATCGCGGGCAGACAAATTGCCGTAAGAGAGCTTCTGTTGCAGTCTTGCCCTTTCACTCAAGAATGCTGGGCTATTGGCAAAAGAGTTGTAGCCAAGATTTTGATTGTAACCATATGCGGTATTGCCGGCGAATGGTGTGTTGGGATAAATACCTACTTGACTCTGACTTTGGAACTGGTTTTGGTTGCCGAATTGGTTCTGGAACTGGTTACCGAAGGCTCTTTGACCCCGACGATGATGACCACCGGCACGATCATTGCCGCGATCACAGCCCCCGCCTGAGTTATTATTGATGCCGCTACTCAAGTAGTTACCATAACCATTATTGTCTCGTGCCTGGGCCGGTGCAGCAAACGCGATCACTGCTAGTGCCAGGGTTAAACCAAACAAACTAGCTGACTTGATCTTCATGACTCTCTCCTGTGCAGAGGGAACATCCCTCTGCTTTTAAAAACCTACGACCAATTTAAGAACTAACCGAACTTACGTTCGCCACCTTTGTGCTCCCAGCCACCACCAGGACCACCCATTGGCCCACCTGGTCGATGGCCGCCCCATCTATGCATCCCGGGGCCACCATGACCGCGACCGTGACCGAATTTACTGAACATTTCACGTTGCTCTGGAGTGAACACAGCCGATGCTGTCAAAGCCATATCGATGCGAGCATTGGACAGATCAGCTTTCAGCGAATTGATTTTGCCTTGCAGCGAGAGCACAGCTGATTTATCAATTGTAGCTTTCGACATCAGCTGATGTTGTTGACTCATAGCCACTTCTAACTCAGCTTTCTTTTGAGCTGTTGCAAGTTTGTACTGATCACGAATAGAGCTGAGTTTGTCCTTTTGTTCAGTACTCAATTTCAGCTTTTCATGCATCGAACCTGGCGCACAGACTTTAACAGCTGTTTGAGTGCGTGCACCACCAGTAGAAGCGGAATCATCTGCAATGGCTGGGAGAGCACAAAAAAGCAAACCGGATAATGCGAGTGGCGTAAATTTGTTCATAACTTGGCTCCTTCAAAGCACTTGTTTCCTTCATGCATCAATAGACGCAGGTGCCCAGGTAATGATTCCGCATTTAGATAAAACCAATCTCATAATTGATAGCTTTCGCCCATCTACCTATATATTAGGTTGGCATTAGTTTGAGCAGCTGATTAGTTGCTTTACTGATTAGTTGTTCTACTGACCAATTGCCTTGCAGGTCACTCACCTCGGCTAATTCTTGAATCACCGTTTTATTCGTCTGAAGACCGCCTGGAGACCGCCATGACCACTGATAGCGACGCTCCGATTCCAGATAACCTCAAAAACAATCTAGGTTTTCTCTTGAACAAGGCCGCCCGCATCATGCGCGACGAAGTGGCAGAAGGCTTGAAGCCACTCTCTCTATCATTTCAAGAATATGTAATTCTGCGCATGATTGAAAATCACGCCAGTGAAACTCAGCAAGAGTTAGCCATGCGTAACGGTATTGACCGCACATCAATGGTAGATATCGTTGACAGATTAGAAGAGCGCGAACTGTTAGTGCGCCACAAAGACGAACATGACCGGCGCAAATATCAACTATTGATTACACCCAAAGGTCGCAAGACCCTGACACACGCTAAGCGCATCACAGAGAAAGTGCAGAAGAAGTTGCTACAGCCATTAAGTGAGATTGAACTGCAAACCACGAAAGAAGCGCTATCAAAACTGATAAGGGCTCAGCTTTCAGGAAGTGCTTGAGGGCCCAAACCATGACAGTCAATTTGGGAACTAGGTAACACCGAGACACAGGCAAGATGGGTGTATTATTGTAGTCCTCTGCCGGAAACAGCTCTCTGATTTATCCGATTGAGCAACGCGAAAGTTCAGCTCCGTTCGCTGTTTATTGACAAACAATCTCATATGACAAACTATGGTTACATTGACGAATCAGGCACAAAAGACGACCAGGAAGTAATGACTGTAGCGTTAATAGTACTTGAGGGTCGCTTCACAGCCAACAATATCCACAAGCAAGTGTTAGCGTCAGTCTATCCAAAACACGCAGCAAACAAGCATGACAAGTCACAGAACAAGCCATCTTTGCACTATGCACACATGAAGAAAGAGCACCTGCGGTCAAGTGGAAAAATACTTGCCAATAATAATATTGACTGCTTTGCCAGCTGCATCTATCACGACGGGTCGGAAAAGCCACACGCAGAGAGGCATAGAATCTACTCTAAACTAATAGCAAATTGTGTATTTCAAGCCATAGAAGTATTCGACGACCTGATTATCAATATCGCTCAACAAGGCAACTGGCAAACGTATCGAGTAGACCTAGTCAACTCTCTTCAACTCCTGATCTCAAATGTTAGTCAGCGCGGGGCCTACAAAAAAGCGAAATTTGAGTTTCAATCAGCGGCAAAACCAGGTATCCAACTAGCTGATTTCTACGCTGGCGCAACCAGAGGGCACCTTCTGCGGCATAAAGATGCATCCCTAAGCGACGCCTACGATTTAATTGCGAAACAGGTACGCGACATAAAAATCGAGACCAGCGATCAATCCAAATAAGCGAAAGAGTGAGAATTTCTCCTCACTCTTCCTCAATTTTTGTCTGCTTCAATTGGAGCTGAGTAACTAAATACTCCTTCGCCGCTAAAACGCAGGGGACTCCAACAAAGTCTTACGACACTTTAATTAATACCACGAATCTCACGGCAAGGCTATTTTTGATAAGCTATTTTTATGTCAGTAAGTTCCATTGAAATTCATAAGCCAAGCCACGAGCTGCCCAAAACAGCAAGCACAATTGCGGCTGGTTTATTACTGGCATGGGTCGGATCGTTTGCAGTCCAATGGTTCCATGCGCCAGAGAATCCGATCAGCTCAGATGAAGCAATGACAATCATTGAAAAATGCAACAGCAAAAATAGGGGGCAAATCAGACTATGGCTCGAAAGTGGCAATCACAGCCCTGATAAGGGCTTCTATTTGATCACGAGCAAAAACCAAAAGCGCCATTACATTACCTGCGATCAAGAAGGTTTCGTGAGCATAGTCAAAGCCGCTCAGGCACGGGGAATTCTGATTGGTGGAAGATCAATGTGTCTTTGAAAGCCAAATGCGCCAGGCATCTAGATTAGCTTTCCGTTCTCTATTGGAACCACCGTTATGAATAAAGCCCATGCTTACGCCAGTATGCTCATGGAGCAAAATTGAAACTGCGTCTAATACTGTTTTGGGGCCATAATGTGCAATCGCTTCAAAAGCACCAGGCGGATTGAGAAGAGTAACGTTGGAGTCTTTGAGCATTCTGAAATCGTCCATCGCTCGAACCAAAGCCGGTATATAGCTGCTAGGCAAATCCAGAAGCTTTTGCCAAGAGTCACTTCGCTGCATCCCTAACTCCGCAAACTGATCAATCAACACTTTCACACGAGCATCTGTGCTGTCTTTCTTAGATAATCTAGAAGTAGAAAATTGGGCAATAATTTTCTGCTGCCTACGATACTCTTGCTTGAGACGCAGCCAGTCACGCTCGTTAAATGGACGCAGGGCAATCTTACTATCATCACAGAAGAAGTGTTGGGGCGGAGGACATTCATCCACTTGAATCAATAGCACCATGACGTCTCTGTAGTTAAGACTCAAAATACAGGCAAGATCAGGCTCCCGCAAACCAGCGTTCTCGGCATAGTATTTGACCAACAATCGAGCATCTAACTTCGGCCCTTTGACGACCTCAAGCAATTGGATCGGCAAATCGACATAGGCTGAAGTGCTACGCGCTTTCAGTTGCAAGATTGTCTTAGCAGGAATGTCTAATCGCGCTCTCGCTACAACAGTTGCCTTAGCTACCCCCAACCATTCTGGAGACTTTGTTACTTTGGCCGGCTTGCAATAAGCAGGGCTCAAGCTCATCACAGCAACCAGTGACGCCAAGAGCAGCACAACCACTACGAACCAAGTACGAGCATTCCGCCAAGTAGCAATTTCTAAAGGAACTATAAATTGGCTACAGCTCATAATCGCCACAACTCCCAAAACGCGCATACCGCATACACTTCAGAACTGCCAAGCGGAAAGAGAATGATACGCTAGCTCGCGCGTGCCCGCTAGCGTCAAGAGGCTAGAACGTTGATTTAAGCTTGTCTTAATCAGTTAGTCCGCAACGAAAAAGAAATATTTGCCGCAATTATAGCTTTGGTCATACCACTGAAAACCCAACAGCAGAGCGGGTTAGCGTAATTGGACACTAGTCGCCGAGAAAATTAAAATATACTTTTGCACCACGAATTATATGCAAACATTACGTAACGGGCACCAGGGCTTGGATTTGAAACACGGACCGGGATTTTCATAGGGTGATGTAGCTCTTTTTCCTTAACTTCTTCCGGACCTCCAACCAAACCCTTCAAACCATCAAGTAACCAACATTCAATCAATATTTTCATCCCTTCATCGGCGGTGATGGTTGACTACGTGCGCATCTCCCCTAACGCTAGCGTGCACCAACCACCTCCCTTGATGACCCACAACCAGTAAAGGTAAATACTCACGAATGACAAATCACGCACTGATCGACTTGGATTACACCAAGCCGCCGACAACCCTGTGTGGGCACAGCCTTATTGGCCCCGACACTGGCACATGTCCATGCTGCAGGAAGTACAAGCAGATCATGTTCAACGGCCAATGTACCTCCTGCAACACGCAGAAAGGTCTCAACCCTTTGGGCTACTGCCCAAGAGCTGACGACAAACCAGAGGAAGAATAAACCATGTATACCAGCGACCAATCCTACCCAGGGACCAACGCTGCCCCCGTACAACTGACGCGCTTGAAAAAGCGGTTGGTCAACTTGCAATCTCTGCTCAACGGGCTGGAAAAGCAAGTGGGCACGGCCAACAGCGAAGCAGCTTCTGCTCTCGTCAGCCGCGCTCGCGCCAACTCCGTCACCGCCACCAACCTTTCGGCTGCAGCTGATGTGGTGGTCAACCAATCGGCCCTCGAAGCACTGCGCTGTGATTCGATCAAGCTCGAAGTTACCGTCGTTTCTTTCGAAGATGTCGCCGCACTGAGCCCGCTCAAGGCTCACGCTGGCCCCATCCCGGAAGTGAACAAAGACGCACCTTTGATCGACTTCTCGGCCAAGCCCGGCTGCACAACCTGCGCTGCCCCTGACCCGAACAAGTGGTTCGAGCAGCTCAAGACCGGCACCCCGCAAGCGACCACAGCAGCGAGCTGCGAAGCCCCGCGCGTCGTGGTCGAATTGCCCATCGACTTGAACAGCAAAGTCACTCGTGTCGACGAGCTGATCAAGTTCTCCGAGTTCGCCATTGCTCAGGCCGAAGGTCAACTGCGTCAAGCACGCATGGCCCTTTGCCACGGCGACGGCGGCTCCTGCAGCATCTAAGTTCACGTTCTGCTTGAGCCGAACTGAACTTGATCTGCAGAAAAACGGCACTCTAGTTTAAAAGCAAGAAAAAACTGGCCTAGAGATCAACTTTGAAAGAGGCGCAGCCTGGGTTCTTCCTTCACAGGGAGGACTTGGACCGCACCTCTTTTTCATTCGGATGGAGCGCCAACCATCAAGGATAAACACACAAATTAACCACCATCAAGGGGTCTTACAGATTATGACCAGCAACACAAACGAAATCAATTCCGCAAAGGAAACCGAAGAGCGACAGAGTTCTTCGCCTGAAACCACCACGACAACCCCGTCTCCTCTCTTTGTCGAGAGCGCAAAGTCTTCACCGGCGCCACGCGCACGCAAGACTTTCGCTCATCGCGTTGAGGCCGAAAGGGCGCTCTGGTAAACACCGCACTGTTTGAGTTCGTCAATCACCACAAGTGATTGACGGCTCTTACAGGGCTTCAACCCATCAACACATCAACATACCTAGGGTGTCACTTCATTGTGGCATCCTAGGTATTCTTCCTTTTTCAAAAAAAACCTTATACTAATTTCGATAGTATAAATATAACCGTAATTTGCAGTATTCTTGTATCCGATGACAGGGCACAGCTCCTTTAGAGCTTGCCTCATAGTCGCGACCCAAAAGCCCAAGCCCTAAGCCCAAGCCCTAAGAAGGAACCACATGGCCACCGACACTCAAATTAGCTCCGCCCCACTTAGTGGCATGCGCGACTTCGCACCTGCTGAAGTACGCCTACGCGACTGGGCCACGCAAATAATCACTGCCACCTATGAGCGCTTTGGCTTTACCAAGATTGAAACACCTTGCCTAGAAAACATCCAACTGCTGAAGCGCGGTGAGGGCGGCGAGAATCTGCAACTAATTTTTGAAGTACTAAAGCGCGGCGACAAGCTCGACAAAGTTCTGAGCCAAGCCCATTCCGACAACAGCAAGGCTGATCGCGCTCAGCTTACCGACATGGGCTTACGCTTCGATCTGACAGTGCCCTTAGTGCGTTTCTACTCGCACAATCAGAACAACCTGCCTAATCCCTTCAAGTCTATTCAAATCGGCTCCGTATGGCGGGCAGAGAGTGCTCAGCAAGGGCGCTTTAGACAATTTACTCAATGCGATATTGATATTTTTGGCGTCAAAAACGAAATCGCTGAAATCGAGCTTCTTCAAGCAACCTCCGAAGCTTTGGTCAAACTTGGCTTCGATGGCTTCTCTATTATGATTAACGATCGCCGCATGCTCTCTGGCATTGCCAAGCACTGCGGCTTTGCTGAAGAACGCTTTGATAGCGTCTTCATTGCCCTAGACAAACTAGACAAAGTCGGCCTCGATGGCGTCGTCAAAGAACTCTCCAAAGACGGCCACCCAGAAGAAGCAATCACAGCCCTCAACCAACTTTTACTGGAACTAGCAAACGAAGACGACCAGCTCAACTTCTTAGCTGCAAAAATCAGCGCTGATGAAGAAGTAGTAAAGCTGCTGAAGAACATCGTTTCGGTGGTTTCAAAAACTGCCAACGATAAATTCAAAGTGCAATTTGAACCATCCCTGGTGCGCGGCATGGGCTATTACACTGGGCCGATTTTTGAAATTAGGTATCCTGGCTACAACTATTCAATCGCTGGCGGTGGGCGTTACGACAAGATGGTTGGCAAAATGTCTGGGCGAGATGTTCCTGCATGTGGATTTTCTATTGGCTTTGAACGCATCATTGGCATTCTCAGCGACAAACAATTTGTGCCACCATCCACGGTGGAGCGCATCGCACTAATTTTCGATAGCGGAAGAGACGATTTGGCTATGGTAGCTGAAGCAGCCACTATTTTGCGCGAGAAATACTCAGTGATTACTCAAGCGAAAAAGAAAGACGTGAAAAAACAAATCGACAGCCTCCCCGCTCAGCAAATAAGCAAGATGTGCATGTTTAGAGGCGATCTCAACAATCTCGAAGTCAAAGATTTGGCTTAGCTTGAGCTAGCCTCGCTCTAACCAGTGTAGACAAAGAACTTGTCTTTGTTGGGCTGGTAGCGACCGTTGTTCTTGCTGAATTGAGTGACGTGATCGCTGGCTTCCATAATGCGGCCGTTCTTCATCGCTAAAGTAGCGACGTGACCACCGGTAGCAGTATTGCCCACTGAAGGGTCCCAAGTTCTAGTGACAGCCACAGCTTTACCACCACGCATGGCTTCTTGAGCTGTCTGCCAATCAACCTGTTGGAACTTATCGCTGCGCTGGAAGGCTCTGGTCATCTGCACACCATCACCTGAACCCACAAGCTCAGGAGCAGTATTGGCCCAAGCAATTTGAAATTCTCTAGCGCACCATCCCTGCGTACCAACTCGATTGGCATGACTAAAGGCGCGATTGACGATCTTAGCGTCCATCGAAGTGCCATCTAAACTTACTTTATAGTCGAGGCGGTCGTTCTCACCCATACCATGGCGAGCACCAGACAATTGGGCCAAGCGATCTGCCGAGCGCATGTACTCTTGATTGCCTTTGTCACTTAGATCTGTTTGTGTGAACTGGTCTGGTCCTTTGCCCAAGTGGAATGCCAAGGCTGTTTTACCAGCGCTATCTCCACCAGCTTTGTTGTACTTCTCGACCATGGCCATGGCCATTTCTTCTTGCATTTCTTTAGGCAGATTGGCTTTTACATCTGCTGCAGTGACGCCCTCTGGTTGGCCTTCCTTATGGCCTTCCTTCATGCCTTTGGCAAACTTGAGGAATTTACCCACCGCTTCTTTGTCGAAAGTACCGTCTTTCTTCTTGAACTTCATCATCGACTTGGGCAATTTACCGTTTTTGTCGAGTTTGCCGAGCATGGCGATAAAGCCATCTTCGTCCATTTCGTCTAGATTGAAACCACCCAAACCATAGAAGTAGTCACGCATGACTGGATAGTTCATGCCATAGCGGCCGACTTCATAGTTATTGTTGCGAACACGCACAGTTTCATATGGAGCCGCTTTATCAGGATTGAACATCCCGGCTACAGCATTCTTCGTGTCTTGAACTTTGTCTGTTTCACCAGGTAGTGTCGGCACATCGCGCGGCGGGAACTGGCGCTCAACGTCTCCGCGAGACATGCTTCCTTGCGAACCTGGGGTCATACGGCTCATGTTGGACATGGCCCGTTGGCTTTCAGGTGAGAAGTCTCTTCTAGAATCAGCAATACTTGGCTCAACACCGGGGTCGCCATTAGTAGCTAGCTTTTTCACCAAATTTTCAGATATCAAGCCAAATTCGTCGTTGAGCTTGAGACCGGTCTGAGCCACCGTTGGGTCAGCACCAAGACGTTCGTAGGCATAGCTCACGACTTTATCGATAGAGCTCTTCTGGGCAGCGTTAGGATCAGAAGTATCGCCAGGTGCACGCTCAACTTGCACTACAACGTTTTTGCGCTGCAATGCTTCAAAATCTCCGGTGGCTTCAATTGTGCCATCCTTCTTAATGATAAAGTCTGGAACTTTGGTTGGGTCATTGGCTGCAGCGTCTGCGTAAGTGACTGTCACTCCGGCCTGGGCTCCAGGCTTAGCTACCTCAGGAGTGGGGCTGGGAGCCTCAGAACGACGAATCGAACCATCTTGAATCAACTGACTAACAGACTTAGATTTATCAAAGGGCGCAGCATCAATGGCTGCTGGGGCAGCGGCTGTGTTAGCGCTGACAATCTGTAGGTCTCCAGGGCCAGACACTGGTACTGACATGGCTGTACGCAAGGGGTAGGCTTCTCCTACCATCTTGACGCCAACATCATGACTTAACTGCGCAACAGAGCCAGTATCGGTGGTTTTCCCGACTTTTACATCTGATGCCCGTCCATCTCCAGCTACCATTCTTAGCTCCCCGCATATCGATTCAAACCGAAGTCTATGTCAAACCGACCGCATTGTTAATACGTACTTTTACGCCCTATTCCCAAATTTTCGATTAAATCTGCCGCAATCTGCGACAATTTTGCCAATAAGCATCAAGCTTTCGGGGCAAGCGAAACGACAAAAGATTCCCCGAGCACACCGACAAAAAACCATGAAGATAACCACAAGCAGCATTAGAGAACAACTCCAAAACAAGGCCCCCCACGCAGATACAAGGGTCAGCCGTGAACAGGCTGAATGGTTGTGGAAGAATGCCTCGAACGAAGAGCTAATTGAACTGGCCAGCATCGTACGTGACCGCTATCACCAGCCCAATCAGGCCACTTATTTGCTGATGCGCATCATTAATTACACCAATATTTGTGTGGCAAAGTGCGACTATTGCTCGTTCTACCGCCTGCCCCGCGACAAAGACGGCTATGTGCGCGACAACGAGTGGATCTTCTCCAAAATCGACGAGTTGACCGCAGTAGGCGGCGATCTCTTTGGCTTCAACGGCGGCTTTAATCCTCAGCTTAAAATTGAGTATTACGAGGAGCTGTTCGGCAAAATTCGCCAAAAGTATGGGGACACAATTGAGTTTTACGCCCTGACAGTGGTGGAGCTCTTGTACATAGCGCGGCTGAGCAAGCTATCCACCCCCGAGGCATTGGCCCGGCTGAAAGCCGCAGGGGTGCGCTGGATTACCGGTGGAGGGGCGGAAATTCTGGCCGATTCATTCCGCCTACGCCACAGCCCCCTGAAGTACACAGTGGCTGAATACATGGAAACCCAGCGAGACATACTCGATGCTGGACTAAACAGTACCGCCACAATGGTGATTGGTTTCGATGAAAGTTTAGATGAGCGCCTTGATCACCTTGAGACTGTACGCAACTTCCAAGATGAGCGTCTAACCAGCGGCAAATCCGGCCTATTCAGCTTCTTGTGCTGGACCTACAAACCCTACAACAACGAACTGGGCGGCGAAGAAATAGGCTCTGACGAATATTTGCGTCACTTGGCTCTTTGCCGCATCTATCTCGACAATATTAAACATCTACGCACCTCTGTGCTGACCCAAAACGAAGCGGCACTTCAGGGTTTGCGCTATGGAGCCGACGACTTTGACGTGCCATGGGAAGACGAAGTAACCCAAATGGCTGGGGCTGTGGTGGAACAAGATTTAGAGCGCGTGCTTGGTTACGCCCATGCCGCCGGGTTTGAGACAACTTACCGCCATGTGGCGAGCAACTCGCTGACTTTTCAGAAGCGTGCGCTAGCAGCAAAAGGCAAGTAGAGCAAGCATAAGAACAAAGCACTAGATTCGATGAAACTCACATCCAAATCAGTTGTAATTGACGCCTCTCAGACAAAAGTCTGGCAAAAGCTAATTGACTGGCAAACATGGCCATCCTGGGACGGCGGCATGGAAACTATCTCTTTCAAAACACCTGTACAAGTGGGTGCCGTTGGCAGGCTTAAAATGAAAGGTGGGCCGGCTGTCGATCTAAGAGTAACTGAATTTACTTTCGAGAAATCATACACTTCTGAATTTGACTTGTGGAGCAGTCGCTTTGTATTCATTCACTATCTAGACTCAATCATGGACGGCACGCCCAAAGTTCGAGCAACAGTCGAGGTAGAAGCCTATGGTTTTTCTGCACCACTGCTGGGGGCACTTGTCAGATATGGTTTAAACAAAGAGATGCTTGGATGGCTGGAAAGGCTTAGAGACTTGATCGAGACAGGAAGCGCTTAAGATACACTTTTTCGTTAACGCCTTCCAGTTATACTACGACATACAGTATACAGAGAGAGCAAAAAAAGCCAAGAGCAAGAGAAAAAATTGGACGTGGGTGACTGTCGAAAGACAATCACCCACGCCAATTCAGTAGCCAGCACTTACCGCTCAGCGACCCAGGTTAGAGGTCGAAGACCTGACGATTGGTTGGGATAGTGACGCCCTTCCAATCAAGAGTGTTCTCGATGTGACCCTTCAAACCAGCCAGCGCTTCTTCATCGCCGTGCACGATGAAGGTCATCTTCGGCCGACGCTTGAACTTGCCCAGCCAACTGACCGTGTCACCGTAGTCGGCGTGAGCCGAGTAATCGGGCAGGAAGTCGACGGTGGCATTGAGACGCACAGGCTTGCCGGCAATGCGGACAGTCTTGGGCGTGTCGAAGTTGACGTTAGCAGCAGCGACGCTGTCTGGACGCTCACCAGCAGAAGTGCGCACAATCGCCTGACCGAGAGTACCAGTGCCCTGGTAACCCACGAACATCACCGTGCACTTGCTGTCAGAGAGCCAGTAGTTGAGGTGGTTGACGATGCGACCACCAGAGGCCATGCCGCTGGAGCTGACGATGATGCAAGGCTCAGTGTGCTCGCGATGGAGCGCTTCCGAAGCCTTCCAGTCTTCCACAACCGCATGTCGCGGCGTGGTGTAGGGGTCAATGCCGGCCTCGAACAAGCCACGGGTTTCCTCGTTGAGGATACCCAGGTGCTTACGGTGCACTTCGGTGGCAGCCTGGGTCATGCGGCCGTCGACATAGACGGGCATGACGGGCACGCGACCAGCTTCCATCAAGATGCGGATGTCGTTGAGCAGAGCCTGGGCCCGACCAACAGCAAACGCCGGGATGAGAATGACACCACTGCCCTGGCCAGTGTTGGCACCGGGAGCGGCAGACTTCTTCGCCTTAACGGCTTTGCCAGAGCTCTTGGCCCGAGCATGAGCAGCGAGCAGCTTGGCTTCGAGCACATCGAGGCGGTCGCGCTTCTGGTGAAGGCGATTGCCGTAGGTGGCTTCGACCATGACATAGTCGGCGGCAGCAACCGGCTGCAAATCGCACAGCAGGGGCATGTCGGGGCGACCAATATTGCCAGAGAAGCAGAAGGTGCGCTTCTGGCTGCCACTGCCAATTTCGAGGTTGACCACGGCGGCGCCGAGGATGTGGCCGGCATCGGTGAAGGTGAACGCAATGGCGTCAGTAACAGCGTAGCGCTGGTCATAGCCGACAGTACGCAAAACCTTCAAACTGGCCTGTGCTTCTTCTTGGGTGTAGAGCGGAGCGAAGCGCGGAGCAGCAGCCTTGCCAGAAGCATCCTTGGTAGCAGCCTTGACTGCAGACTTGCTGGCAGCACGCGGATTCTTGCCTTTGGCGTTCTTGCCCTTGGAGCTGACCTTGAGTGCCTGGGCGGCGGGAGAAGTCGAGTCGGCAGGCGCGTTGGCTTTCTTTTCGTTGTCCGAAAGAAAGCGGGCGTTCTTGCGCTTTGCTTCTTCTTCTTGGAGGTAGCCTGAGTCGGGCAGAATGACGCCCATCAAGTCGCGGGTGGCCGGGGTGACGTAAACAGAGCCTTTGAAGCCGTCCTTGATCAACTTCGGCAAGTAGGCCGAGTGGTCGACGTGGGCGTGACTGATGATGGCAAAGTCGATGTCAGAGGCGTTGATGCCGGAGGGCAAGCGCTTCTGGAAGTCGGCCTGTTGGTTCTCGACGGTCAAGCCGAGGTCGGTGATGAAACGGGTGACCTTGTCCTTTTCGTGATACTCAAAGAGGTACATCGAACCAGTGACAGCGTGAGCTGCACCGAGAACGTGTAAGCGGAGAACCGAGCGACCCGTGCGTGACAGGTCTTTCTGCTGGCGTTTGTTCATGTTTGTTATTTCTCCATGTTCTGAAATTCCGCTCAGACGGCATTGCGCATCCAAGCGGTTTCCCGCGTGTGATTCAAAGATGACGAGCTAGTCAGCAACCCAACAATTGGCTGGCAAGCTAACTGGTCGTAAACATCTACATTCGGGGCACGGGAGCCTCGAAAATATGAATGAAGGGAAGAGCGTGGGTTTGGAGGTCTTTGTTTGTTTTGCTAGATTTGGGAGGAAATTAGAAGTACGCACAGAACCTAGCAATACGCAGCTATCACAATCAAAGCAATTGAGATTAGAGAAGAGCTAATAAGCACCTGCTTCGGCGCCCGCTTGACCATTGCAGATTAGCAAGGCTGCCGTGAACACCTGACATCCACCCAGCTTGTCAACATAAACAAGGCTCGCTATTGGTCTATTTGGAAGCTATTGCCTATAGCTATTGAGATCGAGGCATCTAAAGCGATAACACATAGTGTCTATTCTTTTCTTCCAAATCCGCCCGAGAGTTCTTAAAGCCCCAATTACACACATTCTCTCTCAAACAGAAATGCTCTTCGTGTAGCTGATGCTTTGCCGTCCCTCTGAGGCTGCCTGCGGATTTTTTTATGCAACCAACACCAACAAAAAAATCGTAAGAAGCGCCTCAGCCTTCAACGATTGAAAGGAGCAATCTATGTTTCCGCTCAAGGACAACCTGCGTTGCAATAATTTTGCAACCATCTCGACCTGGCTGATCGTGGCAAACCTTCTCGCTTTCTTCGCAGAAGTGGGAATGATTGTCTCGGGTCACCAGCAAGAATTTTTCAGCACCTGGCTCATGGTGCCTCACAACTTTTTCACCGATATCGCCAGTGGCGACCCGACTGCAGTTGGTTGGGCAATCGTGACCGTTTTCTCGTCCATGTTTCTGCATGGCTCGTTCGGTCACATCTTCGGTAACATGTTCTTCCTCTACGTCTTCGGCAAAGCAGTAGAAAACCGCATCGGTAAGTGGCGTTTCCTCGCCTTCTACCTGGTATCCGGCATTCTCGCTTCCCTTTGCCACGCATACAGCGAGCCCGGCTCGATGATTCCTACCCTTGGCGCCTCTGGTGCCATCGCTGGCGTCCTCGGTGCTTACTTGCTGCTCTGGCCGACCGCGACCATCTCTGGTTTCTACATCGTGCCTGCTCCCGCCTACGTCCACACCAAGGCCTACTGGTTCTTGATTGGCTGGTTCGTGATGCAGATCTCCGGTGTTCTCCAGTCGATCGGCTCGGTCAGCGGCGGCGGTGTGGCTCTTTGGGCTCACATCGGTGGCTTCATTGCTGGTTTCATCCTGGCCGGTTTGGTCAAGATCTTCCAGCCCGTCAGCGAAGTCTGCATTGTTCCGGTTCCGGACTGCAAGACTACCGATGACGAAGCCAAGGCAGACAAGAAGAAGTAATCAAAAAACGGCATTGCTGAAGTAATCCGCAGCAAACTAGAACTAGATTGCCGTCAATTTTGAGTTCCCGGAGAGAGGTTTGAATCGATCGGTGTAAACCGACAACCGATTCAGACTTTCTCTCTGGGAATTTTTTTTCGGCCCTACCTATGGTTTTCTATAATAGAACTACGGTGTCATATAATAAAACACTAGTGCCCTTAAAATTCACGAGACGACTTGGCTGCCAGGTTGGCAAAGCCTACGATGCCAGTGGGGCTTATGTATACAGCGTTAGGTTGGACTAGCAATTCATTTGTTCAATGGGTTGTTTTGGCAG
>JBAYTY010000068.1:0-24847 GCA_041675385.1 Candidatus Obscuribacterales bacterium
AGCACGAGTGGAAGTTTGAGTAACCGATTCAAAGCCACTGGCTGGCTTGCTGCCGCTTGCTTGACTAGTGGCTGAGACAGTTTCAACTCCAATAATTTTTCCGCTTTTGTCGACAATGCCGTCGGTTCTTAGAGAAACTTGAGCCACGCTCTGGAATCCGGATGATTGGCCGATAGAAGCAACTTCGACTCTGCTGCTCAGTGCCGAAGATGTCGGCACCGTAGCCACAGTCTCGACGCGAGTTGTCACTGGGCTGGCGTCTTTTGCTGCTAGTGCTGTTGTTGTTGCAGTTGTGTCTTTTGCTGGCGCAACTGGACTGCTCAAATCGCGGGCAACAGTAGTTGTTGCGGCCAAGGGTGATGGCTCAATCTTCACACCGGGTGTGCTTTCTTTCACCACTAAATCGCTGGCTTTGATGACCGGCACAGCAGATTTATCAACGACCTGAGCCGTTGTCACCTGTGCTGCTTCAGCACGAGTAGAAGTTTGAGTAACTGAATCAAAGCCAGTGCCTGGCTTGCTGCCACTTGCTTGGCCAGTGGGTGAGACAGTTTCAACTCCAATAGTTTTTCCGCCCTTGTCGACAATACCGTCTGTTCTTAGCGAAACTTGAGCCACACTTTGGAAACCAGAACCCAATGGTGCCGCATCAAGAGCACCTGGGGCTGAAGCCGATACTGCGAGTCTTTTCAAAACAGACTCACCATTTCGCACTGAACTATTTACATCATTGCTCGTCTGCCGCGCTGAGTCAGTGAAAGATGAGGCTGGTGCACCAGGATCGTGAGTAACTATTTCAACTTGAGGTAATTTGGTTGGCGTGCAAGTAGAATCATTGCTTCCTGCATAGCCAGTCGTGCAGGAGTAAGCACTTACTTTGGCCCATGGGTCGCCGCCGTTTGACTTGCCTTTGTCTGATTGATCGTCGCCTTGCTCTTTTGTTTCGAGCGAATGTTTGCGATCGTGCTTAGTTAAACCATCACCATCGGCGGTGGCTCCAAAATGATCCATCCTGTTACCCTTGTGTACGCGCGCAGCAACTAAGCTTGGCAAACAGTCAATCAACCATTCGCTTTTGCAAACCGCTCGTGTATGTATTCGATATAGCTATAGGTATTCAACCACTGTGGCAACACCCCCAAACCCTTGCTGAGATTAAATCAGCGGCCTTGTCGTGTTGACAACAGAGTGTGTCCGATAAGGTAAAAAGAAACTTGGTTCGCTGTTATTAGAAACGTCACAGGCTAAGGCTTGTAATTTTTAAACCCGCAAAGATGAATCTTGATCAGAAAAGATACTTGTACTGAATTTTGCTGACTAAAGGCTTTTTATTGACTAAGCCCTTTTACGAGATCTTCAAGAGCCTGCCGATTTTTTTGAGAGACTATTACTTCTTTTAGATTTTCTGTGCGTTTATAGCCCTTGGGATACTCAAAATCACTGTCCTTGTAGGGGATTTTCTTCCATGCGGTGAGGTAGAGGTAGCAATTATCGGACGGTTTGCCGCGAAGGTTCTTCACAGACAGCCAGGGAATGGCCTTCTGCAGTTTTGCTCTGTCCTCGCTCTTTTGTGTTGCTTTTGCTACTGCTTGTTCCGGCCGTAAAATCTTTAACGGTATGGCTTCAATTGCCGGTGTACGGAAATATCTGGAGACCATGTCGTTGACTTGCGGGACTGTCTTTAACCCATCTGCGACCCAGAATATGGAGCCATCGCTGAGTTGATATTTAAGGCAACTGAGGCCTAATAGTTTGTCTTTTCCTAAGACGGCAAATTTTGCTTTTTTCTTTGCCTTTGCTTTGGTCTTGTTTGAGAGCATTGATGATGGATCAAAATAGTCTAGAGTTGATTGCCATTCTATTTTTTCGCTCTCTCGATAACAAGAAACCTTCCAGTTCGGTGCCTTTGTCAGCACAACTCCGCCATTGGACGTATTGATAATTTTGATGGCATCTGGTGCAACGAAGTAACGATACTTGCCACTGCCAAACTGCTGGCAATCGAAAATCCATACTGTGTCAGCTTTGGCTGCTGCGTAGGTTGCTGAGCAAAAACCATTTGAAAGCGAGAGGAATAGTGCGAGGACGACCTGGGTTCGAATCTTTTGTGTGGCAACTTTATTCACGAAGTATACTCCTGCGGAATTCACGCCATTGGCTACCGAGTACGAGCACAACAGTAGTTTTTGCAGATCTGGAGAGGACGCCGAGGAGGTCAACATAAGGTCTTTTCATCGCAGCTGCATAAATCAATTATTTGTAAGTTCTATCAGCATTGGCTCTGGCCGTATCAGCCGCATACTGTGCGCTGTCTGCTGCGGCTCTGGCTGTGGCATAGTAGCCACGTGTTGCCGCCGTAGCGTTGCTAGACTGTGCTTTGTAATAAGCGGCATCAGCTTCACGGCGGGCTGCGGCTGCGGCATAATAGGCCGTGTCAGCATTTTGTGAACGGGAGTAGTGATCGCCATAATATGAGCTGGAAGCAGCATTGCGGGCGACGCCAGCTTGAGTTTGGGCGCGACTGGCGTTGCCACTAGCATCGCCTGAACTAGAGTCTGCTGAATCACCAAACATAGTTTGGAAAATGCCAGGACGTCCAGAGCGTGGTTGTTGTTGTGCTGGTTGCTGTTGCTGCTCGGAGCCGTTCATCCATTGCCTAGCGCGATTGATTTTGGCAAAGGGGCTCTGATTTGTTTCTTGCATGCTCTGCATTGTTTGAGTTGGAGCCATGGACGGCACTGACCGGGGTTGCTGCCAGTTGTTATTGCCTTGGTTCATGAAGGGGTGCTGCATAACCGGGCTCTGGTTGAAAGGAGCCGCTTGATATTGCCCGCCATTCCCTAGCTGGGATGCAGCCGAGTAGCCAGAGGAGTTCTCAACTGAATCGAGCATTTGCTCAAGCTGTTGGGTGCTGTGCTGGGCGAATGCTTGCGCCGTGCTGGATAGCAGGCTGAGGCAGGCCACCGATAGCAGTTTCCGTTGGTGCTCTGCTATTAATCTAGATATTGTTGTGACCACTAACTATTTCTCTATGAATCAATCTCTCTATGAACCAGTATTGTTATTCCACTAAGAGATGGTTATTCAACCCTCAGGGGTAAGCTTCGTCGTTGACGTGTTACTACTAATTGAGAAGAGGTATATAGGCTCTGTCGCCATTGGCGTCAAGTGCTTTTAGCCTTCGGTATTTTCCAGTCAATTTTGCATTAACGGATTTGACCCCGCCAATGAAATTTAATGGTCACAGTTTTAAATATGGTGTTGCTCTTTCTGCTCTGCTCGCCGTCTTTTTTACGGCTGCCGAATTGCCCGGGTTGGCCTTAGATCAAGTGGGTCTGCCTGAGTTTCAAATGGCTAGCGGCGAAAAATTATGTTCTGGCAAAGCTTTTGCCGTGCGCTGGTACAGAGGCCGCAACCTGTTGCTAATGCCACTGCACCTTCTCTCCCCTGAGGCTGGCTATTCGAAGTACCTAGGCCCTGGAGACCTAGGTCGTGAAGTTTCTCAACTGCAAGTTTTCGATTTGTCTAAGCGCTCTATCTTGACCGTTGCTGGAAAACCGCTCCTCAAGTCAGGTGCGTCTACTGCGCAAGCGACTGGTTCTATGAGCGGAGATCTGATGGTTTTTGATCTCTATTCTTCGTCGCGCTTGACGCCGTTCGATTTATTCTTCGGTTTGGCACCAGCTGGAACAAAGGTGACGATATTGTCGAAGGCTGACGAATCGAGTTCTAGCCTGACAAGTTATAGAGGTACCATTACTGGGGCCAGTCGCACTGGTTTGATCATCAAATTGAATTACCCCCTCACCGCTCTATCTTCGAGTGGTGCTCCCGTAGTCGATGCTCAGAACAAGGTTGTTGGAATGGTTGTGGGCGTTGAAGACGACGCGCGCACAACCATCGTGGCCATCCCTTCGAGCACCATGATCAGCCGCATCTATGCCGATATCGGCAAGTAGTGATTCGCTGTTGAGCTGCAGTTGATCCACATTGGCTTTAGCTAAATAGTCGTTGAACAATTCTCCTTCTTACTGTGTGTTCCCTAGCTGCGTGCTCTCTGGCTTTGTCGAATAGATTATTGGTTCTCTTGTCAGAGTTAGCACCGCTGCCGTTTTCGAGTTCTTTGTTGGAAGCTTGTTTTTCAACTTCGCTCGTTTCGGTAGTTTCTTTACTGGTGTCGTTATAGCCCTTTGGTGCTGGCTCGGCTTCTAGTTTGAACTGACCGTGGTGCGCGCCCGTAAAGCTCTTGGCGTAGCGACTTTGGTCACGTAAGCTCTCTTGAATGTCGCCGCCCCAATGCGTGCTGACCACACGGTCGACAACAGGTTTACCATCAGCACCAGGTTTTACTGACTGCAGGCTGGTGAAAGCTAAGTCGGAACCGTTTGTATTTTGCTGTATCCAGTCTTGCCACTTTTTTGCATGAGCTGAATTTGGATTGTTTTTCACCTGTTCATTGACTTTATCTTTGTCAATATAGACAAACTGCATGCCGGGATTTTGCTCTTTCATCTTGGTCATTTGATCAAGCAACTTTTGCGTATCTTTAGTTGATTGAGAGCCAATGATAAAAGCTACTCCCTGACCCTCTGCTGCTGCTTTTTTCACAGCTTCATGGGCATTGGTGTGATCGTAAGCAGTCAGTTTGGAAACCGACTGATCATAGCCTTCGCGATTGGCAAATTTGTTGTCGCTAGGATAAATTACGCGACCAGATTCTGCCCCCCTGTTTGAGTGTGTACCTCGGTTTGAGTCGCCACCCCTGTAAGAATTTCCACCTTGATGCGGTGCGCTTGTTTGGTCATAAATTTGAAAACCGGGATCGTGATAACCGCCACGATACTGATTTTGCATGTTGTTGAAATTACGATTGTCTAGCCGTTCTTGGGCTTGACTGTTTTGAAAATTTGGATTCACAAACTGTGAATCGAGTTGGGGCGTCTCGTATCTTACTGGCCCACAATCTTGACGAGGTCCTCAGCCCATGGTTTTGCCCTCTTGCCTCACTAACTTGATTTTTTCAGATTAGCGGCAAATTGTTTCAGACTTGTTGCAGCATTCAAGAGGGGGAAGATTTTGATTGAAACACGAAAAGGAGCTTCACCTATTCTACTAATTAAATGCATATTATAAAATGTAGTAGAAAATTTGAAAGACAAAAGCTTCGAGATTTTAAACCCAAATAAACAGCAACGAAGGCAATGGCTTTGCCGGTTTTAGATGCAGTTGAAGTTACGGAATCTGCAAAAAAAAAGAAAGAGCAAGAAAAGCCTTTTGGGCCTTCCTTGCTCTCCACACTAAAGCAAGCAGTGGTACTGCTTGCTCTACTCAATTGTTTCTAGCTAAAGTTATTGTTGTTCTGCCGTCTTTCGTCTGTCAGACGCTTGCCTGTCTGTCCCTTCAGGCGATGGTGACGCCCTTGCAGAGGTAGACGTCTTGGATGGCGTTGAGCAGAATGACGCCTTCCTTCATGTCTTTCTGGAAGGCCTTGCGCCCCGAAATCAGGCCCATGCCGCCGGCACGTTTGTTGATCACTGCGGTCTTGATCGCTTGGGCCAGATCGTCATCGCCAGAAGGACCGCCGGAGTTGATCAGGCCCTGCCGACCCATGTAGCAGTTCACCACCTGGTAGCGGGTGAGGTCGATGGCGTGCTCGGTAGTGAGGTCGGAGTAGACGCGTTTGTCGGTCTTGCCGAACTTGAGCGCATCGAAACCGCCGTTGGTTTCGGGCAGCTTCTGCTTGATGATGTCGGCACCGATGGTGACACCAAGATGGTTGGCCTGGGCGGTCAGGTCGGCGGCCGTGTGGTAGTCCACACCGGGCTTGCCGTCTTTGCCGTCAACCTTGAAGGCGTTGTTGCGCAGATAGCACCAGAGAATGGTGACCATGCCGAGCTTGTGCGCTTCTTCGAAAGCCGCTGCCACTTCCTGAATCTGACGAGCAGATTCGGGCGATCCGAAGTAAATGGTGGCGCCGACAGCGACTGCCCCCATGTCGTAGGCTTGCCGCACCTGGCCGAACATGATCTGGTCGAACTTGTTGGGATAGCTGAGGAATTCGTTGTGGTTGAGCTTGACGATGAAGGGAATCTTGTGCGCGTACTTGCGCGACACGGAGCCGAGCACGCCGAAAGTCGAAGCCACAGCGTTGCAGCCGCCTTCGATGGCCAGTTCGACGATCTTGTCGCTGTCGAAGTAGATTGGGTTCTTGGCAAAAGAGGCGCCGGCGCTGTGCTCGATGCCCTGGTCGACCGGAAGAATGGAGAGGTAGCCGGTGCCAGCCAGACGGCCTGAGTCGAAGAGGGTCTGCATGCTGCGCATGACGCGTGGGTTGCGGTCAGAGGGCGCCATGAAGCGGTCGACGAAGTCTGCGCTGGGCAGGTGGAGAAGCGAGCTGGGGACCTTTTCGCACTTGTGTTCGAGCAGAGATTTGGCGTCTTTGCCCAGGGCTTTTTCGATCTTGGCGAGTTCAGCGGAGGAGAGTTCGGTCGTTTCGGTCATAGATTGCCTTTTGTTGATGTTTTGAAGGTGGTCGAAGAGCTGTCGAACTGAAAGCACTAGTGCCAGTGCTTTTCTGTTGGATGCTCTGTATTGTTGGGAAGAAATTGGGTGCTTAGAAAGGGTTCCGAAGTTTGGGTTGATGGAAAGAGTGACTATTTTTTCTAGCACCTATTACTTTCTTGCTGCCAGCTAGCTAAGACGAAGTTCTGTAAACCATTGCTGTAACTGCCTTGTAACAACTCGTCGCGAGCCGAACTCGAGCAAGTACTGGTGAGGCATAGACATGTCTTAGTCGCTTCTCATGCCGAAAAAGATCAAATTATTTGACCCTTTTTTGCTTGACCTAGAAGCCAATCTTCTTCTCAGCAAGATGAGATGCTGCTAGAAATGACCTTTTCTGCTTGCGCTAGCTCGCGCATCTTGTCCCGTGGCGCATCTAGTTTTCTTGGCAGACTCTTGTCTGGCTAGCTAGCAATCTGTTGCTCCCTTAAAGTCTGCAAACTCAAGAAGGGCCGAATTGTAGCCAATTGTAAAGAGGAGGCTCGTTACAATAGTTATTCTCAGTTTTTATATAGCTAAAGCTTAGAACTAAGTATCTCTTTTCTTTTTTTAAATCTTTGGTGTACTAAAGCAAACTCTTAAGCCAATACCATTTTTACGCCCGTATCTCTCTCTCTACTAGAGTGCGGCGCGGGTACACCATCGTTCTTCTTTGCCTTTTCAATTAATTCAACTGCTTCAACCAATCATGCATACAACAACAACTGTCTTTGGTGCTTCACATTCTCGTTTCAAACTGTCCTTCTACGGTTTGTCGCTGTCCTTGGCACTGCTCTCTGCTCTCGCCGGCTGTGGAGGACGTGACGACAATTCGGATTTTTCTGCTAGTTTGCCGTCTGGTCAACTGGTTGCAGCAAGCCCAGACCAGCTCGCGAATTCTGCTGCTGAGGGATCAACCAACTCGGTGATTGATCCCTCAGCGGTTTCGCTTGCGTCTTCGTCTTCGCCTTCGCTTTCTTCGCCAATAGCGTCGGCAGCCCCACTTCCGACTGCGGTCAAAGCTGCTCCGCTGCCCGGGTCTGTTATCGAAATCATTTCCACTGGTGCCAATATCACCCTCGACCAATTCTCTGGGCAAGTTCGCCAGTCGATGGATGTTCTCGAAGGAGAGGTTGGCATAACCCTGCAATGGGTGGCGCTTTTTCACTCAAGCAAAGGGGTTCGACATGCTTACGTTACGGTCGTGGATGTGGGCAGAGGTAAAGCGTCGGTTGCAGGAGAAGACGATGATGACTCAGCTTCAAGCGAGTACGATGATGATTCAGTTACAAGCGAATACTCCACTTCCGCTACCTCTAGCAGTGACGACACTATGACACCAGAGCAGGTGAAGGAAGTGGCTTGCGCTGGTGGTTCGGCTTCTAACCTCGACGAATACTACAAGTTCCTGCGTGACTTTGATGATGCCACCGAGGCTCTCGCTGTTGGCATGGCCATCGGCACCTCGCGCGAGATGGTCGACCAAAGGTTGGATCAACTTCTAAATGAGGAGATGCACTTGCCTGCCGCCGTCTCTGCTGAGAGAGCAAACGCTCGGTTTGCGGTCCGTGACCAACGGTATGTAGCTAAGCGCGAGTGCCGTCAACGCTGATTGCACTGCAATCTGAGAGTTCGCGCTGGTACAGCGCACTAAGCCAAGATCTGCCTACCAATAACACTCAAAAAAGGAGATACCCATGGCCCATGTTGGAATCGGCTCTGAGCTGGAAGTTGTTTTCACGCCCGCCCCTCGCGGCTCGCGCGTCGAACAGCTGATTAACGGCCGACCCGCATACGCGACCGAATCTGGCCCTGCACCGCTCGCCGGTGATCGCTGGAAGGTCCAAATCGTCGCCATGAACCCTCGTCGTACGGTCTACTTCGTCGAGCCGATTGAACTGGTGGAAGCCGCCGATGGTCTGAGCGACGTGCTCCGGCCCTTCAGCCCTTTCTATCACGAGTTCATTCGCAAGGCCGAAGCCGACCTCGCTCGTCTGCTCACTCGCACTACTCCTCGGAATACTGGGGTGCGCGGTAAGCAGCGGGCGAAGAAGTACCTGAGGGAAGAAGTGCTGCTGCCGGAAGGTTATCGGGCTCTCAAGCTCGCTGCCATCGGCTGATTTCGTTTATCAGAAGACGCTCCGACAAGGCATCTTCTTTCAAATGTTAGGAGAACTATCATGAACCGTGTACCTCAAGGACCGGCTCAGGGACCCGATCAGGTGCTGCTTGCGGCGCCTTTTCAGGTTCCTAGCGGTGCGATGGTTTTGCCTGGCAGTCAATCGGCTCTGGCCGACCTGCTGGCAAAGGCAGAGTGTGAGGGACGACCGCTGCGCATCAAGCTCGGCGTCGACCCCACTTCGGCCGACCTGCATCTTGGTCACGCCGTCGTTCTGCGGGCGCTCAAGCGCTTTCAGGATGCCGGCCACCAGATCATTCTTTTGATTGGCGGCTTCACTGCCACCATTGGTGACCCCACCGGTCGCGATGTGACACGGCCCGCTCTCACCAGCGAGCAAGTGGCAGTCAACGCCAAAACCTACCTCGAACAGGCCGGCAAGATCATCGACTTGTCGCGCACCGAGGTGGTCAACAACAACGACTGGCTCGGCGCCATGAGTGCTGCCCAGCTCGTTTCTCTGACGAGTATGGTGACCGTCAACCAACTTCTGGCCAAAGACAGCTTCGGCTCGCGCATCGAGAAGCAGCAATCGGTGGCAGTGCATGAGCTGCTTTACCCGGTTCTGCAAGGCTTTGACTCGGTGCATCTGCGCGCCGATATCGAAGTGGGCGGCAGCGATCAGCGCTTCAATGTGCTGATGGGACGACAGTTGCAAGCGCTCTTCAAGCAAGAGCCGCAGCTGGCTCTGCTGATGCCTTTGCTCGAAGGCACTGACGGCGTGCAGAAGATGTCGAAGTCGCTCGGCAATTCCATTGGCTTGCGAGATGTTCCTGACGACATGTTCGCCAAGTGCATGCGCATTCCCGACGACAAAATCGTGCGCTGGTTCGAGCTGGCTACTTCAGCCAGTTTCAGCGAAGTGGCGGAAGTGGCGGGCATGCTGGCTGATGGTGTCAACCCCAAAGACCTGAAGGAGAGCCTGGCCAAGCGCATCGTTGTCGAAATGCACGGCGCCGAAGCTGGCGAGCAAGCTTTTGCATCGTGGCAGGCCGTGCACTGTCAACGTCTGGCCCCTGCCGAAATGGCTGAGCTGGAAGTGGCCGCTGCTACCCCGGTGGTCGACCTGCTGGTTGCCGCTGAACTGGCGCCCAGTCGCAATCAAGCCCGCCAGCTGATCAAGGGAGGTGGCGTTCGTCTCAACGATGTCAAAGTGCAAGATGAAAAACTGGTGGTCACTGTGACTGCTGGTTCAAGTAGTGTTCTTCAGGTCGGTCGGCGCAAGTTCGTACGGCTGGTCAACCCAACCACGATATAACCTCTGAGCAAGGAGATAGATCATGTTGTCTATGCATACAAACTCGGCTGTGGCTGCCGCCCAAAGCGTACTCAAGGTCGACAGCACTGTCGTGGCCATGGCCTGCAAGCTCGATGCCAGTGCGCTGGTGCGGCTGGTGCTGTCGGCCACGAAGAAAGAATTCGATGATGTCGCCTTCTGGAATTCTGCCGATGAGACCCGCATCGAACGCAACGTCGGCGACTCGGTGACCTTCGTCAAGGAGGGTATCAGTCGAGTCGTGGTGCTGGCCGAGAAGCTGCAACTGTTGCAGAAGATTTGTCAGCGGGCCATTGCCGCCAAGGCGGAGGGTGAAGAGCAAGTGCGTTCGGCGGTGCGCTCACTGGAGGCCCTCGGGATTGGTGACGGTGAGGTGAAGCTCGCCGCTGCTGCCGACGACTACGCCCGTCAGCGCGTCCTGCTGGAGAAGGCCGCCGACGTGCAGCTGGTGCTGGCCGCTGAAGCAGCCACTGCCTTCGACCAGCTCTCGGCGCGCATGTTCGACCTGTATGGTGTCGGCACTTCGAGCGGGCATTCGACCATTCACTGAGTGGCGGCTTAGCCCTGCGTAACAGGCATCATTCGACTCTAATCCCCCTTCAACCCCCTTCAACCCTAACCCCGGTGCCGCCTTACAAAATGGCTGGTGCCAAACATTCCTGCAACTGGAGAAAGGAGCTAAATGTACACTCTGGCACAAATGATGGAACAGCAGGTAGAAGCTCATCTGGAGCAACTGCGTCGTAGAAGCTGGCTCACCTTTACTGGTGAGGAAGCGGTCATGATTTTGCGTAAGTCGATTTTTCTGCCGCGCTGTCCGGTGCTGATCGTGCACTGCCATCAGCGCCTCGGCTTTGCCCCGCGCGAGTACGAGCGCTTCGTGCCGCGCATTTTCAATGCCTCGCGGCGCGACGGCTTGGTCACCATATCTGGTGTGGTGGGCGAGCGTGAAAGTCCGCTGGATATCCACTGGCGGCCGGATCGGCCCTTCGATGAGTCGGGCACCTATCTCTCGGGCATCTCCACGTTGCCCGACCACTTTCCGCAACAGGCTCTTGCAGGCATAAACGTTGCTGAGATTTTGATCTAGCAAAAACCGGGCTGGTAGTGCCCGTCTAGTAAAAAGGAGAGTCTATGAACGAAAAGTCTCAAGTCGGCCCTGTGGAGCTCAGCTCTGCAGGCGCCGCAACGCCAACACCACCAGATCGCCCGGACAAGAGACGCACACCGCCTCCCGGTGACCGCGTCACTAATTTCGTGCTGATGCCGCCCGATTTCATGCCGCCTTTCGAGAGCGTTACTGCAGTTGCTGTGGTGGCGTTTACTGAAGGTGGCATGCTAGTCGCTTCCGAAGAGAATCGCGGCCCCGACTTGCCCGGCGGCCACGTGCAAGAAGGCGAAGAAAGCCCAGAAGAAACGGCTCGGCGCGAAGCGCTCGAAGAAGCCGGCATCACCCTTGGTGTCGTGCATTTCTTGCGGGCCATCCAGTCAGATCGATACGGCAGCGCGCCTGAAGAATTGACCTACATGGTGATCGTCGCCGCCTTGGTGCTCGAGCAAGGCCCTGTGCCACTGGGCATGAAGAAACACGTGATGACAGAGCAGCAGTTTTTCGCTGCCCATCGCGGCCTGCGCACTGAAATGGTGCGAAGTCTCGTGCTGGAAGCGCAGCAGCTGCTTTTTGCTGCTGCGCTTTAAGGCAATCGTTCTTGTCTCTTGCCTTGTAGAATTGAATAGTCGCTTCATCGCTTGTGGCTTCTGACTATTGTTCTGTGTCGTGGCTGATGGTGGCTGACACCTCGGCTAGTTTTGAGTGGGTGGGCATCGACTTTAGCTTCGGCTAGATCGGTGCCCATCCTTCATTTTTTGTTGATCTTAATACTGTATTCTATAGTTATAGCGGCCTCAAAAAATAATCAAGAGAGCTGCAAAAGTGCCTGTATAAGCGCGCTTTCGCAGCATTCAAAAATGGCAGTTGCTTGTTGTTTTTAGAGGCGGCTTACTTGAAGCCGTTCTTGATGGCCGCGGCTGAGGCAATCAGAGGTAGACAACAGCCGCAGCCAAGCTCACACGAAGAAGCCTTTGGCGAGCCTGGCTTCGGCGGTGGCCTTCAGCTCGACGCTGTCCTCTGCCGTCGGATCCGGCAGGTCAGAGGTCTGCAGGAGGGCTTCGCATTCGCGGACCGGCAGGGAGACGCAGTAGGAGATGCCGACCTGGGCAATGACCACCATATTGGGGTATTGCGTCTTCAAGCTTTCGATGGTCGGGCCGCCGGCGGGGAGGGAGAAGAGGACGATACCGCAAATGGTGACGGCATTGGTCAATGCTTCGACCATGGCGGCCAGAGAGCTTTCCGGATGAGCGCTGCTCGGATCTGCTGCGGCGGGATTGCCGGCAGTGGCGGCGGCAGTGGAATTGGAGGTGGTGTCGTTCATGATTTGTCGGGGTGTTGAGTTTGGGTGAGTTTCTGGTCGCCACGACATTGTTGCTGTCGGTGGTGGCAATCGTGGCAGCGGCAAGACAAGCAAGCGGCTCTGCCACTAAAGAGAAAGTCCATCGCTACACAGCAATGGACTTTCTTGAGGCTCAAGCCAAAAGCGAGAACCTATGCAATGCTTTCAGCGAACTGCGAACCTGAACTGGTCGTCTTCGGGCAGGCGTTCCCAGCGCAGAAAGATCGGGAGTTGGCTGCCCCAGGTCGGGTAGGCAACCATGGCGGCATCGATCAGAAGTTGCACGTGGTCGACCTTGGTGATCGCTTCTTCGCTGATGAAGAGGCGGGTCTGGACAACGGAACCAGGAGCGCCGGCGGCGACGTTGAGGTTTTGCATGACGACGAAGTAGGCGTATGGGTTCATAGTGGCTTTCGGTGAGTCAGTCGATGTTCGTTGCTTGCTGAATTAGCAAATGTAGATTGGCTTGCGGCAAGCTGCTGAATCAGCTCACCTTGAAGGTGCGGCCGTTGCGGCTGGAGCCGACGAGAACCACGGTGTAGCCTTTGGCGGCGAAGTTGGCGATCACTTCGTCCATGACCGGCTGCACGTAGCCGCGGGTGGTGGGGTTCCAGTTGCCGGCCAGGACAGCGGTTTCGATTTCGTTGGTGAGGCTGTCGACCTGGGCCTTGTGGGCTGCTGCGGCGGCGGCAGTGGCGGCGTTGCCGGCGGCGGAGGCTTGTTGCTTCTTGAGTTCGTCTTTGTTGGGCAGGGACATGATGTTCCTAAATGAAGTTGTGTGGAGGGATATCTCGCAAATTTTTCAACACAATAAGTCAACGCATGACGTCAACTTAGTAAGTCAATTTGGCTACTCAACAACAACCCGTTCTCGTTCGCTCTTACTACTTGTTGCATTGACCACCGCTTTCCCTGACAGCATCGCTGTTGGGTGAATTAGTAGAAGTTGCGGTAGTGGGGGCGTTTGAGTACTTGCTGAGGTGAGGTGATGAAAGAAGGAGATACAGCTTTTCTAGTTCATACGTGCGAGAAAAATCCATATTTTCCAACAAAAAATCGGGTGAATGTTCATTTATGTTGGCTTTGGTGTACTAGTGCGAGCTCACGGGACAATCCAATTTAGAATAGCCTTAACGCTGCTTCAGCAAGTATCGCCGTGCCAATGGGCAAGCAGTTTTCGTCAATATCAAAAGTGGCAGTTTGGTGAATTCGTCGACTGCTCGAAAGCTCAGCTCCGAGATAGATCATGGCGCCAGGCACACGCTCAGTCAGTAGTGTAAATTGATAATTCCAAGACTTGCGTTTGATCGCCAAGACGTTGTTAGCGCCAATTAAATCAACAGCAGCATCACTGAGGATATTAGTAACAGCCGCACTACTAACAGTTTGTTCAATGCATTTTTCAAACTCGACAGTGGCGTTGCTGTCAAAGGTTTTTGCAATTTTTTCGATTTGCTCTTGCGCTGGCTTTTGCATTTCTACGCTATAAGTCTTAAGTGTGCCGCTAATTCGAGCGCAGTTTTGATTTTCGATGCCTTCTTGCTCTACAGCCTGGTTGTAACCGCTCTGCATCGCCTGCACAGCGATGCTAACTTGGTCTGTTGCTGAGCCCGCGGCTTTAAATAGGGCGGGCGCCTTGTACAATTCACAGACAGTCTTAGCCATAGTCAGAGCGCTGTCTTCTGAAATGTTTGATGCATTGTTTGAAGTGCATTGAGAAGCGCTATTATCGTTTCCGTTGATACTAATAACAAACCGTTGCACAGTGGGCATGGTTGCCCCTGTGACAATGCCTACTTTACCAGTGGGTACTGTGGCATCGACATGTAGGCCAAGCAGGGCTGTAACCCCTTCCAGAGCTCCTGCTTCGAGCATCGTGCTGGCGCCAACTTTGCCGTCAGCGTCGTCACCGGGTTGAATAATAATTCTGATTCTTCCTGGTAATTTGCTTTGGCTGAGAATTGCTGCGGCACCCAGCGTGCAGGCCAGGTGTGCGTCGTGTCCGCAAGCATGCATGACACCGGTTGTTTGAGAAGCAAAAGTAGTTCTGTTCAACTCAGAAATAGGAAGACCATCCATATCGCAACGAATGGCAATTGTTTTGCCGCTGCCAAAATCAGCGACTAAGCCGGTTGGGCCACCAATTTGGCGAACAGAAAAACCCAAAGCAGTGAGTTTCTCTGCTGCATATTGGGAGGTTTTATACTCGACGAAATTGAGTTCAGGATGGGCGTGTAAGTGCCGGCGCATTGAAACTAGCTCAGCTTGCATTGATTTGGCGTTTTCAATCGTCGAGGTCATTTGGCACCTTAGTAAAGCGTTTTATATATTACCTCTTCCCGCAGTGCAAATGCTTCAAATGCCAATACGCTAGATCCAAACTCTCCCGGTGACGAATGCTGGAATGCTTGATTTTGCTGCCTTGTCGACTAGTAGACCGGTCAATTAACATTGGGCTAAAAAAAAGAGAAAGCAAGAGAGGCCCAGTTCTGGGTCCTCTCTCCTGCTTGCTCACCATCGCCGACTAGCTCAGTTAGCTTTGCCCAGGCCTTTTGCCAGAGCCGTGAAGTATTGACCCAGCTTTGGCAGGGCCGATGCCACGTAGTCGATGGCACCGGGGAAGCCGACGGCAGAGGCGAAATCTCCGCCGCTGGTTCTGGAATAGCTGACGGCCCGTTCGGCGCCAATCATGCCCAGTTGGTACATCAGAAAGCCGTTCTTCGCCAGCCTCGGTTCGAAGCTGAACGTGCGGGTGTAGCCGGTCAGTTCGATGCCGACTACGACGTGACCTTCTTTGCTCTGTGCGGCGGCTTCTCCCCGCAGAGGTAAGATCAGACCCAGCTCAGCCACCACCTCGTATTCGCGATTGAGGCCGGCTTGCAGTGTCACTGCCTTGAGACCGAGTCGGCCGCTTGGCCCCCAGTCTTCTGCGCCCGGCAGAGCCACGCAGCAACCGTGTTGCGGTTCGGTGTTGAAGGCGACGAACATTTTGTTCGAGTTGGCGATCTCTAGGTAGCGGGGAAACAGTGTCTTTTCGTCGGTATCCAGGACTTTGACGCTGTCTTGATTTGCCCGCGACAAAGCGAGCAGGCCTTGCACCACCGGTGCCACCGCGGCGGCGAAGTCGCTAATGCGACTGCGCCGGTTCCATTCGGCCAGGGCGGCTTCTGCTGCCTTCTGACCTTGCTTGGCCAGAATTTTGGTGTAGAACGAATTGCCCTGGCGGATGTAGCGGTCAACATAGCGCTCGTATTGCGAGGCCATGGCTTTGCCGTTTGCCAGTGCTTCCAGGTCAGATATTGCGGATGGTGTAAATGATGTTTGCATTGAATTTTCCGGTTGCAGATTGGTAGGGAAATCGACGGGGAAATTGCCGATGGCCAAATTGAGGGGCACACCAGGCTGATTGATTTTCAGCTTGGGGTGCACGTTATGCCGTCGAAGCTGATCTTACGAGGCGGCGGCTTCGATGGCGTCGGCTTCGGCGAGCTTGACTTTCGCCTGGTTGAGCAAGTCGCTGGAGAGCGGCAGCATGATGCTGTTGCACTCGACGAGGAAGGGCGCAAGCGCCGAGACATCGACATCGAGCATTTCGGCCAGGCCGGCAGCGACGTCCTCTGCCAATTGCACCACGACACCGAGCAGATCGCTGTCGTCATGTTCTTGTGGCACTTCGGCAGCGCTGGTGGTGGCCTGAACGCTGAGGTATTGGGCGCTTCCAGCCGACTGCTCCAGTATGTGCGCTGCTTGTTTTGCCAGGCCCATGGCCACCAAGCGCTTGGCTTGTGCCGCAGCAGGGCTGCCGATCAGTTTCTGCTCCAGGGTCGCCTGGATGGCGGCCAGGTCTGCTTGCTGCCCAGCGATCATGGCGTTCATTTGGGCGGGGGTGAGGAATTTGACGTGGTTCATGTAGTGCTTTCGCTAGAGTGAGTTGATTTGGTGGTGCTGCTGGCACCAACTGGCTGAATGACGAGCGTGTGCTTACTCGCTGACGCGGATCTTGATGTCGCCGCAGCCGCTGTTGCGCTTGGTGATAGCTGCGAAACGACCGCGCATCGAGGTGTCGCCGGAGCCGCTGTTGCTGACACTTCCAGACAGGGCAATGCCACTGCAGATGGTAGCGGTGCCGCTGCCGCTCTGACGCAAAGTGAAGTCGTTGACTGCGATCTTGTCAATCTCCAAATCGCCAGAACCGGAGAGCCTTGCGCTGAAGTCGCGCGATTGCAGCGAAGCGATGTCGATATCGCCGTCGCCGCTGCTGCGCAGCTCGGTTGCGCCCAAGCCCTTCATGGCGCCGATCTTGAAGTCACCAGAGCCGCTCAGGCGCAGGTCGAAACTGCCGCCTGGGTAGTTGTCCACCTCGGCGTTGCCGCCGCACCAGTTGTCGACTTCGATGTCACCGTCGCCGGGGTTGTTGACGATGAGGCTGCCTTGATAGGCAAGGGGCACGATGATTTCCAGGCGATCCGGAGCCGTTGGCTTGGCTTCCTTCGCTTCTGCAGCCGATTGGTCAGAGCCGCTTTCGCTATCACCGTCGACTTTCTTGCTGTCGATCGAGACCTCGCCGTTCTCGACAACAATGCGGCGACCACCGGCATTGATGACGGTGCGGTCGGCTGCGGTGGAAATGCAGCCGGTATTGTTGCCGCGCACGACTACACCACCGCGACCAACAGAGACGCTGCCGGGGCCGACTGAAATGGAGCCGGAGTTGTTGCCGCCAACGAATACTCCACCGTTGCCGACCGAGATGCTGTCGATGGAGACACTGCCGCGACTATGTTGCCTGACGCTACCACCGATGAAGCATCCGCCTGCGACTTTTGCACTGTCGCCAGATGGCACCATCACCTTGGTTTGACGCACGACGATTCCGTCGATTTCCCAGCAGCTCGGGTAGTTGGCGTTGATGACAATGTCCTCGCGCTCTTCGTGGCGCACGCTGACTGAGGCATCGAGAAGTTCCAGCTGCAGTTGGCGGAGCGCTGTTGCGATTTTGCCAATGGGAGAGAGTGGATTTTGCATGATTTGGTTGGGCCCTTAAGGTTGCCGTTTGAGGTGATTCACTACAAAAACTGAATTGACTTCTTGGTCAGCGTTGCACGGCCCAGAAGAGGAAGACGACGACGGCAGCGGCGGCGCAGGCACCGAGAGCGATACCACCGCCGACCGAGGTGACGATGACGGCGAAGACGATGGCGATGATGGTGAGGATGGTGGCGTATTTGCTAGGCATGCGGCTGGCGCCGCCGATGCCGCCGATGCCCGCCACCATGTGGATGAAGCTGAGGACGCCGAGGACGACGAGGGAGAGGATGAAGTAACCGATGAAGGGATGCATGTTGGTCTTTCGTTGAGTGGGTGTTGGTCGATTGGACGATCTGGGGCTTTTCTTGCCCTTGCTGGTTTCTGTGACTGCTTTTAGCAATGAGTTTGCCTTGAAGCGAGTGGCCTTACCTCTGGTTCAATCGCCAGATGTTGTAGTTGATGCAGTGGGTCAGGGGAATGAATGCGTCAGCAAAGTCTGCGTTCACGCCATTGAACCTGGAATTTGAGTGGGCTGAAGGAGCTGCTGACGTAAAACGGCATTGCTGCAGCTTTTGTGTCAGGAGAAAGTTATAGTTGTTTGTTGCGGGGTACTGCTGAATATTCCGGGAAGGGGAAAGTAAATGTGATTTATCTATGCTTATCATTGAGCTATTGCTAGTAGCTAATTTCTTGACCTAGATGTAGCAACTGCTGGGGACGCACTAGGCGCAGGCTTTTTGCTGTTTTGTGGTAGTGCACTGAAAGCGGTGGCGCGATTAGGGTGGTGCATATACGAGAGATCATGCACTTTCTCACTTGTCACTTGTCTGCCTGAAGATGCAGAAGTTGTACACTTTACGAGTGCTAGCAGGACTTTCGCTAGTTTTAGCTAGGCGAAAAGCAAGAACGAATTTTCGTACTTGCTTCTTGAAAGAGTTTGAATTTGTTGACTAGCTAAAATACTTTCGCTGCCGCTGCCATTCTTAGCAGGCGAAAAGCGCTTGAGCAAACGTTTTGATTAAGTCAGCGGTCTTCTCTACGGGGAGACTTGTGAATGGTACGAGAAATTCATTTGTATGAGCTGGGCCACTATAATACGAAGTGCTTGAAGCTAATGGAAGACCGACGCTTTCGGCAGCATGAGCAACTACTGCTTGGCTCCACTGCTGATCAAAGCGCACCACTAGATGCATCCCGGCTCCTGGAGAAGTAATGCGAATTCTTTCGCCAAAGGCCTGCTTCAGTTCGAAGATCATAGCCTGTCTGCGTTCTCTTAGTATCTTCCATGATGAGCGAATGTGATTTTCGAAATCACCGTCTTGTATGAATTTGGTGAGGACATAGTGTTCTATCAGCGGATATTGATGGTCAGCAACATGCTTTGAATTTGTGAATAGTGGTATCAGTTTTTCTGGTATCACTAAAAATGCCGTAGAGACCAACGGGAAAAGCAGTCGCCAGAATGTATGTGCATAGATAACGCAACCTTGAGTATCCATTGTATGCAGAGGTGGAGGAACCGGTCCACCATAATGAAAATCAGAATCCCAGCCGTCTTCAATAATCGCCGCGCCGCGAGCCTGGGCCCAGTTAAGTAGTTCTAGGCGTCGACTCTCTGACAAGATTGCTCCGGTGGGATCTTGTCCGGAAGGTGTGAGGTATAGCCAATCAGCCTTTTCTACAGTGTCTCTTAGTGTTTTTACGTTCAAGCCCTTTTCATCAACCGGGATAGATCTAACTTCTGTTTCGTGGCTGCGAAATTGTTCACGGGCTACGCTGTAGCCTGGTTCTTCGCATATGGCGGTGTCACCAGGTTTGACCAAGAGCTGCATAAGATGCGCTAGAGCGCTCTGAGAACTGGGATAGATAACAATCTGTTCGGCACGACAACGCATGCCTTTGCTTCGTCTTAGGAGGTCGGCAATAGCTTGGCGCAGTGGCCTGTAACCAAAAACGTCTTGGCGGTCAGCAAGGACAAACGGATTTTCACTATTGCAATGTTCAGTCAAAATTCTGCGCCATTGCCTCAAGGGCAAAAGTTCGTTAGGCAGAGCGCCATAGTTTAGCTGTTTGAAATCACCAGAGGAAACAAAATCTGCTTTTTGCAATAGTAGTTGTTGGGAGAGGTCGTTGTATTTACTTGTCCAGTCAAAAGCTTTTGTTTCTTGGATTGTCTCGCTTAGATTATTTAGCGGCAGGGTTTCGGTAAATGTGCGCGATATATAAGTAGCATCACCTTTGACACTATGAAGGTAGCCCCGGGCAGTCAGTTCATCGAAAGCATGCACAACTGTGGTTCTTGAACACTGGGTGAAAAGGGCCAATTCTCTGGCTGAAGGAAGCTTCTCACCTTTGACGAGGGTGCCACTATCGACCGATTTGGCGATGGCGTCGGCCAGCGAACGATAGGTAGTTTTGCCTTTCAGATCTAGAAGAAAACCTAAGTCCATACTAGTTGTATCTCCAGTCGTATTCTCAGTTTTGTCTATGGTCAGTTCTAGAGATGCCTATGTATTGATTGTCAGTCTAACTTGAAGACCTTGGCATTTTGTGGGCAGGATAATTTTATGCTATACAAGGTAGTAGTAAAATGGTTTTTGAAAAGGCTGGTGGAGAGATGTTGTTACTTGAGAGACACGTATTGTGTTGTAGGGCGAAATCGAGTCAAGATCTAAAAAAGTGAATGAAAATAGCGGCATAGGGGTGTTGACTTGTGGTCGCCAGAATGGCAGGTAAAAAGGAAGAGAAGTGGCGCAAGAGCGCCTCTTCTCTTCCTTTTCTTTAATTTCACGAGGCGCTATTCCGTCATGCATTAGCCGAAGTAGCGATACTCGACTGCGTACTTCAGAGTAAGGAGCGCCGTCATCATCGCACTGGCAAAGAATCTCCAGCGCGTAGGGACATGAACCTGAATAGTGTAGTTTCCGGCAATACTGATCGGCAGGTTGGTCAGGAACGACAGTGCTCCGGCTGCAACCACCGAACTGAGTATTTCTATTGGGCCAACAGAGTAGTCCATTGTCGCGGCGCCGATGAAAAACACATGCCTGGCAATCCAGAGCGGATTGAAGTACAACTGCGCTGCAATTGTCCTGCCTATCCAGTTCAGTTTCAGCTCTCCCTCGATTGTCTTTGTGAAAGTGCTTAGCCACCGGTGTCTGGTAAGCATAGTCTGCCTGAAAGTGAGCTTATCAATTTGTCTGAACCAGGCAGGCACTTCAAAACTATAGAGCAAACCGCCGGAGAGAAGCACGATCAGCGTTCGCAGAACGCTTACTTCGCCAAGCATCAGCTGAGCAAGAAGATCACCTGCGGGATAAATCAGCCACCCTGCCAGTTTATTGAGCGAAACTCTGCCGCGTCTATCGCAAACAGATTTATTCATAGAGGAAACCTCCGCAGAAGAGATAGGTCAGTCCATTTCTCTCTCTCTGCAAAAGAAGTCGCGCATCCTTTGTGCGACATAATGAGTTCAATAGCAGTGAATCGTTTTCAAGTCTGTCTAACCATGTAGCACGAGCAAGCAGAGCCCAGTGACTAGAGTGTCCACTGGGCTCTGCTGCTTGTCTCAGGCTTGAGGTTACGACTTTGTGTTGCGCCCGGAGAGAGCAATCACGAGAAAGATCACCGAGATGACGCCGATGACGATGCCACCTTGGAAAAATGCCACGACGAAGGCGAGGAGCCAGGCCGATACCGAAATCCAGTAGTCGGGCGCGTTGGCTCCAGCGGCGCCGACGACAAAGGCGTTGGCGATCAGGGCGAAGAAGGTCGCCGCGATTGTTGCCCAAACGGCGTCGATGATCAGCGCCCACTTGGCCACGCGGCGGATCAGGTCTTTGCTGGAAACATTGTTGTTGAACATGGAAATGTCCTCGTTGAGAATAGAGAAGTGCAAATTGAATGGAACGAGCGATTGGAAATATTTCGCTCGCGGTGATTGTCGAGGTAGAGCTGGACGTGTTTTGGAGCTGGACGTTAGTGAGAGCCAAAGCTAGAAACAGAGCCATTCTGTAGCTGAGACAAGCTCAGCTACAGAGGGTCTGTTTCTTCTTAGTTCTGATTGGCCGGGTTGAGGCCTGCCACTGCCATGCGGCAGAAGTCACCGCGGAGGATGGTAACCGAGGTGACGCCGCTGACCTTCGCTACCGGCCGGTAGAGCGGCTTGTGGCTTTCGACCATGCCTTCGGCGAATTGCACAGCGTCCTCGGCGAGGGCGCAGATCGAGCTTTCGTCGATTGTGCCGTTTGGGGAACCCTGACCGGCGGCGAGGGTCTCTTTGACGAAGGCTGTGAAGTCGTGCACCGCCTCGTCGACCTGGTCAGCGAAGGTGTAGCGTTTCACCGTGTTCAGGCAGCAGAAGCCGTACAGGCTTGCTTTGATGCCTTCCATGGCGTTGCCGTAGAACTCAGTGCGACCGTTGTCGGCGAAGTTCTCGGCCAGTCGGCGCAGCTCGTGCAGGGCCTTTACTGCGCGCTGAGCGAGCTTTTCGCCGACATCGTTGCTGTTCTTGGCGAGGAAGTTTTGTACTGCCTGGTTCATCCGATCAGATCCTTCTGCTAACGTGTTAAAGCTTAGTTGGGATGTTTAGATAAAGTAGAAAGCGACGCCGAGAATGGCGTAGAGACCGAGGAGCATGACGCCTTCCAGCCAGTTGGAGCGACCATCGTGAACCACTCGTGTCACCACCATGACCGACGCCAGCACCGCCAGAATTTCGGCTTGGGTGAAGACCAGGTCCATGGGTTGATGCATGAAGAAGCCGGCAATCACCACCACCGGTGCCACGAACATGGCAATCTGGGTGCTGGAGCCGAGCACGATGTTGAGCGACAGGTCCATCTTGTTCTTGCGAGCCATGAAGACGGCTGTGCTGTTTTCAGCGGCATTGCCGATGATGGCGAGCAGGATGACGCCGACGAAAACCGGTGTCATGCCCAGAGTTTCTGCGGCGTGTTCGACGCTGCCGACCAGCTCTTCGCAGAGGAAGACGATCAAGACGGTGACGCCAATCAGGACCGCCACAGACTTCTTCAGGCTCCAGCTTGAAGTCATTTCGTCGGCATCTTCGGCCACTTGGGCCTCAGGCTGCAGCAGATGTTTGTGCGTCCGCAGGCTGAAGTACAGGTTGGCGAAGTAGAGCACCATGAGCACGATGGAGATGGCCAGTGCCATTTTCGTATCGAGCATCTGGCTGTCGGGTCCGCCGGTGTGGTGCAGAGCGGCTGGCAGAATCAGGGCGAAGGCGGCAATGGTGAGCAGTGTCACCGAGGTGCCGGAGCCGACCGAGTTGAACTTTTGCTGCTCTTGTTTCAAGCCGCCGGCAAACATGCTGGCGCCGAGAACGAGCAGCAGGTTGGCGATGATCGAGCCTGTGATCGAGGCTTTGACCACTTCGATCAGGCCAGCATTCAGCGCGATCAGGGCGATGATCAATTCGCAGGCATTGCCAAAGGTAGCACTGACCAGGCCGCCGACGGTGGGGCCTGTGTGGTGAGCGATGTGCTCACTGGCTTCACCCATGATCTTGGCCAGCGGAACAATCGCCAAGCTGGCAATCACCATGACGACGATGGGTGACCAGTGCAGAAAACCCGCTGCGAATGTCAGCGGAATGAAAATCAAGAGAAGGTTGAGAGGGTTTTTCATTGAAGATTCCCGAGTAGAGGTTGATGAATTACTGCTTTTGCTCAGCCAATTTCTCGGCTAAGACTTGTTCGAAGTAGGCCTTGGCGCCAATCGCACAAATGCCGCACTGGGTGGCGACATGGAGCGACTTGCAGAGTTCCTTCCATGTGGTGATGCCATCCTTGACCGCTTTGCGAATAGCGGCTTCATTGACGGCGTTACAGATACAGATGTACATAACGACCTCCTTTGAAGGCTGTTTAGGTTAGGTTTCGCTCGGGCAGAGGTCACGTCACGGTAGCGAGGTGCTGCCGGGCTTCCTGCACATACTCGAAGCACTGGCTTTGGGCACTGCTGCCTTCGTCCAGCATTTCAAAGCAAGTCACGACCTGCGCCCATTCGTTGGCGTTGTCGAACTTCGAGGCCATGTAGAACTTGAAGCACATGTCGCGTAGCACGGCTTTGGCCGCACCGCTCTCAGGACCGAAGAAGGTCGAGGCCAGTGACAGTCGCATGCGAGTGACCTCGAGGATGGTCATGTACGAAAAGTTACCGCAATCACCTGAGCTCATATGGCTCTCGTCGTTCTCGAGCTGTTCGAGGATTGCAGCAACCGTAACCGGCGTAGCTCCCATCAGAGATGCGAAGCAAGGGGCGACATTCAGTTCGATGATATTCGACATTGGTGTGATTCTTTCTGCTACCCAACAAGCAAGCGCCCCTTTTTGACGAAGTCCTACTGCCCGGTGCGGGAGTGAGAACTTGGAGGCTAGAGTGCTTATCGGTTGGTGGAGAGACAGTTTTCTTAAGGGAGTTGGAGAGAAAGTAGATCTAGAAGATAAACAATCAAAGAGGCAGGAATGTAGCTGTACTTTAGGAATTACCAAGGGTAATTACGACGAGCGCGCCCGTATTTTAAGTTCTATGTGCTGGCGCAGCTAGCGATGGTTGTCAGGAGGTGATAGCTTTTGGTTTGAGTATGCTAGTGTTTGTTCGTTCAGATGCGCCGTGCATGGACAGTTTTGGTTGAATCGTGATTTAGTTGAAGCATGAGTAAGTTCGCTACATGGTTTGCCTCATTTATGACTGACTTTGCCGCTTTTAGGGCTAAGTTAGCGAAAGCTTGCGCTCTGACTAGCTCGGTACCCAATGTCATGGACCGAGAAGAAGCAGACCAAACACATGCTCGCCTCCAAGCTATGCAGAAACATGCAGAAGCTGCTCCAGCAAATGAAAAATACTATGGCAATTTAAAGTCGGTGGCCAGCCACACTGATTTAGATAGTGTCAACAGTGACCACTGGTTTGAAAAGGACGACCAACACTATGGTGAGGAAAAAGCGGGTGAACCGCGCAAAAGAATTACTAAAAATCGTTTGATGTCGCAGAGCAAAATGACCCATACCAGGCTGAACGCTTATATCGACACCATCAAGAAAGACACAGACAATGATATTGATCGCGATGCCCATACCGAATCAGAAAGTTAGTTAGCTGCAAAAGGGCGGATCTAAAATTTTTTCGTCATGAGGTAATCACCGCAATACGTGGGTAGATGGTAACCTGTGCCTCATTTTTCGCTCTTCAATTACTAGGCGAACTAGTAGCGGAAGGCAAAAAAAGTAAGTGGTCACTGGCGCACGTGCCCGACTACTGGGTCAAGAAGTGAACTGGGGGAGAATTCCAAGGAAGGAAGTCTGTGGCATTGTCTGGGGCACAGCCGCCGGATTTTGCAACGGCAAG
>JBAYTY010000069.1:0-24613 GCA_041675385.1 Candidatus Obscuribacterales bacterium
CATGATGAACCTCCTGCGCGGTTGGCGCTTGGTGGATGTTTGTGATTAAGTACCTAAAACGATATCAGGTACAGCCCACAGTCAGGTTCATCACCTATTTCAACTAATCTTTTGACATCCTCCATTTGAGAGAAACATCCGAGCTACTATTACATCAACTAGTAGCACAAAGGAAAAAATTTGAGTGAGGTGTAATTTGGCGCAGCTTCCTTGTCGATAGGCGCGATGATGACTTCGATGTAGACGGCCCTGTCGAAAATCTCAGTCGAGAAAGCAGACAGTTCGCTCGTCTCGCGGAAAACGGCCTGGCGGTTCTGCTCGTCCATCCACTCCATGGTGCCATCGTCGTGCATGAAGGTCGACGTCATCTTGATGCGATTCATGGCCTTGATTTGCAGGCTGCAAGGCGTCGCGAAAGAGCGCTCAGCGATCTGCTGATATTCGTGCACCATTGCACAGAACTGAGCGAAAGAAATCGGAAGCAGCAAATTGCTGATGCTGAATCGTGTCATGTTGTTATCTCCCTATTGGAGCCAATTTATAAAATGGAAACGGCACTAAGCCTGCGACACTCTTTGCAAAGTGCCACAGGCTGTAGTTAAGGTCGCCGTCAGACCTTTGGTGCGTTACACGAAGGTTTTACGCGAAGATCGCCTTGAGCGTCTCCAGGTACTTCGCAGCGCCGCCTTCCGTCAAGGAAGTAGCAGCGTAGATGTTGGTCGGCGCCGTTGTCTGCTTCATGTGCACCTTACCCCAATCGTCTTGTTCGCTTGCCAGGAAAGGCACAGCAGTGATTTCCACAGGCACGACGTTGTAGATGGCCTTGCGCAGTTCCTCCGAGAGGCTGAGCGCGGCGACCACGTCGTGAATGAAAATCAGTTCTTCGGGGTTCTTGGCCTGGCGAGGACGCACAGCAGCGTCGTACCAGAGGGCGTAGAGATTGTAGAGGGCACGCGTGCCGGCATTCTCAGGGAACGCCTCACGCAGCTTCTGAGCAGTCTCAAAACCGATTTCCTTGACGCGGGTGACTTCCGTCGGCATCAAATAAATCGGACAGGTCAGACCATTGAGCACAGCGTGAGCACCTTGGGGGTCGCAGGCGACGTTGAACTGAACGGCACCGCGAGGTTTGTCGTCGAACTGCATGAGCGAGACGTTGCCCCAGGTGGCGAACATGGCATGCAGTTCTTTGAACTTGGCGGCAACGGCCGGGCAGCGCACGAGAATCTGGTAGAGGCCGGTCATGGGGCCGCCCACAGTGACAGGCACCGAGCCATCAGGAAGTGCCAGAAGAATCTTGATCAGCTCTTCTTGAGCTTCCAGCTCGCTGTGGCGGATGGCTTGCAGCGGATCGACGTCGAAGAACTTGTAGTACTCGGCGAAGTGAATCCAGTGCGGAACGAGGGTGCGCGGAGCAATGCCACCGTCGAAGACGCGAGTGACATTGACACCGAAGTGACGGAGGAAGTTCTTGATGCGCATGGCGGAGGCTTCTTGAGCCATGCGTGAACTCTGACCGTCCCATTCCCAAAGAGCATGCTCCTTGGTAGCGCCGAAGCGCACGGGGCGGCCAGTGAGAACGACGTGAACTTCGGCAGCAGGGTTGAGCTTATGCAGCGCAATCAGTTGCACGAAGTTGTCGGGATCCGGCGCGTCGATGAAGGCGAGGATGTGTTGTTTTTCTTGTTCTGCCATATGAGTATCCATTTATTTTGAAGAAGCGAAACTGAAGTGCCTGCTGAAACCAGAACCATTGACGAAGGTTCAGAGCAGCGAAGGCATTGATTGGCGTAGGGTCAGAGTGTTTTTGCTTTTTTCTGTTTTCTGAGGCGTTAGGGTAGGTGAGAAGGGAATACCTTGTGTCTAACAGACCTTATACGCGCGGATCAACAAAAGAAATGTAACTACAAATATGGCTAAATTATCGCTCATTCAGGGTTAGCGGGGGGCGTTCAGCTAGCGCTAACCAAGGATTGGCCCGCCGTCACTACATCGACCAGTAGACAATGCGCAAAAGCTAGACAATGCAAAGCGCCACTAAATACGGTGACTCCATCCACTGTCTAGCTCTAGAGCGTCAACTACCAACAGCTTGCCGTGGAAACAGCCAGCTAAATGCCAGCAGATCAATCACGCCAAGGGCGCAGCCTGTACCACAGCCGCAGCGGAGTCGCGAACATCGCGAAGGCCCAGCCGATCGAGAAGGGAAAACCACAGAGGGTCCAACTCGCCGGTGGCAACCCCCGCTGAAGCCCCAAGCCGATGACCAGCAAGAGCAGGTCCATGATCTTTTCTTTCCTATTTATGCCACCACAATTGATGACACTTGAAGCGCCTGCTCAGTCACTGCACCGAAATGCAGATACAGAGTTGGTCTAGTGTGCTCGGCTGAGTATCGGTGTTGTCGGCGCCGAACTGGTACTTGTACTCCAACGTCGGCGCGTAGCCGGCAGTCTGGAGATCCTCAAAAACCCACGCAGCAGCACCGCGCAAATTGCCCGTATCAACTGCCGGCGTCGGTGAAAGAGTGTAGAAATCGCGGTGGACAACTCCCTCATACTCAGAAGGTCGCACGAACATGACGATGCACTGCGCCGGCAGCGCCGCCGCATAGGCCACCGTTTTGGAAATGCCCTGGGGCAGAGCGCTGAACACTTGTCCGACCCGCGCCCTACGCTGCATAAGTTCCTCTCGTGCAGCGGCCGCCTCGGAAGCGCGTCTTGCCTGCTCGCGAACACTGCGGGCAACGTAACCATCGGCGATAGCCAGCCGAATTGCAAGACGCAGCCAATCGAAACGAACGTTCATCATTTTCATCTCCATCGAACTGGGGTTGAGGCACCAGAAAGGCACATATTCAGGCTAGCCAGCTGATCTAAGCCCTCCGATCTATGTCGGTCGGTTTCAGTCAGCTGTTCTACTTCACTTGCTCTAGCAGCGGTTGCAGCCGCGGCCGCCGTAACCGGGATTGCTGTAACCACGGTTGTTGTAGTAGCCACGATTGCCGCCATACCCGTACCCATTGCGGCCGCTGTTGTCGATCATGTTGCCGAGCAGGGCGCCACCAACACCACCGATCACAGCACCAGCAAGAGGGTTATCGCGGCTCAGAGCTGCGCCAGCGACGCCACCGATCAGAGCACCAGTATTGGTGCCGGGCATGCCGACACAGCCGGTGACGAGAAGAAGGCACAGCAGGCTGCAAACAGTGAGGATGCGCTTCATGATTGTAGTCCTTTTTCGGGTTGGGAGAATTTAGGCACGCCACGGCACAAGACTAATCGCTAGGCAAGAAAATTGGCGGCAACAAACCTGTATAGAGGTACGAAACCGCCGAAGCAATCAGTCGATGATCGCGTGCTCCTCGATGGAGTACGAGACCAGTTCGAAGCCACCCTGCGGGCCACGGAAGCGAGCATGCGCAGAACAGTAGGTGCGGTTGGACTCCCACACGATATCGGTGGCGGAAGCGGCGGCAAGGGCGGCAGTGATATAGGCCTCAGCGCCAGCAGAGCTACGAGAGACCTTGCGGACATCGCGGTGGCCATAGGCATCGTGGAACTGCACAACGTATGCGATCATGGTTTTTCTCTCTTCTTCTGGGGTTGAGATAAAAACGGCGAACTAGACGACACAGAAGTGTCGGCAAGTTCATCGGCGTAGAGGCACTGGTTGAGGTTGTTCGGGGTAGCTCTGGGGTTGAGGAAAGAAAGGTAACGAGTCAAAACTAGGCCAAGCGAACGGCAAAGCGCAAGCATTTTTGCAGACAATTAATTCGGCATCACAAAATCAAGCTCGATTTAACGCTTGAGCCGCTTTGCAAGCCAGCGCAGCAAGCGCGAGCGGCGCCAATTACGACACCGCCCGCGGTGGCGCAACAAACAGCAACAGACCGAATGGATTTACTCCAATCTCGGCCTAATTTAATCACTTGATTTTAAAATCGAGTCTAAGTGCCAGTTGTTACTAGTTTGTGACTGGCACTTTGGTAATTGCGCAGGCATGTCAATGAAATCTAGTGTATCGAAATGATTGTCATTAACGCTGGCATTACAGTGAACAAAACCAAACTAGGCAGCACGAAAAAGAAGAAGTATACGAGCATAAAATTTTCTCGATTCATAATCCTGACCAAGCACAAACCAGCCAACAGCCACGCTAACAGCTCAAAAATAAAAAGATAGTTCTCGGAGTGCCGGAGGAAAGGCCCATAGAAAATGGGGGTGAGGAAATAAGTGCCAAGAAAAATCGAAATAGTAACAAGGAAAGACACTACACAAATCAAAGCTGGACTCCGACTAGCCTCCTTCTCTGAAATCGAACAGAATTTTGGCAACACGAACTCATTTTCACTTCTCAGTATCAACTGAACAAGCGTCAGTGCTAGCAAATAAACTAGCGGCGCAAGCCAAATACGAGCACAGAAATAGGCAATCGACCAATCAGTGAAAACATGATCTAAAAGCATCACCGTTGGCACCGTTACAACGGCAGTCAAAAGAACAGACCAAAGACCTAGCTTTAGAGCACGAGTCAGCACGTCGCTTAAGACAGCCGACATCTCTTGCCGGTTAAACTTCATGCTGACAGCGCACATAAATGCCGGCGCAAATATCGTGAGTAGCAAGAACCAAAGAAAATGGAAACCTAGCAACAGCCATTGCATCTCATGAACACCAGGCCGCAGGCTCACCGCAAGCAACAAACCCGGTGGCAAGAGCAGCTCAAGAAGATTGGAACTATTCACAATGTCGAAAACAAAAAAACCGATAATACAACCTATATTCGCAACCAAGCAAATTAAAGTAGCGTTGGCGGCTGCTACTAAAAATCTATTCGCAAAGCTTGAAGCAGCCATAGGCGACCAGTAGGTGGAAATCTAACTTCCATTACTATCTCACAACCAAGACTGCAATTCAGACCTTGACTTATCCAAGCCTTCAGCCTTGCTATATTTCAAAACATTACTCAAACACAACAGAACGCTTTCTATTCCAAAAACGCTCAAAAGTTTCCATGTCTGATCTATCAATTCTTTGTCGAGGCATGGTACGGATGTTAAACAGATCAACTACAACGTCTACAGCGCGTGTGAATTTAATCGACCCTGCCTTGTACCGCGGCGCTGAATTCTTAGGCAGCGCAAAAGGAGCAGCCTTTCTTATTAACGCCACAAACTGATTATCGAGTGCCTGCGAGCCTGAGCTATAAATTACCTCTAGGTGTGCGGGGCTTCCGTTCTCATCAATGGCAAAAGCCAAGACCAAAGGTTTCTCCAGCAAGGGGCTTAGCTCACGAAGTCCCGCCCTCCTAATCTGTTGCTCGACTTCACCAAACCACGGCTTCAACTGTGCATACTCAAGAGAAGACGCTCCACAATAACGCCTTATAGGCGAAAAGAAGGGATCGTCTTGGCCCATGACAGACGCCTGGCCAAGAAAAAAACTCACGGATACAAGAAATGCTAAAGCTTCAGTCTTGTGCATTTGCGTTCGAACCTATTTTTCTCTTAGAGACTAGAGATTGGACCCGGCACTCTACTTATATCAAAAATCTGGTTAATCAAGGCTGACTCGCTGTCTTCGATAGCGAGCAAAGTAAAGAACCTACGCCCCAAAGCCAACTGTTCACGGCTATGCTCTTTAGCAATAGATAACAGTCCAAGCAACCACTCGGAATCCTCCTCCCAGGCTAATTCAGGCCGAATGACTTCCAAAACCCTTCCGCCATCACCATCAGGTGCTTCAAGGAAACAGAATCCATCTCGCAATGCATTCAAGTTCCGGTCATCAGGCTTAAGCACGTAACCAAATTTCTCTTCCCAACGACAAAGATCTCCCAGGGCTGGGATTGCTTCAGCCAGACCGTTCGTGCAATCCACCGAGTCGATCAAATAGTTATTGCTTGTGAGCCATGCTCGGCATTCAGAATGCCTTCGGTCTTCAACAACCGCAATACCAGCAAAGCTGACTATTGCTCTAACATCCATTCGCCGCCAGTCAAGCTTCTTAAATACTCCCAAATTTTTCCTCCACTGATCCTATTGCTCCAAGACTAGAATTCTAGCCCATGCCGACTCTTGTTTAATAGCAGCCGAGCAGCCGATTTCGACAGGCCTTTCGACCTCGCACTAAAGGCACCGCAGTCAAAGTCATCAGCGTCAAATACAATTGCACGATATCAAACCGGCGAGAAGAAGCACTGACAATTGGGAATAACAAGGCAATGAAACAGGTCAAGACAAGTACGTAAAGGAGCATGGAAGAGATGACGGAATCGGCCCAGGAGCTTCTATTGGGCCGGCTCAAATGCAGATCAGGAACATACATCGTTTGATACAAGACTTCCCTGCCCAGCTAGGAAGATATGCTAGCGACCCACTACGATCAGCGCAGCGGGTAGATGTAGCACCTTATTATGTAGCAGGCTATTTCACGGATGTCATTCAACATTTAGCCAATAACACAAAACCTGACTACGTCGGCGGAATTGATTGGGCCAAAATCAAAAGGAATTGGTCAGAAGGAGACTTGAACGCCGCTCTGATTCACTCTTACAATCCGGATCCCGGACAGATAGGTTATGTAAACACTCATTTGAAAATCATTCACGACAGACATCAACACTAGCTTTTGTTAGTTTTTTAGCCCGCCACTTCTCAAAAGCTAGTCCAGAAAAAACGCCAATCAAGAAACCTTCGCCAGGTTCAAGAGTTAGCCACACAAGCACCTCTAGCAATCCCATTTGCTATTGGTGAGACTCCTTGACCGTGATGAAATACCACCAGTCCGAAAAATTGAACAAAATCTGCCAACCACCTAGAACCCAATTATACCGCCAATGAACCAGCTCCAGCCTCTGAGTTTTATCTTTGAACGTTCTTGTGGTCCCATGTGCCTCCCCTGCTGGCAGAAAAATCGCACCAGTTGAAAGCCGATCGAATTGCATACAGCATACCAGAACGAATTAGAGTGATTGGGCAGCAGTAGTGACAACAATTTGCTTCTTGTCAGTTACCCATTCACCGCGCCAGCAAATGAATCGGCATTATTGTCTGCACAGCAGGAAGAACCTCGAACAAATAGAAACTAGGCACCACGAAACAAAAGAAATATACGAGCATATACATGCCCAGATTAAAAATTCTCACCAACCACAAACCGGCCAGCAGCCAAGCAACCAATTCAAACAAAAAGATAGGGGTTGCTGGGTCTCTAAAAAACGACGCAAGGTAAGTAGGTGTGAGATAGTAACATCCAACAAAAATCAAAATGGCTATTGAGAATGACACTATACAGACTAACACTGGGTGTCGAGTAGGCGCTTTCTCTACAATCGAACAAAATCTAGATAGCACAAACTGATTTTCAGCCTTAAGTATCAGCTGCACTAAAGTAACTGCAATCCAGTAGAAGAGCTGCGCCAGCCAAACTCGACTAAGGAGATAGATGAAAGACCAATGATCGAAAAGCTTGTCCACGATCATTACCGTGGGCACTATCGCCAGGCAAGTCAAAAGAAAAGACCAGAAACCTAACTTGAATGCACTCGTCAGTTTACGCTTCTCAACAATCGATTTGCCTGATCGGTTCAGCTTGTTGCAGACAGCGCAAACTATTGCTGGGGAACATATTGGTACGACAACAAAAGAATAAAGATACAACCATGGCAGCTGAGATGGCAAATCGCGAACGCCAGGCAAGAGGCCCAAAGCAAGCAATAAACCCGGCGGTAGAGCGACTACAGCGGGGTTAAGGGATGTGAGCAAAGACCAAACAGTTGATCCAAGAACAAAACCGGCGTTTGAAACTAAACAAACTAAAGTGGCATTGGCGGCTGCCAAAGCAAATCTATCGGGCAAATTGGAAGTACTAGTAGAAGCCACAAAAGACCAATCGGTAGGAAGACATTATCCACTACTATCTCATAATTCAGCGTCTGCAATTCCAATCTGGAAAGACTAGAACGCTCAGCCTTGCTATAATTCCCGCTGATGAAACATCTTTTGACACTAGCTTGCACAGCCTTTGCTCTCTTCTGCCTCAGCCCTGAGACAGTCGGCCTTCCCCAGCAGGCGAAGAATCCTGCGGCAGCCACCGAAATCTGGATCTTGCAACAAAATCACTCTGACGCTGGTCCAGAAGAAGTATTTATCGCTCCCGACGCGATTAAAGTAATCAACAAAAGAAGCGGTTACGAGCTTTTATGCAAGGCACCGAAATGGGATGTACACGGATTTCGCCGTTCTACGAAATTAGAATGGATAGCTCCTCTTTCGCTCTTTGATGGGCTACTCATACACAATCCAAACGCCGCCCCACGCATGAACCAATCAGTCTACTTGGCCAAATCAAAAGGCAAAATACTCGGCCTCAATTACACACATTTCGTACCAAAAACCCGCTCCCTATCCGCTGTTGATGGCGCCGCAGACATAGCCACCGCTCCAGAAGCAATAGAATTTCTTTGTCGCTTGTACCGCTGCCCCAACACTCATACCGTGCCCTTGCTAATACGCAACCACCACGGCAACAGAACACTGCCGAAATTCAAAATGGCAAGCATCAACACGGGTATGGGCAACGATTTGCGCAGCGGTGTAATCGAGGATTTGTCGACAAAATCATGGAAAAAAATCCCGTACGATGCCAGCGTTTTCACACTTCCGGTGCGGTTCAAACGAACAATGAGCTTGCCGCAGGTGACTTTCTCCGCTGACATGAAAAACCAATTTGACGAAATTTTCCGCGACGGCACAGGCTTTCGCGGTGAGTTGCACTGATGCAAACAGTAGCCGTTCCCACTTGAACCTATCAATGTCCAGAATAGATCTGTCTGGCTGGAAAACGCCCTTCGTTCAAGAGCCAACTACTTCTTGCCAGCATGGCATTACTTTGCTCGCTAGAAAGCTTGATGTCCGAAAGAAAGGTTCGGCCCCAATTCGAGCTGAATTTTTGCTGAAATGCATCAATTTTGCCCAGGGTACTGGGTGAAATAACCTGGTCTTGGAACTCGATCAATTTAGGATAGTTTGGCTGCAGGCGGGTGCTAAAGGCCATTTCCATATCTATGTTTGCAACATTCAGCTGTTGCTTACGCAGCATTAAAGCCAAGTTGCCGCGATGACCGTCTAGGTCGCCCCAAATTAGCCGCTCGGCAATTGACTGTTCCATCTGATCACGGAAGGCGGGGTTGCCGTGCAGCAGATCGCGCATTGCAGGAGATAATCTGGCCTGTTCCGCCACTGTCCTCTTCCACTGGAGGATGACACTCTTTTCAGCTTCAATTGGTGGCATGGGCGGTGCTACTTGTCCGTAGAATCTCTTATCTAAAATGGGGAGCGCATTGTCGAGCGTGCGTCCCACGCGCTCTTGCACAAGCTCTTTGCCCCCGGCTCGCTCTACTGTGATAGGAAAATGATTGGTAAACGGCGATTGCTGGTGAATGGCATAAGCGGTCAGTTCATTTTGCCGCCGAACCATAGGTGGTTTTGTTACTACCACATGTTCAAGACCTGATTGCCCCTGAATCGTGCCCGTTCTGATTGATGAATCAAATAAATCACCAGGACGATCGGCAAATCTGATCGGAGCGTTGCGGTAGAGCTCTTCTAACTGCTTGACCTGAGCAGGCGAACGAAAGCTGCCAACGGTTGATTCGCCTAATTTTGTTAACTCAGATGGTAGGTTTTTCGCAGACGAAGAGAGCAGCATGCCTACTTCCTCGGCCAGCGCTTTACCAGCACCGGTTTTACCGAGGGCAATACTCTCTTTTAAAATCTCGAAAGCAACAGCCACTATTCTTCAAACCTTCCGCATTAGGCAATTGGCAGTTCCACGAAATGAGCTACCGGAGAAGCTCACAATAAGACCTCAGTACTATGATATTTCAGTATGGCCCGTCTGCAATGGGGTATCTACGAAAGATCGCTCTCCGCAACTCGCAACCATTCGTGGGGTGAGCCAGCTGCCTCAGGCGCGCATCACTTGACCACATTCCAACCCCACGATATAACGGGGTTGTGATACCTGAATTCGATGACAATAACAACCTGCCGCCTGGTATACACGACGCCACCATGGCCGAAGTGCAAGCCCGGTTTGCCCATAACGAAAAGCGAAAGCAGCTATTTGCCGGCTTGGAAGAAGTTATTTCTATCCTGAAAGACTGCAATTGCCCAGAGGTGTTTCTAGATGGAAGTTTTATCACTCAAAAAGAACAACCGAACGAGCTAGTGCCGCCCTTTTATGTTAATCACGTGAACGACTGGCAGAAAGACGGAAGAAATGACGACGTGGCAAAAGGAATTTTGCGGATTGATCTGAGGCAGGACTGAGATGCTCAAGAACGAAAAACAATATAGAAGCGCCAAGACGTCACTCAATAAATGGCGCAGCAACTTAGACGTATTAAATTCCAGAGCTGAAAGTGGTGCTGTAGCAGCTTGGCTAATTGAAGAAGAGCGTTTTGCAATTCAACAACAAATCAAACAATTGCAAACCGAAATCCAAGAATTCGAGGATATCGTGGAAGGCAAAACCCAGCTTGCAAAAATTGTTTCACAGGTTGACGCATTGCCTAGTCTGCTCATAATGTGGCGTCTAGCCAGGCATTTGACGCAAAAACAGCTGGCCGCACGTGCTGGCATCCACGAGAATCTATTGCAAAAATACGAATCTGAAAATTACAGCTGCGTATCGCTGCATATTATTTCGAAGATAGCTCACATTCTGGAAACAGATGACAGTTCCCCAGCTCCAACTACGCCACGCCGCCAAGTGTAAGTCTGCGACTTGTCTTTGGCGAGACGAAAAAACAATCACCCTAGCATCTGCGACAAATACAGCTGCACAAGCGCATCAGACGGGGCTGGGCAGGCAATGCCCAACGGTCCCAGAATACTCTTGGTGTTCCTATCATCAAAGACAACATCGGTGGCTTGAAAGAGATCCATCGTGCGGAAGAATTCGAAATCACTGCCCGTGAGTCGACAGAGCGCCATGCACGCAGCTGATTCTGCCCCACCAAGAATAGACACACGACTGAGCAACTGCTTCTGAAACTGACTAGGCGAGACAATCTCAAAGGCCTGGTCAGCCTTTTTCCCAGCCACTTCCCCAACACCTTGCTCACCACTTTTACTAACTGTCTGCATGCCTGCAAGCAATCGCTTCAAAGTCAAACTCTTAGAATTAGCGATGTGATAAGTATCAAACTTACCACTAGCCATGGCGGCCAAAGAAAGCCTGATCACAGCCTTCGCAGCATAGTCTACAGGGGTAATATCAACGCTTATTTCATCGCCCACTTCTGGGGCACAACCTAACGAAGCCAGCCCGTTCACAAACAAATTGAGGAAATCGTGATCAGCACTCCTGCCAGTCACACTATCGCCAGTGATTAGGCCCAAGCGATGATAAGTAATTGGTCCTGCCTTGCCCGCCAGACTGCGCAGAAAGACCTCTGCGGCCCATTTGGTTTGAGCATAGCCGCCATAGACAACACTCGTGTCATCTAAATGATCCGACTCAAGCAGCACACCTTGGTTCTTATCAGTGGCAACAAGCACAGACAAGGTGCTGATGTAGTGCAGACACTTACTGCGGCCAGCACAAAGGAAGCGCACAACTTCTTGAGTACCGACCACATTCGATTGGCGCAGTTCGACGTAAGAAGCGAGGTTATTTACTTGAGCGGCACAGTGATAGACAGTATCAACTTGCTCTGCCAGCTCATTCCAAACCAGATCAGCCAGGCCGAATTGCGCAACTTCAATAGAGCCGCAAATTACTCGCACGCGCGACCGGTCAGCACCTAAGGAGGCCGCGCCAGAACTGGTTCCAGAATTGGTTCCAGAACTAGCTCCAGAACTAGCTCCAGAATCATCACCCACCAATCCATGCTTGCCTAAAGCCTTCTCAATCCGCTCTAATCCGGCTTCTTCGCAATCAGCACGAACGAGACAATGAATCTGAGCGTTGGTAGCCTGCAGCAGTTCAGACAAAAGCCGAGCACCAAGAAATCCAGTCGCGCCAGTCAAGAAAATATTAGCAGGTTTTTTCTCAGTCACTTGCTTTCGTGCCGCAGCATGATCCAAAAGCAGCTCGAACTCTGAAGTTAGAGCAATGTCGCGGCGAATATTAGAACAAAGCATTCCACCAGATGCCGCAAGTGACTGCTCACTAGACTCTTCACTAGACTGCTCACGAGACAAATTATTCAGCACCAAAGCTAATTCCGAAACCACTGGATGAGCAATCAAAAGAGAGGGCGGAAGAGCCAAGCCAAGCGCCGAAGCCACCACGCAAGCTTCAACCACAGCAAACGAATCGCCACCAAGATCGAAGAAATGATCATCTTTGCCGACACTATCGACACCAAGCACCTGTTTGTAAACCTGGGTCAACAGCCGCTCTGTGGGCGACAAAGATCCAATTAAAGCTGATCCAATTAAAGCAGATCCAGTCGAATCAGATCTAATCGAATCAAATCCAGCCGAACTCGATCCAGTTGAATCATCCTCAGCTAATGCATTCTGCTCCAAGGGCCGCAGACGCAGAGCGCTAAGATCTACTTTACCCGTGACTGTCAAAGGCATCGGATTAAGCACTTCAATGCGCTGGGGCAACATCCACTTAGGCAGCACTTGTGCCAGGTGATCCCGCAAGTCCACAAGATCTAACTTGCGACTGATATCAATATCCAAGCTCAAATCTAACTCCAGATCGGCGTCCATATCGGCACCCAGATCTACGCTAGAGTAGCGACCTGACTCAAGACCAGAATCGTTGTTTGGCTCAACAAAAGCCACTAAAATCTCGCGAGACACACCAGCTTTAACAGGGCGCTTGAGCACAGCAGCACGTTTCACTCCAGCGAACTGCAACAACCTAGCTTCGATTTCTTCCGGCTCCACTAACATCCCGCGCAGCTTCACTTGTCTATCAGTACGACCGAGAAACTGATACTGACCGTCTTCAGTGCGCGTCACCAAGTCGCCTGTGCGATAAAGGCGCTCATCAGTAAGGGGATGCTCGATGAACTTTGCCTCAGTCAAATCAGGTCGATTGAGATAGCCACGAGCCAAACCAATACCACCAATATGCAATTGCCCAGGCTCATTTCCAGTGATTTCGTTGAGGTCTTCATCCAGCAGATGATAAGTAATTCCCGGCAAAGGCAATCCAATTAGAGGCCGACTCCAATCGACTCCACACTGACCAAGACTAGTGCAAACAGTTGATTCGGTCGGACCATAAACATTTACAAGTTTTACTGTCGCAGCGAATGTACGCACTACATCAAGAGCGCAAGCTTCTCCGCCTATGACAATTGTCTTCAGTGAAGGTGGCAGGGCAGCCGGGTCTAGCAGTCTCAAAATCGAGGGTGGAATATCCACATAAGTGATGGCACGGTCGGCCAGAATCTGCTCTAAACCATTACCAGGCTGCAACTGCTCCGGCGGCTCAATACAGATGGCCGCACCACTGAGAAAAGCAGTGCCAAGATCTGAAACGGAAGCATCAAAACTTGTAGAAAGATACCAAAGCGAGCGGCTCTCACTATCTAAATCAAAGGCAGCAATCTGTGCATCAAGAAAACTGACGATACCACGGTGTGTCACCAAGACGCCCTTGGGACGGCCGGTTGATCCCGATGTAAAAATCAAATAGGCCAGATCATTAGGACCGACCGATTCATAGCCAAACGATTGCGTAGACTCTGATAGCTCTGATTGCGCTGCTCCCAGCGCGCTATCGACTTCTGGGAGACCGGCTTCAATATCTGCAAGATTGAGAACTTTCACTCCCGCCATACCAGCGAAGGCACTGGCGCCAAAATTTGCTCCAGATACTATTGAAGGCTGATTTACCAATACAACTTTGACGCTGGCCTCATCGGCCATATATTGCAACCGCTCAACTGGCAATGCCGGATCCATCGGCACAAAAGCTGCACCGGCGTACCAAATAGCGAGCATGGCACAAATATAGTCAGCCGACTTCTCAATTGAAATACCGACAATATCACCTGGCTGCACGCCTTCAGATTGCAACTTCAAAGCAATAGAGCGAGCACGGGCAGCCAACTGTGCGTATGTCAACGCTACTTTCCCAGCAACAATTACAGCAGCTTTGTCTGGATACTTTGCCACAATAGACTCGAAGGCCGGTATAAACAAAACATGATTGAAAAGGGCTTGAGCTACTGAGGGAGAATTAGATTTACTCAAAGCTTGTATCTCTCATGCAGAGCCGCTGCCGACATTGCCGTCATCAGCACTGGATCTACAGCACTGCGATCTTCAGGCTTCATTTCTGGCAAGCTATCCAATAGAGCAATAACTTTTTTCTGGTCAAAATATGGCACAGACTGAAAATTCTTGCTTCGCAGAACGTCTTGCAGAACAGCGTCAGCCTCACTATTAGAGAAGCGACTGAGAGGCGGAGCGACAAAAGGGTGTTTCTGTCTTTCATAAATGGTCTTGCTAATAACAGGCTTAACTGCTTCGCGCAAGACATACTTTTCAGTTGTTCCCTTGATTTTGAGAGACAGTGGCAGTTTGCGCACGAACTCAAAGAGATGATGATCAAGAAACGGCAGACGGCCTTCTACCGAGCTAGCCATTTCCATGCCATCACCCAAGGTGCGCAAAATATAGTTGACCAGGGCCGTTTTAGACCACAAATAGAGCGACTGATTAACACGGTTGCGGCCGGTGAGCTGCCCATCTACATCGAAACAATCGATTAGCTCGCGATAGGCATCACGGCCAGCAAATTGCCCCTTAAACTGATCGGTCAAAACACTGCAAAGTTTAAACCCGAGTGTGCCTTTTGCTTCTAAAAACCCTGGCACATAACCAAGCTTTTCTTCCACAGCAGCTAGCGAAAGCGACTGGCCATGCTGCAACATGATTCCAGCTGAGGCTTTATTTGTGGCGTGCAAATTAGCAAGCAAGTTCTGGCGGCCATCAGATTTGAACAAATCGCTGCGCAAATGTGGATATCCGGCGACGACTTCATCAGCACCTTCACCAGTGAGAGCGACTTTGTAGCCACCTTTGCGAATAGTCTGGTTCAAAATATACTTGGCTGGAAGGTGACCATTTACAGCAAAGCCTTCGCTGTAGTAAACAGCATCGGGCAGACATTCGACCAATTGCCTTTGACTGACAAAAATGGGCTCAAAGTCAGCTCCGGCAAACTCAGCCATTTCTTTGGCGATAGTCAGTTCGTCATAGCTTTCTTCTTCAAAGCTTATTGAGTAGCACTTCAGAGGCTTAGAGTGGTGTTTCATGGCCAAACCCACCACAGCACTTGAATCGAGCCCACCGCTCAGATGAGCACAAACCGGGGCTTCAGCTCTAAGACGCACACGCACAGCGTCTTCTAGCTTGGCCCCAAACTCAGCAATAAGAGATTCTTCATTGCAAGCGGCGCTTCCAGCAAAAGCATCTTCATTAACACCATAATCAAGATCCCAATAGCGCTCGACAATAACATCAGAGCCGCGAGCCAGCAAAAAATGCCCTGGTGGAAGTTGTTTGATGCCAGAAAAAAGTGTGCGATCAGGCAAGACATACTGCATATTAGCCGAATGGAAGAATGACTCTTCATCCCAGTTAGCGGCAATTCCAGCAGCAAAAAGCGCTTTTGCTTCTGAAGCTAAATGCAGGGTGCCATTGCTCAAGTGATAAACAATGGGCTTGATGCCAAAGCGATCCCGGGCGACAAAGAGCTGCTGCTTGCGCTCATCCCATATCACCAGAGCAAATTCGCCACGCAAATGCTTGAGACAATCAATGCCATATTCTTCATATAAATGCAGAGCAATTTCGCTATCGCCGGTGGTTTTGAACTTGTAGCCTTTTGCCTGAAGCTCAGAGCGAATGCGTTCAAAGTCATAGAATTCGCCATTAACGATCATATGAACGCGATTGTCTTCATTGCTAATTGGTTGGGCGCCAGTAGCAATGCCAACAGTAGCTAAGCGAGTATGACCAAGGGCAACAGTGCCACTAGGCGAGATATAAATGCCCTTACCGTCAGGGCCACGATGATTGATTGCCTCTAGAGCGCGGTTTACCGTGTGCTCAGAGATGGCTGATAATGGCTGGTAGACTGCAAATATTCCGCACATTGTTTGCTCCCGACGGCGCTATTGCTGCTTGCAAGTTGATCAAAAGGAGCAAAGAACGGCTTGAGCGATTCGCTCGCTTTTGAATTGGCGAAAACAGTGGCATAGTTCTCAAGGCTGTAGACGCCGTCAACTAAGTTGGTTATATCAAGTTTGCCACTAGCCAGTAGTGTCATGGCATCATCAAACGAGCCATAATTTACAACATGCAAGACTGGTTCTTTCTTGATTATTTCATTCATGCGGAAGCTCAAAGGCTCATATTGCCGACTCTTCAAAATGATTTTGCCACCGGGTCTAACCTTAGCCACAAGCTCAGAAAACAGCTCTGTATTGATGGCTGTCTCAATCACATAGTCGTAAGAGCTATCGTCCAATTGGCCTTTGTCTTTGACCGGATCGTACAAATCAACATTGTCGAAACCAGAGAGTTTCATGATGCGATGCATTAACTGCGAAAATCTGTTGGCACCAAATATGACACCCTTTTCATTTTTCGAGATACTAGCTTTAAACACTGCTAGGGAGGCAGCGACTGGCTCGGCGTAGGCAGCATCCAGAAAAGGCATGTGATCGGGCAGCTTATAGAGCGAAGTTGCTGGTACAACTATATAGTCAGCAAAACAACCGTCGCGGTCAATACCGATAAACTCAGCCTCTAGACAGGCGCCGTGGCAGCCCCTTTGGCAATGATTGCAAAATCCGCATGATAGCAAGGGATTAACGCAAACGCGATCGCCAGGGTAAAAGTCACTGGCATAAGATTGGGTGACAATTCCCGAAAATTCGTGGCCCAATATCAGACTATCTGGAGTCTTGAGTTTGCCTTCAGCGGCGTACAAGTCAGTACGACACAATCCCGCTAAAATCACCTGCACCAATACATCACCGACATTACGCAGATGAGGAACAGCAACACTCTTTGCCGAGAGCGTCGAACCTTCCTTTATAATCGCGTTCATTTTGTCGGTCATTAGGTGAAAGATCCAATGTTACGAATGTACTATAGTCAACCACCAAAGCAAAACAAGCAATATAAAAAACGCTCACCTTGACTACAATGACAAGGCCGTCTGTTTTCAGTTCACAGGCTGCGGCGTCAAAATCAGCCTTCCAACAGCATTTTGCTGGGTCGAACCCAATTCTTCAAGTCGGCAATCTCATCGCCTCTTTCTGTACTAATTAGAAGCGATTCAAAAGTGCTCAACAAAACTGGGCCATCGCCATGAAAAGGATGGACCTTCAAAATTTCGTAAGCGATCTCTAAAAAGCGCTCTGCCGATTGATTGTCACCAATGGCCATAAATTCACAGGCAAGATAATTCAAACCAGGAATGCTGTAACCGAAAGTGGGATAGAGACCGCCATCGTGACCGCTTAGAAGAGCTGCGCTAAGCTGTTTTGCTTCATCAATGCGACCCTGACGGAAGCAAACAATAGCCTTGTAGAGCAAACACTGCACATAAACGCCAATGCGACTTTCAGGAACAATATAAATTGGTTGGTCTGGCTGAGTGGAAAGAGCTAAGGCCAAGTCGGCATCGCGTTCACAAGCCGCTAAGTCATCGTTGTGCAAATGCACTTCTAGCAAACTTGATAATGGATAGGCACGACCAGCTTGATCGTTGCCTTTAGCAGCGCTCCATATTTGCAAAGCCTGATTGGCTAATTTTTCAGCGCCACCAAACTCAGATTGATGCAAATAGACCATGGCCAAATTGTTGAGATAGACAGCCGCTAAAGGATGCTTCGCTTGAGTGGGATTTTTCTCAATGCGATCGATAATTTCGCCATACAAACTTTCGGCTTTGTGATACTGACCTGAAGCCATATATGTCAAAGCAAGGTTTGATTGCAGTGTATAAAACGTCCAGTCTTTGCGGCAAGGCATGGCCTTCCAGAACTGCAGCACTGTGTCCAGAATAATTTCGGCCTGGCGATGACGTTGAGCTTTGATAAGGCCGGCTGCATGCCACATGGCGGGGCTCGCGATAATGCTCGCGGCAAATGTGTAAAAGAAGTAAATGCTCAAGCAAAAGTATAAAAATGCTCCGAGATAAACACCACTCGAAAGCATCTGACAGGTCAAGATCGGCATGGCCAGAACGCAAAAGACTTCAAATAGCCAGATCAATGTGGCTTGAATGAACAAACCGGGACGCATACCAAACAGTCCAGACATTCCAGAAGTTCCAGATTGCGGTTTCAAATTGAGGCTTGGAAGACTGGGAAGACTTGGCATATTTTGCAAGTTACTCACTTGGTGTCGCTGACTTAACGCTAACTTGTCGCTACCTAATTGCTAACTTGTCGCTAACTAGCGTCAACATTGGCTTTTTATGGGCTTTTACGTGAACATATCAGCCCATGTGCCGTAGCTCATAAATGGCTCGACCTCTTCGATTTTAGCAACTATCTGCGCAAGCTCAAAAATTGATTTTGAAGCAAAACTAAGAAAAACCTCGCGCTACATAGCATTGGTATGCCTGTTTTCTTGCAACAGGCAAAAGGCTAACAGAGCTGGCATCACAAGCATTGTTGCTGGTTGTAAAGCAGAGCTTCGCAACATTACTTGAGATGTCATACACAGAGAAAAGAGTTAGTTATTAGATCTCTTTCCACCCCAACAAATCTTTGAGCAATAACTTCTAAGTCTATCTAGCTCTCTACATCAAGCAAATCACTCAGACAGCACAGCTGCCTGGGTCGTTCACGTGCAAATACAGGAGCCCCATGAACCCCGAAATTTCAACAAATCTGAGCACTGCCCCAGACTCTGCGCTAGGCCGCAACCTCTTGGTCGTCGTTGATATGCAAGTGGACTTTGCCGCAGCTCTTGAGCCATGGCTACTTGACGCAGTTGAAGCAGAAATTTGTCGAGCGAACCAGGCCTCTTGGTCGATCATCGCCCTCGAATTTCTCTGCCCCAACCCGCTGCGCTTCTACGGCAACACCCACGACCGAATCTTTCAAGCAGCACAAACCGGTGCGGCAAGAACAAAGAAGGCAAAAGCCGACGATCGTCAACGCTTTTTCATGCGAGTGAAAGCTCAAATGGATGGCAGCGATCGCGTCGTCGATGTTTGCCTCAAGGAAGGTTACCAACCCCAGTTGTTCCGTGTCTGCGGTGTCAAATCGCGAGCCTGCGTCGAAGCAACTGCTGTGGGACTGGCCACACGCTTTCCCAACAGCATAGTCGAGGTGCTCACCGGCGCCTGCAATCAAGACAATGGCAATGATTGGAGCATCTGGAACGGCTTCCCGGTCATGACCAATCTCAGGCTGGTCAAGAAGGTTTGACTAAGTCTGATTTTGCAGCCGCCTTTTCAAGCTGCACCAACTCCACGTACTTCCCATTCCCCGCCTCCCCAACCCTTCACTAGTGACAACGTCACATCATTGGAGAAACAATGCAACTCAGCATTCAGCTGTCTTTCGACCGCGCCACCCTCACCCGCCTGATGACCACTGCGGTGCGCAAGTGGAGCGGTCTCTACGAGATCGACTCGCTCACCATCAACTGCAACGAAGGCGGCCAAGTCTCCGGCTACGCAATGATGAAGTTCGCCGGCAAGACCAGCATGATCAACTTCAAACACGACGTCATCGTCGCTGGCATCTGCCAGTCCTCAGCCGCCGAAGGCAACCCCATCGACCAGGCCAGCCTCACCTTCAAGTACATCGAAGGTCGCGGCTACGGCGGCGGCGCCTCGGTTTCGGCAACGGCCAATCCTGCCGCCGATGCGCAGAAAGCCGATGCCGTCAGCTCCACCGACAGCAAAACTGGCTCGATCGTCTTTCCTGGAACGGTCACGGTGCACTTCGGCATCGACGAACTGACCGACCTGCTCAAGGCCGCAGCCAAGCGCGCCGGTGCTGACCCCACCTATGCTTCGGTCTCGTACACCGACGAGAAGACCTGCGCGGCCAACATCACCGTCAAGACCAAGGGCGGCGCCTCCGGCACCATCGCCTTGGGCGCGACACAGATGAACGAGACCCTGGCCGAAGAGCTGACCAGCCGTGGCTACACCGTCGCCCCCGACGGCTTGCGCTACAGCTACAGCAAGGGTGGTCACGGCAGCCGCAGCGGCACCAGCGTGTCGGTCAGCTTGACCGCCATCCCCAAGTAACTAACCTGGACCAACCATGTCGACAGCTACGCGTCAGTATTTCCCGGCAATCTCGCGCGCCAACTTTCACATCAACTTGCACATCAACCTGCGCTGCATCTTGCGCTCAAGCGCTGGCACCATCGCAGCCATCGGCCTGCTCTTTGCGTTGATCCTGCAAGCCAGCCCTGCTCGCGCCCAGACTGCACAACCCGCAGCGCAGCAGGGTGCCAGCTCAGCCTCATTCTGCACCGCCTTCATCAAACGCCAAGTTGCGGTGAGCGCTGCTGGTGCAATCACGGTGACGACCTACTGGCCCGGCAGCCAGACAGTCTTCTCTGTCGAAGAGCAGAGCAACAACGACAGCGGCAAGCGAGTCAGCACCTTCTACCATCAGACCGGCAAGCTCTGGGCCATCGAGACCACGGCCAAGTGGGGCGCACCAGCCTACACCGAGGTCTTTGACGCCAAGGGCCAGAAGAAGTACCAGACCATCTTCTACGGCTACACGAAAACCAGCGAACTGGTGGTCAACTACTACCGGGTCAACGGTATCGTCGCCTACACGCAGAACTGGACGCGCAGTAACGAGGAACCGGCAGCGCTCCAAGCGATCCCTTCCTCGTATCGCCTCGACTCCGCAATGGAACTCTCAGACGATGGCCTGCAAGCGATGCGAGACTGGACCTTCACGGTGGCCTACGGTCATGGTGCGACCGTCGCCACCAAGATGACGGAACGCATCAATGCCAAGGATTACCGCTCCGTAACCCTTGACGAAAAGGGTCAGGTGATCATGGCCTTCCAATTGATCAACGATGTCTACAACATCGACACCCAAACCAAGACCAGCGGCGCAACCTTCCGCCCATCGGCGAAGCTGACTGCTGCCTTGCCCGATGACCTGCCGCGTGACGTATGGCAGAAGACCAGCAAGCCCAACGGGCAAACCTGGAGCAGATGCCCCTAAGTGCTTCCCCAAGCTTAGGGCAACCGTGCCAAGTGCACTAACCCCACAAAAAGGTATGTATGAACGCAAAGACGAAAGCAGACCCGACGGCACACCCGCAAGTTGCCGCCCCCGAAGCCTCCGACAACACCGAAGCCTGGGAATCTGGCGCCCTCGGTTGCGACCCGGCACACGCCGTGGCAGTACCCGATGACGGCTCAGTAGACCGCGCCCTCGGCCTGGTGGTGATGTCCACCAGGGTGAAGAAGAAGCAGGGCAAGCAGATGGAGAAAGCCGCCAAGAAAGCCGGCCTTTGCCTCAAGGCCTGGCTGCGGCAAGCACTGATCGAGAAGCTCGACAGCAGCAAGTCGCCCAAGAAGAAGCGCAAGCAGAAGAAGTAAGCGTCAGCCTTCGCCAGCACTGTGGAACCCGGAGCAATCCGAGGATCCATGGTGCTGTTTTCATATCTGTTGAATCTCTGCAAACAGAGCTGTCAACGACATACTCAGCGTCATCCTTAACGTAATCTGCCGCAATCACCAAAGAGAAGGAACTACAAATGACCGAAACTCTCACCGAAGTCGCCGCACGCCTGCGCGTCGCTCGTCTGGCCGACATCGCCCCCGACGACCCGCGCTTTGCCCAAGTGGAATACATGGTGGAAGCCGACAATTTCGTCTACCACACGCTCTGGAGCACCTGGCACGAGAGCATCAAGTGGCAACCCGACGCCGCCGGCCGCATGGTCGGTCTGGGCATCCTCATCGGCCGCAACGTCAATGTCGAAGTGCGCTTCGCTCGCCTCAACGGCCACATGGTGATGTTCTACTATCCATGCAGCCAACTGGTGGACTACACCATGGTCGACAGCTTCATCGAAGACGTGCGCAAGCTGGGCCTCGCCGCTCGCCCGGGCTCAGAGCCGGCCGGCAAGAGCGACGCCACCGCCTTCCACAACTGCGTGCACTTCTGCAATCCAAGCTGAACGCTTGGGCCGGCCCGCGACCCAACTAGAGCTTGACAGCCGCTCTCGCTTCATTTTTACGCAATTCTTGAAATCGAAAGGAAAGTCGCATGGACTTCTTCATGAACTACATCTTTCTGCCATTCGCTGCACTGCTCATCCTCTTCCTCACGATTGCCCTTGGCGCCATACCCGCAGGCGCTGTCGAAGGTGGCCGCAAAGGGGTGGTCTGGGCCACACTCTTGACCATGGCCATCATCGGCGCAATCTACGCCGGCTTCGGCTACATGATCTGGGACGTTGCCTTCTACCGCTCCTCAGATTGGCCAACAAGCACCGGCGCCTACATCGGCTTCGCCCTGGCCGTTGTCTGCATTGCCATCTGTCCCATCCACACACTGCTCACCGGCAGCTCACGTGCTCAGTTCTTGCGCGACATGGCACCACGGGTGCAACCATTCATCGAGCGCCACTTCGCTGCCATCGACAAGGACGGCAACGGTGTAATCATCGAGGCTGAGCTGAAGCAGGCCTTGAGCAGCCTGGGGCTCGACAGCGAAGAAATGGCCACGCTGCGGCACATCAAGAATGAGCTGTCAGAAATCGGCCACGTCATAGGTACTTACACCACCACCAGCGTCATCTCGATGCCCATGGGCAGCAGTGGCACGATGGTGATGCCGACGACAACCACGCACAATGTCTACGGCATCAGTGCCAACGACTTGCCTGGCTACCCTGCGCGTGTGGTCGAGAAGTACAAGCACTGGTAATTCCAGCAATTCCCAACAAACTCCAAAGCACCCTAGATTCGTCTAGGGTGCACATCCTGCAACATAAGGACTTCACTATGAGCGATATCCTCGGTTTGTTTACCAAGCACGATGACCTCTCGGCCGTCGAGCGCACTCTGGTCAAAGTGGCCATGAATGCCCCTGACCGCGCCCACTGCTTCCAGTCCAACTTCCCTGTCGGCAGCGCCGTGCTGGCCGCCAACGAAGAAGGCATGGTGCGCATGTTCCACGGCTGCAATGTCGAGAACGAGTTTTTCCCGGCCACCATTTGCGCCGAGCGCAATGCCGTCACCACTGCGGTGATGGAAGGCTACAAGCGCCTGGAGATCGTGGCCGTCTTCTGCCGCAAGTATCCCGGTGGCTCACCTTGCGGCGTCTGTCGCCAGGTGCTGACGCAGTTTGGCCGCGGCGCCATCCTGCTCAATGTCGTCGACCACGACGGCAATGTGCGCCGAGGCACCGTCGATGAGCTGCTCCCCGCAGCCACCGGCCCGGCCATCGCGCGCCCCAAACAGACTGACGACGAGCGCAAGTTCGCCGCCGCTGCCCTGGGTCAGCGTTGCAAGTCGCACGTTCCCTATTCCAAGAATGCGCGTGGCGCGGTTCTCGTCGGCTTCAATGCTGGTGGCAAACGGCGCGCATTCAAGGGGGCGGTGATCGACAACGCTTCGTATGGTGCCTCGGTCGGTTGCGAAAGCGCTGCCATGACCGCCGCCCGCCTGGCCGGTTTCATCAACGAACCGACCCTGGTTGTCACCGTCAAAAATCTGAACGGTCACAACCCCATCGACGGCGAATGCCTGCAGATTCTGCGGGAGTTCGGCCGCTCAGCCACAATCCTCCTCGTGGGCGAAGACCAGACTCTGGTTCGCACCACCCTGGTAGAGCTCTTGCCGGATTCGTTCGGCCCCGAAGCGCTGTAGGTCTAGTCGAACTGACTTGGCCTAAACTCAGCGCCGAAATGTTGAAGGGCGCACGCGCCCTTCAACACAGCTCCCGACAAACCTCCCCTGGGCATTGCCCACCCAAGTTAAGAAGGTTCTATGAACTCAACTACCGCTGTTCCAACCTATCTCATTCCAGTCGCCATCATCTTGGCCATTGCTCTGTGCTCGGCACTGGGTCACATCATCGCCTCGTGCTTTGTCGAACCCCGGCACAACCTCGGCGCCGTATTCGGTGGCATCTTCGGCATCCTCGCGGCCTTCACCGTCGGCGGCTTCTGCACCTCAGCACAACTGGGGGTCATCGGCCTGCTCGTCACCTTCATCTACACCAGCTTCGTGGTGCGCTTGCAACGCGGCTACTGAAGCAAACTGAAAGGCACCATGAAAACTGCTGATATTGCTGATACCACTGATACCACTCCGCCCCAATCAATCTTGGAGACGGCGGCTGCTCTCCACTGCGCCATCGAGCGCCTGACCGAGCAAGAACCTGGTCCACAAGACCCGCTCTTCATCATCAACAACTTTCAACGCATCGCCGCCTTCGGCCGAGCACGTGTGGCTTTCCACAAGGCCATGGGTGCTCGCCCCAACGTGCACACCGACATGTTCGTGCCGCAATCAGGCGACATCAAAGTCGCCGGCAAACGGCTGATGGACGCTGTCAACATTCTGGCCCGCCTCGTCAACAGCATCGCCGAGAACCC
>JBAYTY010000070.1:0-23836 GCA_041675385.1 Candidatus Obscuribacterales bacterium
AGACCAATGCTGGAGCATGAAAAAACTAAAAACAAAAAAACCTCTAAGAAGTAAATTGCACAGTAAGATTTTCCATGACGCAACGCTTGATCTAAAGTCAGCTTTTTAATTGACGCAATACGTCAGCCGAAAAAAGAGATAGATGAACATGCGTCAATGTGAAAACACAGATAACGAAACAAAAGCAGAGAGACATCGCTGTCTCTCTGCTTTTGTTCTTAACCGCAACTAGCTACCTACCGACTCTCTTATTTACTTAGAAACCGCCGAGATCACACTTACCACCGCAGTGACATTGTCGCGAGCCTTGGCTGCCAGAGCAGCCTTGATCAGGGCCTCGACGATCAGCTGCGCCGACTTACCACTAGAAAGAATGGCAATAAGTTGATCGTCAGTCAACGAATTGTTCAAGCCGTCCGAGCAGGTGAGAATAACATCGCCAGCGGCAATCTCGACTTCACGATAATCGACGTCCAGCTTCTGAGCAGAGCCCAGAGAGCGAGTAATGACGTTTGAGGTATAGCCCCTTCTATACGAGTTCCACTCGTCGTTAGAGAGATGACCGCCACGCCACAGCTCGTATTTGACGACATGATCATCATTGATCAGGTCGAGAGCACCGCCGCCCAACGGCTGCAATCGGCGCAAACGATAGACTCGACTGTCGCCGACCCAAGCCACTAAAAGCTTGCTGCCCTGGAGCAGTGACAAAGTTGCGGTAGTGCCCATGCGCTGCAAACCAGAATCATTATTGTTGAGCTCGACCACAGCTTGATGGGCACTCTGTAAAGCCTGGCAGAGCCAGATTTTAGCTTCCTCTGTCGAGTCAAAGCTCGCCGGAGCCGCTATGGCGCTGGCCGCCAAACTTTGGCAGGCCGTGGCGCTCGCCATTTCACCGTTTTGGTGCCCACCCATGCCATCGGCCACAACCAGCAGGTTGTTGTCGCGATGGATGGCAAAGGCGTCTTCATTGTTGGCTCGACCACCGATATCGGTCTGGCCGAAGGTTTCCGACTTAAGGACATTCATATGTGTCTCTTGTTCTTGGGTAAAGGAACTTTGAACGTTTGTTAGTGAGCATGAAAACGAAAAGAGGGCGGCACAAACCACCCTCTTTTGACCGAAGCAATCTGATTAACTCAACAGAGAAGCTCTTACGCCTTCAGCTCAAGGCCCTGGGCGGTGTAGCACAGCTCTGCCTGCTTGATGGCGTGGCGGGCATGGCTGGCTGCCAGCTGCGCCGATGCGACAAGCGAATTGCAGGCCACCGCAGCGTCAACTTGATACTGCAGTGTGTCGTGCTGAACGATTTCCAAAAAGCGTTCGTAAGCATCTTGATCCACTCGCACTCGCTCTGCCAACCAGACCTGCAGAGCTGGCGGAGCAAGTACAGCAGCAGCACGAGCACGCTCAAGGGCGTAGTCGAGGTGATGAACAGCGACAACTGCCGCCTCGCGCTCAATGCTGTTGGCGCTGAAGCGATCCAAGACGCAGACGGCCTGAAGCTTGGCAATGTCGCTGACGAGGCCCAGTGCAGCCTCGCGAACTGCAAAGAACCGACGGGTAAAAGACGCCATGATCCAACTCCTTAGTAAGCGAGCTTGGTAGCTCAACCGAAAGGTTGAAAGATTCTACTTCTGCACTAATGCTGGTCTGGTGTTAGGCTGCTTGAGGTTGCTCGTGATGAAAAATGAATGGGAGATAAAACGAAATTGAATGTCCCTACAAGATAGGCAGGCACCATGGGTGATTGCAACAATAATAACGTCATTTCGGCTATTTGGCTAAATTTTTGCTTCCGCCACCTGCGCAACATAGCGCGACCCCGCTAAAATCAAAGCATCGGAAAGCCTTACCAGGAGCCAATACAGAGAAAGCAGCGAGAACAAAACAACAAAAATAGCGGCACCGTATATGGTGACGCGCAATATTTTAAGAGACAATTTAAATTAGTATAAATGGCAATTGTTGCAACTTTGTTGCTAGATCAAACAGTGCAACAAATTAACTTACTGCGCCTTCACTATCACTAGCCAATTGACCAAGAATTGTTCGAGCACGAGAGCTGAGAACCCTAGCCTTTTCTATGTCTTTGGTCTCTTCGCACATTTCTGAGTATTGCATCAATATATGAGCCAAGACAATGTGCTTTGCTCCAAGCCTTAGCTCGACCATTGTTAGTGCTTGCTCAAACATCTTGGCGGCAGTTTCAAAATCACCATTTTTGTGGCTAACCTTGGCCCCTTCCACCAAAACCTTCCAACCCAAGGTTCTTTCAGTATCTCGGTCTTCAGGCTTGGTCTTCATCGCCTTAGAAAAAGAATCAATATTCATAACTTAGAACCTTTGAACGCTGCACTGACAAATTAAGTCATACCCGCGAATCAAGAGCCGTAATCCAAACGATGAGCCCTACTGCTCTAATTCTTTGAACTTCTCATCTAAATCATCCGGCTGATCGAGAGCATCTTTTTCGGTGGTGTAGATAGTATTGTCTGGCCCCTTGGGTAAGCCGCCAAAGCGCACCTTTCGTGCTTCTAACAGCTTGTCGCTTAGCTCTGCTGTTGGATTTTTCAAGGCTACAGCATAAGCCATTTTTTTGTCATTACGCTCGATTATTCCATCATTGATCATACGAAAAATAGGAAACCGCAGAGCCGGTATGAGGAAGAACAAAAGACCATAACCGAAGAGCACAAATAGCAGTGGTTGCAACATATAGAGAGCCGGCACCAGGGCCATATTGAAGATCAAGAATATACTGCCCAAGAGAACAATCAGACCAAAAACAATAATTCCCCAGAGCTGTCCACCCTCAACGCTCATGAACTGCCATTCTTTCTCTGGCAAAAATCCTTCTAAAGCAAGACCGCGACTGGAACTAGCTTTAATCACCTTCTGCCGACCAACATGCTGATTAAAAAGTTGACTAAGATTATCTGGCGCAAATTCTGCTTGTGGAGCAGAAGCAAGAGCCGTATTAGGCTGTTCCAGCGAAAGACTTTGAAAAGCTGGAAAAACATAAATGATGTGACCAGCTTCAGTCACTTCTGGTGCGCCATTAAAGCGTTGCATTACGCCAATCATCCAATCTTCATTCTTAGGATCAAGGCCCGTAAACGGTGCTACTTGCTCAGCTGTGACAACGCCTTGATTAGCTTCGAGCACCTGAGCTATTGTCTGCCACTTAGTTTCATCAAAATTGGTATTAGGGTTACCATCACCAAAGAGATACGAAAACACGCTGAGCAAGAAATTGGGCTTTGGTTTATCGGCATTGCGCTGCTTGCGATAATCGCCTTGAGCGTCATAGGGAAGGTTAGAAGAACCATAACCACCAGGCATCGGAGTAACATAACGCCAGAAGAAGATCCAGTCCCAGAACCAGTCGAACATCCAATAAAGATAAAACGGTCTGTAGGAATAGCCAGAGTTGTAGCCAAAATCAAAGATATTGCCAAAATCAAAATTAAAATCGCCGCCACCACCATCGCTATCACCGCCTGACAGCGCTCTCAATCCAGCTATGATTACCACTACTACCAAAACAACAATTAAGAGCGCACCCAGCACCAGAGCCAATCCAAATGAAATTCTGACAATGAAGAACATCAGGGCAATAAAGGCGCGCATAACAATGAGCGAAACATTGGCAGCGACACGGAACATAGAGCGCAGTACTTCGCGTGAGGCATTGGCCGCATAAGCTTGTTGCAAATTACCGGCAAACTTGTAGGCGATGTTGCCAGACTCGGTTACTTCTAGATGAGCGTGGGTCTCAGAAGCAATATTATTAAGCTCGCTGACCACAATCGGCAATGCCATGCCAGTATCGGCAGCAATGTCCACCGGCACAATGCGCGGACCACGTGTGGCTATAGCCTCAAGCACCCTCTTCTTTTCAGGAGAATGGACCGGATTTAGTAATTCCGCAAAGGCCGCCATGACTACTCCGCCAAAATCAAATGCACTACCCAGCAAATGCACCAAAACAAGAAAGCTAGCATTTTTCTTGCCAATACCAACTAGTAGCTATTGTGCATCAAAACAGCTGGCTTTTCATTTCTCTTTTAAAAATTCGGGACCGACGGGACTCGAACCCGCGACCTCCTACGTGACAGGCAGGCGCTCTAACCAACTGAGCTACGATCCCAAGACTAAGCTCACACAGAGGTGGCGCTCCAATCGAGACAAATAAGATACCACAGCTTGCATATGTCGTCAGATTTCAGTGCCAAGATAGAGCAAAATGCCTTTACACAAGAGCACCCAAATCTGAACTAGATGATCCCCGCCAATCGCTTGACAAGCCTTGTGTAGCAAGCTTTCACAGCTATGCTAGGTGCGCTATATACTGCCAACGATCGAATTCTTGTTAATAGAGCTAGATACTAGTCATGAGAGGTTGAACTAGTGTTCTCTTTAGAACTAGTCTCGATAAAGTCTACTGCTATCCCTTTCTTCCAAATTTAAAAACCAACACTCAACCTTCACACCCACTCTGACTTTCTCCCACCTAGTTCACGCTCAAGCGTTTAGGGGAGAAGCTCACATTGTTTGGCTGAGGTTTTGTTCGGCATTTTCTAAATCTTTCTACCACTTACCAATCACAAAGGAGAACACATCATGTTCCTATACGTAATGGGTGCTTCGGTGGTTTTGGCTATTGCCATTGCCGTCGTTGCCCACTTCCGCAGCAAGGCCGCTTCGGCCCCTTCCGCAGACAGCGACGTCGACACTGAAGAGTTCGATGGCACGGTCGGCGAAGAGTTTCCCAACCCCAACCTCCCTCGGGCCGACTTGATCGAGCTGACCGACGAGAACTTCGAAGCTGAAATGGCGAAGAGCGATCTTCCCATGGTTGTCGAATTCTTCGCTGATTGGTGCGGCTCTTGTCGTACTCAGGGCCCGTTGATGGAGCAAGCTGCCGCAGAATTTGCTGGCAAGGCTCGCTTCTACAAGGTCGACCACGACGTGTTCAACACGCTTCTGCATCAGCTCAGCGTCGACCGCATGCCGACCACGTTCTTCGTCAACCCGAAGACTCGCACCCAGATCGTCCACGTTGGCGTTCTCAAAGTCGATGCCGTGGGCGAAAAGCTCGACCAGTTGGCTGCCAACAGCGACCAGGGCATTGCCATCGGTCCCGACAGCAAGCACATGTTCTTGCTCGACGCCGTCGCCAACTAAAACCAGACAAAGACAGGTTTTTGTTCGACTTAGGTCCGCGCAAATTGCATTTAGCGACCAAAGCATTCACAAAAAAGTTCCAAAAGAACTTCCAAGAGACGACCCATAGGGCGAAAGGTAGCGGCATTAGTGCTGCTATTTTTCGCTCTTATGGGCTCGTTTTTTTGGCAACTGTTTTACTATATGTTCTAATATTAAAACCACCCAATAACCGATAGTCGCTGATAGTCGGTACAATCACCGGGGTTAGAACATTGATTTTGGCAGAGGTATTTGTTGCTACTATTAACAACCTGGGACAGCTTCAGGTCTACAAGTCAGCATGATATTTGCCATCGACAATTTAGTCATTCGCCCATACCGCTCAGGCGACGCAGACTGGCTCAGCTACCACGCCAACGACCGCGAGGTCTGGCTTAACTTGCGAGACCGCTTTCCTTTTCCCTACACAAAAAAAGACGCTAGAGAATGGCTGGAGCTAGCCAACAGACTACAACCAGTCACTAACTTTGCCATTGCTGTCGATGAAAAATGCGTGGGAGGCATCGGCATTGCAATTAATCAGGATGTCCATAGAAAGAGCGCTGAATTAGGCTACTGGTTGGGCAAAGAGTATTGGGGCCAAGGCCTGATGAGTAAAATCTTGGCGCCAATGACCGAATATTACTTTGCCAATCACGACCTAGTTCGCATCTACGCCATGGTTTTTGACTGGAACCCAGCTTCAACAAAAGTTCTAGAAAAAGCAGGATATGAGTTTGAAGGACGTTTGAAAAAATCAGCAATCAAAGACGGAAAGTTTTGCGATCAGCTGTTGTACGCCAAAATAAAATAGCTTTGACTAAAGACCCACATGCACTGGACAAAACGAGAAAGTCGAAACAAGCAACCCGATATCACCAGCAACAAGTAAATGCAAAAGCTCCAGAACGGCACAATCATCGACGATAAGTACTGTGTGCTCGATTTTCTCGGCATTGGCGGCATGGGCATTGTCTACAAGGTTGAACAACTCTCTCTCAAAGCAGTTCGTGCTTTGAAAATGATAGACACAGACAAGCTCAGTGATGATAGTTGGCGACGCTTTAAGTTAGAAGCAAGAGCAGCATCAACTCTCGAACACGCCAATATAATCAAAGTTTATGACTATGGCCTCTTCAACAAGCTGACGCCGTACTATGTCATGGAGGTTGTCGATGGCATGACGCTCGGTGAGCGCATTAACATCAACGGACCGATAAACGCTGAGCAATTCTTCTCTGTCTATATTCCGGTTGCCCAAGCTTTAGCTTATATTCACAACAAAGGCCTGCTGCATCGCGATATAAAGCCAGCCAACATCATGCTCAATGAAGATGCAAGCGGCAAAATATCACAAGTAAAAATTCTCGACTTCGGCTTGGTAAAAATGTTTTGCGACGCAGACTGCGGCGCCCTAACAAAAGCCGGTGACTTAACTAAGGCCGGCGAAATCATTGGTAGCCCCACTTTTATGAGCCCTGAGCAAACAGCGGGCTACAAGCTTGATCAGCGCTCTGACATTTATTCTCTTGGCTGCGCCATGTTCGATGCCCTAACAGGAGAACCACCCTATGTCGATTACAACCCAGTAGAAGTACTGATAATGCACCAATCTAAGGCCATTCCCAGCCTGGCTGAAAAGGCCCAAGGGCGAGAATTTGACGAAAGAATCGAGCTACTTGTACGAGTAATGCTGGCAAAAAAACCTGGTGATCGCCATCAGAAAATGGAAGAAGTTGTACAAGATCTAATTGCTATCCAAAGCGGCCGCAAGCCCATATTTGCATGCGAATATTGGCAAGATACAAACAATGTAAAAACCGTCAAAAAGCAACTTGTAGATAACGATGCAGATGTAGATGTAGATGTAGATGAGGATGCAGATGACTCTATTGACTCAATCGATACAGGCAGAATAACAAAGTGCAAAAGCTCTAATCAAAGCCTGATCAAATACGCCACCACTATAGCAATTGCAATAATTGCTATCACGGCTCTAGTTGCAACATCTGCCTATCTCTGGCAAATACGCGACAGCAACAGAGAAGCAAGCACAGAAACAAAAAGCTCTGAGCTTGGTCAAAACCGCTCAATTGAGCCAAGCCACAAGTATGCCGCCAGCCCACCATACTCTCACGAAGCAACAATAGCCGGAAAGAGAGTAATAGTCTTCGACTTTCCCAAAGACTATTCTATTGGAGAAATCAGCTCTCTAGACGGCCACAACAAATTCAACGCACAGGGCACTGTTACCATGCCCCAAGGCGAGCCATTTCGCTTTACCGCCAGTAAAGACTGTATGCGCAATCCGCAGCTATTAGAACAATTCAAAACCAATGAAATTAGAGTTCTAGAATTAAATGCTCGCCCAGGAGCCAAAGATGAACACATAGCAGCAATCAAACATCTTACTAAACTAGCAAAATTAACCATCTGCGATTGTGCTCTTAGCCCAGCAGGAATAGCCAATTTAGACAACCTCACTGAGCTAAGAGACCTAACCATAAATTCGTCCAATATAGATGACAAGGCCTTCTCGCAATTGAAAATATTATGCCAACTCGAAATATTAGAAGCCCGCGAGATTCCTGAATTGAACAAAACCATAAAAGCCCTATCTAACTCTCAAAGATTGCAAAGACTAGTATTATGCAATGGTTCCCTAGACGACCAAAGTCTCAAATCAATCGGCCGACTCAAACAATTGACTTATCTCAACCTAGCACTCAATCCAGCCATAACTAGCGGAGGAATCAGCGCACTGTCAACTTGTAGCGAACTGAAATATCTCAATCTAATTCAAAATCCAGCAACCACTCAAGTCATTCCTACTTTATCAGCCTTAAAGAAATTGTCGTGCCTAAAACTTACTGCCCTAGACTGGAAAGCAGAAGACGACAATACACTGAAAGGGAATCTACCAAAAAATTGTGAGCTACAACTACTTCACATCGAGTCTAACAAAGCGAGCAAAGACCTAGACAATCTCATCAATTAGGTCTTTCAGCTGAGGCACAAACTTTATGGAACAGCTCAAACCAGAAACAATTATCGATGAAAAATACCGGGTGATCAATACACTTGGTGTCGGAGGCATGGGCATTGTTTATCGGGTAGAGCAACTCTCTCTCAACAGCGAGAGAGCACTGAAAACTATTCATACCGACAAATTGAGCGAGGCAGTCTGGCAACGTTTTCAACGAGAAGCCAAAGCAGCATGCAGACTTGATCATTCTAACTTGGTAAAAGTGTTCGACTATGGCCTACTTGAAAAAGTCACACCATACTATGTGATGGAAATAGTTCAAGGTCAGACGCTCTCGGCCAGAATCAAACTTCTGGGCACTCTCAACCTAGAACAGTGTTTAAATGTCTTTATTCCAACTGCCTTTGCTCTGGCCTATGCCCACGAGAAAAAAATCATCCACCGTGACATGAAACCAGCCAACATAATGTTTAGCGAAACAAACGGCAAAATTTCAGAGGTCAAAATTCTCGACTTCGGCATCGCTAAATTGATAAGTGATGAGAACCTGACAAATGCGCTAACAAAACCAGGAGAAGTGATCGGCAGTCCGCACTTCATGAGCCCTGAACAATCATGGGGAGGAAAAGTAGATGCCCGCTCAGACATCTATTCACTGGGTTGCTCAATGTTCGAAGCCCTAACCGGACTGCCACCATTCATTGCCAAAAATGCAGTACAAGTAATTATGCTGCACCAAAACTCACCTCCACCAACACTCGCTCAAGTAGCACCAAATCTCGAATTTAGCGAAAGCATTGAACAAGTAATTAGGGTAATGCTTGCAAAAGATCCAGATCATCGCTATCAATCGATGGATGAACTAGCTCAAGATTTGATAGCTGTTAAAAACGGCAAGCAGCCACGTTTCGCCCAAGCACAAGACAAACAGTCAGAGCAAGACTCAAACTTACCAGCGTCAAAAACAATAGCAACTAAATCAATTCCTTCAGAAGAAATATTTGACGACGATGAAGATATTTCAAGCGACACCATAGACAAGATCTCTGAAAGCCAGACTATAACTACAAATATACTGAGTAGAGTGAATGTTCCGGCACTTGCACTGACTATAATTCTCATCATTGCAGCAACCGCTACACTGATCGTACTAAAACCTGGTCAGCTCCATAAAACAAGCAGACAAACCACTGCGACCCAGCCTACTGCTCATGATCTACCAGCAGATCCAAACAAGCCATTCGCTCATTCGGCCAAACACGCTAGCGGTCAAAAAGTAACGGTTTTTGAGTTTCCTAAAGAATTTTCTGCAGGCGAAATTCGCTCTCTAGACGGCCGCCACAAACTAGAGGCTCGTGGTGAAGTAACAATACCCTTTGGTGCTTTAATTGGCTTTCGACCCAGCAAAGAGTTTTTGGAAAAACCTGAGCTTTTCAGAAAATTTGGCGCCAACGAAATCGCCGAACTCGATGTATCCGATCGCCATATGTTCAATGATACTCATGTCGCCAACATGAAACACTTAGTCAGTATTCGCTACCTCAATCTCAAAGACACAAACCTAAGCAGCAAGTGCATCAACGATCTCAATTGTCTGACCCAACTTCGAGAACTAAACGCCACCAACACTGGCATTGATGACAAAGCCCTGGCAAGACTTTGTCGACTAAAGAATCTGGAGTTTCTTGAAGCGCGAGAATTTCCCTCTATCACGGAAACTGTTAAAGCCCTTGCTGGGTCTACAAAACTTCGAAAGCTTTCATTGTCCAACACCTGCGCAGAAAACAAATTGCTAAAAGACGTTGCTCAATGCCGCCATCTAAATTACCTGAGCCTATCTATAAACCGAAAGATTACCGCTGAAGGAGTGAAGTTGTTAATTCCGCTAACACAACTAAACCACCTTAATTTACTCGACTGTCGTGTCGGACCAGAGGCAACTGCCGCACTGGCATCGTTCAAAAAAATGCGCTTACTCAAGGTGAACATAAGCAATTGGTCGAAGGGCGATGTTGCCAATCTAAAGCAACTTCTACCAGTGAAGTGCACATTGGAAGTGGATGAGACTGAACCGAGGCAAAGTCGAGAGGTTTTAGATCAATTGAATCAATGGCGCAGTATGGAGCCAGTTGTTGGAAAATAGTGTTACCGCCAGGCAACCTGAGGGAATGCAATCTTTAACTTCGCCAGTCAAATATATTGGAACTAATGCCACTTTTGGATGTCATGAGCATCTGGAAGTGTCTGTTTCTCGGAGTGGCTAGCTAATGAATCAACTAGAACAAACAAAAATAGCTTTGCTACGTGAAGCAGCAAAAACACTCAATACCATTAGTAAGGTGAAGAGTGGCGGAGAAGCATTTGTGAAGTGTAAGCACGCCTACGACCACCCAGAAGAAATTAGAACACTCTACCTGCATGCTCTAGACTCGCTAATAGAAGACGGCGCTACCGAGCTTGTGCTAACCAATGAATATCTAGATTTATTTGAAGTCAAGCAAACCACACAAATTTCTACTCTAGATGCAGCCAAAGATGCTTTGCTTAGGCAGCTAAAACAAGACGGCCGAATCTATAAAATTCACAGCCCCCTGGGCGAGTTTGTGCAATGCAAAAAATTTGCCCTCGGCGGCGCCGATCGACCAGACGAGAACGAAGAAGAGTCGCGAATTATGTTCTTGAAAGCACTCTCAGAATTGATGCGTTACGGCAAAATTGATCTAGTTTCAGAGAGTCGCGAAATGACTGTGTTTGCCCCGGCCATGCAGTACAGCAGCGCTGCCACTGCCACTGAAATCTACGAAGATTTGCGCCAGTGTAGTTAAGGTAAGAGGCCTTTACTTCACAAGCGGCATATCAATAATCTGCGCTACAGAAAGCTCAGGAGCAGCCCGGCCATTCTCTAAATGCAGCAATCCTAGCTGCTCATATTTAGGTCGAATGCGCTCTGACATTAAACCAAGGCGTTTCAAGTTTGGAATAATCATGCGGAACATCGAGCTTCTAAAGAAGCCCATCAAAGCTGACTCGCTGACAAATTTATCCCAAGCTTTTGGCGTGAATAAATGAGTGTAATACTCATCATAAATTTCGTGAGCCAAAAACCTTCTCTGCAAAAGCAAGCAAACTTCAAAGGCCCACTCTTCGCGCTCACGCAATTCGGCTTCGTTTAATTCTGTTTTGTAGTAGCGCTCTAAAGCCAACACACCATAGTGAACATGACGGGCTTCATCACCAATAACATATTTAAGACAGTCTTTGAGAACCGGCTCACCAGTAACTTTGCGAATAGTTGAAAATGATCCCAAACCAAATCCTTCAATCATAATTTGCATGCCAAGAAATTTGACGTCCCATCTTGGATCTTCCATCAAAGCTTCAGTAAGAACATACAAGTTCTCGTTGATTTCGTAGACTTTCTCCATTTTTTCATGCAAGTAGCGGTGAAAAACTTCAATGTGCCTGCCTTCGTCTACAACCTGCGTTGCACCAAAGAGTTTGCCGTCAAGCCACGGCACTGCTTGCATTACTTGTGCAGCGCCATAGAGAGCGGCCTGCTCACCGTGCAATATTTGACTCAAAAACCAACTGAGCAATGAATGACGTTGCTTCGATTTTTCTAGAGGGCTAAGTTTACTCCACATGGGCAAAACATTGGCTGGGCAAAATGCATCAGGCAAAAGCAACCCGGTTAAATCGAGTGGATCTACATCACGACTCCAGTCGATACTCTCAGTAGCATTCCACTGAGACGAATTAGCAGCATTATAAAGTTTGGCCAATTCAGGATAATCGCGAGTGTACTGCCAATCAAAATGCACTTGGTGCGACGGGTTCATGCTTGAAAAAGAAGCACCCTTGGCACACTGTTGAAAGAGACCACGATAGGCCGGGCCTAAAAACGACTTGAGCATTTTGATGTTGCCGCGACTAGTTGCATCAGCAACTACTGGCCAAGTACGGCCGACGGCCGTAATTAATTGAGGAAGAGATTTGATAACCAAGTGATACCGCTTTGCCTTTTCTTTTTACAAGAATAGAATTGCCAAGACCCAAAAACTGTGAATGCTTGTGACCGGCATTAAGCAAATAAGTTCCAACTTGAACAGATGTTCGTCAGTTTAGTTGTTTAAAAGAAGCTATTACGCCTCGTTGCCCATGATGCAACCTAATTTATCCAATTTAGAATATGGCAACAGGGCCAGCGGTGAGCGCTGATTGTCTGGCAGCTTCAATCACTTGCAAACAAAGTAGTGCCTCTTCAATCTTCACAGGCACTGGGCCGCCAAGGCAAATGGCATCGCGCATTTGCTCATAAAAATTCTGATACGAACCAGGCTCGGAAGCGATGTTGACCTTATGCTTGACGCCATTTAGATAGGTGGTCAACTTGCCATGATGATCTGCGTGCTCATGGCCCCAATGCCAATGACCAGGTCTATGGCCATCTTTTAGCGAGTTCTCTTGGGGGTCAAGACCCCACTTTTCGTAAGTCCCATCAATTCCTATCAAACGAAATCTAGGGCCAACCTCAGGAGCCAGCATGCTCACCCATATATGGACAACCACAGCATCAGCAAAACGCAAGGCAACAAAAGTATCATCGTCACCAGCCACACCTGGGCGTCTGTGCATTATTTCAGCATAGACTTGCTGGGGTTTGCCAAAGAGCACGAGAGCTTGATCTATAAGGTGACTGCCTAAATCAAATAGCAATCCACCACCTTCATCAGGTGAAGTGCTTTCACGCCAACCACCTGGTTTCGGCTCTAAGCGATAGCGCTCAAAGCGTGACTCCATTCTGGTAATCTTGCCCAGTTGACCACTTTCAATGAGCTTTTTGATTGTCAAAAAATCATTGTCCCAGCGTCTATTCTGAAATACTGAAATAGCGACATTGGCTTCAGTGCTGGCAGTTATCAACTGATCCACTTGGTCCGATGATATGGCCACTGGCTTATCGATCACCACCGGAATGCCTGCATAAATGCTAGCCAAACCTAAATTTAGGTGGGTATCGTTGGGTGTGGCCACAACCACAAGATCATACTGGTCAGCAACATTAAAGACTTCATCGACCTTACAACAAATTTTGGCATTAGGAAAATCTGCCTCTGCCTGCTCTTGTCTGCCTTGGCTGCGGGTGACGATGGCCGCTACTTCCATACCCGGGGTAGAAGCTATTAAAGGGGCGTGAAAGGCAGCACCGGCTAGACCATAGCCGATAATTGCTGTACGAACTGGCTTGTTTTGCGGCACTATGTTGCTCCCTAATTTGCCATTAAAGATAGCTTTGCCCTAGGAAGTGGTCAAGCGATCGTTCAACACAAAGCCCAAAACGAGAATAGCAAAGCAAGGCAAAGTTGCGCCAAATACCATATCAGCTGTAAACTGTCTCGACTAATAGGTTTACACTTGGTCAAAATAGGGACTGATTAATTGTTAGGACTTATTACTACCGACTGATAAATTTTCTTTTGAACGAAGGGCTATACTGGCTTTCATGGATCAAGATTGGGACAGATACAGAATTTTAGGTGAGCAAGCTGAGGCTTCCTCCAACTATCCCTATGCAGAAGCAATGTGGGCCATGACAGTTCTGATTGCGCAACATTTCGGCGACAAAGATCCCCGCACTCCTTATAGCCTAGATTCACTGAGCCGCTCTCTTATGAGACAGCAGAAGTTTACTCTAGCCGAGCATTTTCTCAGCAAAGCCTGGACGATAAAAACCCAAGTAATTAGCGCCAGCGCCATAGAAATAGCTACGACCATGAATCTCGTTGCCGAATTATATTATCGCCAAGGCAAATACCCAGATGCCATACAAATGTGCAAGAAAGTACATGGCATCTATAACAGCACTTACGGTCCCAATCATCCCAAAACCCATGAAATTGCTGGCAATATTGCCATGCTAGAAAAAATGGCCAATCCTGTTTCGGTTGAGGCACCGGCTCAGGCTCCTGCGCCTCAACCAGTTATGCCTGCCACTGCCAGCACAGTCAGCCAGGCGGCTGTTCAAGCACCGGCCAGCCAAGCTGCGGCTCCAGCTCCAGCTGTAGTCAACCCCACCCCTTCAACCCCTAAGAAACGCTCCGGTATGCCCCGTTGCGAGGTTTGCGGCTCTGTTATGGAAGCCGATTGGTGCTTCCGTTGCACTGGCAACAGCGTCAAAGCCGTTAACCCCGGTCAACAACTTACTTAACAAGTATTACAAAGAGTTTTTTAGTTTTTGTATCAGTTTTCAATAGGCAAATAAAAAACCCATTTGCAAAGTCTAAGATGGGAAGGTTAGCTCCTTGATACTCTATATGGTGCCTCCTAATTTGCCTTTTATGTAATGGCTCTGACAGATAATTCTGGCCACAAAGAAAATTGGACCTCCGTGTACACAATTAGTCGCTAATGCATGTTGGTATATGTATATTAGTAATGAGCAGGTGATTTAGAAAAGTAACTAATCGGATGGTAGAAACTCTTCAAATTGAATTGAAGAGAGGGAGTTGCTAATGCCTTTACGCAGAATCAAAATTGAAGACTTAACTGAAGCTCCAGATATTCGAAAGCGAACGCCGCTCTCTGCAGAATTTCCAGAGATAGCGGCGATGTGGCATAAAACTAAAAACCGAAACTTTAAACCCGATCAGTTTTCTATCGGATCAAATATTGAAGTTTGGTTCAAATGTCCTGAAGGAAATGAGCACGTCTTCCAGAAGGCGATTTCTTCAATGGTATTGGCCAGACGCAAAGGCGCCAAAGGATGCCCAGCGTGTAAAGGCGATTTGGTAACCAAAGACAACAGTCTCGCTCGACGTTTTCCTAAAATAGCCAAAGAGTATTTAGAAAAGAAAAACGGTCTAGCTTTATCTAATGTCAGTTACGGCTCAAGTCGTAGAGTTTGGTGGCACTGTTCTAAATGCGACCACGAGTGGCAAACAGCAATTTCGAATCGAACCCAGCTCGGTTCATCGTGCCCTAACTGTCGCAAATCACCTCTTTTAAATCTGACCAAGATCAATCGCTACATCAAGTTCTTTGACAGAAAAGCCAATAAGGGCATCGACCCTGAAAAAATGCCTTCTCGCAAACCAGTTTGGTGGAAATGCAGTCGCGGACCAGATCACCAATGGAAACAGGTCTTTCAAGAAAAGACCGGTGAATTCTGTCCATTTTGTCGCGGTACAAAGCCATCGATAACTAATAACCTGACACTAATGCCAGCACTGGTCAAAGAGTTTCATCCCACTAAAAACATGAAGATGAAACCCAAAGACATCTCTATGCGCAGTTTCAGAACTGTCTGGTGGAAGTGTCCCAAAGGCCCAGACCACGAATGGGAAGGTAGAATCTACGAGCGCACCTACGAAGGAGCTGGTTGTCCATTTTGTCGCAATCATCGTCTCTCTGTCACAAACAGTTTGGCCAAACTCGCTCCAGATATTGCTAAAGAATGGCACCCAACCAAGAATGGCAAACTAACGGCCAAAGATGTAGTGGCTTTTACAACCCGGCCAGGTTGGTTTCTTTGCCCCCATGGCCACGACTATGAAAAGCCTGTTCACCTGCGCATTCGCTTTGGCTTAGGCTGCCCCGAATGCAAAGAGAGTGGCATCAAGAGAGTAAAGACGAAAGTTCTGAAAACAGCAACACTGGCGCAACACAAAGAAAAAAAGGCTGCTAAGGCAAAAAAGAAATAACTGTCTCTGACAAGTAACGCTCTCAATAATTAAATGCATAGCCCGAAATGGCCTAGGAGCCTGTGGTATACTCCTGCACTGGTGCATGACAACATATTGGAACGCGGATGAACGGAAACAGTTTTCAGCTCAAGGAGCCAGCTCTCAGCGATATTGAAGCTGAACTACAAGAGCAATCAGACCGCCGGCGCACGTTTGCGATTATTTCGCACCCTGACGCTGGTAAAACTACTTTGACTGAAAAGCTATTGCTTTTCGGCGGCGCCATTGAAGAAGCTGGAGCCGTAAAATCGCGCCGAGATCAAAGAAGCGCTACATCTGACTGGATGGAGTTAGAGAAGCAACGCGGTATTTCAATTACCTCAACTGTTTTGCAGTTTGAGTACAAAAACTGCTGTCTTAATCTGCTCGATACACCGGGCCACCAAGACTTCAGCGAAGATACCTACAGAACCCTAGCAGCAGCCGATAATGCCGTAATGCTAATCGACTCTGCTAAAGGTCTTGAGCCGCAAACAAGAAAGCTGTTTGAAGTTTGTCGCTTGCGGCGCTTGCCACTGTTCACATTCATAAACAAGCTCGATAGACCTAGTCGCGAGCCTCTTGAACTCATAGATGAAATCGAAAAAGAGTTCAACCTGGCGACCTATCCAGTCAATTGGCCAATTGGTACAGGCGACCAATTTAAAGGTGTGGTCGACAGACAGTCACAAACTGTCTACTTGTTTGAGCGTACTGTCGGGGGTCGCACTCGCGGTGAGGTAGCTACTTACAAACTTGATGACCCTAAGCTAAAAGAGCTAATTCCCAAAGCTCTCTATGCTCAACTCAATGAAGAGCTAGAGATTCTAGATGCTGCTGCCGCCCCACTCGACCTAGAAAAAATACATAGCGGCGAACTTACCCCTGTCTATTTTGGCAGCGCCATGAATAACTTCGGTATTGAACTGTTTCTCAAGTCTTTCATACAATTGTCTCTCCAACCTGGTTCTTTTCCTTCTAGCGAAGGCGACATACCGCCGACCTTCACTGACTTCACTGGCTTTGTCTTCAAACTTCAAGCCAATATGGACCCGCGTCACCGCGACCGTATTGCTTTTGTCAGAGTTTGCTCAGGTATGTTCGAAAAAGACATGAGTGTGATCAATAGTCGCACCCAAAAAAGCATTCAACTGAGCCAACCAAAAAAACTATTTGCTAAAGAAAGACAATCAATTGAAAAAGCTTATCCTGGCGATATCGTAGGCTTCAGCAACCCAGGAGCTTTTGCCATTGGTGACACTATCAGTAGTGGCAAACGTTTGTCTTATCCTGGCATTCCCACATTTGCCCCTGAACTCTTTGCCTTCCTCGAAAACAAAGAACCAAGTAAGTATAAGCAATTCCACAAAGGCATAATCGCCCTGCAAGATGAAGGCGCTATCCAAATTTTGTGGATGACCGAAAGAGACACACGCTATCCACTTTTAGCTGCGGTAGGAGCTCTGCAATTTGAAGTAGTGCAATTTAGACTACAAGCAGAGTACGGCGCCAACACTACTTTGCGCAATGTCGACATTCACAAGGCCCTCTGGGTTGTCGGTGCTTGGGAAACACTGAAAACTGCTCCAAATTTAACGAGCTGCACAGTAGCTACCGATAAATTCGAAGACCCTGTTCTACTGTTCAAAAATAAATGGGACCTGAGCAAGTTCAAAGAACTCTACCCAGATATTCATCTCAGTAAAGTAGACCCACGCACTGGGCCAGTTTCAGAAGCATATTAAGAACTGAAACTAGGCCGAGTATTGACCGAATCTTTTGACCGAGCCTATTGGCCGAACCTATTAAAGGAATAAGCATTGGGCAGCGGCAGTACTAAAAATAGTTTCTTCCTCTGGCTTGGCCTAATTTGTCTAGCACCACTTACTTGTCTCTTTCTTGACCTTTGGCAGTACCCACGTCTAATAGCCGGCGGACTGGCAATGCGTATAGTGGCAGCCAGTCTGCTCATTAAAGGCGAACTACCCTACTATGATTTTTGGGATTGGTCGCAACCAATTGTTTTTGAATTGCTCAAATATCCCTACATGCTCTGCACGACACTGCAAACAATGCAGGTGCCTATAACCCATGCTGTTTTCATCCCGCTTGTAATTTTCGGCTTAGTTATTGGCTCAGCAATCCTTACTGTAACGGTTTGTAGCCAAGCTCTAGGCGTAGCAGAAAGTGATGCAAAAGTTGATTCTCTCGATTTTGAAGAGCCAAAGAACTATCGCAATTTTGTAGTGTCTTGCCTTCTCGGTTTAGTTCTGACTACACTAATTGCCCGCTTTGATTTTGGCGATTTACAGTTTCTCTTTCTGCTCACCATTGTGCCCTGGTTTACCTTGCGTTGGTTTGCCCACAAGCAAATAAGAGTTCAACCACTACTAGCGGCATTTGTCGGCATTGTTGCCGCTATTGGCGCTTGTCTTGATCTGCCGTATATTTTTGTCTTTATCATTTTGGAGCTAATACTTAGTCTGCAATCTGGGCGTTGGCGCTGCATGCTATCTAGCGAATGGCTAGCCTTTATGCTCACAATTGCCAGCAATTTACTATTTCTTAGTCAGCTACCAGAGCCTGTTCATACCGCCTTCTGGAAGTGGACAATGCCTCTCAAATGGCTCAACTATTCCGTTTTTGATTCTATGATTTATGCTCCGCAAGCTTGCCCCAACCGAGCAGACATCATTTATGCCATGGTCGCTGCCGGCATTGTCTCTTTTCTGCTAGGCAAAAAATATAGTATTTTCGTTGCTCTACCTAGTCTTATGTTTTCAGGCTTTGCTCTATACCTGCTTGAAGGTCAAGGTTCATCTCATGACCTAATTTTGACAATCTTCGCCATAACAGCCACTTTCGTTAGTGTGCTCTTGCTCGCCAGCGAAAAATTGTTAGACATATTAGCCTTGCGAGGCGAAAAAAAACCAAGTACTAAGCTCCAGCTCTCTTATCAGTCAATGGTGTTAGTGCTTACCTTAGTGTCAACAGCTACCATCTGGCAAGCGCTTGAACACGATCGAGCTGAACTGCAAAATTGCATTAGCGTCCATTGCAGCAAAGGTAAAGAGCAGGTAGAAACCTTACTAGAGCAAACAAGCAAAGTCGGCGACAGCGTTACTGTAATTAGCCAAAATATTGAACCAGCTTACCCATTGCTCTTTCTTTCGGGCAGAAAACCTGGTAGCTATTTGCTCTGGAACAGGCCCCTATGGCTATTTGCTTGGCTCAAAGCACATTCACAACTGACAGGGCCGATGAAAGATTTTTACGACCATACCTATGCCAATATTCGCGCTGAACTAGAACAAAATCAAACAAAGGTACTGGTTCTCTCAAACCCAGAACCTTTTGACAGTCTAGAACAAGAACAATATCTCAGAGCCATCAAACAAAACTTTAGCGAACTAGGCAAAGACGGCAACTTCTTTAGCTACGAAAATCATCAGCCCCACGAATATACTGGCTACAATTTTGCTTACCGATTTTTGGTAAGACGAAAAGAGAAGGGTCTATGAACCGCATCTCTTTGATTATTGTCTATGCATCATTCGCCATCATGATCGTTGGCAAGTTTATTTTTTGGCATGGCCACCCACTTCTAGCCTCTTCAGATCAAGCAGCCTATCTAGAAATGGCTGAACTAATAACAACAGGAAAATTACCATACCTAGATTTTTTCGAGTGGAATCCTCCTCTAATCATGTATCTCAATTTGATACCAGTATGGCTAGCCAAACTGGCTCATATTCCTGCCATTGAAGCCTTCAACTACGCAGTAATTGCTCTGTGTGCCTTCAGCGCCTTTATGAGTTTACACATTTCCTCAAAGTACATGAACAAGCAACAGTTTTTAGTGATTCTGCCGCTATTGTTTGCTGCTGCCCTCTTCAACCAAAATCAAACTATCAATATTGGCGAGCGCGAACATCTTTTTGTAATCTGCTACTTGCCATTTTTTATACTGCGCGGTCTAGCCTGGCAAGGCCAGCAAATTTCAAAATTTGACGCCGTCATAAGCGGCTTGGTAGCTGGATTTGGCATGGCTCTAAAGCCCCAATTTGCAGCTTCTGTCGCCCTTGTTGAACTATGCTTTTATTGTCAATTTAAGACTCTAAAAACTTTCGTTAGACCTGAAATGATGATGGTGTTGCTGGTTTTAATTCTCTATGTTTTCGCACTACTACTGCTGCCACCCTCTGTATGGGATTACTACCTGCATCAAGTTGTACCGCTCTACATTAGTGGCTTAAGCTACTCTAGCCGCGCAATCATATACATGCTACGCGCCGACCCCAACTTTTATATTTACTTTGTGCATTTACTGGTAACACTGCCAATAGCCCTGGTTTACTCGCGTTATAACCAGTGGATAGCACCACTAGGTATTTTCTCTCTTAGTTTTGTCTTTCACTATATCTATGGCGACCAAGCCTGGCCCTACAGATTTATGCCAATGACAGCTGCTCTATTTATGCTCGATGGCCTGCTGATTGGCATGCTGGTAAAAACTATGTTTACTCGAATCGGCCTCTCTGAAATGACTGGCATGGCTCTTAGCGGTACTCTATTTGCTACAGCTTCATATTTTACATACAACGAATTCACTGTTGAAAATAATAACCGCGCCATCAACACCGAGCCATTTGACATGGTAAAAGTTGGCTATCAGGGCAGCTGTCTTGGCTCAGACTTTGACCCTTTAGTATTTTCGATTTTAAGTCAAACAAAAATTGATGATAGCGTAATTTTCATTGGCAATGGCATAGATCCTGGCTTTCCAGCCATTCTACAAAGTGGCAGAAAGCTTGGCAGCCGTTACCTCTTTTGCACTTTGCCCTATATAGACCATTGCTATCGCCAGAGCAAAGAGCCAAGATGGTCTGAAATGGCCGAGAGTGTCGTAGCCAATTACGGCCAAGACATCATGAAAAATAAACCGGCTGTGATTTTTGTTCAGCAAAGACAGTTGGAAGAATTACTTGACCAGCACCATTTCTTTGAACGCTTCATGAGCAATTATGAATTAGCAGGCGAGACAGAGTTATACAAAGTTTGGACAAGAACAGGTACAAAAGGCGGTTTCAGCGGTAACGGCGAGCCCACTCAAATTATCATTGATATCTTGGCTAAAAGAATAACTACTGAAGAAGCTGCCTTAGAAAGCGGCTATGAACGCGAAAAAATCGAGCGGTGGTTGTACCTAGCTCGTCAGGCTCTCTCTCATTCAGTCTCCAAACATGCTTCAGATAGACAGCTAGAAATAGATGAAGAGATACGAAAGCTAAACGAGAACATCAATCAACTCAAAATAGAAAATGCCGAACTCAAACTCAAACTAGAAAAAAACAAAGTCAACTAAAGACCCAGCTTGCCTTTGATGTACTTCAAAGTATTAGGAAAGTAAGTAATCATTTCTTGATAGCTGCCGCGCTGATTACCAAGCAAAATAGAAGTTAGCTCGGCACAGGTTTCTTTTTGGCCGCGCACCGACTTTCATCAAGTAGTTTTTGTGTCAGACTTTGGCAGCATCGAGGATTGCCTCAATCTGTGCTTTTGATAACTGATGCTCTCTCCCCATACGCTCCCATTCAGAAAGCATCTTTTTGTATCGGTCAAGAGTCGGCATGTGACTGTTAACTACTCTTGTTTCAGGGTATCGTGAACCGTCGGCAGTAAAAAACTTAGCAAAGCTTAGATGCTGGGATTCATTGTTACCATCAAAGCCACGGAATTTAACCCGCTCAATATCGGCAGGGTCTGGTTTTTCTCCAAGCGACCAAAGGAGCGCACGATGCATATCGAGTATATCTAACGTTAGTTCGGCCGCTTCACTAGGCAAAGCATTCCAAAGATTGTCAAAACACTCATGGTATAGCCGTTCATATCCTCGGCGAAAGATCTCTTCCAGATATTCGTAGTGCTCAGCCTCATACTTATTGTCTTTGTGTAAAGCTTTGAGTATGGCAAATTGATTTGCAAAATTGAGTCTTTCAACTTTGCTCAGAGTTGGCGATTTAGTGGCTTGCATTGATTCATCCTCAATAAAGAAAATTTGGGGAAGTGGTGTGTCTAATTCGCGAGCGATTTTCATCGCTATTGGCAAGCTCGGAGATTGCTTTTCGGTTTCGACAGCACTTAAGGCTTGCCTGCTAACGCCGAGACGCTCAGCAAGATCAATTTGGCTAATGCCTCTTCGCTCACGCAATTGTTTGACTCTATTTTTCATAAATCCCTCATGTCAATTAATAATTGATTTTTTGATGTTTGTCAACTGCTCATTGCATGTCTTGATGTTCCGATATCCGCCAAAATTCAGGTAATTCTAGAATTCGCGAAAAGAATCGTCCAGAATTGCCTTGAATCGCTTACAATCGATAGGCGTAATTGGCTAAATAATCTCGGACGATTTATGTTTGAAAACCATCAAATCTCAATGCAATCAGTAAAACTGATCGGCGAGCTGGACGAATTCAAAGGTTCCTGGCAATCGATATCTGCCATAAGTCCAGAGCGGTTGGCAACCTTAAAGCATGTTGCAACCATTGAAAGTATTGGTTCTTCTACACGTATAGAGGGTTCTTCACTCTCAAACGATGAGGTGGAGAGGGTTTTATCTGGACTAAGTACAACTTCTTTTGGCTCCAGAGATGAGGAAGAAGTAGCTGGTTATAGAGATTTGATGGAGACAATATTCAGTAACTGGCAAAACATTCCTCTTACAGAGAATCATTTAAAACAACTCCACAAGACGCTTTTGCAGTATAGCGGGAGCGATGATCGCCACCGCGGCGAGTACAAAAAGATAAACAATAACGTCGAGGCACGCGACGAAAATGGACGCACATTAGGCATCATCTTTGCCACCGCCAACCCCTTTGATACACCATTTAAAATGACTGCTCTTTTTGAGTGGCTGAATACAGAAATTGAAAAAAAAGAGATTCATCCTCTTTTTATCGCCGGAGTGTTCAATGTTTGTTTCCTGGCCATACACCCATTTCAGGATGGTAATGGGCGGCTTTCGCGTTGCCTGACTACACTTCTGCTTCTGAAGTTTGGTTATCTATATGTCCCGTACAGCTCTCTTGAAAGCGTGATTGAGGACAATAAAGAAAATTACTATGCCGCGCTGAGGCAGACACAAACCACACTAGAAACACCAGAACCAAATTGGGAGCCCTGGCTAATTTTCTTTCTCAAGGCGATGCAAAAACAGAAGAATAAGCTGAAAGAGAAAATTGAACGCGCCCAAATATTGCAGGGTGAACTACCCTCTCTTTCAATCAAAATTTTAGAACTCGTGCGCGAACAGGGTAGCGTTAAGTCCTCAGACCTAGTCACCCTGACAGGAGAAAGCCGTAGTACAGTTTTAGCAAGAGTAAATGAGCTTGTCGTGAATGGAAAACTCAAAAGAAATGGCAAAGGACCAGCGACCTGGTATACGCTACCTCGATAACTTTTAATGAACGATTTGGATTTCAGTTTTCATTCCGACGAAGATTTTGAATCTACTTTTCTACAAATTGATGACCTTGGTTGCTGATTTGCAGGAAAAGCTCTCGATATCACAGAGCGTGAATATTGAGCTGGCGAGCCAACTTGAGCTCGTTCAACAGGAATTGAGGCTACTGCGAGCAAAACCATTCATCGGCAAAAATGAGCATGTCTCCGCTGACCAACTTCTTCTTTTTTCCAAGACTCCCATACTAGATCCACTCGAGGAGGAGGACTCGAAAAAAGATGAAGAAGGGAAAAAGGGGAAACCTAGTACGCACTGAACAACTGGGAAGCGCTCAACACCATCTTCGTTAACGGCGAAGTTACCTTGGACAACAACTTCGCTGAAGGCGCCTTGAGACGAATTGCACTTGGTAGAAAAAACTACCTTTTCTTTGGCAGCGAAAACGGCGGA
>JBAYTY010000071.1:0-21700 GCA_041675385.1 Candidatus Obscuribacterales bacterium
GAGACTTTACTACACCAAGACCTTGCAGTAGAACCGGGCAGGCAGGGATGTTAAACTTTTCATTCATTGCCACTTTTCAGATTAGGCCTTTGACCGACGATTGAAAGATTTAAACACTAGCTCGTCCCCCTTGCCTCCAATCGCTGGTGTTAGTCACACAGCGCCTACAATCGAGTGGCATCGCACCTCGGATGACCTGCAGCTGGCCTGCCGCACCTGGAAGGGCAAAGTCGGTTTTCCTGTAATCGTATATTTGCATGGCATCGAAGGTCACAGTCAGTGGTTTGAGAACACGGCCTCGGCCTTGAATCATCTCGGCATGACTGTTTATGCCCCAGATCGCCGAGGGTCAGGATTGAATCCTCGTGATCGAGGCAATCTTTCTAGTTATAAGACCTATTTAGCTGATATTGAAGTTTTCTTGCGAAAAGTAAGTTTTGATCATCTTGGTCATTCGCTGATCGTCTTGGGAAACTGCTGGGGCGCCAAAGCTGCTTCGCTAATATGTCAAAGCGATTACAAACCGACTTCAGGGCAAGAAATGAATTTGCCTATTGCGGGTTTGGTTTTAACTAGTCCTGGTATCTTCACCAAAGTCGATTATGGCATGAGCACGAAGCTTCAAATTGCCTATTCATCGTTCATCGATTCTGGCCGCAACCGCAAGTGGCCAATTCCTCTTGAAGTGGAGATGCTGACCAATAATCCTACTTTTCAGGGTTACCTTAAACGTGACAATTTGCGCTTAACTGAAGCCACCGCCAGCTTCTTTGTTGAAAGTTACAAATTGGGTAAGCTTGCCGAAAAGGCTTCCGCTGCAATCGAAATGCCTCTACTTGTTCTGCAAGCAGGCTCTGACTCGATCGTTGATGTTGATAAACTTCAAAGCTGGTATGCCAAGGCTAAGTCTACAACTAAAGACTTGCGCATTTTTCCTGATGCCTCCCACACACTCGATTTTGATTCGACCTGGTTTAAAGAATACGCCCATGTGCTTAGCGAGTGGATACTGGCACAGTGTCCGGTAGTGACATAATTTTGCTGTTATTCGTACTATTGGAACAATTGCCGTTATGTTGATTCGCTCAATCAAGTCGCACGCCGTGAAGCTGCCCTTTCGATTTTCTTTTGGTCACGCTCTTGCTAGCCGGAACTTTTCGCTCAATGTACTTGTCAAAGTACAAGTCGTACTTGAGGATGGGCGCGAAGTGATTGGTTGGGGTGAGTCTGTTCCGCGGCAATATGTCACTGGCGAGACTGTGGCCAGTGCATTGGCAGCTATCGATTATTCATATGCTCCGGCTCTCAGTGGTCAATTTTTTGCCGATGCTCAGGCCTTGCTGGCCGGTTTGGCGCAGGTGTTTGCTGCTAATAAACTTGAAGAAAGGTCAGGTGGTGCCTCATTTTGTGCCTTAGAGTTGGCCTTCCTCGATGCCCTGGCTAAAGCTCAAGCCCTTAAATTCTGTCAGCTACCCGCTCTCATTTCACCTTCTGATTTGTGGCAACCGACTGATGTTATGCAGTATGGTGGCGTCATTCCTTTTGGCAAGAAAGCGATATTGAAGCTCATTCTTGCTGGCTATAAGAAGTATGGTTTTAAGACCGTAAAGCTGAAGGTTGGTGGCTCACTAAATGAAGATGTTGCCAGAGTAAAGTTGGCTCGTGAGATATTAGGTGAAGAGGCGATTTTGCGTGTTGACGCCAACTGTGCCTGGACTTTAGAGCAAGCAAAATGGAGTTTGGCGGCTTTAAGACCGTATCGCATTGCTTCTTGTGAGCAGCCACTTGTCGCTACCGATTTGCCGGGCTTAAGTGAACTAACTGCCACTGTTCCTGAGGTCATTATGGTGGATGAGTCGCTCACGACTTTGGCTCAGGCAAAAGATCTAATTGAGCGTAAGGCCTGTAATGCTTTCAATATTCGCTTGTCTAAGGTGGGTGGATTGGTTAGCGCTATGAAGATGGTCGAACTGGCAAACGAAAATCAAATTGAGTGTCATCTGGGCGCTCAGGTGGGTGAATCGGGAATATTGGTAGCTGCTCAAAGACACTTTGCCCTTGCTTATAACGGTTTTGCTAACGTCGAAGGGGCGATGAATCTATTTTTGCTCAAAGGCGATCTTGTCAAAGAAGCCATGACTGTTCCGTATGGTGCCAAGGCGAAAGCGCCAGTAGCAGACGGTTTGGGCGTGAGCGTGAACGAGCAAGCAGTTGCTCGGCATCTTTACGACTACAAAAAACATTACAACTTAAATGTCTCTGCTAACGAGAAAAGTGAGTCTAATGCAACTCGGTAATTTGGACATTCTGGCTGGACAGGCACTGCGAAGATTGACTCATATTAGGCGCTTTTACAAAGGTCTTAAAGAGCCAAAGCAAACACAGTTGGCTAAACTCAAAACTATTATTGAAGCAAACAAAAATACGGCCTTTGGCCGGGCTCATCATTTTGATCGTATCAATAGCTATGACGATTTTAAAAATTATGTTCCTCCTAGTCGGTACGAAGATTTAGAGCCATATATAGAGAAGTTGCGCCATGGCGAAGGCAATCAGTTAACGGCAGAAGAGCCCTTTATGTTCGCCACTACTAGTGGTACCACCGCTACGCCCAAGTTTATTCCTGTTACTGAGGGACACTTGCGCGATTATACCCATGCTTTTCAGGTGCATAACTATCATTTAGTGGTTGACTATCCCAATGCCGCTGCTGGCAAGATTTTGATTATCTCTAGTAACGATGAGGAGGGAAGAACCCCCTCAGGGCTTCCTTATGGTGCTATCTCTGGAGTGCTCAATCGGCGTCAGCCGAGTATTATTCGGCGCCACTTTGCTCTTCCTTATGAGCTGTGCAAAGTGAAAAATGTTGATGCTAAATACTATTTGCTCTTACGTGCTGCCGTGGCTCAAGATGTTACTGCTCTATTGGGCTGCAATCCGTCGAGCTTTATTCTTTTGGCAGAGCAATTGAAACTGCGAACTGATGAGCTAATCGAAGATATTGCTAAGGGCACTCTCAATCAGATTGTTGATCATATTGAACCAATTGATGGTGATGTGCGCCAAGCCTTTAATCGTTATCTTAAGCCTGATTTGGCAAGAGCTCGGGAGCTAACCTCTCTGATCAAACAGCACGGTACTCTGCTGCCTAAGCATGTTTGGCCGCGGCTGAATATTATGTCTCTCTGGAAAGGCGGCCCCATGTCTTTCTACCTTGAGAAATTACCTGAATTGTTCGGGCCGGTGCCCCAGCGAGATTTCGGTTATATGGCTTCTGAAGGACGCGGCACTGTACCTATTGCCAATAGTGGCTCAGGTGGTCCATTGGCAGTTACTTCTCACTTCTTCGAGTTTGTTGCTGAGGATCAAATTGATTCTAGTAATCCTACTTTTTTGATGGCTGAGCAGTTGCTTGTAGGTGGTCGCTACTATATTCATTTCACGACAAATGCTGGTCTCTATCGCTACAACATTAACGATTTGATGGAAGTGGATAGCATTATTGGTGCTACTCCTGTTTTGAAATTCGTGCGCAAAGGTGGTGGCGTTAGTTCGGTTACTGGCGAGAAATTAACAGAAGAGCAAGTTTTGACCGCATTAGGACAAGCCGTCAACCAGCTGGGTTTGCTCGAACTTAAGCACTTCACTGCTGAAGTAGCTCTAGATATGCCACCATATTATCTCTGTTACGCTGAGACCGATCGCGAATTGCCCCAAGCAGTAGTTGATAGTTTTCTCCTCGCATTTGATCAGTCACTTCAGTCTCAAAATCCTGAATATGCTGATAAACGAGTAACAAGGCGATTGGGTAAGCCCCAGCTAAAATATCTTCCAGCTGGCACTTATACCAGACTGCGGCAACAGAGAGTGCATCAAGGGGCACCGGAAGCCCAGGTGAAAATTCCGCTATTGAGTGCCCAAGGCAATTTCTCTCACAGTTTGGAGATGCTAGTAAATCTATGAGTACTGAGAGCACAGAGCTTATGACTGTTGGTATTACTGGTGCAACTGGCCTAGTGGGGCGAGCTTTAGTAGCCGACTTAAGCAAGACATTTGCTGTGGTGGCAATTGCCCGAGACAGCTCAGCACTAGCAAAATTAGTTGCTTCGGCCGAGGCAGAGGCGGTTAGTAAACCTGTAGCTAGAGTGGCCGACGTATGTGACCTAGCGGCTTTAGAGCAGGCCTTTGTCGGGCTAGATATAGTCGTTCATGCTGCTGGCTTTGTTGACCCTATGGCTGATCGACAGCTGATTTTGTCTATCAATACTGGTGGCACCGCCAACGCTTTGAAAGCCGCTGATAAGGCTGGCGTTAAACAGTTCATTCAAATAAGTTCGCTGTCAGTAATTACTGGCCAGGGTGACCAGTTCAATCTTGATGAGTCGGCACCACTGCAGCTGTGTGGTGAAGCTTATGCCGATTCAAAGGTTGAAGCTGAAAAATTGTTCGACAGCACCAATTTTCACTATAAGTTTGCCTATACAATTTTGCGGCCTGGCTTTATTTATGGCCCCGGTGAACGTTCTTGGTTGCCTCGGGTTAGTAAAGCCATTGCTTCTGGTCAGGCGATGTTGGTCGATGGTGGCATTCGAGAAACTAATGTGGTTTATGTCGGTAATTTAGTGCAAGCCGTAAGCGCTGCTATTCTTAACGAAAAAGCTTATGGCCAGGTTTTCAATATAACTGATGGTGAAAAGGTCAGCAAAAAGCAGCTTTTTGATGCCATTGCCGATGGCATCGGCATGCCAAGAGTTAAAAAGGATTTGCCTCGTTGGCTAGTCAAGCCTGTCTGTCAGTTAGTGACCGCTGCCACTGCTAATAAGAAAATGACGGCTGAAAGCCAAGCTAAGCTTGCCCGTTTTTCACCAGCGGCCTTTCGCTTGGCTGCCGTAAATCAGGGCTTTAGTATTGCCAAAGCAGAGCGCATTCTAGACTATAATTCTAGCAAGCGCATATCTTTTAAAGATGGTATGGACATCACTATGAAGTCTATCAAGGCAGAAGCTCAGGTTGAGAAGCACAATAAAGAAGAATAGAAGCTATGAAAAATAGAACCGGAATACGCAGGGTAAGTAAGGCTATATCGCGATTTACTGTTGACTATATGCGTCGCCATCGCCATCCGGTCAATGCTGCTTTGCATATTGTTGGTGTGCCTGCTGCCTTTTACGGTTTTTGGTTGATACTCAAGTCGTTTTTTGGGCTGCGCTCCCAAAATTCTACTTTGAGTTCTAATTTGGGTCCAAATCTAGGACCAAATCTAGGACTAGGATTAGTCTGCGTCTTCTTCGGTTATCTCTTGCAATATCTTGGCCACCGTAGTCAAGGCAATGAAGTGGGCGAAATAATCTTGATTAAGAAGGTAAGTGGCAGGCTTAAATCAAATATAAATGGCTCCGCTCTTTGGCAAATGCTTGGCGGTAGTTTGCCAGGCAGCGTTAGTAACAACAGACATAAGAAGAGTGACTCATCTAGTAGTTCGCCTAAGCGCCACCCCGATGGCAATGGCAACGGTCATAAGCAACCTCTACTCACCAGTCACTCATTGGTGTGGTGGAGAAAGGCTTAGCTGTGAACTCGCATAGTGATGGGCATGCACGGGTTTTAGTCGATGGTGCCTCTGGTTATTTGGGCAATCATGTAGTTGCTGCATTGCTCAATCGTGGCCTTGTTGTGCATGCTTTGGTCAGGCCCCAAGTGGCTGACTCTGACCGTGAATTTCTGCAAGCGTCTGGGGCTCAAGTCTTTGCCGTAGATTTAGCGCCATTTCAGACCGATATGGCCACAGGCCAAAGGCGCAAGTTAGAAGAGGCTTTTGCTGGTGTTACCCACGCGGTGCACCTGATCGGCTCTATTGCCCCTGCTAAAGCAGAGAACTTCAGTCAGTTGCATCAAGATCAAAGCAGAGCATTCGCTAGCTGGTGTGTGCGGGCCAAAGATGTTGGTGGTTTTGCTCGGGCGGCCATGGTTACTGCTCTTGGTGCTGAGCAAAGTGCTGCTAGTGAGTATTTACGCAGCAAGAGAGAAGGCGAGCTAGCTTTGCTTTCAGAGTTAGAGCCAGCCAATATTCCCTCAAGTATCTTTAGACCGTCTTTAATAGTAGGAAGAGCTGTGGGCAGGCGTGACAGTAAGCTAGTCAAGCGTTATCGTCAGCTGGCTAGAACCAGGCCCTTTGTCCCTCTAATCAATGGTGGCCGCAATTTAGTACAGCCTGTCTTTGTTTCCGATCTAGCCGAAGCTATTGTTGAGCGCCTTTGCCGTCAATCTAATGTAGATTTTACCAGGGCAGATTTTACTAGTGAGACTTTTGAGATCGGTGGTGCTCAGCCGCTTAGTATGAGAGAAGTTGTCGAAGCCCTTATGGCTGCTATCGATATCAAAAAGTCTTTTGTTGAAATCCCTGTGCCAATAGCATTGGCGGCTGCCAATCTGATGCAGCGCTTTCAAGACGTTCCTCTACTTAGTGCAGATCAAGTGCGCATGACTAGTTTCGATAATATCTGTAGCGACAATGCTCTCAGTAAGATAATTGACCGAACTCCAACCAGCTTAGTTGACGCCCTCGCTACTTATCATAATTGGGACGGAGACTAATTGTGGATGCTTCTACACCTTCAGATAGACCTTCAGAAACAGGTTCTGGCAAGAGGGTTTTAGTCACCGGTGCTAGTGGCTTTATTGGTACTCATTTAGTACCGAGGCTGGTTGCTTTGGGCTTTGAAGTTAGTACTTTCGGCCGCAGCAGCGGCAAACCTCATTTTGAGTCTTTAGGTGTGTCGCATATTTGTGGTGACGTGACCAACTACGAGCAGGTTTTAGCTGCCACGGCTAACCAAGACATAGTCTTCCATATGGCTGGTCTTGTCTCTTATCGCAGTGTCGATTTGACTAGGCAGCGGGTCGTTAACGTAGAAGGCACGCGCAACGTCATGCAAGCGGCCCTAGAGAGCGGTGTTAAGCGAATTATCCATACAAGTTCTATTGCCGCCTTTGGCATTCCACCGCAAGGCACCATTGGTGATGAAAGTATCAAGTACAATTTAGACGGTCTCAATCTGAGCTATTGCGATACCAAGCATGAGGCAGAGCTTGTAGTAGATCAGTATTACAAGAAGGGCTTGAACGTAATAACCCTCTGCCCTGGTATCATATTTGGTGAGGGTGATACTCACCCGCATCATCATTTCATTTTTAGGGCTCTGTCAAAGGGCTTCATGCTAGGTGTTCCTGCTGGTGGTACTCCTTATTCTGACATTGTCGATGTCGTAGAGGCACACCTAAACGCCATCGAATCAGGTCGCGCCGGCGAGCGCTATAGCTTGGTTTCGGCCAACCTCTCATATAAAGAAGCAGGAGAGCTTTTTGCCAGTATTTATTCTTGCCGTCCGCCTCTAGTGATTCTGCCGCAGTCTCTTGTAACATTTGCTGGTCAATTCGCCGAAGAAATACTGCCTATTTTTGGCATTAAAACTGCCCTCACTAGGCAAGTTGCCTACCTCTCTAATCACAAGATATTCTTTGACTGTAAAAAAGCGGCTGCCGAGCTAAACTATAAGCCCACGCCCTTTGCTGACACAATTCGCCGCACAGCTAGCTACTATTTGCAGAGTTAAGGCCGCCAGAAAATTGTAAGTTTAGTATGAAATTGGCGTGAACTAACCGTGAAGTATTCGTGAAGTATTTTTGGGGTAGTAATAAACTGCAAAAGGTTTGTTAGACTCGGCTTTGTGAGGGTAGAATAAAGGAAGGATTTTGTTGCAATTTCAAGCTAAATTGCAAGAAAAAACAGAATTGCCAAGCGTGGGCGCTCAATCTACAACTTAGAAGTCGAGGTATTTCGTTTTGGTCAGCAGTAGTATTGCTAGTTCTGGAGCCCTTGGCCAACCCGAAGGTGGCCAGAGTGACGCTGTTCAGGCTGCCCATAGTGGGCCGTACCCCTGGATTATTTCTCCAATCTTCGATTTTTTCTTTGTATTTGGGGGCGGAGCGATTGCTCTTCTCGTTCTCAACTATTTATATCTAGGATGGAGAGTTCCAGACGGGGTGATGACCAGTCCCGCTGCCTGGTGGTTGCTGACCGTTGGTTTTCTCTCGCAGCATATTTTTGCCGATTCGCATAATTCGGCAACTTATTTGCGAATTTGGGGTAGCGATGAAGACCGGGCCAGGTTTAAATTTCACCGTACCTGGCTAGCCTATTCCACCATTCCAATGTTTATCATGGGTCTCACCCTACCTGGTCTAGTTGGTGCTTTTGTATATATCTATTTGATTACTGTTTACTGGCACTATGTTGCTCAAGCCTTTGGTATCGCTCTCATATACTGTTACAAACGCGGCTATATGTTGAACAACATTGAGAAAGAAATCTTCCGCTGGTTCTTGTTTTCAATAGTTGGCTACACCACCATTCGTTTTCTTACCTATAGAGACCTTAGCCCACGCAATTGGTTTGGCGTAGATTTGCCATTTTGGGGCCCGCTGCCAGAGGTGCTATTTTTTATTGCACGGTTTGCCTGTGTCGGCATGACCATTGCCTTTGTAGTGCTTCTTGCTCGCAAGTATTTTAAAGAAAACAAGCTCATGCCTTGGCCTTCTCTGATGATTGTCGCTACAGTGGCTGGTCTTGGTCTCAGTCAAGAAGCTGCCAATTCAATGTTTTGGTTCTATGTGCCTGGTTTCTTCCATGGCAGTCAGTATCTAGCTGTCTGTATGGCCTATTACATTAAAGAGCGAGGCATGCCGCAAGGTATGGATACCTGGAATATCACTAAGTCTGCTCTGGGCTCACCTGGCATGAAGTACCTTGGTCTAGTGGTTCTTTCTGGTTGCTTCTTCTATATTGGTATTCCTCATTTCTTTAACCAAATTGGTTTTGATCGTGCGCTAGTAGCCGGTCTAGTACTGGCTTGTGTTAACTACCATCACTTTGTCACTGATGCTGCCATTTGGCGATTGCGCGACCCTCGCTGCCGCAAGATTCTCTTGGCCTAAAGCCTTTGTTGTGTCTGGTGTGCCCTTGACGGAGGCTTTTAGACTTGGTTAGCACTACATTTCAATTTGATGGGGACGCTAGGCCAGCTCCAGAGAGGGCCGAAGAAAAGGTGGCGAGTCGCTGGATAGTCAATCCAGTCTTTGACACTGTATTTGTTTTCGGTGGTGCTCTCTGGCTTGTTTTTGCTCTACAGATATACTGGTTTCACTGGGACACTATAGATCCCGCAGCTGGTGGTATGGCTGGTTCTACAGCATACTTCTTACTTTTTCTCAGTACTTTTGGCTCATATCTGTTTGCTGATTCGCACACAATTGCGACTTATGTGCGCATTTATTCGACCGAAGAAAATAGACAGCGCTTTAAGCTCTATGCCTATTACCTGCCCTGGCTGTCGCTTCTGATGTTTTCTCTTTGTCTGATTTATCCAAAGGCTGCAGGTTTCTGCGTCTATCTGCATTTGATGTGGGTATTCCAACACTATGTTGGCCAGACTTTTGGAATTTCGCTTATTTATTGCTATAAACGCGGTTATTTCTTCAAACCTTGGGAGCGTGAGACCTACCGTTGGTTTATGCATTCATTTTCGGCCTACGTAATTAGTCGAATCTTGTGCTACCGCGAGCTTTCACCTGACGACCTTTACGGTGTGAAGTTGCCCTTTTACGGTTTGCCTTATCAGCTCGTCAGCGTCACCAAATTTGTCTTTATAGTTATGGCCTTGGCCTTTGTTACCATGGTCGTGCGCAAGTATCTTCTTGAGAAGAAGCTTATTCCGCTGCCTACCCTCTGTCTGATTTTTTCGATACTAGGAATTGGCTTGTCAACGGGTATGGCTAATTCAATAGTTTGGGTTTATGGCCCTCCCTTCTTCCACGGTAGTCAATATTTGGCTGTCTCTCTTGGTTTCTACTTGAAAGAGAAAGGCCTAGAAGAGAGTCGCGGACGAATGGCTGAAGTTGGTCGACATATGTTGAGCGAGTTTGTCAGCCCAGCTGCCATGAAATATTGGGGCATAGTGATTATGGCTGGAATCTTTGTCTACGTAGGAATTCCCAATCTTTTGGCGAACTACGGCTACGGCTTTGTCTGGACAGCCACTGTCATTCAAGCCTGCATTAATTTCCACCACTTTGTCACTGATGGGGCTATTTGGCGCTTGCGAGATTCAAAGTGCCGGGAAATCTTGCTTGCTTGAAGTGCAGTTCGGCAATAGCTGCTAAACTTTTATAGCTACTAAGTCTTACTGTTTCTAAGCAGTGCCTTCGCCTTTGGCACAGTTGCGAGCCTTGATGAAACAGCCGCAGTGGCTAGTGGCAATCATGTAATTTCCTGTATTAAGTGAGGAATCATCTGGTGTCTCCTAAGAAATCGATTCTTTTCATTGCTGCTTTAGTTTTGGCAGTTGCAGGAATGGCCTTCTACACAAAGGGCGTCATTGAAGAAAAAATGAAGTTCTACCCTGAGAAGGTATTCACTGCTGCTTTTGATGAGCCCTTCAATCGCGCTACTGAATTTGACGGCCATCGTGTCGATGGTACTCAATATGAGGCCTATTTGCGTTTTAAGTATCCTCACGAAGCTAAACCACTGAATGAGTCGCAATGGAAGACTGCTTGGGTTGGTGAGGCCCAAGCTTGGTTCGAAAACAAGTATCATGGCCATCCAGGTTTGCAAGAAATAAACAGGCTAAAGTTTCGCAAGCGCATTGTCAACGATAGAGTAACGGTGACAAATGAGTGGTTGATTTATAATCCACGTACAGACGATCACTACTATCGTATTTGGGGCACTGCTCGCTAATTTCTATGATCTTTCTTTGGAGGGCTAATGCCTAAAGTTCTCTCTGCTCTCTCGCTTATGCCTGTTAGGCTGGCGCTTTTGCTTGGGCTTTCCCTTATGCCGATTAGCAGTGCTCAAGCTGGGGACAATAATACTTTTGAATGTGGACGCAATCTTTTCAAGGCGAAGATGTACAAAGAAGCTCTGCCTTATCTTAAAAGTTCAGAGACCTTGTTTTCTTACGATAACCGCGCTTTCTACTATGAAGCCTTGTGCTATCACCGCATGGGTCAAATCAATGCGGCAATGTCTGCCTATCAAAATGTTATTTCAAAGTTTCCTGATAGTGATGCTGCCGAACTTTCTAAAAAAGCCATTGCATCAATTCGCGGCGTTAGTCCTAATAGTGGCAATAGCTCTAGCAAGCCACTGCCTGGTGGAAGCTTAACTAAGCTCAAAAGCATAAGTGTAGATCAACTACCAGCGGAGTTGGTGCTAAATGTGACAGACCAGGAGGGCAAGCCAGTTGTTGAAGCTCTAGTTTCTGGTGTAAAAGTGAAGTTTGTGGTTGATACCACTGTGGCTAATAGTGTCATTGGTAGCGATGTTGCTAAACAAAGTAAGCTTCCTGAAGCGGCAGTAAAGTCAAAAGACGACTACTATCTGCATGATATTAAGCTTGGCACCATGACTCGGGCGGCTTTTCCCATCCAGATTTCTAGCAAACAACCAACTTCGGCTGTGCTTGGTGCTGATTATTTCGAGTTTTCCACTGTTTCATATGCTGCTCCGAAAGCGACTCTAGAACCTGCAAAAGAGCCAGCGCAAGAACCTGCAAAAATTCCAGCAAAAGAAGCGACAAAAAATGGCACTCTGACTATCAAGCGCATGGTTGGCTACAAAAATCCCTTTGATGCAGGCTTGAAATTTTTCAATGCTGGTCAATTTAGACAAGCCTATCCTCTGCTTAAGATCTCGGCAATGAATCGCCCCCGTGATCCCCGAGCTCTATATGTTCTGGCCGTCTGCAGTCACCGCCTAAACAAGATAGACGAGGCCCGTTCAGGCTACCGCAATGTCTTGCAGCGCTTCCCTGGTAGTGAGGCTAGCCAGCTCGCTACCGCCGCTCTGATGGCGATAGACCCATCTTATGCCGCCAGCGTTCGGGCAAAAAGTGAGCAATACACATTGCTCGGCCCTACACCGAAAGAGCACAAACGACAAGAATTTGAGATTCCGTATATTGCTGAGAATGGCTATTTCAAAGTGACTGCACTGATTGACGGTCATAACGTTGAAATGTATATGAACAGTAGCTTGAGCAATTGTGTATTTTCTACTGCGCAAATTAACCAAATTGATTCTACTTATTTAGACAACGCAAGCGAGGCCATGGGTAAGCCTGTTGATCCTAATAACAGCAATAACCTGTCTGAAACGGTCACTCGAAACATCCGCCTGAAGCGGGTTAAGTTAGGCAAGATAGAGGTTACGAACGTGCCTGCTCAGATCGTTGATTATGCTACTCGCTTCGGCTACGTCTCAGGTAGCACTGAGCGGCCCTTGCTTGGTAGCGCTGTTATATCTGGTTGGCGCTGGGAAATTTTGATTAATAGACGGATGTTGCGCTTTACTCAAATGCAGTAAGAGAAAGTGAAAGGCCTGAATTCTTTTCCTACGATTTGTGCTGCAGTTTTAATTGTTACCTTATCTTTGCGCATGCTTGTGTCAATTTTGTTGCACCCGTTGCGCATTGGTTGGGATCCAGCCTTGCACTTGCAGTGCGCTCAACTTATTGCTGGCGGTGGCCTACCTTACGTTGATATGTTCGACGTCAATCCGCCTTTGATTTGGTACCTAGATATCTTGCCATCGCTTCTTTCGTCGGCCAGCAATGTTCCTGTTACTCTGGCATTTAACTTGTTCATGTTGCTTCTCATGGTGATCTCTTCTTCACTCTGTGCCTATATTGCTTTGACCAAGCTCAAGCAAGAGGGCAGTACGCTCGTTAATCTGGGTCTGATCTTTGGTCTTCTGTATTTCAATTTCTTTTTGACTTTTGATTTTGGTCAGCGGGAGCAGATTTTTGTTTTACTGTATTTTCCCTTTCTCTTTTTGCGTTTCGCGCGCTATCAAGGGGCGCTTATCGGCAGAAAAGAAGCCATCTTGATCGGCCTGCTAGCCAGTATTGGCATATGTCTTAAACACTATTTTCTTTTCAATGTTGTTTGCGTAGAGTTATTCTTGTTTTTAGCAGCAGCTAAAAATGTTCGCTGGCGAAATTTTTTAGTACCTGAAAATTTTGCCGCAGTAGGTTTCGCCCTGCTTTATCTAGCTCACTTCTTATTCTTGCCGCAAATTGTAAAAGACAACTATTTCGGTTTTCTTGTGCCCGCCTTTGCTGGCGGCTATCAGTTTTGGGATACCTCTTTGGCCAGCAGTCTTGGTGCACCAGATAAGCGTGGTGTTTTCTTCTTGCTTTGCTTGGGCGGGCTGCTTGCCCTAGCATTCTGTCGGCGCTATACCTTACTGGCCTGCTGTGCTGCTTTTGCCTTCTCGGGGGTGGTGCCCTATTTGTTGCAGTTCAAAGGATGGGCTTATCAAGATATACCAGCCTTTGCTGGTGCTGTAATAGTCGTGTGTGGTGGCATAGCAGCACTCATCAGTGCCTTAGTTGAAGGGCTGTGCAGAGCCAAGCCAGCTAGCCAGCCAGATAGCAAGAAAGATAGCAAAAAAGATAGCAAAAAACTTTCACAGATATTTTCTTCAGACTTTTCTCTCACTAGTTTGATTCTCTTAGTTTTGATTGTTGGTTTTTCAATAGTCAATGCTACAGAAGAGTACGAGAAGGTAAAAGCAGAGCCGAATTTTCCGCTGAGCACAATTGGTTACTCCGGAGACTCACCATATTCTGATATTGATTCTCCTTTTTCCACCATTATTCTGGCCCATGCCAAGCCCCATGATGGGGTAATCTTTATTGGCAATGCCGTGGCCCCTGGCTTCCCACCTACTACTCAGCTGCGAGTCAAACCAGGTTCAAGACATTTGCACTGTTGCATTCTCTCTGTATTGGCGTATATCAAAGATGTGAGAGATGTCACTCCTGAGAATACTAGGCTGCTCTCCTTTAAAGACCGCATAGTCAAAGAGTATGCCGAAGATATAAAGAAAAACAAACCGGTTTTGATATTTATTCAAAATGGCCCTGCTGCTGAATATTTGGCTCCTTATAATTTCGACCAATACCTCAGAAACTACAAAAAAATAGATGACGTAGCTGGTTTTACTGTCTATAAATTGCAGGTCTAGGTGAAGATATAGATGAACAAACTTAGCTTCAATCTCATAGTAAGTGGTTTCCTCGCTCTTGCTCTAGCGGCTCTTCTCGCTGGCTATTTTTCAGTACATCAGTTGGCGATACCAGCCGATGCCGCCATGCGCCTCTCTTGCGGCGTTCAGATTGCTGATGGCGCTAGGCCATACTTAGATTTTTTGGATAATTCATCACCTTTTGCCTTATATCTAGCCAGTTTGCCAGCCTTAGTTTCGAAGATAGTATTTGTTCATCCGGTTTCGATTTTTAATTTTATGGTGCTGCTGCTCACCCTCGTATCACTTTTGCTAGTGCTCAAATCTGGGCGAGGCCTAAGCCCCAGGCTAATATTGTTGCAATTCTGTCTGCCTGCAATTGTACTCAGTGTGGCTCTCTTTCAATTTTATTTCCTCAATCATTTCGGTCAAGAGGGTGTGCTTTTCTTCCTCCTCTTTCTTCCCTACTTAATCCAGCGCTATCTCTCTTTGAGCGGTCTAAACCCCCATAAACAGCTCTGGGTGCCTCTACTCATTGGTTTCTTTGCGGCTTTGGGCTTGCTGCTTAATCCGGTATTTTTATTGGCCTTGATTGCAGTTGAGTTTACTTGTTTGTTTGCTCTTGGCGAGATTTCAGGGCTTAAGCTTAAGAGCCGTTTCTTTACTGCCGAGCTTAAGGCTTGTCTCTTGAGTTTGCTTGTCTTGTGTTTGGCGCTTTTCTCTCTGGTACCGTCGGTGGTGCTAGAATATTTAGGGCCGATTTCGCGTATTAATCAGCTGACATTCGAGTATTTCAATGAAGATCTCTCTTATGTTGGCAAGTCGCCTGATCGCCGCGATCTTGTCTACGCCTTTGTCGTATTTTTTGTTTTATCTTTGCCGGTGGCTGGTCGCTGTCTATTGACGCGCTTGATGTGTTTGATGTCGGCCTTTGGTTTCGCCTGCTTTGTATTTTCAGGAACTTTATTTAGCCATCAAGGTATCTTGATGATTGCCTATTCACTTGCTGCAATTACTCTGTCGCTTAGCCGCTACATTCGCTCTATTCGTCCGGCCAAGGTTTTGTCTGGTCGACTGGCGGTTTGGTGTTCGGCTAGGCTAAATAAGAAAGTAATACTATTATTGCCTGCCCTGGTTGTGATTTGCTTTATCGCTGCTAACTTTACTGCTTTGAAGCTGAGCAACAGCAAGGCTTTTTCCCTCAGCGAGCTAGGTTATTATGGTTTTGGTTTAGAGAGAGATCTTTCGTTCTTTAGTAAAACCGTGCGCCAAGCAAGTTCTGCTCGTGATCGCGTTTGGATTTATTCGGAACAGATTAGCCCTGCTTTTCCTCTTCTGACGCAGCTGCGCCGCAAACCAGGCTACCTCGTTTGGGGCTTTCCCCTTCATACTCTGAAGATTTTGCACGAGAGAGGCACGCCTGATCAGATCGCTCAACTGGCCCATTTTGAGGCGACAATGTATGACCGTCTACGAGTAGAAGCTCTTTCTCCGCAGCCACCAACGCTGGTGTTAGTTGAAGATGGAGAAGTGCGTGACTTGTTCAAAGACCATGGTCTTGTCGCCATCATTGAGCAGTTCTATAGCCCGCTTGATAGTTGTTCACCGTTGAATGGGGACGAGATTGATAACCATGCGCCTTATGAGTACCTGGGCTATCGAGTATGTTTTTCAGCAGATAAATTACACAAGTGATATTACACAAGTAATTCTCGTACGCCTTGATCGCGAATGCGCCATATTAGGGCATCGGCCAAGTAATGATGCATGTTCAAGCAGGCCCAGATTGCCGTAAGGCAAAGTGGCTCAGAGACACCATTTTTAATTAAACCCTGGGGTAGGCCAGTGGTCAATAAGAAACCAACCAGCGCTAAAGCAAAGATATAGCCTAGTGAATGTGCTTTGAAGAACTCCTTTGCCAGACTACCTTTCAATTCGTGACCGGCTTCTTTGGCCCGCTCTCTGACAAAATAAGAATAGGTTACGGCTAAATACTGACTAGAGTGGTAAAAGGTCAAGCCTAGAAGGAAAAATGCATCCCGTTGGGACATCGTTAGTGCGGCCACTGAAACTATTGTCAGAACTGCCGGCATAGGGAAGATTTGTTTGGTGCGGCAGTAGCGCCATACAAGCGCTGCTACCAAGCCAATTGTGCAGAAAACAAAACCGACCAGTGCTAGATACATGGGCCAGAATGGCAGTGGCCCCCAGAATGGCACTTCTAGACCAATAAATTTTGGCATATAGCCGAAGGCTGGCACTGTAAACATGCGTAAGATAACAAAGAACATAAGCAGGCGCAGCTGCCACTGTAAGAGCCCGCGTTCCAGCTTGCTTAAGCTGAAGTGGCGCTTCATACAATAAATCAAAATGATGCCGAAGGTCTGCGCAACGTAATGCTGTATCACCCAAACCATCGTAATTTTAGTTAGAACTTGGGCAAAGGCAAGGTTTTGCATGGCGAAGAAAGCGGCTACTATTAGCACTAGGCCCCAGACTATTACTACTGCTCGCACAAGCTTAGGTGTGGTGCGGCTTCTGAATACTCGTACCAGTGTGGCTGGCCCATGTGCTTCGCCGATCAGCAGTGTGCCCCAGAAGAGAATACCGGCCAAGATAATTGATGGGTATGATTGCCCTTCAGGTTTTACCCCGAGTGCTTCTACTCCGGCCAGGAGCCACATCAAGCCGCCGCAGCAAAACAAATAGTCTAGAGCTGGTGTGAGTATCCAGGGATGGGGGTGATCAGCTTGATCGGCAGTTGCCTTTGGCTGCTGCTGCTCAGCATGGTTAAAGTCAGCAGTTCCTTGCATCACTCGCTATCCATAATTATGGTTCACGGCAGACGCGATTGAGCGACTTATCTATGGTTTGAGCGCGCACCCTATATTGATTGGCGGCAGCGTTGTCATCGAGATCACGGCAAGTAAGAAAGAGATTCCACAGTGTTGCTGATGCTTTTGCTGTATTGCCCTGATTGTTTTTCTCAAGCATTGAAAGAGCCTGTTCAAGGTAATCTCGTGAGGTCTTAAATTCATTCTTTCGATCAAGCGCTTCGCTTTTGCCCATGCCTATTAGGTAGTGCATTAACCCGATGTTGTTTAAGTCGCGGACGATACGGGGGTCGTTGGCTGGTAGAAATTGTTGGTCGTGTTTTAGCACGCTGTCATAACAAACCAGCGCTGCTGGTTGGTTGTCTAAATTGCGATGGGCACCAGCCAAATGCATACTGGCGTCTGCCCATTTTTCGTTGTAGGCATTGTTGACCAAGCCCCAAGTTAAGGCCAACTGGTCTTGATAGATTTTGGCTGCTTCTTCGAATCTTTGTTGGCTAGTAAGAGCTGCAGCATAGGCGTTGCCAGTGGCAATGCGTTCTGCTGTGTTCTCAGTGGTACTTTTTAGTGCCGCTTCATATTGTGCCTGGGCCCGCATTGAATCGTGTACTAGAGCGTTGTCGTAGTTGGTTGCCTGCTCTTCTTGAATAGCGGCTCTCTGCTTGGGGTAGGTCGCCCCTAGTACGGTAACAAAAATTGCCAGCAAAAGTAGTATTTTGAAAATCGTGGCGGTCATGATGACACCTTGCTAGACGATACCTTACTAGAAGAGCCCAGTATGAGCTTGCGATTAGCGGCTATTGCTTTGTAAATTAGTTCGGCAAAGAAACTAACTATTGGAATAAAGAGAATCGGTGCAAGGGGCCAGAGTAAGGGGGTGCGCAGACTGATCCGGCGAAATGCCTTGAAGCCGCCTAGCCAATCACCATCTCGCTTTTGTAGCAGTATTTCTTTTTGAGCACGCTCTCTGTCTAGCTTTGCTTCGGTTAGCTCGGCGTCATTGTCTTTATCGGTGAAGTCGATGGGCTTAATGCGACCAAAGATGTCGAGGCGATGGATTAGCCCAATTGTTCTGATGCAGAGAATGCACGAGCCATCAAAAGCTAGTCGATAGGGCTCGCCGAAGCGCTCTCTGATTTTTGCCTTGACCCAGTTCCAAGATCTAGTCAAATCTTCTGGATAAATAAAGAGCAAGTAAGTGAGCATGAAAGACCACTCAAACATTGGCAGATTCATACAATATTCAATGCCAAGGTGCAGAGCGATTCCTGTTGCCATTACCCAGTAACGCGCTGGTCTCCACCAAATGAAGGTAAACAGGGCAAATTCAATTGCCAAAGTGCCCCAAGTTAAAATCATGTAGACAGGCAGTTGATCAAAAAAGTGAGGTACAGGAAAACGCATCAAATCGTCGTAGCGAACGGCATAATAGACAGCTGTGCCGTCGTTCCACATCTTGCCTTCCATCTTGCTATACCAAGTGTGGCCGTATGCAATGCATATTTGTATTTGTAATAGTCTTTGCGCCCAAGGGGCTGAAAGTCGAGCACCAAAGCCAGTTTCGCGCCAGTCTTGACGTGTCGCTCGAATAAGATTATCGAGTGAGAAGGCGTCACCAGCATTAGACAGGGCCAAGCACATAGTGGCGAGCCTTAAGTAATTGTCGCCAGCATTTTGATTGAGCTGGAAGTGGGCACCGAAAGACATCAGCAATAAGAATGTTACCCATGAGCTCACTCGTGTGTAGAGCCCCAGGGTCATCATTACTGTGGCTGCTACCATTACCCAAAATAAGCCATAGATGTACTTATCATTGTCTGGCAGGGCTGCCATCAAGTCAAAATAGTAACTGCTGTGCCAGTAGAGACTCATCATATCGTTTATTGGTATGAGTGAATTCTTGCCGTAATAGAGGTCAAAATCTGGCAGCAAATGTATGAGCATATTTTCGAGAAGAATTATGCCGAAGAATATGCGAAAGAGTGCCATCGCCACTGGTGTAGTGGGTTCAAACCAAAACCTATTCCAATTTTCAAGCCATTTGTCGATGCGTTTGTCTCTCACCGCAGCTGTCTGAGGTAGTGGTGTAGGCGTTTCGGCTGGAGCTGATTGCGAGGGAGTCATTACTTACTCTATTTAAGATCGTCTGGGTTGACTTTGTAACTGGACAACATTGCCTTTCGTGTGTGAGGCGGTAACTCGTCGCGATAACAAAAGGTTGCTTCATCAGGTGGCGGAGTATCGGCCGAGTTCAAGAACATTGTCACACGCTCTGGTGGATTAGTTGGGTCGTTGTTGGCCCGAGCGAGATAGCGGGAGATGCTGGGCCTAAACTGAGCGTAGTTTGGCCAAGAAATATTGTCACCAAATAACTTACGTAGTTTTTCTTTGCGGAATTTTGTCACTAGGTCCATTTTTTCCATGCGCGGAAATTCATAGCACTTGATGGTGCCATCCTTGAATTCAACTAGAGCCGAAAGGTGATAATTGACGTTGCGTACGTCTGGACAAAATAGGCTCCAATACTGAGTCCAGCCAGTAAGAAACATGATCGGCCCTGTGTAAGCTGTGATGCTATCTTTTCCTGGTGTCCATTCTGGTAAGAGCCAGCTGCCCACCACCAAAAAGAATGTCAAAAGAAAACTTGAGACCAAGGCCTTGTGGCCAGTAGTAAGTGAACCAGCTGACGATGAGTAATTGCATGCTTCACGAAAAGAAAATTTTCGTGTGCGTGGAGATGTTGATTGCACGGTCCCCTCCAGCGTTGCAGAGATTCAACTACCTGAATACATAGAACTTACCCAGAATTTGCCCCAAACTAGACAGTTGCTAATGATCTATGTGCAAGTTTATCATTGAGTCTATGAACCAAGTTGTTTTAGCACTCAATGATTTCTATGTCGGATAATAGTCTGACACCGTTATCGTCTTTAATTTCGACTGATGAGCGGCTTACTTATGAGCAGGCTTTAGAACGCTCAGCTATAGACGATCTTCGCCCAACTTCACTGGCGCCAAAAAGAACTTTTGAGCGCATTGGCTGCAATTTGGTAATTATTGTTTTTCTATCTTTAGCCACTATCGTTGGTGTGGCAGAGCTACCCGCGGTGCCCGAAAAATACAAAGGAAATTTAATATCTGCTGGTGCTCCTATTGGCATGAGGCAGGGCTGGAGAGTGTTTTCCCCTGAGTTGCGCACAACTAATTGGCATACTCTTTGTCTAATTGAGTTTAAAGACGGCACACTAAAAGCTGTGGAATTTCCCCGTATGGAAAAGTTGTCTTTGCTTGAGCGCTTCATTCACGAAAAGAAGCGAAACATACTGGGAGACCGCATTACTAACCCAATTTATAAGCGCTTTCGGCCGATGATAGCGAGATATTATGCTCGTGCTAATGCGAGCAATAGTTTAGAGCGGGACAATCCGCCGGTGCGAGTATCTTTTGTTTTTGCTTCAGCACCAATGCCAGACATTCACTCATCTCATTGGGTCTATCGCGATCAGCTGCCTGAGCATACTTTCAAGCAAGTTTATTTTTCGTATCAGGTTAAGGCTGAAGACCTAACTGACTGACTCTCTTTCCTTTTCTATTTTGCAAAAACGAAAACCCTGGCGAGCATTGCCAGGGTTTTCAGTTATTGCTCCATTGTTCCTAAGCTCTAATCAGTTTAGGGCTTAGATCCTAACCGGGCGGTGTGTACGAACCAGTTGGTCCGGAAGGGCCACCAGGGCCAGCAGGACCGCCTGGTCCAGCAGGGCCACCAGGGCCACCAGCACCACCAGGACCAGCAGGACCACCAGGGCCACCAGGGCCGAATGGACCACCAGGACCAGCTGCGCCGGCAGGACCACCAGGGCCGGAAGGACCGCCAGGGCCGGAAGGACCACCGGGGCCGGAAGGACCACCAGGACCACCAGGGCCGGAAGGACCACCAGGGCCGGAAGGACCACCAGGGCCGGAAGGACCACCAGGACCGGAAGGACCACCAGGACCACCAGGACCTTTAGGACCACCAGGGCCGGAAGGACCACCGGGGCCGGAAGGACCACCAGGGCCGGAAGGACCACCAGGACCGGAAGGACCACCAGGACCGGAAGGACCGCCAGGACCGCTAGGACCTTTAGGACCGCCAGGGCCGGAAGGACCACCAGGACCGCTAGGACCTTTAGGGCCGGAAGGACCACCAGGGCCGGAAGGACCACCAGGGCCGGAAGGACCGCCAGGGCCGGAAGGACCTTTAGGACCACCAGGGCCAGAAGGACCACCAGGGCCAGAAGGACCACCAGGGCCAGAAGGACCACCAGGGCCGGAAGGACCACCAGGGCCGGAAGGACCTTTAGGACCACCAGGGCCGGAAGGACCACCAGGGCCTTTAGGGCCACCAGGGCCGGAAGGGCCACCAGGGCCGGAAGGACCACCAGGACCAGCAGGACCTTTAGGACCACCAGGGCCTTTAGGACCACCAGGACCGGAAGGACCGCCAGGACCTTTAGGACCACCAGGACCAGAAGGACCACCAGGACCGGAAGGACCGCCAGGGCCAGAAGGACCACCAGGACCAGCAGGACCCTTAGGACCACCAGGGCCAGAAGGACCACCAGGGCCAGAAGGACCGCCAGGGCCGGAAGGACCACCAGGGCCGGAAGGACCGCCAGGACCAGCAGGGCCTTTAGGACCACAAGGGCCGGAAGGACCACCAGGGCCGGAAGGACCACCAGGGCCGGAAGGACCACCAGGACCAGCAGGACCGCCAGGGCCGGAAGGACCACCAGGA
>JBAYTY010000072.1:0-21120 GCA_041675385.1 Candidatus Obscuribacterales bacterium
GTTCCTTTCTTGCATCCTTACTCATTTTTAGCCTCATTCATGTGACCTCTGCTAATTGGCAAAAGTCAGATTTTAGTTGAGGCAACGGTTCAAGGAAGGTCAGGTTTTTGATGAGTCAATGCGTAGATCAAAGTGGATAGATTTTTGGCGAAAAGATCTATCCACTTTTTTAGAAACGCTTTAGCGAAAGTCAGCTTTTAAATTGACGCAATACGTGGACTCAATTAAATATGGACTATTGCTAGTTTCTTTGTGGCAGTATCCGCACCATAAAATCTCAAATGACACCAAAGCAATTTTCAAAAATCCTTTATAACCATACTTTATAGTATCTAAAATGAAAAAAGAAGAGTTAGCGAAATCCAGGTGCGGCCCAGGTTTAGACTAACTCTCCACAAAAAAACATCCAACTACACTTTATTCTTTGTAGAGAAGATTCTCCACGAGCTTGCGGTACGAGTTGACCACCGGCAAAATCGAAGCGATTTCAATCGCTTCGTCAGCAGCATGGAGGCCGCGGAAGTTGACGCCAAAGCCACAGGTGGCAGGCACTTCCAAGGCGCTGAGATAGCAGCCGATGTTGGAAGGTCCACAAACGAAGCTGGTCAAGGTGCGACCATGGGCGTCACTGGCAGCAGCAATGAAACTGGCAACCAGCGGGTGGTCAGCAGCGAGCTTGTAGGGCGGCCAACTTTCTTCTTCTTTGATAGTGCAGGCTTTCATGCCAGCGGAAGCATTACCATTTGCAGCACCGCCACCATCGACTTCGTCGACCGCGTGCTTGATCAGCACTCGGGCGTCAGCAGCAGTGAAAGAAGGAGTGAGGCGCACATCGACATTGATGACGCAAAGGTCGGGCACCTGAGCAAAACCACTGCCACCGTTGATGGCGGTGATTGTCAGTTTCGGACCGAAATAGAAATCTTGATCCGCTTCTTTGGGCAGAGCAATGGCGCTCAACTTGGAAGCAAGCAAGACAGCTTTGGTCACAGCACTGTCTTTGACAGGCTGGCTGCTGCCGGCATGCTGAGCGAATCCTGGCACACTGATACTGACGCGATAAAAACCACGGGCACCAACGGCGATGCGATCATTTCCCGGATAACAGATAACCAAACCATCCGGCTTCTCCACTTTGGCGATGTATTCCTTCACTCCGCCAAAGCGCCCGGTATGCTCATCTCCATCCAAAAGAATGGTGAGCTTGCCGTGCATCTGGTCGCGGCGTTTCTGAAATTCCAAAGCCAAATGGCAGAGAATCGAAACCGCCACTTTCGAGTCCGCAGAACCACGACCATAAAGCCAGCCGTCTTCGATGACAGCAGCAAAAGGCGGCTTGGTCCAAGAGGCCAAATTGCCAGCGGGAGCAGTGTCGACGCAGGCGTCAAAGCAATAGGTCGGACCAGGCAGTGCGCCTTGAATCTCGATCACAACGGCCACAGGATCCGGCAGAACAGGAGCCGAAACAGCAGGAGTACTGGCCAACAGCAAACGATGATTGACGCCGCGCTCGGTGAGCCAAGTTGAAATGGCTTGCAGCATCGGTTTAGGTTGATCGATTCCGCCTTGAGCGGGAATTTTCACCAACTGAGCAGTGAAGGCAACGATGCTTTCGGTTTGGTCGGGAGCCGCAGTCGGAGGAATCTGGGGAGAGTTTTGAGTGGACATTTTGCGTTTTGGGTGTCAAGTAGTATATGAGTATATACGAAAAAATTTAGGCTGGAAAAAGCCAAAAAAAAACGCCCAGGATAATCAGGAAAACCTGATCACCTGGGCGTCCAAAAATGGATTTTTTGTTCAGCGAAAGCTAAGCCTAAACTAAGCCAAAGCCAAACCGAAGTCTAGCTTAAACCTAGTCGAAGCTGTAGCTCAGCGGACGCTGCGCCAACTTGGGAGCTGCCGTCAGATCGAAAGCCGGGTCAGGAAAAAGCTTTGTCGGCTTGGTCCAGTCGGCAGGCACCACTTCGCGGTCATTGTTGGGACCGGGAGGAGAAGCAACCGTCTTGGTCACCTGGCTCCATGTGTACTCTTCGACCTTGTCGAGGCTACCATCAGGACGGTAGGTCTTCATGGTGCGATTGGTCCAGGACATGGTCGGGCGAATTTCCACCTGACCGACAACCTTACCGCCCGGGTAGTAGCGGATGGTCTTCTTAGCTGCCAACCCATCGGGATGCATGTCAGCGACTTCGCTGAGCACGTACCCGTCATTGACGTCACCGATGCGATCGGCGGCAATGGCAGGGTCAAGCACCACCCAGCGCTGAACGGTGGTAGAAATGCCAGCAGCATTGAAGTAGGTGATCTGAACCGCCTTGGTGCTGGTGTTGTAACGACGTTCCAACTGCTTCTTGCCAGTCTTGCTGTCGTAGACCATCACAATCACCTCACTGGAGGTGTACTGAATGGTCTGCTTCAGCGTTGTTCCGTCGGCAGCGAAATCGCTGACTGTGACGTCCCAATTGGTGAAGAGCACGTTGCGTGTGCGCTTACCATCGCTGCCAAAGAAGTCTTGCTTGGCCTTGCTGTAGTAGTTGGTGTTGTCTTTGGCCAAGAGCGAAGCGACCGTGCCATCGAGATTGAAGACGCGCTCGTTAGCGAGCATACCAGTGGTCTTGTCAAAAACCTGGATGCTCTCTACGCCGTTTTTGTCGTCGCGGTAAACCGTGACGAGCAAGTCGTCATCGGCAGTGCGCACAGCCACTTCTTTCAGGCTGCCGTCGGGGCGATAGGCTGTCTGCGAAGCCACGGACGAACCGTCGCTCTTGAACAGCGTCTCACGCAGGACAACCCGATGATCGAGGGTCTGCTTCAGAGGGTCGACCACCGCTGTCGATTCCTTGTTTGGGACCGGCGGGGCTGGCGCAGCTGGAACGGGATAGTACTCGGTCAGCTTGGCGGCCTTGCCGTTGGCGCCGAATTCAACCGTGGCAGAACCGCCATCGAAGCGCTCGATGCGCATCGACACACGGGTGCGCTTATCGGCTGCATACTGCACCAGGCGAACCTGTTCACCATACTGGCCGTCCTTGAGAACGACAGTGGGCGCCTGAGAACGCTCGGCAAAACGCGGTTGGTTATGACCGATAGAGCCAGCCGAATTGCCAGCAAAAGCCATCAGCGCCAACTTGACCAAGACCAGAAGAAATACGATGAGAACCGCGCCAATGGCGGTCTTTCGAACATTGATTTTCATAGACTTAGACCTTTATAGGTGATGACAGGAGCGCCCCGACTTTGGAGTTAGTCGGGGCGCTCGGTGTCTTCTTCTTTTTATGCGGTGGGCTGACCGTCGACGTTGCCGTCAACGGAACCACCAGGTTGCTCTTCGGAGGTCACCGCTTCGGGTTTAGCCGAATCGGTGCCACCAGTAGGGCCAGCTCCATCTGGTCCAGTGTCTTGGTCGTCGCCGGAAGTGTCACCTGTTTCGTCACCAGCTTCACCACCAGTTTCGCCACCAGCGTCAGCAGGCGTGGTCGTGGACGCTGCAGCTTTCGCTGCTTCGGCGACGCGAGCGGCTTCAGCAGCTTCTGCGGCTTCTGCTTCGATGGCTGCCTTGCGAGTCTCGAAGGTGTTGCGCACCTGGTCGATCATCTTCAGAGCAGTGGCTTCGATAACAGCAGCGCCATCACGCGGCTGAGTACCCGATTTGCACAGGCCCCAGTAAGCGAGAGAGGCAGCAGCGATGACGTGAGTGACATGAATGTCACCCTTGTCGGTGGGCAGCTGCGATTCGCCGTCCATCATCATTTCAGCCAGCATCTGGGCTTTTGCCTCAGACTTGGGCGTCCAGTAAATCACTTCACCGGTGCTGACTTTGCCCAGCGATTCAAGGGGAGTGCGAATCAGCGCGCGAGCCACAAAGGGCGCTGCACGCTTGATGTCTTCCACCGGAATCTTGATGGTCGGACGACCCTTGGTGCCGTTGACGTCGTCCCAAGTGATGAATTCTGGAACCTTCCAGCCCACCGCCTGATCGGCCAACAGACGACACTGCTTGGCCTCATTGGGCATGCCGATTTCATCGAGCGCTGCTGCCACAATGTGCGCCCGGATGTAGTCGGGCGGGTGGGGCAGGAACGACAACGCCATTTGACCGTTGGCATTCTCTTCCATTTCATAGAAAGAGGAGGTGCGCAACAGCTGACGCTGGTTGAAGACGCCGCGCCGACGGGAATTGAAGGCGGAGAACGTCATCAGCATGTTATAGAGGAAGGCCGGACCAGCGAGCAGAACGCCGCCAGAAACGTCGGCATCGACCTCACCGATGGTGTCGGCATACATCTTGGTCAGCAGGTTGGCCAGAGGCACGCGCTGCTTACCGATGTTGACGTGGTCGCGAGTGAGTTTGAGCTCACCCTTACCAGCGGCCTGCATGATTGCCTTGCTCACCACCGCGGTCAGCTCTTCACCCATGCCTTCGACGTCGTGGAAGACATCGTGGCGGAACTCGTGCATGTAGAGCACGAGCATCAGGGTGATGAAATGGCGCTCGTCGTGGGGAACTTCCAGAGCGTGAGCACGCACCGGACCACGAGTGCCAGGCAGGGTGGCCGGACCTTCGCCGCTGAAACGGGCAACGAAGGTATCACCAACACCGAAGACGCGATTCTTCAGGCGGGTAGTGACATCGTTCGACAGAGGCTGCGAGGGGTCGTTGCCTTCGAAGAGCAAGAAGGCCTGCTCGACAGCGAAGACAACAGCGTCAAGCTGCTTGTAACTGCCACCGCGCTGCTGGCCGAAAGCATCCGTCCAGATACGCAGCACAGAAATGATCTGCTTGAGCTCTTCGTCGAGCACTTCCACGGCCGCTTCGATCAAGCGACCCTCACCCACACCAGGGTTCTGGGCGCGCAGACCATCCAGCACCCGGGGAAGGGCGCCGAGATAGACTTCACGCAACTTGCTGAGCTGAGAGCTGAGGCTCTCCACAGCGCGCTGGTACTTGGGTCCCATGTTGTCGCGGGCCCAGTTGACCTTGTCCACCAAGTCGTCGAAACGCTCGGCGACGATGGCGTCGTACTTGCCGTCTTCCAGAAGTTCCCGCAGACCGCCGGCAGCTACGAAGAGCGTACCGTCGATGCCGTTCTCACGCGCCCGCTTTGATTGGGCGATGACAGCGGCTGGCTTGGGAATCTGGCCCAGGTTGGGCATACCGGGAACGAAGGTCTGATCTTTGCTGAGACCATCCCACGAATCTCCTGCGTCACATGTATGACTGCCGGTAATGTGTTCGTGGCTATGGCCACTACCGGCATTATCAAAAGGGCGCTGGCCCTTGGTCGACTTGGAGCCGATGCCGTCGGTGTTGACTTCTCCACCTTCGGCCTGAGCGGCCTTGGCGTCGGCTTGTTTCTTCTTCAGGCGAGTGAGCGCCCGAACGGTCAGGTCTTCGGCGTTGGGGAAAGGAAAATCCTTGTTGCCGTAGCCGGGGCAGATGACCACATGGGGGCGGCACGAACCACGATGGCCGTGCGGTTTGCGGTCGCTGCCGTCATCGTTCGACTTGAGGTCGAGGATGATCTGAACAGGTTTATTGTTTTGCATAGTGGCCCTTCTTCCGCTTGAAAGCGGGAGTGAAATTCCAGCTGTTTTCCAGCTGTTCAGTTGAAAAAAGCTGCAAAAAAGACACCCCACCTGGCCCGGAAATTGCTTACCGAACCAGGTGAGGCGCTGTCGTGAGTGAGTGAATTTGTACTAAACGCTAATTTCTTAGCGGTACTACAAACGGTGCGATGACCCGGACAGGCCAGCTCAGTCGCGGTAGTACTGGTCGGGAGTGAAGACGTCGACTTCGATCACTTTCCCCTTAGCGGCCTGCGCCAGCGACAAACGATCCGCTGCGGATTGAGTGATCACACCGAGTGTGACTGCCTGAGCGGCAATCGTCTCGTTGATGGCACCACGAGGCAACTGTCGCGACCTTTGCGCCGTGATGATGCTGTCAACCGTCGCCTGGGCCTCGGTGGTGAGGCGGAAGGCGTGGATCAGTCGACCGAGCCCCGGAGCGTCTTCGTGGTCGACGAAGACGCCTTCGGTGAGACGATTGAACTGGTCTCCGTAGGTCTGCAGGGTCCTTGCCGCCTTGCGAGCGACTGCATCAGAAGGTGCATGGCCAAGCGGGTTGATCCGCAGCATTGCCATGCCTACCGTGCGCATCAGGAAACCGAGGACGGGCGCTTCGAAATTGGCATAAATGCCTTCGAAGGCCGTCTGCACTTCGCTGAGTGCCTTGGACAGAGCGTAGTGCACCAGCGGCAGGTCTTCCTTGCGACGCCCTTCAGCCTCGAAGCGCCGGAGCGCCGAGAAACCGAGCAGCATCCAGGCGACCGCATCAGCGTAACGTCCGGTGAGCATCTGGCGCGACTTCAGTTTGCCACCAACCGTGAACATAGCCAGGTCGGTGAGAGTGCCGAAATGCGCCGCCGCCCAACCGAGGCGCCTGTAGTAGGTCTTTGTCTCGGGAGCGACTTTGGGAATGCTCGTGGTCCAGCCGCGAGTGAGGCCCCGCACGCCGGTGCGCACCATGCCCAGAACGAAGTGCAGCATCCAGCCGCACAGGTTGTTACGGAAGGCTGGCACGTCATTGTCGTCCACCGCATGCACCACCTTGAGCGCATACGGATGGCAGCGGGTCGCACCCTGACCGAAAATCATCAGCGTGCGGGTGAGAATGTTGGCACCCTCCACGGTGATACCAACAGGTGCTCCGGTGTATCCCTTGGAGAGGATGTTACGCGGACCCTGCATGACACCAGCGCCGGCGAAGACATCCATGGCATCGATACCGGCCTTGCGGGCGATCTCGGTGGTGTATGCCTTCAACACAGCGGACGTCACTGGGGGCTGAACGCCCGAATCAACGGCCGAGCAGACGAAGATACGCGCCGCATCCAGCATGTAGGTCATGCCGGCCACCGAGGCTACCTTCTCCTCGATGCCTTCCATCTGACCGATCTGGCGGTTGAACTGCGACCGCACCATCGAATATGAACCGACGGCGGCTGCCGACAACTTGAGGTTGCCGACCGCACCAGCCGGGAGAGAGACGCAGCGACCGCCGGCAAGCTGCTCCATGAGCATCTTCCAGCCGCCTCCGGCGTAATCAACTCCGCCGATGATGTTCTCGACCGGGACGATCACATCCACACCCTTGAGCGTGCCGTTATCGAAGGGCTCGCCAATGGGGATGTGATGGTTACCGTTGACGAAACCGGGAGTGCCCTTGTGGATCAGCACGCAGGTGATGCCGATATCGCCCTTGTTCTCCGCAGTGGCCTTGCCAGTCAGATTGTCGGGATCCGACAGCTGAAGGGCAACGGTGCAGAGGTTGGCGATGGGCGCAAGCGTGATGTAGCGCTTCTCGAAGTTCATCCGGATTTTGACCTGGCCGTCGGTGTCACGGAAGACCACACCTTCAGACTTCATGCTGGCCGCATCAGAGCCGGCTTCCTTTTCGGTCAGACCGAAGCAGGGCACGAACTCGCCGCTGGCCAACTTCGGCAAATAGAACTTCTTCTGTGCATCCGTGCCGTAGTGGATGATCAGTTCGCCCGCTCCGAGGGAGTTGGGGATCATCACCCGTACGCCAACGGTGAACGAGTAGGGCGTAAGGATGTGCAGGATAGTCGAGACGGCCAGGCGAGAAAACTCGCGGCCTCCGTACTGCTTGGGGATAATCAGCCCCATAAAGCCCTGGGCTTTGATGAAGTCGTCGACGTCCTGCGGAACGCGGCGCGTCTGGCCGACCTCGTAGTGGTCGAACATGCGGCACAGCTCCACGAGAGGGCCGGCGATGAAGGCTTGCTCTTCTGCAGTCAGCCCGCCATAGGGCTTCTCGAGCATCGAACGGAAGTTGGGCTTGCCAGCGAAGATATCGCCATCAAGCCAGACATCTCCGGCCTCAAGCGCCTGGCGCTCGGTTTCGGAGATTTGCGGGAGGACTTTCATCTTCTTCATCGTGTTGAGGATGAAGCGGAAGAAAAAGTCGCCCCGACGGCCCTTGCTGGAGCTCCCACTATTGGGACCAGGCACTGACCCCTGCGGGTTTTGCTTGTTGTTACTCATATGAGTTCCTACTTTGGATGGTTGAATTTCTGCAGACACCAAAATTTGTCTGCTTATTGTTAGGGAAGGACGACTGCTTTTCAGAAAAGAAAGGCAGAGGAAAGAGATGCGGCATCACCTGGTAAACAATCACTGAGCACAAGTGCCCTAAAAAGCGCCGCTGCGACAACGAGTCACAACGGGAGGGCAAGTTGCAATGCATCAGTGAATGTCACCAGGCTACTAAGCAGCACTTGCCAGATGGCAGCCACTGCTTAGTTGATGCCGCATTCTTATACAGAGAGAAAGAGAAAGCTTAGACAGTGACGCCGACGTCGCTCCAAGCCTGCTTCAGCTTGGCGACATGCTGCGGGCAGAGCTTGGTGCAGTTCTCGACCGTCTTCTTGGCCCACTCGTGGATGTCGGCAGTGCTGCCGACACGGTTGGCGCCGCAGTTGGTTTCCCACCACACGTGCGCCGGCTCCTTCCAGGAGTTGCCACCGACAGCGATGGCGAACAGGGCGAAGGCCTTGTTCGGGATGCCGCTGTTGATGTGCACGCCGCCGTTGTCGCCCGAACCACGATACAGCTTGCTGTAGTGGTCAGGCTGCGGGTCCTTGCCGAGCTTCGGATCGTTGTAGGCAGTGCCCGGGGCGATCATGGAGCGCAGGGCCTTGCCCTTGATGTTCGGGCCAAAGATGCCAGCACCGATGAGCCAGTGGGCCTTGTCAGCGGTTTCCTTGTTGAGCCACTGCTCATAGCAGGTGCCCAGAACGTCGGAGAAGCTCTCGTTCAGCGCGCCGGATTCGCCCTGGTAATCGAGACCAGAGTTCTTCTCGGTGACGCCGTGCGCGAGCTCGTGGCCGACGACGTTGGGGGTGACGAAAGTGATGAAGATCACGCCGTCGCCGTCGCCGTAGGTCATCTGCTGACCGTTCCAGAAGGCGTTGTTGTAGTTGCGGCCGTAGTGGACAGTGCCCACCAGGTTCATGCCGTTGCCGTCGATGGAGTTCCAGCCGAATTCGGCCTTGAGGAAGTCGCGCATGCCGCCGTGGTAGTCGTAGGCATTGTCGGTGGTCTTGTCGCCAGTGACCTTGTCACCTTCGAAGCGAGCACGGGTGCCAGGCAGGCGCGAAGCGTTCTTCGCATCATAGATCTGGCGCTCGGCCTTGCCGGCGGCGAGACGGTAGCGGACGGTGTTGTTGCGGGCGGCCTGGGACAGCTTCTGGGTTGCCAGAATGGTGGTCACCAGGGAGAGATTGTTCGGGTTGAGGTTGGCCAACTCGAGCAAGAATGAGGACGGAATGAAACCGTCGAAATCGCGGTGTGTCATGGTAGTTTCCTTTCGCAAAATGCGAGATTTAGAGGGTTGACTTAGAAAGTTGCTTAGTTGCAGACACGCAAAAACCCCACCAAATCGGCTCTAGAAACAAATACCTACAAAACAAGACATCCCCTACGCGCACTGCGCGTGATACCAGAGGTGTCTGAAGTAGAACAGGTTTGTTTTTGAGCTAAATTTGAATGGAGATGGGGTGAGAGAACTAAATGCTCTGTAACCCTATGAAATTAGAGATCAAGAATTCAAGAAGAGAATATACTTCTAAGATATATTGAAGATCTAGCTGCCAAGAGGCACTAATGGCGAGGGTAACGCAAGTTGACGAGAACTAGTCACAATGGTGCTTTCCACCCTCCGCTAAATATGAGACCAGCGAAATAATTAGCGCTAAGACGACTAAGTTTGAACTAGTTTCTTGATCACTCCAAGCGGGTTGCCAAGAAAATTGTTTCTCATTTTGCTTTAGCATTGGCGCAACGACAACCCCCTTGTCAACCACAAAAACAAGCTTGCAGTAAGCCTTCGCAGACGTCTAAGTAGGACAAATAAAGCTTCTCCAGAGAAAAACTCATGAGCATTTATTAGCTTGAGCAACGTTGATTCTCAAGAGGTATTTTACGTAGCTTGGTTGTATATCTCCTTCATCGCTCTTAACTTTGGTCTACCTGCTGAACATCAGTCTCTAACCACATCTGGAAACTTCCGCGCGCAGACATCAGTTGTCATGTCCAACAACATGCTTCTGCAAATGTTACGCGCAACTAATTTCCTGTCAAAATGTGCTGAACAGCTGAGAACAGCTTGAGCCAAAGCATGAGCTTGTGCTTGAGATTCCGTCACCTAATCCTCCTCACGGAGAAAACTCAAAGTAGGGATACAACTATGTGCATGAAACATCACATGTCTGGGGGCACTGCATCGGTAGATCAGTCTTTCCGTCTGCCCAAGACAGTTAAACCAAGCAACTACAAAATCGCCCTCACACCTGACCTGACGAAGTTCACCTTCGCCGGCACTGTTGAGATCGATGTCGATGTGCTTGTAGCTACGAGCACTGTCAAACTCAACGCCAAAGAGCTCGTCATCTCCGCCTTCTCGGCAACGAACTCGGCTGGCACTCGCCTCGATGGCAAAATCTCCCTCGACGAAGAGACCGAGATTGCCACCATTTCTTTCGACGGCACTCTCGGCAAAGGCGCCTGGAAACTCTCCGCTGTTTTCACCGGCACCCTGAACGACAAGCTCAAGGGCTTCTATCGTTCGATTTGGACCGACGAACAGGGCAAGAAGCACACCATTGCCACCACCCAGTTCGAGTCCACCGACGCCCGTCGCGCTTTCCCTTGCTTCGACGAGCCTGAATTCAAGGCCACCTTCGACGTCACCTTGACGGTCCCGGAAGAGCTCACCGCTCTTTCCAACGGCGCCATCATCAAGAGTGAATCAGTCGGCAATGGCCTCAAGGCTGTCAGCTACGAACGCACCATGAAGATGTCGACGTACCTCGTCTGCTTCTGCATCGGCGAATTCGTCTCTTCCAAACCGGTCATGGTCAACGGCATCGAGACCCGCGTCTGGTGCGTACCTGGCAAAGAAGACATGACAGCCTTCGCGCTGCGTGCTGCTGCTTTCGCCACCGACCACTACGAGAAGTACTTCGAGATTCCTTACCCCGGTGGTAAGAAAATCGACCACATCGCCATCCCCGACTTCGCTTCGGGTGCTATGGAAAACCTCGGCCTGATCACTTATCGCGAAACCGCACTGTTGCTCAACGAGAAGACAGCCACCCACGCAGAGCGCACCCGCGTTGCTGTGGTGGTGCTGCACGAGTTGGCCCACATGTGGTTCGGCGACCTGGTCACCATGGGTTGGTGGAATGGTCTGTGGCTGAACGAGAGTTTCGCCACATTCATGGAGAACCTCTGCCTCGACGCCTGGCAGCCCACCTGGAATGTCTGGGACGAGTTCGGTCTCTCCCGCGCTGCGGCTTCACGGGTCGACGCCCTGCGCAGCACCCACCCGATCGAGTGCCCGGTCAACCACCCCGACGAAGCAGCTCAGCTGTTCGACGTCATCTCGTATGAGAAGGGTTGTTCGGTTCTCTATCAGATTCACCAGTACATCGGTGCTGAGACCTTCCGTCGCGGCATCGCCATCTACCTGAAGAAGCACAGCTACGGCAACACCGAAACCCACGACCTCTGGGATGCCCTGGAAGTAGCCTGCAAGGCTGCTGCGGCCGAGAGCGGTGACGCTCCTGTGCCGGTGCGCGAAATCATGGACCGCTGGGTCTTCACTGCCGGTCATCCGGTGGTCGAGGTCAAGGCCGCTTCAGAAGCCGGCTCAGTCGAATTGACTCAGCGCCCCTTCAAGTTCTTGAGCGACAGCTCCGACACCACTCTCTGGCCGATCCCCGTTACCCTGCGGGCGAAACTGGAAGGGAAGGCAGAGGTAGTCGAGCGCAAATTCCTCATGTCCGAAAAGAGCCATGTGGAGAAGCTCGGCGACGCTGGTGCGAAACTTGAGTGGGTCGTGGTCAACTCGGGAGGCTCCGGCTTCTACCGCGTGGTCTACGACAAGGCCCTGACTGCCGCTCTGAGCGCCAATGTCATGGACAACCTCTCTGCCATCGAGCGCTTCAACCTCGTCAACGACGCCTGGGCTTGCGTGCGTTCGGGCATCCTGGCCACCCCAGACTACATCGAGATGGTCAAGCTCTTCGGCGCTGAAGAAGACCCGAATGTCTGGGCCATCATCACCAGCTCCCTGGGCCACCTGCATTCGTTGGTCAAGGACGATCACCGCAAGGCCCTGGCCGAAGTGGTGCGCAACCTGGTCAAGCCCACCGTCGACCGCCTCGGTTTTGCCCCCACGGGCAAAGACGAATCGGTGCAAAGCCGTCAGCTGCGCGGTTCGCTCATCGGTGTTCTCGGAACAATCGGTGCCGACGCCGAGGTGCAGAAGAAGGCCAACGAACTGTTCAGCAATTGGAAGGCCGACAAGCAGTCGGTGGATAGCAATGTGGTGCCGGCTCTGGTTGGCATTCTTGCTCACAACGGCGACGAAGCTCGTTACGACGAGTTCTTCCAGCTCTCCAAGGCCGCTCAGTCGCCCCAGGAAGTGCAACGCTTCCTCTTCGCTCTCGCGCGCTTCCGCGATGGTGCCTTGCTCGACAAGACCATCAACAAGTGCTTGAGCGATGAAGTGCGCACCCAGGATGCTCCCTCTCTCTATGCCAACGTGCTCGGTAACGAGATTGCCGCTGCCGCTGCTTGGAACTTCATGAAGGCCAACTGGGCCGACATGGTGGCACGCTACCCTGAAAATGGTGTGGTGCGCATGTGTGGCGCTGTGTCTGGTCTCGACACCGCCGAATTGGAAGCAGAGGTGAAAGCCTTCTTTGCTGCCAACCAGGTGAAATCGGGTGACATGGCTGTGGCCCAGGCTCTGGAGCAACTGCGCATCAACGTCTTGATGCGTGAGCGCGAGACTGCCGGTCTGCAGAAGCACCTGGTTGCAGCTCCTGCTGCTGGTGCCAAGACAGATGCCAGTGGCGCCAAAGCGGAAGCCAGCGGCACTGCTGCCAAGTCTCCCGACGAAATGCAAGAGCCCGTCTCTGCTAAGTCGTAAGCCGAGGGCATTAGACCAAAGCTAACAGCCTTGCGGCTGGGAGCCAAAACTAAGCAACCTAAGCAATTTAGGGGGTGAATCCGATCAAGTCGGAATCACCCCCTTTTTCTTTCCAGCACTTCTCACGAGGGCAGCAATGGCTGCTCTCGGCTTTGTGCAAGCACTCAACAAATTCTGCACGTGCAGAAAATTCTGCCAAACCTCTCAACAGGAGAAAAGCTATGTGTAAACTTCGCAATTGTTCTCATCACGGGCTCGCCGTCTCCGGCCAGTCCGTTGCCACGGGTAGCCAGTATCGCCTTCCCCGCGACATCTGGCCCCTTCACTACGAACTCGAGCTGACGCCCGACTTCGAACACCTGACCTTCTGGGGCAACGTTGCCATCGACGTCGATGTGCGCAACCCCGCTGGTACGTCCTCGATCACCCTCAACGCCAATCACCTCACCATCGGCAAAGCCTCGGTGGAAGACGCCAACGGCACGGTACTGACCGGCACGGTGTCCCTCGACAGCGTTCTGCAGCGTGTCACCGTCTCTTTCAACGGCAACCTCGGTGCTGGCAAGTGGAAGCTCAAGCTGGCTTTCGCTGGCGAGCTCAACGACGAGCTGAAGGGCTTCTACCGCTCCACCTGGACGGACGATCAGGGCAAGGAGCATGTCATTGCCACCACCCAGTTCGAAGCCACCGACGCCCGCCGCGCCTTCCCCTGCTTCGACGAACCGGAAATGAAGGCCACCTTCAAGGTCGCCCTCAACGTGCCCCACGACTACACCGCCCTGTCGACGATGAAGGTCGAGAGCACCTCCACCATGAGCGTCAGCGCCCCGGCTAGCCTGGTTGTGCATGACGCCAATGTCAACGCCCTCCATGGCGATGAAAACGGCCATTCGCAGCTGCTCAAGCGCGTCGAGTTCGCCAACACCCCGCTGATGTCCACCTACTACCTGGCTTTCATGGCCGGTGAGCTGGAATTCGGCGGTTCGGTCAAGGTCAACGGCAAGGAGCTGGGCTTCTACTCCACTCCGGGCAAGAGCCACCAGCTCAAGTTCGCCCAGCAGATCGCTGCTTTCTCGCTCAGCACCTACGAAGACTACTTCGGCATCGGCTACTACGGCGGTGACAAGATTGACTTCATTGCCATGCCCGACTTCGCTGCCGGCGCCATGGAAAACCTGGGCTGCATCATCTATCGCGAAACCGACCTGCTCTGCGACGAGGCCACGGCCACCCAGGGTGAGAAGGAACGCGTTGCCCACGTGATTGCCCACGAACTGGCGCACATGTGGTTCGGCGACTACACCACGATGAAGTGGTGGAACGGTCTGTGGCTGAACGAGAGTTTCGCCACCTACATGGAGAACAAGGTCGTTGACATGTGGAAGCCCGAATGGCATACCTGGGACACCTTCGCCGGTTCCCGTGCCTCTGCCTTCGGCCTCGACCAGCTCAACAGCACCCACGCCATCGAAGTGGCCGTGGAAAACCCCTTCCAGATTGACGAAATCTTCGACCTGATCTCCTACGAGAAGGGTTGCTCGGTTCTCCGTCAGCTGGAGCAGTACATCGGCGCCGACGCTTTCCGTCGCGGCGTGCAGATCTACCTCAGCCGTCACGGTCTCTCCAACACCGAGACCTACGACCTGTGGGATGCCCTCGAAACTGGCTGCCAGGAACTGGCGGTCAAGGTGCCGGTGCGCAAGCTCATGGACGCCTGGGTCTTCACCTCCGGTCACCCGGTGGTGTCGGTGGACGAAAGCTCGATGCCCGGTTTCATCGAACTGGGTCAGAGCGAGTTCAAGGTCCTGCGTGAGTCCGACACCCTGTCGGCTTCGCTCTGGCCGATCCCGATCGTGCTCAAGGCCAAGACCCGCAATGGTGTGATCGAGCAGAAGTTCCTCTTCTCCGGTCGCAACCAGACCGTCTATGTCGGCGAAGGCGTCGAATGGGTGGTGGTCAACGCTGGCGGCAATGGCTTCTACCGGGTCAAGTACTCGGATGGCCTGATCAAGGGCATCATCGCCAACAAGAAGACGATCATGACCGAGGTCGATCGTTACAACCTGCTCAATGACAGTTGGTCGCTGGTTCGCTCGCGGCTGATTTCGCTGGTGGACTACCTGAAGATGGTGGAGAACTTCACCGACGAGCAGGATCCCCAGATCTGGAGCAAGATCATCGGCTCGCTCAACTACGTTCACAGCGTGGTGGAAGGCCCGGCTCGTGCCGCGGTCGAGAGCAAGCTCCGTCACGTTCTGCAGCCGTTGCTCGACAAGCTGGGCTACGCTAGCCAGCCGGGCGAATCGGTCAAGGTCACCGACCTGCGCTCCAGCGTGGTCTCGGCCCTGGGCACCACCGGCAAGCACCCTGGCGTCATTGCCAAGGCCAAAGAAATGTATGCCTCCTGGACCAAGGACCCGGCTTCGGTGGACAGCGATGTCTTCGCGGCCATGGTCTACGTTCTGGCCGAAAACGGCGACGCCGCGCTCTACAAAGAGTTCGACCATCTCCGGCTGCATGCGGCCACGCCGCAGGACACCAACCGCTTCATGTACGCTCTGACCAGCTTCACCGCACCGGCGCTGGTGGCGGCCAACATCAAGCTCGCCCTCAGTGGTGAGCTGCGTGTTCAGGACGCTCCGTACTTCCTGGCCAGTCTGCTTGGTAACGAGGACGCTGCTGAAGCGGCCTGGGATGCCATCAAGACCAACTGGGAAAAGATCAACGAGATGTGGCCCGCCAACAGCGTGTCCTCCATCTTCGGCTCCATCTCTTCGCTCGACAGCGTTGAGCAGGAAGCCGACGTGCGTGCTTTCTTTGCTGCCAATCCTCCCAAGGGTGGGCAGATGAAGTTGACTCAGGGTCTCGAGAAGCTGCGCATCAACGTGCTGCTGCGTCAGACCGTCGACGCCGACCCCGACAAGAAGTTGACGCAGCACCTGCTGCCGGTCACCACCGAAACCTGCATCGCTCCCAACCCGCCGGCAAGTACGACGGACGGAGAGAGCAAGTAAGGCGTCACAACCTGAGTAATCAGTAAAGAACAAGAGTAGCCCGTGCCTCGCTTGCTTGCATAGTTTTGCAAGTGAGTGAGTGCACGGGCTACTTCTTAGTTCCCGTCTACGTAACCCGTCTTAGAGCGACTCTACTTTGGAGCCGCAGACATCACGGAATATCTACAAAGGATACCTATATGTTCTGGATCATTTTCACAACCTGTTCAGCTCTCCTTGGCGGCCTCGCTGGCTGGACTCTCGGAGATCAACCGGCAGCGCTGGCCTTCACCATCGTTGGTGCCTTCGTCGCTGTTGGCATTCGCGATTTGACAAGGCACAAGCACGCCATCCTCTCGCTGACCATCTTAGTCGGCACCATCGCCGGCTACTTCGGTGGCATCGAAGTTGGTTTGGTGGCAGCTCTTCTGGCCTTCCCCCTGCAAATTGCCGCAGCCGAATTCACCCAACGGCAGAGCCCCTTTCTGCCCCTGTCGCTGGCGGCGACCTTCCTGGCCTGGTGGCTTGGTTGGCACTTCTACAATCCGATGTACGGTCTGATCTTCGCCTTGCTGGCCTTCCTTTCACAGGTGGCAGTGCATGATGCGGTGATTCAGCGCACTCACACCATCAGGCGCAACTTCCCTCTGATTGGCTGGTTCCGCTATGGATTCGAGCTGATCGGCGACGAACTGCGTCAGTACTGGTTCATGAGTGACATCGAAGAGCGCCCCTACAACCGGGTCACTCGTCGCTACATCTATCGCTCGGCCAAAGGCATCAACAACAACCTGGGTTTCGGCACACAGCGCGGCTACCGCGATGTCGGTGAAATTCACATGTTGCCATCGATGTTTCCTATCTCTGATGTGGAGAGAGTGGGCAATCGCTTGCCGGCTCTAGTTATCGGCCCCAAGCGCCGCACACCTTACCACTGCCCGTGGCCCATCAATATCTCGGGCATGAGCTGGGGTGCGCTATCAGAAGAGGCTGTGCAAGCCCTTTCGAGTGGCGCCAAGCTGGCCAACATTCACATGCTCACCGGTGAAGGCGGTCTCACCCCCTTCCACATCAACGGCGTGGACACGCGGCCCGACACCTACGAGCGGGTCATCTATCAACTGAAGAAGCTGCGCTCTGTTTGCACCTTCGGCATGGTCAAAGCTGGTACTGCACCGGCTGGTCGTGTTGTCGGCGGCGGTCGCATCATTCAGCAAATTGGCCCGGCCAAGTTCGGCTTTCGCAAGTCGACCACCCGTGCCATGGCTGAAAAGCTGGTGCGCAGTGTCTACAGCGCTGTCGGTCACAACCCAGATGAACCCTTCACCATGCTCGACATCGAGAAGGTGAAGAAAGTTGCAGACAATCCGCAAATCGTCGGCTTCGAACTGAAACTGGCTCAAGGCGCCAAGCCTGGCCAGGGTGGTAAGTTGCCGAAAGAGAAGATCACTCCGCAGTTGGCAGAGTGGCGCGGCATCCCCATGGGTGAAGACTGCTACTCACCCAACGCCTGGGATGAGTTTCACGACGTTCCCTCGCTCTTCCGCTTCGTCACCATGATGCAAGAGCTGACCGGAAAACCGGTTGGTATCAAGATTGTGGTGGGCAACGAAGACTCTCTGCGCGAGATCGCCAGACACATGAAAGAGACCGGCGAAGCTCCCGACTTCATCACCATTGATGGTGGCGAGGGCGGAACCGGTGCAGCTCCAGTAGCTCTGGCAGACCGGATGGGCATGCCCATTCTCCATGCCATCCCGATTGTGGATACGATTCTGCGCGAGTTCGGCGTGCGCGACGAAACCATTCTTATTGCCTCTGGCCAGATCGCCAAAGGTGATGATGTGGCTATCGCCATTGCCATGGGCGCAGATATGGTCAACATCGGCCGCGGCAACTTGATTGCCGAAGGCTGCATCATGGCCCTGCGCTGCCACACCAACCAGTGCCCGACTGGTATCACCACTCAAGACCCGCGTCTGCGCCGTGGTCTTGACCCGCAAGACAAGTACGTCAAAGTGGCCAACTACAACATGATTTTGCAGCGCGAGTTGCTCATGTTTCTCAAGTCAGCCGGCGTGCGCACCCCCTGGGAGCTCACTCGTGCTCACTTGTCGGTAGTCACTTCGCCAATGGTGGAAGAGCGGATGGACAAAATTCATCCCTACCCCGACGGCTCTAACGGCAAGCGCAGTCCTAAGTTGGGCGAAACTCCGCCTGACGACGCCAATCAGATTGATCGCTTCGGGCCCAAGCTGATCAAGATTGAAAGGCGGTTCTAAACTGTCAGCAACCTACCTCTCAGGTGGACTCTGGCAGTGCTGTTCCGAAGGCGGCCCTGGGCTGTAAAAAGCTTAGGGTCGCCCTCTCGGCAGTCTCACCTATTAGATAAGTGGAAAAATCTCATGTCTGACCACATTTTGATAATAATATTCTGTTGTCTTCCTTGTCTTGCCTGCGCGCTCACAGTCTATCGCCTGATCCACCATGGTCAAGTAATCAAAAGACTTGTTCGAGGCACCATCCCTTCTCTATGGCAAAGCACTGAACTAAAAGATTTCGACCACCAGGTGAACAAGCGCCTCGCCGCTATCGAAGTCTGCTCCTCTCTCTCTCTTCTCTGGGTAGCGGTGGCTGCCATAGTGCTTTTGCTCTGCAGTTCAATGCTGTCGCTGACGACGAACCTGGTGTTCTTAACTGGTATAAGCATCATGGGCATCTTTCAATCAGTGACGGCGAGGAACGAAAAAGCAAGTGTGCAGGAAGCAGTCAAGTCACAACCTAGTTTCGGTCGCTTCGAATTGCTAAAAAAGCTGCAACAACTACAAGAGAAAGCAAAGCCAGCTCAAAGTTTGTCGCCGGTTGGGTCCCTAGAAAAGCCTGCTCTCACACTGGCGCTGGGTAATATACCTTCACCTTCAGCTGGACCACAGCGAACTCTGGCCGAAGAAAACATGCTCAAACGAGCCCATCAAGACGCTCTCAACGACGGCACTCTAGCCGTCGACGAGCCGATGATAGTGATTTTCAAAAGCAAGGAGCAAGAGCTCAAGATTTTCTTGGGCAAAGCTGAACTAGTCTGGCAGCCAACAGTAGATGAATCTGGCAACGAAGTTGCTGGACGCGTCTTCTGCGCTGGGGTCAACTTCAGTGGGGCCAAAATCGCTCACTTCGACCGCCTGGCTTGGCCCGAGACGCAAGCCAATGCCTTCACCCACGGCTGGATTGCCACAAGGGAGCGGGCGCACATTCTCTTATCTACCCTGTGGTGGCTCAGTGACGACCAACGAATCGTCATCTACGAGCTGATCAATCCGGGTCAACCCTTCCCTATTGATTGGCTGCCAACAGCTGCCAGTCGGGGATCGTGGCAATAAGCGCTAGCGCTTAGCCAAACCTCTCAGGATCACCCATGTCAAAACCTCCTGGTTCCAATCAAGCATTGCCTGGCGCAAAAGGAGCAATCTGGCTTCTTGTCGCCATCAACTTGTTTAACTACATCGACCGCCAAGTGCTATCGGCGGTGGTGCCTGAAATCAAAGAATCGCTGTTAGTGAGTCCGGAACACACTGGCATCGTTGGCTTTCTCATGAGCGGCTTGACCAGCTTGCTGGGCTCCAATCCAGACAACGCTCTAGTCGGCCTTCTGGGCATGGCCTTCATGGTCAGCTATATTCTCTTCTCGCCCATCCTCAGCAATTTGCCAGTTAAGCGCTGGTGGATCATCGCCGCTGGTATCACCGTCTGGAGTCTAGCAAGCGGTGCATCGGGACTGGCAATGACCTTCTCAGTGCTGCTGCTAACACGCTGCTTTGTCGGCATCGGCGAAGCAGCCTACGGCCCCATTGCACCGTCGGTGCTCTCTGACTACTACCCAGTGGAACAGCGGGGCAAGGCGCTCTCGTGGTTCTACCTGGCCATTCCGGTGGGCAGCGCCTTGGGCTATATTCTCGGCGGAGCGGTTGCCGCGTCGCTGGGGTGGCGCTGGGCATTTTATCTGGTCTTACCGCCAGGTATCATCCTTGCTGCCATCTGTCTCTTCATGCGCGACCCGGCGACCTTGAAGAAGCAAGTGCAAACACCCAAGGTCAATTCGCTGCAGCTCTACAAGAAGTTCTTGGCCAACAAAAGTTTCTTGACCAACACCATCGCCATGACCGCCATGACTTTTGCCATTGGCGGCATCGCCTTCTGGATGCCGACCTACTTTCACGAGTTCAGGAAGGCAGGCAGTCTAGCTGAAGTAAACATGATCTTTGGCGCCATTCTGGTGGTATCTGGTCTCAGCGCCACCCTCATCGGTGGTTATCTGGCCGACCATCTGCGCACAAAAATCAAAGGCTCGTACTTCAAGGTATCAGGTATCGCCATGCTCTTGGCCTTCCCCTGTAGCCTGGGTATGCTCTATGCGCCCTTCCCCACAGCCTGGGTGTTCGTCTTCCTCGCTTGCTTCTTCCTCTTTCTCAACACCGGCCCCAGCAATACTGCCCTCGCCAATGTCATCGAACCAAGCTCACGTTCCAGCGCTTTTGCGCTGAACATCTTGATCATTCACCTCTTCGGTGATGTGGTATCGCCTTTGATCATCGGTGTCATAACCGATGCCACAGGCAAGAACATGACCCTGGCTTTCCTGGTGGTCTCGGTGCTAGTGCTAGCAGGCGGCATCGTTTGGCTGTTCGGCGCCAAGCATCTGGATGAAGACACCAGGGCGGTAAGCGAACATCACGAGTAAGAGCAGACCTGATCAATTTCTGCAGACTCAACACTTGCAGTAAATCTCCCGAAAGGGCCATCAAAGCTAACGCTTGGTGGCTCTTTCTTTTTGCTTTTGCTTACTACTTTGAATAGTTGTCTTGGCGAAAATTAAATTTTGGGGGAAAAATGAAATCGAAACCTAGTCATAGGAAACTGGCCATAGGAAACTGGCCAGAAAGCATGTCTTTTAGCAGTTTCCAAAACTGTCAGATTTTTTGGCCAAAAATCTGACAGTTTTCTCAGCGCATTGACTCATCAAAAACCTGACCTTCCTTGAACCGTTGCCTCAACTAAAATCTGACTTTTGCCAATTAGCAGAGGTCACATGAATGAGGCTAAAAATGAGTA
>JBAYTY010000073.1:0-20818 GCA_041675385.1 Candidatus Obscuribacterales bacterium
CCAATGCATCTCTAGTCAATGCCGCTCCCAATCTAGCGATTACCAATCGCGAAATAATTTACGAAAGCGAAGTATTTCTCACACCACTCACTGGCAACGGCGAAATTGCCGCAAAGCAAACAGCTGAGTTGATTGAAGGGGCTTACCAGACTATTGGTCTTAAAAAAAGCGATATAGACACAGGGGCTTTAATAATCACCGGCCAATCAGCTCGGGCTCGCAATGCCGAAGCAGTTAGTGCCCACCTAGCAGAACTAGCCGGAGGCTTTGTCGTCGAAAGCGCTGGCCCACATCTTGAAAGTGCACTAGCAGCAAGGGGTTCGCAAGCCGTAGACTATTCACAAAAAACTGGTTTGACCATTTTGAACATCGATATCGGTGGCGGTACCAGCAATTATGCGCTGGTGGTTGACGGCACAATTATCGAGACGGCCTGCCTCAACGTCGGTGGCAGAATGTTACAGCTCGATTGGGCGAAAAAGACTATCAGCGCTGTCAGTGATAGCGCTCTTGTCGTCATTGAAGGCAATCACCAATTGAGCCAACTAGCGAGCCAATTCGAAGTAGGAGCACCAATTGAAACTGGCTTGTTGAGCCAATTGGCGCAAGAAGTGGCAAAAACCATTTGGCTCGCTGCAGTTGGTCGCGCCCCCTACTCAGAGCTAATGCTCACAAAGGCACTGACAAATTCTCCTACGCAATCACTGCAATCACTACAAAGAGTTGACGAAATCTGGTTGAGTGGTGGAGTGGCAAGCGCGTTTGGCGAAGAAGATCTCTCCAAGTTTAGCGATCTCGGTGTCTTCATAGCACAAGCATTAACAGAAGAGCTAAGCAAGCAAAGTATCATATACAAAATCGCACCACGAGCCATTCGAGCAACTGTTATCGGGGCCGGACTTCACACCCTGCAACTAAGCGGATCAACCATCGGATTTAGTGTAGAAAATTTGCCACTTCGCAATCTCAAACTAATCAAAGTTGATGCTACGAAAAGCGGCTCAATGGCTACACAGATAGAACAACAGATGCAACAACGTGAGCACCACTGGCAGCAGTCTCCAGTTGCCCTTGTGCTAACCGGCATTAAAGGCGAAATGCTTTCATTTACCTTTCTCAAAGATCTAGCAGTCGAACTAAGCCAAATCTTTCTCGATGCTAGCGCCTGTGAGCCATTCGTGCTTGTGTCAGAAGTTGACCTAGCCATGGCTTTAAATTTGATTTTGAAAGGCCAGCTACCAGATAAAAGAATAATTACAGTCGACGGTATCAATGTAGCAGCGGGCGATTACATAGATATAGGAAGACCAGTGTCCACTTCCGCTGACCCCAATACCCAGTCTCTTCCGATAGTGGTAAAAACACTGCTATTTTACAAATCTGATAAATGATGGCAAAATGGCCCTCAGCCTTATCAATCGGGGAAACAAAAAAATGAGAGCCAAAACAGTAACTTTAGTAGCAGCAATGTCGTTAGTAGCCGTTATCGCGTCAAGCAATGCCGCCTTTGCAGCTGATGACAACAAACTAGTATCAGGCGCCAAAGCAGTGGGCAATGGCATTATGTGGGCACCAAAAAAAATTGGTCATGGCCTCGCCGCTGGCTTCAAGGCTATGGGCAATGGCATGAAGAAAATGGTTGGCAAATAAATAGCTCTAAGCTTTAATCGAAGCGACAATCTAAAGCCAAAGCAGCATTCAACCTGGTCAAATATTCATCCTTGGAAATATTCCGAGCATTGAAAGTGGCCAGGTGTTTGTTTGTATATTGAGTATCTAGCAAAATAAAGCCGCGCTCTTTCATGCGCTCCACCAAAAATACCAGGGCTACTTTTGAAGCATCAGTCATGCGGTGAAACATTGACTCACCCATGAAAGCACCACCAATGCTGACACCGTAGAGCCCGCCCACGAGCTTTCCTTCAAAATAAGTTTCTACTGAGTGAGCGAAGCCGTGCTGATTGAGCTGACTGTATACGCGAACGATATCTTCGTTAATCCATGTTTCTTCGCGATCAGCGCAAGCCCACATCACTTCCTCAAAAGCCTGGTTGACTTTGATTTCGAAACCACCCTGACGATAAGTGCGTAGCAATCGTTTAGAGACATGAAAGTAATCGAAATCAAAAATGCAGCGTGGATCTGGCGAATACCAACTGATTTTGCCGTTGCTATCAGCCATCGGAAAAATACCCTGGCAATATAAACGCAGAACCAGATCTGCTGTAAATTCAGGCTCTTTTTTTCTTGCGAAAATCACTGCTTAGCACTACAAGAAAGCGAACGGATAAAAACAACTATTTGCTTCAAATCTTGCTCTGAAAGCTTTTCAACAGGAAATGGCGGCATTCCTCTCTTGACGCTACCGCGCCTTATGGTTTGCATCAGCTCTTCATCACTTTGATATTTCTTTGCGAAACGTGGCCCCTTGAGGGGCTTATCGCCATTCATTGAATTTTCACCATGGGGATGGCAGCCCCAGCAAGTAGCCTTTACAAAAAGCATCTTGCCAGCCTTAATTTGTGCAGGGCTGGGGGCATCTATATTCTTAGGATTGGCTATATTTTTATGATTAGCTATAGTTTTAGGACCGGCTTCAATTTGCTCAGCCGACACTAGGGTAGCGCCTACTGCCAACCCAACAGCAAAAATGAAAGCAGAACTTTTCAACGAAAATTGCCATAGAAATTGCTTGGCCATTTTATTCTGCCATCAAATATTCAGGGAAATTGAACTCATAGACCTTAAAGCAAAACTCTAGATTATCTTCGCTCTCTACCTCTGAGCACGAAAGCAACTGAAACACTTGTTTGAATGGGGGCAAGAATGTATCGCAGTCAAACACGTGACGAACCTGTGTGAGATAGAGTAAACCACAGCTGGGATGCTGCATAGCTTCGTTGTAAACTTGGGCACCGCCAATGATGAAGACTCGATCTACGGGAGCTGGTATGAGCATTTCGAGAGCTTGATCAAGTGAAGCACTGACAAAGTGTCCTTCTGGCATCGGATAATTTGCATTACTGGTTAGAACAATGTTGATTCTGCCTTTGAGCGGACGGTGGGCAGCAGGAATTGATTCCCACGTCTTTCTTCCCATAATAACTGCATTCAGTACTTCTGGCACAGGTGTTGAGCTGGTCAGATCTTTGAAGTACTTCAAGTCTTTAGAGATACGCCAGGGCAAAGCATTATTCTTGCCAATACCAAGATTCAAATCAGCAGCAACAATGATGTCGAATTTTTCTCGCACTTTAGACTGCCACTGGGAATTTGATGAAACCTTGATGAACATAGTCATGCAATTCAAAGTCTTCAAACTTCAAATCGAATATTGGCTTTTTGGCAATGGTGACACGGGGCAGGGGACCAGGCTGGCGCTTAAGTTGAGCATTGATGCCATCGATGTGATCTGAATAAATGTGAGCGTCGCCAAAGGTATGAGTAAAGATCCCCGGTGTAAGGCCGCATTCTTGAGCGATCATGATATTGAGCAAAGCATAGCTGGCAATGTTGAAAGGCACACCAACAGCTATGTCAGCAGAGCGCTGATAGAGCTGCAAATCAAGGCGACCATTTATGACATAAAACTGAAACATCATGTGGCATGGTGGCAGAGCCATTTTCGGAATATCTGCGACATTCCAGGCTGTGACAATCAAGCGCCTTGAATCAGGATTGGTTTTAATTTGCTCGATCACATTGGCTATCTGATCGATATGCCCATCTTCGCTGGGCCAACTGCGCCATTGAAATCCGTAAATGGGTCCAAGCTCACCTTCAGTATTAGCCCAGGCGTCCCAAATAGAGGTATGTTGCGTCAGATCATCATTGATATTAGTAGAGCCCCGCAAGAACCAGAGCAGTTCGCGTACTACTGCGGCAAAATTTACTTTTTTAGTGGTGAGGAGAGGAAAGCCTTGGCGCAAATCGTATTTATTCTGCAAGCCAAAGCAAGAAATAGTGCCAGTTCCAGTGCGATCGGTGCGCTGTTCGCCATTCTCAAGTACATGTTTAACTAAATCGAGATACTGCTTCATTCTCACTCTCTCTATATCTATCTTAAAAATCAGTGCTCAAAAGCCATCAATTAGTATAACTCTTGCAGACAAAGCAAAAAACCTAATTTGATCAGGCAAGCAAGAGCAAAGCCTAAATCAACTTTGATGTTGCTCAATCTTTGCCTTTGAGAATATATGCTGTATCAATTATTAGTTATCAGTTATTAGTTTAGGAATACTCAAAATGAATCCAGAATTCCGCAACGAAGCATTTACCGACTTTAATCTTCCAGCTAATCAAGAGGCTATGAAAGCCGCTATTGCAAAAGTACGCGGAGAGCTCGGTAAAAAGTATCCCCTTGTCATTAACGGCGAAAAAATTGAGACCAGTGATCTCTTAGTCTCAACCAATCCAGCCAATCCCAAAGAAGTAATCGGTAGTTTTTCTAAAGCCAACCCTGACCTTGCAGAACAGGCGATGAAAAGCGCTTTGACCGCTTTTGATACATGGAAAAATACTTGCCCTAAAGAGAGAGCCCGATTCTTATTCAAAGCAGCAGCAATTATGCGCCGGCGCAAGCACGAACTTTCGGCCTGGATGATCTTAGAAATAGGTAAGAGCTGGGCCGAAGCAGATGGCGATGTAGCCGAAGCCATTGATTTTTGTGACTTTTATGCTCGCGAAATGCTGCGCTTAGCCGAGCCACAGCCAGTGACACCTAACGAAGGTGAAGAAAACGAACTTTACTACATACCACTTGGTGTTGGTCTAGTTATTCCACCATGGAATTTTCCCCTCGCTATCTTGGTGGGAATGACTACGGCCTCTATAGTGGCTGGCAATACAGTAATTCTTAAGCCATCCTCAGAGACTCCTGCCATTGCCTATCAATTTGTTGAAATTATGGAAGAAGCTGGCCTACCCCATGGGGTGCTGAACTTCTTGCCGGGACCAGGAGCAAGCGTTGGCGACTTCTTAGTCACTCATCCCAAAACTCGCTACATTGCCTTCACCGGCTCGAAAGAAGTTGGTCTACGCATCAACGAACTAGCTGCTAAGCCGCAAAAAGGTCAACTTTGGATCAAACGAGTAGTAGCCGAAATGGGCGGCAAAGACTCAATTATTGTCGACAGCGACTGTGATCTTGACATTGCCGCAGAAGGAATTGTCGCTGCCGCCTTTGGCTTCCAGGGCCAAAAGTGCTCGGCTTGTTCGCGCGCCATTATTGACGATAAAATCTACGACCAAGTGGTTGCCAAAGTGGCAGAGCGCACTCGTGCTCTAAAAGTAGGCACACCAGAAGAAAGAACTAATAACTATGGTCCGGTTAGCTCTAAATCAGCCTACACCAGCATTCTTGAATATATTGAGATTGGCAAAAAAGAAGGAAAAGTAGTCGCCGGCGGCAACAAGATTGACACCAAGGATGGTGGCTTCTACATTGAACCAACAGTAATTGCGGATGTAGCACCAGAAGCACGTATTTCTTTAGAGGAAATTTTTGGACCAGTGCTAGCCATAATCAAGGCCAAAGATTTCGACCATGCTTTGGCAGTGGCTAATAATACTGAATTCGGTTTAACCGGAGCCGTCTACTCAAGAAGCCGTGAGAAGTTAGAGAGAGCCCGTCGTGAATTTCACGTCGGAAATCTTTACTTAAATCGCAAGTGCACCGGGGCTCTCGTAGGAGTGCACCCATTTGGTGGCTTTAACATGAGTGGCACAGACTCAAAAGCTGGTGGACGCGACTATCTGTTGCTCTTCACCCAAGCAAAGTCGGTAGCTGAAAAGTTCTAGTGACAACCTAGGTGGCGCCCAGAACTAACGACAATGCTGCTAAACTAGCGCCACTGTTACACATGTCTAGGAGGAAAGATGGCTGAGTCAATTAGCCTCATCCGACAAATAGCTGTCAGAGCAATTGTCACTGAGAACTTTAAGGCCCAGGTTGCCAATGAGATTTTGCGCAATATTCAGCAAATTGACGCTGAGTTGCAGCAATTGGAATTCAAGGGTAAAAGAGCCGTAGCAGATATTGAAAAAAGAGCCGGCGGAATGGTTTCGTCTGACGCCAGAGTGCAAATTGAAACAATTCGCTCTCAGGTTGAAGCTGAGAAGATGCGTCTTTTGCAGCTCAAAGAAGAGATGCAAGGTCAAAACCAAGCACTCTCAGAACTACCGGTAGGCAGCGTTGTCACTCAATTCACTGTAGAAAATCCAGTAGAAGTGCGCATTGGAGAGAATATTTTCCAACGGCTAGAAGGTGGCGAAATTCTTGTCAAAGATGGCGTCATTCAAGAGATTCGCGTCTAAACAAGAGATTCAGTACTTACTAGAAGAGGGAAGGCTTAGCCTTCCCTCTTTCTTATTCTTTCTTACTGAACCTGACTGCTTCTAGATAGTCTTTTAGGCTTCTAGATAGTCTTTGAGCTGCGAGCCCTGACGAGATTGACGTAAAAAGCGAAGAGCTTTAATTTCAATCTGGCGAGTACGCTCTCTGGTGATACCAACGAGCTTACCAACCTGCTCTAGAGTACGCGGCTTGCCATCATTGAGACCAAATCGCAGAATGATAATCTCACGCTCTCTTGCTGTCAGCATCGACAGCACACCACGAATGTCTTGCGACATTAAGCTAGCAGCAGTCGAGTCTTCAGGAGAAGAGTGATTTTCATCTTCCACCACTTCAGACAAAGAATTATCGTCTTCTTCACCATAGGGTGTATCAAGCGAAAGTGGAGAACGATTGGCGGCGAGAATATCACGTACTTTTTCTACAGACACTCCCAGCCCTTTCGCTAGATCTTCAAGAGTTGGCCTGCGGTCAAGCTCTTGAGAGAGCTTGCGAGTGACCTTTCGCAAATTGTTGATAGTCTCAACCATGTGCACCGGTACGCGGATCGTGCGTGATTTATCGGCAATGGCTCTGGTGATACCCTGACGAATCCACCAAGTAGCATAAGTGGAAAACTTATATCCACGCTCAGCATCAAACTTTTCAGCGGCACGAATCAGACCGAGGTTACCTTCTTGAATCAAATCAAGTAGAGGTAGTCCACGTCCTTGATACTTTTTGGCTACGCTAACAACCAAACGCAGATTTGCCTGCACCAGTTTCTTTTTGGCAAGATCATCACCAATTTGAATCCGTCTGGCTAGTTCAATTTCTTCTACTGCAGTCAATAGCCTAATGCGACCAATTGAGCGCAGATAAAACTGCACAGGGTCTTCACCTGGTGTGCTGATCAAACGACCGCGCGAGATTTCTACAACTTCTTCGTCATCAACACCTTCGCTTTCTTCAACCACAGCGATATCATCGTCGAAGCTAACTTCGTCGAACTCATCAGATCTATAAACTTCTTTCTGCGCTTTTCTTGGCATGTTACTTGCGGCTCCTGCCGCTGGTTAATTGATACCTAGTGTCAAATTTGCTTCGGACCGCAACTTATTTTGTCGGTCACAAGAGAGTTGACGCACCCTCCTATTAAAATGTTCCTACGCTCACTTGATAACCGGGTAAACCCTAGATTAGAGCAAGGTTAAGCCTGTTTTGCCCGGCCTTAACAAAGCCTCTAACAAAGGGTCTTAAAGCTAGTAGGGCCACCTATAAATAGGTTGCCAGAGGCTCAGATCTAACTAGATAAATTCGCAGCAAAAGAGCGCTTATTTAAACTTTCCGTAACTATGTAGGCCGCCAAACCCCAAAGAGTTGAAACCTAAATAGGTCAAAAGGGTCAGTAATAAGCCAATCACCGAAACTATTGATAACTTTTCTGCCGACAGGTCTCTTTGTATACGCAGATGTATATAAGCAGCGTAAGAAAGCCAAGTGACCAAAGCCATCGACTCTTTCGGGTCCCAAGACCAGTAACTCCCCCAGGCGTGGTTGGCCCAAAGGCCACCAGTAATGATGCCGATTGTGAGCAAGGGGAAACCAATGGCGACACAGCGATAACCAACATCATCATACATTTCAGCATTTTTCTTGGCGGCTTTAGACTGCTCAATTGCAGCATCTTGCACTGACAGACTACGAAATGCCAGAAAAGGCCCAAGCACGGAGCTAGCAACAAAAAGTAATTGCAGCCACTGGGTATCAACTTTGCTAAAAGTACCAAGGCCAATGGCGCTACTGGCAGCAATGATAGTGCCGACACAAAAAGCTAGAGAACGCAAACGCCCTGATTGCCAGAGATTGAGCAAACCAGACAAGCCAGCAAGGAAAAACATAGCGTAAGAAACAATTAGGGGCGGCACATGTATTTGGCGCCAATAGCTAACCAGAGCAGGCACTAGTGGACTAATATCGTGTTGACTCTGGGGCAACCAACTGCCATACAAAAACATTGTTGCAGCCAGCAAACTGGCTAACCATCCTAGTTGTTGAATACCATAAGAACGGCACAAATAGAGGAAGCCACCCATAGTTGCCCAGGCAAACCACAAGAGTGATTCGTATAAATTAGCCAGGGGAAAGCGTTGCGCTTCAATACCGCGGGTAATAATAGCAACCGTAAGAGCAATAAAGCCTAGAAGCATGACTCCGTTAGCCACTTTCAGAGCAATGCTATTGAAGCGTTTTGTGCCGTTAGAAGCGACAAACACCCAGAAGGAGGCCACAGAAGACAACCCGGCTGTGTTAGTGAGATATAGCTGAAAATCAGACATTAGCTTGTTCTCCCTGATCTAATTGCTCTTGCAGGGTAAAGGAACCTTTCAATTTTTCCACCAAGTTTTCTATGCTGCGCTCGAAGCCTACTTTAGCTTTGCGAGAAGTGCCACCGATATAAAGTCTACTTTCCTCAAACGCCACCCAAACATGGCGATGAGGAACTGCTGCTAAAAGCACACCAATCATTATTATGCCAAAAGCAAGATAAGTAATTGGTAGCCCAGGATCTCTCTTGTACTGCAAGCCCGTTACCGGTATCGCTTTTTCGAAAACCACATCAACGTCGCCAAGCTTGATTGACTTGCCCGACTGAATTTCAGAAATAAGCTTAGGCGCCTGCCATTCGCGACGCTTAGCAAAGACTCGCAAACTCTTTCCTTCTGAAGCCAAAGACATAATTAGCACAGTGTCTTGATCAAGGGGTAAGAAACAAGCATATTTCTCCCCCATGGGCCTGAGGTCTAGTTGACGTACATGACCATTAAAACTAACGGCTACCTTGGCCAAACCCCAGCTTGATTGATAGATATCAACACTTTCGTAGGTCAGTGGATTATTGACCGATATTTCGCCTTGATGGAGAACTTTGCCCTTATCGTCAACCACACTAAGGTTGCTAAACCACTGCTTCGCCTGCCCACCAGGATAGTTCTCCCGCCGGGTAGCATCAACTCGCACCTGCCATTTCGGCAAAGAACCAATCCAGAGTTTGCTATGTTGTGAATCGCTAAAATTCAACTTCTCATCGAGTAGCACTGGCTGAAAACCAGTAAAACCGGTCCATGAAGTAATTGTGATACCAAGCAGTAAAGTGAGCAAACCCACGTGCGTGACCGATGGCGCCAAGCGGCCAACCACACCGTATTCGCCCTTGAGCTTAGAGCCTTCAGCCTTGACCTTGTAGCCCATTTTCGTCAAACGTACTGAAAGATCTGAAATCAAAGCTGTTTGCTCATCGGCCTTTGCCAGTGTCAAGCAATGATGAACAGGCAGTTTGAGAATATCTTGGCCGCGGAAAAATGGCAGCGAATTCTTCAGTAACTTAAGCTTGGGGAATACTCTCTGAAAACTGACCACAATCATGTTTAAGGTAAGAGTGGCTGTCAGAGCGAGAAACCAAGGCGAATGATAGATATCACTAATACCAAGTCTGACTAACCATTCGGCAGTCTGATTGCCAAATACTTCAAAAACTTTTTCTTGGCCACCTTGAGACTCTTGCGGCACCCCAGCACCAATAAGAATTGTCAGCGCCATAAGACACATAAGGAAGACCGAAAGCTTGACCGAAGCAAAAGGTGAGAGCTGATCTTTGCCGGCAACTCTACCGTTTTTTGTTGGCAGGACCGCAGCAGAGGCGTTAACCCCCGATTCAAGATCTTTGCTTTTGTCGTCTTGACTCACCAATGCCGCCATCAATTAGCCTCTTCACTAAGACTAGAGCGCCTTTGCAACTGTTGAATAATGCTCAATGCTTCTTCAAAGTTATGACGCGACAAAGCCGATGCCAGAGCTTCCGAAGTATTGATCTCAGACCATGTCTGCAAGATGTCACCACTAGATTGAGCTTCAGATTCACTACTTAGCTGCTCTCTGACAGAGTCTAGAAAAACACTGTAGCGATCAAATTCATTAACCAATACTTCTTCGATACGCTGCATCAAAGCAGTCTCCAGAGGTGGACAGATACCATCAGACGAAACCGATATTTTGATATGGCCGCGCTTGAACATAGTGACAGGAACGAAAGTGCAACCGGCAGAAGCGACAAAGTAGAATGGCACTCGGCTGCTAGATGCTATTGCCGCTGCTCTTTCGTTGGCTAATTGGTTAGCGCTCAAGGCAAAGACTAGAGAGAAGCGCGCCAAATCTTGACACTGTTCTAGATACTTAACTTCGCTGACGCGAACTAGCTCAAGTCGACCACCATAGGTGACATGCAGTTCTTGAATCTCACTGACAAATGCCGATGAGACAACGGTGACAATGGCACCCACTTCAAGCAAGCGCAATAGCTCAGCAGCAACAGTCAAGTCACCGCCAAAAACAATCACTTCTTGGCCCTTTAGAGACAAACTCAAAGGGTAGAAAGTTTCAGGTTGAAGGCAGTTTTTAGTTTGTGTATTCATGGGCCTTACCAAATCAAATCAGTTGCTTCTCACCAGAACATAATCAACCATTGCTGCCAAAGCATGCTTACTGTCACTTTCAGGTAAAACAGATAGGGCAGTTTTGGCTTTTACACCATACGACACAGCTAGTGCTTGGGCTTGTTCAACGCCACCACTTTCACGAATAATAGTCAAAGCCTCCTCAACACCCTCATCATTTTGCACAGAGCGGTTGTTAATCAGCTCTATCAACCTTAACGAGGAACTGTCGTTGCGCTCAAGCACATAGAGAGCTGGCGCAGTAAGCAGGCCATTGCGCAAATCGTTGCCGACAGGCTTGCCGGTTTGTTTAGCAGAACCAGTAACATCGAGCAGGTCGTCTACGATCTGGAAACACACTCCGAGATTGACGCCGTAGTCTTTAAGACCAGCCACTACATTGTCTGGCCGAGCGTTTAAAATGGCGCCACTATGTGCTCCTGCAGCAATTAGAGAAGCAGTCTTATTGATTGATTTGAGAATATAGGCATCCCAATCTACTCTACAGACAAATTGCTGTCGCATCTGTCCAATTTCACCAGAGCACAGATCTCCCAACACCTGACCATAAATTCCAACCACCACAGGGTTCATGATACGAGCCAGGCATATAGAGGCTTGGGCAAAAAGCAGGTCACCCAAGAGCACGGCAAGTTTGTCATTAAAACGCTTGTTGACAGTCTCTTTCCCGCGCCGGGTCGAAGCAGCATCGATGACGTCGTCATGAACCAGGCTGGCGGAATGAATAAGCTCGGTCAAAACAGCCAATATAATGTGTAGCCGCGACATCTCACTGTGAGCGGCATCATCTTGGCTATCAGTCAAACTAGCTTTAGAGCCAAGTAAGGAAATTAATGGTCTAATTCGCTTACCACCAGCCTGAAAAATCTGGGCTAGCAAATCCCCGACAAAGGGGCTGTCATCGATTAGATTGGTAACTAGCCATTCTTCAACCAAAGCCATCTCGCCAGCCACAGGCTGAATAATACTGCTCAAGTCAGCGAATTGGCCTTCTTGGCCAGTTTCAAATTGATCTGGTTTAGCAGTTGTCCCGGCGCCGTTACGAGTTGTCATCAGAATAGTACTTTTCTTCGGTAATCTTGGCAAATTATGGCAGTTTCAGAGATGTTCTTGCCCTTTCTTAGCTCTCATGATCCAAGAAACTTAGCAAGTACAAAGCGTATTCTCGGGAAATTTGTGGGTAGGGCGCATATTTTCAAGATGTTGTGGAACAACTGTAATGAGGAGAGTTTTTTTTATAAATTTACTAATAGAACCCAGAGCAAGTCTAAGAACCGAAAAGCCATCTGAATGATGACCACTTGATACAAATCGGGTTAGACTGAAGCGGTCAAATTGCGAGGTAACCGTGTTTCAGGATCTGAAAGCCAAATTACTGGCTGGTCAAATAGCCTTCAACCAAGCGCTGCCGCAGGCTTTGCCCCATCTACGTGGCAAAATTGCGGATGAAAAGCTCTTATGGCTGGCTTCAGAGTTGCAGGGCTACAGTAATGCCATTGAGTTTTACCAAACCACCGATCACAACCTTCCTAACTACCGAATAGTGCCTGGCACGTTGAGGTTGATGACGGCAGATGGCCAATTGTTGGAACTGCGGCACCCATATGCCAAGAGAGACCATATTTTCTTGAGTTCGCCCATTGCCTGGATAGAAGAAATTGCTAACCATAATCAGCAAGAAGCTAATTCTCTGGTGGAAGTACCAGAGCTAACCGCTTTCATGACTAAGAATGGCGGCGGTGTGGTTTGCGAAACCACTCAAGCCGAAGTCAGGCGCATTATCGCTACATTTAGAAATCAGTTTATCGATCTGCTAGATCAAGTCGAAGCAAGATCTGGCGGCTAGACTCTCGCAAATTCTGTTAGCTCACGCTTATCTGCACAGGCAGCAGTTTCTTGCACTATATTTACCGGTCGAAAGCGATCATCGTCAAGTAAATCGTGTAGGGCAGCAATTCGCGCCCGGCGGGCATCGCTTTCCTCAGACTTATATAAGCGGAAACCATTGGCCAAACTGACCCAGACTAGCTCATCTTGGTAAGTCGCAGATAAACGCATACTAACGTCGCGCATCAGCTCGGCAAAGCTAGAACTGCGCGCGCGGCAATTAACATAGCCACAATCGATTTCAATTGCCATTCCTAGCCGAAGAGCAGAGATATAGGCATCACGATTTGGACTGATTTTAAGCAATTCGTCTTCGAGTAAAATCAAATCGAAATCGAAGAAGCCACTCTCTAGCGGCACCACGTCAGACTGAACAGTGCTTAAGGCCTGCTTATAAACAGATGGCCCGGCTATTGCCGCCAAGGCCCTGCGGCGACCGAGTTCGCTAGAACCAGAAACCCGTTCATAAACGAAGCAACAAAGCGCGCCTGTGACAACTAGGCCGCCATAGTAAATGATAGAAAGCGGCACGATGCCTGTGCCGATAGCATCGGCAAACGAAATGACGACCAGTATTTGCCCTAGATGCCACAAGGCTACGGCCAGAGAAAGAGCAACTGCCACCGACAACTTACGCCCCGGAGCAAGAACCACGCCAACAGTAACGCCAGCTATGCAAGCGGCCCAATCAAGGAAAGCGACAAATAAATGATAAATGTCGGCGCCCGCACTGACACCAGAATGAGGCATCACATGCGCCAACTCAACCACTGCAATAATAAGTAATTGAACCAAGGCGAAGGTCAAGAGCGCAGATATTATGGCGACAAAATAGCGGACCATAGACTTAATAACGCTCCGAAGGACCGCACCAATAGTTTAGATCTTGAAATATACCATGTCATGAACTCAGGGCAAAGGCCTGAGAGGCAACAAAACCAACTTTCCAAGAGTCTAAAAAGAATCTTCTTTTGGCCAGGGCACAATCGCCGTTATAGCCCTCAATTCACATCACTAAAGATATCACTAAAGATCTCTGAGACGACATCGCTGGCGACACCACCAGCAATACCGCAAACCGAACAACAACCGACAGTTTAAAATGCTCCAAAACCGGGCAACAAAGGGATAGCAGGAGATTTAATGACTACCCCGAGCAACTTAATAAACCTCACCGACCTAGAAGAGCTGGTCACGCAATCACTTGGCGCGACTCAAATCTCGCCCTCTCATTTCGACTACTATCGCGGTGGCGCCTGCGACGAAATTACACTGAAGCGCAATTGCCAAGCCTTCAAAGAGCTGTCAATCTGGCCGCGCATGTTGGTTGATGTAAGTACTAGAGACATGTCACTATCACTCTTTCAGCAAAAAATAGAGATGCCTATTTTTATTGCACCAACAGCTTTTCAAGCGCTGGCCCATAGCCAAGGAGAACTGGCAACAGCAGCAGCGGCCAAGCAATTGAACACAGTCATGACTTTGAGTACTTTATCAAATCACAGCATCGAAGAAGTAGCAAAAGCTGGGCACCACCTGTGGTATCAACTATACGTTTACAAAGATCGCGCCATTACTGTAGATTTAGTAGCCAGAGCTGAGGCAAATGGCTACCAGGCTCTTGTGGTTACAGTGGATTCACCGCTGCTTGGTCGAAGAGAAAGAGACGTACGCAATCACTTCGCACTGCCAACCGGCCTTAGAGCTGCTAACCTAGAAAAATTTGCTTTGGGCAACATCAACCCAAATAATGTTATTCATGACAACAGCCAACATAACTCAAGCCTGGCTAGTTATATCGCATCGCTTTATGACACGAGCTTAACTTGGAAAGACCTTGAGTGGATCATTTCGCTGACCAAACTGCCAGTATTGGTAAAAGGTATTTTGCGCGGCGATGATGCAGTTAAAGCCGTTGCCGCCGGGGCGAAGGGAATAATTGTCTCCAATCATGGCGGCCGTCAACTCGATACTACAATCTCTACAATTGAGGCGCTGCCAGGCATTACTGCGGCCATCGCCAAAAACAATAGTAAGAATGACGTTGAAATTTTGCTTGATGGTGGCATTAGAAGAGGCACAGATGTGCTGAAAGCATTGGCATTAGGAGCCAAAGCTGTAATGATAGGAAGGCCCGTACTCTGGGGTCTGGCACTATATGGACAAAACGGGGTGGAAGCAGTGCTCAATCTGCTTAAATCAGAGTTTGACTTAGCCATGGCACTTACTGGCTGCAACAACTTGGCGGCGATTACGCCTGACTTAATCACTAGAGAAAAATGACTGCCATAGAACCAAGAATAATTTCACTGATTGCCAGCTCCACCGAGATCGTTCACGCTCTTGGTTTGGGCCATTATATGGTAGGCCGCTCTCACGAATGTGACTTTCCTGAATCAGTTAAATCTCTGGCCGTCTGCACCTCGCCTAAATTTCAGGTCGATGGCTCGAGCTATGAAATCGATCAGCGCGTCAAAGCAATTTTACAAGAATCATTATCAGTATATAAAGTCGATGCCGCTGTTCTCGAAAGCCTGCAACCGAGCCATGTTATCACCCAAGCGCAGTGCGAAGTTTGCGCTGTCAGCCTACGTGACGTCGAAGAAGCTCTTTGTCAGATGGTCAGCAGCAGGCCGCAGATAGTCTCGCTTGAGCCCAATAGCCTGTCAGACTTTTATAGCGATATAGAAAAAATCGGCAAAGCTCTACAAGTCGAAGATCGAGCCAAAGAACTAATTGCTAACTGCAAAAAAAGAATAGACGCTATTGAAGCAAAAGCAAACGAAGCACTAGCTAGAGGAATGACTAAAGTTTCGGTGGCTGTAATCGAGTGGATAGAGCCATTGATGGCAGCAGGCAACTGGATGCCTGAGTTAGTCGAGCTCGCTGGCGCTACCAATTTATTTGGTCAAGCTGGCAAGCACTCACCCTGGATGACCTGGGAAGAGTTGATAGAAAAAGAGCCAGATGTAATTATCGTCACCCCATGCGGCTTTGCCAACAAACGCACTCTAGAAGAAATGCATTTGATTGAGCAACAACCTCACTACACGGCCCTCAAAGCAGTGCGCAATAAGCGCGTCTATGTAGCCGACGGCAATCAATATTTCAACCGACCAGGGCCTCGCCTAATTGACTCACTAGAAATTATGGCCGAGATTCTTTACCCCCAACTTTTCAATTTTGGCCATGAGCAGGCAGCCTGGCTTAATTTTACGAGCTCTGAATTTTCCAAAACTGTAATGCAGGCAAAGAAATAATTGAGCACTGAAAATAGCAAAAATAACAAGAATAAGAATGAGAGCGAAGAGACTAAAGTTCAAGTGGCCAAAACTCGGCAAATGCTTGCAGCCAGTGCTCTCATTCCGCTGCTTTGTGCTCTTTCTCAGCCGCCCAATTTTAAAGCTCTCATATATACAGTTTTCATAGTCAACTATCTAATCAAATCTAGAGCAAACGAAAAATCAGCAACAGACGAAGCAATTAAGGCCTTGGCGGAAAGCCAATCTTCAACAAAAACGGCACTAACACTCTGGCAAAAACTTGAATTTGTAGCCTTGTTCGTTGCCTGCGGCATGATCGTGCAAACTCTTGACTATCTTGGACACTTGAGTTTTCCTATGTCTACTAGCTGGGCACCCAGTTGGTTGTGGTTCAGTCCAGATCAAGGTCAAGCAGTTGTCTGGCAGTTCATTATGACTTTCCGCGTCATGGTGGCACTTTCAATTGCTTGGCTGGTGGCCTTGCGCTTTTTTGTCTTTAGCGAAATAGAATTTGTAAAAATAGCAGTGGGCTTTGGTGCTGTCTTAGCTTTGATTGATTCTTTGCCCGTAATTAGCTTGCCAAATTTCGCAGTTATGGTTGCTAGCGGGATTTACTACGGCTCAATTGCTGGCATCGCAGCAACCCCGCTAGCTTTGCCAGAAACCGCGCAACATAAAGGAAAGATCGGCGCAAGCGAAATATCCTTTCTTACCATGCTGCTGCTATTGGCTGCAGTAAAATTAGTGATTCATCTAACGCCTACACCCGCTCTAGGCGGGGGCTGAGATGGCAAGTCAACCGAGCATGGGTCAAAGCTATCGCCAGGGCATCTGAGGCATCATCAGGCTTAACGATTTCTTGCAGCCCAAGTAGCTTGGCTACAGCCCACTGGACTTCTGGTTTTTCTGCTTTACCGTACCCAGTGACATGTAGCTTTACCTGCATGGGTGTATATTCACCAGCCAACATACCGAAGGTAGCCAAGGATTCAAGAATGACACCACGAGCTTGTGCCACGGGAATTACAGTCTTAGCGTTTTTGAAGAAGAAAATTGCTTCAACACCGCACTCTTCGGGCTTAAACTCTTCGATCAAGCTAATCAAATCTTCTCGGATCATTTTCAAGCGGTTGGCTGGCGCCATGGTTTTCGGTGTGGATATTACCCCTGATGATATATACCTAAAGCTATCACCAGCCAGCCAATCGACTATACCAAAGCCAACCGTAGCAGTACCAGGATCGATGCCCATGATCCGCCTTGGCACTCTCTTTGCACTCTCTGGTCGACTATTCAATAAATAGAACCTAAATTAGCTATTTTGACCTCCCAAAGTGTAACATTGCAAGGCACAGTTATCGGTGTAAATGAACAGTTATAGCTTCAGCTCTGAAATTCAGGTCACTCCTGTCAGCGTTGCCCCTAAAGCGGGGTGGCTCGACTCACAGCGGCTTTCGATCAAGCTACCAATAGGCTTTTTGATGGGGGCAATTCTCGCCCTTGCCACACCCGGTTTTGATCTAGCCTATTTAGCCTGGTTTGGCCTGATACCACTTTTAATACTAATTAGAGCTTGCAATACTCCCTGGCAATCAATCTTTACTGGTTTTACTTTTGGCGCTGGCTACTACGCCATTGCACTTAGTTTCTTAACCGGTATGTATCCACTGCGCTGGCTCGGCTTGCATGATGCCGTTAGCTTTCAATTAGTTTTATTGGCATGGCTAGTTGAAGTCATTCACTATTCTTCGTTAACAGCACTGTTTGCTCTTTTTGTATTCTGCTTACCGCTGCGCCCAAGTTTTTTGCCTAACCATCGTCGGCCGTTTTATCCATATCTCCTTGCCGTGCCTTCTATTTGGGTTTTCCTGCAATGGGTAGTGGCCACCTCACCCATGTTTCTTGGTTCCCCTTTGAGCCAACTTGCCTACACCCAATCACGCAACTTACCCTTGATACAACTAGCGGCAGTAGGTGGCAGCGCCCTAGTCGATTTTGTCATCGTCATGTTTAACGCCGCCTGCGCTCAACTAATTATTGAAACCACCGGTATCGCCCGCAATCTCGGCGAGAGAACAGACCAACTCAATATCAAATTTGGTTCAGTACTAGATCTTGTTCTATGCTGCCTGGCCATTGCCTTTGCTCTGAGCTGGGGCGGCCAAAGAATAGCCATCATAGAAGATGAAGTTAGACCAGAGCATGCCATTCGCTTCAATCCACAGACGCCACCAATACCGGTGACAATTGTGCAAGGTGCTGTATCAATTGAAGAAGAGCGTTTTAAAACCATATCGTCAGCAGCATTTTGCGGCCGCTACAACGAACTTACAGCCGACACCAGCTCAAGCCTAGTAGTCTTACCAGAAGGTGTCGTCACCCTGAGTCAAATGGGTCAAGGCGGCCTGCTACCGGCTCTAAAACATATCAGCCAAGAAGAGCGCAAAGAAATAATTTATGGCGCCATCGAACCACTAAAAAACGGCCATATAAATGTAGCCAGACTGGTTAGCCCCTTTGGCTATAAAGAAAGCGCCTACGTCAAGCAGCGCCTAATTCCATTTGCTGAAGTAGCACCATTTGGCGAGATAGTGCCAGAGAGTTTGCGCGACAAACTGCCGACCAATTCTGAAGTCTTCTTAGCTGCTCAAAAAGCACAAATTATCCGCTCAGGCTGGGGCAAAATCGGAGTAGCAATTTGCAATGAAGTGATCTTCCCCAAGATTGTCTCTGATCAAGTTAGAGAAGGAGCATCGCTAATTGTAGTCTTGGCCAATCTCGGTTGGTTTCATAATTCATCTTTGAACAAACAATATCTGGCCTGCGCCACCTTAAGAGCAGTCGAAAACAAGCGTTTTCTGGTGCTCTCCACCAACACAGGCGTATCGGGGGTAATCGATCCAGCTGGCTTAGTAGTCAGTAAGTCTTACGCCTTAAAGCGCGGGGTGCTAACTGACACGGTACAATTCATCTATTCAAAAACCCCATTTAACAGAATGCACTGGCTATGAAAACCAACAAAATAACTTTTACTTGCACTCTCGCGACCTCTCTTATTTCGCTCTTCACCTATTTCAATTGCAGGGAGGCGCTGGCAATGCTGCCTACAGTCAAACTAGGCGACCAAGAAGTCAAACTAGAAGTAGCTAGCTCTAGTGAAGAAATTGAGCACGGCCTGATGTACCGCACATCAATGCCAGAGACCCAAGGCATGGTCTTTCTTTTTCACCCCCATCGGCCTGTGGCTTTCTGGATGTATCACACCCTAATATCTCTCGACATGCTCTTTATCAGAGATGGCAAGATTGTAAAAATCTGCAAGCAAGTGCCACCCTGCAAGTCAGAAGACACAAGTAAATGCCCGACCTATCCAGCGGAAAGCACAATCGATGTCTCTGAAGTAATCGAAGTCAATGGCGGCTACTGCGATAGACACGGTGTCAAAGAGGGCGATACTGTTCAATTCGACTTCGCCAATAAATAATGCCAAGCCAAGACATCATTGTAAAGCTTGATCAAACTGGCCTAGCAACCATAACTTTCAATCGACCTGATGCAGCCAATGCTATCAACACAGCCATGTGGGAAAGTCTGCCACGGTTAATCGAAAAATTAAAAGTAGAAGGCGCACGCATAATAATTTTCACTGGCACAGCTAAATATTTTGCTGCTGGCGCCGACTTTGAAGACCTGCGCAAAATTAGCGACTATGCTAGTGCCGCTCGCTTTTGGCAGGCTATTGCCACTGCTCTAGAAACAATTGCTGCATTGGAGCTTCCCACCATTGCCATGGTGAACGGCCCATGCCTGGGCGGAGGATGCTTACTTGCCAATGCCTGCGACCTGCGCTTTGCGGCCCTTAATCGTGCAATTTTCGGCATCCCGGTGGCCCGCCTCGGAATTATTTTGGATGACGGCAATATTCAAAGGCTGGTAGGCCTGATTGGCCAAGCCAAGGCAAAGGAATTGCTTTTCAGTGCCGCCACCATTGACAGTACCAAGGCCGAGGCAATTGGCCTGATCAACAAAGCAGTTGAAGATGCCCAGCTAGAAGCCTTTACACATGATTTCGCCCAAGCCATCCTAGCCAATTCACAGCAAACGATAACAGCGACAAAAGCTTCACTTTCACGCCTCAACAACTACACACATAAGGCTGATTTAGCCAACCTCAACAGCCATGAGCAAGAAAGGGCAATAGTCGGCTACCTGTCAAGTGATTTCCGCAACCGCCGAGATCTCGAGCCATAAAGCCAAGTCTAGACTCTAGATACTAGACTCTAGACAGAAACAACTCGCTTGATTTCAGGCAACTCTTCTCTAATGGCACGCTCAACGCCCATTTTCATGGTCATGGTTGAGCTGGGGCACATACCGCAAGCGCCAACTAAACGCACTTGAACTTCATCGTCCTTGACGTCTACTAGCTCAATATTGCCGCCATCCATCATTAACATCGGGCGCAGCTTGTCGAGAATGGCTTCTACTTTATCTCTCATAAATTCTCCTAATAGTTAATCTTGCAATTTCTATGGTAACCCTATTCTCTTAAAAACGAATGAGTAACGAAACCTTTCAAGATTGCTACCCATCATCTTAAGCTGAAATAAAGTCTGGGCGCCTCGCCCTTATATTGTTATATGCTTTGCCAATCGCCGGAGCTAATTGGCACAGATTGGCACAAATAGAGCCGAATAAGTACCAACGGCCGGTTTGAGACTTTAATAAGGAGTTGGATAGATGGCAAGAGTAGCTATAAATGGATTCGGCCGTATCGGCCGCAACGTATTCCGGGCCTACCTCGAGAGCGCGCCTAAAGA
>JBAYTY010000074.1:0-20136 GCA_041675385.1 Candidatus Obscuribacterales bacterium
AATCGCTCGTGCCAAGAACGACATGAGCAAGGGCAGCTCCACCGACCAGGCTCGCGAACAGCTCGCCGAACAGGCCGCTGCCAGCGCCGCCGGTGCTCGCCTGCGCGCCAAGCTCGGCATGGGCGCTGCTTCCAGCGAAACCCCGACCGACAGCAAGTAAATCGCGACCGGCCGCCAAGGCTCAAACGACCAAGGAGTCCAGCCAATACCATGCGGTCGCGAGCAAGTAGGCACTAGCGTGCTGAACAAGCTCTCGATTCTCACAGGAGAGGCGCAGTAAAATGCGCTTCTCCTCTTTGAAAAAGCAGCAGCAACTCTGCTGCTTTTTCTTTTGATTTTAATTATTAGACCAGTCTACTAATTAAAATCAAAAACTGATAGTCAATTCTGTTGCAAAAGTGAATTTATCGTCCATTGCTGCAAGCAGAGAAATTCCTGCAAAATTTCTCTGCTTGCAGCAATGTTGTGTTTCAACACTGCTTCCGAAATCTGTAGCAGCTTTGGCACAAGTCAATCGCCATAGATTTTCTAAAAAGCAACGACAACAATCAACGAGTTATCTCACTTTACCTCTGAACAAATCATCAAGATCATTGCTCTCTAGTACTCCACTTTCAGAAAAATACAATGCTGACTTATCACGAGCCTTCTTGAAACCTTGCGGTATCAAAAATCGCTGTTTATCAAGTGGCACCAGTTTTAGAGAGTGGTAAACAAATAGGTCGCGCATATTCGCTTTTCGACCAAGCTCTCTCTGCTCACGATGTGAGGTGCGGCCTCTAAGATTCACCGGAAAGCCTAGCTTTGCTTCACAGTTCATAATGAGGCACCAAACCTTGTTCATCGCCGCAGATAACTTGACGTTGCTAAGACAGATTACCTGAGCTAGTTCTACTTGGCCAGCATCTGTATTGCTCTTGCCAGACAAGTCTTTGTCAATTGACAAAGAATGCTCTACAGAATTAGGGCCCATATTGCCCGATTCAGCACGATGCCGGCGTGAAGCCTGGCCCTTGTAGGTAATCTCCATAGCGGCAGTGCCATCAGGCAAATGAACCGCTTTGACTTGCGAACTCTGATAATGCGAAAGGCTACGGCTGCCGCCTCGAGTATCCTCTAAATATTCAGACAATGAAATTTCAAAGTAGGTCTTATTTTCAGGATTAATATAGACCACTCGCTCAGGAGAAGTATCTCGCCAGAGCACCAATCCCTGAGCAGTTTTTGTGCTGAATGCATGCTGACTAAAAGCATTTTCGGAACCACCGAACTTGCCTCCTGATGCTTTTAATAGAAGCATTTCGCGATCACTCGGTGCCAAGACGGCTGCCGACGTCGTGGCGAACCCTGGCGATAACAGACAGAAGCAGCAGCAAATAAGTAAACTCACACTGACTACCAAATAGCGATTGATTCGCCTTCGAACATTATTCACTAGGTGAGCCACTAATCCCTTTAACCAAGATTTCAATGAACCTTGAACAGCCAATTCTACTTACCCTTTTAAGCAGCCAAATACGCATGTATAACATAAGAATTCCGTGACGGTTAACACCACCACATCAACGCAATTTTGAACCTGGTCAAAAGCGTGAACTACGTGCTTATGAAACAGGCAGCGGACACATAGAAATTCGCGAAGCACCAGAGCCATACGCCCGCAGACAGCAAATGTTGTCATACACGATGCCGCCACGAGCGCGACTATATAGACTTCCATAGCCAGTAGCAAGCAGTCGCTCAGAACGCAAAACCTTTTGTCTTCAAGCAGCGGTCAAGTTCATCCTGATACTTTTTGGCATCGGCAGAGCGGCCTATTTTTTGAAGCGAAGCAATGCACTTGTTATACATATCCGCCATTGGCTTGCTGCAATAACCTCGGCCAACCCATTGCCTGAGAATTTCTACTCCCTTCTCGTAAGATTCTGCCGCTTGTTCACTGTCACCAAGACCAGCATAACAATCACCAATATTTCTAAAATTCTCTGCTTTAGTCCAAAGTAAATCTGATCGCTCTTTTTGCAGTTCCTTCAAAGCATCTCCACTAGGACGCTTAGCCAAAGCCTTTTCAACAGGCTTAAGCAAATCCTCATAGATACTAATTGACGCTTTGAGTGAATGAATTGCACTCATAAAGTCTCCTCGAGTATATGCATCCATGGCTTCTTTGGTATCTTTACCCACAGCAAATTTTGCTAAATCTGCGCTTTTGGCTGCCTTGTCTACAACAGCGAGATTTGAACCATTCAAGCTACTATTGCTATTCAAGCCCACCAGCAAAGCCATTGAACCACACGTCAAAACAGTTGCCACCACAGCAAACGCAGCAACTTTTTTGCCACTGACTTTCTTTTGCGCCGCATTTTTCGGCTTTAGCGGCTGGCCAGCGAGCACAGCCTCAATGTCACTTTTTAGCTCCGCTGCATTCTGATATCGGTTAGCTGGCTCTTTCTCAAGACAACGAGCGACGATAACTGCCAAATCGCGCGGCAGTTCTTGACCTTGCCTAGATATTAAACTAGGCACAGGGGCATTAAGGTGCATCATGATTGTGTGAATCGCCGTCTCGCCCTTGAACGGTGGGTGACCACTTACACACTCGAAGAGAACACAACCCAAAGAATAAATGTCCGCTCGACCGTCGACCTTGCTCGACATACTCTGCTCTGGAGCGATATAAAGCGGGCTACCAAATATCTCACCGGTGCTCGTTAAACCCTGGGTTTTACCATCATCACCGGCAATTCTGGCAATACCAAAATCTAAGAGCTTAGGAGACTCTATTCCACGAGAATTTCTAGCAATGATAATGTTTGCCGATTTTATATCGCGATGCACCACACCTGATCGATGAGCACATTCAAGAGCATCGCAGACACCAAGAAGTGTCTGTAGAACGGCCTTGTAATCTAACGGGCCGCTCTTAACTAAGTCTTCTAGCGTTTTACCGTCAACGTAATCCATCACGATAAAAGCAGCCCCCTCAGGCGTGACACCAAAATCTTTGAGAGCAACGAGATTCTCATGATTAAGCTGACTAATGGCCTTAGCCTCAACAAAAAAGCGCTTGAGAGCATTGGCTTTCGTCTCATTTTTGCCTTCAAGCAATTCAGGATTAATCACTTTAATAGCAACGTAATTGCCTAAGTGCCTATTCTTGGCCTGATAAACCGTACCCATTCCACCATGGCCGAGTTCAGCCAAAATTTCATACTGAGGCGGGAGATCAATTGAAAAGACAAACGGCTTGTCGGAATTTAGACTTTCCTCGCTCTCTGCTTTAATTTCAGGTTTCAAGTAGTCGTCCACCTGATCTCACTTCTGCAACAGCATTGAGGCACTAGAAACAGTTTACAGCTCAAGCTATATACCCCTACGGGTTACAGTTTTCAATCACCAAAGACGACTAGCAGCCACAAACTAGTCGCCACAAACTAGTCGCCAAGGCAGCGCTAAGCTCTGTTCACCAAGGGTCTCCAAGATCTCCAGCGAAATTTCGATGGAATTTCTCTGCTGGAAGCAATATGGCCATTCGACAGCGTTTCCACTAAAAAAAGTGCTTCACCATTACTACCGAAAATAGTAATCGCGAAGCATTTTTTTAAACACAAAAAGAAGTGCTACGGATAGATTCCGTAGCACTTCAAATAGTCACTTAAATGACGCTGTAGGTCTTTCTTTGCCTCGTTCAATCCTAAGTAAAACTAGAACCAACTCAGCTGCAAACAGCGCCACGCCCTAGAGAAATCCTCGCGAGGAAGACTTTAGGGCAATTAAGTCGTGTTAATCAGCAGGCCAGATTAGCCGTGAAACTGGCCAGCCTCGGTCGAGCCAGCCAGAGCGGTCGTAGACGACTGGCCGGCAGTGACCGTTTCGAGAATGAGGTCGAACAAGCCAGTGCCCACCTCTTTCTGGTGCGCCACGGCGGTGTAGCCGGCCTTCTGAGCAGCGAATTCTTCCTCTTGCACACGCACATAGGCAGGCATGCCTTCTTGCATGTACTCGCGAGCCAGCTTCCAGGAGCTGAGGTTGATAGAGTGCCAGCCAGCCAGGGTGATGAACTGGAACTTGTAGCCCATGGCGCCGAGCTTGGCCTGGAAGTCCATGATCGTCTTGTCGTCGAGGTTCTTCTTCCAGTTGAAACTGGGAGAGCAGTTGTAGGCCAAGAGCTTGCCCGGAAATTGGGCATGAATGGCCTCGGCGAACTTGCGGGCCTGCTCCAGGTCGGGCTTGGAACTTTCAAACCAGAGCATGTCGGCGTAGGGAGCGAAGGAAAGACCGCGCTTAATGGCCGAATCGAGACCGCCACGCACACGCCAGAAGCCCTCGGGAGTGCGCTCGCCGGTCATGAATTCGTGGTCGCGCTCGTCTACATCGTTTTCCAGCAGGGTGGCATCAAGGGCGTCGGTGCGGGCCACCAGAACAGTTTCCACACCGAGAACGTCGGCGGCCAGGCGAGCGGCAACCAGGGTGTTGATGAACTGCGAAGTGGGACGCAGCACTTTGCCACCCAGGTGACCGCATTTCTTGGCCGAGCCCAGTTGGTCTTCGAAGTGAACACCAGCGGCTCCGGCCTTGATGAAGGACTTCATCAGTTCATAGGCATGGAGCGGACCACCGAAACCGGCTTCGGCATCGGCGACGATGGGAGCGTACCAATCCACGCCGTTGTGACCATCGCTGGCGTCGATTTCGTCGGCGCGCTGCAGGGCATTGATCAGCTGTGTCACCAGGGCCGGAGCACTGTCCACAGGGTAGAGACTCATGTCGGGATAGACCTGGCCAGACTTGTTGGCACCGGCGGCTACTTGCCAGCCCGAGAGATAGATCGACTGAGCGCCCTCACGCACCATCTGCACAGCCTGGGGGCCGATCATGGCGCCGAAGGTCTTGACGTAGGGTTTGGTATTGAGGAGCTTCCAGAGCTTCTGAGCAAGCACCTTGGCGTGGGTGTGTTCCACTTGAAGCCGCGGGCGAAGGCGCACGACATCGTCAGGCGAGTACGGGCGAACAATGCCGTTGAAGCGATCGTTGGTCCATTGGCTGGAAAGTTGCTTGGTCTGAGCTTTGAGAGATTTTTTGGTCATGATTTAGGAGATTTCTGTTGAGCAATTTAGGAGGTAAATCGCTGTGTTGAATTGCCACTGCAAGAGCGGCGAAAATTTTGTTGTTCGTAAGAATGACTGTTTGCAAACCAGTCTGCCGACAGAAATGCCTGCTAGCAAGACCTGCGGTTGCCAAGAGTAGCTGTTAGCAAGAACTCTTACCACAGTCAAAGTTCTCTAAAATACGACCCATATCAGGTGTGCCTAGCTGCCGTTGTCTCCTAAACACCTATACGATGCTGTCATGGCGGCCTGCTGGTTCTTATAGTTTGGCTTTGCTAGGTTGTTAGTAGAAGTTTGGAGCCTGATGGGGGAGAGAATGGAGAGAGAACTTCCTACTGTCTATCAACAAGTGTTTACTCGGAGCAGCGCTGACTAAGCGGATCTCATCAAGCCACTACTGCAACATGGCTTAACCGAAAACCTCTTAAGCCATACAGGTGCTAACCGCAAAACCTGTTGGCAACCACGTTTACGTTAAGCACTTACTTAACGTCTTTATCTTAGCTAGATGTAAGACTCGCACAGCTAGTGCTAGGACGGCCTTGAGTTACACTCTAACCATGGCAATCACAAACGAATCACGCGACAAGCTCAAAGCTCGTCTTTCCAAAGCAATCGGGCATCTAAACGCCGTATACAAGATGGTCGATGAGCAGAAATACTGCATTGACATCCTCAACCAACTAAAAGCTGTGCAATCGGCCCTGGATAAGAGTGCCGAAATAATGCTCAAAGATCATCTCAATACCTGTGTTGTAGAAGCAGTGCAAAACAATGATTCCGCCAGAGTAATGGAAGAATTATGGCAGTTGCTCAGACACAGCTCTGAAGCAGAGAGCACAGAACCAACACTCGAAACTAGTGGAACCAAAACCATAGCAAAAAACGACTGCTGTGGCAGCTAACAAACGGTATCCAATAAGCGGTATCGCCAACGGTGCTACAAACTAAATCGCGCAGCCCCTAGTGAAATAACTTTCTTCAGCGCAAAAGTTTGCCCATCAAGAAACCGCACAACAATCAGTGTCGGAAACATCGATTTGCGAACAGAACGGCAATTTGTGAGCGAAACTGTCTAGCATGAAATTAAATTGCCGCTGTTTAGAAACAAGCATAGAAATCTAAAGAATTAATGTCGAATGATGCACTCAATCACTCCATTAGGTGATGCCATCGCGACCAAAGAGGTCTAAGCTCACTGAAGTAAGACTATTGGTAGAATTTGCTTATTTTGCAGTTTTAACAGGCCTAAGGTGTGTAATGGCATCCGTAGTATCTAGGGCAGCGGGTGTGTATCCAGGGGCTATGATTGAAACAAAAGACGACCAATAACCATTCGGAACGGCCCGATACTAACAATCGAGCAGAAGCCTCCGATATAGAAATCAAGCCAACCTCAATGTCGCATAGTGACGCTGAGGGCAGAAAAGCAAGCAGTTTTGCCTGTACGGCCTCTGAAAATGATAGCTCAGGCAATAGCAGCTGCGTCGACAATAGTGCTGCAGAACCAAGCGGCCAGAACGTAAGCGATGAAAAAGATTGGCAGAGAAAAACCGATCAAATTTCCAATAAGCCACATGGCTTTCGAGTACTAATACCAATAAATTCTCAGGAATCGTCCTTATACGCCCTCGAATCAGCCATGGCTCGAAAGTGGCCAGAAGACACAGAATTTATGTTGCTGACCGTAGTTGAAGATCTTAGTGGCGGCATTCCCGACGCCAAGATTATTCATAAAGAAGTTTTGCGGATTGAACAGAATGAACATCGCCAGGCCATGCTCGACTGGCTTAATCGTCTCAAAGACTCATTCACAAAAGTCTTCCCAAATACTGAAGCAGACATTGAGTGCGGCAAAATTGCCGAACGAATTTGTGATGTCGCTTGCAACTGGGAAGCAGACTATATTATGGTCGGCTCTCATGATTTCAGCTTGGTTGACAGAATGGCTTTGGGTAGCATTGCCTCAAAAGTGCTAATGATGGCACCTTGCACAGTTGAAGCTGTTCGCTTTAACAAACTCAAGAGATTGACCCAACCAGCTAGCAAGAGAGACACCGAAGATATTAGACAACTCGCAAACCAATCACCACGGCGGATTATTGTAGCTACAGACTTTTCCCAGCAAGCGGCCGCAGCCATCGACTGGGTTGCTAGGGCTGACTGGTTCGACAATACCGCAATCAGGCTGGTTACGGTCACTGAGTCATCCAAGCGCGAGCCTGGAGTGGCCTTCCTGGCTGGCTCGAAAGGCTACATCGCAGAACAACAATACCAACGAACACTTGAGGACAAGCTGCGCGCAATTGGTAGAGAAATAGCAGATAAACAACCCCACTGCAAACTTGAAGTATTTGTCCTGCAATCTGATTCAGTCTCCGGGGCAATTCTGGAGCTAGCTTCACTGTGGGACGCAGATTTAGTCGTGGTGGGAGCTCAAGGAGCAGGCAGTACAAACGAAGCCAAGGTTGGTTCATCTGCTCTGCCGATTATGGATAGCCTTGAGTGCTCGGCAATCGCCATAAGAAACCACAGCCGCCAGCAAGTTCATTTCTCTTGGTACCCAGAGTTACAGAAGACGGACATAGAGTCGCAACCAGCCGAGAAATTTGAGACGAAAAAATCATGAGTCCGACCACGGCGGACTACTGGGAAGAACTCCACAAATGGTTTTCGGTTGCCCTCCATCGGCTTATCTACATTCCAGCCTGCTGCATTCATGCCATCGAGCAAGAGCTGAGAATTAGGCATGGCAGTCCCCACATATTGCATAGGCCTCCAGAACATTCAGAAATCCAAATTGTCAATCATTTTGAAACGGCAAAGAGATCAAGAGATCACCTAGAAAAAGCAAGCATCGATGACCAGCCTCATCTGTGCAGGAGTTGCGGCGAGGACATCATCACTAAGGTACATACCGGTCATGCTCACGAACACACACAACTCGACAACGACAAGTTTCACAGCTGGCTTTCGAATGACCAGCCCCATCTCGATTTGTATAAAGACCTGCCGCAAGTGAGCCCCTTCGAACAAAATTTAGAGGGCTTCAACGACGAGCACCTTCAGCGCATAGAGAAATACTGGGCAGAACACCAGCTTGCCAGCAGTGATTGCGCCGCTAGGGCCAAAGCCGTCAAACTAGCAACTGCCGCTGACTGGGAAAAGACAAAGCGGATTGCCATGGCAAACAACGAACGGCTTCAGTCGCAATAACCCAACTGCTTTCAGTCAATCGTCTCATCGCCGCAACCTAAGCCGCAACCTAAGCTGCAACCGAAGCTGTAAATAAATGGGATACGGCCTAGGCGCGAGTCAACCAGAGATTTTCACGTTGTTTATGCCTAAATAACTTCTGTGACTACTTTCTGCGAAGTTATTGAGGCTTAAACTCGGTAGGCATGACCAAAGAACTTGATATAGTTCGGAAGCAAGAAACCGACGTTCAAGGCGAACGCCCGCAAACACTTGAAACGCCACAATGGTATGCGCCGCAAATTTCGCTGAAGGCAGCCCAAGCAACTGACTCAGACAGTCAGAACAGTACTACCAGCTACCCGCTTCCCAAACTGTCTATTGGCGACATGTTTGGAGCATCAATAAACAGCAATGCCTTTTTTAAAAAACACCTAGAAGCAAACAAAGAAACATCTCTCCCAGAGGGAAGAGCGTTTGAACTTAAGAAAATAGGCCAAACAAAAACAGACCAGAAGCAATTGGGCCAAGAGCAAACTGGTCAAAAACAAGAGAGACTGAAGCAAGAGAGCCGGAAGCAAACGAGCCGGAAGCAAACGAGTCAAGAACGGTCAAGACAAGAGCTTCGAACGCAGAGCATTGAAATTCCGCCTCTTCACAACAAAATAGACAAAGCCCCGGCCCTAGAGTCAGTCGACTCAAAGAAAGCAGAAAACTACCTGCACGGTGACGGCAAAAACCTACCGCCAATCGCGCAAGGCTTCAAAGACATTGGGCTCGAAACCCTGACAGTCGCTAGCGCTCGCGACAAGTCAAAACCGCAGTTGCATGTCTCCACACGACAAGGTGACAAAGCTTTCCCTCTGGGTTCCGGAGAAAATCCCTACAGATCCATTCAAACAGCAGTTGATAATGCACCCAGTGGCAGTGTCATCAACGTACACAGGGTAGGCACCGACGTTTACAAAGAGCGTGTCAGCATCACGCGATCAGACCTCGTCTTACAGACAGATGTAAAAAATCCAGCAGTGCTTGACCTGGCCGGCAAAACGACTGGACGTGCCAACGCTGCTTTTACGGTTGGTAGCGGCAGCAGCGATATTTCTATCAAAAATTTTGAAATCCGCAATTTTACGGGGAGCACGGCTGCAATCAGAATAGACGGTAGCAGTATTAACAATGTCACTGTAGCCGGCAATGACATTCACTCAGCCACTGGCGCAGAAGGAATTGCAGTTTACGGCCGCGGTGGAAACGATGCGTCGAAGCTAAGCAAAATCAATATCCTCGCCAACAAAGTGCATGATCTCAAGCTTGGCGAACTTGAAGCAATTCCAATCAATGGCAATATCAGTGGCTTCAAGGTGATCGGTAACAGCGGATACAAACTTGACAATATCTTCATTGATACTATTGGTGGTGAACGAGTATCTAAAAATGCAGCCTTGGATCAGGCTCGCAATGGAGAGATCTCTTTCAATTATGCAGACGACATCTCGACAAAGCACAACCCCAATAGTCGCGAAGCTGGCAATTATTCAGCTGCAGCAATCTACAGCGATGGAGCAAAAAATCTCTTGATCCAAGACAACTATATAAGAAACACCGATTTCGGCATTGAAATTGGTGGCGAACACTCAGGCTTAGCCTCTAGCAATGTGGCAGTTAGCAGCAACGTTATTGAAGCTAGCAACTATGTCTGGCTTGGCCGAGGGGGAGATCCGCAGCGCCCCGGAGGAGCGAAAGATAGCTATGCCAGAGACAATGTGATAATTGGCAATGCCAAAATAGAAACTCAGTCAAACGTCAGAAATTTCGCTATCGAAAGAAACTTGGTATTCACCAAGATCGCCGCAACAACTGCCCTACCAAAAGAAATAGCAGCATTAGTTAACGGCAAAAATCCGGCCAGACAAGCCAAATGATTTGCAATTCGCGCCAAGTAAGGACTGCGCGCCATCAAGTGCTTGAAGACTTACCCACTCCGGCCGAGAAAAATTCTACATTCACTAGACTAGTGGTTCCCGATAATTTCATCGGCAAGGCCTCTGCTAGATTCCTCAAGCGCCTTCAAATCACTTTTAGCTAGATTAAGTTGACCAAGTTTTTGATAACAGAAAGCTCGTTCTTTATAGCAAGTCGACAATATCACTTCGTCTTCACCACCAGCACTAGCCTTGTGCGAGCGAGTCAACTTAATAGCTTCAGTAACACTATTTACCGCATCCTGCCAGCGGCCTTGAGACTTGAAGCAATCACCCTTTACCATGTAGAGCGGAGCAGTCGATTCTCCAGATGTAACGGCAAGGCCTCTATCGACCATTGTCAATGCCTCTTTACTTTTGCCGGCTTTAAGCAGCAAGCTAGCTGCCCGACAATAGAAGCGAATGGGTGACGAGCCTCCTAAAATTGCTAACTTCTCAAAATCACGAGCGGCCTCGGTAAGCCGATTAGTCGCCCCGTAACATCCCGCTCGAATCTGATAAGCCTCAGAAACTTCGTACTTAGCAAGCACCCTATTGCAGAGCTTAATAGCCTTATCATACTGAGCATCGCTAGCATAGGCCTCTGCCGCCTTGACTAGAACTAAAACCGGGGCACTGTCCAAATTTTTGACTTTATCAAATAACACCACAGCCTGTTCCGACCTATTTCTAGCACTTAAGCAAGCGGCTTCCCACATCAAGCGTTCATTGGCATCGCCAGAATGAATGGGCGTTTCCTTGAGCAGTTGTCGAATCTCGGCCAATTTGCGCTTGCGCAACAGCCCCACCAATTTACCGACCGGCAGTTGATTAGCACTAACGGCCTGCCTTGGAACACTGTGTTTCCATAGGTCTCTTGGTTCGACTAACTTGTCGCCTACTTTTTTTGGCCCTAAACTTGTACTTACTTCAGGTTGCTTCAAGCTAGCAGATTTTGACTCACCAGCACTAGCTGCGTAAGGCTGCAAGAGGAAACAAGAAAGCATGAAGAAGCCACAGATGCCAGAAGCAGCAAGCAGAGATCTACATGGAGCAATCATAAGAGACAATTTTTTACCTAAGCGAGACTTCTAATATAAGCGATAGACAAAACTAATAGCAGCAGTATCTTTGCCAAAATCTTTCAAAACTAGGACTTCGCAGAGCCAGGATTTCGCAGAGCCAAGATCTTCGCATAGACGAGATCTTTCATTGACAGATTCTGCATGATCAAGTTCCATCAATCATGGCCGGTTTCTTTGCCTGATGCGAAAAAAATTATCCGCTATCGATCAGACAATATTCTCTTTGTTTCACAATTTGAGACAAGGCAACACGCTGCCAACGCATACAAAATACGTCAGAGATCTTGTCCCGCAGCCAGGCTGGCATCAATCTGGCTTTGCTGACTAACTCAATAAAATCACTACGGTCAAAAGATGAAATCTGCGTGTAGATCGTCTCTACGGTAAGTGCCGATTGCTGTCTATACCACAGGGCCCGAATAGTTTTTCCAACATGGCTATCTGAAAGTTGTATTTTCCGACCATTACATTTGCGCAAGAAGATATAGCCTTCACCAAAGCGAAACCTTGTTGAGTGACCGGATGTTAAAAACACATGCGAATCCTCACCCTGACGAGAATTCTCAGGCGCCGCGGCAAAATCATCATCCACACCAAGCTCTCTAGCGCAGGTCAAACCTGGATGAACAATTGCATTGCCAAAGGCACGGGTCTTCACTGTTGCAACTTCTTCCGCTGAATACTCATACTTACGGCTATCGACCTCAACAAAGACTCCGCGCACAATTCGGTCAATTATATTGAGTTTGATAAGAAGACCGATGGCCTGATCTACAGCAGAGCGAGAACCATACTGTACGCAATCCTGCGTACTAAATAGAGCTCCTGGTGACAAAGAAGCCACGTGTTTGCGAATTTTGCTAATACAAGTAGACATAACTTCCCGCCCATTGCCTAGGTTTGCCTCGTCTTTAAAACAACGTAAAAAACTATCGAAAAGTTCAAAGTTTCACTGCACAAAAAAAGTTCAATAGTTGGTTTGTGGCTTGAATACGTCAATTTCGAAAAGCAGCGAAATTTCGCAGAAATTTCCCTAGAGACCAAGAACAACAATCAAGACAACAAAAACAAGCTAAATCTCAATAAACCCGCAACCAGAAAAAAATCCTGCCAGCCTATAAGCTACTGACGAGAAACAAAGGCACGCCCAGATCTTGACGCTCTTGCCACATAAGCTAACACCAGCAAACAAAGCTTCAAGTGAGGCTAGCAGAACGCCGTTTTCGATCAAGTGATAGGACGAAAAGATGCACAATCAACAATCCAATCGGCAGTGGAGCGAATTCTCAGATATTGCACAGATAGTCGACACAGATATAGAAATTGAAGTAAAACTGGGTTTCTCTACTCTCAATCTTGTGCTCAGGGTTTATCAACTTACTACTGGCAAAGCAGCAAAAGGACTGAATTTCGCTCTGTCTGCCAACTTCATTGCCACTTACAATCTGATGACTTTGCCTCAGTTATTAGCAAGCCGCCCTGGCGAAGTGGTGTCATTTCCTCTTTGAGTGCCGATTGAATTTTCAGGTAATTATCGCGCCTTTCGTACTGCACAAAAGGGAAACCCGGTGGCAAATCTTGAAGGCAAGCACACTCCGGTGTGATGCCTAACCGGTAAGCGCTATATCGAAGAGAAACTGGAAGGCTTCAGAGAAGGCGCCGACGACTATCTCACCAAACCCTTTCATATTAAGGAACTAATGGCACGGGTTAGTGCGGTATTGAAACGCCCGAAAGACATCAAATAAGCAAAGTTCGAAGTCGGACGACTTAAACTCATACCACAGCGCCACGTAGTCGTCAGAGATAGCCTTGAAATTGCATTAGTAGGTAGAAGAGTATGCCCTCCTCGAATTTCTTCAGCAGCGCCCCAGAGAGCTATTTCCGGCAGAGAGACTACTCAATCAAGTTTGGTCTGACAGCCTAGATACAAGCAACGAGGCTTTTCTCGGGTGCGTCAGGCGTTTACGAAAGAAAATTGATGTGGCCGGCGAAGAATCATTCATTCGCAACGTCTATGGCGTCGGCTACGGAGTCCTTCCTTGACCGATAATGAGCGCCGATAAATATTATCCCGCTCTCACACTTATCGGACATATTCTCACTCGCATCAAGACATATACAAACACGCATAAACAGCCGCTAATCACCAATGCCGCCACCAAGATGCACCATCTATAGCACCACAGCCGCATAGATATATCAGCCACCGCGAACGCCACCACAAGCGCATATACAAACATAGTACGGCATTATCAGACCTCAAGCCCTGTTTGCCTTTGCAGGCATGAGAGCCTGCTGCCAAGAAGAGGTACCTACACCACATATAGCAGTACCGACACTAGGGGTGGGGGGACTATTTTGCGATTTTATCTAACCCGCAAAGGCTACCCCACCAATGCATAGCAGACTTTGAACACCTTTTGAACATCAATTTGCTAGTTGCGGAGGTGACCCTACCGGTAGTAGATTATTCATAACGAAATCTTGCGCAGAGGTCCTAAAAACCTCTCATAAAACAAAAAAGTTCCAATCACAAATCTCGGTTTGTGAGTACCGACTCATGAGCCGGTAAGACTTTGCCCCAACGCTCCAACAAAACCCCGCCCTCGCGGGGTCTAGTTGACGCGTTCCCCTGCATCTCCCCTGCCTCCCCGGCCGAAACGCAACACACTAACTGCCCTTATTTAAATACCTTATCTCTGCACCCCTTATCTCTGCACTCACGCTCTCTACACTAGGAAGGAACCACATATAAATGCTGACAGTTGAGAACAAAGAAAATTCCTCTAAAGAAGATTCTCCTAGCGATAATACTTCAGAGAAAACAGCAACCAGGCCTGTTTCTATGTCGTCTACAGCAAGCACCGCAAGCACAACCGCATTGGCAAGTACAGCACTTGCCAATGCGGCGAAGACGTCCACATCCCCAACCACTACAGTGATTCCAGCAAAAGAGGACTATACCAGCCGGTATTGGGAATCAACCCAAGAGACCCTAGTGGGCTTGTATGGCAACAGAGACCCTTTGACTGGTCAGCCAATTGAAGGCGTCAACGATATTATTCATAGAGTGGCAGGCTCAGTTGCCCTAGCCGAACTAAAATATGTACTCACACCAGCTGAGTTGGTGGAGCTTACACTGACTGACGCTATCAACCATCCAAAGGTGGCGCAGTGGACCCAAGTCTTCGCTGACAACATTGGCAACCAGAGATTTTGGGCCAATACTCCGGCCAATATCAACGCTGACCCAGAAGTTTCGCTCAAAGTTCTTCAGTATTGGGCCTTTGGCAAATTAGCCAATATGAAAGAAGAAGATATTTGGCTACGCTCTGAAGAACTGCGCCACGCGGTCACTCAGGGAAAAATCACCAATCTTTCTGAGCACGAAGTGGCAATGGGTCACCTCTCATCGTTCTTGCGCGGCAAAGGCTGCTTAGCGGCTTGTGGAGTAGCCTTCGTTACCGATAGCCTAGAGGGCATCCAAGAAGCCGCTCGCATCGAAGCATTGGCCGCCAAAGCGGCAATGGGAATGGGTCTCAACACCTCCTCACTACGCCCATGGGCCTCAATCATATCTAATGGAGCAGCAGCCTCTGGTCCAGACCGATTCTACGAGAAGACCATCGCTAAAGCCGTTGAAGCAGTCGCCCAAGGCGGACGCCGCGGTGGAGCCCTAATTGAACTGCGCAACTCCGACCACCCAGACATTCTCTTCTTCATCGACAAGAAGAAGCTAATTCCACCACCCGCAATTTCCAGAATCTACAAGCAATTGCGCAGCGAACTAAGACAAGAATCTGGCGAAGATTCTATGACTTACAAAAAACGCTTGCTCAAATTAGCCGAACAAAAATACGGCGAGCAATACGCAAACTACATCGACAGACAAAACTATCTAAAGAACACGAACGTCACAATTTTGGCCATGCCTGGATTCATGGAAGCAGTGGAAGCAAAACGCTTCTACCCAGCTTCTTTCAACAATCAAGCATGGACAGGACCAGTTTACGATCCGCGCAAGCCAGTACTCGACACCCGTGGCATGATGACAGTGAACAAGCTCACCAAAGAGCCTACATACGAAGAGTACTCGGTCGACATCAAAAAGCATCCTGAAGCAATTGACGCTGCTCGCAAATTGAGCAATGCCATGGTGGAAATCACAGACAAATATGTCAAAGCTCACGGCTACTTCTACGCTCCTGACGTCTTCCAGCGCGTTGTCGAAGGTATGAGAGATTCAGGCGAACCAGGCATAGGCTTCTACGAAACTATCAATGCTGGCAACGCCAACAATCATGCCTATGACCTCAACACCTGCAATCCATGCGGCGAACAATTCTTGCCTGCTGGCCCGGGCAAAGACGGCCGTACATATATGGGCAACTGCAATCTCTCTTCTCTGCATGCAGCTCACTCCGATTTCTGGGGGCCAGATGGCAGCTACAACATGTCAGCCATGCGTGCCGTAGTGCGAGTCCAACAGCGCTTCATGGATAACGTATCAGACGTAAGCTGGTATCCAATTCCACTGCAGAACATGACTGCTCGTTTAGAAAGACGCAACGGCGGCGGATTTGCTGGCATTGCCGAATTCCTTTCAAGACTAGGTGTGGAATTCGGTTCTCCCATAAGCCACCAGGCGACTGAAGAACTCTTCCGTCAATACAACAAAGCTTCCCTCGAAGCTTCAGTTGAAATGGCTAAGGATCGCGGTGTTTACCCACTTTGGGAGGGTAGCCGCTTCCAGAAAAAAGGACTGCGCGTTCGCAATAGCTGCTTGACCAACAATGCTCCAACCGGAACACTAGCCCAGGCTCTGCAAACTAGCTGGGGAGTTGATCCACACAACGGCATCGTCTTCTCACGCAAAGTACGTTCACGCTTCGTTGACTTCGTTGCTCCAGGCTTTAAAGAATTGATGATCAAGCACGGCGCTTGGCCAGATAGCGAAGATGCTCAAAAAGTACTGATGAAGAAAATTCGCGACAATCACAAGTCTTGCCGTGGAATCGCCGAAGTACCTGAAGCAGTACAAAACGCTTTCCCCATTCGCGTTGAAGTCAGCCCAGAAGGCTACATAAAGCATCTAGCCGCCATTCACGATGGCGCCAACGAAATGCCAGAAGTCTTCAACTCTGTCTCCAACACTTGCTCTATTCCGCTAGATTCAAGCGAACAAGAAGTGCACGACTCTGTAATTCTGGCTTGGAAGCTTGGTGTCAAAGACATCACCTTCTATCCAGATGGCAGCCGTCTATCGCAACCGGTAGAAAAAATCGCCAGCAACGACTACGACCGCGAATCAGATCTGCTTGCTCAACTCGGTCACCAAGAGCGCCGCAACATTCATGTAGACGAGACTATTGGTCAAAACTACAAAGTACGCGTCGGCTCTCCTGATGGCGGTTCTACTCTGCACGTGAGCCTGAACCACGAGAAAAACCATCCGGGCGAACTAGTTGAAGTCTATGCCCGCATGGGTAAACCAGGCGCCGTAGAAGCCGGATTATTCGAAGCTGTAGGTCGCTTGGCCTCATCATTCTTGCAGTACGCTGCCGAGTTTGGCGAAGACGAGCGCTCTAAGGCCGAAATGACAATCGTGCATCAACTGGTCAATATTCAATCTGGCTACCCAGCCTTCTTCAAGTTCTCCGACTCCGACAAAGCTGTAGTGGTGCAATCTCCTTGCGATGGTCTAGCCAAAGCAATTCAGCACTATCGCAAAAATCACAGCCAAGACCATGAAGAGTTGGCACTAGCTGAAGCGGCCCTCAATCACGGTTCTGTTCCTGCGGCAGCAATTCAAAACGCAGCGTCTCAACCGGCGCCAAAAGCTAATGTCACAACCCAAGCGGCCTCATCTGAATTGTTCAGCGCAGCTTCAAACGGCGCCAGAGCGCAAGCTCCATGCGGCAAATGTGGTGGCGCTGAGTGGTTAAAAATTGACGGCTGCAATGTCTGTCAATCGTGCGGCTACAGCAAGTGCGGCTAATCAAGAAATAGCGGTCTGGAGATAGTTGCGGGCGCGGCTATCTCCCCCGAAAGGGTTTAGGGGCTATCGACTGAATAAGTGACAGAGAGCCCCCCAGAATTGCAGCCAGGTTCCTTTCGAGGAGCCTGTCTTTTTTTGCTGTTTTCTAGTTTTTTTCAGCAACGGTACTTTTCTTTCAATGGCGGTCCTTCCACTCTCGCTTTCCAGATCTTGTTTAGCCAGCCAATCAAAACACTGTGCAATCGCACGGTGAAAGCACTGCGCACAGTCTCTATTGTCAAAGTCATGCCAGGAACTCAAGCCTACCGACTTAACTACCTAACTACGCACTGGCTCTAAGCTCTTGGCCGCGTTTCAACCCGAAACCCAATGTTTCAATCGGAAACAAAGAGATTGCCCTATGACAAACGAGTACCACGGACTCTATTCAACCCGCACGAATCAGTACATTCACTACAATCACGGCTGGTGGTGCACTGAATGTACCAATCAATTATTCGAAATCGACAAGCGAACGGACCACACCAGTGAGTGGCTTGCAGTACTGCGCCAATGGTTTGAGATCGGCCTGCTCTGCATCTGGGATGCCCTTCTCATGTTCGGAAACGCAGTCATTACATTGATTATTGGACTGGCCTGGATCGTGGTCTGCTTTTTCGAAGGGGTCGCAAGTGATACCAGAATTTATGAACAACAGCTCAAAGAGCGAGACGGGTTGGAGCGCGACGATAGAGATCAATTCAATCGACAGTACAATCAATTACTCAAGGAAAGGCACTACTTAGTCATTGCAATAGATCAGTGCAAAAGCAATAGTGCCAAAGGTAACTTTGTCTCGAAAGAGAAAAGCTACAAAGGCCCAGAGCAAGATTTTATGGAACGAGCAGCAAAATCATCTCCTCCAAGTCCGCGTACAGATGAGGATGGATTGCAGCTAAGTACTTATAAAGATCGCTTGGACGATGTCGAATTCCAGCTAAGTGAACTAGAAAAAAAACTTCGCACCAATCACGGAGTCTGACTATTCAGTACGAAAGATTGAACTTTTTGCCGCAAAGAAAGTTCAATCTTTCGACTATCAAAAGGCTGTCCAATTGTTCATTTCGGGCCAGCAGAGAAATTCCAAACGAAATTTCGCTGCTTATCTAAAGGTTCAAAAACCAAACAAATTGCTCATCCAGACTTAGATTAAATCCGGCAAAAAAAACGAAAAATCAATGCCAGCGGCAATGTGCTTCCAAAATTAGTTTCTACTCGGCCCGACGCTCAGTAGTTGACTTGAGAAATTCTTGATACTGCTTCAGAGTAACTTGATAATCGGGGTTACTCTCCGCCATCAAATCAGCCTTCATTTTCAAAGTCATCCGAAAGAACTCCCCAGCCTCAGCATCTAGACCTTGCGAGCGGCACAATGTCGCTAAATTTCCTAGGGCTCGTGCAACCACAATACTGCCAGGCCATGCCTCATTGGCCTCATGAATGACACAATGGCGAAACAGTTCAACGCTCTCAAAGAGTCGGCCTTGCTCAAATTTAACAGCGGCAAGACTCATAAGCTTTAGAGGTAGGGCAGACCAACGCAGTTCGTCCACGGCCTCAAGGCGAGAGCTGCCACCCAACTCGCTGCGTAAATAATGGTCTTGGGCACGCTCAGTATCACCGATGCGCGCAAAAGCAAGAGCGAGTCCAAAATGCGTTAGACGTGTATAGAGGTGCTGACCATCGAGATTCGTGATGTAGGTATGCAGCGATGCCTCAATTAATGGAATGCTTTCAGCCTCACGACCTGTCATAAAGTATAAGCCAGCCAGAAAATTTCGGTGCATTGCGGCCGGCAAAGAATGGCAGCCAGAATCATTTTCCACTAAATTGAGAGCGCGCCGATAAAAACTCTCCGCCATATCAAACTGACCGCATAGTCGACAAGCTACACCCATCCGGTGTAGAGCGGTCAGGTCAGCGAGAGTTGCGTCTTCAATCAGGCTTGGAGCAAAGCCTGCAAGGTGTTGAAAAAAGACACTCTGAGACTGCTGTACGTGAGCATTCCCGTATGCAAAGGTAGTGGGCTCGATCGCCAGTACCACTTCAGGATTATTGAGCATTTCCTGAGTTTCTTGCAGTGTTTCCGCAAAAGCATCGAGCATACAAACCTTCTTTTGACTGAACAGAAACCTATGCCTGACAATCCCTTATGAAAACTGCTTGCAAAAACCTCTTCGGAACACTTTGTAGCTTTCACAGTATTTACTTCAACTATTTTACCCTCAGCTACGCACACCTGGTTGAAACTAGTTGAAGCCTAGCTCCAATACGGCATAAACCCAATTGCACCGATCCACTTGGCACCCACGCAGGCCTATTGATACTAGTTTTTCACCAACTGGAAGGAATCAAGCAAAATTGTTGAAGCGAAACTTGAAGCGAAACCTAGAGTGAAACCTAGAGCAAGATGAGGCGGAAATTAGAGGGAACAATCAAGTTGATTTAGTAACGACAAATTACATTGAAACAAGCCCTTCACTTCGTCAGAGTATAATCTGGAGGTAGTGTTGCAATTTGGCCAAGTTATCAACTCGGCTCTTTGAGATTGAATTGACAAGAAATCAACTGACTAGTTTCAAAAGAAATTCGACGCTTCGGCTCCTGCTCTTGCTCTCTGTCTGCTTGCTCAGCGGAACTACAGCACAGGCAACTGAACAAGCATTGTTTCTCAAACAAAAATCTTTGATGTTGGGTCGCACCGAATTGCTCTACTGCAAAGAGGGGATTAAGTTAGACCTCTA
>JBAYTY010000075.1:0-18971 GCA_041675385.1 Candidatus Obscuribacterales bacterium
AAATCGCTTGGACTACCATCATTGTTGAAAAGTTCTTGATTTTGTATTGAACCGCCGTGTACGGACCCGTACGCACGGTGGTGTGGCAGGGAGGGGGCCGTGAGGTCTCCCCCTATGCCGATTGGTTTGAAAGCTATCGCCTTAGTCTGGGCGATAGCCGGTCTTGGACGGGCTGTGATCGAGAGTGATGAACTGACCGACGGTCCAGCCGTACTTGGAAGCCACGGCCAAGAACTTCTCTAGGCGAGCCGGCTCACCAGGAGTGTTGATCATGAAGTTACCGATGGCACACGGGTGCATCAGTATCATCATGCCACCATCGGTGGAGGCGGAGTCACCGTCGCGACCGGCAATGACAAACTTGCGTTCGTCAATGCGCGACCAGCCGAAGCGGGCACGGTTGATGTGCAGCCAGTAGTGAAAGCTGAGGGGCTTGCCTGGTTGCGGCTTTGCGTGCCATTCTTCGCCACCGACTTCGTAGCTGTGATTGACGCCGGTGGAGATGCCGTTCTTGTCGTAGATCAGGTGAGAGCCCACGACGTTTTCGGGTTTGACGCCGAGAACGGGAGCAACCGCGATGGCCAGTTCCTGGTCACCGTTGGAGACGATCACGACTGTGACACCGATTGACTCCAGCAGCTCGTTTTCTTCTTTGACGCCAGGGTAGGCCTTGTTGGCGTAAAGCGGCGCGAATGCCGTCACCTGGGCCAGCTTTTCGGCTTTGGAGAGACCAACCTGGCTGGGCCAGTAGACGTTGGTCCAGAAGTCCATCATGGCGATGCCATCACCACCGGCTTCTTTGTTGAGCCACAGGCGCAGGGCTTCGTGGGGGCCGAGCTCGGATACTTCGCTGTTGTTGCTGTTCTTGGATTGACCGAAGCTTTGGCAGGCTTTCTTGATAGCAGCGAGCATGCGCGCCGACCAGCTCGTGGGAGCTTGCTGGTTCTTGATTTGCGGTTGGCCCTGGTTCTCGCGCTGTTTCCTGTTCTTTTCCAAGTAGTCAGCGATCACGGCCAGTTGCTTGACGGTGAACTTGCCGTTGTCAGCACGCCACTTGAAGAAGAAGGTGAAGATGTCGCCGGCGCCTTGAGTTTTGTCGACGTCTTTGAGCCAGAAAACTTGCCGACCAGCAGCCCTTTCGCAGGCTACCCAGTGGCGAAATTCTTCTGAGCGGAAGTAGTCGAGGCGCTCTTGGCTGGTCATGCGAGCAGCTTTGGCGTTGCCGCTGTCGATGCTACCGCCGGCGATTGAATAGAGTTTGTCTTGGGCGGCATCGAGGGCAACGATGGCGGAGACAATGTTTTGCAGATCTGTTGGTTTGATCATAATTTCCTCCAGTTAAAGAGACCCGCTGTTTTGCAGGTGGAAAAAGAGAAAGGCTTTACTTAAACTGCGTGTGCAGGAGCTACTGAGCTGTGAAAGAGTGTTCTGCTTTAGATGCTGATAGCTGTGCCTTGTTAGAAAATTGAGAGAGATATGATTCGACCCTAAATTGCTTGAGGGTCACAAGGCAAGGTTCTTGAGATCTCTATTGCTGCTAAAAGGGGCCTATAGAAATTAGATCAACTAGTTTAATTAGCGCTAGCTAATCTGGGGTGGCAGTAAGCCTAGCCAAATTAGTCTAGCCAAATTCGTTTAGAGAGATAAACCTAGAATGGCTTGGCGCACGGCATCCGCCAGGGATTCTTTGGCTTTTTCGAGCTGCTCGATGGCTGCTTTTAGGCCGGCCTGGCAGGCGCTGGGAACGCTGGGCTCAAGGCCAGCTTCTGAGCGGATGATGGCCGCTGTTTTGGCCGTCAAAGAAATTTGGCCTTGATTGGCCATAACAGCAAGCTGTCGCTCGATTTCAAGGTCGGTGCCCAAGTCGACCTGGGAGGCCAGTAGGTTTTTCAGCTGAGTAATTGCCGCCGAATCAAGGGCAGCCAGGACGGCCAAAATCGAAGTTTGCAGAGTCAGTGCTTGAGCACTTTGCATGTTGTCATTGCTCTCAACTTTGAGGTCTTCAGGGCGAAGCGAAATGATTGCACCTTTATGGGCGCCGACTGGCTGCAGCAGAATGCGTTCCGCTTCAACTCCGATGACGATGCCATGGGTCTTTGGGGCAACGTTGAGCCAGTTCAGCTTGATGATGCGAGCCACTGTGCCTGGCTTGAAATGCTCGTGCTGGTAGATAGCCACCACCCGCAATTCGTTGGGGTAGAGTTCGAAAGTGCGCTCACAGGCGTCGCTTTCCACTGGCTCTATGTCTTCGGCACGTACCGAAATGTAGGCACCGTTGATGAACTGTACGTAGCCATGAGGCGAGCATTTGAGATGCTTGTGCTGCAATATCGCTACCTTGGCACCAACTTGCAGAGGAAGATTGCCTTTCCTGCCAGTAGCGGCTGCAAGTTCAGTGATAAGCGCTGTTTTGAGGGTCATATGGGTTTCCTCTTTAAGCCATATTCTTCATCGAGACGCCTGATTGAAAGCGCACGGGCAGATGAAGGTAAAGCTAGGTTGAAGTTGGGAAGTTCGGAAGAAGTTATTTGGTTGGAAGATAAGTATTAAATGGCAAGTAAACTTAACCGTGAAAAGATGCGCGGTTCAATGCGTTTGAAGTTTTGAAGCTTAAAACAGCCTTCACCATTGCCTGAAGCTAGCGCTAGCTTTTGTGCGGTAAAAGCCCTCAAGCTGAGGTGTCATAATAGTTCTGCTTGATTCGTCTAATTGTTTATAAAAAGGGAATTTTCATTGGCCCCTTTTGCTGCAGCGTCGAACCTAGACTTACTCAGTTTCATGCGCAGGCTATTGTCTCTTTCGCTATACGCCCTGCTGTCTTTGCCTTGGGCGATAGCTCCTGCGCTTGCCGAGGAAAAAGCTCTCTATCTTAAGCAGGCAGCTGTTTCAGTTGGTGCTACTGAAAGTTATTTGACTAGTCAAGCAATTCGCATAAATATCGCCAGTGACAAAATTTTCTTGATAGCAAAAGCGCCCAGCTGGCGGGTTGTTCTCTTTAACAGTATGACTAAGAGCGGTATGGAGATGTCTTACCCGAAGTGGATTGCCCATCACCCTACCTGGAATCATGGCAAAGCTGACGACTGGGTGCCATCGGAGCACCTGTTGAAAGTGGCCTCCCCCACTATCGACGGACGCCACTGTACTGACTATGTTTTGGCTGAATTGATGCCTAACGGCCGTCTCGTGCCGAAGCATGGCGGTACTGCTGGTCATTTGGTTGTGACTGAGGTGAGCGGTATCGCCCCGCAAGCTATTCACATCTTGCAGCGCACTCTTGATCTTCCCCAGACTGCTGATCTGCCTTTACGGCTCACTCTCAATGGCAAGCTAGGTCACGTGGAAGGGATGAAATTTGTCATGGGTGGTGATTCGCATTTGGTTACTACGAAGGCAATCAAAACTGTTCCCGTGTCGGTCTCGCTCTTTGCTTATCCTAAAACTTTTAAAACTGTGCCCCTGGAGCTTGATGTACTCTATGACTCGAAAACCTTAAATGGTAACGTTGAGCAGTTCTTGGATGCCTTTAAGTAAAAAGCACGTGACTTCGCATTTGGTGTCACGTGCTTCTTTGTTCTAGTTGTTGAAACTATTGGGCTGGAGTTGCTCCGGGTGTTGTGCTAGGGGCCGCATTCGGGTCTGGAGTACCAGCTGGCGTACCAATTGGGTATGTGGTACCCGCTGGGTAAGTGGTTCCACCTGGGTAGGTCGTTCCACCTGGATAAGTTGTGCCACCTGGGTAGGTTGTTCCAGCTGTTGGTTGAGGTTGATTGGGATCTACTGGTTGTCCTTGTGGCAGAGTTTGATCCGGCACCGGTGCGGTGGCTGCTGGATTAACTTGCGGCACCGTGTTTAGCGGTTGAGCCGCAGGGGTTGGTGTCTGATTAGTTGTGGCACTTGTTGTAGGTACTAGCGGGCTACTTACCGCCCCTGGCATGCCTGGTGTAGCTGGCATTACTGGTGCTTTGTCTTTGTTGATGTAAAGGAAGCCGAAGACTGCCACACAAGCTAAAATCATGACAACCATGATGATTTGGTAGCCGCCTCCGCCTTGAGACGAATCACCAGTCGGTGATGCTGTCTGATAACTGTTGCTCGTGCTTGGCGCTGGGGCGCCATTACTTTGATAAGAAGCGTAATTCTTCATCCACTGCGGCACGTCACCAGACTGTTGCTGTGCCCCTTGGCCTGGTGTTTGTTGCTCTGGTGGGATGGGGGTTTGAGGAGCCATTCCCGAATTAGTTATTCGACCTGGCGACTGGGAAGCCATGCCTGAATTAGTTATTCGCCCAATGGGAGTACTTGTGCCAGGGCCCGGAGCGGCCGGCTTCGCTGTGGAAGGCGTGGGAATTGCATTGAGCTGTTCGCTCAAGCTTGGTTGAGATTTTTCCTCGTCCATCTGACCGCCTCCAAAATGTAATGCTTAGTTTATTAAGAACTGAGCTGTTTGATCAAGGGTTATAGACCTCAAGTACATATTTCAAAGTGCCTATTTACTGTTACTTAAGGCAAAAGAGAGCTGAAAAGCAGTGAAATCTTGGCAAAGAGTGGTAACTATGTATTAGATTGTCTACTGGACTTACTATTTTGGCAATAAAAGATCGCTGGCAGAATTATAAGAACTCGGCCGAGAAAGCTCAGTCGGAGGGCAAGTACGAGTATGCCGAAAATCTCTGGTACGCAGCCCTCGAAGAGAGCAAAGAGTTTGGACCGACAGACCGTCGGCGGGCGTTGTCGTTAGAGCGACTGTGCGAATGTCTTTGGTTTCAAGAAAAGTTCAAAGATGCTGAGCCTATGGCTCAAGAGCTAGTTGTAATTTATACGAAAGTGTTCGGCGCAGAACATGTTGACGTGGCTGGCATGCAGGCTAACCTTGGTTTATTGTATGTAGTCATGCAGAAAGAAGAGTTGGCTGAGCCGATTCTTCGTAACGCTTTGGATATTAAGAAGCGCATTCTCGGCTTAGCCCATCCTGATGTGCAGAAATTACAAGTTACCTACGACGATGTCCTGCTCAAGCTAAAGAATAAGGGCTCAGCCCCCGCAGTTGTTAGCGCAAGGCAGTGGTCTAAGACCGGACGCTTTGAAGCGATGAAGCCACCAGCGGCGGCACCGGCTCCGCGCAAGGTACTCTCGGCCGACGAAGCCATGGCACTATGGGAACCACTCTACCAGGCCGGTACCGAAGCCTTAGGTGTAGGTGATTGGGCTAGAGCTGAAGAACGACTGGGTAAGGCTCTTGAAATCGCTCAGTCATTTGGTGAATCGGACCATCGTCTGTGTCTTACTCTTGAAGCCTTAGCAAAAGCGCTCGGTTCGCAAGATCGCAACCAGCAAGCCGCACCACTATTAGAACAGGTACACCAGGCTAAGGTGCGTGTCTTTGGTCCGAGTCATACGGTTGTGGCAGAGTCGGCTGATAGCCTTGCACGCTGTTACTATTATTGTGGCAACTATGGTGCAGCTGAAAAAAGTGCTTTAGAGAGCTGCAAGATTTACGAAAAAATGTATGGTCCTGATCACCTTACAGTGGCCACTTGTCTGGGCAATATTGCCATGCTTTATTTCGTCCATAAGAAAATGATTGAGGCTGAGAACGCTTACAAACGTTGCTTAGCAATTCGCACAAAAGTTCAGGGCGCTGGTCATACAGACACCGTGAAAGTTCTGCAAAATTACGCTAACCTGCTGCGTCAGACCCACCGCGAAGACGAAGCTAAGCATTTGCAGGCCTGTGCTACTGGTTTTGTTACCGGTAGTTGGAAAGTAATTGAAGTCGCTCGCGAAGACTCACTTGGCGCCGTTGCTGATGATTGTGCTGTTTGCGGTACTCCTCTAGAGGGATACTACAAGTGCAGTAAGTGCGGCGCTGATGTTTTAGTTCAAGGAAAGAAGGTCAGTGAGCGGTGAGTCAGAGGATCTGGCAAAAGTAAATTTAGATCTGGTCGGACGTATTGTTGATCAAAAATACAAAGTCTTAGCCTTGCTCGGTCGTGGTGGTATGGGCGCAGTTTATCTTGCTCATCACCTCAGGCTCGATAAAGATGTAGCCCTTAAGACCTTCACTACCACTAATTTGTCTGATGAGACCAAGCAACGCTTTAAGCGGGAAGCCCAAGCTTTAGGAAAATTGCAGCATAAAAACATTGTGCAAGTTTTTGACTTTGGTATTGCAGACGGTGGCTTGCCCTATTGCGCGATGGAGCGTCTCGATGGTGAGTCGGTGGCTGAGCGCATTGCCCGCAAAGGCGCACTAAATGTGGCTGAGGCCCTTTATATCTTTTCTGAGCTTTGTCAGGGGCTCCTTTTTTGTCATAAAAACGGCGTGGTCCACCGCGATATAAAGCCCGCTAATATCTTTCTTGAATTGCAGAGTAGCACTAGTGATGCCATTGCTGGGGTGAAGCTAGTTGACTTTGGCATTGCCGCTTTGTCTGCTACTGCATCCGCTGGTCAGCAACTCACCGCAGCCGGAACAGTATTTGGTAGCCCGCTTTATATGAGTCCAGAGCAGTCGATGGGCTTAAGGGTTGATGGTCGTTCCGATATTTATTCTAGTGGTTGTGCTCTATTTGAAATGCTCACGGGAAAACCACCTTTCCGTGCGGCTACAGCCTTTGCCACTATGCTCTGTCATCAGGAAGTTCCGGCTCCGACTTTGGTAGAGGCGGGCGGCTTAGAGCAAGAGCAAACTTACCCAGATTGGCTTGAGGAGCTGGTGGCCGAGCTGCTAGCCAAAGATCCAGCCGCCCGCCCCCAGTCGTTTTCGGAAGTATTAGATGTGATTGGCGAGCATACTAAACAACTTGATTCTCACTCGCCTTCGCCTGAGCGGCTCTCTCCTGCTGCCGGTCAGTCTAAGGGGGCGATTGATGGGCGATTCAAAGTGTTTTTGTTGATAGTGGTCTTGCCTTTGTTTGCACTTGGAACTTTCTTAGCTGTGCCGCAGTTTAATTCGCTGCCCCTCCAGTCTCCAGTGTCGGTGCAGCCAGACAAAGTTCCTGTGCCGCTGGTGGTAGGTGCTTATCGCTTACCGTCAAAGAGGGCTGGTTTCATCCGCTTTCAGTTTCCGGATAAAAAAATCGGCGAGATCGGTCAGGGTGACGAAAGTAAATGTATTCCCGCTTGTGGCGTTATCGAAATAGCAGATGGACCTGCTGTAGTATTTCGGGCTGGTCAAGCAATTTGTGATCAGCCCGAGCTTTTGCGCGGCTTTGGTTCTAGTGATTTGTTTGCTGTGCTCTTTGAAGACGGTATTGCTGGTAACTGGAACGATAAGACAGTGGCGTCAATAGAGCACCTTTCGTCACTTAAGAAAGTGATTATTAGTGGTGGCAAATTTAGTCCGGCAGCCGTAGATAGTCTTAATAAGTTGCCTGGGTTGATCGATCTTGGCCTGTCTGATTCAGCTTTGACAGGAGAAGAGATGCTCGGGCTGAAGTGTCTGGCAAAATTGCAAAGTTTTGTTGTTAGCGAAACTAAGAATGCATCTCCGTTAATTGCCAATCTGGCTCAGCATAACAGCCTGGTTCACTTTACTGCCCAAGACTGCCAACTTGGAGATGATGATATGCAAGCCATTGGTGGCATGACCATGTTGTTGACGTTGAATATTGAAGAGAATTCGATCACTGCTAAGTGTTTGCCTGTGTTACTCAAGTTGGTAAATTTGAAAGAGTTGAATCTCTTTGCCAATCCCATTGATCAATCGGCTTTGCCTGTAATGCTGAAAATTAAAACGCCGATGACAATTAGCATGCCGACTTCGTTTTGGACTACTGAGACGATTGCGCCGATGGAGAAGAGGTTTGGCGCGACCAATCTCAACAGCAAAGGGTACTTAAGATAGCCTGAGTCGTGAGCGTATTACTTAAACTTGCTGCTTATGCCCCCAAAATGCCAAACTTCTTCAGCTAGATTAGCTGTAATTCCGCTATGGGGCTCTGGCTCTGTTTGGTGCTTGCACTATCGGTGGTGTCTAATTATCTTGGAGCGATCGGCTAGATCGTTTTTATCACTGCGCTTCGATTGCTAAGGCTTTCGTTACGCGGCTTTTTGTTTTGTGCCACCGCAGGTGGTATTGCTGCGCTAGTTGCTTTTCTTTGTAACATCTGACGTTAGCTCCTGCTGTGAGTGGGCTTCCGTGCACGTCTTATAGCTGCGCAAGCTGGCTCGGCTAGTTGATTGGGTTAGCTGATTGTGCCTCTGTCAGCGTTTCGCTTGCTGCGATAGCGCTGCCATCCGTTTTTCGATTGGCTCTGCCTTTCTCAGTAGGGAAGCTACGCACAATTACACCTAGTTGATTAGTAGTAACGGCTTTAATTAGGGTGAATTTTATATCTACTCTCTCCACCCGAAAAAACAAGCAACTCGTCAATACACTACTACACCCCCGCCCGAACTCTTTTTTTTCAACAGCTCGCTGTTGAGTTAAGAGCCGCCACCTAACGTGACGTGTGACTTGAAAGGAATAGCCATGGATTTCCTCATTGTTCTGTTCACCGTTCCGATGGTGGTGCTTCTCGCTTTCACGCCTATGGGCATGATCATCTATTTGTGCAGAAAGGAAAAACTGTGAATCAACCTCGCCTCTTCCCCGTTAGTCTCGGTGACATCGCCATCCTCGGCCGTTCCACCTACGCGGAATACCGGAGCGTTTGGCAAGACGTCTCCATCATCGATCAGGGCCACAATATCTCCGAATTGGCTAAGCAACAGCGTGGTGTAACCGTACTCGATCATTCTCTGGTGTTTCCCACCTTCTTCACTGCCGGTGCTGTGGAACTGCTCATGACTCTCCCCAACCACTTCTGGTTTTGGAATGTGGTCTATCTCGCCGCCATGAATTCGAGCGACCGTGTGTTCATTGATGGCGGAGCCATTCGCCGGGTCTTCGCCCAGACGCGCGATCGCGTTGCTGCTGTCTACGACCTCAACAAGCCCATCGACCAACTCTCGGCTCACGAGCTGGCGGTGCGGGTTGCCGAGGGTGTGATCTTGTTCAAGAGCGCGAACTGGCAGCATCTCAACGACGCCGAGCTGGTCTTCAACGTCATTTTTCAGCCGCAAGCTAAGTCTGAAAAGCCTGCTTGCTGCGGCAGATGCTGCTGCTGATTTTGGCCTTGCTAACTTCGTTAATGTACAAGGACCCCAAATGACCTCGACCTTTTCCGTTCACCTCTACCAGATCGCTTCCATCGCTCAGCAAGAAAATGCAGTGAGCCGCAACTGGAGCCAACCGCTGCGCCCGCAGATGCTCGGCCTGAACATCTATCGGTTGGCTCTGCGTGTTCGCGGCGTGGAAGCTGTCAATGACGACCAGCTGCTGCCGACCTTCTTCAGCAGCGAAGCCGTCACCATGCTCTTCACCATGCCGAACCTGCACTGGTTCTGGAAGGTGGTGGCCTACTCGGCTTTGTCTGCAGATGATCATGCTGAGGTGATCTCGGCTGCCACGGTCAAGGAGGCAATGCGGCACTACCGCAATGAACTCGGCATGGCTTTCGACCTCACCTGTCGGATCGATCAGCTCTCGGTGCAAGAAGCCTGCGTACTGCTGGCAGCCGGCGTCATCGTGCTCAGGCCCGAAGGCTTGTTGGCCAAGAACGCGGTGCCGGTGCTCAACCCGATCATCGAGCCGCAAGGCTGAAGCCTCGCTCTGTCGATTTGTCAGTGCTGGACAGCGCTCCAGTTTCCAAATAAACGAAGGAAAACCTATGCTCAACTCTGTCCTCGCTTTCATTGACGAGTTGCCAGCTGACTACTGGCACGGGCCAAGCAACATGGCGCCCCCTCAGAATGCATTGGTCTTCGCCGATCACTGCCTCTAAATCTACGTAAGTGTAAGAAAGGAAAACTCCATGAAATGTTTTCAAGTCCTCGGGGATGACATCATCTCCGGTCTGCCCATCGTCTGGAATCATGGGCGTCCCCATGTTTTGATCGGGCACTATCGTGCCTATATCTCCAACGAACTGCTGGAGACCAACCTGGGCATGCGCCTCTTGCGCTGCGAAGCGGTGCTGGAAGGCGGCCACGTAGTCTTCAAGCCTGAAGGCGACGAGGCAATCCACGGGCAAGCTGTGCTTGTGTGTTTTGTCGCCAAAGGCCAGGGTAGCGGCAACTATGCTGATGTCACTGGTCCTACCGGCGGTGCGGTGATTCGGCAAAATTCCCTGCGTGAGCACACAATCACTGGCAGCTATCCCTTGGGGGTTGCTGGGTTGGTGCGACTCGTGCGCGGCAACGCAGTGATCATCCGCAGCATCTCCGAGGTGCCCATCGGTCCCGCCCTCGGTTGGCGCAGCATGTTTCAGCGTCAGCACACGCGGCCGGTGTACAGCGAGAGCCCGTTGGTTGTCTTGGAGCAGAGCGGCCGTCTCGAATTCTGCCAAATCCTCGGAAATGGCTGTCAGGCCTTGCCTCCGGCATAAGTGTCGTTGTCGACAACAACGGCAAGACATTCAACAACCGTCAGTCCAAAACTGACAAACCAAACGAAAGAAAATCATGAGCAACAACGGTTTTTTCAGCCACTACCCGTTCTTCACTCCGCCGCCGGAAAGCGAGCAAGAGCCTGCGGATTTGACATTCGACGCTGGCGCAACCTTGCGCCGATTGCTGGACGCCATGGACCTGCCCAAGATCGACTTCACTGTCGACAAGGCGACGGCGCCGGCATGGTGGGATGCGGAAACCCAGACGTTGAACTTTCGCGCTCCGGTTGCCCAGTCTTCCCTCGACCCGGTTTCGCTGCGCGACTGCCTGATCTTCCCTGAGGGCGTCATCTGCGAAGGTCCGTCTATCCGCTGACGCTGCTTTGAGAGCGGCGTAGAAGTCTAGCGACTTCAAAGAAAGACAAGAAGAAAGAGGCAGCGTCAAGCTTCGGCTTGCCGTTGCTTCTAGCAAGTTAAAACACAAAAATTAGGAACGTCCAAATGAACAACCAAACTTCCCTCCAACGCTACTTCGTTCAAGTTGAGGAGGCAATCACCGCAGGTCGGCAGTTCGAATCGGCTCGCACCACTGAGGAAGCTCTGCTGCACTACAACGTCGCTTTGGCAATGCTCGAAGTGCTGGCTGCCAGCACCAACGAGAAGCATCGTCTGCACCAGCTGCTGGCGCATGTGCACGATCGGCTGGGCCGTATTTATCTCGTCGGCCTTGATTGCACCAAGGCTGCCCTCCACCTCGAGGCTGCGCTGGTCGGCTATGACCGTCTGTTCGGCAGCGGCAGTATTCGCTCATTCGAAATGTCGGTGCTGCTTGCCGAAGCCTGCGTTCGAGGTGGCCGTGCTGTAGCGGGGCAGGCTGCAGCTAAGGCTGCGGTGGCGATGCTGGAACAAGTGGAAGACTATCGCAGCTCGTCGGCTGTCTACGCCTACTTCTGGCTCTACCGCAGCGAGATGATGCTGGAAAATCGTGAGGCTGCTGCTGCCGCTGCCGCGGCTGCCAGAGAAATGGGTGCGTATCTGGTAGCCCATCCCGATGTGCTCAATGATGGCACCATGGGTCTGCTCCTGCGGGAAGTGGCGACCCTCAAAGGTTAGGCCGACAAGTAGCCACAAGAGCAGTTCTGCGGTTTCGCCAGGCCCAAGTTCTAGACAAAAATAGGAGGTATCTGATGAAAACGAAATCGTGTTTTGAGCTGCTGGGTTTGCAGAACGCTCCTTCTGCTGGCCTGCCGTCGATCAGCGTCAAGCCGACGGAGGCATAGTGGCCCGCTGCCCCGATCACCGGAATCGGTGGCATTGTCTGGGCGCAGTTGCTGTTCGGAGTGATCCTGCCGTTGCCCTTCCTTCCTTCCTTCCTTCCTTCCTTCCTTCCTTCCTTCCCTTCCCTTCCCTTCCATTCAATTTCGAAAGCAAATCATGAAACTCATCGCTCGTATCATCATTCTGGCTCTCCTTTTCGCCTACGCCTTCCCCGCCATCGTCCCCGGTGTTTCCATCCACGGCGGTTTCTGGCCCCAGGGCATCGTTGCCGGCGCGCTCTTCACCGGTGTCACCATTGTTGTCGGTCTCTTGGCGGCGATCATCGGCCTCGGCACCTTCGGCGTCGGCTTGGTGGTGCTCTTCTGCCTGCAGATGTTCATCCCCGCAGTCACCCTGCAGCTGATGTCCTTTTGGTTCCCCGAGCGCCTCACCGTGGCCAGCTGGGAAGCTGCAGTCGTTGCCGGCCTCTGCATCTGGCTGGTCAACTACGTGTTCGGCCGTCTGGGCAGCAGCAGCACCAGCAGCAAGTAAGCGATCGGCTACTAGCCACCGCTTCTTCCTCTCACTGAAATGGAAATGGACCGACTAGTAATAGTCGGTCCAGCAACAACAGTTCCTCAATCTTCAAGGACAAACAGACCATGTGTCTCAGCAACAACCGCTATCCCCAAGTCGCCGTCACCTTCAGCAACACCATTTTGCTCGCTGCCGAAGTGGAAGTGGACGGCGTCTATCGTCATATCTGCGGCTACTACAACAAGGTCGACGTGCACAAGGGTGGCGCTCCTCTGGCGCAGCCGGGCACCTTGCCGATTCGCGCCTTGGGCTCCCGCATCGACCTGTTCGACGAGACCCCTCAGCTGATCGCGAGCGCATCCGGCACTGGTTCTGCAAGCGCTGGCACCACCAGCGATGCCATCGCCACCAGCCCCGCCTTCGGCTACGACGTGCCCAAGCCGTCCGCCAAGCCTGCCGCCAAGAAGAGCGGTAAGGTGATCAGGCCAAAGAAGCCGGTCACCCTCACCTTGGGCAATGCCATGCTGATCGCCATCCCGGCCAAGCCTGGCACCGTCCACGGTGACAATCTCATCCCGGTGGGCAAGTACCCCTCGTTCATGACCGACTACGCTAAGGCCCTGGTGCCCCAGCGCCCGGCCACTCGTGGCGGCCCTCGCAGCCGTGGCGGGCCCATTGCTGGTGTCGAGATCGTCTCCAACTTCGACAACGGCACCTACGATGTGGTGATTGCCGACAGCGCCAAGAAGATCGTCAACGCCATCGCTGCTGTTGCCGAGGCCAAGCGGCCCCAGCTCAACGCCGCGCTCTACGCCCAGCTCGACAAGCTCTACCCCAAGTGGACCTTCCTGCTCTTCTGCTTCTCCGAAGCCACTGCCGCCCAGGCTGGCTGCGCCCTGGTCAGCTACGAGCCGATGCCGGCCTTCGAGCACATGCTCTACCTGCCTGGTCTCGATGGCCACAACGGCGAGATCGAGCAAGGCCAGGTTTACCTCAACCACACCATCGTGCTCGGCTCCTACCGCATGAAGGCCGAAGCATACCCCAAGCGCGTTGCCTTCAGCGAGCCGGCCATCGCCACCGACCTGCCTTTCCTGCCCAGGCTCGTGATCGGCAAGATCATCCCCAACGGCACCCGGGCGCCGCAGGGTGACTTCCTCTTCAGCACCGCTGATGTGGTCGAGGGCAAGTTCAAGGCGTTGCGTGCCAAGCCGCCGGGCTGGGCCAAGGTCTTCGGCAAGCAGACCGACCTGCCGTTCTACATCGTCAACGACGACTGAAGCGTTGTCACTGAGCTGAACTTGAAGCCGCCCAGAGCAATCTGAGCGGCTTCAGGCGGCTGTTCTCAATTTGAATATTTGACTAAGGAGTCTCCATGACTGCAAAGATTTTCGAATTCAGGCCCAAGCCCAAGCTGAGCACTCCGACGCATCGCCTCCACGGTGTGATTTTGGAAGCCTTCAACCAGGCCCATGTGCTCAAGGTGACCGCCCAGGCATTGTCGGCCCGGCAGTCGCTGGACGCGGTCACCTGTGCCACCGTGTCTGCCGATGAACAGAAGCGGCGTGCTCAGCAGATCGCCACCGCCAAGTACGAGGCTCAACTGGTGGAACAGACGGCGCGCAACGCCGGTGAAACCTTGACCTATCGGCGCTCCGATTTCCCCAGCGATGTGAGCTTTCTTCTGCTCCAGTCGCGTGTTGTCGACGTCGAGATCAAGGCCATCGAAGCGCAGCAGATTTGCGCTGGTCTGCTTGCCGATATCGCCGAGTGTGAGGGCCAGGAGCGCCCCGTCGGTGAGTGTGATTTTCTCACAGCCAAGCTCGGGCGCAAGCATGCCGAATCGTTAGCACTGCAAGACAAGATTGTCGCTCTTTCTGCTGCCAATCTGTCTGCCTCTGGTTCTGCAGTGGTGGCATTGGGTGCACCGAAGAGCTGAATGACTCGTTGCTAGTACTTTCTTTTCTCTCTCCCCTCCCCCCTCCCTCAACCCCAACTTTTGATTGGAATCATATGAAACCCTGGTACTCGAAATTGATCGTCGCCTCTGCTCTCGTGCTTCTGTCTGGCCTCAGCGCCTGCAATCGTGAGCCGGTAGATGCTCCTCCTGCACCTGCTGCCGACGGTGCCTACCTGCAAGGTCTGGTCGACCGCGATCTGTCGAACATCCCTTCCGGTGGCAACCTCGTCAATTGCAAGCGTCTCAACACCCACGTCGCCGGCCAGTACGCTCTGATCGAAGTCGTCTGCGACGACGGCGAACGGCTGGAGTATGTCTACCACGCCAGCGGCAGCACTGTCTTCGTGGGTCGCGTCTGGTACGTCAACAAAGACATACCCCCGCTCACCGAAGAGCAGATCATGAGCGGCGTCGGCGCACCGCAGATGGAGGCGTGGATGCTGATCGACATGCGCGACCACTTCCGCCTCAAGCCCCAAGGCAAGTAAGTCTCGGCGAACTGGTTAGAAGCGAGATAGACTCTCGCTTCTAACTCAGCTTACTAATCCCACTTAAATTCAAAGGTGCAAACATGGAACTCTTGATCTCCTTCGTCTCATCTCTGCAGCTCCCTCAATGGCTGGCTTTGGCGCTGGCTGTGATCTTGCCGACGGCGCTGCTCATGCAAAAGCAAGTCGCCGCTGGCAGTGCCACCACGTTCGCTCTGGCCCGGCTGCCTGGCGCTCGGCCCTCTTGCATTCGCGGTCGTGGCCGCTCTCAAGGTGGCTTCACCTTGATCGAACTGCTGATCTGCTTGGCCATTCTCTGCATCCTCGCCATCATCGTCGGCACCGTCATCTACTTCACCTTCTTCAGCGGCCGGGTGCACATCAGCTTCACCTAGCCGCTTCGAGTAGAGTCTTCCAACCTGCGAAAGGTCTGTCATGAAAATTCGTCTTCAATCTTTTACCGGCGGCATCACCCTGATCGACCTTGCCATCATCTTTGCGGTGGTGGCTGTGGTGGGCTTGCCTTCTTTTGCCGCTGGTTTGGCCGCAGCTGTTGTCGTTGCACTCTTCCTGCTGGTGGCGCTGGCGGTGCTCCTCGTCGTCCGGGGGGTGGGCTTGATGCTCCGGCGAGAACATCGGCAGGCGACAAAGCCATGAGCGGCTTGATACAGACGTTTCCGGCTGAGACAAAACTGATGCGCCTCAGTGCCGCCACACTGCCTCTTCTCGAAAGCAAGGTCAATGCGTGGCTCTCGCTTCACGCTTTGGCTATCGAGAAAGTTCTCAGCCGAGATATTGTTACGCAGGGCTTCGCGCTCACTGCGGTGATCACATACATCCCTTACATCCCTTACACCCCAAATGGGCGCTGAAAGAGCGTTTACTCGAAATGGACTTTCTCCAATCATTCACTTCTTCGCTGTTCAACTTCGAACACACGGCCTTCCTGTATTGGCTTTCCAAGGTCTTGACGGTCTTGCTGGCCATCACGTTGCCTCCCTTTGCCGCCGCTCTGGTGGGCATAGCAGCAGCGGTGACCATCGAGTTCTGGCAGCGCCGTCTCAATCCGATTGCCAATACATGGGTACCCGGTCAGGTCGGCTTCGGCTACTACGTAAAGCACTGGCGGCCCGAGGCCTCTCCCAGGTCTGAGCTGGCGAAAGACTTCCAGTTTTGGGGCGCTGTCATAGCCGCACTTTCTCTGGTCGTGGTTTACATGTGCAGTTGGATGTTGGGAACAGCCCCGCTACTGCAATCGCTGCTCGACTTCACAGCCTTGTCGCTGGTTGCTGGGCTGATTGCACCGGCTTGCTACCTGTGCCCGCTTCTTGTCGCCAAGCTGATTGGTGCCATCGGTAGTGGTGCCCTTTGGTCGAATAGGGCTATCGAGAGATTCTTCAGGGCCAGGTTCGCTAGATAGTGCTGGTCGTTTCTGTTAACTTTCAAAAGGAAGCATCATGCAATCTATTCATCCATCATCCGGCTCCCAGGCCTTGATCGGGATCGCTGTAGTCTTCATCATTCTGGCCTGCTCGTGGTGGCTCGCCGGTCTCGTCACCAAGCGCAAGTTTGACCGGCGCGAGCAGGGCCGCAATGCGGCAAGCTCGGTCTTCGCCGAGATCAAGATGACCTACACTCATTTCAAAGGCAAATATATGCCTTTGGCCTTGAGTAAGCTTTTGCTTGAAGCCGGTCAGGTGCGGCTAGATCTGGAGCATCGCGCTTGGCGCATCGAGCACCCGAATCAGCTGAGCGAGATTGTCGGCGAGGCCAACGCTGTGATCGAACGCATCAGGCTGGAAGTTGCCAGCACCTTCACGAAAGAGGCGCAAGAGGCTGATCGCCTTGAGCTGATCGCCGAGTTGGCCTCGGTCGAAGATCAGGCTGCGACCTCGCGGGTCGATGCTGACGAGGTCTATCAGGAAGCATTGGGGCAGATCGCCAGCGATCTGGAAAACGCACGCCGTCGCATCGCCGAAGCGCTGGAGATGCTTGCCGCACTGGCGTTGCCCGAAGGCTTCAAGTCGTTGTGCCAAGAAAACTTCGACCGCTACCTGGCCAACGTGCATGCACATATGAGTGGCAGCAAGTACATCATGGACACGGAGAGCGGCAACGAGGTGCCAGTATGCGAACAGTTCATGCGCGATGTTGAAGCCTACTTGCATTTGCCGGCTGCGCAAATCAACAAGTTTCGCTCGGAAGTGCTGGTAGTGCACGCCAGCTATGTGGGCAAAAAACAGACTGCTGCAGTGGCGTATACCAGCCACGCAACGCTCGGTCTAGCCATCGAGGCCTTCGTTCTAGCTCGCAGCCGTGCCTAACCTTTGGGCTGTGAGAAGCTGCTTGCTTCTTCAGTCGTGACGTCGTGCCGCAGGGCCTTGCGCTCACTGCGGTGATCTGCTTCAGTTCAAGCTCGCGCTAAGAGTGCGCTAAGGCTTGTGTTTCGTTTGATAGGAACATCATGCAAATAATCATGCAAACTGCCGTGCAGTTTTTCAACACTGCCCAGCAACTATTTGGGTCCTTCTTCTTCTTGTTCTGCTTCTTGGCCGCTACCGGCTTCAGCTTTTGGCTGTGTTACTTTCTTACCGTGCGCCAGAACAAGCTGGGTGATCAGGCCAGGGCGGCGGCGGCATTGATCTATGACGAGTGCCAGAAGACCCGTGCTTCATTTCGTCACTCATACATGCCACTCTCTGTGGGCGACTTGCTCGACGAAGCCGAGCAGTTGAGGCAGGAGCTGGAACAGCGTTCTTGGAGTATCGAGCGCCGAGCAGCTCTGGCCGTGATCGAAGCTGAAGCCAGCGTCATGGTGAAGCGCATTCAGTGGGGTGCTGCTGCCTTTTTCACCACTGAGGCGCGGGAGGGTGATCGTTTGGTGCTGCTTGCTGAGTTGGCCGCGATTGAAGCAGCGGCAGCGGCTGCGGAGGACGAGATATTGGTTTCTTGCGAGGAAGCACTGTCGCAGGTTGCCAGCAATCTGAAGCGGGCTCGCCTTCCGATTTTCAGGTCGCAGGCCAGGCTTGCTGCTGTGGCTGGCTGAGCCATTTCCTTCTCAATAAGTATTGGGAGCTATCATGCAATACCTGCGTATTTGCTCCAGCACTGCAGTTGCTGGACACATTCTTTCACGGGCTTCCATGCCCCGAGTTTCTCTTTCTCGCGATTACCCACAGGCGGTCGGTGATTCGGTGCTGATGACCGCTTACCGCGCTGCGCTGGTCGAGCGTCATCTGCGCGAGCACCTGCAATTCTCTCGGGATGGCACTTACTTCAGCCCCCGGGGTATCAACCTCTGGGAGCTGATTGGACAATCTCTGGCTAGCGAGCACTACATCGCTGGCGAGGCGATTGCCTCTGTCATTGCCGACATTGCTGGGCGGCTCAAGCAAGAAGGGCACGAACCCATTGCCGAGTCGCTCGCTCGCGAAGCGCTGGTGGGTTTGAGTGCGGCACAGCGCGCTGCTATTGCTGCCGCTCTGGTGGCCTGCGGTCATACGCTTTCGGAGCTGACTGCCGCCGAGAAGCACATGACCTGGCTTGGTCAGCCTCATTGGTTGGCCGAAGACCGCACCATCGCTGCCGAGCTGCTGGCACTGCTGACGGTGCGGCGCGTCAAGTCGATGCAGTATTTCTGAGGCGTGATTGCCTCGCTGATTAGATTTGCCAATCAACAACGACTGCCCTCAAGCGGCACTGACAAGTAACAGAGCTTTATCCAAAGCTTAACCCGAGAAACAACATGCCTCCAATCATTTGGTCACTCTTGCTGGTGCTGTTTGCAGCGGCGTTCTTCATGCTCATGGTGATCCATGTAGATTTGTCCCTTTCTCCCTATGCCACCAAGAAGCGCCGGAACACGCGCAAGTACATTTGTCTCCATCCCTATTGGCGCACGAAGGGAATGTTCGAATGGCTCATCGGGCCTCCGAACGTGGAGCGCGTTCTGGCCAAGCTACCTGCCGAACTTGAAGAACTCGATGTCGGCGACACCGATATCGTCAGCTTTCCTGCGCCCTTGCCGCCTGGCTTGAAGAAGCTCTCGGCGCGAGGTTGCCTGCGCTTGCTCAGCGTCACAGCCCTGCCCGACACCATCGAAGTGCTCATCTTCGATGGTTGCGTGAATCTTTCGCAGCTGCCTGCACGGTTGCCTACCGCGCTCAAAGAGTTGTCGATAGCGAGCACGGCTTTGACGACGCTGCCGAAACTTCCGGCCGGCTTTCAGCAGCTCGACGCCTGCGGCGCCAAACAGCTTGCCCACTTGCACAGTGAGTGGCCAGCTTTTCGCAT
>JBAYTY010000076.1:0-16542 GCA_041675385.1 Candidatus Obscuribacterales bacterium
AGCTAGTGATTTAGTGGTGAAAGAAAGCACACCCGGTGTGAAGATTGAGCCATCACCCTTGGCCGCAACAACTACTGTTGCCCGCGATTTGAGCAGTCCAGTTGCGCCAGCAAAAGACACAACAACAACAACATTAGCAGCGAAAGACGCTAGCCCAGCAGCACGCGTCGAAACCTCCGCTGTAACTCCTGCATCAAACAACAAAGTCGAAGTGGCGTCAGCTCAGACATCGACCAACAAAGTTGAAGTTGTCTCCAACACTCAACTAGCTGGAGTCCATAGTGTTACTCAAGCCTCACTAAGAACAGACGGCAGTGTCGACAAGAGCGCCAAGCAAGTCTCAACTGAGACTCTTGTGGTTGCGCCAATTGCTGCAGCTATACCAATCTCGTCAATTGCCCAGACCGCCATAGCTCCAGCAACAAAAGACTCAGCACCGAAAGAGCCAGCCTCGAAAGAACAACTCACCAAAGGCGACACTCCACTGCGCTTGTTTGATGGTCTGCAAACAGCAGCAAATTCAACAGCACCTAAAGCTTTAGTCTCTGAACAGAGCCTGAATAATCACCTTAACCAGCCTGCTTCAGCTCTTTCGGCAGCATTGGCCGCAGCGATCAACAGCCGGATGATTGGTCAATCTGGGCAATCCATCGAGCCAAGCAAGGCCACTGAATCTGCCCATATCACCACCAAGCCCCAGCCCCTGGTTTCCGGTGCAGCGGGCACTGCCTCGATGATCGATACTAGCACTATCGCTGCCACCAGAGGTAGCATCTTGGGTGTTGCGCCCGGTGCTAAAACTGAATCAGGATTTGGAGCCGGGAAAAAAAGCGAAGTGGTTGCTCCCGCCAAGACTGAAGCCCTTTCGGTTAACTCTGAAATTAAGTTCCCTCTTGGTTCAAAGGTCAAGAAATCAGAGACCGAAGCCTCTACCGACGACGCCACCATTATTACAGCTACGAATGCAAGAGTGTTCGGCACAGGCGGCAATGGCGGCGCTGGGGCCGGAGGTATAATTGGAACAGGAACGAACGCTACTAACACCATAAACGGTCAGGTTATCGACCCCACTGCGGCAGGCATGATTGGAGGCACCATAACGCCAAAGCCGTTTGATCTTCCACCTCTAGAAATCACAGACAAAGAAAATGAAAATGGCAGATCATCCAAGCACAACGGCTCCAACACTAATTCAGGCAACAAAACTAATGGCGGCCCATCACAGAAAGAAATGAGTGATGCCCTTCAAGCCCTAATTGAGAAAAGACGAAAAGAGCGCACGAGAAAACCTACAACGAGCACAGGCAAGAAAACCCCTGTGTACAAGCCAGAAAAACAAAGACGCTGCTTGGTACTTAAGGGTGATACTCTTGAGTCACTGGCTGAGCAGTATCTAGCAGACGGCAAGCTCGCCGAGCTTATCTATGAAATCAACAAGGGTTTCTGGCGCGAGAAACGTCGGGCCGGCGTTGTCTATCTCGAGTTCATCCCAGGCAGCACAATTTTCTTGCCCACAGAAGAAGAAATAGCCCTATTCCGTCGCAAAAAAATCGAAAACGGCAAGCCCTATCTCAGCTTCAAATGCTCGCCGCCTAAGGCCGTTCGCTCCCTGCGCCAGTCTGTCAAACAACACCAACAAGAGCAACAAGAGGCAACTGTTGAACTAAAGCTAGTGCCAGAGTTAGCTCAGTCGGAAGAGAAAGACTTAAATTGCGAACTTGAAACTGAATCCGAGCACGACACTGTGGCAATAGCGCAGGCAGTTCCCCCATCGGTATTTACTGCCAGTGCTTCCGCTCCCAATGAAAATTCTATCGAGAAGGCACTAGCAGTCCAGCTTATCGCACACTTAGCGCAGGTGTCAGAAACAAGCCGCATTCTGCACCCGAATCAAGCCAGGCAAGTTAGAGAACTTGAAGAAAGCAGCCGGGTGACAGTTATTGGCGAACAGTCAGCCCATGATGCCACAGCCTATGTGGCTCGTATTGAGGTGCTATGCGAAAACGTTTGGCAACCAGTTATGGAATATATTATCGACGGCGCTTTAGCTGATGCCACTTTGAAAATCTATAGCCTTGGCGGGAAAGTGCGCGAGATTGACCTCGATCTACCATTGAGCATTATTAGAGAAATGGCTCTCAACGACCTCACCGCCAATCGCCTGAACTACTGCAAAAAATATCTACTCGGTCGAAAAATCTTCTGCTAATACTGCGTTAATGAAACAGTCCAACAAGTTCTACTCGTGAGCTAATTTTGAAGTCTGATAAACATCCGCCAAGCTAAATACCGCAAAGCTTTTCAGCATTCCTATCAGAGCTAGCGCGAACGCCTCTTGAAAACTTAATTGAGTTATAAGACATTGCCCGCCAAAGGCTTTGAATTTTCACCACCCAGCTTGCTAGAACTAGTTATCTCCTCTTCTAAAAAAACAAGCAAGGCATCTCTCTCCAAAAACATCTTTCTTCAGGTCATGGCTAATAACTCTCCTCGCTTAAGCTTCGCGCTTCGGCCAGTAGATTTGTCTAGCCTGCTATCTTTAATCGTCTGGTCTGACCAACCGATCGAATATCTGAAAGGAACTCCTATGTCTCATTTCAAACTAATCACCATGGGCTTGATCGTTCTGGCCACCAGCATCCTCGCAGGCTGCGGCGAAGCTGCCACAGGCTCCAACCCCAATCAAGGCGCTACGAGCCAAAGCGCACCGCTGAAAAACGTCGAGGCCATCCTCAAGCTCGAAGAACTGACCGACACCAACGCCGAACAGCTTCTGCTCAAGCAGGGCGACAAGGCCGTGGTCGTCGCTTACTCGAGCAAGGAAAACAGCCTGGTCCAGAAGGAGCAGCTCGACCTAATCGCCCGCGACAGCCACAACTACACCGGCGCCATCAAGTTCTACCGCCTCGACCAGGCCAAGTATCCGAAAACCTGGAGCGACATCAGCCACAACACCCCCTGGGGCCACGGTCCGTACTTCCTGCTGGTCAACCCCAACCCGCTCATGATCGGCACTGTCAAGGACCTCAAGGGTGGCGTCGAAGAAGCGGTTCATTCAATTTCGAGCGATCGCCTGCGTGCTGAAATCACCCGTTTTCTCAAGATCCGCCCACCGGTCTATCACGTCACTGTCGGCGATGTCGACCGCCTGGTTATCCAGCCGGGTCTGCCGACTTTCATCATGGCTTATCGCAACCGCGGCCCGCAGAACGTCACCACGCAATTCCAGCGTTTCGCCTACGAGTCGCAGCTCTATGCTGGTCGCGTCAATTTCGTACTGGTCGACCTCGACCAGGGCGACATTTCTACCAAGCTCGGCTTCAACCTGCCCAAGCAGGATGACCCGTACTACGTGGTCTACAACCCCAATGGCAAGGTTGGTCTCTTGATCAACAATCCGCTGCTGTCCGAGTCTTTGATGGAAGACGCCATCCGCAGCTACTTCGGCCCCGGCCACGAACCTGCCAAAGTGATTCCGTAACCCCGACGGCTTTATGCCTGTGTTGCAAATGAAGGGAGAGAACAAATTGTTCTCTCCCTTCATTCTTTTCTCTCCTGCATTTCAAAATTTTTGCTTTAATATACTACCTTTTATAGTGATAGCGGTTAAGAATTGAAAAGAGGGGTTGCCCCCTCTCTCCAATTCTTTTTTGCCATGCACGAACCTTATGCAGGCGTTGGCCCTCAGAATGTTGCACAGACGGAGGGAGCTTCACTGTCTAGGGGCACCGCTTCGCCGGTGCGCAGGGGCAGTCGCGTTTGCAGTCGACTGACTCCAGCTGCACTGTGCTGTGCTGAATGCTGAACTTGTGCTCCAGCAATTCGTGAATGGCCTCCAGCACTGCTGTAGAAGAAACACTGTTATCGACTCTGATATGAGCCGACAAGCTGTCGAGACCAGAGGTAATGGTCCAAACGTGCAAGTCATGCACATCGACCACACCGGCCACCGACTTCAGCTCCTCCTTGAGCTGCCCCAGGTCGATGCGACTGGGTGTGCCCTCCATAAGAACATTGACCGACTCGCTCAACAGCTGCCAGGTGCGCGGCAGAATCATCAGACCGATTGCGGCACTGACCACTGCATCCACCCAGAACCAACCAGTAAACTTGATGATCAATGCAGCAACGAGCACGCCAGCGCTGGCAAACATGTCGCTGACCACTTCCAGATAAGCGCCTTTCATGTTGAGAGAGTGATCTGCTGAGCTGTGCAAAACTTTCGCACAAACGGCGTTGATCACTAGCCCAGCAAGAGCGACCCAAATCATTGGCCCGGCAACGACTTCGATGGGCTCAAAGAGACGCATGCCAGCCGAGTAGAGCACCCAGAGCGAAATAGCCAAAAGCATAGAAGCGTTGGCCATGCTCGCCAAAATCTCGGTGCGGTAATAGCCGTAGCTTCTCGACAGAGAAGGCGGCCGTCCAGAAAACCAGACAGCAATGAGCGCCAGCCCCAGACCGGCAGCATCGCTGAACATGTGGCCGGCGTCTGCCAGGAGAGCAAGACTACCGGTGACCAATCCAGCGACGACTTCAGCGCCCATGAACGAGAGAGTGAGCAGAAGCACAATCCAGAGTTTGGTGCGATTCTGATTGCGAAAATCGTGATGGGGCCGATGAGCATGCTTGTGATCAGCATGATGATGCGCATGCCCATCACCAGGCGAATGGTTGTGACCTTTGTGAGATGACATAGAGACCTCTTTTCAAAATTCGTGGCGCTTCAGCTCATCGACGGAAAGCGGCGCTTCATGTCGATGTCTGATAGGCGGCCGTTGTGAAAGACAGAAGTGATGCCGACCGTCAGCAGCGCGGCGGTGAGCACGAGCATGATCACCATCGGCACCGAGGAGGGACTTTCAGCAGACTTGAGAATGCTTTGCAGGGGAATCAATGCCACCATGCCGACGGCATAGGTGCAAATCCCAGTCAGCCCCGTGCGCAAGCGCGCTTTGTCGAGGGCCCAGCGAGTCGTGTTCCAGCTCTTGCTGGCGACCTCATCGGTCTTGAAGTCCGGCCGCGGCGAAGCGCTGTGACGCTCCAAGGCCCGACAGGTGAAGGGATAGCGAACGGCGGCGATGGCGCCGACGACGGCGGCCAAAGCAGCAACAGTGTACAAAAATGTGAGCAACATATGATGTTCCTTTCGGTTTTTGAATTTGGAAGTTTTTACTGACTGGGGTCGCAGAATTTCTACGTTCCAGAACTGGCCTGAGCCGCTCTAAGCAGCCGCTGGCAACACTTCTACGACGCGGCGATAGGCCAGACTGCTGACCTTGAAGCGGCGACCAACGCGCTTGCAGTCCTTGAGGGGCTGGTCGTAGATAGCCTTGATGCGCGGGGCAATGGTGGGATCTTCCTTGAGAGCATCCGAGTGCACCCGACCGAGTTCGTCGGCATGACTGGCACCAGTTACGAGGAAGAGCGGCAGCTCAGCCACAGCGCAGGCAGCCAGCAGCCTTTCCAGAGCGTACTCGAAATAGGGCTTGGGTAGCTGGAAGAGCCAGCGGTTACCTTTCTTTTGCTTGAGCTGAATCTGGTTGACGAGAATGCCAGCAGCAGTGGTGCAAACGCCCAGGGTGAGCAGGTGCTTGCTACCACGACTGATGATCAAACCGAACTCGCCATCGAGCCAGGTGCCGGCAATGCGCTCACCAGTGACCGGGTCAATAAGCTTGCCCGTGTATTCACCAGAACCACGCTTGTTGCACCAGTAGTGCGAATGGTCGATGGTGACATCAAAGCCCTCCAGAGCGAAATCGAAAGCCTTGAAGAACTTGTGAAACTGCACCACGCGCGACCAGGGCACCTTGCTGCCTTCGCATTTGGTGTACCAGTGCCAGGCCGAGAGAGCGAGCTTGTGGGCGTAGATGTAGTGCGGGTGCTTGTAGACGTCGTCGTCAATGCGGCCGGAGAAACTGCGCTCATGAATGCCGCGCACAATCTCGGCCGAAGTGAGATGACGAGAAAGCCAGGCCAGACGAAAATCGTGAAAGCGCTCTTGCAAAAGAGCGCCGAGCACGTCGAAGTCGGGCTCAGCTGCCTGCCAGGCTTTGGCCTTTTCGTGACTCTCACCGTAGTAGGCATTGCAGTAGGTCACAAATTTGCCGGTGGCGTAGAGCTTCTTGGCCAGAACGACACAGACGCCCTCGTCTTTTCCCGCAGCCTCCATGTCGAAGTTCAGCTCATCTTGACGCAAGCCCAGGGGGTGCTCCTTGCGAAACTGCTCCCAGGCCAAATCGATTTCGTACTCGAAGTCACGAAGCTGCGGATGGTCTTCCGGCTCGATCATGGCGAGCAGCTCAAGGAGCGGCCGCGGAGTTATATCAGGCTTGGCTTTCGCCTTTACCGTTTTCATAGGTCACCTCCTTGAGAGTGAAGCTAATCAGTGAGAGATAGAGAATGAAAGATGGGCGCACGCATGGTGACAGCAACACGCTTTACGCCTTGTGATAGTCATCGAGAGCGCAACCGGTCGACTGGTTATCGACGTTGGGTGCGCCCAATCCTGCCTCGTGATCGCCGATGTGAACAGTGCGAAAGTCCACACTCAAGCGCGTTGCACCGCTGACGTTCTTGCAGGTCTGATGCAAGTGCGAGGCGGCGAAGAGAATGATCTCTCCGGCCTTGGCGGCAAAGGGCACCATGCCTTTGCGAGAAAACTTTTCAGTTGCTGCCGGGTAAACCGCGGGCAGCGCCGAAGAGACTGCGCTGGTGTTCTGGAAACCCACTTGCTCAGACCACTTTGCGTAGTCGAAGGCAGCCGAATCGTTGGCCAATGGCTTGTCGAAATACAGAGGGAAGAAAGCAAAGGTTTCGCCTTCGTTGACGTCGAAGAGTGGAATCCACCAGTTGATCTGCGCTTGCGGATTGGCGTACCAAGTGTCGCGATGAGCAGTGTAGGCAGCAGCCGCCAGTGGATTTTCATGACCATGGTCGGTGACTGCTCGCAAGCGTGCAGAGTCAAGAGCGTTGGCTTCAGGGTTAAAACCATGCTCGATCATCACCGCATTGATGAGGGCACGCGTTTCCGCGCTGGCGAAAACAGAACGACGCACCTTACCCATGCGATGGTAGAGTTCATCAGGCGGCAGGCTGAATTGCAGCATCTTGTGCGGAACGTCCGTACCGAATTCGAGATCGAGCTGAGCCACCACGTGCGACACCAAGCGCAGTGATGCCGGCGTGGCTGCGCGACGCAAGATCGCACCTTGGTAGATGCTCTGCCGCAGCTTGTCGTTGGCTGTGGGCTTGCGAGCGACAACTATGCAGCGGCCGCTGTCTGCCGTGAGCGGGCTGCCATCAGTACCGCCGTAAAGCTGCACATCGACGAAGCCCACCTGCTTGAACATCGACACCAAGTCGCAGGGCATGTAGGCACGCAAAGTGCTGTTCTGCGTCAGCTCCTTGCCATCGGGCATGGCCCAGGTCCAATGCTGCTCCATGGTGCCCTTGTAGAGGTCGAAGCTGCACTGCCTGGTCTGCACGATGTCACCTTGCGGGGAGTGCAAGGTGGTGCTCATGGAGGTCTTGAAGGCCTGCATGATCATGGGCATGTTCAAGAAATCGAGGGCGTAGTGACCACCGGGCTTGAGAGCCGCGAATGCCCGCGCCACCATTTTCATGTTCTGCTCGTCTTCGTTGGCGTAGCCAAAGCTGGTGTACCAGTTGAAGGCGGAATCGCAAGCTACCCGGGGCACGAAGTCGAAAGCATCGGCCACGGTGAAGGTGGCATTGAGCTTGCTCTTATTCGCAGCCTTCGTGGCAGCCTTCTTAGCCATGGCGATATATTTCTTGCAGAGGTCAGCTCCGAACATGCGGAAGCCGCGCTCAGCCAGAGGAATGCTCATGGCACCGAAGCCACAGCATTGGTCAAAGATGGTGGCGCCGGCGGTGAGGTGAAGTTTCTCGCGCAGAAACGCGATTGACTCCTCCAGCTCCGCCTCATTGCTGCGCACCATGTAGAGCTCGAATGGCGTGTCGTCGTAAAACGACTGCCACCAAGCTGGATGCTTAGTGTTACTCATAGTTATGCTCCGGGTTGGTCCTGTCTGTAATAAGCAGGATTTGCCTTTCGGCTTGCAAAATTAGTGTGAGAAGTTACTGGTTACTGAGCCAGCATCTCCTGAACGGCTTTCACCGCCAGTTCCAGCCGCTCATCCCAGCCGCCCTTGATTTGGACGAAGTTGCGCTGACGCGATTCCAATTCGAGCACGCAGCGATCGAAGAAGGCCGGGCTCTCTTTGGGAATGTAGCGGTGCACATCGTCAACCCAGGGCACATCGTAGTGCGTCAACAGGTAGAGGTCGTAGTGCCGTTTGTCAGCTTCATTGCGAAGCCATTCGGGCACCACGCCAACCAAGCGGCCGCTCCAGATGATGCTGGTGACCAAATCGGAATCGCAGAACAACACGCCGTTCTTCGCTTCACGAGCCATGGCATCTTCTGATGCACACTGGCCGCGAGCAATTTTCAGCATGTCGCCAGCGTCGATTTCTTTGCCTTGCGCCTCGATGTAAGTCTTGGCATATTCCGGCACAGCGACGCTGCCGAAGCGCTCAGCCAGCTGTTTGGCGAGGGTGCTCTTGCCCGTTGATTCCGGACCAAAGACACAGACACGCCGCACATAGTAAGGCCGCACACAAGGAGGCAGGGCCTCCCAATGCTTGAGCGGATTCTTGCGAATCTCCTGCTCGCTGGCCGTGAAGCCAATCAAGCGGGGGTCAACCGGAATGAAGGCGGCGCCGAGGTTTGCTGCCAAAAGCTTACCCCGCTCTTCCAGACAGAAGATGTGGCCACCGTTCTTCGGCACAATGCGCCGCAGACCTTTGACCAGACTCTCCGAAAAGTCCGCGCCATCCGATTTGTGCCAGGTGGCGCTCTTGATGCGCTTGACCGTGACACCAGGGAAGAGTTCGTTCAACCAGGCCACACGCACAGCCACCGGGATGGTGTCCTGTGCGTGTTCGTCGACGACGATAGTGAGCTGCCCCTCGTCGACATAGTGCCGGGCAAACTCGATCATGTGAATCTGGGCCTTGTTCACCGGTGAGAAGTCACCGAGAACAACGCCCTTGCGAGCTGCTTGTTTCATGATAATTTCCTCGGTGATAGGTTACCCCTTAGCCTTGTGAGCTGCAGGTTGATCGGCCCCGTACAGGCCTTTCTTGGCGATCAGCTGCTGCACATCCCAGGGCAGGCAGTAGAGCGTCGAACCACCCGAAGCCACGAGGCCGCGAATGTCGTCGCCCGAAACCGGCTGACTGGGCGCGTAGACAACTTCGATGTTGGCATTGGCAATGCGCTTGGCCCACTGCTTGGTCTGCTCGACCTGATTCCAGTCGTTGGGGAAGGCAATGAACTTGCACTCCTTGAACAACTCCTGGGCGCCCATCCACTTGCTCAAGCAGAAGGGATGCTTGGGGTCGAGATAGTCAGAGCGCAGCAGCACGAACAGCTCGACGTCTTTGCCGTAGCGCCGACGAGCCTCTTGCACAGTCTGCAAGGTGTACGAAACCTTGCCACTGTCGATGTCGTTGCGCCAGGCGTCGAAGTAGGGGTTCTCTGCCGTCGCTGCCACCACCATGTCGTGCCGGTCTTCGGCCGTGTCGGTGATTTTGCGATTGTTCGGCGGCGAAGCGCTGGTGACGAAGACGACGCGGTCGAGGTTATGCTCGCAACGCGCCCACTCACCACGCAGCAGGTCGCCGTAGTTGATGGGGTCGAAGGCGCCAGGATAAATCCCGACACGCTTCAGCTCAGACACCGGCGGGGCCTCATGCTTGTAGGGCGCCTGGCCCGTCTTCATGTAGTGGCCCTTCTTGTAGATGATCTGCTGGACGTTCCACGGGGTGGAATACCAGATGGAGCGACCCTGAGCTACCCACTGGCGGATCATGGTGCTGGACAGCGGCGGGCTGGGGGCATGGAGTGCCTTGATGCGCGCCTGCGGAATGAGCTTGGCCCAGGCCTCGATCTGCTTGACGGTGACGCCTTCGCGGGGGAAAACCAGAAAGCGCACCTGGGGGATGGCGAAGAGCTGGTCAGCGCCGATCCACTTGGGCAGGAAGTACTTGTGGTCGGGGTTGAGGTACTCGGAGCTGATCATGACGAAGAGGTCGACGTCTTCGCCGTACTCTTCGATGACGCCCTGCACCGTGTTGATCATGTACGAGGTGCCGTTCTGGCGAATGTCGCTGCGCGAAGCCTCGAAGAAGGGGTTGTTGGCCGTGGCCGCGACCACCATGTCGTGACGGTCGTTGGCAGAGAGCGAATCGGGCTTGTTGTTGGGCGATTCGCCGCAGGTGACGAACAGCACTTTGTCCAACTTCTCGGTCATGCGAGTCCAGTTGGCGCAAAGCAGGTGCCCATAGTGAATGGGGTCGAATTGACCACCGTAGATGCCGAAACGGGGCTTGCGCCTCAACGGCTTGCCGTAGAGGGTGATGCCCAGGTGTCGACGAAGGTTCTCGATTTTAGCCATAGTGATATTCTCCTGTAATGGCAGCTTGCTGCCTACTGGTTGAGAGATATTGCCGCAGCGCTGATTCAGTTCTTCCTTCCTTGCGGAGAAGAGGAGAATGCAGCAGTGCAGGTGTGACAATGCGGCCAGATAAAACATCGGAGATGTATTTCTGGTCGCGGGTTAAGAAGTTAGTTCAGATTGATATACGCGCTCTAAGTTGGGTTGCGGGAAAGATAGACTTATATCTAGCAACTCTCCTTGACATCACTCAAGCAATATAAAGCTCTATGAGTTCATTCTTCCCTTTTCTACTAGAACTCTGTTTAATGTTGACTCGATAGCTCGCGCTAAGGCTAGATTTAACTTAAGCGGAGCTAAGAAAAGCAGCCAAATACAAACAAGAAAGACAGCAAAAATACAGGCGCAGGAAATATAGGCCAGGCAATGGCGGTAAGATGGGAAGCAACTAGCGCGGTAAGATGCAAATCGCTTTGCGCGACTATGAACGGGACAGTACCAACAGCACAAAGCTCCAGAGAGTAATTTTCATGGCAATAACATCAGAGAAAAACGTAAGAAGCGGAGCCCTGGTCAAAACCTATTTCAAAATCGCTGAACTCTGGAATCTTACCCTCGAAGAACAAACAGCGTTTCTCGGCATGCCACCAAATTCTGGCACTTACACTAGCTGGAAGAACATCCCTAGTTCAGCCATTCTCGACAAAGACAAGCTGCTAAAGCTAACTTTGATTATGGCCATTTACAAAGACGTTCAAGAAATGTTTCCAGGTGGAACAGACTCACAAATATGGCTGCGCAAGCCAATTACAGAAGCACCATTCAATGGTGTTTCACCAGTAGAATTTTTGATGGCAGGAAAAATACCAAACCTGATTTTGGTGCGGCAGTATTTAACTGAGAAGAAAGACCCGTAGTTCGCACTCAAATTTCTTTAATGAGTCCATCGACAAATGGCAATCGTTTCACTCAAAAACTCCGATCTAAGCGGGCCAGTCTGGGTCGAAGCTAGAGTTTCTGACGGCGGTTTACCTTACCTCGACCTTGATATAGCTGAAGGGTTTCCTCGCTGGATTGCACCAGAGGAGACCGTAGACATCGACATCGCAGATCACTGCGAGATTCTCTTTCGCCGAGGAATGCTGGAGTATGGTGCAAGCCAGACTCAGCCACTTTCTCCAGATCTCTTTCGCATCGGCAACCCGAGAAAACTAGATTTAGTTAGAGCGCACTTGTGGGAATACCCACGCTACTTAAGCAGTCAGATTTCAGTGTTAGCACCAGCTCCTCTCATTGAGCATAGCACCTACCCAGATGGTCGCACAGACACAATAGCTACATGGTTGCCTAAGCGAGTTGTGGAAAACAAAAACTATCGGGTGGAGCCGTTTTACAAAGCAAGCGGCTACGAGTCTTATGTCTATCAAATATTTCTTCGCGTAACCGAACTCAAAACAGGTAAAACGCGGGAACGACTCATAATTGAACAGCCTGTAATGACAGCCTTCTCGCTCATCGACAAGTTGACAATCAAGAGTGGAAATATTATTGCTAAGCCTCGCAAATCGATTTGGGGTGGCGGAGCGGTCGAAAAGTACCGCTCTAATGGATTTTTCGTCCCAGTAACTACGCCGATAGCTCTAGTAATGGGAAGGTAACTGCGATGCGACTCAAGATACGTGATTAAAATGAAAAGATGGGTCATCGCTCCTATTTTGTTGGCAACATTGTTTGTTACAGCGATTTCCGCATGGGCGCAGGACAAGCTCATCGACAGCAATTGGTACAAGCATGAGTTTAGTGTTCTATGGGCATCGCACGTCGAACGAGACCCAGAGATAAAGCACTTCGAAGAAAAACTCATTCCGAACAAGAGCGCAAAGACCCTGTATAGAACGTGGGTAACCAACCAATGCGTTACTCCGGGTGAAAAACCATATATTGCTGTAAAGGCTAGAGATGGTCATTCCCCAGAAATTGTTCCAGCTTTCCACGGCTCGCCTAAAGCTGAAGGGAAGCACATTCTTAGTCCGATGGATGCAGCCACGGCACAGTTTACAGTCGAACTAAGTCACGACCGACTTGAAACCGCCTACCGCACCTTCATAGGTGAAGCCACAGAAGAAAAGCGTTTGCACGCGAAAACAACTTTAGTAGAAATGTGCGGAGAGGAAGCGGTTAAAGCACTCGACACCAAAATAGCAAAAAGAAATGCCGAGACTAAAGAAGAGAGTAATTCTAATCGTTAAACTCTCGCATCACATTCTCTTTCAAATTTTGAATATCATGCAAGTGCGAATACGACGTATAGTGAGCAGCAAAGACGATTCGCTCGTCAGCACCGAGAGTTGATTTGCAGAATTCAGCCTTGGCACTCTGCAAAAGATTGCTGCTTTCGTGAACATCCAGTAGTTCGATTCCAGCAGAAGTCTCGCACAGAACGGCTAGCAGTCCAGGTAAAGCCAGAATGAACTTAAAGTCAGAGAACGGCCCAATAAACTCGTAGTTGCCAATGAGAAATAGCGATGGCTCATCCGATATTAGATCGGCGAGATTCTTCCATTGCTGCTCAACTGCGGTGGTATGCGGATTGTCTAGTAGCATCATGATTTAGTAACTTTCGCTTGAATCGAACCTCTGAGCACGGTCATTCTGGCCCAGTTCGATTAAGGTAGGGTTAACGTCAGTCGCCAAGAATAAACAAGTAAATACTCTTGGCTAGAGGGTCTCACGCTTAAGTTCTAGCATTGGCGCGCAGGCTATTGAGTTAGATTCAACTGTTTTCAAACACGACCTTGGATTTCAGAAGTTTACGCAATGCCGGGTTGCTCTTCGGCGGATTATCGAGTTCATGACAAATAGTTCGCCACTGGCCTTCCGATACACAGAGCCCGTTCTGCTCACTAATGGCGTCATAAGCAGCAGCCAAAGCGTTGTTAAAGACGAATTGACTTACAGTTGTCTGCTGAACCATAGCGGCCTGCTCAAAGGCCAGCTCCTGCTCCTCAGTCAAACGCAGCACGATCCTCTTTGCTTTGCCGGTTCTCAGCTTGCGTTGTGGCAAAACCATGACCTCTCAAAAATTGGCACACCATCCCAGCATACCAAAATCATTCAACCGCGCTCCTGAACTCACACATGTAATCAATACGTTATCGAAATGCATCCCCCGAAGTCCAGTATTACCAGCCCAAACTCGCAGATAAACGAAAGTAGCACTTTCGTTTATCATGATAAAATAAAGTAGTACTTTCGATTATCCTGGTAGACCATAGATATGTTGACTCGAAAACTAATACTTCCGACTCAACCCAAAGAGAGTTTTTTTCTTTGGGGGCCACGCCAAAGCGGCAAGAGTATGCTGCTCAAGTCGCGCTACCCCGAAGCAAAATGGTTCGACCTGCTACAAACAGATCAATATCTCGAATTGAGAGATAAGCCCAGCTTGCTGCGTGAACAATTGTTATACGAAAGCCAGAGAGCAAAATCAAAATTTGTTGTTATTGATGAAATCCAGAAAGTGCCAATGCTTCTTGATGAAGTTCATTGGCTCATTGAAAATACTAACTATGTTTTTGGGCTATGCGGTTCAAGCGCCCGCAAGGTCAGAGCTGGTCATGCCAATCTTCTTGGCGGTCGCGCAATCCGCCACGAACTCTATGGCCTGGTATCAGCCGAGATTGGAGCAGACTTTGATCTCAAGCGCATGCTCAATCACGGCTATTTGCCACGCCACTATCTGAGCGACACGCACACAGATTTAGTGCGCTCATATATCAACGACTACCTGAAAGAAGAAATAGCAGCAGAGGCTCTTGTACGCAACCTTCCGGCATTTTCTCACTTCTTGAAGGCCGCATCACTGTCAGATACTGAACTAGTAAACTACGCCTCCATAGCTCGAGAATGCGGAGTTTCAGCGCCAGCCGTGAAAGAATACTTCCAGATCTTGATTGATACCATGCTGGCAAAATTTTTAGATGCCTATCAAAAGAAACCCAAACGACGGGTGATTGGAGCTTCAAAGTTCTATTTCTCAGATGTCGGAGTAGTCAACCATTTGGCGAAACGAGGCAACCTAGAACCAGGAGCTGAACTGTTCGGCAAAGCTTTCGAAAACTGGATTTTCCATGAACTTAGCGCGCACAGTGCTTACAGTAATTTGTATTACGACCTAGCCTACTGGCGCCTCGCCAGCGGCTTAGAAGTGGACTTCATCATCAATGACATGGAGCTAGCGATAGAAGCAAAATCGAGTGCCAAAATTACGTCGGACCACCTGCGAGGACTGCGCGCCCTGGCGGAAGATCACCCCAAAGTCAAACGGCGCATCTTGGTTTCGCTAGAAAAGCAATCAAGGCGAACAGAGGACGGTATCGAACTAATGTCGTACAAAGAGTTTGTGAAATTGCTTTGGTCAAATGAGCTAATCAAGTAGACATCAGCATTACACCATCAACTGTGGACATTTGAGGAGCTTGTCACTTTTCTAGTTGAAATTCGTTTGCCTTCAGTGGGCAGGCCGAAATTTTAGCATCGAAAAGTGACAAGCTTTTTCTTTTTTTGCACCTTTAACTCACTATTTGGTTGGTAAGGCTAACAGGGCTGGCGTTTTGCCGTCAGGTATGAGGCCTCAAATTGTTTGAGACCTTTCCGATTTTCGTACTTTTTCTGACTTTTTAGAGCTTTTGGGACTTCAAGGCTGCGATCAGCTTCGGCATTTGTGTGTAACCTGGAACGCGCCTGAGTGACTGTTCGGCTTTGAGTAGACTGGCTGCTAGCCATCTTTCCATCTGTTCTTCTTTTCGCCAGCGTTTGACGTTTCGCAGCTGGTATCTGGCATTTGAAAACAATGACTCGATGATATTTGTTGTGCACAAGCTTCTTTTCAGTGTGCCTTCGATCTTCAGTCTGTGCAACGTTAGTAATTCCGAATTGCCCTCTAGAAGGCTTTTGGCAGCGGCTTTGTAGCCATCGCGCTCTAGATCGCGCATGAGCGTTCGGAACGCTGCTTCTGCTCCCCTCAGGGTTTTCTTTGAATATGCGGCTGAAAATCTCTGGCAAAAATTCTGACGTTTGTAGTCTGGTAGCTTGTCTTCAACGTTTCTCTTCTTGTGTTGCACGCATCGCTGGACATGGACAGTGTTCCCAAACGTTTCTGCAATGGCTTTTCGCAGGGCTTTGCCGCCGTCAATTGCGAAGAGATGACCACCGTCAGCATCCAGAACACCACGTTCGATCAAGTTGCTGAGCAGCCTTTTGCACGTACCTGAATTCTCTGTTGAGCCAAGCTCGAAGTCTAGAACGTGCTTAGCGCCTGTTTTGTCGACTCCGATTGCAGTGACAAAGAGATTGTCGCCTAGGCCAACGCCATCAATGAAAATCACCGGGAACTCCAACCGCCCAAACGTTCTACTCTTGAACGTTTCTAGCTGTTTGGACATCTCTTTAACAGCTCTGTTACTGATCGTCTGTCTTCCGATTCCGCGGCCATCCAAGAGCTTCTCTAGAACCTTTGGTACATTTCTAGTCGACAATCCAGCCAGCAGTTTTGCTCCGGCCTGCTCATTTAGAAACGTCGGATCATTCAAGGCCTGGTAAGTCTCAAGCGCTACCTCTGTGCCGTTTCTGCCAGCAGTTCGCACTCGCGGCTTCTCGATTGCTACACGCTGTTCAAGCAGTGCCACAGAGCCATCTTGGCTGCCCCAGCGGTTTGCAGAGCGTTCCTTACTTCTTTCGCTGCGCTTGCCTACCAGCTCAATCACTTCACTGTTAATCAACAACTCTGCAAGCAACTGTAGGTATTCATGCATGGTCTGCCGGATGCCGTGCTCCATGATGTATTCCAAATCGAAATCCAGAACCTCAGTTAAATGATCTTTTCTAACCTTACTGAGCTTGACGGATCCAGGCTTCTTGGTCGAAGATCTAGGCATGATGAACCTCCTGCGCGGTTGGCGCTTGGTGGATGTTTGTGATTAAGTACCTAAAACGATATCAGGTACAGCCCACAGTCAGGTTCATCACCTATTTCAACTAATCTTTTGACATCCTCC
>JBAYTY010000077.1:0-15407 GCA_041675385.1 Candidatus Obscuribacterales bacterium
AAGCTCTCGGCGCGAGGTTGCCTGCGCTTGCTCGGCGTCACAGCCCTGCCCGACACCATCGAAGTGCTGATCTTCGATGGTTGCGTAAACCTTTCGCAGTTGCCTGCACAGTTGCCGGTCGCGCTCAAAGAGTTGTCGATAGCGAGCACGGCCTTGACGGCGCTGCCGAAACTTCCGGCCGGCTTTCAGCAGCTCGACGCCTGCGGCGCCAAACAGCTTGCCCACTTGCACAGTGAGTGGCCAGCTTTTCGCATGAAGCCGTATGACACTTCCGGCAGCTTGCATTACATCAATCTAGGCGGCACTCCGGCGGCCAAGACCATTGCTGGCAACTTGCCTGAGGCTGTGCTGGAGCAGATCCGCAAGAAGAATTGTGCTGGCTGGCGCTTCAACAGTATTGCCCATGCCTACCAATACGCCGGTGAACCGATGCCGAAGCCGGTGTTTATCTAAAAGGCAGTTGTTGCCTTTCCTCTACTTCCGCTAAAGGAACTAACATGACAATGCTTTTCACGGCCACTCGTCTGGCTCTGCTTCTGGCTGTGGTCTGGTGCCTGTCGCTGTCTGCCCCAACGTATGGTGTTCCAATTTATGGTGCTTCGACTGGCTGGTTGTTTGGCGTGGCCACGTTCAGCTTCATTGCCTTCGAGGCGCTCAGTGGCTTGGTGGCTTACCGGCGTCTCTGCTTTCGCCTTGGTGTGCTTCACGAGATCTGGGCGAACGCCGACCGTTTTGCCAACTTGCGCCACCTGCGCTGGGAAAAGTTTCCCCGCTGGGCCCTCGACTTCTGGTGGCAACCGTCTGCGGTGCTAGTGTTGGCCCGTGGTCTCTTCGGCAGCCTGCGCAGTTGGTGGGTGCTGCAGTGCATCTACGAGGTGGGTCTGGCGATGATGGTGTTGGCGGCGGCGACCTATCTCTTCCTGCCCGATCGTTTTAACTGGTCGGCCGTGCCGCTTGGACTGGTTGCCGTGGCCGTTCTCGCCAGCAAGCGGGCCATGACTATCTACGAGCCGGTCAAATTCTGCCCCCGAGGCTGAGAGGACAATATCAATGGATCTACCTATGCGTGAGCGAGCGGCTCTGAGGCTGCTCGCCTTTTTTCTCGTCACCATTGCCGTGGTACTGCTGCTGCCGCCGGTGGCCCAGACGCTGAACTATCACAACTTTGCCGACAGTCGGTCGATTTGTGGTGTGAGCAATTTCGCCAACGTCGCTTCGAATGCCGCGATTTTTCTTGGCGGCGCCAGCGGTCTGTTCTTGCTCTTCTTCTCGGCGGGCCACACTGGCTCTGCTACATTCGCTACCAAAGCGGAGTGGTGGCCCTATCTCTTCGTCTTTGTCGGTGCAACGCTGATAGCGGTGGGCTCGGCCTACTATCACTATCTGCCCAACAATCAGACCTTGATTTGGGACCGACTACCCATGGCCGTCATGTTCATGGCTTTGTTCGCCGCGATTGTGGCAGAGCGCATTTCGCTTGCAGCGGCCAAGATTCTGACGGCACCGCTGATTTTGCTTGGTATCGCCAGCGTCGTTGGCTGGGCGCTGAGCGAAGGGCGAGGAGATGGCGATTTACGCTTCTATGGGGTGGTGCAATTCTTCCCCATGGTGGCAACGCCGCTGATACTCTGGCTCTTCCCCGCGCGCTATTCGGCGCAGAGCTACTTGGTGGGCTCGATTGCCTGGTATGCCTTGGCCAAGGTGTTTGAAATGCTCGACTGGCAGGTGTTTGTCGCTACGTCTGGCTTTGTCAGCGGGCACACGATCAAGCATGTGCTTTGTGGGTTTTCCATTTACTGGTTGGTGCTGATGTTGCAGAAGCGCAGACCAGTTGCTGTGACGGTTGTCTAGGGATGGCCCGGTGAACTTTGACTAGTTCCCGGGCTCTTCTTATCATCTTTTTTTACATTTACATCTACTTCTTTATATAGTTACTAAACGGCGTTTTTTTGCGAAGCCTGGGTTTACTGGCTTCAGTACCAGCAATTGGCTTAGTTTTGAGTTCTTGCAGTGGCTAAGTCTTGTTATTGGGTATAAACTTATAACTAGTCAGACTGGTCAGTTTGTCTAGTTTCGAGGTAAAGCATGAATCAATCCCGCAGAAAAGCTAACTCTATGAAGCCTCAACGCCTTCAGATAACCGGAGAACCGTGGCAGCTTCAAACAGCAAAGGCTCGCTTCAGTGAGTTGTTTGGCTTGGCTAGAACTCAAGGACCGCAGCTTATTCTCCGTCAAAAGAAAGATGGTGTCGTCATGCTAACTGTGGAGCAATTCGATCTGCTTATAGCTCGTGCTCATCAGGCTAAGAGTCTGGTTCAGTTCTTCCGTGAGTCTCCCCTTGTTGGCATAGACTTGTCGTTTGAACGAGACAAAGATGCTGGTAGAGAAATTGAATTATGACCGGTTTCCTGCTAGATACCAGCTGCATTTCAGAGCTCGTTCGGGCAAAACCAGAGCCGCTGGTAGTGCAGTGGCTCGATGATAGTGATGAAAGACTTCTCTATCTCAGTGTGCTCACAATTGGAGAGATTAGTAAAGGCATTGCAGCGCTGGTTGCTGGTAAGCAGCGGACGAGATTGGAAACCTGGATAGAGCTTGAATTAAAGACTCGTTTCAATGACCGCATTTTACCTATCGACGAAGAAGTAGCAGAGCGCTGGGGTGTTATTGCCGCTCAGGCGAAAGCTGCTGGGCGGCCGCTAGCCGTTATTGATGGTCTCCTTGCTGCCACCGCTCTGCACTACAACCTGGCAATCGTCACGCGCAATACTGCCGATTTTGCTGAGACCAATGTCTCGATTATTTGTCCGTGGAACGCTCACAACCCTTAAACCACAAGTGATTTCACAGTGGTGTCACAATCTTCAAATACTGTTTAGAAGTTGCTGTTCTAGCACTGCTGCTTTGTTTCTTGTATGTAGCGCTATAGTCTTTTCTTCTTCCATTTACTATGAGCTATTCTAATATGTCTTCTCCCCAGCTTGAAATGAGCCGTTCTAGTGCTAGTGCTGATGCTATTGATGTCAGTGAAGCAAAACTGTCAGTTGTCGGTAGTCTGAGTTTGGAGGCCAACGCTGCCCAGAATTATGGATTTGACAGGCCAAGCAAGGTTAAGTCAAGCTTTGAGTCAAAGGAATATTCAAGCCTTGATGCTAGCGTGCAAAAGTTCTTGCCTGAGCTGGGAACAATCGAAAAAGGAAAGACCACCAAAGAAGTGGTGAAAATCAACGGCGAAAGCTGCGAATACTACTTGAGAGTGCCGCAGTCGTATGATGCCGCTAAACCAATGCCACTAATTTTGGCCTTTCATGGCTATGGCGATAAGCTCGGTCAGGGCGGTGCTGCCCCTGGTGCGTTGGGGATGGAGACCACTAGCGGCCTAAGCGAGCGGGCGGAGAAGGATGGCTTTGTCATTGCTTATTTGAACGGCAATCCCAAAGAGAAAAATGCCTGGAACAACAAGCAATGGTTCTTTTCTGATCGCAATGACATTGAGTTTACAAAGACCGTTATGGATGAATTGAGTAAAGACCTTAATATCGATCAAAGCAAAATCTATCTGGTTGGTTTCTCCAATGGTGGCAGCTTTGTTCACAGTGCCGCTGCTCAATTGTCCGATAGAGTGGCTGCTATAGCCGATGTTAGTGGTTGGATGACTGGCAAAGAAAAGGCCCAAGCTAAAGGTGTGTCTGTTTTATCAATTCATTCTGAAGATGATCCAAGTGTTCTCTTTAAAGGTCGCCCACTATGGCAAGGTGTAGTGATGAAACCTTCTGAATACACGCCGAACCACTATCGACAGATTAACAACTTGCCGGTGGCGCCTGCCATCACCGTCGAGAAAGCTGGCAATGACACTGAGATTCAAACATCTGCTTGGAAGGACGAAAGCGGCATAGAAGTAAAATCTATCTTCATTGAGAAGGAAGGGCATCTTTGGTTCGGTGGTAAAGCTGATGAAGCAGCGCCGATTAATGCCACTGATGAGGTTTTGGAATTCTTCAATCACCATCAGAAAGTGACCAAACCCTGATATGCTTTTCTCTACTGATGATCAAATTTGCTCTTGTAGCTGACTCACATCTTGGTCCTGAAAAATTTTACGAGGGGCAAATTCGCAAGCTCTCGCGTAATACTTTGCCCTATTTGTCGCAGTTGCGAGATGAGCTGATCGCTCTGCACAAGCCGAACTTTGTGGTGCAGCTTGGTGATTTGATTGAAGATTCTTCTTCTCGGCAAGATGACACAACTAACTATCAACTCGGGCTAAATTGCTTTGATGGCCTGCCTATGCCAGTTCTGAACGTGATTGGGAATCATGATCAAGTGCATTTGAGTGACAGCGATCTCTGTCGGCTTTCGCGCAATGAAAAGCTTTACTACTCACAAGATCTAGGTGAGATGCACTGTGTGGTGTTGTTTTCTTCATCAGTTGAGCATACTGATATTACAATTTCGGCCGAGCAGCGGCTCTGGTTGCAGAATGATCTTGCTACTACTGACAAGCCGACACTTGTTTTTTTGCATCATCCGCTAGACGATCAAGACTTGAAAGGTAATGTCTGGTTTGAAAAATACCCAGATTATTGTTTCGTGCAAGAGAGCAATCGGGTGCGCGATATTCTTGCTGCTTCTGGCAAGGTCTGTGCTGTTTTCAATGGTCATGTGCACCGCAATAATCTTTCCACCATCGATGGCATTCATTACATAACAGTGCAATCGCTAGTGGAAAAAGTGGGCGAGCCAGATCTTGCTAGCCGTGCTTTTGCCACTGCCACCATTGACGGTAGTCGGCTGTTATTTGAAGTGCACGGCGAAGATGCTGTGCGCTACGATGTGCCGCTGCGCTTGCCTTAGGTCTGCTTTCTTTCTTTCTTTCTTTCTTTGCCGAAGTCGGATGTCAAGAGTCTGGGCAAAAAAAAGAACTTATCGAGAAAAGTGCAGGCATGCAGACAATGTCCAAGTTTTCACTTGAATAGTTGCCTACATGCCCGACTTAACTCATTCTCGGTTATAGTCTAAGCCGCCTCTGTAGCGTTAGCAGCAACAGACTTTGTGGCAAACAACAGCACACCTTGCTTGATTCGCTCAGTGCGCTCTTTTACTGTGATGATTTGCGTTAGTACCTCGCCGCTTTCGATCGCTGCTTGTAAGTGGCCTAGTTGCTCTTGAAAGAGTTCTGGAGTTTTCTGGCAGAGGGCAAAAAGCGAGTCGCCACTGCGCCAGTCTTCTTGCAGCGGTCCCTGCGGATCAAGGCTGGCTGCCGTCCAGTAAGTTTTCTCCAGTGGTACAACTCTTGCGGATGATACCGTCGATACATCTGTTGTGCTTGCCTGCAGCAGTTGCACCATTGTCTCTTGCGGTAAGAAGCGCGAAGCCAGCTTGTTGGCTGCCTCGGCAAAATATTTGTAGTACCACATGCAACCGGCGTCAGGAGACATCTGTTCTCTGGTGCAGGTGACAATGATGACGTGTCCGCCTGGGGCAAGAACTTGTGCCGCATCATCAAGAACAGCCTGAGTGGCTTCTCGCAGCTCTTCTTCGCTTTGGTGGGGCAGATGCTGCAAGACAAAGCTGAACAAGACGACGTCGAAGCTCAGGGGGGCAAATGGCAAAGAGCGAATGTCGGCGCAAACCAACTGTGCGTCACTGCCAAGTTTCTCGCGGGTTTTTTCCAAACCGGTTCTTGAGGCATCGACGCCAGTGAGCAAATCGAAACCAGCTTTCTTCAGGGCTTGCATATGCACGCCAGTGCCACAGCCAGCATCAAGAATGCGTGGTTGTTTAGTGCTATCGGGAAACTGTGCGCGCAAGAAGCCAATGATTTGTTCGCTGCCCACAGCCACGCGCGTTTTGTCGTAGTCACTGTGGGTCTTTTCGTATTTTTCGTAGCTGCTACCTGTAGATGTGCTTGTAGTCATGGGGGTTTCCTCTGTTAGATATTGGCAGGCATGAGAAAAGACACTTGAATTTCACGCATCAGGAAGCGAGAGAAATTGCAAGAGTAGCTGGGGGAGATGATTTAAAAGTTTATTTGTATTTTTTGTCAGAATGAGAGTAAAAGATACGCGCAGTATCTTCGAAGCCGTCGTTGAACTTCAATCGAGTTCAGCTGAAGAGTGATTAATCCTCACCCTGATTGGCTTTAAGCAGTTGTGATTGTGCTCATTTTGCTGGATGTAGCCTGCGCTATCTAGCGCTATCTTGAATTGCTGACCTCGGAGCGGCTTGTCATGTGGGGTGGCTCGACACGCTGCTTTTATCATTTTGGGCGAGACTCTATTTCTGGCGAAATCTATTATTTCTGACGAAATCTTTTATTTCTGGCGGGCTCTATTATTTCTGGCGGAGCCAGGCTCTCCAGCGGGGGTAGGTGGCGAAGATTACACTGCCAGCGCAGAGGGGCCAAGAGCCGGTCATCATAAACGTGGCAATCCAGAGAATTTCTTTGGTGACGAACAGTCGACTAGACCAGTGGTAATTTTGCACAGTAGCTACTGGCATTTTGCCCTGTGACTCTTGCATATCAAATGAAAGTTGGCCGTGGAGGAAGGTGATGAAAACTGCAGCGGCGCCGAGCCAGTCGGTTGCCTTGCAGCCACTGAGGAAGGCTATGGTTGACAGTAACACTAGTACGAGCATGGCTTCGTTAATAGCCGCCCAGGCAATTGGCCGCGCCGATGAAGGACCAGCCTCTGTTTCTAGAGGGCTCAGGGCCGTCAAGGCTGGTAGTGATGTGAAAGTGCTAGTCGGCATGATAATTTCTTACCCACTCGACTATTTGGTGAAACCGATCAGACTTTTATTTAGCCCATAATTTGCCACACTTATTTAGTAAAGTGATTATGTTCCTCCAAAGAACAACTGGACACTGCAGTCCTTGGTGACCTTCTGAACATCCTTCGTGCACCATTCGTGGTGCACGAAATCTTTGAAATAATCGCCCCCCGGTTATTTGCAATATGGCGCATTGAGGCTAGAGGCCGAGATGCGTCATTTTGTTGCTTAACGGATTGATGAGGCTGACGAGCCAGTCTGAGCACTGCCAGTGTTCAAGGTTCGCATCAGCTTGCATGAGCCTAAAATCTTTCAGGCTAGGGTTGTATGGTTGAAGTTTTGCTTGTTACAGAGCTATTTATTGAGCTAAGAATAAGTATTCACTGTTTGCCTCTACCCCCCGAGAATTTTAAACACTTCCGCTATTCCCGCACTCACCGCTGGCTACTCAAGGCAATTTAAGTGCTTTGAATAGATCCGCTATCAAGGCGGTTTTTTCTAAGTCGTTCGAGTACGGAATGATCCTGCCGCAGTTACTAAATTGGTTTCAACGAAGCCGTAAATTCACTTTTTTCACTCTTAGAAGAGGTAATGCAATGTATCGTGATAACAAACTAAAGGAAGTGCGCCCATCGAATAACTTCAGCTCCTTCGAGGCCCAGAGCGAAAGTCAGCGAACTGTTTCAGGGTTGCTCCAAGGGCTGACCAATCAGGTGATTGATTGCAGAGAGGCAATAGCGAACACCGCACAACCTTTTAGTGAACCGTGCTTGTTTTTTATCTGGGGCGAGCCGGGTCGTGGGAAGACTCATCTTGTGGAGGCGTTTGTTAACAAGATTCGCAGCGAGGCACCAGATGTGTATCGCCGCATGATTATGTCTCGAGGTAGCTTCTACTTCGACTATCAAACTTCTGACAATCCCTATGGAGACGCTCCTATCGTTGTTATTGATGATATGTTTCATGACAAAATGAGCGTTGGTGATCTTCAACCTAGTACTGAAATAGCTGCATTCATGCGCTTCATTACCGATCTCTATGACCGCCAGCGTTTAGTAATCGTCACCAGCAACTTTCCCCTGATTGAAGGCGGAATAATGGAGAGGGTTGCTGCTGTCGATAAAATCGGACGAACTATTTCACGTGCAGCAGAGGTGATGAGCCGGGCTGGCGAATACAAGTTGGAAGGTCAAGACTTCCGCCAAGAACTCGTTAGGCGGCGCCGCAGCGAGAGAAACACTGGCGTAACCCTGACCCTTTCCGGTAATCAGGTTCTTGCTAAAAATGTCTTTCTTCCTCGGTAGCTAGATAATTATGAAAAGTCAGCATTAGTTCCCAGTTTTACTTTGGGTGTTAATGCTGCTTTTCCAATCTGTGATTGCCACTAATAGTTTGAAAAGCTTTTTTTGTCGCCAGATTAATAGACCGGTCTAGTATTCTTGCGAAAAAAAAGCAAGGACCCCGTTCTAAGCGGTCCCGTGCTTGCTAACATGCTTGTGGAAATAAGGTGTTTTCAAGCCTTGGAGCAACCGAGACAGTTGCAATCAACTGGTCTCGGTCGGCACGGCAATTGTCGTGACTTATGGTGTTAGGTTCTCTGCTTTAGAGCCCTTGCCACAGATGTGTCATCCCCGCGAGAAGTCATACACTTCCCCCGGTAAGGTGGTGTAGACCTTCCCTTCGCGGCTGTAGGCCCAGCGGATATTGCTGTACGGCGGCTTTGCGGCCATGGCAGCCATGGTTTCGTAGAGACTGTCCCTGGTCAGGTCGCCAATCGGTTCGGTGGTATTGAGCTCTTCTTGCCACCATGCCGCGTAGGCAAAGACGCTACGGGCGACTTCATGGGCCGCAAGAATGTTGGTGATCACGGCCATGTCGAGGTCGTCGTTTTTAGACAGTCCACAAATGTCTGCCTCAGCTCTGGCGTCCAAGGCGCTGACCAATTCGTAGGCTTTGGCCATCAGATCGCTGGCGCAGTTCTGGGCCAGGTAGAGCTGGCGGGTGAGCGACAGTCGCACATTGAACAACTGCGAGCGCTTCTGTTGTTGGTGTGTTTTGAGCGAGTCGATGCTGCTTTGGTCACCACTGGTGATGGCGGCCTGCAGGCGCTGAGAGTACTGCTTCTCGTTGAGGCCAGCCTTCACCGTCGTGTACGTGCTGAAGAGATTGCCCAGAGTGGTTCCACGGCTGTCGACCGTATACACTGCCGTCAATGACTGCGCCTGTTCTGCCAAGGCCATCAGCGGCTCTACCAAGTGATTGTAGCGGTTGGCTTCTTGTCGGCCGCAATCACTGATGGTGATGAACTGCAGCGGGATGCCACGATTGGCCGGAACAGCATTCAAGCTGGAAAGCTTTTCTGGGCCAGTTTTGTCCTGGTAGAAGCGGATGTAGCGCCTGGCTTTCGGGCCGCAGGCGATCAGGGCCGACTGCACCTGCCATTGTTGCTCGCGCCATTGGGCGAAGGCTGCCAGAAGAGCGTCGCTCAAATCGGGCTCTTTCGAACAGTCGCCGCGCTCTTTGGCGAATTGCCTCATCACATCGTCATTGAACGCGTGGGCATTGAGCATCTGCTCCACGCATTGGCTGGCCAGCCAATCGCGCATTTCAATGTCTTCAATGTGGGGGACAGAGTCCACCAACTTCATCAAGGTGCGCTGAAACTGGTCGCGCTTGCGCAGCAGCCGGGTGAAGGCGAAGCTGAGAGCCAGATGGGCGCCTTTGTATGAAGCGCGCCGTTTTTGTTGGGCCGCGATCAACTCTTGCGCTGCCACCAGGTCGTTTGCCACGGCTTCGAGGCGCTGGGTGAATTGCGGCTCGTTGAGAGTCGTCTTGGCGTTGTTGAAGCCTTGGCGAGCGGCACTGTGGAGCACGCTTGCTTGGCCCATCTCGGCGCGCGCGTTGGCGATTTCGGCCAAGAGATTGTTGACTGTTTGCTCGGCCAACTTTGCCTTGATTTGTTGCTGGTCTTGGGCTTGTGAGCCTGAGTTGGCGGTGGGGAAAGTGTGGTTCACTTTGGTTCCTTGGTGTCTGAGCAGGTTTAGAGAGGTACATGCGTGGGCGCTCAGACAGAGAGCGCATGTACCTTGAAGCAAATCAGTTCTAGGGAGGACGACAAAGTTAGGAAGCCTTGTTGTCCTGATGAATTGATTTGCTGGAAGCTAATCAGTGTGCCGATCTTTAGCCGGCGTACATGGCGAAGAGTAGCACGTAGGGGGCGATGAAGCCGGCGGCCAAGCCGAGCAAGCCCCAGCCGATCTGTCCTTGGCGCGGGATTTCGTGCGGTCGGCCGAAGAGGAACAGGCTGATTCCAGCACAGAATGCCATGGCGGTTGCGGTGAGCGGGCTGACAAGGAGGCCGAGGCTTCCGTTGAGCAAAGTCAGCAGCACGCCGAGTACGAGGGCGGCGATGAAGCAGACGAGGTTTTTCAGGGGAGCAGTCATAGTTGATTCCAGTTAGCGGATGAATTGATGAATTGATGAATTGAAGGATTGATGGAGCGATGTTTTGTATCGGCTTTCGACTTTGACCTTTAGGTGTTGCGAATCAGGTAGGTGTCTTTTTCGAGCAGCCCTTCGGCGGCCAGGTAGTTGAGCAGCGTGGCGGTGATCCAGCTACCCTTGCCGGTGGCCTTGAACTTTTCAACGTTCTGCCTGTCGTAGTCGCTGAGCTGGCCGGTGACATTGAAGTCTTTCAGGCTGTCGTCTCCCATTTCTTGGTCGGCCACCACTTCGAAGCTGTGACCGAGCACTTGCTCGATGTATGCGTCCAGCTCGTGTGCTTTCACTTCGAACATGGTGACAACCTTGAGCTTCAAGGGCGCTGTCGCACCTGTGGTTTTGACCGCAGTTTGAGCTTCTTGCGGCACGTGGATGAGGTCGGTCTGCATTTGTTTGTGTTTGGTTGAGATGGGGTGGTTCAGCGTTTCTGGCCGTCGGCGACAATCTCGGCGATGTAACCAGGGTCGATCAGCCCTTCTGCGCGGCGGCCGTTACGGCCTTCGCCGAAGGTCCAGATGCCCATTGAATTGGCACGCATGTTGTTCCGGGCCATGGGAATTTCTACCTTGATGGAGGCACCACAGAGCATGCCGTTGCCGACGGTAACGATGGTGCGGAAAGACACTTCTTCGCCAAGGCGAGCTGCGGCTTCTTCGATCAGTTTGGCCGTTGCTTCCTGGGCGTTGCTGCGGGCGTCGTTATCCATGGTCGACTTATCGACCTTTTCCGCTTCGGCCTTGATGGTAGCAACTTCAGCTTTGAGCTTGGCCGCATAGGCTTCCAGTTCGGCTATCTGTGCCGTATTGAGCTTGTTCAGTTCGATCAGCGGCTTGGTTGAGTCCGGTTGAACGTAGAGACCATGAGATGAATTGCTGCAAGCGAGTGCAGGTGAGCTGAGCAAGACCGAGGCGACGGCCAAGGTGGCGCAGCTGAGAATGGCTGATAGTGTGAATTTCATGTTGATTCTTTTGAATGATTGGAGGGGTTGCTCAGTACCAGCGAGCGCCCATAAGAGCGAAGCACAAGGCGTCGGGCCAGATGATGCCTGCGGCCAGGCCTAACAAGCCCCAGCCCATCTGCCGTAGGTGCGGATTTTTGAGCGGCCAGCCAAAGAGGAAGAAGGAGTAGCCTGCGCCAAAGGCCGCAGCTGCAGCGATCGACGGGCTGACGTTCGCGGAGTGAACGACCATGACGTACATCAGGACCATGCCGATAACCACTGCGGCGATGAATGTCAAAGAGTTTTTCAGGGAAGCGTTCATTGTGTGTTGAGGAGCGAGTTGATTGGAAAACTGCTGGAACGAATCAGTTGCACTGCCACGCTGTTGGCGCGCCGTAACGCACCGGAAAGAGCAGTGCGTTGTAGCGAGCCGACAGCTCGTCGAAGAGCTGGCCGGCATCGAGGGCAATGGCGTTGTGCTCTTCGATCAGCGGCACCAGAGCCTTCTGCTGAAAGCGCAAGCGCACTGCCGAGGCGCGAATCTCTTCGCCAGGGGCAAAGCAGTCGCGCAGGTTGCGCAGCTCTTGCAGCATTTGGCTGTGAACGATGTCGAGCTCGCCTGTGGCTTCGCTGGCAATCACCGACGCGGCGTGGCCAACATTGATGGCAAGCTGGATGCCGCGCATCAATTCGCTGGCCGATTCCGGTTCGGCGCGGTCGATTCGCTTCCAGTCTTCTTCACGCCAGGCTTCCAGGTCGTCGACCACGGAGGCAACTAGGGGGCCGACCAAGAGCGCGTTGATGTCGCTGCTCGAGGGCGAATGATTGCGTGAATGCGATTGAGAATGAGATACATGGTGGCGCATGATAGTTCTCCCAAGTTGGAGGTAGATGAGGTGTTCGGCTGTCAGGCGTGGCCGTCGGTGCGATGAATGTCGTCGTAGAAGGCTGGTGTGCCGCCATCGAGCAATTCGCACAGATAGCACATCGGCACCATGAGAATCATGGCGGCGACAAAGAAAAATCCCTTGTGCTGGGGAACGATACTGTCAGCCGCTGCACAGGCGAAAATGGCCAACAGAGTCAGTGTGAGTAGAATGCCAATTTTGAGTTGGCTCATGATTGTCTCCTATGTAGTTTTATGCATGTAGTTTCATACAGGCAGAATCAGATACTTCACCACGAATGGTGCCATCAAGCCGAGGGAGAGGCCGAGCACAGCCCAGCCAGTGCAGACCACCAGCGCGTTACGCGGCGGCTTGCCTAGGGAGAGCATGAGGTAGCTTGCGGCGAAGCCGACAATGGCGAAGTTCATGGGGTTGAAAATCGAGCCGTCCGGTTGGTACGTGCTCAGGCTCGAAGTAAGCCAGAGCAATACGAAGCCGAGAAGCAGGGCGCCCAGAAAAGAGAGCGCATTCTTCAGTGCAGAGTTCATGATGTTGATGCTATCACGAGCATTTGTTGGAGGAGTGAGGGGCAAGAGGAGAGGGCACGTGGCCCTCTCCCTTGTAGTTGCCGGTCTACGAAGACCTAGTCAAGCAGACTCAGTCTGTGTAGGTGCCACGCGGCGGTTCTGCTGCACCCATGGAGCCGAACCACTTGTCGTAGATGCGCTTCCAGGTGCCGTCGCTCTTCATCTGCACGAGCACGCCGTTGGCGAAACGCACCAGGTCCGGCTGGTCTTTCGACATGCCGATGCCGTAGGGTTCTGCCGTGAAGCCGGAGCCGATCACCTTGGCGAAGGGGTCTTGCTTGGCCAGGCCAGCCAAGATGACGTCGTCGGTGCTGATCGCTTCCACCTGACGCATCTGGAAGAGAACCAGGCAGTCGGTGAATTCGATGGTTTCGACGAGCTTGGCCGCCGGATTGGCCGTGAGGATGTTCTTGGCGCTGGTGGAGCCCACCGGCGCGCAGACGCGCTGGCCGCTCATGTCAGCAATCGACTTGGCCGCCGAGTCTTTGTGCACCAGAATTTTCTGGCCGCTCATGTAGTAGACCTCGCTGAAGTTGATCTCTTCCTTGCGCTTGGCGTTGATGGTGAAGGTGGAGATCACCATGTCGACCTTGCCGGCCTTGATCAGCGGGATGCGTTCGGCCGACGAGACTGCGACGATTTGCAGCTTGTTCTCGTTGCCGAAAATGGCCTTGGCCATTGCCTTGGCCATTTCGATGTCGAAGCCTTCCAGCTCGTTGGTGAGCGGGTTGAGGAAGCCGATGGCGTACTTGTCCTGGGAGACGCCGACGATCAGGCGGCCGCGCTCCTGGATCTTCTTCATGGTGCTGCCCTCGGGCATGGCCATGGGCCGCGGCAGGGAGGCCGCCGGACGCAGGCTGGCTGTGGCATCGGGGGCGGCGAAGGCGGGAAGGCCGGTGGCCAGAATTGCAGCGGCGCATGCAGCGACGAGCAGGCGAGTGAAGGTTTTCATTCTCATTCCTTTCAGATCAGGTTGCTGGCGCTCAGGCGCGGTATTCATTGATGCGGGGCGTCAGGCCGAAGTAGGCCAGGCCCATCACGGCGAGGGAGAGGAGGACGAAGGCCAGGTCGAGCAAGTTGATGTTGCTCTCGGCACTGGCAATCGAGGCTTCGAAGCTGCTGGTGGCCGTCTTCAGGTTGGCCGTCAGCACTTGGTTGAGGTCGTCGAAGGCCTTCTGGGCTTCTTTGGTGCCATTGCCCAGGGCCAGGTTGACGGCTTCGGAACGCTTGCCGCTCTTGTCGTAGCTGCGGATGCGTTCGTCTTGCTGCACGTAGGCGCGCAGGGCCGAGAGGGCAGAACCGCTGTCGCCTTGCACGTTTGTCTTGGCGGCTGCTGCCAGCTTTTCCACCTTGACCTTGGCGCTTTCTTCGTATTTGGCGCCCGCGCCAAGAGCGATCAGGAACAAGCTCTGGTCGGTCTTGGCGTCATAAGCGGCGCCACGTGCTTCCAGCCAGTTGTAGGCGGAAACGAAGGAGGCCTCCTTGGCTGCACCCAGATTGCTGCGCTGCAGGGTCATGCCGACGATGCTGTAGGCCGTCAGGGCGACGACCACTACACTTGCCGCCAGCAGAGGCAGGTTGAAGCTGCGGCGCATCTTCTTGCTGATGAAGAGCTGCATGTAGCCGAGCACCACCAGCAGTGCCAGCCCGGAGGCGGCAATGGCACCGATGTGGAGCACCGAGGCGCTCTTGAAGCTGGCGTATTCGCTCTCCAACTGCTTGACGTTGAGCTGGTCGATGGCCTGGGTCTGCGGCAGCATCTCGTTGTGCAGCAGGGTGGAAGCCATGCGCAGGTAGGCGGCACCGACAGGGAAGCCCTGGCGGTTGTTGGCACGAGCCGCTTCGACCAAGCCGTTGTAGGCCTGCACCTTGTCCATCAGGGTCTCGATCGGCGTCTGCTCGTCGCGGCCGAAGCTGATGTTCTTGGCGGCCAAGGTGAGCTGTTCACCCAGTTCTTGGCGCACCGCTTCGTACTTGACGCGAGCCTGGGCACCAGAATCGGCACCACCGGCGAGGAACTCTTGGGCGGCCAAGGAGTCCATCTGCAGCAGCTTGACCCGCACCGACTGGGCCGTGACAATGCTGGGAACGGCGTCGCGGGCGATGGTGTTGACCGAGCTGCGCGCGCCGCTGACGCCGACGTAGCCGGCGATGGCGAAGCAGATGGCGAGGATGAAGATGGCGAACATGCCCAGGCGCAACTTGCCCGGGGTGGTGCCCATCATGCCTTTGATCTTGCCACTGGACGGGCTGTTGACCTGGCCCGAGTTATTGGGAGTTTGCATTTTGATAACCTTTCGAAAATGTCAGATGACGATGGCGATGATGGTGACGACGGTGTGCTCGCCGATGATGATCTTGTCACCGACGACGATGGGGCGTTCTTCACCGACGGCAACCGTGACAGTGCCGCCGTCATGTTCGACCTTGGTGCCGTTGGCCGAATCCAGGTCACGCACCGTGACCGAACCATCGGCCTGGCGGGTGATCATCATCTGGCGCCGCGAGATGCCTTCGTCGCCGTCGATGACGAGGCTGAGGGCGACCTTGTTGTTGGGGCGGCCAATCAGGCTCTCGTTGTCGAAGAGCGAATGCTTGCGCGGCCCGGTCTTGCCGACGACGACTTCGAGGTCGATGCGGGCCGAGCTCAGGGATGCCGGCGCACTGGTGGGCTGCACTGCCGGCGGTGCGTAGCTGGGAGCGGCGGCCACCGGT
>JBAYTY010000078.1:0-15159 GCA_041675385.1 Candidatus Obscuribacterales bacterium
CTTGCCGTTGCAAAATCCGGCGGCTGTGCCCCAGACAATGCCACAGACTTCCTTCCTTGGAATTCTCCCCCAGTTCACTTCTTGACCCAGTAGTCGGGCACGTGCGCCAGTGACCACTTACTTATTTTGGGGCATGACACTATAGCATACAGTATTGGAAAAAAAACAAAAAAAACAGCTCGTGGACGGCCTGCGCAAGGCAGACATTCCACGAGCATGCTAACGACCCAACTAACTTGCGTCAGGCCTATTTCGACTGAGCGACGAGACGCAACAGCACCTCGATGACATCGCCAGAGTGATACGTCTTGTTGGCTTTGTAGAGCGTCACGCGCTTACCCCAAGTGGGCTCCTGAATGACCGGATGCTCGTGGTCATAGGCCAACAAAGTGACATCCCTTGTACCGAGAATTTCAGACAGACCATGGGGCACCAGTCCATCGCTCTTGTGACCGTAACGCTTGTTGATCAAACGCGCTGCTTCAAAAGTGGTGCTTTCGCGCGGGCCAATAATCGACCGCAGAGTGACGATCTTAGCCCGGTCGGCAGCCGTCAGCGGCGGCAAGGCACGCTCTGCCACGGCACGATACTTGGTTGACAGCTCAAGCAAAGTGTCGTTGACATTGTTGCCGAGCACCACACGACTGACGGGGCCGACAATTTTGCGCAGCAGATTGGAGGCCACCATAAAGTCAGCCACCGGCGAGCCATTGACTGGACTCTGCAACAAAACGATGTAGGCGATCTTGGCTTTCTCGGCCTCGCTCAACATTCTGTAGGCATCGAGATTCATGATGCCACCGCGGCTGTGGCCGAGCAAAATGCCCTCACCATCAGCCAGGCTATGCACCTCTTCTGTGATCAGCTGCAAATTGGCAGCAGTGGCCACATCGCTGTCAACTGCAACGCGCCGCACATTCAGACCCATCTCTTCAATGCGTGCCAGCAGGTGGGTGGAGTGATTGCCCATGTGCCGGGCGAGAAAACCAGGGGTAAAAAGCACCGTTTTACCTTTCAGTGCTTCTGGCGTGGGCAGCGCCTTGGCACCGTTCTTCACCTGCTCATGCAAGAGATGAAACTGCTCGGTGAGATCTGTGGCAGGAGCAAAGCTTGGCGCCACCACTTCTTCAGCTCTGCTGACCCCACTTTGCAGAAGCTCGGGCACCACATGCTCCATCGAACGCTCGGCCAGAGCGGCAATAGTCAGGGCCGGATTGGCTCCCATGGTAGCCGGGATGATGGAGCCATCCAAGACGAACAAATTGTCGTAGCCGAAGACACGACCAAAGTGATCGACCACACCATCAGCAGCAGCATTGCCCATGGGCACACCACCGAGGTTGTGGGGCACGTCGATTTTGCTCTGCCACTTCCAATACGGAAACGGCAAGAACTTGGTGCCCATGGCCTTGGTGAATGCCCGCAAGTGCTCGTCGGCGCGCTTGTAGAACGAGGCATTGTCCTGGGGGTTGAGATCAGTTTGAATCAGTCCCTTTTTGTTGAGGCTGAACCGACCAACAGCATTGTCCCGGCCAATCACCAGCAATGGCAAAGTCGTCGCGGGCCTGACTAGACCAACTTTCTCAGCCAGGGCAAAGCCGGCGCTGACGAGCTTGATCATAAGCTTGTTCAGGCGAATCAAGCGGCCGGTGATGTAGAAGGTGTCGTAGGTGAAGCCGCGAAAGCTACCGTCGAACATCAGCACACCCTGGTTCTTGCCGTCCGGGCCGTTGAAGTCGAGGCCAGCAGTGATTTCCGGACCACCAGAAGGGTCTACCTCGGTCTTGCTGCGGATGGCAAAACCAATGTATGTACCGTTGGTGGTGTACTGTTGCCCCAGTCTGGCAGAAAGCGCCGGCAGAGTCTTGTGCAGCAGCTTGTTGCGCAACAGTAGTTGGCTTGAGCCCACGGCACCGGCAGCGACAACCACAACTTTTGCCCGGTATGTTTTCTGCACACCGCTCTTACTGTCAATGGTCGTCACACGGTAGCCACCACCAGAAGAAGCAGCTAAGGGCTCGATGATGTCGGCCTTTTGACCAGGCAGAATCACTGCACCAAACTGATGTTGAGCCCCATAGAGATAGTTGAAATCAAGACTGTTCTTGGCCTGGTAGTTGCAGCCCGGCAGTGAACATTCACCGCACTGGCGACAACCTTGTTGGGCGGCGCCGAACTGGTTGATCTTGACTGTACCAACCGGCTCATCGGCTTCGCGATAAGTGATCGCCACCGGCGGCATGACAGTGGGAACACCGAGTTTTTGGCCCGCTTCGAGCATGACTTTGCTCTTGATGGTGCTGGAGTAGGGCGACGGTGCGAACAGAACTGGGTAGGTCTTGGCGCCAAGCATGGCTTCGGCCCGATCGTAGTAGGGCTCAAGAACGTGACGGCTGATGTTGCCAGGCCAATTTTCAAAATTGTCCTTGCGAATCATCACCGCCGCATTGACAATCGAGCCGCCACCGACAGCAGTGCCAGTCCAAGCCGTGACAGCTTTGCTCAAATGCGTGACAGTGTGCGGGCCGAACAGACCAGCTGCGGGGTCCCATTGCGAGGCTTCACCGCGCAGAATGTTGGGGGCCTTGTGAGCGTAGCCGCTCTCGATGACAGCAACCTTGAGACCAGCTTTGGCCAAACGGTAGGCAGAAACAGAGCCGCCGTAGCCGGAGCCGATCACGATTGCATCAAATGATACTTCAGGGTCATTGGGAGTATTGAGTTCCATAATCAGTGTGAGAGTGAATGTGAACGAAAGCCCTAGTGCGCACGCAACTCTGAGAAGAGCTGAGAGCACTGGGGGTGTAGGTCTCTATCGGCCTAGAAAAGACAGAGGATCCAACTGAAGAGCGACCGCCAGGCAGGCTTTGATTGGAGCTTGACCTTGACCCGGCGCGCTGCGTCTGGTTGCCGAATCACCGGGAGGTAGTGCGCGCCGTCACCAGCGATGTAGATGTGAATGTGCGGGTGTTCTGGCGAACCGATGATGAAATGCAACTGCCAGCCAGCCTTGTCAAAGCGCTCGAACAGTTGCTGTTGCAACTCCGGCGAAATGATGCGCTCATCGTTGTAATAGACGAGATTGCCCGGGTAGACTTTGCCAGCCGCAATGGCGTCGACAATGGCATCGTTGAGAGTTGCCAGATCTTCGAGTAAAACGGGAGAGGTGGCTTGCATGGCGGCCACAACAGAAGATCTTTCGGGAATTGGTTTCATGATGCAGGGGTGGAAGAGGTGAACGTGTGGTGGAAAAACTTGACGGCTGAACAAGTTTCACCGCTAAAAAGCACGAGAGAAGCAGACAGGCGTGACAGTCCACTGCAAGCAGGTGCAGAGTAAATCTTTTAGGAAATACGAACGGTAGGAGCTTTAGGCTTTCCTTTTTAAAATCAGACTTGAGGAGATTAGGACTAATAGCTAACAAAAAAGCTCTATGAATGTATAACAAGCTAAATAACAAGAATCTCCTTAATACTTCTTTGCAAGCCATCTTAGCCTTCTGTAGTGATTGTCTTGAGCATTTCGGTACGGATTGACTCAGCAAAATAAGACAGGTGCTAGCGACGCTACAGGGGTCAGCAGAATAGCTACTACTTAGCGGCGTAGACGAAATCAAAAAAACTTGAAAGACAAACAATCAGGCGGTGCCCGACGATCTATCTTTCAAGTTATAAACTGCCCTCAAGCGCAGATCAGCAAGAAGCGCTAACTAGAGGGTTCGTTTTCAGTGGGCTTACGGCCCAATCTTAGGAAGAGACTCTGGCGCCAAGACACCCATCGAAACCACCAGCTGCAAACCCTGATCGGGAGTCATGCCGGCGTCGTAGGTCTCGTCAGCAGGAACGAGCTGAGTAAAGCCGCCAGTCGGATTCGGGCCGTGGGGCACGAAAACGAAGAGCATCTTACGACCAGTTCCAACTTCGGTTACTTCTTTGGTGACAAAGCCAAGGGTGAGATATGCCCCAGGGAAGCGCAGATAGACGCAGCGCTGAAAACTTCCAGCACCACCATCGCCAAAGGCTTCCACCATTTTGCGGGCAGCACGGTAGACGGCATTGACACCAGGAATATGGATAAAAAGATGGTCTACGAGGCGCAGACCTTCCTTACCAACCCGGTACGAAGCCACCTTACCGAGAGCAACTAGGGCGCCGCAAAGAGCGAGCACACTAGTGACAGAAACCACAAAGCCAAACCAGCTAGCGGCTTCCAGTGATGCACCGGAATCGGGCAAAAGCAGCGATACCAGCGTGCGAATGGCAGTGCCTAGCCAAGCGTCGGCCAGGTTGAGGGTGAATCCCACAAGCCATAGGGTGATAGCAATGGGAACCATGAAGAACAGTCCGCGCATGAAGTAAGCGCGAGTTGTCTCCTGGCCATTACCGTTAGGTGATGGAGAGCTCATGAGAAGAGTTCCTTATTTTTCGCTCGGAAAAAGTGAGAAAAAGTGAGAAAAGTAAAAAAGAAGCCGGACCATTCGGGCGCCAAAGCGCTTGCGAACAGTCCGGCGTTCTCACGTCACACTACGCCGAAGCGCTGCCGAAAGTTACTTCGAGGCCGTGCAGAAGGCGTGGTCAGTGAAGCTGCGACCGATGGTCGCGTCACTGAAGAACGCATGCACAGCCAGGTTGCCCAGCTTGGAGAAGTTGAGCACGACGTAACCGTCGAGACGGCTGCCGCCCGAGTGGGTGGCGCTGGTGTCCTTCGGATTGAGCAGCACATAGCCAGCCTTCAGCAACGGGTCGAGGTCGTTGATGACCCCGGCCGCAGCCTTGTCCAGCAACATGTTGAAGTCGCCGGTGATGAAGCCGGTGAAGTTGGCGCCGAGGGCCTTGACCATCAGCACGCACTGCTGGTAACGCACCTTGCCCGAAACCGCCGGACCGCCACGCATCGACTTCAAGTGCACCACGACCACCGAGAACTTCTCGCCGGTAACGGTGTCTTCGAGGTTGAGCTGGAAGGCCGGACGCAGGTCAGGAACGCCCTGGACATTGGCGACGGCGTCGTGGGAGATCGGGTCACCGATCACCTTCAGACGCTTGTGCACGACGAAGCCGACGGCCTGGTTACGCGTGTTGGCGACCGAGCAGTAACCGGTGTAATCCGGCATGCTGTTGGCCACCTCATCGACGAAGTCGGGACCGACTTCGCTCAGAGCGACGACGTGGGCGCGGCTGAAGATCTCCTTGTAGGACGCGCTGAAGAAGCGAGCCTTGGAGCGATCGCCGAATTCGGCGTTCAGTTCACCGAAGTAGAGCTGACCGGTCATGCCCGCGACAGGCATATTGCCGACCATGCCCTGCACGACGGAGAGAACGACGTTCGGGTTGGGCAGCTGCTTGCCACCGCCACCGCTACCGCCGCGCGAACCGCCCTTGCCCTTGTTCTTGTTCTTGATGCGGCCGCCGCCGAAAAGCGCCTTCAGGTTGTTGCTCTTCGGGTCGAAACCCTTGAAGCCGAGCACCTGAATGGCAGGCAGGTCGAGCTGGAGGAAGTCGTCGGGGTCGGGATACTGAACGCGGTTGGCTTCGATTTCAGCGTTGTGAAGCGCCGTCTTCTTGATCAGCTGTGCGCGCTCGTAATCGGTGAGCAGCATGTTGCTGGGGATACCGTCGACGTTGACCGGCTGATTGGAACCCTTGTTGGAACCGGTGTTGGAACCGATGATGTTTTTCTTAGCCATGATGAGACTCCTTAATTGAGGCTTGCGCCTCGTGAATGTTGTTTTCGATTGCAGGATCGAAAGGTGACGAAATCAGGTTCAGCACTGCTGTTCAGCCGAACCCTTGCGGGAAAGTAACAACAAAACACCGCAGCGAGCAGGTTCTGAGGTTCTCTCTCTTGGTAGAAATGTCATGCCGGCCCTATCAACTGAAGAAAACAAACTTTGACCACATCCATGACCACGACTATCACCTGCCCGCAAGCGAGAAAGAGTGAGGAAGTGGTTAGTAGGTAAGGGTCTTTGTTTGAGGTATCTAAGGTTGGTTAAGGGAAGGAATCATGAGATCTCACCTTAATCAAGAACCATTAGCTAGCTCAAGACCTAAGCTGTGTTTATTTAGAGAGTTAATATGAGATCAACTACTGCACAACAGTTCCGAAGAGGCACACTTAGCACAGCCATTGGATATAGACATAGCGCACCTCCGCCATTAGCTAAACTAGCTATTTCTATGGATATTTTTGCTGCTTTACAAGGGTGCGCCGGGCTGCAAAGCAGCAGATTAAGCCCGTCACATCTGCCTTAGGCACGTTTTCCAAGAGCGTTCAACCTAAATTTGCTTAAGGGTAATGGGATTTGCTACCTATTAGATGGTCGGCTTGGTTCTAACCCATTAGTATTTAGTTACACCACTTTGTCCTGTTGAGTTCGCCTCAAAATTCTTCTTCAAAAAGTGGTTTTGTCCTGTTATTACCAGCCCGCCAAACAATTGAATAATATTTGCTGGAAAGATGGTGCTTGCGCCTTTTCCATTTTGAACTGTCTAGGCATTTTTTTTGGCACCACTGGTAATACTTACAGTGCTAAACATCCATAAAACAATAGAGAGCCCGCTAGAGCCCTCTATTTCTCAATTTATCTTCTAATCCAGTTATGAGCTAGCCTAGGCTATGGTTCAGCCCTGACAGCGTCCAAAGTAGCCCGGGCGCCCTTCTCGTGTAGCGATGCCAAAAGCTCAGTTAGCTCTTTGACAAAACGCTCACTCTGGCCAAGATCACCAAATATGTCAGTCATAGCTAAGAGAGCCTTCAAGTCTTTAGTTTTCACCACAGCAACCAATCGGTCGGCCATCGGATCTTGAATTGGTATTTCGTTTCCTTGCTCATCTTTAGCTTCTAAGAAACGAATCCAACTAGCTACACACAGGGTGAGCTTGCGAATTGGCCCTTTACGCTCGAGCTGCTCAGCAATTGAAGGGAAAATGAACTTTGGCAGCTTGGCCGAACCATCCATACAAATTCTCAAGGCCTGGTCTTTAATTGATTCATTGGCAAATCGTTCCATCAAGCTTTGCTTGTACTCAGCTAAATTAACTCCTGGCACATTATCAATCAATGGAGTGACTTCGTTGTCCATCAACGCTTTCAAGTAAGGAATGAATTCTGGCGCTTGGGCAATTTCGTAAATATAGCGATAACCGCAGAGATAGCCCAAATAGCCCATGGCCGAGTGAGTGGCATTGAGCAATCTGATTTTCATTTTCTCGTAGGGAGCAACATCTTTAGTGAATTGCACTCCAACTTTTTCGAGAGCTGGACGCCCATTGATAAATGAATCTTCCACAACCCACTGCTTGAAGGGCTCTGCCACTACAGGAAAAGCATCTTCTAAGTTGTAGTTAGCACGCACAAATTCACGCTCGGCGTCTGTTGTCGCTGGGGTGATGCGATCAACCATGCAATTGGGGAAGCTGACGTTCTCCTTAATCCAGCCGACTAAATCAGGGTTCTTTGCCTGACAGAAAGCCAATAGTGTGCGTTCAGCGACATGGCCATTTCCTTGCAAATTGTCACAAGAAAGAATTGTCACCTTGCCCGAATTTGCCTTTCGGCGCAGCTCTAAACCCTCAGCCAAGTAACCGAAAATTGTTTGTGGATTCTGCGGATTTTTAAGATCGTTTTGGATGCCCTTGTTGTCTAGGTCAAGTTCGCCTGAGCCCTGATGGAAGCAGTAGCCGCCCTCAGTAGCAGTAAGAGTGATTATTTTGATGGCCGAGTCAGCAATGCGCTGGAAAACAGCATCTGCGTTTTCGTATCCGAATAAATAGGTTTTAAGTGAGCCAATAATACGAGCGGTACTTTTGTTACCGATACGCTCAACTAAGGTGTAGAGACAATCTTGCGCTTGCAGCGCCTTATTCATGGCCGCATCTTGAGGCATAATACCGACACCGCAAATTGCCCAATCCAGCTCACCATGAGACTGCAAGAGATCATCTACATAGAGAGCTTGGTGTGAGCGATGGAATCCGCCGACACCAATGTGCAAAATACCTTCTTTGATTTTAGCGCGATCATAAGTAGGCCCCTTCACGTTCTTCGGTAAATCCTTGAGGATAGCGCTTGAAACAGGTGTGGCGGTAGTGTTCGTCATTTTATTGTCACTCTTGAAGAAATAAATGAAGCTTGAAGCGATAGAGCCGCAATAGGGGCTCTAGGCAACAGATGCTGCCAAGTGCGGCTAGACCATATAACTGGCAAGCCGGAGAATGAGATTGTACCGCCTTAGTCTGGCGAAAAACAAAAACAACAAATCCGCCAAAATAATTCAGAGCAAATAATCACATACCGTCTGTTATCTATGCTCGCTCAATTGTAAACGAACCTAGAATTCCTTTAGGAATGCTAGTTCTTCAGTCTCAGTGGAGCAAAGTTCGCAGCACTAGCACAGTGACTAAGAACGGCTTGTGGAGCAAAGACTTTGACTTTCAAACTATCAATCTGAGCGTTAGTTATACTAAACCATACAGTATTAATAAATCGGCGCTCACGCAGCGCCACTAGATGTCAAGCGTCGCTTTTAATGCCATTTCTTTGACGTTCCACTCAGTTTCTCTAGCTACAAACCGCCAGCAGAGCGCATCTCGCCCCCACAACCAGGAAACAGCAGAGAACAGGAGGTTTCCAATGGGGTACCCAGTTCTATTGCCTTGAGATACTCCTTGACCGTACATTCAGGTATCTATTTCTTTCTCTATTCAAGAACTCAAAACAAGCTTAAAAACAAACCAGGCCTATAACACCGTCTTCAACCACCACACGCACCCGCGCGATGAAGAGCACCTCGTTCTCTAACTCGCCGTCCCCGTCATCCAAGACCACCCACGAAAAATCGTAATAACCCGCACTGAACTCAGATCAGCGCGTGTTGTTGCACACCCATTTTTCACCACTAGCAACCCGAGAGTCCCTTGAAGTTCAGCTCTGAGGCTGAAGTTCAAGATGCCCGCGCACCCAACAACAACTCGTAGTGCCTACGGCAAAGCCAGAGCTAACCCCATGCGCAAGCAGCGGATAGCCCTGCCTTACCAGTTCATCTGAAAAGGGCTTACGCCCAAGTTTAACCAGACCTTACGGTCGCAAACCAGAAAGAAGAAATCTATGTCAAACACGCAAGTCCAATCGACCCTCGCTACTCCCGCCTACGGGTTTAGCAATCTGCCTGCCCACGTCAAACCGGCCGGCTACAAATTCGATGCCGACCACGCAGGCACCATCGTGCACATCGGACCCGGTGGGTTCTTCATGGCACACTTCGCAGCATACGTTCACGACTACATGGCGATAACCGGCGACCTCAACTGGGGCATCACCGTCGCATCCCTGCGCTCGCCTGGCACCATCACTGGCCTGCGCAAGCAGGACAACCTGTATGTGCTCATCGAACGCGAAGGCAACGAACGCAAAGCCTCGGTTCTCGCCCCCATCGTCGGCACCATCTTCGCGCCAGACTCGCCGGCCGTGCTGGTCGATGCCATCGCCAACGATTCCACCAAGATCGTGTCGATGACCATCACCAACAAGGGCTACTACCTGGCCGATTCCGCTGCGGTGCTCGACTACTCGCACCACGACATCATCGCCGACCTCGAGCTCGAAGTGGCTGCCACGGAAGGTGAGGGCAAGAAAACGCCCAAAACCGTCTACTGGTATCTGCTCAACGGCTTGCTCAAGCGCTTCGCCGAACACGGTGTGCTCGAGCCCTTGACGGTGTTGTCGCTCGACAACGTGCCTGAAAACAGCAAGTCGCTGAAGAAAGGCCTTCTGCAGTTCATCGAGGCCAGTGGCCAGTCGGAGTTCTCCACCAACGGCGTGCGCGAAAAGCTGCTGCTTGAAGTGGAGGCCAACGTCGACTTCCTCACCACCCTGGTGGACCGCATCACCCCCGAGGTGACGGCTGCTTTCCGCAAGGATGCTGCCGAGCTGGTTCAGTTCAACAGCGACGTTGTGATTGGCACGGAAGTGTTCCGTCAGCTCGTCGTCGAGAAGGGCCGTTTCGAATTGCCGGACTGGGAACAGGTCGGCGTCGAGATGGTCGATGACTGCAGTTCGTGGTGGGAGCTCAAGTTCCTTGGCCTGAACGCTGCTCACCAGGTGCCGGCCATTGTTGGTCAGCGTCTCGGTGACACCTACGTTCACGAGGCCATGGCCGATGAGGGCATCGCCGCACTGACCGAGATGTTCCACAAGGACCTCGGTGTCATCCTCGGCGAGGAGCGTATGGCGAAATACGGGGCGAAGATTCGCACCCGCTTCGCTGACAGCGCTCCCATGGACACGCTGCGCCGGGTTGGTGCACGTGGCACGAGCAAAGCGTCCGAACGGATTCTGTTTGCAGTCGAACGGGCCCACAAGCTCACCGACGGCAAGCGGATCTTGAAGGCGCCGACGTTCGTGGCAGCCTGCTGGCTGCTCAACCTCGGCAACACCGACGAGTTCGGCCATCACTTCCAACAGGACGACGTTGAGCTGCCCAAGCTCAGCGAAGTCTACCAGTTGGTGCTGAACCTGACTCGTTCGGAAGAGCCGCAAGCGCATGATCTGGCCCACATCCTCCGTAAGACCGGAGAATCGGTGCGGGACAACCGTTTCGTGCAAATGGCTGGTGTGGACGCCTTCGTGCAAGAACTGCTCTGGGCGCTCACGACGATTACCAAACTCGGCACCTCGTCTGCCATCGCCGCTCTGCTGGCTCGTGAAAACGAGTCGGCATCGGCCGCTGCTCAGCTGGTTGGCGAAAGCGAATCGGCCGCAGTTGTTTCTAAGTAACTCAATCACCAAACCTGAAACAAGGAGCTTATAACTATGGCTAAGAAAATCACCCACGTGTTGTTCGACTACGACAACACCCTCGGAATGACCGAGCTGCCCGCGTTCACTGCCTGCTGCACCGTCGTCAACAAGCTCCTCGTGAGCAAGGGCGTCGAAGCACAGTTCACCGTCGAATCGCTGATGGCGCGTTTCGTCGGCTACAGCTTCCGCCGCATGGCGACGGAACTGGCGACCGAACACAAGTTCACCTTCGGCGACGGCGAGCTCGACATGCTCGTTGCCGACGAAGTGGATGCCGTGGTCGCTCGTCTGGCTGTCGACATCCAGACCACCCCCGGCGCCAACGCGCTGGTGGCAAGCCTGGTTGGTCGTTTCAACCTCTCGGTTGTCTCGTCCAGTGCTCTCCGTCGCGTCAAGGCCTGCCTCAAGGGCGCCGGCCAAGACGCGTTCTTCGGTGAGCAGGTCTTCAGCGCTGCCTGCTACAACAGCAGCAAGCCCGACCCCAAGGTCTACATCGAAGCGATGAAGGCGCTCGGCATCACTGTCGACGACTGCGTCGCCATCGAAGACTCGAAGACGGGCACGTTGGCTGCGGTCGGTGCTGGCATCACCACCATCGGCTACACCGGCGCCTATCCGGAGCACGAGCGCGAAGAGCTGGCCAAGGTTCTCCTGGCCGCTGGTTGCGTCTCGGTCGTCCACGCCTGGAGCGAGTTCGAAGCGGCACTCGCCGCCCTCTGACTCAATGGTGGAGTGCCTTGCGACAAACACGAACGGCAGACCACCAACGGACCACGGCAGTCCGGAGCAACAGCATGCCATCCCCGACCACGAGCGAGTGGCTGCCTAGCAGTGATTGTGAAATCACTCTGGCAGCCACTCTCACTCTGGTATGTCTTTTTAAAAACAGAACCTACAAACCGTCCAAACGGACATACAAACGAAAGGAATACCAGCCATGGCCAAGAACAGAACCCACGTCGTGCGTCAGCCGAAAGGAAAGGGCGACAACCTCAAGGTTGGCGTCATCACCGTCGAGCAGCAGCGCACCATGCAACGCGCCGCCAGCCGTCAAGCCCAAATCGATTCCGGTGTCAAAGTCGGAAGCGGTGCGGGTGTGCACGGTGGCAACAAGGAACAGTCCCGTCGTCGCGACCGTCGCGAAGGCAAGAAGGCTGTTCGCCAAGAGGTGTAACACCATTGAAAAGTGTCAGCGAGCCCACAAGGCTTCGTTGGCATTTTTCTTTTTTGTCTATTACTGTGCTGTATAGTTAAACAAGGTCTTGATCCTGGTAAAAATGGCAAAGCGGCTCAAAAGTACAGTAAAAAAGAGCCTCTACCTTTTCAAAGATCATTCATTGTCGGTGATCGCACCTTGAGCAGCGGTTCGCCCAATTTAACGTTAGGCTCGGTCACTAAATACTCATCAGAAGCGATCTTGAAATCGAAGCGTTGACCAGTGGTGAGCTGACCTCGCCGCACTATCCTGACATTGCCAATTGTCCGCAGTATTTTTACTTTCTTGTCGTAGATCACATGATCGGCAGTCAGCTCTGCATCTTGATCATCGATTGAAACTAAAACTCCACCATTGGCTTCAACTTTGTCAGCACCTTCGACAATCTTGCCTGCACGAATTTCCCAGGTTAAATAGGAAAGCGGACGGTCAGAGGGCCAGCTCATGAACGAATTCCAAGGGTCAATTCCTTTTCTCCGTTTAGCCTGATACTCAGCAATGCTCTTCTTATTCTTCGCCAAGGTTTCAGGGTCAAACACGCGCTGCAAGCACATTGAGCCGTTCAACAAAGTACTGGCCGAATCGCCTGCGCCAAAACCACGATCCAACCCGACCTTACCAGCCTTCATCAACCCTCGGCCCTCAACAAGGCTGCCATCGGGAAAACTATTTCCTTCAACGAAGTGACTGTTAACTCGCAAGTGCACATAGTTTTCTAATATGGAGGCTTCTAAGGCGTTTTTGTAATCATCTCTGGTGACAAAAATGTGATAACACTCGTCGCCAGGCATGGGGCAGCAGCGGTGATATGAACGCTTTAAGTAGCCGCCAAACGCAATTACCTTGCCGTTGAATTTTTCCGGATCGGCAAGAATGCTGTAGCTATTTGGCCTCAAGATATCTTGCTGCTCAAAACCAATACAGACAATGCAAGCGTCGAGTTCTTCTGAGCATCCACAAAAATTCCCCTGCAAGAGGTGATGACAAGATGAGATAGCTGCGCTGTCTTTATCGTTTCAAAGACGAAGGAAAAAGACCCTAAATAAGACAGATACAAGTAAACGAGATTGAGAGTATACATGGCTCGCGGTTATGGTAAATAGCACTTTTTCTCTATCTGACATCAAATAACGGCTATAACTACTACTTCCATTCCTTCCATCCAACCGCACACTACCGCAAGCCTTATTCTTGACAGCGACACAGTCGCTCCGATCAACACTATTTTCGAGAGTACAGCCATGCCTGAAACTCACAACCTAACCAATCAATCGAGCCCATTGATTGACTACAACATGTACAGCAGCGACAGCGTTCTCACCGACCTGATGAACCGCTACGGCGCTTCTTGGGCCACAGAGCAACTTGCTGCTTTCGGCCAATTTGCTGGTAGCGCCCGCGCCATCGAACTGGCCGTCCAGGCTAACACCAACGAACCAGTTCTCCACACCCACAGCCGCTTCGGTGAACGCATCGATGAAGTGGAATTTCATCCGGCCTACCACGAACTAATGAAGACATCGATTGCTCACGGCATCCATAGTCTGCCTTGGTCAAGCGAAACCGACGGTCGCCATGTCATGCGCGCGGCTCTGCTCTACATGTCGTTCCAAAACGAAGCGGGCCACTGCTGCCCAATATCGATGACCTACGCCGCCGTTCCCACCCTGCGCAAGCAACCTGAACTGGCCGCTATCTGGGAACCGATGATTCGCTCGACCCAGTACGACAGCGGCTTCAAGCCTGCGTCGCAGAAGACTGGTATCACTATCGGCATGGGCATGACCGAGAAGCAAGGTGGATCCGACATCCGCGCCAACACAACTCAAGCTCGCCCCGTGGCTCAATCTGGTGGTGGCAACGCCTATCTGCTCACTGGTCACAAGTGGTTCTGCTCAGCACCAATGTCTGATGCCTTTCTCATTCTGGCTCAGACGAGCAAAGGCGTGAGCTGCTTTCTTGTACCGCGCTGGAAGCCGGATGGCAGCAAAAACACTCTGCGCATTCAGCGCTTGAAAGACAAACTGGGCAATCGCTCGAACGCCTCTAGCGAACTGGAATTTACCGACGCCTTCGGCTGGCTTGTTGGTGAAGAAGGTCGCGGCGTTCCGACTTTGATCGAGATGGTCAATCACACCCGCCTCGACTGCATGATTGGCGCTTCAGCATTGATGCGTCAAGCTGTTTTGCAGGCCATGCATCATGCCCAGCAACGTTCTGCCTTTGGCAAAAAGCTGGTGGATCAGCCGCTAATGGCCAATGTTCTGGCCGATCTGGCTTTGGAATCTGAAGCAGCAACGCGCATGACCATGCGTGTCGCCCGCGCTTACGACCAGGCCGACAAATCGGCCCACGAAGCAGCTTTCCGCCGCATCGCCAGCGCCATTTCCAAATATTGGATTTGCAAGCGCGCACCAATGCAGGTGGCAGAAGCTCTCGAATGCTTCGGCGGCAACGGCTACGTAGAAGAAGGCCCCATGCCGCGGCTCTTTCGCGAGAGCCCTCTGCTCGGCATCTGGGAAGGTTCAGGCAATGTCATTTGTCTTGACGTTCTACGAGCGGTCAGCAAAGAGCCTGAAAGTCTCGACGCCTTCATTCTCGAAGTCGAGCGTGGACGCGGCTACAGCAAGCAGTTCGATGGCTTCATCAACGGCCTTAAGCGCGACATCGCGGCACTGAAGAAGAGTGCGACGAGCAAAAATGCTGCAGTCACCAGTGCTCGTGAGCAAGGCGCTCGCGTTCTGGTTGAGAAGCTCGCCCTGGCTCTGCAAGCCAGTTTGATGGTAGAGCAGGCTCCCATAGAAGTGGCCGATGCTTTCATCGCATCGCGCATCTTGCACCGCGGCGGTTTTGCTTTCGGCACCCTGCCCAAGTCTTTGAAGGCAAAGAACTTGGTAGAACGGGCTTATCTCACCCCAGTGAAGTAAGTCAGAAAAACATCAAAACTAGTATGAGCAAGAGAGAGAGGAGGAGCAATTCCTCTTCTCTCTTCTTTTTTCGAGGGATACTTCACTTTTTTCGTAAATATTCACTAGATAGCGTAATAGACGTTAAGTTTTACTGATCTAAAAATACGGGCTTCTAGCCTGTGGTGCGGGAGATCGAGAGCTTCTAGAATAGTCGTGTGCCTAAAACCGCTGCTA
>JBAYTY010000079.1:0-14934 GCA_041675385.1 Candidatus Obscuribacterales bacterium
GGTTTAGTTTTGCAGTGTCCGGATTAGAGCGATAACGGTTTAGTTTTGCGGTGTCCGGATTAGAGCGATAACGGTTTAGTTTTGCGGTGTCCGGATTAGAGCGATAACGGTTTAGTTTTGCAGTGTCCGGATTAGAGCGATAACGGTTTAGTTTTGCAGTGTCCGGATTAGAGCGATAGCGGTTTAGTTTGGCCTTCCTTCTAAGCGAATTTTTCCAGGAATTGGCAGCTTTGATTTGAACTTATTCCTTGATTCCGACGTTTGTAATAGAAACAGGAGGACGAATCATGGAACGAAAACTTGGCGATAGAGTTCTTTTGAAGGACGTGTGGCCCGCCTTTGAAAGTCAGGTGCCTAGCGATGCCGTAGCCGCAGACGTGATTTTTCAAACTCTTGAACGGCAGGGGGAGATTGTTTGTCGTTGTTCTTGTGAACAGGTGGTTCGAGATCCAGGCTCCCGCATTTTCAAGTGTCTGAAATGTAATTATGAGACTTGGTTTACGGCTAAGACCTTGCTTAAAAGAACCAGTAACCTTAGGGCCTGGTTGGCTGCAATATATTTAAAGCAGAATAGGGTGGTTATCACTCCCTCTCAATTGGCGCGACTTACTGAGATCTCTCAAACTGGAGCCTATGAGATTCACCGAAAATTGAATTTGGTTGTGTGTGATCAAATCGACGATGATTCGCTCCTCGTGCCATCAGAACTATTTCGCGCTGCCATTTGCAAGCGCAGCCGTGAAACGCCGGCGCGGTTGCATCCTGTGGCAGAGGAGCTAGCTTTAATGGCTTCTGAAGGCAACACCGATTGTCCGCTCCAGCCTATTGATGATGATTGTGGCTTGCACGAAATCGAGACGCTTGCCATTACCGGTGGTGACTCCATTGCCGCTGAAGATTTTCCTTCTGTGTCGGCTAATTCGTTGTTGGCTCCTTTCAAGCTGGTAGGAGCTGCCGTAGCATTCTTCAAAAGGCATTTTCATGGAGTAAGCAGAAAATACCTTCAACTGTATTTAGCAGGTTTTTGTTTCCAGTTTGAACGCAGAGAGCGACTGCCTGATTCACTGCTTACTGCCTGTCTTCGCCACCCGCCCATATCGTATTATGACTTGCTCGACTATGTTACTTCCCCGCTAGTGAAGTTTCCGCTGGGGTGATGGTCTTGGCTTCTGTCGTCTACGATTCTAATCTCTCAATTGACTAGTATTTGTCGCTCACCTTTGGGTACAAAGGAGCTAGTTGTTTGGGTGTTTCTTATGCCTCTGGAGCAGATAAAAACTAGTAGCTCTGATGTTAGTGCTGAGAAACCGGCGACTGAGCGGTCTTTGCTTACCGATTTCGGCTCTGCTGCTTTTGACGCTGGCTTTCAGCGTCCTGTTAACGGTGTCTCGCAGTTGGCCAGCAGTCTTGTGGGTAGATCTCTGCCAGAGCTGCATTTGGTTAACCCAAGCAAGCCAAATGACAGAACGGAGGCCTTCGTGCAGCAGGCCGGTGCTTCGGTTGGCATGATTGTGCCATTTCTGATTTCTCGCGCTGCGGTTCGAGGGGCATTCTCCGGTCGTTTGAGCACTTCAATCGCTTCTAGTGCGATCGAAGGCGGAGCCACTGGGGCTGTTATGGGTGCAGTGCTTACTCCCGTTGAGACGGGCCGAGATTTTTGGTCAGGTCGTTTGAGCAATGCGGTGACGGATGCTGGAACTTTTGCGGTGCTGGGAGCTTCTGCTCGAGGCCTAAGTGGCATTCGGGCATTTGCTGTCACGCCCGAGTCTGGTCTTCTTGCTAAAGTTGGTAAGGGTGCTGGTATTGGTGCTATCAGTGGCATACCAGCTGGACTGACTAGCGCCGAGCTAGGTTCATTGACCAGTGGCAGAGGGCTGTCAAGTCAGCAAGAGCTTGGCAAGAATGTCACTGATTTCGCCATGTTTGGTGGCATTCTGGGTGGTTTCGGTGGTGCGGCGTCGCATTATCGCTATCAACGAGCTGGTAGCGTCCCTCTTTCATTAAACTTAGATTCTGCCAAGGCAGAGCCGGTAAAAGTTCAAGCAGATATCGCTCAACCTGTAGCCACCCAGCCAGCTAAAGTCGAACAAGTAAGAGTTCACTCTGACAAAGTAGTACCAATTAGAGTAGAGCCGGTTAAAGTAGAGCCGAGCAGAGCATCGCAAGAAAAGCCCATTTCCTTTGATCAGAGAAATCTTGTTGGAGAAGGTGGTGAGGGGAAAGTCTATTCTAACAACGATGGCTCAGTGACAAAAGTGTTTTTTGATCGAACGGCCAATATGGACGCTGTAAAAGGTATGTACGAAAGGCTTCAATCGATCGGTGTGCGCACGCCTAAGGTTCTGGAAACAGGCAAGACTAAGGATGGCAGCCCAGCTTTGCGGATGGAGCAGATTGGTGATGGGGATCATTTGCAGTTTCAACTAATCGCAGGTGAACTCTCTCGTGCCGATATGGTGGCGCTGAGACAGCAGTATTATGCATTTGGTGATGCCATTATGAATAGTGGCATAAGAATTGACTGGCAGCTGAAAAATATGCGATTTGAAGACGGTAAGCTCTATATTCTTGATCCTTCCTTCCTCAAACAAGAACCGATGAGTCCGCTTACTCTTAGCCGCTATGGCCAGGCCATTGGACCGCGGCCATAAGCCCATGCCACAGACTATTGCCGATGACTATTGCCACAGACTATTGCTTACACTTTTGTTTAAGCCATTACCGCAAGTCATTGCAACAAGTCTAAGAGTAAGCTAGTGCTTCTTCTTTGTGCCTGAATCAAGTTTTCCTGTAGAGGCCTTTAGTTCCACTGGCAATTGCTTGGGGAGTATTTGCGCCGACACTTTAGTATCGAACTTCGGCATCATTAATGCGTCTGCATTGGCACTGCGGAGTGCTGCGGCCGTATCCGAGTTGTGGAGAGTGGCACTCGTACTTGAGTTGCGCAGCGCCGCACTCGTATCTGATGCCGATAGAGTGCCAGCGTTTGCATTTAAGGCTTGTTGATTGCGCAAGGTTGCCTCTGTCCGCAGCAGCTCGGCAACAGTATCTGTGCCATTTTTAGAGGCACCATAGTCCCAAGTCATGGTGAAGTTGTATCCAGGCAACGCCGATGCCGCTGGAAAATCAAGTATTGCCGCTCTATCAATTCGTCTCGTTGTCTCTAGCAAGAAGTAATTGAACAGAACGGGAGCATCGCTCTTTACAATACGTCCTCTCAAACGTCGATTTTTATCAACACTAAAGACCATTAGAGCGCTGCCGGAGAGTTTGCCAATGTGTGCCGCGCGTACACGAGGACCAAGGGTTGAACCGAATGCCAGCCTGTAGTTTTCGATCCATTGATCCCAGGCCGCCTTTAAGTCGGCGCTGCCTTCGGGGCTGCAGCGAAACACTTCAAGGCCGTCGCGATGGCTGTCGGCAAACTTCATTTTGCCATCGCTTTTCTGCTCTGCCAGAGTGTTAATGCGGTCGAGCGAAGAGACTTGATATTGGTCTAGTACCGACCGTCTGCGAATGGGCTGGCTCATGGGTGGTGGTGGTGGCACTGCGACATTGTAGGCTTTCAAAACTTGGGCGCAGTTTCTATACATTTCTGCTGTCTGACTGGTTTTGCATGCCTTCTCGTATTCTTGCAAGGCACGAGCCTTGTGACCAATTCGCAGTAGTGAATTGGCAAGATAGTAGTGGGCCAAATCAGACCTCTCATTCTTGCTGGCTGCCAGTGAGAGGCTGTTGACGGCCTGGTTGTACTGCCCGGCCGAATACTCAGCAATGCCGCGATTGAGCCAATCAATGTCTTCTGCCCAAGCAGCACACTCACTCTGCTTTGCGAGTGCTAAAACAATTAGCAGAAATAACAGAGCGCATTGCTTTTTCATAGTCACTCTAAGTACTGCTGATTTCTAAGTACTGTGGTTTACTAAGCGCTGCAGCTCACTTAGCGCTTCTACCTACTTTGGACTACAAACTATTGTTCCTCACCGACCCGCACAATAAGCTTGCCAAAATTTTCGCCTTTTAAGAGCCCCTGAAAGGCCTTCGGCGCATTTTCTAAACCATCGACGACATCTTCTAGGTATTTGAGTTTTCCTTCCTTTATCCAGCTAGAAACAGCCTGCAAGAATTCTTGACGCTGCGAGGCGAAGTCGCTAACAATAAAGCCTCTAAATGTCAGTCTTTTGGTGAGGATTGCCCGCATTAGAATGGGTACCGAAATAGCCCCGGAGGCCAGGGTCGTTTCGTTGTAAGCACTAATTAGTCCGCAAACTGGAATGCGGGCAAATGGGTTTAGTAGCGGGAAGACCGCCTCAAATATTTCTCCGCCAACGTTTTCGAAGTAGATATCGATACCCTTGGGGCAGGCTTTAGCTAGTAAGGCAGGAAGATTTTCATCTTTGTGGTCGAGACAGTCGTCAAAGCCTAGTTCTTGAACTACATAGTCGCACTTGCGCTTGCCTCCAGCAATGCCAATTACTCTGCAGCCTTTGATTTTTGCGATTTGGCCGACAATTGCTCCTACTGCCCCTGAAGCAGCCGCCACCACGACGGTTTCCCCTTCTTTGGGCTGACCGATATTGAGCAAGCCTGTGTAAGCCGTCATACCGGGCATGCCAAGCACTCCGAGGGCCGTCGATATCGGTGCTAGCTTCTTCTCTATTTTGACCAAACTGGCGCCATGTGCGACAGCGAATGCTTGCCAGCCGGTGTAGCCTAGAACAATGTCTCCTTTAGCTAAGCCTGAATATTGTGATTGCAAGACTTCGCTAACGGTGCCCCCTTCCATTACACCGTCAATGGCCACAGGTTCTGCGTATGATTTGGTTGCGCTCATGCGTCCGCGCATATAGGGGTCTAGTGAAAGATAAATTGTGCGCAGAACTACTTCGTCTTTCGAGGGCTGTGGCAAAACGCCTTCAACCAGTCTGAAATTCTCGTCTTTGGGTTCGCCAACTGGTCTTGAGGCTAGTGTGATTTGACGATTTTGGGTTTCCGACATTTGGTACTCCCGTTTTGTGCTGCCGTTTTGTGCTGCCGCTTTCTATTACTACGATGTCACAATACAGATTTTTTTTAGTTTACCGATTATAACTATTAGGTCATCCTCTAAGTGCTATGAATCCCCAGAACAATCCCCAGCCACCCGACGAAGAGTCACAAGCCAGCACCAGCTTGTCGGGAAGCAGCGCGGCTGGTGATTTCCGGCAGTATGTTTCTGGTAGCGGCGCAGCGAAAGACTTTCAACCATATATTTCGGGCAGCACGGCCCACCCGGCGGCGGATGAGGTTGGTAAGCTTCAGCCTGGCGACCTTTTGGGAGACTACGAGATAATCTCGCTATTGGGTGTTGGCGGAATGGGCTTTGTTTATAAAGCTCGCCATCGAATTCTCAATAAGATCTACGCTTTAAAGACTCTCAATATTGAGAAGGTCAACGAAACCGCTTGGCGTCGTCTTCAGCTTGAAGCCCAGGCTATTGCCCGTATGAACCATCCAAATATTATCGCCATTCACAATCTTGGTTTGCATGATGGAGTTTTGCCTTTCTATGTGATGGATTTGCTTGAAGGGGAGAATCTGGCCGATCTTTTGGCTCGTTCTGGTCCGTTGAGCCTAGAAGAAGCTATTCCAGTTTTTATAGGTGTGGCTTCTGGTCTAGGTTACGCTCACAAGAAAGGAATTATTCACCGCGACATCAAACCGGGAAATATTTTTCTGCTTAAGGAAAAAGATGCTACAGGATCCCGTGTCAAGCTCGTAGATTTTGGTATCGCTAAGCTTTCTGGAGTTGAGGCTGAAGTGCAGAACCTCACCACTGCTGGTGAGATATTTGGCAGCCCCTATTATATGAGCCCTGAGCATTGTGATGGAAAGCGTATTGATGCTCGCTCTGATATCTATTCTCTTGGCTGCACGTTCTTTGAAATCTTAACGGGTGTGCCACCATTTCGTGGTGCCAATTCTATTCAAACGATGATGATGCATCAGGGGCAAAAGCCGTCAAGGCTAACCAAGGCGACGGGGGGTAAGTTCTTTCCTGAGGTTATGGAAGAAATGATTGCCACCATGTTAGAAAAAGCTCCTATGGACCGCTATCAAAACCTTGAAGAAGTGGTGGCCGAGCTCGCTCATATGCAGAAGGAATTAGGTGCTTCTTCTTCACCTTCTTCTTCAGTGTCGTCTTCGGTTAATTCGGGGCAGAGTTCCGTTGTCAAAGATAGTACCAAGGAAAAACATCCAATTCAGTTGGCCCTGAAGATTTCTTTGGCAGTCGCCGTGCTGCTCTCTGCTGTTTTTACTTTCGCTTATTGGTTGAAACTAGAAGCTGCGAAGTCTTCATCCAATGTCAAGCAGGCCGGGGTGGGCGGGCCTGCTTCTGTGACTGGTTCTGTGCCTGGTTCTGCAGTAGGAACGTCATCTTCAACTACCTCAGAAACCACGACAGAAAACCAATCTCAGGCTACCACTGGAGTCACTGCAGAGACTGCTAGCTCTACTTCAGTCACTCCTGCAGCAGAGCTCACAGCCGGCACGGCTCCAGAATCCAACACAAGTTCTGCACAATCTTCTAATGCTGAATCTAAACCTGCGTCGTCTGGCGAGTCGGCCGTTGGCTCTTCGGTGGTTCGTCCGATGAAGACCTATTACTGCGGAAACGCTGATGTTGGCGGTGTGCTTAAACGTAAGTTTGACTTCGGAGATGAGCATAAATTAGGCAAGATTGAAATAGAAGATCAAGAAGGGCCAATACCAGCCACTGGTGCGGTGTTTCTACCGCTTCAAGGCAAAGTAACATTGCTCTGCAGTGGGGAGATATTTGCGGATCCTTCTTTGCTTGATGGCTTCCGACCTGACGATCTATATGGTTTGGTTTTTTCTGGGCATGAACCGGTCGACAAAAGAGCGCTGCCGCATATTGTCAGGCTGTCCGGCTTGAAGTCCTTGACGCTGTCTGCTGGCCCATGCAATTTCGATGGGGAATGTTTGCCGCAACTTGACCTACTTTTTGACCTAAAGGAGCTGGAGTTGGTAGGCACCCAAATTAGAGGTAGCGAGCTGGCTACTTTGGGGCGAATAAAGAAGCTTAAGCGCTTATCCTATTCGCCAGTCATAGAACCCGCTGAACTATTAAAGGTGTTGGCGCCCTCTAAAAATTTGACTGAATTGACTCTGGAGCGAGGCGTACTCAGCTTGAGCGATTTCCAAGCAATCTCGACTTGTTCCAATCTCAAACGCCTGCGAGTTAATGAAACAGACATGACAAACCAATGTATGGAAGCGATTAGTTCACTCTCGCACTTGAAAGAGTTACAAGCTAACCCATCTTTGCTTGATCGCGATTGCTTTAGGTCTCTGAAAAAGCTAAAGAATCTGCAAGAACTGGGTATCGGCGGTCCGAAATTTGGTGCCAGCGACACTGTCGATTTCTCAAAGGCTCTTCGTATTCCGGTACACTAATGTCTTGAGTTTACTTGCTGCTCGGGCCCTCAATATTGTGGCCGATGAGTGCTTAGAACCCAGCCACAAGGCTCTGGATGCATCGTCATATGCTTGTTGATACCAGCCTAGCTGCAGTGCTGCTAAGCTGCGCATCTCGTAGCCTCCTGGCTGTGTAAACTGGGTCTTAATGTACTTGTCAGCGCACTGGAAGGCCTCAGGCCATTGCCCTTGCTTGGCCAACTGCACAAACTGGTTGGGTAGCGTCGCAGTTGTTATCTTGCTGCGTTCTGGAATCGCCGACGGGCTTACTTTCAGTGCTGCGGCTACTGTTGTTGGTCTAGTGATGTTGCGCAAGCTTTTGCCTTTCAGGGCCAAAGTCGGTGGCCCTCCTTCCATTTCATTTTCGCCTTTGTCATAGTGGTTACAGCCATAACTGGTGTAGGTGGCAGTATCAAAATAACTGTAATTTTGGAATGGTCTTTTGGCCAGGCGTTCGTGCATGATTTTATCGGTGGTTTTGAAGGCGGCATAGGGCAGCTTGTGCGGGTCTTCCACAGCGCTTATAGCTTCGTTGTCACTGATACAGTCAGACAACTCTTTTCTATTCTTATAAATGTGCTGGGCGTCAAAGCCTTGTAAGTGGCTTCGTGCGACTAGTTCTTGCGTATGACTGGCGAGGTGCTCAAGATGCGTGCGTTTGAATAAATCAGCCTTGTGGCTTGGTGTAATCGCTTTGTCTTCCCAGATGTGGCTTAGCTTCTCTGCTACTTCCAGTTCGGCGGCCAGATCTGCTGAACTCCAGAACCCAGGTAAACAGTGCAATACGGTACCGTCTGCCGTCAAGACAAAGGTTTGCAGATTGTGAGGACCGGCGCCATTGGTCGTATTGACTGCATTGCCGTCAATTGGGTGAACGCCTGAATCTCCGGCATATCCTTCTTGCATAATATTTTTGTAGCCACAAACAAAGCGATTGCGCAAAGTGGAAAAGACAGGTTCTTGTGAAAGCGACACGGCTCTCAGGCTATTGCCAGCACTTCAGGTAAAGCCGTCAATGTTGCCGAGCATGTGAATCCAGACAATGAGCTTATGCTCTTTCTTTGCTGTTTGTTTGGCTTCGTCCAGCGAAGTAAGCCAGTTCATTCTGCTGCAGACCATTTTCGCTTGGGTTTGTGCGGCACTGCCGGGCAGTACAGCCATTTCGCTAGCCTGGGCCGCTGCACACATTTTGGAGGCCCCTATTAGGACTGTTGAAAAAAGAGCTATTGAAATTGGCGCAGTCTTCATTTCTTTGTCATCGTACTTATTTAGCTTCTAGAGCTAGGTTTAGCGTAGATAAACCTGGTCTGGCTGTGAGGCGGAGTAAATGGGGGTTGGCAATAAATGGACTGACAGCTTCTGGTTTGAAGAAATTCTCAAGGGTGGCAATTGATTCGCCTGCAGCGCTGGCTGCTTTTAGTTTGTCGCCTGAAATTAGTTTGGCTTTGGCAAATTGGTCGATGGCGGCGCGGTATCCAGCAAGAATTGCTTCGTCCTTTTGATTGGCATTGAGCAAGAATTTCATTGAGTGGAAGCTGTTCACTTCTGGGCGAATGACAATGCCTGCCGTTTCCATAAACCCGCTATGTTCTTTTTCTAGGTTACCACTTAAGTATTTGGCAAAGAGATAGAGGCTCTTGTTGAATGTCGACATTGCTCCGACTGGAAGGCTAGCGATGATGTTTTCACTTGGTACTCCGTAGTGAGAGGTAACCATTGCCGTTGGACATTTGCCAAATTTGCCTAAGGCGCCGTCAAAGAGACGACGGCCAACTAAAGTGACCGATTCGAGCACACCAGGAATGGCACAGCTGGCGCGAACAGCGTCACCAAGTTGGGCTGGTTTGTTGGAGACTAAATTTTTGCCGCCTTCTCTGGTGTATTCCATCACACCATTTTTTGTGAACATCATTTCGCTGTGGTCGCCTACTGCCATAGTCCAAAATTTTGTTGGCCATTCTTTGACGTGGGCGTCAGTTAATTCTCCTAGTTTGCTTGAGCCATACATGCCGTCTTGCAGCAAATCGATGGGTTTTCGCTCTTTAATAAGAGGAGTAATCAATTTCTTTTTGTCGAGAAGACCAGAGAAATCTGTGGCTTTAGCTAGGTCAAGCAGCTTGTGTGAAGGTAATTCGGCTGCTGCCATGACTGCGGGTATAGCCCCGCCACTGACGCCGCCGATGGTATCAAGTTTGAGTTCAGCGGCGCGGCAAGCCAAAATTACACCAGTGCTGGTCAAGCCAGCCTTTGAGCCTCCACTACCGCATACTAAGTGCCATCCGCGCTTACCGCTTTCTTCGGCAATATTTTGACGATCTTTGCTGATGGCGGTTAGAGTGGCGTTGTCGGCAAATTTTGAGCGCTCGCCGAAGTTGCTCACGCCTTTGTTGATAGCAAGACCGGCTCCGTGAAAGGCCGTATTCATAAGGCCAAACCCGGCCGCGGCGATGGCTGTGCGGTCTAGGTCTGCGGCTTTGCCTGTTTGAATGTAACTAGTAGCCTGCTCGGTTGCTGCTCCCACTGTCATGCCTGAAATTAAAGCACCGCTCAAGCTCTTTTCGCTAGCGATTAGACCAGTTTTGCTTAAGGCTTTCGGTAAGTGCTCGATTATGGCAATTGCCGCTGCACCGTTGAGGCCATGAATCAGCCTGTCTTGATTGCTTTGCCCTTGTTTTAGTGGCTCAATGGCGCCAATTATTCCCCCTGCGGTTATTGGCGCTAAGCTAGCGGCGAGCGGGGCGCGGCGCAGCAAGGCTGTTGCAGCAATGAAGACGGCAGCGCTGCCGACAACCTCACCAGCTAGGTGAGCTTTCGACTGCGATGCTTGAGCTTCGGCAGCCTTTTGGGCCGGTGTGTCAGTTTCGTTTGTCGCCAATTGAATGGCGCCCTTGAATGGCGCGGCCAATTTGTGCGTAAGGCCACTGCCAAATTCACTCAAAATATTTGAGTGAGAGGGGCTTTCAGTCTTGCCCGAATCGTTATTGGTTGGCTGGCGGTCTAAGGGCATCTGCCGATTGTGCCTCGGGGGTGGCTATCTATGGCATTTCTATCTTTAAGTAAAAGGAGCGCAATGACAACACGGTATTTACGGTTTTCAAGACCGTAAATGCTCAATTGGCAAAGCGTTTGCTTCGGTCTGGCCAGTCAATTGGCCTTGTTGCAGTTAGCGCTAACTAATTTGCCTGCTAACTATTTCGTTTGCTCGCCGGCCACAGCACCAATCATGCTACTTAGGCCAGCCACTACACGAGTGAGGTTGTCGTAGTCGAGTTTATTGGCAAGATCGCTGGGCTGGTGGTAGGTTCCGTTGCGAAAGGGGGCGGTATCGGTCACCATCACGGCAGGATAGTCAAACTTTTGGAAGCTCCAGTCGTCTGAGTAATTGACGCCTAAGATGAAATTAGGCAGGGAGAAGCCCTCAGAAGGAAAATCTACAAGTCTTCTAAAAGCGCCAATGCATTCGCGGTTGAAGGCGCTCGATGACTGACTGGCGACAAAAGTAATGAAATTACCTTTGTTAGGGTAGAGCAAGGTGCCGCCACGGATGGGGTAATGCTGGCTTCCGGGCTCGTTTGAATAGGTGCCCATGGTCTCTAAAGCGAGCATGCCAATGATGTTGTCTTGGCGTGCTCGTGCAGCTTCGGCGTAACGATAGCTACCCATTGTCTTGGTGCGGAAATAAGGCGGTTCTTCATTGGGGAAGAGCACTAGGCGAATGGTTCGGTCAAATTGACGGCCTTTGAGAAGCCTTGCCATCTCCAGCACGGCAGCCACTCCAGAGCCATTGTCGTCGGCCCCAGGGCTAGTTGGTGCAGAGTCGTAGTGGGCACCAACAACCAATATTTCTTTGGGGTACTTCTTACCTAGAATCTCCACTTCGATGTTGCGGCAAGCCTTGCCATCAACGTCGTATATTTGCGGTTTGGCGGCGTATCCAGCTTGGTGCAAGCATTCTTCGATATAGCGAGCACTGTGCTCAAGATTGTCGTAATGGCTAATATTACGTTCGCCGATTGTGCTCGCCAGCATCTCTACGTGGTTACGCAGATTTTTGCTTAGTACTTTTTCTTTGTCGCTCAGGCGCAGCGTGTCGCCGCTGTAAGAATTGCCTGGCATCCAGAGCATGCTGGCCAGGTAGCCGCAGATACCGGCAATAATCAGCGACAGAATGCTGTTTAGCTTGGCCCGCTTGGCGCTGGCCCGCTCTGCTTCAGTGGGTGCCGCGCCTGTAGCCGATGCATCTACTAAAGCTGTAGCTTCATCTGGCTTGGTTTCTGGCTGACTTTCCGGTTCAGGAGGGCTAGCTTTTGAAGCGCTCATCGCTCTACAGAGGCCTATTGCCCAAGTACGTAGGCAAAGATTAGCGGAGCAACGATAGAGGCATCAGATTCGATAACGAACCTCGGGGTATCCTCGCCCAGCTTGCCCCAGGTAATTTTTTCATTGGGAACTGCACCGCTATATGAGCCGTAAGAAGTTGTGCTGTCCGAAATCTGACAGAAATAGCCCCAAAGCTTGCAGTCTTCTTGCAAGTCTTGCTGAATCAACGGCACCACGCAAATAGGGAAGTCGCCAGCAATTCCACCAGCGATTTGGAAGAAGCCGATTGATTGGTCTTTGCTGTTTTCTTTGTACCAATCGATCATCATTCCCATGGCTTCTAGACCAGATTTGACTGTGTCGATATTTTTGATGTCTTTGCGAATTACGTGTGAAACGAAGATGTTGCCTAAGGTTGAATCTTCCCAACCAGGAGTAATTATTGGTAGGTTCTTCTCGCAAGCGGCTAGCATCCAAGAATCTTTAGGGTCAATTTGGAAGTGCTTATTGATTTTTCCCGAGCGAATCAGTTGATACATGAACTCGTAGGGGAAGTAACGTTTGCCGCTCTTGTCGGCTTCTTGCCAAAGTTCGAGCACTTCGTTTTCGATGCGACGAATGGCTTCGTCTTCAGGAATGCAGGTGTCTGTAACGCGGTTCATGCCACGGCTATGAAGTTCTAGCTCTTCGGCTGGTGTAAGTTGGCGATAGTGAGGCACTCTTTCGTAATGATTGTGAGCAACCAGATTGAAGATGTCTTCTTCTAGGTTGGCACCGGTGCAGCAAATGGCATGCACTTTGTCTTGGCGGATCATTTCGGCCAGAGAAAGGCCTATCTCTGCCGTGCTCATAGCGCCAGCCACAGTCATGAACATCTTGCCACCGGCCTCCAGGTGCGCAATGTACGCTTCGGAAGCGTCGACGACAACGGCGGCGTTGAAGTGACGGTAGTGATGTTTGATGAACTCCTTAATGGCCATTTGCTTCCTCTGCATGAAAAAAGGGAAAACGAGCTGAGCGCTTATTTCGAATTTTGCGCACTTGAATTTGACGTTCGAACTTAACAGTCCCGAGATCCTAACCCACAAACTTTTCAAGCTGGCGCAAACTACTGGGTTTGTTAACTGTTTACGTTAGTTAGCGCACTTGTGTTACCGGTAAACGTAGCAATTGGCTTGCGCTGAAAGACTTTATGAGATTCTGAGAAGGTTTGCCTGTTTAGCTCTTGACGTTTCGACCTTAGGCTAAGGTGGCGCAGGTTAGTGTTCGTTAACAATAGTGTCACGTCAGTTAGCGTAACTAGTTTGCTTTGCCTATATGGCTATTCCTATAGTTAACTTCTAGACCATTTTTTCCGCATACGCATGAGGTAGTAACTAAACTTTTAATTCTCCCCGAGCATTACAAGCTTTAGGTCAAGAAACTTTTGGCACTGTATTTGGTGTCGCGTATCTGTCTACTTTTCTAGCAACCATCACTCCAACCTAGTGCCAGCCATGTCCTTGGTTCGCGCTAAGAAGCATTTCGCTTCCTTAAACCGGCCTAAGGCCACAAATTTAGGAGATTACTATGCATACCATCATCCCCCTGCTGCTCCTTGCAGCGGTAGTTTTTCTCGTCGTTCGCAGCCGTCGCAACAGCAACAAGTCTCGTCCCACCGGTGCTCTCCCTCCTGTCGAGGATACGCAGCGTCAACCGACGACGACCAATGCTGACGCTACCGATTCCGACGCTGTCGGCCCGGACACTTCCATCCTCGTCGCTGCCCCTGTTCACAGTCATGACGGCCTTGACCAAGGACATGATCACACTCCCCCGGAAGGTACTTTTGCTGCCGACGAGTCTGATTTCCACCCCGTTCACCACGGCAAGAACTGGAAGGGCGGCTGCAAGTTCGATCCGGCTGAAGTTCGTCGCACGCGCAACTTTGCTACGCCGAAGATCGACACCAGCAACCTGCCGGCGCCGGATGCTCGCATCGTCAATGCCTTCAAGAGCATCGACATCGCCCGCATCAAAGACACCATGCTCAAGCTCTCTGGCGAACTGCCTGTGACTGTGGCTGGTGTCACTTCGACTCTGGCTACGCGCAACACCCACTCGAAAGAGCTGGACATCGCCATGGGCTTCGTCGAAGCGCAGTATGCGGCCATGGGCCTCAAGAGCGTTCGTGACCCCTACACGGTGCGCGGCAAGAAGCTCAACAACCTGATCATCGAGCTCCCCGGCAAGACCAATCCTTCGCGGGTTGTCTTCGTTGGTGCTCACCTCGATTCCACCGCTGGTTCGCCTTGGGGCAACGAGAAGGTGGCACCTGGTGCTGACGACGATGGTTCGGGTACTGCCGGTATGTTCGAGCTTGCTCGGGCGCTGAAAGACCTCGACCTGCCGTTCACTGTTCGGCTGATTCACTTCACCGGCGAGGAGCAGGGCCTCTGGGGTAGCTATGCCTATTCCGACAAGGTTGCTGCGGCCAAAGTCGATGTGGTGGCCATGGTCGAAATCGACATGATCAGCTACTGCGCCAAGCCTGGCAACCGGCTGGACATCCACGACGACATCGACCAGAACGGCTCTCACGAGCTGACTGTGCGGTTCTTCCGTGCCATCAAGCGCTACGGCATCAACCTCACGCCCGTGGACACGCACAACAACGCGGTGAAGGACCGTTCGGACCACGCCGGCTTCCTCGACCATGGCTACAAGGCCGTGCTCGTCAGCGAAGAGTTCACCGACGACGGCTTCAACCCCAACTATCACACGGTCAACGACCGGGTGAAAAACTGCAATCTGCCGTACATGGTGGAAGTGCTGAAGGCGGTTACCGCTGTTGTGGCTGAGCTGGCTGACCTGAAGTAATCGCGAAGGATTGGCCTCTAACACGGGCCACTTGTAAGTAGCTTCGGATTCGTCACTAAGCATCGTCATTAAGTGCAAGCGTGAGAGCAAGGGTACTGGAGGAGAAACCAAATGGTTTCCTCTCTGGTGCCCACTCTCGCGCTTGTCTTTTTGCCCGCATCTATTCATCCATATAGTTGTTAAGAGCGGCTTTTGACGAAATCCTGGCTCTGGCTGGTTGTAAGAAGGCACGGTAGTTGCAGTCAAGAGTCCGAAATGGCAAGAAATGGCTGAACA
>JBAYTY010000080.1:0-13682 GCA_041675385.1 Candidatus Obscuribacterales bacterium
CACGGCCCGGCTCGAAGTCACCTCCCAACACCTGCAAGAAGCGCCTCCCGCCTCCGAGTTGGCAGACTTCTTGAAGAAGCGCGACCGCTTCGACATCGTCGCCGGCATCGGCTACGACCTCTCGCGCCTGCCGCAGTTGCTGTCAGAAGTCACTCTTCGTCTGGCTTCGGAGGGCTGCATTCTCAGACTGCCGGACGAGCAGATGTTCCCCCATGGCAAATTTCCCGGCGGTGCCTGCGCTCTTTTGACGCGCACCGTGGTCGTGCCCTCGGCCAACCCCAGGCGCTCGCTGATCATCCAGGTGACCGTGCGGGCCTACTACGAACGCAGCTAGGCTTCCCAGCCTTATCAAGTTTCTCAAGTTTTTCCGACCCACCTAAGCCAGCAATGGCTTAGGTTTTCATTTGGAGCACCAAATGTTTCCCCAACTTTCGCAACTTTCACAAATCAAACCCGGAGCCGACATCGGCCCCGACCAATTCGAAAAGACCTTCGGCAAAGCCCCTGCTGCCGAACTGAAGAAGTGCAAGGTCACTCGCATCGTCAACAAAGGCGGCACCATCTCGGTCACCACTTCGGCGGTGCAGGAAATGCCCCTGGCTCGCGGCGGCAAAATGCGGCTGGCCAAGAGCTTCTCCTTTCAGTTCGCCAGTCAGTCGAAGAAAATCTCTGTCAGCAAAATCAAGGGTATCGAAGCAACGCGGCCCGACGCCCCCGGCTGGGTCAACCTGCTTGCCATCGAACTGACCGCAAGCGGTGACAAAGTCACCGTTGCTTGCAAGGTGAGCAAGCTGTTCTTCAGCTTGACTCTGAGCGAGACCTACTCGCTCAAAGAAATCGAAGCGCTCGGCTGGAAAATGCCGACATAACCACCCAAAACCCCAATCAATTCCCCCAATTCAAATCCACAACACAAAATGAGCCAAATCATCATCAACGGCCAAGTCGTCACCGCAGACCACCTGGTGTACGCCGTCGGCATCATCAAGACCAATGCCGAAATCCACGCCCAAGCGCTGAGCAATTTCTCCGATGACAGCGACGAGCTGACCCGCGCCTACCGCGTCGCCAACTGCCTGAGCGGCGGCTGCGTCGTGGCCATCGCACGCCTCGCCCTGAGCCAATCGCAGGCCGACGAAACCGGTCAAGCCGCAGGCATCGCCGCCGAACTGGCTGGCATCATCTTCAACCAGCACGACGCGCACTACGTCGCCTGGGGCGACTGCAAAGACGGCAAGCCGCCGGCACTGCCCAGCGACATGGCCACGCGCAAAGCGGCCTTGGCCAGTGCCCTGGCAGCGCTGCAAAGCTCTGTGGCAGCCAGCACCACCAAGGTGGAAGCATTGACCGACGGCCCCATCAAGGTCGACGCCAAGGCCCTGCTCGAGACCATCGCCGCCATCGTCAAGGGTGCCGGTGAGTCGCTGCAGTTCGCCGAGAACACCTACAGCATCAATGTCACCAAGGCGGACGCCGACCAAGCCGTGGCCAATGCCATGGCTCAGCTGCTGGCCGCCGGCAAGACCGCTGCCGAAGCCCAAACCATCATCGACGGTGCCGTGGGCGCCACCGACGCCGAGCGCATCGCCTACATCAAGGCGCAGTCGGAAGCCCCTCTCTGCCTGGGCAGTGAAGGCACCATGAACGGTGGCACGCTCTCGACCGAACAAGAAATCGCCATCGGCGTCGAAGCGGTCAAGCGTCTCGACGCGCTGATCGTTTAAGAGCGACTGGACAAGCGCAAATAGCGCGCAGAAAAGCCGAAGTTTCGGCAAGCAATAACTAGCCCTTTGGGTTAGCTTAGTGGGGGTCCTCAACTGATGTTGGGGACCCGCTTTTCTACTTAGCTTTCGAGCTACGGTGGAAGAAGTGAACGTGGCTGATTAACGGGTAAATCTATTTTTGGGAATGATCGTAGTAGACTGGTCTACTAATTTGCAAAAAAAAATTTAGTTGTGTCGTTCTGCAAATGTGACTCTTAGTAGGCCGGTTAAAGTGCCCGGCTTTACAGGCCAGGCACTTAGAGTCAAATCACAAGTTGCTCCAAGACTGAAAATTCAGCCCGAAGCAAACCGTTGGTTACTCAAAGATTTGACGCCAGACACTCAACGAATGATGGTTCAAAGAAGAAGGGGTTGTCGATAATACTGGCGGGATCCCAAAGAGAACCACACTTGACCAAAATCAGACCAGCCACCGCCCGCAGAGCTATTTGCGTTTCACGTCGAGATTGACCTTCGGCCTTAGGATCATCGACAAGATCAGCAAGGCCTTGACCCAGGTTGAACTGGTAGCTATGGCTGCTGCGAATTTCCTTGATGCCACGGACAACCGATGCCTTGCTCAACAGAGCGTCATCAGCATCGTGGTCATGGAGGCAGGCCTCATGAACTGTGCGCCAGAACCAGTAGATATTGGGAACACGAAGAAGCAGTACCACAGCCTCAGCAGTGAAAAAGGTGGGTAAAATTTCAGGATTACTAAGACTGTCCACACCACGAGTGGCCAGAGCCAGCTTGTAAATTTCCTGATTCATGTGTGAGTTGTCGAAAGCTTGACTCATGGAGCGCAGGTGAAGATTGCACTTAGCTTGCTCCAGAGCCAGTTGGTATAGTCTTTTTTGAAAAGAGAGTTTCATGATAATTCCTCTTAAAACGTTTGAGATGCTAACCCGAAGTGAGTCAGCGTCTATGTTACTGAGCCCTGACAAAGCGGCTCAGAATAATAAATCTCCAGCGCTCTACAGAGCGTTGAAGAGCAGCAAATTAAAGTGCCACCACAAAAATCTGGCACTAGCGACAATTGCGCACCGTATGCCGGAGGCTAATTTAGCTCGTCGCTTATGAGCAACTCCACAGACTTGTCTAGTTCAAATGTGACACCATCTGTGCTTACTTCAACAACACGAGCAACAGGCAAATAGCTATCCGAGCTGTCACCAAAGCCGGGAATGCGGATATAGAAAGTTGAGTGACTAGCAGGAGCAGAGGGCTGATAATATAGTCCCTGCTCGCGACCATGACATTTTCCCAGTTCCAAGGCGTCCACATTGCAAACCACTAGTTGCTTCTCCCCAGGGAAGCGGTTCATGTCACTATCCACTCTCAATTCAGCATTGACCCAACTTGATTGGCTCAAGTTACCTGTTGGGCGCACCATGACATTGCTATCGTTGGCTATTTCTACGGTACGACCTGAGGATAGAAATGAACGCTCCGACTGAGCGTGAGAACCATCCTCATTGTCGTCAAACAATCGAGCATGGGGAGAACCCACTTCTACTTCAATGCCGCTGAAGGCATTGCGAAACATGGGGTAGAGTTCCATCCAGGGAATGTATTGATCAATGCCCTGGCTCCAGCCTTTGCCATTTTCATCAATCATCTGGCAAGACCAGAAAAGCCACCGTGCAATGTGCTCTTGGTAGCTTGGAAGGCGAATAGCCACGACCTTGGACTGCCCGGCATGGCAGGCACCACAGCCGCAACTGAAGCCATGAGATGTTTTATCAATGAGACGTTTTTCCAACTCTTCTTTGAGTTGTTGTGCTGCCACTTGCGCTTGAGCAAAGGCTATTGGTGAGATTTTCGTAGACATGACATTTTCCTCTAAAAATAAATACTGATCGATTGCCGCATAGAATTAATTGCAAAAAGCAGCACCAATCCACAATCACCTTAGGTGTAAGGTGCAAACTAACAGCAGTTCTCCACAAACGACTTGTAGCAGTCGTCCACAGAACGGTCGGTAATATTGCGGAAACTAACCCATTCTCTGTATTCTTGCTCCACCGCAAACTCTAGCTCGCCATCCTCTGGAAGGCATGCTCGCACATAACAGTGTTGCTCTAAGAGCCAGGTCTCAATCTTAGCTAATGCTTTCTCAACCGCCAGCAAATTGATATATCGGTTTAGGTGCTCATTGTCGATCAGATTGAAACTCTCTTTGGCTTTGATGAGCTGGGTGATTGCTGCCTGACGCACCTCAACACAAACTTTGTGCTGCTCCTTCGCCAACTTAACGGCCAACTCTAAATGGTCTCTGCCGTCGTCATCTGTTTCATGGTAGTCGCTATGCCACTCACAATCTGCCTCCAAAACCTTCAGTGAAGATTGGTTGAAGCTATGTTCGGCAGCAGCATGGGCAATCATCTCGAGGCCGAGCTGAATACCGGTTGAAGACTGCGAGGCCAGTGCTTGGGCCGCGTCAAAGTAATTTCTTTCGAGTCTATTGGTTTCAACTGCCAGCTTCATGTACGCATTTTCGACCTGGCGTTCTTCCATCTTCAACTGACTGAGTTCTTTTTCCAATCCTTCCGTAGAAGCAGCAGCAGCAAGTTCCATCTGCTCTTTAAGATCAGCTAACTCTGTCAGCCTTGGATAGTAAGCTGCATCCAAGATTTTTCTGGAATAACGCCAAATCGCTCTTGCTTGCAAAAAGGCATGAATTGATTGTTCCAAAGTTAGTGACTGAGATTGGTCATGCACTTCTACTATGCCTCTTCCTGTATTCGTATTCGTCTTCATCATAATTCTCCCAAAATGGCTCTCAGTGAGCCAATTCGTGTTTTAGTAAATTAATAGAGCTAGATGTCTGTGCCAGTGGGAGTTGTGCACTCTGAATTTATTGTCTCAAGCAGGTGCTCCAGCATTTTGGCACCAGGTAGAGCCCAAAAGCGCAGGTTCTCACCCTCATCTTCGACCAGCCAGCCATGCTCTTCAAAGAAGATCTCAATTGCTACTTCGACAGTAACATCACCATTTACAGGTTTGGGCACAATGGCACCGACCTGCATAGCTTCACTATCACGGCCTTTTAGCTTGACTAATAGGGCGAGTATCTCGGCTCTTTCGGCCGCTCTCTCAAGGTCGCCTACAACACCTCCAACAGCATGCAGTACTTCGGCAAGTGGATGCTCTTCGTTTTCACAGACAATATCTATGAGAGCGTTTAACAGCCCATAGAGTTCATCTTGTGATAAATGAAGTACTACGGGTATCGTTTGTTGATTATGATTTTTCATATAATTACCTTTTGTTCAAATTGTTATGACAGTCAGGCATCAGCCTGCCTGCAATGGTTTTCAAGGCAAGCAGCAGCCAGTGGGTTAATGCAGATAGAAATAAGTCTGAACCACCGATTTTCTTTTAATTGTTGCTGCTAGCAGCAGCGATGAAAGCGGCCTCGGCTTCTGGGATCTGTGCAGTGATTGCTTCCCATTGCTCGTAGAAGAGTTCGTCTATTGGTTCAGCATAGTTTTCGTTGGCTGCGAACTCGTGGTTGGAATTCTCAAGCTCCAGCAGCCGAATATATAGATGCAGTGCATTATCGTCAATCGTGACAAGGCTTGCGACCTCGACAAGCTGCCGAGCTACAACCAGAAGCGCATCCCAACAGTCTTTACTCTGTTGCTCAGTCAACTGCAAAGCCTCGGCATAAGCCAATGTACTATCGTCAAAATAACTGCCATTGAACACCGCTTGATCCAAGGTCTGGTTAGATTGGTTGACCTTACATTCGGCAGCAGCATGAGAAATCAATGCTATCTGGAGCGAATTATCGATGGCTGACTGACCAGCAAGAATTTCAGCAGCGGCATAGTAATTACTTTGCAGTCTGTTCAATTCAATGGCAAGAGTCTGGAATACTTCCGCTGACTGTTTGACCTTTTCTTCCAACTCTTCCAACTCAGAAGCGGGAATTGTTTTACGTTTCTTGCGCAAGTCAAAATCCATCTCTAGCTGGGTTCTTGAGTCTGCCGACCAAATTTTACGACACTGCCGCCACAACGCGTTTGCTTCTAAAAATTGATTGACTGCAGCTTGCACTGCACTGTCAACAGTTCGCTCTTGCACTTCAGAGGTGCCTATCAATGTATGGGTTTTCATGGTAATTCTCCAAATATGGCCCTAGTGAGCCAACTAGTGTTTTAGTAAATGAATGTTGTACTGTTTATGATTCTTTCAATGCGCCTATCACAGTCAAAGCAAACTCAAAAGTCATTTCGGTAATTTCTCTCTGCAACGTAGTTGCACAGAGAAATAAACAGATAGGCCGTCTTTGCTTGTTATTGGGTTGGTGAAAAACCTTGGTGGGTGCGAATGACGAATCAATACAATAGTGATAGCAAACGCCTCACAGACAAACAAGAAAATCTTTGCAGCTGCAAAAAAACATCAAACGACAGGCCGACAAGGCCGAGCAGCCTCTTGTGAGCGCATTTTCGGACTAGTCCATAAAATAAATGATAGAGCAGATGCAGTGAAACCAGTGGTAGTACTACGCAAACAGAAACTAGCGCAGATCAATCCGCACCCAGAGCCGCTAAAGCACTATGACACAATGTTTTCAGGCTCAAGCAAAAAAAAGAGTTCATACTGTTTCTTGGCGCATCCAGTAAACAGTCCTACAATTACAAGGCGCGCGAATTAGCGGTTTTTGTGACAAAACCTGGTCAAAATTTTAGGGCATCATCCTTACCACCAACTGTGGTGAAAGTGTCAGGGTCGTCGACAACTAAGTCGTAGCCCTGTCTATAGTTGAGTCATGTAGTGCCTTTGCAGAACACGCCTTCGCCCCGAGAAGGCATCCACACAATGAATCATTTCTCGGGCCTTCTCCGGTCCACCAAACATTTTAGCTTTGGCTTCTTATCAGCTTGGTGCTTTCTTACCGTCTGGAATTCATTAATGACTGGCTTTGATGTCGGTGGTGATGCTTTTAGCAGACACTCAATGCGTATAGGAAAACGAAACTATTGTGGATAGATTAATAGCAGTCTCTGGGCCAGAACTGAGTCATTTAGTTTTCCTGATCCAGTCGAGAGATACAGGCATAAATACACGTTCTACAGACAGTTTTGGCATCTGCACAAAGGGGTTTCTAAAAGCTGCTATTCAGAGAACCGACAGTACCCAAATCATTGTCCTTGGTTAGCTGGCAGGTCACCTGAATGGTCTGATCACCAATACCCTTTACAAAGTCATGGTATTTAGGCTGTTCCGCAATTCTCTTCTGTACAGTCCCCATCCAAGATTGCAAACTTCGAATGTAAGCTTCAGAATGCCACTCATTCGAAGGCATCGCTACCGCGCTCAGAAGAAACAAAGTAAAAATGGAAGTGACAAAAACAACGGTCAAAACTGCCTTCATCACTCCCACTCCACACCGATAGATGATTCGATAATTCATTCTGCGTGCCTATTCTAATTCTGTAAACTAGTGGTGGGGGACTACACCACTGTCAGCGAAGCGTTTTTACTGCACACGGTCAATTTAGCTTCGAGAATGACCAGTTCTAAAGATTCAAATTGATAAAATCGCGGCTCTCGTATTGCTAAAATCGCGGGTATAATACTGATAAAATCGCGGCCAAGAAAAGGCCGTGCATTGGGAAAATCGCTCGCCGGAACCGCAAATGACCTCTTTCTACCCACGTTGGCAAAAAGACATGATTACCCAGGCCATGCAAACTCGGCGAGTCTTGCTGCTGAGCGGCCCTAGGCAATGCGGCAAAACTACACTAGCAAAGCAGCTAATATCTTCAAGCACTGAGTATAGAACCTTAGACAATCTAATCCTCAGAGAGCTAGCTGAGAGCGATCCGCAAGGCTTCGTTAAGCACAACAAGAAAACCCTCATTATTGACGAGATACAACGCGTTCCGGCGCTATTGACTGCAATAAAAATGGTCGCAGACGAAGACCCTCGGCCAGGCCAGTACTTGCTGACCGGCTCAGCCAATATCCAGTCGCTACCAAACGTGCAAGAATCACTAGCAGGAAGAATCCGCAAACTGCGCTTACGCCCATTGACTCAAGGCGAACTGCTGTTTGCTAATCCCACTTTCTTAGATAGAGCCTTTCGTCTCGATTTTTCGACAAACAGCACCTCACCCTCATCACATGTGGACCGGCAGGCCATCCTCGAAATGTCCTTTCGGGGCGGCTTTCCAGAAGCAGTAATGCTTGACGAGCGAGAACGCAAAACCTGGCACCACGACTACGTGAACGCCTTGATCGAACGAGATCTGGCTGATATAGCAAAGATACAACGGCAGGACGCCATGCAAGAACTTGTAAAAATCCTTGCAGCCTGGTCCAGTAAATTCATGGACATAACGGCCATTGGCGCGGGGTTGTCCATCCGCCGTCAAACTTTAGAAGCGTATATCAACGCTCTTGAAGCCTTGTATCTAGTCGAGCGAGTCAGACCATGGCTAAACACTGATTACGAGCGCGTGGGGAAGCAGTCCAAGCTCTTTATGACAGACTGCGGGCTTATGGCTTCTATTCTCGGTTGGCCGCAAAATCCAACCAAACTAGATTCAGACAGGTCTGGCAAACTTGTTGAAACCTTTGTTTTTAACGAGCTTGCAGCTCAGCTTGATGCCAGTGAACAGCAGTATCAACTATTTCACTATCGCGACCGCGAACAACACGAGATTGATTTTTTAGTTGAACGTGAAGACCAAGCACTTTTAGGTATTGAAGTTAAGGCCGGTTCGGCAATTAAAACTAACCACTTTAACCACCTGCGTTGGTTCAAGGAAAAGATCGCAAGAAATAGACCGTTTGTCGGCATCGTCTTATATTCAGGCGAACATGCTGGCTCAATGGGAGACAATCTTTGGGCTGTGCCGCTCAGTGCACTATTTTCGACCTAGTGTTTAGAATCCAAAAATCTCACTTAATCTAATTGTTAGCGCGAGCTAACCTAGCTCTAATATGTCGCGCGGAAGCTTAAATCCGCCCGTAATAAAGCAATTAACCCTAACAAGCCTTATAAACCATTGCTTGTCATGAGGCTGGTTTATTAGCCTTAACTCACTATTCCAACTCTTTAACTTAAGAACCAAAAACGACCTAACCAATAACTCTGCCTACCTTCCATGCGCCCCTAATCAGCTCTTCTGCTGATCGCATCGAACACGGTTTGAAGTATTGGCGGTTGTTTGCGGTTTTCCTGCAGGTTCCCGTGGAACCAGCCAAGCCATCGAAAGATAGGCCTGGATTGAGTGATTGGAGTAGCAACGTTTGTTTAACCAGAGGAAACCCGCACTGCAGCGCAGTTGTGGCGATTACTCACATTCCAAAACAAAGGACCATACCATGCAAAAGCTCAACCTCAAGCTCAACACCGCCGCCGCTGTTCGCACCGCCCCCAAGGACCCCAAAGATGCTCCGGCTCCTGGCCACGAACACCACACCAACATCGATGTCGCCGGCACCGGCAGCGATGATTTCAACTTCCCGTCGACGGAAGACCTGGTCAAGCGTTCGCTCAAGCGTGCCGCTCGTGAAGCCAAGAACCAGCGCAAGCGCGACCGCAAGGCCGGCAAGACCGCAACCGAGACCGCCCCTGCCGCCGATTCCACCACCCCTCAAGGTGACGGCAAGGGCCTGATCGGCGACCTGGTGATTCCTCAAGTAGCCAAAGTCGTTCCCGCAGGTCAGACCCGCGAGAGCTACACCGCCGGCCAGACCATCCTCCAAGGCGCCGACGGCTTTCAAGCACTGATGATCTCTCGTCAGTTCGACGGCTACTACGAAGAGCGCTTCGGCGACATGGCTTCGCTCTTCACCTGGGGCATCGCCAACATGGAGGGCAAGTACAAGCCGGTGGTCATCAGTCTCGACCGCCAGCTCGGCAAGTTGCGCACCAGCTACGAGAAGGCTCTGCCGAAACTCGTGGAAGACCTGGCCAAGCGCAACCCCAAGGCGCCGATCATGGCAGTGATGCAGAAGGCCGTTCAGCTCATCGACAAAGAGCTGATGCAGATCTTGTACGTGCTCAACGTTTACGCGGAGAGCATCAAGCAGGGTCGCGACGGTCGTTTCACCAGCGAACTGGGCGCGGTGGCGGTCTTCTTCGAAGACGCCTTCAACCTCTACACCGCCGGTGACATGCACTGCTCTGCCGATGGCAGCAAGGTGCCCCAGCAGCTGCCGATGGACAACTACAGCGTCGGTGACGTCTTCATGCCGCGTGTGACCGCCTCTGGCCTCGCCACCCTCCCGGGTGCACGTGGTCCAGTCGGCGCCAATGCGTTGCAAGTGCCCTTCGAGATGCTCGACATCTTGATGCTCGTGCTCCCGCTCCTGGGTCACGAGGCGCGCCACAACGTCTACCACGACGTCAAGGGCCTGGAAGAAGAGTCGCTGGAAGTGGTCGAGAAGGCCATCCGCGATGCCCACGCCGCCGGCACGATCAAGTTCGCAGCCGACGAGATGGAAGTCAACGGCGACAAGGTGCCCACCATCGAGATGGTCGTGAAGTTGTTCTGCGAATGGCTCGGGGAAATCGACGCTGACGTTGTCGGCGGCGTGCTCTTCTCGGGCGAAGCGTTCGGCGACAACATGATCATGTCGTTCCCGGCGATGATGGTGCGCAGCGGCAAGGTTTCCTCGAAAGAGAACCTGCTGCGCAACGAGTCGCGTTACCACCTGGTGCCTCAGAAGGACGGTTCGGTCGGTCTGGTGTTCGAAGAGCACCCGGTCGATTTCGTGCGCGTCAAGCTGGTCGCCGCAACCCTGGAGGAAATCGGTTTCGCCAAGGCCGGAACCCGTCTGCGCGAGCTGGCCGACTTCATGGTCGGTGACGTCATCCCCACCGAGGTGATCTACAAGGACGCCGAGGGCAAGGAAGACCTGGTCATCAAGTTCAATACGGCAGACCTCGTCGCGGTCGGTCCGGTGGTGGCGAAAGCCCTCATCCGTACCCCGATGAAGAGCCTGTCGGGCAAGAGCAACGGTGACCTGGTGATGTGGAACACGCATCGCCAGACCAAGGTGGAGGCACTCGCCGACATCTTGGAGAAGGGTTCGTCGGATCTGCCGCTCAACCACGGCAGCATCTTCGCCACCTACGTCGGCTCGGCCGCTACCAACGCCTTCCTCCGCCTTGTCGCAAGCAAGGTGGACCCGGCCACGGCAGCGCGCACTGTCAACGTCAACGCACTGAAAATGGTGGCAGGGCTTCGCAGCCATGTCACCAATCAGTGCCCGGTGCCGGTCGTGTCCGCGACGGTAGTTGCCCCTGCGGCGACTGTCGTGGCTGCTCCGGTTGTGGAAGCGGCGGTGGTCACGGTGGTCGAACCGGTGGTGGCACAGCCTGCCACTGGTGCAGCTGTCGAAGCGAATCCGGCTCCGGCTGGTGACGCCAAGACGGAAGTGGTGCCCGCGGTGGCCCCGACCGCTCCCAGCGGTGAAACGGCCAAGTCGTAAGCGCTGATCGCAAGATCAGCAGTTAGACAGCAGTAGGGTAAGCAGTCAGTTCAATCTGACAACAACAGGACGGCAGTGGAGCAATCTGCTGTCGCCCTGTTGTGCTGCCTGTTTTCAGTATTTCTTATAACCACTTGGCTCAGCGCATGAAAGTGCGTTCCTCTGACTAGGCGAGGAAGAGACCAAGACAATTGCCTGGAAATTCACTGGAGAAACATCATGTCACGTCAAAATCATCTGCCCGGCCTCAACGCAGTGGCCCTCAAGAAGCTCGGTCACAACGTTCGCGAAATCGGTGTGCGCATCCTGCCCAACGGTGACCGCGAAGAGTTCGACCGCGTCGTCCACGTTCCCCGCGAGGACATCCACGTCGAGATCATCGGCCAAATTCGCGGTGCCTTCGGCGCCGGAATCATCGCCAAGCTGCATCGCTACACCTTCCCCTCGGGAGTGGTGTACGACGAGTACCTGCAAGTCGCGCCCTGGCACAGCGGGCCGCACTTCTTCATCGCCCTGCGCCGCCCCAGCGGCAAGTTCCTCAAGACCACCCTCTGGCCTCGCAGCGAGACTGGCATGTCGGAAGACATGAACAACTGCGGCGCCTACGAAGACCTGACCCACAGCAACGAGTAAGCCGCTCACAGCGAGCAGCCCGCAACTAACAGCGAGCAGTTGGTAGGGCGATTAATCAATCAGCCCTCCAACTGCTTCGCTGCTTCTTTTTCACCTTCACACTGGAGAAATTTCCTATGGAATACGCAATTGGTTTGTTCTTTCTCGTCGCCGGCAGCATCATCAAGAAGCTCGCCCTGCCCTTCATCGGCATCCTCGCCGTGGCTATCCTCGTTGTCGGCGGCATCGCTTCGGCTTCGGGCGGCGCCTTCGGCGTGGCCGCGCTCTACACCTTCTACGCCGGCCTGGCCGTCGCCGTCCTCGGCACCATCATCGGTGCTCTGGCGACTGTCTTCGGCAGGTGGTAAGCGCTACCTCCCTTTTTATCAACTCCTAACTGATGGAGAATGAAATGACCGATTCCACCACCTCCAATCCCGCCCTCTCTCCGTATGACGAGCTGCTCGCAGCTGGTCGCACGGCCATGCTGGCGCTCTACCCCGACAAGGCCAAGGCCATCAAGTCGGGCAAGCTGTCGCGCATCGAAGAGGGCTTCACCGCAGACGCGCTCGGCGAGAAGGGCAAGTGCATGTTCCCGCACCGCCTCGACGACGACAAGCTGCGCGAAGAAATCGGCGACAATCCGGCGGCCATTTTCGAAGGCCTGTCGCAGTCGATGATCGACTTCTACCGCCGCAAGCTGGACGACGCCAAGTAACACCGGCGCCAACAACAACCCGTCACCACAACAAGGAGATCACCATGAAGAGTCTGCTCATCGACGATCTCCGCATTCCCGGAGACGCGCGCAACAAGAAGAACATCCCGGCTGACGCTGTGGTGGCTCGCAACTATGCAGACGGCATCAAGCTTCTGCAAGCGGGCTGCCACGGCGAGCCCTTCGACGTCCTCTATCTCGACCATGACCTGGCCGATTTCAGCGGACCCGAAGGCAAGGAGATGACCGGCTATCACATCATGTGCTGGCTGGAGGAATTTCCGCAGTACCTGCCCAAAGAGAACATCATCATCGTCTCCGACAATTCCTCCGGGATGCTTCGGATGCGGCAGGTGATCAACAAGCTCTACGGCCGGGATTACTGATTTCTCAAAAAAACATAAACCGGAGACAAACTATGAGAAACGGCAAAACCGTGTTTGTCGACTGCAATGACACTCTCATTGCCGTGCGACACGCCAGCCGCAACGACGTGGTGCCCGAAGGCTTCAAGTCAATCGAACGCGGCGGTCAGTGGTATCACGTGCAAGCCCGGCCCAGCGCCGACGCTTTCCTCAAAGCGGTGGCAGCAGAAGCCTGCAACATTGTCGTCCTCACCGGCGGCAGTTCTCGCATCCAACATCTGCTGTTGGCGCTCACCGACCTCGACGAAGAACTCGACCAAGTGATTGGCTTCGAATCGTCTGGCCGCGTCGAACTGCCTCCCTCTTGGGTGCTGGTCGACGACTTGCAAGGCGGCAGCTCCTCTTTCGAGGAAAAGCTCGGCATGCTCGGCTTCAAGCGCAAGGACATCGGCGAGGCGCGTTACAAGGCTCTGGTGGAGAAGCACTGCATTCAGTGTCGGCCTTTCAAAGGTGACGATGACTCGGCACCACTGACTGGCCTGCTGGAAGAAGTGCGAACGAAGCTGACAACCTGAGCTTTCGCAACTGGCAACCTGAGCCATTGAAAAGACAGTCGGAACTTCTTGCAAAAGAAGCCCCCTGTCACGCGCCAAGCTCTGTTGCCGCTGTTTTGCCACGGTCGATTGCCGGGGTATTTAGTACATGATCGGAAGAGGAACGGCGAATGCCGTTCCTCTTTTCCGATTTTCTGCACTTTTTTAG
>JBAYTY010000081.1:0-13214 GCA_041675385.1 Candidatus Obscuribacterales bacterium
CAAAGGCTTAAAGCTGTGAAGCTTGAGATTGGTCGTAACTGACGCCGAAGGCGTCTGAAGGGGATAGTTAGCGATGGTTAGCCAGTATTGTCCACAAGATATTGATGAAAAGTGGCAGCAGCAATGGGAAAAACTCGGTATCTACAAGGCTATTGATAACGCTATTGGTAACGATTCCAAGCCTAAGTTCTATTCCCTCGTCATGTTTCCTTACCCTTCGGGCGACCTGCACATGGGCCACATGCGGGTCTACACCATCTCTGATGTGATTAGCCGTCAACGTCGCATGCAAGGCTTTAATGTTCTAAACCCCATGGGTTGGGATGCTTTCGGCCTTCCTGCTGAAAACGCTGCCATGAAGCGCAAGCTCCATCCTGAGAAGTGGACCAAAGAAAATATTCGCTACATGCGCGATGAGCAGCTGAAAAAACTTGGTACCAGCTACGACTGGGACCGTGAAGTGACAACCTGCGACAGCAATTATTACCGCTGGACGCAGTGGATTTTCTTGAAGATGTACGAAGCTGGTCTAGCTGTGCGCAAATCAGCTCCAGTTAATTGGTGTCCTGAATGTTGCACGGTCTTGGCTAATGAGCAGGTCGAGAACGGCGCCTGCTGGCGCCATCCAGAGACCCCTGTTGAACAAAAGCAAATGCATCAGTGGTTCCTTAAAATCACAAACTATGCAGAAGAGCTGCTTGCCGACCTCGATACATTGAAAGGCTGGCCCGAGCGTGTGCGCGTCATGCAACAGAATTGGATAGGGAAGTCGCAAGGGGCCGAGCTTTACTTCAAAGTTAAAGAAAAGCCTGAGCTACAAGTGCAAGTCTTCACCACCCGTCCTGATACTACTTTTGGTGTCAGCTATTTGGTGCTTGCTCCCGAAAATCCATTAGTTGCTCAGCTGACAACGCCTGAGAACAAGGCCAAAGTCGATGAGTATGTCGAGCTTTCTAAAAAGAAAACTGAACTGGATCGCATGACTACCGAAAAGACTAAGACCGGTGTGCCTACTGGCTCGCACGTAATCAATCCGTTCAACGGTGAGGCTGTGCCGGTGCTTGTTTCTGACTATGTATTGATGAGCTACGGTACTGGTGCCGTTATGGGCGTTCCTGCTCACGATGAGCGCGACTTTGCTTTTGCTAAAGTCTTCAAGCTTCCTGTTACTGAAGTAATTTCAGTTGATGGCAAAGCTACAGAAGGCGGCATGAAAGCTGCTTATCTAGAGCAAGGCATCATGCTTAACTCTGGCGAGTTCAATGGCCTAGGTAGTGCCGATGCTAAGCAAAAAATGATTGCCTGGGCTGAGAAAAATCAAGCGGGCAAAGAGCGCACACAGTTCCGCCTAAGAGATTGGCTGATCAGTCGTCAGCGCTACTGGGGCTGTCCTATCCCACTTGTTCACTGCGAAAAGTGTGGCATTAATCCTGTGCCAGAAGCATCGCTGCCAGTTATTCTTCCTGTTGAAGGAGTGGAATTCACCGGCGAAGGTGGCTCGCCTCTCAAGAAAATGACCGATTGGTTGACTATTGACTGCCCTAAATGCGGTGGCACTGCTCAACGCGAGACCGATACCATGGATACCTTTATTGATTCATCGTGGTACTTCTTGCGTTATGTTGATGCTAAAAATCCAGAAGCTGCTTTCTCACAAGAAAAAGTCAATTACTGGATGCCTGTTGACCAGTATGTGGGCGGCGTTGAGCATGCCATTTTGCACTTGCTCTATTCTCGTTTCTTCACCCGTGCCCTGCGTGATATGGGCTTGGTTAAGTGCGCTGAGCCTTTCACTAACTTGCTTTCGCAAGGGATGGTGACAATGCATTCGCCAATTTCTGGTCGCATCGAAAAGATGTCTAAGTCACGCGGCAACGTAGTCGGCACCCTCGATTTCTTCAAGAAATACGGCGCTGATGCTGCCCGTCTATTCACTTTATTTGCGTCGCCACCAGAGCAAGAATTAGAGTGGAATGAAGACGGAGCTGTTGGTCAGTATCGCTTCCTCGGCCGCATTTGGCGCTTAGTTGACGAGCTGCGGGAGAAGGGCTGCATTAACGCTGCTAGTGTGAGCCCATATAGTGTAAGCGCGGCTAACGTTGGTGCCAGCAAAGCCGCCGATAGCAATGGTAAAAATATTGGCTATCAATTCGACACATCATCTATGAGTGCTGCCGATAAAGCCTTGCTTAAGCAAGTGCACAAGGCTGTTAAGGCTGTAACGAATGATCTTGGCAAAGAAGATTATGGCTTCAATACAGCAATCGCGCGCTGTATGGAGCTGGTTAACGCGCTTTATAAGTATGTGCAAGAGGTGAATCCTCAAGGAGCTTCGGCCCTTCTTACTTTTGCCATTCGCAATCTGCTCTTGATTATGGCTCCTATGGCTCCTCACATCTCTGAAGAGCTTTGGCATCAGTGCGGTTATGCCAAGGATGACAGTGATTCAATTCACGTCACAACTTGGCCGACCTTCGAAGAAGCGCTGACCTATGACGATGATATTGAGTTGGTCTTGCAAGTTAACGGCAAGATCGTCAGTAAAATTGGCGTCACCCGCGGCATAGCCAAAGACAAAGCTGAAGCGATTGCCTTTGCTGACGAGAAGATGAAGGCCAAGCTTGGCGATTCGACTGTGCGTAAAGTCATAGTTGTGCCAGACAAATTGGTCAATATCGTTATTTAGGTCACTATCTAGCTCCCTCTGACTCTAAGCGATTTCTAGAGGCTGATAATTGTTCGGCCCCTAGAAATTGAGTAAATTGGATGCCAGTCCTGTGGGCAATGGCTGAAATTCATGCAAAGAGGGTAGATTAGATTTTGACTATATATTCTTAGCTCTGTATATTTAGAGAGCGAATATTCAGGCATTAATTTTGAGTATCCACAACTTACCAACGACTTTTAGTTAGTAACAGAGAATCAGGAAGCACTGACACCACTCTTCAGAAAGCAAAGCGGGTTTATGTCTAATTCACCTACGGTCACGCCAAAGATCAAATTTGATACGCAGCAGGTTATTCCGATTGCCAGCCTGATGCTGGTGCTGTTTTTTGGAATCAACTACGTATTGGCCGCTTCCCATGGCCCGAACCTAGAGAAATGGCTGACTAATAGTTGTCTGATGGGTGTATCGGCTAGTAAAGCTGTTGACACGGCGATGTCTTATCTAAAGCTGGCATTCAGTGGTAACGCTGCTGCCTTTGTTCCTGTGCAGCAGGCTCTAGTAGACTTCATAACATTCTGCTTCAATGCCTCATTCGCCTCACTCGATGTTCAGCAAGTAGCCGTCAATTGCTTCTTCATGTGGGCATTCGGAGCCAGTTTAGAGCAGCGCATCGGTGCTGGACGCTTCTTTATGGTTTGCATGCTAGGCTCGAGTTTGCCCTGGGCGCTTGCCTACTTCGAAGTTCTCAAAACCGACCCGATTCACTGCTATTACGGGCCTTTCTTCTTATTCTGCGTCTTAGTTGGAGCCAGCTTCGTTTTCCCTCCAGAAAAGAAGATCAATACCGAATGGTTTAGAAGCTCAAGGGGCAATATTTTCGCCAAGCAGGCAGAAGACGATTTCGCCACCCGTTATCAGTTTAAGCCCATGCTTTTCCTCGTTCTGTTTATTGCCTATGAAACTGGAATGTACTTCTATGTAGGCAAGAGCTATCCGATTCTCAAAAATGCCTTGATTCTCTCTGGCATTGGCTCCATTTTCATTGGCTACGTTGCTGTTTCGCTGATTGTCTGGTCCGCTACCGGCAGCCTAAAAGATGGTCCGATGCGCTTGATGTGCGTGAAGATGTATAACGATATTCTCCGTCTCGATGTCGGCCACGAGACTGCCATCAAGGGCACTGCCCACGCTCTAGGTCTGCCTCCCGAGCGGGTTAAAGAGTGGGTGGCCAAACAAAGGGGCAAGATGCAGGTTTCTTAGCGCTACCTAACCTGAACTGGGCGTAAGTTTTCTACCTCATGACTAGTGCTAATATCTCTACTTGAGAATTTGTGTTTAGTTCAACACTTGTTCAGTACGAGGGTAGTCATTGAGTTCTTTAGAGCCTAAAATCACCAGTGTCCCTAATCCAGGCGAGTCTTCAGCCATTGAAGTCGCTAGTTTCGCTCCCCGTTTTCCTTGGATGCGAGTCACCCAGGTTGTTCTCGATTCTCTTCTTGTTGCATTGTCTTTGGCTGGCGCCTATTTAATTCGCTTTGATGGCCGCATTGACCCCGTATATGCGGCTCAGTTAATCAAAGTTATTCCTGTTTTTGTGGCCATGAGAATCTTGTCCAACTGGTCTTATGGCGTGTATGGACGCCTCTGGCGCTATACCGGTCTGACCGAAGTGATGGAACTAGCTGTGTCGGTGCTGACAGTCAGTGCTGTGGTCTTGGCACTAAGAGCTATCGGTGTTGACTTGCTGCGCGTGGAAGGACATTTGCTTTCATACGGCATTCTCGTCATCGATAGCGGTCTCTGTTTCTTCTTGATGACCACCTCGCGAGTTCTGCGACGGTTGCAAACCGAGCATTGGCAGCGCAAGCATTGGCGTCAGCCTGTGAGACGGCGCGCCCTTGTGGTCGGTGCCGGAGATGCCGGCATGATGGTTTTGAAAGAACTCAATCAGCGTTCAGATTTGGGTGTCGATGTAATTGGATTAATTGATGATGATCCCTCCAAGCTGCGTAAGCGTATTGGCAATATCACCGTATTCGGTACCACCGCTGAATTACCGAGATTGATCGAAAATCTCTTTATCGATCAAGTAATCATTGCTATGCCTTCGGCTCCAGCTTCAGAAATTCGCAAAATTGTTGAAGTTTGTCGCAGTGCGGAAGTAGAAACACGCATTCTGCCTGGCTTGTTTGAACTGATTAACGGCCACGTCAGTATTAATCAATTGCGCGAGGTTTCTCTCGAAGACTTGCTTGGTCGTGACCCAGTCAAGCTTGATAGCGCTTCTATCGCTAGCTATATTGAAGGCAGAACGGTGCTTGTCACTGGCGCTGGTGGTTCAATTGGCAGCGAGTTGTGCCGTCAGATTCTGCGCTTCCAGCCTCGTCGCTTAGTTATCTTGGGTAAGGGCGAAAACTCGATATTCTATATTCAGCAAGAGCTATCGCGCTTGCCTGAACCAGTAGAAATTGTGCCTGTCATCGCCGATGTGCGCGACCGCAAGCGCTTAGAGCAAGTGTTTATCAATCACAAGCCTAGTGTAGTCTTCCATGCTGCTGCTCACAAACATGTGCCTTTGATGGAACTCAATGTCTTTGAGGCCATCGCCAATAATATTTTTGGAACTAAAGTGGTGGCAGAGCTTTCTGATGCTCACAAGGTCGATAAATTTGTCTTGGTTTCTAGCGACAAGGCTGTCAATCCTACTTCGGTAATGGGAGCCACCAAGCGTTTAGCCGAATTGATCATTCAAGATTTAGCTCAACGTTCTGCTACTAAATATGTTGCCGTTCGCTTCGGTAATGTCTTGGCTAGCCGAGGTTCGGTTATTCCTCTTTGGCGCGATCAAATTGCTGCCGGTGGGCCTGTCACAGTTACCCACCCTGAAGCAACTCGCTATTTCATGCTCATTCCCGAAGCCGTGCAGTTGATATTGCAGGCCGGTGCCTATGGTTCAGGCGGAGAGATTTTTGTTCTTGATATGGGCAAACCAGTCAAGATACTCGACTTAGCCAATGACCTGATTCGCTTCTCTGGCCTTCGTCCTGGTCACGATATAAAAATTGAATTTGTTGGTTTGCGTCCAGGCGAGAAGCTCTATGAAGAGTTGCTCTCGGCTGCAGAAGGATTGGCTAAGACCGTTAACGAGAAGATCTTTGTCGGTCGTCCCCAGCCGTTGGCCTATGATCAGTTGCAGGCGACATTGGCGAGCTTGAGTGATTCTGTTGAAAATGTCGATGAGACAGCCATTCGCAATGAGTTAGATCGCATTGCCAGCGGCACAACAAGTTCTGTTAACTTGCCTGCCATAACGGCAAAGAAGTAGACTGCTAAATAGATGGACCCTAAAGAATCTCTAGTTTTGCCGGAAGCTCTGGAGCAAAATCCAGGGCGGATCAGCGAAGAACTGGCTCTTAAAGAAGTGCAGCTGCTCGAATCTCTGCGCCAACTTGAGAGCGTCATCGTTGCTTACTCAGGTGGCGTGGATAGCTCGGTTCTTGCCCACTATGCCAGAGTAGCCTTGGGCCCTCGTGCTCATATAGTTATTGCCCTTTCTCCTAGCTTGGCTCACTCAGAGCTAGACGCAGCCCGTCAGCAGGCGAAGACGGCCAACTTTGACTTGATCGAAATCAATACTAGCGAAGTTGATTCTGAAGATTATCGCGCCAATGACAGCATGCGCTGCTTCTTTTGTAAGAGTACGTTGTTTCAGTATTTGGCTGAGATGCAAAAACAGCTTTTTGTAAATGCCATCACTTATGGTGCTAATGTTGATGACCTTAGTGACTATAGACCTGGTCATCAGGCTGCTAAGCAATACGGAGTCTTGGCCCCCTTGATTGAAGCTGGATTGACTAAGAATGAAATAAGAGAACTAGCCCGCCAGCAAGGCTTGCCTTCGTGGGACAGACCACAGGCTGCTTGCCTATCTTCACGCTTTGTCGAGAATACTTATATAACGCCTTCTGGTCTTAGTCTGATCGATAAACTTGAGCAAGTTGTGCGCGACTTCGATTTCAGGCAAGTGCGCGTGCGCTATTTTACTGTCGATGAGATTGCTAGGGCATCTGTTGAAGTTGGTTCTGATGAACTCGCGCGTTTTGCCGCTGAGCCGGAGCTGGCTGAAAGATTGATTGCCGCTCTCGGTGTCGCTAATGAGCGCGCCGGTGCAAGCATTAGGCAGTTTGAGATCGATCCTGAAGGCTATAGCCAAGGAAAGGCAGCAGCGCTAGTTTCTAGCAAGTGACTAGCAAGTTTCTAGCAAGTGACTAGCTCGAGACTAGTAAGAGACTAGATTGATTTCAGACTGATATTGTCAAGGCTGCTTTCCGTGCTAAATTCAACACTGAAATCAGCTTGGAATTGGGCACTAAAGTTAGCTCGAAATTTAGCATGAAATTTAGCATGAAATAGGTAGTTTAATGGACCGCAAATCAGTCGAAGACCTGCTTCTTTCGGTATCGCAAGGTGGTATTTCGGTCAGCGATGCCTGTGAGCGCCTTGCTATTCTGCCCTATCAAGACCTTGGCTTCGCTAAACCAGACCTGCATCGAGGCCTGAGACAGGGCTTTCCTGAGGTAGTTTTTTGCCCGGGTAAATCGCCCCAGCAAATTGTAGACATTGCCCTCAAGCTGCGCGCCAGCAATTCCATTGTCATTGCTACAAGAGCGGAAGAGGCACAGGCAAAAGAAGTTGTGAGGCTTTACAACAGGGCTGCGGCTGCCAGTCAAAATTCGGTTGTGGCGATTCACAGCTTTGCCACTGGAGCTAGTCAAAACCCAATGAATGGGACCAGTGAAAGCTCTGACGCTTCTATAAGTAGTTCAGACAACAGCCCGACTACCAGCCCGACTACCAGCTCGACGGCCAGCTCTCTTACAAGTAACGCGGCAATGGCCAACGCCACTACAACAAGCGCTGCAGCCAATCCTGTTCTTGAGAAATCTGGGGTGGAGATTCCCTCAATTCCTCTAATTCCTTTAAATGATTGCGAATATTTGCCCCAGCCTAAAGCCCTTGTTTTTGGCCAATTGCCGATGCCAAAGAAAGATGCACCATCGGTTTCAATTGTTACCGCTGGAACCGCTGACATTGCCGTCGCTGAAGAAGTAGCATTATTTATAGTGGCAGCTGGTTATCCGGTAAGCTGTGTTTACGATGTTGGAGTGGCCGGTGTTCACCGTTTGTTCGATAGCCTTGCCCTGCTGCGTAAGGCTCATGTAACTGTGGTTGTAGCGGGAATGGACGGCGCTCTAGCTAGCTTCGTCGGTGGCCTCTTAGACAAGCCAGTTATTGCTGTGCCTACTTCAATTGGCTACGGTGCCAGCTTTGAAGGAGTGGCGGCTTTGCTTAGTATGCTCAACAGTTGTGCTGCAGGTCTTACTGTGGTCAATATCGATAACGGCTTTGGCGCGGCCATGGCTGCTTTGCGCATTTTAGCGACTGTCAAAAAATAACCAGGCGTCAATCCGCAACTTTTAAATTCAGAAAACGACCGCTTGTGTTTATACTTTTTTCGATTTAAATATAGTTTCCATGGAAACTATATTTAAATCGAAAAAATTGAAGCCCCAAGTCGATGTGAAGTGGCTTTGAAAATTTTCGAAAGTCCCGTGTATAGAGCCTCTAGGCGTTCCAGGGCTTCTAAAACTTCTCGCCAGGCTTCGGTTGCGCTGGTGCTGTCTTGGTTGTGCCGCGAATAATGGCTGTCCCAGAGCTACTAGAGCTACTGGAGCCGCCAGGCTCGCTGTTATTGCTGCTATTACTGTTATTGCTATTATTGTTATTGCTATTATTGTTATTGCTATTATTGGGAACTGCGCCAGGCAGTACTGTTTTGCTTTCGCTTTGAGTGGTGTTCAAATCAGGGTAGTGACCAATTTTTACTGACAATTCTTTGGTGCTGTTGCCCCTAAGAATTGTGAAAGCAACTGTCTCGTTAACTTTGTGAGAGCGCACAGTTTCTTGCACATCTTTAGGAGTAAGAATAATCTTCTTGCCTTCGAGTTTTTGGATGATGTCGCCAGGCTCAATCCCGGCTTGTTGAGCTGGAGAACCTTCATAGACTTTGCTGATGAAAACACCCTTGGTGCTGAGCGGCAGGCCTAAGCTTTTGGCGTGGGTCTCATTCAGCTCACTCATGCCAATGCCGAGCCATGGCCTGCTTATTGAGCGGTGATTGATCAGGTCGTCTGAAACACTCTTCGCTAAGTCGATAGGAGTAGAAAATCCGATGTTTTGCGCGTCCGCTTGCATGGCCGTGTTGACGCCAATTACTTCGCCGCGCAAGTTGAGCAGCGGCCCACCGGAGTTGCCTGGGTTGATAGCAGCATCGGTCTGAATGAAGTTGGCGTTGCCTGTGTTGGGGTTGGCAATGGTGCGGCCCACTGCTGAAATAATTCCGAGCGTAACAGTATGATCAAAGCCCAAGGGGGAGCCAATGGCGATGGCAAACTCACCGGGGCGAAGCTTTTCTGAGGAGCCTAGCTTCAGGGCTGGCAGTTCCGAGGCGTTGATTTTCAGAACGGCGAGATCTGAGAAGCTGTCTACTCCAACTACTTCAGCCTCAAATGAACGTTTATCGGTCAGGCTTACGCGAATATCAGTTGCCGCTTTGACAAGGTGAGCATTGGTCAAAATGTAGCCGTCTGAGCGAATGACGAAACCCGAACCAGTGGCGCTGGCGCGCTTGGCCTTGGGGGCGTATTTAGGCACAGGGTTGGTGGGCGAAACTTCGCGGCCATTGTAGAAAAAACGAAAATTGCCGCTACCAAAATTAGGCATATCGAACAAGTCTAGGTTGGGCATGCCGTTGGCACTGGCTTCATCTTTGCGGTGAATTTCAATGTTCACCACAGACGGTGCAGCTTCTTGAGCGATGTCGGCAATTGTATCGGCGGCAAATAGACCGTTTCTCGCTGCTGTTTGAGCATCGCTTGAGGCGACAAGCTTATGCTCGTGCTTCGGGTAAGCGGCGGCCGAAAGTCTATTGCCTGAAGCGCTTCGCTGTCTTCTGTCGCTAGTCTCTTCTTTCGGGTATTGCGCCAACTTGAAGCTGTCAGAGCCAAAGCTAGAACTAAAACTAGAACTAAGACTAGATGCAGAATTAGAACTGTTTTTCCGGTGGCCGCCGATCTCGCTCATGGCCCAACAGAAGCTAGATGCAGTAACAAGGGTGCCCGAAAGAGCAATGAGCAAATTCTTGTTACTACTTAGCTTCTCTGTCATTATTTGCGGCCCATTCCCAGTTGCTGTGCTGTTTGGTAGACCTTGCCCTCAGTTAAAATCGATGGGGCAATAATTACTTCTACTTCCTTCATCTCGCTCAAGTTAGAGGCACCAAGAGTGGCCATGCTGGTTTTAATTGCGCCAGTAAGGTTTTGAGTACCATCGTCAGTCAGAGCCGGACCGTGCAGAATGCGCTCAAGCGAAACAGTAGTACCGACTTTGATACGGGTACCACGTGGCAATACAGGGCTTGGTGTGGCCATGCCCCAGTGGAAGCCATGACCCGGAGACTCGGTGGCGCGGGCAAAAGGTGAGCCGATCATTACTGCATCAGCGCCACAGGCTAGAGCTTTGCAGATGTCTCCACCAGTGACCATGCCGCCATCAGCGATCATTGTAGGTATTTGGCCTGGCATCTGCCCCGGAGCTAGTCCTTTGCGCTGCATATAAGTAGTGCGAGCTGCTGCACAATCGGCGATGGCTGTGGCCATTGGTACGCCAATGCCCAGAACTGAGCGGGAGGTGCAGGCGGCTCCTGGTCCGATGCCAACCAGTATGCCGGCCACTCCAGTTTCTAAAAGCTCTAGAGCCGTCTTGTAAGTAACGCAATTGCCGACAACTACTGGGGCTCCTAGTTTGCTTACAAATTTAGCCAAATTCAAGCTGGGTGTGCCCAGGGCGGAGCGGTGCTCAATGCCGGTTACTGTTGATTGTACAAAGATGATGTCGCAGCCGGCAGCTACGGCTACTGGGCCGTATTTTTCAGCGAAGTTTGGGGTGATCGAAACAGCCGTGATCGCTCCACTTTTTTTGATGTCTTCAATGCGTTTCTGAATGAGCGCATCTTGGATGGGGGCCTTGTATAGCTCTTGCATAACTTCGACGAAACTGTCTTTGTCGCACTTAGCAATTTTTTCGTAAATTTCTTCGAGGTTTTCGTAGCGTGTTTGAATGCCTTGCAAATTGAGCACGCCAAGAGAGCCAAGTTTGCCTAGGGTTGCCGCTACCTTGACGTCGACCACCGAATCCATTCCTGAAGCAATGATTGGAGTTTCAAATTTGTGGGGGCCAAGTTGATAGGAAATATCGCAAAGCTCAGGGTCAAGGGTGTAATCGCCTGGTACCAGAGCGATTTCATCGAAACCGTAGGCACGCCGACTGGCTTTGCCGAGGCCGATCATCATAGATGAATCTTGTTCAACCTTGTGTTTGGAAGAATTTCCAGAAATCATGACTCCACCTTTGTTTCAAGTATGTATATGAAAGGCTTATATAGACTGGCTTATATAGACTTATTTGTATAATTCGCACATTCTAGCACTGCTGTAACTCTTGGCTTGAGGCTGGGTTGCTAGTTAGACAGTTTGTTGCGCGGCGGTTAAACCATTACAATATTGGCTTGTTGCTTAATAGTATTTTTTAGATTAGCAGTGATTTCTTCAGGTTCCTATTGGTTTCTTCAGGTTGGTATTGATGTCTCAAATTTTAAAGTCTCTGAATGTGCTTGGCTTGAATAGCGGCACGTCAATGGATGGCATTGACGCTGCTGTATTTTCTATTGGTCCAGATCGCGGGGCGCCGACCGAGCCAGTGGCCGTAGCATCAGGCAGTGAACTATATTTACCAGCCTTGAAAATGGAGCTGCTGCATAGTGAACTAGTGGAGTTTGCCCCTACTTTTAAGCATCAGCTGGCTCGGCTAGTGGCGGAAGGGCAGACTGATTTGAGGCAGATATGCTTGCTCAATGCCAGTCTTGGTGAAATCTTTGCCCAGGCAAGCTTACAGGTTATTCGCTCGGCTCGGCGCAAGGGTATTGAAATTGATTTGATTGGCTCCCACGGCCAAACTATTTGGCACGCGCCTGATCTTAGTCAGTTTTGGGGTATGAGTACGGCGGGAACCTTGCAATTGGGTGATCCATCAGTAATTGCTGCTCGTACTGGTGTCACCACTATTGGTGACTTCCGTACGGCTGATGTGGCTTTAGGTGGTCAGGGTGCGCCGCTCACATCTTTTGCTGATCAAGTAATTTTTGGCAAGAGCCGCACTGCTTTGGGTGTGCTCAATCTGGGAGGCATCGCTAATATCACTGTAATTGACTGTCGCGGCCAGGCGGTCATGGCTTTTGATACTGGGCCAGCCAATGTGCTCATCGACGAAGCTATGCGCATCCTTTATCAACGAGAGTTTGACGAAAATGGAGCAGTCGCGGCTTCGGGCACCCCCAGTGCGCGAATACTGAAAGAACTTTTAGCGCTTCCTTACTTGCATCTGGCACCCCCAAAAACCACCGGTCGTGAATTGTTCGGGCGTTCTATGGCGACGGCTCTAGTTGAGCAGTGGCAAGCCAATGATATTAGTTCAGCCGATATTGTTGCCACACTCACGGCCTACACCGCTGCCTCGATAGTCGAGGCTTACCAGCGGTTTATAGCTCCCGAGGTGGTTCTCAGCGAGCTGGTTTTGGCTGGTGGGGGAGAAGCAAATTCGACATTAGTGGGAATGCTTACATCTATGTGGCCTACCGCACTAACAATTCGCCGCCATGAAGATTTTGGCGTTTCGCCTAAGTTTAAGGAGTCTTTGTTGTTCGCTCTGCTGGCATATACAACTAATTTTGGTATTCCTAATAATGTACCGGCCTGTACCGGGGCCTCAAAAAGGATTTGTTTGGGCAAGTTGGCAAGGGCATAGCCGATTTGCGCCTGAAATCAGGCCTAAGCTCTCTAAATGAAGCGATGCCAAGATTTCGCCAATTAAATGGCAGATAAATGCAGGGAAATGTTGTCTAGCTTACAAATTAGCCGTTGACTCTCGCTCTGTTTTTGATTACATTGGGCTCACGTTTCCAAGAGGCGCTGCCTCCCGAGAAACGAGACTTAGATACAAAGTAAAAGTAGTTGGCTTACTAAACATTTGTGTGCCCTAGGAGGTACCTTAACCATGCGCATTTTGTCTAAATTTACTATGGCTTTCGCTTCTCTAGCTGTTGTCGGTACCCTTTCAATTGCAGCTCCTGCCCTAGCCCAAGATGCCTTCGGTTCTGGCAACCAAGACACTCAAAATTCAATGGGTGCCACTGGTACTCAAGCTCGTGAGAACTACACAACTGGCTCACAAACACAGCATGTAACAGATGGTTCTTCACCAACATTGCAAGGTGCCACCAACGGTACAATTTCACCTCAAGGGGCTGAAGCCACTGTTGTACAAGGTGTGAACACCGCAGGTACAGTACGTGTTAACAACTTGGCCAACTTAGAAGCATTGCTCAACATCATCGCTAACGGTATGGAAATCCTGGGAATTGCCTGGGGCG
>JBAYTY010000082.1:0-13138 GCA_041675385.1 Candidatus Obscuribacterales bacterium
AGCCACCATATGTCGAGCAATAAAGTTCTTGTTAGCAAGCTTTATTGTTCAAATATTCTAACGAAAGATTGGAGAAAAGCGATACCTTTTTAATAATTCTCGTGATGTCAAGTGATTAATTGTGAATCTGCATAGCCTTTATGCAAGCTCGTTTCACGGGAAAATGGTGGCAAAATCATGCAGTTCTACCAATGCCTGCCAAGCGGCTAATGTAGCAATGTGAGAAAAATAGTGGAGAAACAATGCAGTCGACAGAGCTAGCAGAGACGACAAAGTCAGCAACGATTGCGGTGGTTGGAGCCGGTACCATGGGCTCTTCTATTGTGGTGGCACTATTGGCCGCCGGCTATAGTGTTCTACTGAAAGAGACAGACCAGGCCTTTCTTGATAAAGGTCTGGCCAATATCGATAGGCTGCTCAGTGGTCGTGTAAAGAAAGGCTTAGCCCCTGAAGAAGCTCAGTTGCAGCGCCGCCGCATCGATTGTGTTCTTGATTTTGAGCGCTTTGCTGAAGTTGATTTTGTCATAGAGGCTGCTCCTGAAAGCATTGAAATAAAGAAGAGCATCTTTGAGCAGCTTGATCAGTGGTGCAATGTTGATGCAATTCTCGCCACAAATACATCAAGTCTATCGATCACTCAAATCGCTAATTTTGCCCGCCGCGCTGACAAGGTAGTCGGACTGCATTTTTTCAATCCAGCACATATTATGAAGTTGGTCGAAGTCATTCCTGGTTTGGAGACCTCGCACGATACTGTGGCTCGGGCCCTTGAACTGGCTCAATCAATGGGTAAACTGGCTATTCGTGTGGAAGAGTGCGCCTCTTTTCTCGTCAATCGCTTGCTGGGTCGCTACATGAACGAATCGCTCTTCGCGTTAGAGAGTGGAGTAGCTGGTGTGGAGGAAATCGACAAAGCTGTTTGCGATTATGTTATGCCTATTGGCCCTCTTGCCCTGCGCGATATGAACGGTGCCGACATTGGTCTTGCCGTTGCCACATTTAATTATCAAGAGTACGGTGAGCGCTTTGCTGTGCCGTCATTGCTGGGTCGTATGGTTGAAGCCAATATGCTCGGTCAAAAAACGATGGCGGGTTTTTACAGCTACGACAAAGAGACTCGAAAGCGCTCTGGCGTAAACCCCGATTTGCTCAAGCTGTTAAGTGTGCCAAAGACTAAGCCTAAGTCGAAGCCTACGCCTACTGCAGCTTTTACTGCCGAGGCTCTATTCTTGCCCATGATTAACGAAGCTTTCTTGGCCATGCAAGAGCGCATTTGTCAGCCTGAAGACTTGGATGCCGCTTTGATGGCTGGTCTTGGTATGAGAAGGGGGCCACTTACCTTGGCTTCAGAGATTGGTTTGAAAGATTGTCTCGCTCTACTTGATGCAGCCTTTAAGGCTGATTCGTCAGGCCGTGTGCAAGAGCGCTTTAGGCCAGCACCTTTATTGAAGCGCTTTGTTTGGGCCGGGCGCTCATCAGTGCTTTAGTACTAACTTGGCTTCTTAACCACAACGTTATTAGTGTGCCCGGTTCTTTCGAATGCACCGGATTCGGTGGCCCGACTAACGCCTATTGAGCAGTCGCGGTGGCGACTTCGGCTCAGCGGTAGAGCCGGCTCCGCGCGCGATGCCGCTAGCAAAATAGAGTTTCCGGAAGATTTCCAGATGATTTGGGCCTGTCGGCTTGAGCAGGCCAAGCGTGCCATAGAGCGGCGCTACCGCAGCTATTGCCAGCTCTTTACCGCTGTTCCTTGGGAAAAGCCATTGGAAGGAGAGGCGACTATAGAGTTTTACTTTTTTTGACACTATTCAGATAGTTCGCCGCCCACGTGAAAATGGTCATTGACCCAAATTGCCACAAAAGCGCTTACTGCTGTAAATGTCAGGCCGAATGCATATTCCATAATTGGAGACCTTTAGTTTTCTGTCTAATTATCAAACTATGACTGCATATTGGCATTTTTGTGCCTATGGCGAGGTTAAGAAAACTAGGCGAAAAATCTTAAGAAGCTAGTCACTTCCTTTAGCTACTTACGCTGCAAGTTTGGCTAGGGTCAATGCTCGTGCCCTGCTAACTCTTCAGGGGGCAGGTTCACTAGGCATAGGCCATTGGCCGCTTCTTTAGCAGCGGCTAAAAGGTTGACGGCTTCACCCGCTAACTTCTTGGCGGTATGACCCCAACTAGCAAGAATTCTTCAGTCTTTGACTGTTTGAGTGTGCGAGTAGTGGCAGAGCTGGGAACAAGAAGGGTGGGGGTATCGTCAAAGTTTTCATCAAGGGCGTAAGTTTTTAAATTGCCGAAAGCGCTTTGCCAAAGCGCTCTTGTTGACGTGAAAGGGTTCTTGGTTTTCCATTACAATAGTATCTTGCGGTTAGGGTTCAGGGTTCAGGCGGTCAGCTGAGGTTCGGTCATGAAGTTAAAGACAATCAAAACGTTAGCCATTATTCAGGCTGTTTTGCTGAGCTCTTATGCTCCTTTGGCTGTCGCTGCAAAGACAAAGCAATCTCCTGAAGTGGCCAAGCTCGATAATATTGAAGAAGTCATTTATGGCGTTCCCAAATCCAGCGCCAGTCTTGACACTCGTTTGAAGGATCTTGAACTGAAGTTATTTGGCATCACGCGCAAAGGTACAACCACAGAGCGTCTTGCTGCCATAGAGAAGACTCTGGCTTATGGCAGTGGTGCCGCTACTTCTGGCTCACTATTGCCGCCTTTGGCTCCGACTTTAGATACTCCCTCTAATTCTTTTAACTCCTCTAGTTCTTCCAGTGCGCCTAGTCCTGCTGGCTACAGTTCTGCTTCTGCAGGTTCTAGTTCTGATTACTCTAACGATGAGCCTTATGCCGTAGATTCATCTGGCGCCTTGGCCGATGCCATGCAGCTCTATCAAGATGGCAAAGTGCCCCAGGCCGAGAGCGCTTTTCATGGCATCCTCGCTAAAGATCCAAGCAATGGTGATGCCTACTACAATTTGGCAGTTATTGCTGAGGGAAAAAACGACTTAAATGGTGCTCTCTCTTATTACCGCAGCGCTCTTAATTTGAACCCACAAGATACTGATTTGCAGAGTGCCGTTGTCAGTGTTCAGAACAAGCTTGCTCAGTCTAGTAATAGTGCCCCTAGTCATGTCGCCTCTAGCTCTAATGCTTTTTCCAATTCTCACTTTGGTTCAGCTTCGCCCTACTCTAATTCCTCGCCCAAACCAGCCGCACCGGCTCAAAGCAAGGCTATCGATGAAGCTAGAAAGAGCCAACTAAAGAGTGTTGTGGCTTCTGCCTCCAACGATTACAAAGCTGGAAACTATGACTCTGCTGTAACCAAGCTAAACTCAGTGGCATCGCAAGTACCCGATGATGGCGATGTGCAGTTCGCTCTGGCTCAGGCCTACAGAGCTAAAGGTGATCTTTCTAATGCTCGCAGTCACATGGCTCGTGCTTCATCTCTTAATCCAGCCAGTACGAGCTTTGGTAGCGCCTTAGCTGATATTGACCGGGCTATCGCATCTAAGAACACTCTGCCGGCTGATAGCTTTGCTTCTTCCAATCAACAAGGGTCTTCTAATTCGCAGGCAGCAAGTCAACCGGAAGGTCAAATCACTCCTTTCTCTGGCAGTAAAGCAGCTAACTTAGATAGTTCTGGCGGCGGCTTAAATGGTATGGCTTATACTGCTCGCTCAAATAGCAGTCGACTGAAGAGAGCCGCTACCTACGGTTTGGCTGGTGCTGCGGCTGGTGCCCTATCTGGTGCTTTGTTTAGTTCGTCCAACAACGGTTCGCGAATGAGTAGTGCAAAAAGTAATGCCTTGCGCGGGGCGGTTCTAGGAGCAGTGTTTGGTTTTGCAAGCGGTAAGTAATGAGCTACGAGAGAATAAGGCAATGAAAAGCAAGTTTGTAAGCACAGCTGTAATTTTTTCTCTGATGATTTCCCTCAATTCACAGGCTCAAGCTGCTGGCGCCGGTGCGGTTTTAAAGGGCGGGGTGCGGTTGGAAAATGGCACCACTCGATTGACAAGACCCGGTGGCAATGCCGCCCCTACGCTCTCTACTGCTGATGCTATTCCTGTTGCTCCACCGCGCAAAAGTTCAATCGCTGGTGGAGTCCAAGGCAGTGGCTTGATTGACCGCACTGCCTTTGCTGCTTTGCCAGCGGGGCCACTTAGTGCTTCTGCTCAAGAGCAGAATAATCGCTTTGACATTGGTGCTGAGCGCAGCTCCAAACAAATGACACTAGCCTGGGAGGCCTGGCATAAACAGCTTTCGTCTGAAATTTATGCCCGCTGGCAAGAAGTGGCTTTAATAAGAGGTCGTGCCACCATGCGCGTCACTGTTACTCGCGATCATCATGTTATCGCTCAGCTTACATCTCCTTCTGGCAATCGTCGCTTCGATAGTACTTTGCTTGATGTCGTTAATAGTCTTGATAACAATCCTGGTCTATCTTTTCCTGCAGGCTCAAAGAGGCCACAGGTTTCATTTGAAGCAGACTATATCGCTGATACCAACGTAAAAGGTGGCTACAGCTGGACTAAGAATGACTATGAGACAGTTCAGCAGTAAAAATATTTGAGCAGTGAGTCTAATTGAGTAGTGATTTTAGTCCAGAAGTGAGCGATATAAGTCGGCTGCTCTTCGTGTGCTTGCCTTTGTCAGTGGTAATGTCGCTTGCACTGCGTCAGAAATCGCTAGGACTGGTGGCTGCCCTCCGAATTGTTCGTGCATGACTTGGTTGAAGCGACTGCAAAAATATCTATTGAGATCGCCATCAGTGAATCGGTTGCCAAAGTCTGGATCTATATCTATGTTTCTATTGAGGAAATGGCTGACATCTGTAAATGTGATTCGTTTGTTAAGGGCCAGTTGGCTGAAGTTTTTGCAGTGCCGGAGATGGCTGGCGAAAGCTTGAGCGAGCTGGTTCTCAAAGAAGTTTTTGCTGGTGATTTTTACTGCAGCTGCAGCTGAAGTATCAGCTTTCGCTCGCTCTTCTACCCAAAGTCTAAGTTCTAGTTGGTCTTTGGCATCGAGGGCAAAGTGACTGCTGGTGGCCGCTAATACAAGGCTGTCTATTTCATCTTCGATGGCGATCAATTTACTTTGATAGCTGTCTACTTCTCGCAAGTGGCTCTCAAAGCCTATTTGAGAAAGTCTCGTTCTTGTGGATTTTGGGCTTGAGGTAAGAAGTGCTGCCTGTGGAGAAATCAGTGGTTCTAGTTCTTGTTTTATGTCAACGGCAGCGTTTGCCAAAGCAGACAGCTTTTGCGCTAAGCTGCTGTCAAACTGCAGGAGTGGCAGCCGTTTTAAATCACCAATTTGAAAGTTGATGGTTGGGTTTAAATCGTGAGCTAGGGCGCTCACTAAACTAGAATTGAGATAGGCGAGAAGGAGGTTTTCTTGTCCGAGTTCATGACTAAATATGGCAGAGCCACCAACGTCAAAAATTGCACCAGGGGGCAGTCGGCGCACACTGAGCCGATGTTTGTTGACGAAAGAAAATGTTAGACCAGGTTTGAAATAATAGTTTTCGTTCTTAACTACCCAGTGCACTTGACCTTTTAAGTAAGGATAGGCCTCGGCTACGGCGGCTTTGATTTCATCTCCGTTTTCACCCCAACGCACTTTGCTAGAAATAGTCCGCCACCAGCGCTCTGAGCCGCCACCCTTGGCATAGGGCACATAGTTTTTGTCGTCTTCTTCTACTTCCCAGGCGTAGCGCAAAAATCTTTCATTGCTCGAAGTTGCTAGGCCTTGCTTGAAGTCCGCTTTGCTCGAAAGTGCCTGGTTGTCTTTTGCTTGCACTAGAAATAGGGCGTGTGGTCGCTTGAAATTAAAAGCGAGGTCATTGCTGCTGCTAAGCTCACCATGGCTTTTGCTGATTTTGGTCAGCTGGTTCAATTGGTTGAGCTTATTTAGATGACCTCCTTTTTTCTCTTTCGTTTTTGCTTTCTCTTCGCTTGCAGTTGAAAGGCGCAGATCTATGTAATAAGCGGGCTCATCTGCCTTTGTCTTTTGCTTGGTTAAAATGATAATGCTACTGTCTGCCTTTGATCCTGCCAAAAGAGGAAAGACACCGTCTCCGAGTTCTATCACTAAATTGATTTGTGCTTCTTCTAGGATGCGTTTTCTTAGAGCTAAAGCACTAGGCAGGTGCATAAAGGAGCTTTGGGTCAAAAAACCAATGCCGCCACCGATTGTTGCTAGATCTAAGGCTTTCCAGAGAAAAATCTGGCTGAGATCGCTGGCACACTCTGGGTAGTATTTCTTCAATTTTAGTTTAAGTGTGCGGTCTATAAGTTTGCGACCGAGATAGGGTGGGTTGGTCAGCACTACTGTATATTGTCGGTTCAGTGGATGGCCAGGGGTTCTTTTCCATCTCGGCGACAGCGAGCCTAGAGCTGCTTCTGCCACATCGCTGGCGTTGTGAAGGCAAATAGTTCTACTTTTGCTTTTGCGACTTTGACTTTTTCTGCTGCCATCTAGATTGTCACTGCTAAGCAGCATCATTTTTACATTTAGGGCAAGCTCAGCAATAACTAGAGCGCGTGCATCAATGTCTACGCCAACGATATTGTGCTCAATTATCAATGGCCATATTTCTACTGCTGGCAGATTGAACTTTTCATAAGCTTGGTAGAAGGCTGCTGCTGCTGCGACGAGAAAGTTTCCAGTGCCACAACAGGGGTCTAACACTGATATTGCTTTGATCGCGTCTGGTGAGGTCGCCTTTTTGAGTAGGGGCTCCAGCAGGCATTCAATCATAGAGTGCACCACTTGCGGTGGTGTATATATTTGAGAAAAGAGGGCTTGATCGCTGGTCGTCGTGTTTTTGTCTGCTTGTTGCACATTGGCTGTAGCCAACTTGCGTTGGTTGATACAGTAGACTTCAAACAAGTCACTTAGGCCATGAACCGACCCAAATAGCAGCTGATACTCAGGGCCTTGGAATAGTTTTGAAAGAGAAGTATAGGTGCTTGTGCTTAGGTCTGAATTTATTTTTGCAATTGGTTTCGAAATTGGTTTTGACTGCGCTAAATCGTCATGGAGCTTGTCTAGTAAAAATTGATATGTGGCAAACCTATCGGCCTTGTCTTTGTTGTTTTGGTGCGGTTGGTCCAACACTTCGCTGGCTACTGTGGCCATGAGCATTGCTAAGAGCCTGTCATCGCGAACCGTGGTGCTCTTCTTTAGCCATTTTCCCAAAGTTGCCCGTGCTCGCCTTAGTGCAAGTTTGTGAGTGAGCTTCGTTGAGGCGGTTGAGACCGGCACTGTGAGGTACTTTAAGTGGCTTTTGGTAAGAGGTCGCGATAAAGCACGACCGGTGCATCTGTACTGAGAGAATGGCCTTTGGCCGCTTCAGCTGCCGACAGCAAAAGACCTAGCTCAAGGAAATCTTCTGGTACGCAAGCGGCACCAAATGACAGCGATAGAGTGCGTTCGTCAACACCTGTAGAAAGTGGCGTCTTCATCAGTGAGACCATCAGGCGTTTGGCGAATACGCGGGCACCTTCACCCTTGGTGTCTGGGCAAAGTAGAGCATAATCGAAAGCTTCATAGTGAGCGAGTAAGTCGTTGTGGCGCTTCGCCTGTGAGATGCGCAACACCGCTTCACGCAGTGCACCGATAGGTAGAGGCTCGCGAATTGAGCCATTGGGGCCACTTTTGACGCGCATTTCAAAAACAATGACCGAAATTGGGCTGCCCGAGCGGTGCCCTCTGAAATATTCTTGCTCTAAGAAATAGAGAAATGCAGGGAAGTTGAACATGCCGGTATCGCCCCGGCGAAGTTGCATAATTACCGATTGAATGGCGGCGCTATCAACTGTTTTGGGCTCCAGGGTAGGCAGGCTAGAATTGCCTTTCTTGGCTGGTTTAGTGAAGGCAGCCAGACCACAGCTGAGCATGTTGCAAACAATCGGCACCCACAAGCTTCTGGCGTACCCTAGTTTGGCGACGATTTCTTCGGTACTTAAGCGATCATCAATGGCATCGTAAAAACGTCTTTGGGCAACGAAATCTACAGGTATTGCTGGTTTTAGTAGTTTGCGCAGATCGGCTTCGTCAACAATGCGCTGGGTTTTTACCATCACCGCATCAATTTTGAAGCCACTATTTTTGAGAAAATTCTGTTTGTCAAAAATTTGAGCACCTTGAATAATCAGCGAGTCAAGAGGGTCGCTAATTGTCTTGTGCTTGGTCATTACTTTGGGCTGGAAGAAGAAGCGGCCGTCCTTCCAGGTGATTAACTCATAGATGCACTCTGGGCCTTTCGCTGCTGGGCTAGTGGCATGAATAGGCTGGCCATCAATGAAAAATACTTCGGCAGCGCCTAGCTCACTCTGTATTTCTAAGCGGCCAGTCATTTTTGCTAGAGCAATAGACTGCAGTAGTGCCCCGATTTGCACGAAGGCAAGGTCACCGTTTAGAACGGTACCAGAGGAGCGGTTGAGAGAATTGTCTCCGCCCACTAGTGGTATTGGAATAGTCGCTCTTTGTTTGGTTAGAGCTTCTGGAATGTAGAAGAAAGCTTTCTCTTCAGCCTGTTCTTCTTGGGTGACAGTCTGGGTCGTAGAGTGTTGATTGCCTTCGCGATCGTTGAGCGATGCTTCGATGCGGTTAAAGACAAGCAGCGAATCGCAACTTGTAAATTCCCACAACAGAGAGCCTTGTCCAGCGTTAGAAGCTATCAATTTCCATTGCGGATCACCGCCCATGGGATCAGCATGGGCGGTGAGCTTGTATTCAGACCCTTTGGTAGCAGACGGCCAAATCACTTCAACTTGCTTGTCGAGATTCTCCAGAGCCCAAGTCAGGATCTGGTGAATCGCCGTGGCAGTTGGATTGCCAGGCAAGATTTGAATTGATTTTGCAGCGTAGTGCTTTTCTTTGTGCATTAAGGAAGGGAGAACCTACGTTTAAACCGTGGATTTAGCCATGTCGTAAGTGATCGAATGCTTAGCCATTCTATCGAAAGCTTCTGCTAAGCGAGCCTTTTCTACACTCAGTGCAATGCGCACAAATCCTTCTCCGTGCGGGCCATAAGCTGTGCCAGGCGGAACCACTATGCCTGCTTTCTCTAGCATAACAGTACTGAAATCAGCTGCGGACATTCCAGCCGGTGTAGGCAGCCATATGTAGAAGGTGCCTTTGATGGGCTTGAGGTTCCAACCTAGCTGATTGAGCCGTTCTACGGCCAAATCGCGTCTTTCAATATAGAGATTGTTGCAGAATTGAATATGATCGGTTGGGCCTTCGAAGCCAGCGATGGCTGCAAACTGAATGGCTCTGAATATATCGGTGTCGATATTAGATTTGATTTTGGCAATGGCAGCAATCGCTTCAGCATTGCCCACGGCAAAACCAATTCTCCAGCCGGTCATGTTGTAGCTCTTCGACAACGAGTGCAATTCAATGGCGATATCTTTGGCGCCCTTGACTTGCAAGATTGATGGAGCTTTGAAACCATCGTAAGTCATCTCTGAATAAGCTTGGTCATGACAAAGCAAGATATTGTGCTTTTTGCAGAAGGCTACAGCTTTCTCGAAGAAGGCTAAGTCGGCAACTGCTCCTGTAGGGTTGTTTGGATAGTTGAACATCAAAAGCTTGGCTTTTTTGAGCACCGCTTCTGGTATCGCATCTAAATCAGGAATGAAATTATTTTCTGGTGTAAGCGGCATGAAGTATGGCTCGCCACCAGCCAAAATAGTTGATGTACGATAAACAGGATAAGCCGGGTCTGGAATAATATTGATATCGCCCTTGTCGACGAAGGCCATAATGGTGTTATGCAAACCTTCTTTTGTGCCGATCATAGAAGTGATTTCGGTAGCTGGATCAATATCAACGCCAAAGCGTTTTTTCATCCAGGCGCAGGCCGCAGTTTTATATTCTTTGGTGCCGCCGAAGGGTGGATAGTGATGGTTAATCGGCTTCTCTAGCGCTTCGTGCATAGCATCGACAATGTGTCGTGGTGTTGGTTGGTCAGGATCACCAATACCCAAATTGATTACGTCGACTCCCGATGCAATTGCGGCAAGGCGCTTCTTGTCCATTTCGGCAAAGACATAGGGAGGAATAGATTTGAGCCGGTGAGAAACTTCCATTGATTTGACCTTCTTTGTAATCTTTTTTTCTAAACGTTAGTTAGCGTTAGTTCGGATGATTTTCGATATGAATGCTAGAGCCCGTAAGGAAATAAGCATCTGACATTACCATAGCTTCACATATTCTTGGGGCTGCTGTTTGATTAGTAAGCATAGTTAACGTTCTTCTTAATATGAGCTTGTCCTAGCGGCTTTCCGGGGAGTTACCTCTTTACGCTTTGAATTGTCAAGCGCAAGCTGTAACTATAATGCTGCTAGTTGAACCGAAGAGATATATGGCATCTGATATTCAAATAGAAAAATCAAATGAGCAGCACCAAGCCCTGCTGGCTCTCGGCCCTGGCGTATTGCTGGGTCTCCTTGCTGTGACAGCAATTTCAGCCTTCGTCTTTTTCAATGGTTTGGGTAATCTGCCTCTCTTTAACCCGGATGAAGCACTATACGCCGAGCCAGCACGCGAAATGATTGTCACAGGCGAGTACATCACCACTTTACTCAACTATGTCGTGCGTTTTACTAAACCACCCCTGTGCATATGGGCCATGGCTGGCTGTTATCAAGTTTTTGGTGTTAACGAATTTGCTGCCCGCTTCTTTGGAGCGGCCTGTGCTGTTGTGCTGGTAGCGGTGACGTATCTAACTATGGCGCGCTATATATCTTTGCGGGCTGCCATATTTGGCTCACTGACTTTAGCGAGTGCGCCTTTATTTGTTTTTACTGCCCGCGAAGCGATTACCGATATGCCGCTTTCGCTCTTTGGCGCCGGCACCCAATTGGCTTTCTTTCATGCGAGCCAGTCAAAATTCAAAAGTCGGGGCGCCCTTTATCTTGGCTATGTCTTGATTGGCCTAGCCGTAATGACCAAAGGCCCTGTTGGCCTGGTTTTACCAGTGGCAATCTTGCTGGCTTGGCATACAGTAAAAGGCGACCTTTGGTCTGCATTCAAGTCTTATCAGCCCCTGATTGGTGCTTTGATAGTTGCGGTCATTGCCCTGCCCTGGTTTGTTACTGAAATCTACATTACCAAGGGCGCTTATTTTCAGGAATTTATTATCAGAGAAAACTTTCAACGCTTCACTGCCGTTGTCGATGCTCATAAGCAGCCGGTTTACTATCATCTGCTCGCCATGCTTGGTGGATTTTTCCCCTGGACTGTCTATTTGCCTCAAGCAATGGTGGCCGCGTTGGCTGGTTATTTTAGTGCGTTGAGAGGGGCGAAAAATAGCAATGCTGGAGCCGATTCTTCCAACGCTTCTTCCAACGCTTCTTCCAACGCTTCTTCCAACGCTTCTTCCAACGCTTCTTCCAACGCTTCTTCCAGCGATTCTTCCAGTGTACCTTCCAACGCTTTGGCCGCTGCTTCATCTGATATATCGGGGCCGGGAATGGCATTGCTGCCTCCTTCACTGCGCGTCCTTCTTACTCGTTCGCGCAACTATATAGAAGCTCTCGATGTTGGCGGTCGCTTGGCTCTTTATAGTATTTTGTGGGCGACCATTACACTTGTATTCTTTAGTGCTTCTGTTTCGAAGTTACTTCCCTATACTTTGCCAGCCTTCCCCGCTTTGGCAATTCTTGTTGGCTGCGAATTTGAGCGTTGTTTGAGTCGCCAATCGGCTTTCAAAAGGCTTGGCTTGCCTCTGCTTGTCGTGATGCTGGTATATGCTGCTGCGAGTTTGGTTGCACCAATAGTGGCGGCGCGTCTGCGTGATGCACCAGAAGGTTTGATTGCTTTGATTTCTGCTTACGGCTCAGCCCAGGCTGTGGTTGTCTTGCTCAGCATGTTGACATTCAAGCTGGGTAGGAAGATTGCAGGCTTGACGATAATGACAGTGGGAACGGCATTTCTATTGGTTGTACATAGTGGTCACATTTTGCCTGTGCTCTCAAATAAATGGGAAGGGCCACTGCCTAAATTCGCTCATTTTGCAGGTCAATCATCTGACCCACTTATTGTCTTTGATATGCGCAAGCCCGGTGTGCCCTTTTACGCACGCAAGCAAGTGGAAAACATCACCAATTTTGACTTGCTTACTATCAGGCTTAAGCAAGTGCCTCAAGCATATATTTTAGTGAAAGTGAAGAACATGCCACTTTTCAAAGACATGGCCGGTATCAAAACTGTTGACAGCGAAGGTGATTTTGCTTTGCTGCGTTATGGTGCACAGAAGTAAGTTAAGGCAATTGTACAATTTACCCCGGCTGATAGCCGATATTAAAGCGAAGTTTCTTTGTCAGCCAGCCTGGCATGCGATGGGCTGATTGTACAAGTTCTCGGACTCCTTCGTGCTTGAGAGTGCTCAAGGCTCTGGCCACGGCTGAGTTATCACAGTTTTTCTCACCGAGAAACCAGAGTGCGCTTATGACTTCGCCTATCGGTGAATCTTCAAGGGCTATTTTTCGTGGGGAGTAGCTTTTTAGTCTGATTTCTCGCTTCATCGATTGGAAGGAGCTGCTGACACCGTGTACGCTGTAGAGCTGTTGGTCTGGAGCGCGAGCAACTAAGCCAAGTCGCTTTGCTATATTGAGCCCGTGAATAGCAAGCTTCTTTTTGAAGATTTCTGCTTTGAATCTTGCCACCGCCAGTGGTTCAAAGTTTTGCTCGTTTGTTCGCAGTGTGAAAAGCCCCCAAGCAATGCGCGTGAGATAACCACATTTGACCAATCTATATAGGCACTGGTCTATAGCCTCTCTCGTGCCAAGATTAAGCAGTTGTTGAGTGGCAAACCATGCACCAGTAGGTAGGGCGGAGATAAAGTTTAGAATTTCGCCATGACAGGTCATGATTGCACCTCATAAGCAGCGTGTATTCTTAATAACGCTGTGACAAGGCAAAAGGTTCAATTGAATGAGGTTAGATTTTTGGATTGAAATTCTAACGCGGGTCTGTTGTTAGATTTTTGGATTGAAATTCTAACGCGGCGTATTGCGTCAATTAAAAAGCTGACTTTAGATCAAGCGTTGCGTCATGGAAAATCTTACTGTGCAATTTACTTCTTAGAGGTTTTTTTGTTTTTAGTTTTTTCATGCTCCAGCATTGGTCTG
>JBAYTY010000083.1:0-12485 GCA_041675385.1 Candidatus Obscuribacterales bacterium
ACCCCGGAAGTAGTGCCTGTTCCAGCTGCTTGCTGGGCATGAGTTCCGGTTCCGGCATTCGCTACGGTGCCAGCATTGGCTCCAGTTCCAGCATTCGCCACGGTTCCAACATTGGCTCCAGTTCCGGCATTTGCTCCAGCTCCGGCATTCGCTCCAGTTCCAGTGCTAGCTACAGCTCCGGTGTTAGCTCCCGTCCCGGCATTCGCTACAGTTCCGCCAGCACTAGCCACATTGCCAGTTCCGGCAGCCTGCTGAGACAAATTACCGCTGCCTGTGTTCGCCGCAGTTCCGGTGCTAGCTACAGTTCCGGTGTTAGCTCCCGTTCCGGCATTTGCTCCAGCTCCGCCAGCACTAGCCACATTGCCAGTTCCGGCAGCCTGCTGAGACAGATTACCGCTGCCTGTGTTCGCTGCAGTTCCAGTGCTAGCTATAGTTCCAGTGCTAGCTACAGTTCCGGCGTTAGCTCCCGTTCCGGCGTTAGCTCCCGTCCCGGCATTCGCTCCCGTCCCGGCATTCGCGACAGTTCCGCCAGCACTAGCCACATTGCCAGTTCCGGCAGCCTGCTGAGACAAATTACCGCTGCCTGTGTTCGCCGCAGTTCCAGTACTCGCTACAGCACCGGTGTTGGCTACACCACCAGTATTCGCTACAGCACCAGTGTTGGCTACACCACCAGTATTCGCTACTACTCCGGTATTACCAGTCGCAGGTAATGCAGACACATTTCCTGAACCAGTGGCCTGCTGGGCTAAGTTGCCTGCAGCAGTATTGGCAGCTGATGTAGAGGCAGCGGATGTTCCTGAAGGTTGGCCAGTAGAGAGATTGCCCCCGGAAGTGGTAGCCGTCGACGATGAGTTACCGGCGTTGACTATAACAGGGGCACCTGTGTTAGTAGTTGAACTACCTGACGTTGTAGAGCCAGAAGGAATGACACCACCAGTGATGCCAGTATTAACTACTGGCGCTTTAGCCGTATCCACCACAGTGGCAGAGACAGTATCACGGCTGACCACAGGAGTGGCGCTCACAGGCACGACAGCAACCGGAGCAGCAACCACCTTGCCAGCTTCAACTGGAGTGGCAACGACCACGACTGGCGCAGTCACGACACGAGAAGGATCTGTCGTATTTCGAGCTTGGCTACTATCAACAGGCACGGTGCGATTGTCAGCAACTACCGGTGGAGTCACTCGATTATCCGCCGCAGGCACAACAACTGGAGCACTAGAAGTCCCCCGGCTCTCAGCAGAAGTGACAACTTGAGGCACAACCACAGCTGGAGCTGAAGTAGAAACTCTCTCCACGGTCTGTTGAACAGGAGGCCTCTCAGTAGTTGCGACAACAACTGCAGCTGGCGCTGGAGCAGAAACGATTTTGTCACCAACTGGAGGAGGAGGAGGACCTGACTGTTTTGGCGATTCCGCAACGAGAATAGGCGCTGGCGAAGTCGTTGTCTTGCTGTCGCCTGTAGGCGTTGGTGAGGTCGTTGTCCTATTTTCAACTACAGACGTCGGTGAAGTCGTTGTTTTATTTTCAACTACAGACGTCGGTGAAGTCGTTGTTTTATTCTCAACTACAGGCGTTGGTGAGGTCGTTGTCTTGATCTCGACAGGTGGACTAGTTGGCTTTGGTTCTACATAGATAGGTTTGGGTTCAGGAGGAGGAGCTGCCGGTGTTTGTACCTTAACAGTCTCAACCTTGGCAGTCTCTTGAGCTTTAACCGTCTCTTGAGCTTTAGCCGTCTCCTGAACCCTAACAGTCTCTTGAACTTTAGTAGCTTCTTGGACTTTAACAGTCTCTTGATGCTTGGCCAGCTCTTGAGCCCGAGCTACCTCTTCTACCTTAGCGGCAGCAGCGGCATCTCTCTTCTGCTCAATAGTTCTGTTATCGGTAGTTGGCAGAATGACGATCGGCTCAGTCGGCTTGGTCTTTGGCACTTCCGCGACTGGAGCAGGAAGAGGTGCCTTTGGTGCACTTGTGTCAGTATGAGCATCGGCTGGAGTCGTTTTCGGAGCGGTGGGCACTATCCCGCCAACATGACCGATGTATACACCAGAGGAACCATAGAAATCTTTGCTGCCATCGATGGTATTAATGACCGTCTTACCATAGGCATCAATAACAGTTTGCGTATGGTTAGTCGCATCCTTGATAGTGATTACGCCACTTGGGTCGATTTTGATGGTCTGGCCAGCAGCAATATCTAGTTTGTTATTACCAGAATCAGTTATAGAAACAAGCTTACCGTTGGCGTCGTACTGCAAAGTAGTCTTCAGCGGTGGTGCGCCACCATCAGCGATACTATTGATGTGGCCAGTCTTTCTATCAGTTTCAATAATATTACTGATAGCACCATGAGAATAATTAGTCTCAGTGACTGTTGCTCTGTTTGTTACGACTTCTTTGCTTACTTGCCCGTCAGCTCCCCGGAAGGTCTCAGTGGAACCACCCCAAGGATTAGCAACTTTAGTATAGGTACCATCAGCGCTGACCCATGTCTGCTTACCAGTGGCTGCATCAAAGGTTATCTCTCCTTTGAATGCGCCAGCAGGATCAATCTTCTGAGTACCATCAGCAGCGGTTGTAGACTTCTGCCAGGTTCCATCGGTGGTTTTCTCTAAGACACCGTCTTTTGTTATTATCGCTGAAAGTTTGCCGCTCTGGTCATAGGAAAAAACTGTACCTTTGATGTCAGACTGAGCAACAAGATGACCGGTGGCGTCAGTTTTAACGAAACGACCGTCATTGCCGAAGGTAGTTACAAGACCATTGGCGTCAACGCTTTTCGCGAGACCATTGTCGCCAAGCTCGATTTTTCCACCGACAGTGTTCATCTTGGTGGTAGTTAGGCCATCCTTGCTGGTGAACTCAATTCCCGTTACAGCACCTGAGTCATCACGAGTGTAGGTGTACTTGCTGCCATCAGGGTTAGTAACACCAACAACATTATCGTCTTTGTCTTTACGCACTTCCGAATGGTCATAATTAACGCGAGTATGGGTGTACTCTCCACCTTCTGTAGAGTTCTTACCTTCCCACTTAAAGTTGGGGTTGGCTGGATTCACCCAGCTGGCTACACCGTTTGCATCAGGCTCGCCAACACGTGTCCATGTGCCCGTCTTGTTCGTTACTTCGTTGAGCACCCCTTTGGCATCATACTTAAAGCTGTAGGTAGTGCCGCCAGGAACGAGCTCAACAATCTGTGTGAGTTGATTCTGGGGGTTATAAGTTTTCTGCTCAGCGCCATCAGTAACTATGCGCATACCACGAGCATCAATAACGGTATCAAGCCCTTTGGAATCTTTATAACTGATACTGCCGTCAGACAAGGCGTGCAAACTGCTGATGGTTTGATCGCCATTCTTATAGGTGCCATCAGCCTGACGCTCCCACTGACCACTCGGCAAGCTGGCCTTAGTGAGAACACCGTCTTTATACTCAAAGCTAGAGACCGCGCCATTAGCATCAACTGATTTTACGACATGCCCATCTTTATCAGTGGTGACGGAGACAGGATTGAGATTGGTTTCGGCCTTAAGAGTGATATCTTTGCGCCCATCAGCATGCTGAAGTTCAACGCTGCCGTTCACTTTAGTGTAAGTAATGTCTCCGGTCTTAGCATCGATCTCGACACTCTTGAAGGTCTTACCAGCATCTTGAAGCGCACCATCCGGAGGGCCAGCAGTAAAGACTTTCGCATCCTTAGGATATGAACCATCAGCATTAGGCTCAAGGAGCTTCATTCCAATGCGCTCGCCCTTCTCGTTGTAAGTGAAGGTAGCGATATCGCCGTTCGCTCCCCAAAGGTCGGTTAGCTGACCTTTAGCGTTGTATTGTCTAACCGCACCATCAGCATACTCGTTGCGGCTGCCATCGGGAGCATTGGCAATATGAGTGCCATCCTTGAGACGCATCATCATTGTGCCATCGCCAGCACTGACGCTGATCGCTTCAATGTTCTCTCTAGGTCCAGCCCAGGTACCATCGGCATTCTGCTTGAACGTACCAAGCGGGCCGGTACTCTCAATCACTCTGTTATTGGCGTCATATTTATAGGTGGTATCAATACCCTCGGCATTGGTGACTTTTATGATATTACCAGCGGTATCGCTATAGGTCTTAACGGCGTTGGGCTCAGTGCCAATTATTTTGTCAACGCGGCCATCTAAGTGTTGAGTAGTTTTTGAACCATCACTGAGAACATAAGTGATGTCTCCAGTTTTCGCATCAACATCAACACTCTTATACTTCTTATCACCATCGGTTAGTGCACCGCCAGGGCTATCCGCCTTGAAGGTCTGCGGAGTATCAGGATAGAGACCAGTTTTCTTGTCTGGCTGCCAGACATTCATTTCAGTGCGATTGCCATTGGCATCATATTTAAAGCTTGTGTAGTCGCCGTTTGCTGCCCACAACTCGGACAATTGCCCTTTGGCATCGAAGCTCTTGGTGGCACCATTGCCGGTTTCTATTCTGCTGCCGTCAGCGTTACCTTCAACCCGCGAACCATCTTTGAGGGCGAGAACAGTCGCACCATCAGTGGGTCTGACGCTAACCGATTCAACATTACCGAGGGGGCCTGACCAGGTGCCATCAGCATTTAGCTTGTAGGTTCCTAGCGGACCAGTACTCTCGACAAGCTTATTTTTCTCGTCGTATTTGTAAGTAGTCTCGACACCGTTTGAACCAGTTACCTTAACAACATTGCCGGAAGCATCGGTGACGATATTTGTTTTACTACCATCTGGAGCACCATCAATTTTAGTACCATCGCGGAAGGCGACAGCCATTGAGCCATCAGCGGCTCTCACATTAATAGACTCAACATTACCAAGGGGTCCATCCCAGGTACCTTCAGCATTGCGCTTGAAGTTGCCCATTGGTCCATTAGTTTCAACCAAGGTATTGTTAGCGTCATATTTATAGGTAGACTCAACGCCAGAAGCGCTGGTCACTCTTACGATATTGCCAGCGGCGTCACTGTAGGTCTTAGTGGCATTCGGTTCAATACCGATAGTTTGCTCGACACGACCATCCAAACGCTGTAGTGTTTTCGAGCCATTATCGAGATAATAAGTTAGATCTCCAGTCTTGGGATCGAACATAACATCGGCATATTTATAGTTAGCATCGGTAAGCGGGCCGCCAGGGTATTCAGCAATAAATGTCTCTGGTTTATCCGAATACTTACCGGTTGCCTTATCAAGCTTGAATACATTTATCTCGGTATTATTGCCATCGTTGTCATACTTAAAGGCAGTGTAATCGCCATTGGCTGCCCACATTTGGCTGAGCTGCCCTTTAGCATCGTAGCGCTTAACAGTGTCATTGACGTACTCAGTTCTGCCACCATCGGCAGCACCGTCAATTTTAGTACCGTCTTTCAACACCATCGCCATCGAGCCATCAGTAGCTCGAACATTGATAGATTCTACATTGCCTCGCGGTCCAGTCCATGTTCCATCGGCGTTGAGTTTATAGTTACCGAGCGGTCCATTGGTCTCAACTATCTTATTTTTGTCGTCATACTTGTAAGTAGTATCAACGCCATCTGCGCTGGTTACTTTGACAATATTACCGGCAGTATCACTAAAGGTCTTAGTGGCTTTTGGCTCAATACCAATCACCTGATCAAAGCGACCATCTAAGTGTTGAACATTCTTCGAACCATTATCAAGCACATAGGTGACATCACCGGTCTTAGCATCAACGTCGACACTCTTATACTTTTTACTTGCGTCAGTGAGCGGACCACCAGGAGTTTCAGCCTTAAAAGTCTGTGGCTGTTCAGCGTACTTTCCTGTGGCCTGATCTTTTTGCCAGAGAGTCATCTCTGTGCGATTGCCCTGCTCATCATACTTAAAGCTTGAGTAATCGCCCTTCGAGCCCCACATCTCCGAGAGCTGCCCTTTGGTATCGTATTTTCTGGAAGAACCATCGCTATCAAACTCAGTGCGACTGCCATCTACTCTGCGCTTGAGAGTGCCGCCATCACTAAAGTCGAAAAGAACGCTGCCATCGCTGGGGTCGACTTGAATCTTTGCAACCTTGTCGCGAGGACCGGTCCAAGTACCGTCAGCATTCTTTGTGAAGGTCCCCATAGGACCAACAGTCTCTGTAAGTTGATTCTTACTATCGTATTTAAAGCTACTTTCTTCACCGCTTGAGCTAACTGTTTTTACGGTATTACCAAAGCTATCAAGCTCTCGGCGACTATTATCAGGCTTCGTGATAACAGTGCTGCCATCAGCTTGCCGAGTCTGATGACTACCATCAGCCAACTGCATTTCAATTTTGCCATCTTTGTCTAGCGTTAGCTCTTTTACGCTAATGGCCGCACCACTCTTGTCTTTCCCCTCCCAAGTATTAGTCTCGGGGTTAAACTTGAGATTGCCAGAAGAACTGGTGATTTCAGAGAGCTTGCCGTCTTCGCCATACTTAAAATCTGCGACTTGACCTAGACCATCCTTAGTCGCTACCACACGGCCCTGAGCATCGCGAAGTGGATAAACAGCTACTGGCCCCATCTCACCTGGTGCATCAATAGTCTTCTCAACCTTCTCAGAGATCAGGGTTGCATCTCTAGTGGCAACTGGAGGCGAAAAATCTTCGATTTTAGCATCACGAACTGGCACTGGAGACGACGTAGACTCAACGCCAGTAACATTGCCCATAGCATCATAAGTTACGCTGGAACCAGTAAGAGTGGTATCGCTCTGAGGCGTTGGCTTGGCTATGGCGACGGGCTCGGAAGTAGGTGCGACAACGGCCACCTCTGTTGAAAGTGGTGGACCAACGGTCTTGTCACCAGTGAGAGGTGGTGCACCTATGTCGACCACCACGACTTTACTAGTTTCAACTGGCACCGTCGGTTTAGTTGGTATCACCACCGATGCGTCACCGGTTCGGCCAGCGCTAGCTTCTGTATAAGTTTCTCGTACTACAGAGGAAGGCGGTACAAAAGACTCGTCTCCTTTTGATGTCGACGGCAATTCTTTAGATATTGGAGGCAAGCCTGGGTCTAACGCCTGCCCACCGCGCGCGATGGTCTTTCCATCAATACCAGTAGTAAGCGGAGCCGAACCATCGTATGTGTTATTGCTAGTAGAATTAGTACTCGCCTTTCGCACAGCTTCTTCGGTAGCTAACCTAATTAATTCATCGTTTGATTTAACGGCGCCTGCTTGGTCGACTGGAAGCACAGACTTGGTGCCACCAACATCAACTAAGCTATCGGTAGCAGACGAACCATAAGGAGGTGCATAACTGGCGTAGGAAGAGTCTCCATTCGCACCCATCATCGGCGGTGGCGGAACTTCATACCCACCCTTGCTTGCTACATACGATGTTGGTGGCTGATCTAAATCGGTCGGCTCGACCCTATCAACACCAGCTTGCGCAGTACGGTCAACCACAGTTCCGCTGCTTAAGGTCACCGCAATTTGTCGATCGGCAACTGATGGATACTCGCTGGTTTCAGTGCCAATAGCAGTTACTTCAACAGGGACAGGCGTTGCGGTTCTAACACCATCTCTGCCGGTGACAGTAACTTCTGGCTTGTTGTCCTCGACCGGTACAGTCGTCGCGGTTCTTACACCATCTCTGCCGGTGACAGTAACTTCTGGCTTATTGTCCTCAACCGGCACAGTCGTCGTGGTTCTTACGCCATCTCTACCGGTCACTACGGTCTCGGTTCTAGCACTACTGGCACCAGTAGCTGCTGTGTCGGTCTTCCTCACATTAGCAGCCGGCTCTTCGATCGGTACTTCGACTAAGAAGCGCTTGCCGTCTTTGCCAACTTCTACGAGTTTGGTACCTGGTGTCTTTGGCTCAGGAGTATCGACCGAAGTACCACCAGAGCCAATTTCCACTTTGGGAAGTTCACTGACATCTGTGCTCTTAAGCACCGCCGCATCATGCGCCTTTAGAGCAACGGCAGTCTCAGTCTTGTCTTGAGCACCTAAACCAGACTTGATAGAAGAGTCTTTGGCAGCAACAGGTTCAAGCACACCGTCGAGTTTCTTCTCAGCCGTTTCCGTGGAAGCGACCTGCTCTGGTTTTTTTTCATCTTTTGCTTCAGTACTATCGGCCAAAGTATCAAGCTCCAGAAAAGGCAGGCACTATATCTCTTATCTTTCTATGCACTTAAAAAGCAGCCAATTAACGACTTGCCGGTTTTCAAGCAGAAGTTTTTATCTGCCCATCAAACATCTAAGTTACCTAGTAAGCCCTTTTTCTCGGTCTCAATGACTTGCTCAATATGAGCGCAGCAAAACGAAGATTAAGGACCACTAATATATAACTAACTGCTTCTTAGAAACTGTTACCTGGGCAACATTTGGGCAAATATGACAGCCGCTAACGCCCAAAAACAGGCGATTTAATATTAATTCCGCAGATTTAGTGGCCAACCAAATCGGAGTTACACGGGCGGACCCGTCTTTGGACCATTCATTTGAGCAACAAAGTTATGGCAATAACGCTGCCAGTTATTCACTAAATCGTTATCTGCTAGTTCTTGAGCGGGTGTAGGCGGAAGGTCCATCTTTACCGATTTCTTTCGACCACCGCCAATGTACTCATGACGAACTGCCATGTGCGGGAAGACTTCGTAGAAGATCACTGGATACCAGATTTCATTGAGCAAGAGTTCAAGCTGTGAGCGGAAAACGCCCACACTCGGGTCCCACTTCATGGTGGATTTAACCAGTCGCACGCTGGGGTCCAGCTGCCAAATGAATCTATCACCAGCATCGATAGGGGGCTGATCTAATGCCGTTCGTAGTTGGCTGGGTTGGGCTCCGGCACCAGCCTGAATTTGGGAAATTACCGGCACGGCACTCAATACTGGATTTGTATCAGTTTGAGAACTAGGCTGTGGGCTCACCGGTGATATGGCAGGCACTGATGCCGGTAAGTTCGCCTGAGCGGCTGGTTGAGGCGCTACCGGCTGTGACACCAGAGTGTGCTGTTGCCCTGTTTGTTGAGCAAGAAGTTGCTGATTGAGAGGCTGCGCGGTTAGCGGTTGAGGCGGAGCTGGAGCTTGGACGAAGGTAGCTGGGGGAACTTGAGCAGGAACTTGAGCAGGGGCAGGAGCTGCTCCTGAAGCAGGGACAGGCAGAGAACCATGAGATTGCACCGGGGCTTGAGCCGGCAATGGCAATGTGGGATTGGCTGCTGCCGCAGTCTGCTGAGAGGCGAAGGGGAATGATGGCTTGGCAGAAACAGGCGTCGAAACTTGCCCGACCTGTCCGACTTGATTGAATGGAACAGCTGGCTGAGATTGCGCGGTATACGGTGACGGAGCTGCTGCAGCTGCGGCTTGCGCGGCCAGCGGTGATTGGGCGGGAGCGGGAGCTGGTGTCGGAATCGGTGTCGCTACCGGTGCCGGAATCGGTGCCACTACTGGTGTCGCTACTGGTACCACGGCTGGTGCAGCAGGCGGCATCACAGCCGGAGTCTGCTGCGCGGCTGCAGGAAGAGCCGGAGAGGCTATCAGTGGATGACTTGCTTTGAGCTTGACTGTCGATTCCCAATCATTAGAAACAGCGGGAGCAGATTCTGAAGTTACGACTCCGAGATCACTACTAGAAGTTTCGTCTTCAACACTTTCATCGTCTGACGCTTGATCATAGTCATCTTCATCATCTGACTCTTCATCTAAATCTTCAACAGTACTTTCAAGCCTAAAGCGCTCAATCTCATAGGGCAGAGGAATATCGAGTACCATTCCGCGGCGCAACTCAGCTGCTGGTCGCCCAAATTGGTCAAGACCAGTAGGCAAGTGATTTACGCTAGCGACAAGGGGCCAGAGACTTGCATCTTTCAAAGCGGGGTGCTTTTGGGCCACCGATTCGATCGAATCAGTCAGACGGACAATATATCTAATTCGCGCGTTATCACTAGGCTTGTCTGACATTGGCCCAAGAATTTTTTCGATATTTTCACGTCGCGTTTGACTCTTGGCTACAGCAGAGCCCATCATGCCATCAACAGCAGAAGCGCCAGCCTTGGCTCCATCCCAGCCTGAGCCGAACTTCGCAGCTAACTCATCTTCCGCACTGCCGAACTTAGCCCCTGGCGCTCCAGCACCAGCGTCTGAGTTGGACGCAGCGTACAAACGCGAGCGAAATTCTTTTATCTCCGCCTCGGTAGGCAACCAAATTGCCGTGCCAGGACGTGGATCAACAACCTGCTTGCCCTTTTCCATGCGAATCGGCAGCATATGTTTGTTGATTTCATAAATTAATGCAGCCAAACGAACGTCGCGTAATTGTTTCTTGGCAATAGACTCAAGGGTTTCTTTTTCCTTGACTACATAGCGTCGCCGCTTGTCTTCGTCTTTCTTCTTCGCATCGTCGTTGCGCAACTGAAATTCCTTCTCTTCCTGCTCTTGCTTCTGCTTTTTCTGCGCCAACAGAGCCATCATCATAGCATTGCGTGAGTTCAACTGGTCTTCTTCGTCAAACTTCTCTTCTTCTCTTTGTTTCTTCGCTTTTTCGATCAGTTCATCGAACTTGGCCGCACTACCGGCGGTATCAGCTGTCTTCTTATCGGGATCTAGCTCAATCTTAGTTGTGTTTGTGGTGTCTAGTTTATCGCCAGGCACAATCACCTGTTCGACTTTGACCGTAGGAGCATTTTTGTCGACTTCTAATCGTTGCGCCGCTGCCATTGGCGCAGATAAAACGCCGTCTATCTTCTGAGCCATAGCTTCAGGTCGCCCTGCAGCATCTAATTTGCCCGCATTTTCACCTTTAGCACCAAGTGCACCGTCAGCCTTAACAACCTCTCTAACCCCAGGCAATGCGGCATCAGGTGCTGGTATCTTAGCGGCCAGATTGAGAGCGCTTTCTGGGCGCGCAACATCTAGGCCTTTGACATCAGCCTTGGCTTCGGCTTTTCCAGCCTCAATGGTTGTTGGCTTAAGGGCATCAGCAGTTACTTTCAACGAACTATCTGCCATTTTGAGATCTTGCTGGTTGACGGCCTTGCTATCAGCGGTGCGAGTTGCATCAGCACTCAAACCGAGTGCCTTTGCCATATCCGAAAGAGCTGAAGGTGACGTGTTCGTAGCGCCGTCACTAACACCACCCTTGGTATCTTTGGTCATGGCAGCAGAATCGGTGGCTAGCTTTGCGCCAGGTAATTCAGCGCCAGGCAGAACAACTTTGTCGCCCAGCTTTATACCCTCACCGAGCTTAGCTACGAGCGCTGGGTCAATAGCCCTGCCAGCAATGGCATCAGTAGCCTTTTGAGCTTCACCGGGCTTGAGGCCCTCGGCTTTTAGACCCTCGCCGACCTTAAGGGCATCTCCGGCTTTAACGCCTTCGCCTGGCTTTATTTCACCAGGTCTCAAGATATCGCCCGGTTTTATGCCAGCAGCGATCATGTCACTAAATTTCATCGGATTTCCGTCTGGCCCTCTAAGAGGATTGCCTGATGGATCTAGCCCGCGACCGGGAACCAAGGCGTCGCCAGTCTTAACTTCTAGTGGTTTGCCGTCTGGCAACTTTACTTCGACAGGTCTCATGCCGGTATCTACTGGCTTGGCACCGGTATCTATCGGCTTAGCGCCGAGATCTACTGGCTTAGCACCGAAATCAACCGGCTTAGCGCCAAGATCAACTGGCTTCGCACCGAAATCTACTGGCTTGCCGCCAAGATCTGCGGGCTTAACCCCAAGATCTACTGGCTTAGCGCCAGAATCAAGAGGCTTCTCGCCTTGGTTTGGTTGAGTCTGGCGCTGAACCTCATTTAGACCTTTGATGATCTCAGCTTGACGCTCTGGCGGCAGCTGCTGGAACGGCTTACTTTCAGTGACTACTTGCTGCACTGTCTTACCGTCAAGGTTAGGCACCGTTGAGCGCGGCTCTAGTACTGGGTTAGCCACCGGACTCTGCCCTTTGTTGTCAGACCCGGGCAATCTAACTTCGGCAACAGGCGAAGGCACAGACTGGATGCCCTTATTGTCGGCTCCCGGCTTAGAATCTTGGTTTCCTGGATTTACGCCCAAAGGATTCTGAGGCTGCCCTTTAATATCAGCGGCAGTGGCAGTAGCTGGGACTGTAGCCTTGTCGTTTTGAGCGCGCAGTTGAGCAAGTGCAGTCGCCTGCGCTACCTGAACTTGGTCTCCTTGCCCAGTAAGAACTGCGCGATTCTGCTCTACTCTTAACTCACGCTCTGTTTTCACAGGAGTAGTTCCGTCAGGAGTAGCTGCACTATCAGCATCTCTTCTACTATGACGACCACGCGTCTCCTCAGGGTTTCGTACTACAGTCTCTGCAACCAGCGGCTGTGCACGCGTCCCTTCAGGCTTTCCTACTACAGTCTCTGCAACCAGCGGCTGTGCACGCGTCACATCAGGCTTTCCTACTACAGTCTCTGCAACCAGCGGCTGTGCACGCGTCCCTTCAGGCTTTCCTACTACAGTCTCTGCAACCAGCGGCTGTGCACGCGTCCCTTCAGGCTTTCCTACTACAGTC
>JBAYTY010000084.1:0-12026 GCA_041675385.1 Candidatus Obscuribacterales bacterium
TAAGAGTCAGAGCGACATTGTTGTGACTTGGATCCTAAGAGTCAGAGCGACATTGTTGTGACTTGGATCCTAAGAGTCAGAGCGACATTGTTGTGACTTGGATCCTAAGAGTCAGAGCGACATCGCTGTGACTTGGATCCTAAGAGTCAGAGCGACATTGTTGTGACTTGGATCCTAAGAGTCAGAGCGACATTGTTGTGACTTGGAGCCTAGAAGTCAGAGCGACATTGTTGTGACTTGGAGCCTAGAAGTCAGAACGACATCGCTGTGACTCAGATTCCAATTTTCACGTCTACTCATTTCTAATCCTTTTCTTTGAACTAATTTCAATTTGCCAACGTTTATAAGAGAAAAGGAGAAACAAAATGTCTACAAATCCCTTAGATGACAAGCTGTTCGCTGAGGCTTGGCAAGCATTCAACGACGAGGTGCCAAGCGATCAAGCCGCTGCAGATTTTCTCTACGACTCTCTTGTCATATACAATAAAATTGAATGCGCTTGCGGCCAGCCGCAAATTATTCATAAGCCAGGAGATAGATTCTATTCTTGCCGCAATTGCAAAAAAGTGTCATGGGTAACATCCGGAACCCTTTTCGCTGGGGTGGTGAAATTAAGAGCTTGGCTTGCTCTCGTTTGGTTGAAGGAGAGAGGAATTACCATCAGTGCAGTGCGCTTTTCGCGGTTATTGGAAATTGCGCAGAGTACGGCCCTAAATATTCAGAAGCGATTAGGAATGGTTATCGAGGAGAGCCTCGATGATTCATTACCGGCACTTCCGGCACATTTTCTCCTGCCAATAATCACCAAGCGCAGTAAGGAAACCCCAGCCCAAGAGCATCCTAGAGCGGAGCTAGCAGAGGGGCTAGATGACGTCTCTGAATTTCTTAGCCTAGATCAATGGGTAAATTTCAATACCACGAAGGAAGACTTGAGTGCGGTGATTGCTGTCTATCTTGAATCTTGCGACTGGCAATTAGCCGGTTCTCTAACTTTTGAGTCTATCGCTACTTCGATCAAGGCGGCTATTGCCTATATTCGTACATATTTCCAAGGTGTCAGTCGAAAGTGCTTGCAGTTATACCTCGCCTCTTTTTGGTGTCATTTTGATCGCCCTCGCTGGTCGCAAGGAGCGATACTTCTAGCTTGTATTGAGCACCAGCCAATTACCTACCATTCGATGGTCAGTTACGTCTCACCGCTAGCGGTGAAGATTTATGCATTGTCTAGCTGAGCAAGTTCAGTTGGAGCGAATCAATTGATTCTAGAAAACTCTACTGCCGAGCTCGGAGCCATCATCTGGCTTTAAGAGCAGTACACCGCCAGCGTTGACTGCGCTGCCTAGCACTAGAACTTCAGAATTGAAATCACCGACTTGTTTGCCTGGGCAGTTCATGACGCATGCTACTAAGCGACCAATGAGGGCGTCTATGCGGTAGTGAGCCGTTATTTGAGCGCTGGATTGTTTCGTGCCAAGTTCACCGAAATCAATCCAGAGTTTGTAAGCTGGCTTGCGAGCCTGGCCAAATACTTCAGCCTTGATAATTTTGCCGACACGTATATCAAGCTTGAGAAAGAGGTCGAGGTCGACGGTGTCTTCAATTATATTCAAGGTTATTTCGCATCCATCCAGTTTTTACCTATACCAAAATCTACTTTGAGTGGCACTTTTAGGGGTTGCTCCAGAGTCATCGCTCTCTCTAGGATTGCTTTAGTTGCATCAATTTCGTTGTCTGGAACTTCCAGTACTAATTCGTCATGCACCTGCATTGTTAGTCGAGCATTGCTATTGGCAGCTTTTAACTCTTTGTCCAATTGGATCATGGCTAACTTGATCAAGTCTGCAGCGCTACCTTGAATTGGGGCGTTGCAAGCGGCACGCTCGTCTGCTTTGCGCACGTTGTCATTGCGATCGTGCAGGTGTGTGAAGTACCTTCTGCGACCCCAGATGGTGCGAGCGTATGATTGGTTGCGTGCTTCTTCAATAGTACTTTGAAGGAAACCTTGAACTTTAGGGTAGCGCGCAAAGTATTTATCTATGAATCCTTGTGCTTCTTTTGTTGAGATGCCTAGATCGAGACCAGTTGAGTAGGCGCCTTGTTGATAGACAAGGGCGAAGTTAATAGTTTTGCCGACACGCCTGATGTCTGAAGTAACCTGTTCAATTGGTATTTCATAAATTTCGCCCGCTGTTCTGGCGTGTATGTCTTGGTTTTTCTCAAAAGCATCAATTAGAGTTTCATCTTCACACATGTGAGCCAAGAGACGCAGCTCAATTTGCGAGTAGTCTGCTGATATTAGAGAACAGCCGGGCGCGGCTATGAAAGCCCGACGAATGCGTCTGCCTATTTCTGTGCGAATAGGAATATTTTGTAGATTAGGATTTGAGCTAGAGAGGCGTCCTGTGCTGGTTACGGTTTGGTTAAAATCGCCATGCAGGCGGCCATCTCGTTTAGAGATTTGGCTCGGCAAAGCGTCAACATAGGTTGAGCGCAATTTAGAAATATGGCGATATTCGAGAAGCTTGCCTACAATTTCATGCTCTTCACGCAACGACTCGAGTACTGCAGCATCTGTTGAAAAGCCAGTCTTGGTCTTGTTCTTTGGTTTTAGTCCAATTTCTTCAAACAAAACTTTTTGCAGCTGCTGGGTGGAATTGATGTTGAAGCCGTGGCCAGCTAACGCATAGATTTCGGTTTCGAGTCGAGCGAGTTCACTTGAGAGTTCGTGGGAAAAGTTTTGCAGGTACTCAAGATCTAAAGCCACTCCCGCTTGTTCCATCGAGGCTAGCACGTGGGCTAGCGGTTGTTCCATTTCGTAGAGCAGGAACTCTTGTTCTTTGTCTAACAAGGGAGCGTAGAAGCGAGCTAATTCAAGAGTGATACGAGCATCGTCGGATGCATAGGCCGCCACTTTATCGAGCGGGGCGTAGTTGATGGTTATTTGCTTGCGGCCGGTGCCAATCAGTTCATCGATGCGCATCATTTGATAGTTAAGAATGCGATCAGATTGATCCTTTAACCCATGCTTGCTATCGGGATTGAGAATATAGCTGGCGAGCATGGTATCGAAAACCAGCGGACCAAATTTAATACCATCGCAAAATAGGCAATTCATCTCAAACTTCGCATTCTGAGCGACTTTACCGATGGCCTGGTCTTCAAGGATGGGCTTGAGTTTGGCACTAACCGTTTCTGGGTCTAGCTGACCAAGCTGAGCGATTTGCAATGCATCTACGTGGCGTACGGGAATGTAAACGGCTTTAAGAGAAGGTTTGCCGCCTTTCGCTGGCTCCACTTGCACTCGGCCATCATGGCAGCGAATGGTTGGATCCCAGGCGATGGCATAGCCAACTATTTCTGTGGCTAAGCTATCGAGGCCGGTTGTTTCTAGATCTACAGATATGAGACTTTGGCTTGAAAGCTCTGTAATTAGCTGATCGAGCTGTTCTGTGGTTGTAATAATTGTAAGTTCAGGTGCCGGCGCAATTATTGGTGCTCGTGGTTCGCTAACCACTGCCACAGCAGCTACTGAGTTGCTTCCATGAGCTGGGCCGAATGATAGCTTAAGCTGTCCTACTGGATGTTCTGCATGCTCCCCTGAGCTAACGGATGGTGCTGTTAGAGTAGTTTGTGCTGATAGCCCAGTTTGTGCTGTTAGACCAGTTTGTGTCGCTAGGGCAGTTTGTGCTGCCACTGTTGACGGTGCTGACAATGATATGGATTTAGGCATCACTGGCACAGAGCCATCGGGTGAGAAGCGCGCTAGGATTTTAGGCAGACGTGTGGTGAGTTGTCTGAAGTTTAGTTTGTCAAAATAGTCTTTCAATGGCTGCAGCTCTGGCATACTTAAGCGGCAATGCTCAAAGTCAAAATCTAGAGGCACGTCAAGACGTATTGTGGCAAGTCGTTGGCTGATGTAAGCAATTTCTTTGCCATCAATTAGCTTTTTCTTTAGTGACGCTGATTTAATTTCCTCAAGATGCTCGTATACGCCGTCTAGAGTCTGGTAGGCAGAAAGCAACTGTTGTGCCCCTTTCTCGCCAATACCTTTGACACCAGGAATGTTGTCCGAGCTATCGCCGCAAAGTGCTTTGAAGTCGACGACTTGCTCTGGCCAGATTCCCATGCGATCAAATACTTGTTGGCGGCCGCAGTTCACTAGCCCGTCTTTGGTAGTGAGATGAATCTCAATAGAAGAATTATCTCCGTCTACCAATTGAAAGGCGTCGCGATCGCCGGTCAAAATGATTACGCGTCTACCCTGCGCCGCAGCCTGTTTGGCCACAGTTCCGATGACATCATCTGCTTCGTAGCCGGCCAATTCTAACAGAGGAATTTCAAAGGTTGAAACGCCTTCTTTGATAATTGGCCATTGTACGGCCAGATCATCTGGCATGGCAGCACGGTTGGCCTTGTATTGATCGTACTCAATATGGCGGAAGGTGGGGTCTGAAAGATCAAAGCAAACGGCAAGCATGTCTGGCTTTTGTCTTTCAATCTGATCGAAAAGCGAAGAGAAGAAACCGTGCACGGCCCAAGTCGGACGACCATCTTTGGCTTTCATACCCGTTCTCATGAGCGCATAGAATGAGCGGAAGGCCAGAGAGCTTCCATCTACTAGCACTAGTGTCTCTTGTTCAGCCATGATTCAAATTCTCTTTAGCTCAATCCCTATCTCTTTATCAATCTTTAGCGCTCTCAAGCAGCATTGCTCTAGCTAGATTATTGCGGGGCTGCTTCTGTTGCCATGGTTCTTGGCCGGGGTGGACCTTGGAGTGGGGCAATGCCAGTGACTAGCACTTTGCCTTCTGACAAGCTTGGTGTCTCGATATTAAGCAACGCTGCAATGGTAGGAGCGATATCGGCGGGGCTGACGGTCTCAGCGTGTTTGCCGCCCTCGATACCGAATCCGTGGAGTAGAAGAGGGACTTGGCTGTCGTATGAATAGGGTGCACCGCTGGCGGTGCCAGTGCTCTCTGAAGAGAAGACGTAGCCGGGCTTGGGAATGACGTAGCATTCGCCGCTTCTTCCCCAGTAGTAGCTCTTGCGCACACCTTCAGAGTAAGGTCCGTTCGGCAGCTGATTTGAATAGAGTTGAGCTGAAGTAATCACTTCGGCGATACCGGGTACTGAGTGGGCAACTTTTGCCGCTAGTGCTTCAACGTCAGGCTGACGATACTTGTTTTTGTCAATGGCGCTGAAGTTTAGATAGAGGTTTGGCGGTTCAAAGGCTTCGATCCAATCATCTTGACCCAGTCTGTTGTCTAGACTAGTGTCAAGGAAGGTTTTAAATGTCTTGGGATCAATTCTGCCAGAATCCAATCCGCGTTCTTTAAGAAATTCAGGTATGGCCTGGGCGCCGCGGTTGGCTGTGAAGATAATCAGACAGTTGCTTAGGCCGACTTTTTGTTCTAGATGTCCAAGCAGAGTACTTATGCCTTGGTCCATTCGCAATACTAGGTCTTGTGATTCTTGTGAATAAGGCCCAAAGTTATTGATTAGTTCTCCGCCGGCCGATAGGCCAATGGAGAGCAAATCTGTATCGCTGTGAGTACCCAAGCCTTCTTTGTCGATTGCCTCTTTGGCTAGATCTAAAACCATTTGATTGGCCATTGGCGTCATGGCTAATGTTGAGTAAGCGCCTTCACCAGCAGTGGTACCGCTGATCATATGCGGAAATGCTTTGCCATCAGACGGCAAAGCCCGTTCGTTTGTGTAGTCGTCTCTGCTTGACGCTCCATATGCGGTCTCTGGAAGTAGTCGTTGCCAGGGTTTGGCTACATATTTTTCCGCTTGACGAAGATCGTTAAAACCCTTTACCCATGTGGGTAAATCGCGGCTGTATTGGGCGGATGAGACGAAATTACCTGTGCGGGTATCAAACCACATTGCCATGTTGGCAAGCCGTCCACCCAGTAAAAGAGCTTGTGAATCTCTTACGGCTAAGGAAAAGACTTTGCTGCGACCATTGGTCGCTAGTTTCATTTGATCGCCAATGGTAGTTCCCTGAAGAAACTTTGAGCTGGCGCCGCCGCTATTGGCACCGGTTAGAGGTGCTGATTCATCTGCCACAGCCGAGATTGCTTTGTTTTTACGGCGATCAAACCATTGATCTGCGACGATTCCCGTTGCCCATGGGCTTGCACCGGTTGCAATAGTGGCATCGCCACAAGCTGCTTGGGTCGTAGCGTGAATGTAGCGACAGTTGGTGTAGTTTGCGCCAGACTCACTGAGATAGCGAATACCACCACCAGAAAGCTTGTCTTGGAAGCGCATCAAGCTGTTGTATGAAAGTTGGTCGGCGACTAGCAAGACTACGAGTTTTGGTTTGGCAGCTAGGCCTTGCATTTGAGCTTGAGCAGACGGTTGAAATGAGGTCAGCTGTGGGTTAAGAGGCGCAATCTGGGCTGCTAGTAAAACAGCCAATAAGATGGCTGGTCTAGCCATTTTTACGACTAGTTCGAATCGGTTTTTCTTTTCTCTTCTTACAGCTGCCACCTGTCGCTCCTTCTTTACTAATTGCTCAAGCTTTGCTAATTGCTCAAGCCAAGCTTAACTCTCGCTTGATTTGCATGATTTGCTCGACTTGCTAGATTCGCTTGCTAAGTCACCTATTTTACTGGCATTGACTACTCTAGCGGTGAAGTTTACGCCTCAATAGTGGCTTCTTTTGTAACGGTCTATCTTGAGATCTTTGTGAAGAAAATCATGCTTGCGGCCAGTTTCAATAGAATATGGAGCAGGCAGCAAGCTAACCTAGAACAACATCCATCTCAGGAGTTATAAATGAGCGACCGTACCAAACTACTGAAAAAAGCTGTATTGACCGGTGTCGGAGCAACATCGAGCGTTGACCGCGTAAAAGATGCTTTGAAAGATGCCATGCAAGACCTAGTCAAAGTGGGTCAGGAATTAATCGAGGACCTGGAAGAGAAAGGCAAAGTAAAAACTGAGTCTGCTGAATCTTTTCTAAAAGGATTCAAAGACGAGGCTGTCAAGCGCACTGAGGATATCGAGAAGCAGGTTTCTGCTAAGGTATCGAAAACAATGAAAAAAGCAGCCAAAGAATTCGGCTTCGTCACCATGGAACAGTATGAGCAATTGCTTGAGCGTCTAGCCTTGGTTGAGGAACATGCTGGTATTACCCAGCCTGAACATATTGGCGATGAAGAAGTCGTAGAAGGCGAAGATAACCATGATAGTGAAGGCAATGGCGATGCTTCTACTTCGAAGAAGAAAAAGAACAAGCGCCCTGAGTCCTAGATTTACATCAAGGTAGGGCCAATTGGTGGCACCAATGGTATACGCTGGCCAGTCTTCGGATTGGTCAGCGTTGCTCCTTTGAGCGCGTCTTTCATTTGCTGATCTATTATCACTATAGGCGCGCGTAGCTGCCATTCGCAAGCGAGTTTGGGATCGTTATCCTGCTCCTGCTCCTGTTTCTGTTCTCTGCGACTAAACCAGCCGTGAGTGTTGGAAGCGACTGCTTGGCCTACTCTTCCGTTGCTCTGCGGCTCTGCTTGATCTTGATAGGCGACATAGTCGCGGGCTAGTGCAGACCACAGCACCATTTTTTCGTCGCTATTCATTGCTTTCTGGGCGTAGTAAATAAGTTGTTTCTCCCCTACAGGCAACCCTCTGAACGGGTAGTCGTAAAGACTTATCGGGAGACTTCCTGGGCGGCTGAGCGGACTGCCAAGAGGACGGCTGAGAGTAGTGGTTTTCTCTCCAGCTTTGTCTGGCTGCTGCTTTTCGGTCCTAAATACCAGGCTCGAATCATAGATGATTGTTTCAGCGATTGCTGGCAAGGTTGGTGCTTCTTCAGCCAATCTTTCTGAGATTGTTCTTCCTTCGGCCATAATTTTGGTAGCCGGCAAGTCTGTCATGTCTTGCACTTTACCGAAGATCTTGAGATTGCCGGTTAGCCATTCAGGGTGACTTCTATCCCCAGCGATTTCGGCTTCAGACAGAGCGACTAGTTGGGGTTTGAAAATAAAGCGTTTGCCTAGTAGAAAAGCCCCTGGTATGTTATCTAGGCGATCGATACCGTTGCGGCAGACTTGTAGCAGACGACGACTTAAATCAAAAGATTGCTGCGCTACCGAGATGCCGTTTAGCTTGGCGGTGTGTGCTAAGTTGAGCGCTGTTGCAATACGTTTTTGCTCTGCTTGCTCGTAACTCAGGCTGGTTTCCATGGCATCGATTTCTGATTTTAAAAATTTGTCTTTGTTTGGGTCACTTTCTTGCCGCATGCGATCTCGTAGTGACGCTAGATCGGCTTGGGTGAGGACAATGCGGTTGCGTGATTGTCTCAATGCCTTAATAGTATTGATCTCGGAAATTTGGGCTGTAGCAATGGTTTCTTGCGCACTAAGATTGGTGCCATAAATCTCGGTAAGCAAGTCTATTGTTAGTTGTCTATCGAAGTGATTTCGACCGGCAGTGATAGCGCAGCCTTTGTCATCAACAATCAATGGTATGGCTGAGCTTGGATAGTTGAGTGGGGCCGCGGAGAAACCAGCAGTAATGGCTTTTTGGCCAACTTCTTGGGGCGCTGTCTGGTGCAGAAAAGCCGTGGCGCGGGCGTCGCTATCGGAGGCCAGGCAGCTGTTGATAGGAGTTTGCAAAACAAGATTTTCTTCTGTAGATTCTGTCCCTATATCGCTGTTTGATTCAGGTCTAGATTTTGCAGTAGGCTGAAATTTAGGCTTGGCCCAGGGGGATTCAATCGTGGCTGTCAAATTGCGAGGTGAGACTGGCTGGCTTAACTGTCTGAGCCAATGATAGAAGGTTACTCCGAGAGCGTTTCGGCTGTCCATATCGCTTAGCATTGGTGCTACAGGTGGTGCTAGTCTACCCGCTCCCGGGACAGAACCGTTCGCCACCTGTTGCCATTCACCGTGGCCATCAAACTTATTGCTTGTAAGTACATCAGCCAGTGAATTGAAAAACTGTGGCCGTCCTTGGGGAAAGCTCAGGGCCAAGCATGTTGACTCTTTGGTCTTGTTTTTGGTTAAGCTAGCTTGCTCGTTTTTTAGGCGTATGGAGCGCCCAGTATTGCCACAAATTACACAAATTTGAGTGCGTTTCTTAGCTTTGGATTTGCTCTGGTATTCTGCCGTTATTAAGATGGCTGTAGGGAGTGCGTCCTTGCTCGGTGCAAAATCTTTTGCTGCTGTAATTGTTGCGTTTGTTGCTTGCTGGTGCAGAAATATTGGAGTAGAAAATGGCACTTCTACAGGTGTCATAGTCAGTAATTTTCCGGCTCTTACATATTTGGAAGCGCTTTCGTCAGGTCTGGCCTCGATTTCGCTGTCGAAACATGCTTCAGTGTGATTATCTATCGCACCTAGTTCTATTGACATAGAGGTGAGGTGATTGCCTGGGTGGGCACCACGATTCAATATTTTTTGTACTTGCTTGTAGGTCTGTCCATCTTTGCTAACTTGGGCGATAAACTTTGCTCGCAATTCCTCTTGTAACTTCCTCAGAAGATTGAGATCGTATTTCGCTTGTTCTTGCATGGCCGGTAAGTGGTACTGTTCACTACTCCAGATGCCCTGCCGCACCAGCGAGAAAACCGTATTGAAGCTGCGAATCTTGGGCCTGCTTTCTGCGCCCAAGTCACGGATGCCAATTTCTCCGAAGGCGGGATCAAATACAGTTGTGCTGATAAGATTTTCACACGCCTGTTTAGCGGCCTGTTCAAGAGGGTCAGAAACGACGCTGCCGATATTGAACCAGGCAAGGGTAAGGACATAGGCGCTAATTAGTAAGCTAGCGGCAAAGGTTGATAGCCAGAGTGAGCCGACTGATGTCCAGTTGTTAGTTTTTGACATTTTCGCTAGTTGCTGATAACCGAATTAATCCTAGCATTTTTGTTCTTAGAACATTCTGTTACTCTGGTACCATGCCCGGTGTGGTTATTCTCTTGAAATCGAAAAGGCTAATTGTAATATTCTCTCTCCTCGGCTTCTATTTTGAGCCGTGGCTGGCAGCGCTTGCCCAAACCGGTGTCGCTGACGCCCGAGAGACAGAATCGCCGACAGCTCAGTCTCGCTCTCGCTCTCAGTCATTGGCAAGCGCACTAAAGGCTGTTGATGGACTGATTGCTGAGGGCTCATTGCTGGCCGCTCGCTCTAAGATAGAAAACCTCCTTAGTAGCTATCCTGATGATAGTGACGTGGCCCTCACTGCTGCCAGGCTCTATCAAAAAATGGGTCTCTCAGCCTTCGCTATCATGCAGTATGAAAAAACCAGACGGACCAAACCCATGCTTTTGGAGCCATTGGTTGCTCTTTCAACGCTGCATCTTGAAAATCTCTCTACCGAGCTGGCTGTGGAGCTTGCACGCAGGGCTGTGCAGATGGACCCGTCCTCTCGCGATGCGCGGCTGGCCCTCGTGTCAGCCTTGCTGGCAGAGCAGTCGGTCAAACAGGCCAAAGCCCAAGCTACTGCACTAGGACAAAGGTTCCCCAACGATCCCGACGTTGACCACGCCCTCGCCAGCGTTGCTCAAGCCTTCGGTGAGAATAAACGGGCCATTGACTTACTCATAAAGGCAGTTGAAGCTCGCCCGGCTGAGCTTCAATGGCAACTAGAGTTGGTTGATCTCTATATTGCCAATCAATACTATGAGAAAGCCAGGAGTGTTCTTACCTCTATTTTGCGAAGGGAGCCGCAGTCGTTAGAAGGTTTGGAGCGCTTGGCCCATCTTGATGAATTTTGCTTGCATGACTACATGACCGCTCGTGATTCCTATCGCAAAGTTCTTGGCGTGTTACCAGACAGTGCTTCAGCCCAAGCTGGCATAGATCGCTGCTTGGTAAAGCAAGGAGACTTAGCACTAAATCTTCGCAATTTTATCCGTAGAATTCTTAACTTGCCCCTGGGTCCGGTTAAAGATGAAGAGGGCGTAAGCAATATGCTTACGCCCGATACTTCATACGGTGCCAAATAACAGAGAGTCTATTAGTTGGCCTATTGCACTACGGCTTTAGAGAGAACGCGTTTTGGACCGTGAATTGGATCTTCAATTACCACTGTCTTGTCGCGGGTTGGGCCAACAGAAACAATAGCCACAGGGCAGTCTAATTCTTCAGCGATGAAGTCTAGATAGCGTTTTGCTTCAGCCGGAAGTTCTTCGAAGCTAGTGATTTTGTATGTGGGCTTTTTCCAGCCAGGGAAAACCTTGTAGACAGGCTCCATACGCTTGAACTGTGAACCAATAGATGGCAACTCTTTGTGTATGGTGCCGTCTTTCTTGTCTTTGTAGGCTACGCAGATTTTGATTTCATCAAATTCGTCCATAACATCGAGCTTAGTGATGGCTAGGCAGTCGAGGCCGTTGACGCGCACTGCGTAGCGACCAATAACAGTATCGAACCAGCCACAACGTCTGGGACGGCCAGTGGTGACGCCGACTTCGGCCCACGGTTTGCCTGTTTGACGAAGCATTTCGCCTTCTTCGCCGTCTTGTTCTGTGGGGAAGGGGCCTTCGCCGACGCGGGTCATGAAGGCTTTTGAAATGCCGATGACACGGTCGATAATGGTAGGGCCAATACCAGCACCGATACACGCACCACCAGCTGTTGGGCTGGAGCTTGTGACGAATGGGTAGCTGCCGTGATCGAGGTCGAGCATGGTGCCCTGGGCGCCTTCAAAAAGAATGTTCTTTTTGTTGTTCACTGCTTCGAAGATCAGTTGCGATGTATCACAGACATACTTGCGCATTTGTTCGCCATAAGAAGCGTACTCTTCGAGTATTTCGTCAGTGTTGAATGGTGGGTGATTGTACATGCGCTCTAGAAGCAGATTCTTGCGTGGTACCATCCACTCCAATTTCTCTTTGAGCACTTCGCGGTCGAGCAAGTCTTCCATGCGGATGCCAGATCTTGCACATTTGTCGGCGTAGGTTGGGCCGATACCGCGCTTGGTGGTGCCAATTTTGTTATCGCCGCGGCTTTCTTCTTCTGCAGCATCTAGAGCCAAGTGGTAGGGCATAGTGACGTGGGCAGAGGCTGAAA
>JBAYTY010000085.1:0-11032 GCA_041675385.1 Candidatus Obscuribacterales bacterium
AGCAGCGGTTTTAGGCACACGACTATTCTAGAAGCTCTCGATCTCCCGCACCACAGGCTAGAAGCCCGTATTTTTAGATCAGTAAAACTTAACGTCTATTACGCTATCTAGTGAATATTTACATTTTTTCTGTCAAGTTTGGGACACATAGCTCTGGAATGGGTAAGATATGTATTCGGTCTAGTACACGCATAGGCTCGTAAAATGCCAATACTGATGTTGGGTGAAGTTGTCACAGAGCTGAAGTTGACTTCAACGGTCGAAGTTGAAAGGGCACTGCGCTTTGCTAGAGCTACTGGCAGCCCTCTTGGTCAAGCGTTAGTAGCTCAAGAAATTATTTCACCTTCTGTTCTCAAGGCCTGTGTTCAAGCTCAATGGATGCTGAGTGATCAGTTGCTGACGGTCGATGAGTGTCAAGCAGTAGTTGCTCTTGTGCAAAGGCGCAAATGGTCCTTTAACGACGCTTTGGTAACCCTTGGATTCTACTGTGAAGATAGCAAAGGCATTCGTCTAGGTGAATTGCTTAAGGGAGCAGGTTTGTTGGCGCCTGAGTTGGTTGACAAGGCCTTAGAGCGTGCCACTTTAGCTTGCCTTCCCCTAGGAAAAGTTGTCGTGACATTTGAGTTTCTAGAACAAGCGACAATTGATAAAGTGCTGGAAATTCAAAAGCGTTTGAGACGAGGAGAAATTGTTCTGGCTGAAGCCCTGCAAGAAGCTGCCAAACTTAGAGTCAGTTCGCAGGCCTTGAGTAAGACTAGTCGCATTCTTACTCGACTTCTAATTGACGCTGAGCTCGTCACTGTTGAAGATGTGCAGACCTATCACACTGCAGCTGTAACAACCGGTCGTGGTCTGGCTGATATGCTCTATCTCTATTCTAATTTGCCAGCGCAAAAACTGTTTGTACTTTCTAGTATTGCTAGAAGAATCGAGTCTGGCACTCTCACTTATCGAGAGGGAATGAAATTGACCATGCAGCAAAAGCTGCGTTGCGAAAATAGTGTGAGCCCGCAAGCTAGGTCTAGTGATAGCCCTAGTAATAGTTCGTATCAGCCTGGCAAAATTTCGTTCTATGTCTATTTGCGCATGCTCGACTATCTCAATGCTGATAAAGCGCAAGAGTTGATTGGCTATATGACCGCAAATCGCGATGTGATTGAGCGCTTGTTGAGTAAGCACCAGCTGGAACAAAAACAAGAACAAGATTCAAAACAAGAACAAGATTCAAAACAAGAACAAGATTCAGAACAAGAACAAGAATCAAAAAGCATGCAGGTAGTCGCTAGACCAGCTATAGTCGAACCTGGAAGCTCATGGAAAGCTAAAATCAGATTCTGTATTGAGTCTGATAGTTTGCTTCATAACTGCTTGCTAGAAGCATTCCCAGCCGATCATGAAACGTTTGTCAAAGCGTTAGAGCTGCTGCACTTAGTTAATTCGAATTGTCTGACTTTAGAAGAGTCGCTGTTCTGGTCGCATGCCTAGAGAGCCGGATTTAAAGTGCAAAAAGTGCAAAAATTCCCAGAAAACCAAAGATTTTCTGGGAGCTGTTGACCATAATTAGTTGGTGATGATGAAGCGAGCCTTATAGCCGCTGTGACGAGTAGGCCACTCGATGGTCGCGTTGACATAGCTCAAGACGCGTAATAACCAGCCAGTACAGCCGTCAATGTGCGAGACATCAATGGGCTCAGCCACATCGCGGCCGCCGATATAGTCGTCGCCAAGGCGACTGACGTTGAATTCATAAGAGAGTTCAGCGTCCGGAGTGTTTTTGCACTGCTCTAAAAGTCGCTCGAGCACTTCGAGAGCGGCAAGTTTGTTGATCAAGTCAACTTGGGGCTCACGGCTGGTTTGTGACAGTGAGCGATACTGTGGGTGATGCTCATTTTTGGTCGGTACCCAGTTGGCCTGAATGCCTTGTAATGGCAAGCTGGCAAGAGAATGCAGCATTCTCATCAACTTTTTTGTTCGCTCAACTGGGTCTGCAGTTTTAGCAATGTTTCTGATACCAATTTCCACGATTTGTTGGAAAGTGGAATATGCCACGTCTATATCGCTCTTGAGCGAAGAAATGGCCTTTTCGAGTTTTGTTTGCATGATTTTTCCTTGGAATTACTTCTTGCTGTCGTTTTTCTTGTCGTCGTTGAGCGCACGCTTGTACTCGGCCCACTCTTCGATGGACGGCAGCATGATCTTGACGGCCTCGTTGTATTCGGCCTTGTTCAATGCCGCTTTGGCGCTGGCCTTGGCCGTTTCTGCGCGCTTCAGCACAGCAGCCAGCTCTTGGTCATCGACATGCTCAGGCTTGGCAGCGCGCTCTTTCATGGCTTTGACAGCCACGCTGAGACTTGTATAGACCAAGTACGCCTTGGCTTTGCGCAGCATAGAGCGCACCCGAATGGCAGCCATTAGGCCCAGAAGTGCCAGGATGGCGAGAATCACGAATACTACGGTGAGGGATGTTGACATGGTTAGTCTCCGCTTGTATTTTGGCGCTGTTTCCAACGCAATTCAGGAGACTAGTGGCCTGGGCCGCTAGTCTCTTAGGTTTTTGAAGTTTGAGGAGCTAGACCTCAAACGACCTTTTGGTGATTTAGATAGCTGGTTTGATAGTCACCAAGTCGGAAAAGCCGACGTTCATAACTTTGCCGTCGATGGCCGGATCTTGATTGTCGATGAAAACGATTTCGACGACAATGAATACGGTCTTGCTCGGGTTGATATCGGTGCTACCCATACCCATGCGCAGTACTTCGACAGTGAGCACATCTTTGCTCGTGGCAAGTTTGTGATGATCGAGGAAGGGTTTGAGCTTTACTGCGCTGACTTTCAGTTTGCTGCCCACCGCAATGCTGGCAACGGTCTGCACAGTGTCGATTGCTGGCCCCGTGGTGTCACTAGCGCTTGTGGCGGCGATGGTGGGCAAGGGGGTGGCAGTGTTGGTGGTGTCTTGTTTGTTCATTTGATTCTCCTAGTGTTGTGCGGTTGTTCCGCAAATTTGGTGTTTGTGCTGCGGCCTTGAAACCTGCGAGTTAGCGTTTAGGAAAGAAGGTCAAACCCTTCTTCAAGCTCCCGGTCGAATAGGCAAAGAACCAGGTCAGTAGGGTGCCGACAACGGCATAGGGAACGGCAGCCCAGAAACTAGTGAGCAAGATGCTGTCAGGCAGGAGCAGACCAGTAATGCTGATAGCCATGGTGCCAGCGATAACACCTACGAACGTTATGAGCAAGATGCCCGATTCGCGAAATGAGATGCAAGCGGAGATGGTCGTGCCTAAGAATAGGTAGATGAGCCAGGTTAAGCTTGAGAGCAGGAGAGCCATCGGTAGAATGCCGGGCAAAGAAGTAGCGCCAAAGGCTCCCAGCGAAAGAAAATTGGAGAGGAAGACGAGGGAGACCATTGCCCCGAAAACATGGGCAAACGGTCTAAACAGTTTGAGGATTTTCATTGGTATTTCTTTCTGTGAAAATGGAATTGGTGGAATGGTGGTGGCTTCTGGTTCGATTTTTGAGTTAGATGCGCTTTTTCAGAATGATCAATACAGCAATAGCAATGCCAGCGGCGATTACTCCTGCCAGGGCGGCTATGCCGGCATAATAGATGCAGAAGATTGCCCAGGCGGTGGCTACGATCGAGCAGATGAACTGCGCACCACTACCACGCTTGCTGCCGCTGAAAATACCAATGCCTGCTGTCAGGCCGATGAAGGTGAGGACTCCCAGAATAACCAGGGAAAGAAAGAATGATATGAAGAAAACTGACATGATTGACTCCTGGTCACCGTCTTACAACGAGCGGCAACCAAAGGTTGAAGGGAAGTTGAGGGGTAAAATCTAATTAGGTGCTTTGCCGAGCGCCGAGAATTTTCTCGATGGTGTCGAACATCCGGTTGACGGCAGAAGCGGCTGCATCATTGACGTGTGGCTCCAGGGACAGCCAGTAAATTTCTGCTGCCGGCGACCTAGATACCTGGTTTGTTCATTTGATTCTCCTGGTGTTGTGCGGTTGTTCCGCAAATTTAGATGTGTTTTGGGGTTGATTCATGCTGGTCTCTTTTTGAGAGTTTAAGTTTCAGCCAGCCTTGATAATGAAGTGAGCCTTGTAGCGGTTCTCCCGCGCCAGCCATTCGATTTGAGCTTCCACCAAGCGCAAGGTGCAGACCAGCTCCCGAGTACAACCGCTTAGCTTCGACTCGACGATGGGCTCCGAGACCATAGGCACCGAGACATCGCAGTCTTCAGCATAGTCGTCGCCGTGGCGGCCGATATTGAACTCGTAGGAGAGTTCCTTGTTCGGGTTGGTTTCGACCTGTTGCAACATTTTCTTGAGCTCAGCCAGCGCCGCGAGGCGATTGCGCACTGTGGCTTGGGCAACAGGACCGGCATACTGGCGCAGCCCATCCAGCAGGCGCTCGGCGCGTACCAGCGGATTTGCACATTCGCCGACACTCTTGAGGTGGCTGGCCAATTCTGATTCGAGGGTGCCGCAGGCCTGATTGATCATGCTCGACAGGAAAGAAATGGCGAGGTCGATTTTGGCTTTCATGATTTTTCCTTGTAAGGAGATTGATTGATTGAAGCGGTAAGGGTTTTAGCGCTTCGGTAAGAAGGTCAGACGATTAACGAGGATAGGCGTAGGGCGAAGGCACCAGCATCGGTCCTCTGCGAGCGTCGTGGTCCGCCGGTATTTCAATTGTTGTACCGGGCAAACGAGCGTATAGGCCCACATATCCTTCGCTGACTAAGAGCGCCAGTACTTCGTCGCTATCAGCAAGCGGGGGACCGGCTACGACTTGTTCCCAGTTGGGTTCACGGCTACTCGGATTGCGTGGATCTCCTTGGTAGAAAGATTCACGCATAAGTGCGGTATACAGTTTTCGATTGCCAAAGAATTGTCCCAGTGGCGAATTCTTACTGGCTTGGTTGTTGGTAGTCATTGCTTTTGCTCTAGCGACGATTGCCGAGCACAAACGGGAGCAACCAGAAGAACTCTTTCAGGCTGCGTTCGCAGACTGTGATGTAACCGGCCGCAGTGACAGCATAGAAAACCCAGCCAGAGCTAACGCTGATGCTGAAAGTGAAAGCGAAGAGATAGAGTAGTGCGATGTAGCCAATTAGGCCTAGGGCCGAATGCACCCCGTACCAGGCGAGAGGCCCTTGGCCGATCTTGCCAAAAACATGCTGAGCAAGAACCCTTTGGCTGAAGAGGGTAAAGAGCAGTGAAAAGAGCAGACCGCAGAGGCCGCCGGTCCACCACGACAGAGAGATAGCGTTGAAGATTGAGGCGACGACACCGAGGGTGGTGATGGCCATGAGGCGGAAGAAGAACTCGTTTTTGGTGAGGTTCATGATGACTCCAAAGGGTGTAGAGAGGTTGATGGGTGAAAAGTGAAGCGTCTAGAGTCTATTCCAGGGCAGCTGCTAATTTGCAGCGACTGAAGCGCGCTTGCGATCGTTGGCATTGACGTCAATGATGGGCAGTCAGTAAGCCAAAGTGAAGTCAGCGCCGCAGGCATGTTCTCAGCTGTGGCCAGTGATACCAGCGATATCAGTGCCGGGCAGTGCTTTACACGCAAGGCTGAGAGGTTCTGTGGCAGTGAAAGGATGCTCATTGCATTGCAGTTCTCAACAGTGAGGGCAATCAAAGCAAGCGGCAATTGGGGAAGCTCGCTGAGCCGGTGGCAGCGGTAAACCGTCAGTTCGGTGAGCGAAGTTGGCAGGGTCGAAACCTTGCTCAATTTTGGCAGTCGTTCAAGCTTCAGCCGCTCGATCGAGTCTGGCAATTGCGGCAGGTTCTGCAATTTCTTGCAGTCGCCGATCTGCACACTAGTGAGGTTGTCGCCAAGAGTGGGCAGTTCTTGCAGTTGAGCTAGCCCGTATATCTCGAAGCGATTCAATGAGTTTGGTATGGCTGGCAAATTTACCATGCCGACATAGGTGGCTCGGAAGAACTGTAGACTGGGGGGCAGAGCTGACACTAGTACTAAGTTGGGACAACTCACAATCTCCAGCTCGGCGAGCGACTGGGGAAGTGCATTTATGCTCGTCAGGAGTGGGCTCTTGTCGATTCGGAGACGAACCAGTGTATCGGGCAAGGGAGGCAACGAAGTCATGCCGACACTGATTGTTAGCGTCTGTAGGTCTGGATGATTAGCTAGATAAGCAGTTAGTTCTGCCTGTGATTTAAAGTGCATTGTGTTTTCTTCCTTTGTTAAGGGCGTGAATGCTGAAGTAGAGCGCCTGCTGAGTGGCGACCAAAGGTTGTAGGCATTAACTGGCGAGTCGGTTATTGTGTTCAAGACGGCTGACGGTGGCTTTTCGATGGCTTGGATCCTAGCTTGCGAAAGGGTACCTTGTTCTAATAGCGGCGCTAGCCATGCTGGTTTGGTGTGCTCAAACACCTCTGCTTTTGCCTATTGATACCCGTTAAAGTTCTCAGCACAAGTGCTGAAGCAAAATAACAGTGAAGAGCAAATGTATTGGTGGTTTTGTTCCAGCGAATGTATAGAAGAGTGTTTCAATTAACGCTACTGCTACAGCCAGGCCAGAGCAAGCCGTCTGCTTGACAATTGGATTTATTAGTGGTGCCAAAAGCTATTTCTATCTCGTATTGCTTTGACTGGAGGGTGCGATTTTTCGGCAGCTGGTCTGAACATCTGCTAGCACTAAGATTAAATGAGCAGCGCTCTATACTGTTGATATAATCCAGCGGTCAAAAGAAAGCACCGATACCCGATACTAATTGGAGTAATTGAAGTTGGATTTACCATTGATGCTTGAGCCAGGTTCAACTATGTCAATGCACAAGCAATTGACTATGGCGCTCAAGGATGCCATCCAGTCGGGTCGTCTTGCGCCAGGACAGATGTTGCCATCATCGCGCGAACTGGCCCAATCACTAGGTCTCTCTCGCGACACGATTGTGCGTAGCTATGACGATCTTAGTAGTCAGGGCTTTATTCAGATGAAGACGGCGCGAGGCACTTTTGTTAGCCTGAATCCGCCTGTGAAAGTTGACTTGGCAGATGGGCAAATGGTGAACGAGAGCCCTGTTCTTCCTGCTCTGTCGGCCTTTGCCAATCGACTTTTAGATTTATCGGGCTGTTCGCCAGGATGTGCCGATAGCGTTGAACTTAACCATGGTGCAGCGCCAGCCGATATCCTTCCTGTTGCCATCTGGCGCCAATTGCTCAGCCGACGATGCGCTGCCGCTGACGGTCATAATTTCGATTGTGCAGAGGAAGAGATTTTCGGTTATCGTCCCCTGCGTCAGCAAATTAGTCGATTTCTCAATCATGCTAAAGGCCTAAGCTCTACACCGAACAACGTCATTGTTTTTTCTGATTCTCAAAGTCATCTAGATCTTGTAGCGCGCATGACTATCAATCCAGGAGATTTAGTTGTCTGCGAAAATCCAGGCTATACCGGTGCACGGGAACTATTTGAAGCGTATGGTGCTCGCGTTCATACGGTGCCTGTAGATGAGCATGGCATGATGGTTGCAGCGTTAAATCAACTTGAAGAGCGCTGTAAGCTCCTTTATGTAACTCCGTCACATCACGATCCTACCGGTGCTGTAATGCCGCTTGCACGAAGACTTGAGTTATTGTCCTGGGCCGAAAGCAATTGCGATTTCATTGTTGAAGATGGTTTTGATAGTGATTATTTCTATGGCAGCGTGCCACCACCTGCCCTGCAAACTCTAACCTCAACTGTTCGAGTTTTTTATATCTATAGTTTCTGGAAGACGCTATTTCCGCTGGTTACAACTGGTTGCTTAGTCATTCCACCCGAATTAGTTGATGCTTTCAACAGAGCAAAACTATATTTGCAGCGCAACTTTTCACTTCTAGAGCATCAGGCTCTTACTGATTTCTTGGCGGAGGGCCATCTTGAAAGGCATATTCACAAAACGCGCATTTTATACAATAAGCGAAAACAGGCGCTGGTTGTAGCTTTGAAACGAGTCTTCCAGAAGAAAATATTTTTCTTGCCTGACAGCGCCGGACTGCATTTTGCCGTGCGCTTTGTCCTACCAGTAGCTGCCGAAGACTTGCTTGCCTGTGCCACAGAAGCCGGTTTATACATGGCGACAACCAGCAATTACTATGCATCTAATAATTTTTATGCGTCTAATTCGGTCGACTTAGAGTTTTTAGTTAATTTTGCCTCGATAGATGCTAGTCAGGCAGACGACATCGTAGCCAAATTCGCTGAGAGAATCAGTGCTCTCAGCGATGCTATGAGATAATCAATTATTCCTAAGTTTAGGTGATCAGATTCTTTTGATGTCACACTTGCGAGCCGTCTCTTTAGCCATCGTTTGTGCTTTTGCTTTTCTTGCATCCTTTGTCCCAGTGCAAGCAGCAGAAAGCGAGCTGGAGTGCTGGAAATTATCGCAGTGGACGAGAGAAGACGGTAATCTGGACCTGTATGTAAGCAAGTCGGCTGTGCGCATCTTTTGTCCGAAAAACGGACTTTGCGTTGTCGCCGCCGCACCCTGGAAAGAAGTTAGCTTATTTTGCACAAAAACCGGAAACGTATTTAAAACCACACCAGAGAAGTTTCACAATCCCTATCTCACAGCAATGGGCTTGTTTCAAGGCGGATCATTTGCTGAAATTATTGTCGCTTTGAGAGGGCCGGTTAAACACCTGGACCTTCCCTGCCGGATGATGATAGAACAGCCTGGTTTCAGTCAACGTCAGATAAGTAGACATAAAAGCGCAATAATCGGCAATCGATCACCGCTGAAACTCGAATATATCGTCACCAACTACTTTAAAGCTGATCCGCATGTGGGCCAAGTGATCTCCAAATTTTATACGACTCCGGTGACAAACAGCGTGCCTCTTGAGCTGACATATACAACTATGGTATCAACCCAAGAAAAGCAGCTGACAACATCTTCATGTAAGAGAATAAAAGTGAACGCCTCCGAGTTTACTGTGCCAGCTGGAATGAAAGCAGTCAATGACAGCAAAAAAGTGCTGGTGCCAGATCAATCGGACGGATCTCTGGATCTGATGATGATGGGCCGGTCGAAGTTCAAATAATGTTGGAACATCATTCGCATCAGCGGTACTAAAGCAGCCGCTGTCGCCAGCCAACTCCGCTAAGATATTTTGTCTATCTGTCTCTGTCTTCGCGCCAGACGCCAAACTCTTTGTGATCCCATTCGTGCTCACGCTTTAGTGCCTCAGTGTCAACTTTGGCTGCTGGAGCTTGCGAAGTTGAGTCTTGCGAGCCTCTAGGTTTTTGCGCTACTTCTTGGGTGGGTAGGCTGTCGAGAATGGCATTGGGCTCGTGGATGCTGCCAGAATTTGTAATCTCTGGATCACGTATAAGGTCGCCACTGTCTTTCTGATCGGCTGGTGCCCAGTCTTGCTTTTCGGCTACAGGAGCCATAGGATCGGCGTTTCCTGGCTCTTCAATTGATTCGTGAATGGGGCCGATGTCTGCCACTTCGATGGCTTTGGTTTTGTCGACGATTATTTCTATTCGTCGATTGGCTGCCATGCCAATGAGATTGTCTTTGCCGTCAGGCATTTGGTTGGAAGCGACGGGATGGCCTTTGCCTACGCCCACGGCCGTCACTTGAACATCTTGCAGTAGACCACGTTCTAAAAACCAGACGCGTAGTCGTTCAGCTCTCTCTTGACTGAGCTTGCGAATATAGGTGTCGAAGCCAAAGCTATCAGTGTGACATTCGATCACAACCGGATGCTCGCGCCAATGGCTCAAGTGTTCGCGCATTTTGTTTAGCGCGATTTCACCGCCGGGCATTATAGAGGTTTGGTCTGGGTCAAACAATCTATCGGTTGAGATTACAATGCGTTCAATTGTTGGTGTTTTGGTGACCTTAACGCTGGGCTCGGTTTTAGCTATAGCGTGAGCGTTCAAGATTGCTTGTGGCTTTGTCTTTGTTTGTTTAGCCTGGGCGTTATGGTTGGTTGGCCATTCGAAAGGGCGACTGCTTTTGTGACTTGGGTGATTACTTGATTGGGCTGAAGCTGTTTGCAGGCAAAGGGCTGCCGCTAAAATCGGTAAAGACAAAACGAAACCAGCTGTTAACACTGCTCCTGTAGGTCTTGAGGGAGCACACATGCCCGGTGCAGGTCTTAAGGTTGCAGTTTTCATGAGGCAATCATAGCAAATTAGACTGACCACTAAGCTTTCTTTTGGCCATTCTTAAGCGGATTTGATCCGCCCCCGTGTTCTACTATAGAAGGACAGTGGCTATTCTCCCTGGTTGGCAGTAGACCGGTCGGTTATTAACATGGAAAAATAGATGACCTTTGGCTTTTCACTGCACTCAGAGCCGGTTTCTCGACTATGGTGTTTTCTTTTGAGGTGAGACAGATGAGATGAGGCCAGTTCATGCAGAACTGACCTCATCTTTGATGTTTGCACTTGCCTAGCTTCCCTTACTGTGCAGTCGGAAAACCTAGAGCAGGTTCGATTTACTTGCTACTGCCAAGCCGACTGAGCACGAAGTTGACGACCCAGATGCAGAGACCTGCGACCACAGCAGCTTCCCAGTTGACCACGGTGAGATGGTTAGGAAACCAGCTGGCCATGAGTTGCAGCGTGAGCGCCGGGATGAACATCTGCAAGATGAACAGCAGTACGGCGCCAATGCCCAAGGTGAAGAAGCTGAACAATACCGCCAGTAGGCCGACGACGATGCCGACACCGGCGAAGAGCAGCCCACAGACAATGCCTTCGGGCCAGAAGGCGCCATGAATTTGAACGCCAGGGGCGACCGTGGGGAAAACGAAGGTGAAGAGGAGGGCCATGAGAACGACTCGAACAATGAAGTTCATAAGAATCCTTTGAGTGTAAGTGAATGGTTTGGTTGGTTGCCGCCGAAAAGTGGAAAGCCCGTTACGGGCTTTCCACTTTCATGTGTGCCACGCATGTTTGATAACTGGAGGTGAAGGTCCTCACAGAACCGGATAGCGGTGAACTGTAGCAGAGCGCAAGGGCGTAGTCGCGAGGCTGGGTCTGAAGGAAGCGCCGAGCAAAA
>JBAYTY010000086.1:0-10515 GCA_041675385.1 Candidatus Obscuribacterales bacterium
TTAAATCCACCACCTGATGGACGCCCACCTTCTGGTCTCGGTCCGCGATTGAAGCCGCCGCCTTCTGGCCTGCCTGCTCCTTCTGGTCTTGGTCCACGATTAAATCCGCCACCTGATGGACGTCCACCTTCTGGTCTCGGTCCACGGTTGAAACCGCCTTCAGATCTACCTTCAGAACTTCCTTCCGGTCTCGGTCCGCGACTAAATCCACCTGGTTTACGGGCGCCAAATCCGCCTGGTCTGCCTGCTGAGCTCGAAGATGATCCGCCGGCTCGGTTATACCCGCCGCCTGAACCACCTGGTCTCGCTCCGCCTGGTCTGCCGCCACTAGAACCACCGGGTCTGCCACCGCTTCCGCCCGGTCTAGCTCCGCCCGGTCTAGCGCCACCTGGTCTAGCTCCACCAGATTTGCCTGCGTATCCACCAGACTTGCCGCCACCTGAGCGACCGCCGCCTCCAGCTCTACTGGGGCCGCGTGAACCATTACCTGACATTCCCATTGTTCTCTGTCCTTGACTAAAACTTAGTTCTATTGCTGCTTTGCGGTATTTACCATGGACAGATCATGCGAGACATGAATAATAGAGACTTGGATCCCCTATTCAAAAGCGTACTCATGCTATTCGACGTCGTCTTATTTGGTTGCCCAGTTGCCCTATCCGTCTGCCTGGCCGCTCACGCGTACAGAGATGGGGATAAACGCTTCTTGCTACCCGCATTCTCCTTCTTCGCCTACTGCTTGTTTTACCTGGCAGGAGGGCGGGATGTATTACTTTATCTCACTACGGCCCTAGTTATGATGGGCGGATGCGCATTTAGCGCCTGTCCGTAACGTAGCAAAGAGGAATTTTTACTCAGAATTCTTTTTAAAGCTGTCGATTAAGTGCGTTTCTTTACCACCGGAATCGCCACAGAGTGCCTATTCTGTTGAGCTTCAGCCAACGAACGCATAGAAATATTATGTTTTTTCAACCAACGGGAGATAGTATTGGGATCGCACCATTTATTTTCGGTCTCCCGATATATCTTGGCAATCTCGACCGTGCTGAGCTTCTCCTTGACATATTTCTGCTGCAGCCATTCTTTGTCTTGATAGAGAGTCTTGGTTCTGAGAGTCTTGCCCACGGCTTGGTCCGCCTTAAAATGGAAATTCGAGTACTTTATACCCGCTTATACTACATATTCTAATTGTGGTTGCTTCCCGCCGTTCTGGCAAGGTGGCGCGGGTATGATTTAAGGAGAATTAGAAATTTTCATTGGAACCGACCTTCAAGTGACAAAAAAAGACTTTCGCTTGCCACAAATAGACAAACTGCTACGAGAACCTGTTTTGCAACAGGCGATTGAAAAGTTGCAGATTCGTCGCGAGCTAGCAAGCAGACACGCTCGGCTGCACGTAGACCAAACCAGACAAGATCTCATTAGCGGAAAAATTAGCGAAGAACCGAATTTAGAAATGCTGGCAGGCTCTATAGCAGCCGATTTAGAGAAGCTCACCAAAGCTGGTATTAAAAAAATATTGAACGGCACGGGTGTGATACTGAGCACCAATCTTGGCCGAGCCCCGCTACCCCAGACAGTTGTAGCTCAACTAGCCGATGCTCTGTGCTCCTATTCTAATTTAGAATTTGATCTTGAAAATGGCGGTCGCGGCGAAAGAACCGAACAAATCTCACGCTTACTTGGTCTCTTAATTGGCTCACAGTCAGCGATTGTAGTAAACAATTGTGCATCGGCAGTGATGCTTGCCGTCAAAGCTTTATCAGATCAAAAAGAAACGATAGTATCCCGCGGCGAACTGATTGAGATTGGTGGCAGCTTCCGCTTGCCTGATGTAATTACATCATCAGGCGGCCGCCTAAAAGAGGTTGGCACCACCAATAGAACCAGAGCAGCAGACTACGAAAAAGCAGTATCAGAAAATACCGGCATGATCATGAAGTGCCACCGCTCAAACTATCAAGTGCTCGGGTTCACTGAAGAAACCAGCATCAAAGAGCTGGCCGAAATTGGCTCAAAGCATGGTGTTCCGGTTGTATACGATTTGGGCGGTGGTTGTTTGATTGATCTGCAACAATTTGATCTTGTGGCCGAACCGACAGTACAAGCAACTCTTGAAAATGGCGCCGACTTGGTTTTGTTCTCCGGTGACAAACTATTAGGTGGGCCGCAAGCTGGAATAATTGCGGGCAAAAGAGAGATAGTGGCCAAACTGCGCAAATCACCCATATACAGAGCCCTGCGAGCGGACAAAATGGTAATTGCCTTACTTGAATCAGTGCTCAGTCAATACATATATGTAGATGGCTATAAAAATTTGCCCGTCTTCAAACTGGCGGCACTAAAACGAGATGCTCTGCGCCAACGGGCAGAAATTGCCGCTGACAAATTACTTGATTTGAAGTGCTTAGAGGCATCGCCTATTGATTTAGAGAGCACAATGGGTGGAGGTAGTTTGCCGGGTGAGTTGTTGCCATCAGCCGGGCTCGCTATCAAAATTAACAAGCCTGGTAGTTCCGCTGCCAGCCTTTCTCGCTTGCTGCGGCAAGGTGAGCCAGCCGTGATTGGCACAGTGACGGATAATCAACTGTTTCTCGATTTTCGCACGATTGCAGAAGGCGACGAAGACGATCTTATCTGTGCCCTACGGTCAGCTGATCAGGCCCTGGGAAGCAAATAAGCTCTTCTTTTCAAGAGGATATGATTGTTGCCACCACCGATTGAGGCCCCCAATGAGCGAACTGAAAGAATTGGAAACCCTAATCAATCAGTTGAGCAAGCGCATGGAAGAACAAATGCGCATCACTCGCAATTTAACAGCCTTGTGCACAACTCTAATTGTGGGCCTTATGTTCTTCATTTTCTGCCAGACTATGGAGCACCTTCCATCTATTATCGTGCTCAGATACATGAGCAATCTTGATTCTATAGTTAAGGAATGGCGCCAAACTGAACGCTGCCTCAATGGTCCACAACCAGCACCGCCAAAAGCAGCTCCGCCAGCAGCACCGGTAAAAGCTGCACCGACTAAGTAAACAAATTTGTTAGTGTCGCCGTTACTTCTTCAGCAAAGCTTGACGGCGCTTCACTTCAGCTTCGACTTCGTCGGCCGAGATATTGTTGACTTGCATTGGGCCAGCACAGATTTCACGCCAAGGTGCTCCGGCCAAAGCCTGACGGACAATTACTTCAAAAACTTGAGCGCGCACTCCGCTACCGTAGCTTCCAGTGGCACCAGAAAACGGTGTAGTGGGAGCGGCAACCTGAGGCCGTGGAATAGCTTGATTTGGCATTGCTTGATTGAGGGTAGTAGCGCCCGTGCCGCTGGCCGTGCCTTGCTGGGCTGCATTAACTAAGTCTACCGGGGCAGGAGATTGGGTTTGCATTGGATCATCAACCACGGGATGACTTCCGGAGGCCACTGGACTAGGAATTTGAGCTTGAGGCAGAGGCTGAGCTTGTTGAACTACCGGCTGTTGCATTTGTGGCTCAGCAAATAGCTTAGGAGCTTCGTTAAAGAGCGGGGCGGCCGGCGCGGCTGGCTGCGGTTGTTCAAAGAAGCTGGTCGACTGCTTGGGAGCAGCTGGCTTAGCCATGGCTTCATCGGCTGCTGCTTTGGTGCTGGTCAATTGACGCTGCAAGTCAGCAACCATATCGCGTGTTTGATCACGCATTTCGTCAAGCTGAGTCTTCAACTGCGTAATCTCAGAATCTTTATGCCCAAGCTCTACTTCTTTAGCCTGAATCAAATCATTGCGCTGCTGCACCAGTTCAGACAACTTCTCATACTGACCTGAAAATTCTTCCCAACGTGAGTTCAACATTTCTTGGGTATCTTGGACTTCTTGATCTTTGGCAGCTAGAAGTTCGGCAAAATCAGAGTCTTTAGCATCCATACGTGAGCGCATTTCTTCATTTTGCACACGCAGTTCTTCGAGGAGAGCCATGACGCTTTCATCTTGGACAACTCTCACTACTTCGACTTCGCGCACAATCTCGTTGCCAGAACCAGCCGAAGTAAGTGTGTATACAGGTTTGGGCGGGTCAGGAGCCTGCACTGCGTCATAAGCGGCACGGAAGAAATCTCCCGATATGCGCTGGGCACCCAACAAGTCAACCAGTTTGCGCAAGAGATCGGCTGGATGCTCAGACGGGAACACAGCCATGTATGCGCACTTGAAAGTCCAAGCATCAATCTTATTAGTAGAGAGCTGATCTGCCAAACTATGAACTAATTCTTCTGGAGTAAGTTTTGCCTCAACCTTTGGCGGTTCAGCATTTCTCGATTCAAGAGTAACGATCAATTTTTCTAGAGAAGACCCTATTTCATCTGCCGCATTTCTCGACTCAAGAGTACCGATCAATTTTTCTAGAGCTGGCCCTATTTCGCCGGCCGCCTGCCTCGACTCAAGAGTAACTATCAAATTATCAATAGCAGGTACTAATTCGCCCACGGCCTGCATCGGCTCAAGAGCTGCGGACATTGACTCACTTAAGCTATTGAGACTCAGTCCTATTTCGTTGAACGCTTGATGCTGAATGGTCTCAGCCAAATTTCTTACTATCTCAAGCTGCTCATTAGCGGCTTTAGAAATTTGCGCCATATTGACAGAGCAAATTCCTAGCTGCTGATCAAGAGTATTAAGCAGTTCAATTACCTGCTCTTGATGAGCGCTGTCGACAACCTGACTAACTTGAGCATTGAGGTTGGCAATCTGACTTGGACTAATGAGCATCGATAAATCTGACGCCTCAGGAACCTTAATTTCTGGAATTTCTACCACTTTAATACCAATTAGCGGATTCTCGGATGAAGCCTCAAAACTTGGTTGCACGTCTTGGCTAGGTTCGTTTTGGCTCGGTTCATTGTCGTCAAACGAAACTTGGCCGAGGTCGACCTCTAGCTCAGAAACAACACTCATAGCGCTCGCCCCATTATCAGACGCAGCGTCAGAAGCAATCTCAGACGCGAGACTAGCGGTGACGGAACGCGCATTTTTAGGGGAAGCCACCGGGGATACCTCAAGTGAAAGTTCTTCGGCCTCATCAAATAACGTCGGCTGTGCCACCGCTGGGGGTACACTGACCTGAGTCACTGCTGCAGACTGAGGCGGATCGGCAACAAGTTGGTAAGGATCTGGGTTGTAGGCATCGGGGGGCACTGTCTGTTTAGCCAAAGTTCCCCGCAGCCGAGCACGTCTGGCAGCAAGAGACGAATCGTCGCCAGACTTCCCCGAAGGCGCGTCCTGAGTAGAACTGGTTGCGCTTGCCTTGTCTTCGCGAGCCATCTAACAATCCCTTCCTAATGTCACCTGAGGCACCTACTTAGATATGTACCCGCCAGCACCGTAAAAATTCGAAGTGAAATGCCTAAATAAGCAAATTACTAGAACTATCTTGCAGCACCCCTTTATTGGAAGTGCTAACTTATTTAGTATATACCTCAAACGAAGCAAAGGCGCGCCCCAAAAGCGCTTGACAAGGGATCGTTTCAACTGTACTATGCGTCTAAAAGTGAGTTACTTAGCCGTTTATTTCTAAATTCCTCAAAGTTCACCTTACTAAATAAGACAATTATCGGCAGCTGGCAAGATTACAAGCGAGTATTGCTAGCCCATCCGAGGTAAATATTAAATAGAAGCGTAAGTTAGTTCTTGGCGACAAGGCCAACGTCTTTAAAAGACGGGAGTACCCGGTGGAAATTGCCATCTGCCCAAATTGCGGGGCAGTGATTAAGCAAAAGGTAAAAGGTTGCGGTGCTTGTGGAGCAGCGCAGTCGAAATTCGCTGCAACTATGGTGCCAACCTTAGCTTCGGCAGCAGCACCTATGGTGGTGTCAGTGGCGCCGGACAGACTAATTCTAGAGCGCATCGTTTCGTCGCGCTCTGTGGCAACTCTTATACCGGGCAGCGATAGCACCTATGGCAATGATGGTGGCTACAACGACCCTTTCAATCGCGACAATTCATTCCAAGATTTCATACCCAACCTCTTCGGCACAACTGTTTCGTTAGCCTCATCTAGTTCGGGGTCTGCTTCCAATTCGCCACCAGCTGTTGTTGACAGCCCAGGCGAGATTGTTGAGGGCTACGGCAACGGAAATAGCAACGGAAACGGTCATGGCAATGGAAACGGCAATGGCAACGGAAACGGTCATGGCCAAAGCCACGATTTCTTCTCAGATGGCGAACAAGCGCTGCAAAGTCCTCAACTATCTCAAGAAATTGAGGCAGTTGGAGAGAGCAGTCAAAGCAAGGCACCGGCCGACTTTTTTGCTGCCGATCAAAGTACTGCCACAATCGCCCCCTGGGAAATGGACGACGCTACTGAAAGTAATGAAGTCGACGCCAGCAATGTTGTTAACGGCAGTGAGCCTGATTCAGCGAGCGCCAGTATTTCAAACAACAACTCAGAGTCAGTCGCCCTCAAGCAATTTAGCTTCAATCAGAATGCCAATCCCCAAGAAGAATCGACACCATTCAGTAGCGCAGTCAATGAAGAGCTGCCATCAAGCGCAAAAGTAGAAAACATAGAACATGCAGAGCTAGCAAAGCAGAGCGCAGCGGCAGAAAGCGAGATCGGAGCTGAGTACAAGCAGGAAGCGCTGCAACCGCAAGCGAATGCCCAAGCTATTGCCGAGACAAATGCTCCGCAAGATACAGCACGAGCAGATGCCGCGGCACCAAAAGAAGCTCCATTTGACATTCACAGAGAGCAGCCAGCACCAAGCCGTCCCCACGTAGCCGCCCCTGATTTCTTTGCTTCCGACAAGGCCAAAGAAAGCAATCAAGCGAAATCGAACGGCAGTACGTCAGAACTTGCGCGCCCCGCTAAAGCAGCTACTGCAGCAGCGTTTGACTTCTTTGCCGACAGCGCATCTAGTAGTAAGAAGTCTAGTTCTAGCAGTTCAGATAATCAAACTAGAGATAGTCGAGACAATAAAGCTGACAAAGATGCTCATGGCACTTTTGAAAGCCTCCTCAATACAAAGAGTCGCCCCACAGGTGGTCACCCGGAAGTTGACGGCAGGGAAAACACAGCTAAAGCAGTCAAAGGTTCAAAGCCTTCGATAGCGGAACCTAAGAGCGGCTCAACAAAACTGCGAGTCAAAGATGACAACGCTGACGATGATGACGATTTAGATGAGAAAGAAAAGGCTAAAGCAAAGAAAAGGCTGCCAGTAAAACGTTCACGAGATTTAGATGACGACGACGATGATGATGATGATGACGATGATCTAGACGACGTTTCAGCCGACGATGAAGATGATGAAATTCCTCAGCGCCGCTCATTCTCGGGTTCAGCCGCCAGCCTAAAAGCAGCCGCTACGAAAAAGGCAAGCAACAATAGTCGTTCGCGCGAAATCAAAAAGTCGAACAAGCTAGAAGTAGACGATGACGACGATGATGCCAATCGCTTGCGCAATAAATTTGCCAGCGGGCAAGGCCTATTCACTCTGGCTGGATTCCCAGTGGGCATCAAGCTCATGGCTATAACTGCTGCCATAGTTGGCTGTTTTGCTTTCGCCATTTTCCATGTGCTCGGTAACGTCGCCAGCCTGACGGCAGGGCAAAATGTAGCAGACAAAGCCGCTGGCCTAACCGCGATGAATCCAGAAATGCCAAGACTTGCTGGCGACTATCGCATTCGCATCAAGCAAGGAAGCCAGCAAATTATTGGTCAAATGCAACTCAATCAAAGTGGTACCAAAATTACCGGAAGCGGCCAAGACCGCGTCGGACCTTATAAGATAGATGGTTTCATTGACATAGGGAAGAAAACACTCAATTTCAAAAAGCGTTTTGTTGATCCAAATGGCCGCGACACTGGCCCGCCCATTTTCTTCGTCGGCAATATTTTGCTTGAGCACATTCCTCTGCACGTAGTTGGTGTTTGGGAATACACAAAAAAAGCAGGCTTCGCCTCTGGTTATCTAAACAGAGCTTCTACCTCAAAAGTCAAAGGCGAATGGTTGGCCCAGCTTGACCGCGCCAAAGCGCTTGACAGTGAAGGTAGCTTCATCGATAACAACGTATCCTCAGTCATGAATGGTGGTGGCGACGGCATCAAAAATGACAAACCTTTCAATGCAATCGACTTCTTAACGGGCAAGGGTATCTTTGTATTTGTTGGTGTAGGCTTGTTCTTGGTCTTCGGCACCTTCACCATGTTTGGTCCAACCGGTCAGATCAATATTTGGATCACCAAACAATACATTCCGACCCAAGTTAGAGCGCAACACAACAAAGTCAAAGCACAGCTTGCCAAAGGCCTGAAAAAAGGTAGTCTGCCACTTGGCCAAAGAACAGAGTGGAAATGGTGGTTCCCTGCTCCTTGGGTTGTGAAAGACCTAGCTCTGCCTCCCGAAATGCGCAAGGTTAATCCACACGTATTGGTGCTCGGTCAAGGTGGTAAAGGAAAAACTAGACTAGTAGCGAATATGGTGGCTCACGATATATTGAGCGACGATAGAGCGGTAGTAGTTATTGACTCCGATGGAACTCTGGTAGATTTGCTCGCCCGCTGGATTTCAGCCCAACCAAAAGCGCGCGAGATTGCCAAACGAGTAATTCTGATTGACCCCACTCACAAGGGCAATACTAGCGCCTTCAACCCTCTACAGCTGGGTGACATGGGTGATGTACAAACCGCTGCCGGTTCAATTGTTTATGGTTTTAAGGCCATCTATACTGAGCCACCAGGCTCACAGTCGCAATGGAACGCCCAAACAGCTGACATTCTGCGCAACGCAGTATTGCTTTTGATGGCAAATAACAAAACGCTGACTGACCTGCCTAATCTTCTCAATGACAACGACTTCCGCGATGTCTTGCTAGAAAATGTTGAGCGCAAGAAAGACGAGCGCATCGAGTTTTCTACCCTGCTTGACCAGTGGGGAAGATACAAGAAATTAGCAAGAACCGATCAGTGGATCACCTGGGTTGAGCCAATCTTGAACAGAGTCAACCCCATGCTCAGCAATCCGCGCATCCGCTCGATTTTGACCAAGCCAGAAGGCGATCTTCACCTGCTCAATGTGATCATGGAGAAGAAAATTCTTCTGGTCAAAATTCCTCAGGGTGAATTTGGTCAAGATGCAAACCTATTAGGATCGCTGGTGGTCAGCGGTGTCAAACAAGCAGCACTAACTCTCTCTTCAGGCGGCGCTAATAAGCAGAACCCTGTCGCTCTCTACCTCGACAACTTCGATACTTTCATAGAAAAAGAAACACTAGAAAACATCACTTCAGAAACGAAGAAATTCAAGATCGGCTTGGTTGGAGTAACAAAGAGTCTCCAGCACTTGCCAGAAGATTTCCGCAACGAACTAATCATCAACATCGGTACACTGATTACCTTTGCTCTATCAAAAAAAGACGGCGATTTGCTCGGACCACAAATGTTCCCTATCGACGGCAGAAAGATCAAAAACACTACGATGACCAACTTCTTCAACCCTGTTAACTCGACACCACAGTTTGAGCTAGTATCTGACGAAGAAAAGCTAAACATTGACAAAGTCGTGCGTCAAGAAGAACGAACTTTCTTCGCCTACAGAATGGGCGCAGAAGGTGCACTATTCAACTTAAAATCGCACCCATTTGAAGACATTCCGGACTCGAAAGTGAACGATAAACTGATTGAAAAGATGCGCTTGGCTACATCAAAGAAATCAGCTAAGAGTGAATCGGGCAAAATAACATCAGGTAAGAGCGAAGATTGACGCCCCAAAACTTGATAAGATACGCGTAGCTTGCAGTAACCGCATTCAGTTGCAATGAAAAAATGACTCAGGGGCCCAACAATCGCAATATCTGGGAAGAGAAGATAGCCGATCTTCGAAGATACGACCTTGACAATCTAGAAAACGATCCAGTCGCCCCAGAAGACATTATCAGTTGGCCTGTACCTGGCATGACTTTCGTCAGAGTCGACGGCATTCTGCGCTCCTGGGACATCGAGCGAGAAAAGCAGCAACAAGGCCAGCAAAACCAACAAGATCCAGATCCGTCAAAACCACCAAAACGCATGTATTTGATGGAAGACGCACTCACCGGTCTCTATGGCGAGAAGGCCAACATAGCTTTTCTCGTAATTGGAACCAGGACTGGTGTCAACTACTACATGGGCATCTCTCAGCCTCACGTCAATGAGGGTGATGACTCAACTGAATCACCAGAAAAAGTTGCCTATAACAGTCTCAAATCTATTCTTCACAGCGTCTACGGCGGCGTAGACGTATTTAAAAAACCGTTTACATCAGACGAGATTCATGAGCTGGTTGCACCACTGACTAAGTACACAGGTATCGTCACAGGCATCCCCGCGCTGAAATCGACCAGCGGCGAAACAATTGAATCAGAACAAATCGAAAGACTAGCAGCTGGCTTAGCAGGCAAGGAGTTTGCTTTCCTCACGCTTGCAGTGCCGATTCCACCGATGAACGTCACCAAAGAAGAATTTGCCGTAGTCGATCAAATTCAACGGGCCCAAGAAAACGAAGACCCCGAGAAA
>JBAYTY010000087.1:0-8189 GCA_041675385.1 Candidatus Obscuribacterales bacterium
CTCCTAGGTCGATGTCTATGAAACTTAAGAAGTCGGAACACCAGTTCTACTCAAATACTTCTTAAGCGGAGACGACAAGGCGTCTTATCTTAAGGCTATTCAGTTATCAGGGTTCAACCTGCAGCAAGCAAGTTGAATCGATGAAGAAATCAAATCAGGCAGTCAGCAATGACTGCCTTTTTGTTTAGGGAGTCAGTAATGGCTGCCTTTTTTGTTTAGAGAAACAGTAATACCCACCGAGCCAATCTCAAAGGCGCCGTGCCGAAAGTTTTGTTTGCACGACCTTGCCGTCTTTCATGCGCACGTCGTAGGCGCTGGCTCGCTCATTAACAGAGACTACCTCGTGCAGTTCGTCACCAGCATAATGCACAGCAACTCCCTCATCAATAGCCAGTCCGTCGCCCAACTCACCATCCGAAATCAATTTGCGAAAGGTTTCCTGCCGTCCCTCTTCGCCATCGTAATGCGGGCAGCAACTGCCTTTAAGCATTCCCAGCGCGGGCAATGCCGTGTAACTGCCGGCCCATGAATCAGTGCAACACCCTTCAAACCAGCAAATTCCACCGGCACTTGAACCGCTCATTACCACACCCGCTTCCCAAGCCTCTTTCAAAATCTCGTCCAGCCCATATTCTCGCCAGACCGCCAGCATACTCTTTGTGTTTCCGCCGCCGACGTAAACGACATCTTGTCCGAGAATCAAATCTCTCAAATCAGTCGGTGTGCGTTCGAACAGTGCCAGATGTGATGGCACGCAATCCAGTTGAGTCAGTCGCGAATACATCATCGCCAGGTAAGCCGGCATATCTCCTGTGGCTGTATTGATCAGTAGCACCTTCGGGCGCTTAGTCCTGGACCAACTCAATGAGTAGACCATTACATCTCCAGATGTTTCTCCTCCTCCTATAGCGACGATGTGCCGATGGTCCTGCTTTGCTTTAGTGTCTATGCTCATAACCGCCCCGTTCATACCGCCTAGTCGAATCAATATTGTAGTGCACCGCATACAGTACCAGGGCTTGACATGCTGGGGGCCTTTAGGAAACTAACGGGTGCCCGCAAGTGAGCCTATACCCATGTTGTAATGGTTGGGATAATGTGATGCAATCCCGGGCCGATGACTGGGACGAAGTCGTAACAAGGTAGCCGTACAGGACCTAGGCTTAGTACCTAAACGAGAAAGTTGAATCAAACTAGTAATTAAGGGGAAAACAGCAATGTTTGCCTCTTTTGGCATTGGGAGTTTTTGTCAGAAAAAGTTGCGGTTTTTCTGACTGGTCTATCATTGTTTGTTATATTTCGTTCTCTTATTTGTTCATCCTATTTGCTGACCATTTGCCTGTTGTCGCGGGGCCGGTCTGATTCTTTAATGACCAAATACCATTTAAAATCATGCCATCGTCACTCATCGATCCGTCGTATGTGATGGGAAGGCCAAAAACTTCTTTGTACATAGTTTTGGTCAAAATTTGTCTACGTATCGGAAGTTCGATGCCGAGAATCTTGAACGGAACGAATTTTTTTTCCTCGTTAACTATTACGGCCTCAGATGCTTCCAAATAGACTTTTTTAAATTGAATTTGTGGGAACGAAAAGGTACCTGTTAGCGTGGCCTTGCCGGCGGGACTATTGTCTAACACCGTTCCCGCGAGCCGCCCCTCAATATCCGAAAAGTGAACCGTGAAGTCTGCACCATGGCCAGATATCTCGTCGTAGTCGTAATGCCCACGCCATTCACCCGCAATGCTGTGATTTTCCAAGCTATTAGTCCTTTTTTGCGAGTGTGTCTGTGTTTCCTTCAGCCGATTTATTATAGTGACCATTCATCATCGGTGAACCCAAGAAGTTGGAACACCCGTTCTACTAGAATACTTTTCAGCCGAGATGACAAGCCTCTTTTGCATTGGCGTTTTTGTCAGAAATTCTCGTGGTTTTTCTGACATTCATTGCCGGCCGCTTGAAATTGACCATATTCATGAGAAGCTTATTCGAGAAATATTGACCGAGGCCGATTTTGAGCTGATTTTGGGAGTGCGCTCATGCAGAAAGAAGAATGGGAATTATTCATCCAAGAGATCGCAGCTGAAGATCTGGAAGCGGTGGTTAATCCTGGTGCTTCTTTGGCAACTATCGAAAAGCTGGAAGATTATCTCGGGAAGCGCTTGCCGCCTTCGTACCGTTCTCTGTTACAGGCCGCTGACGGATTCGCAATCGACAATGTATTTTTCAATAGTTTGTTGAATGCGCACGAAGTTGAGTGGTTCAGTGTTGCCAATACCTTTTGGATTGAATGTTATGCCGCAGATATGGCCGATAGCTACGGCGACCTTTATGGCATGCTACAAATCTCTTCGTCACTAGAAGGTGTACTACTTCTGAATCCGGCTCGCATAGACGAATTCGGAGAGTGGGAGGCAATTCTTTTTGCCAGCTACGTTCCTGGCGCGGAACGTTATCCAAACATTGATACATTGCTCCAGCGGCTCTTTCTCCCAGAAACAGCGAATGGAGAATTTATGCTTCGAGATGAGATAGCCGATCCTATTCGTGTAGATGCGCCGCTCTTTTGGGCTAGCAAACCGAAAGAGGTTTATCTACAGCAGATTCGCGATAGCCAAGCAAAAGCAAGAGCACAAGCCATTAACGCACTTGCTTTTTTTGGAGACAGTGAGAGTGTGGCTGCAATCATTGCTTGTTTGGTTGATGAGGATGAGCTTGTACAATCAACTGCTGCCAAGTTTTTGAAGCCCTTTGAAAATGCTGCTCCGGCTCTTGAGTCCCTAATTATTTCGAATGCGGCAGCAGGTGCCAAATTAGATGCTGCTGAATCACTTCAAGGAATGAATGTGGTGCTTTCTGATCAAGCGGTCTCAGAAATTTGCTACTTTTTACAAGCTGATGCAAATCTGACTGATTGGGCATATCTGACTGACTGGGCTTATCGCGCCTCCCGCATTCTTGGAAAAACTAACAACTTGCTCGCAATCGCACCACTAGCAAGTGCAATTCGATATTGGCTTCTAGCCGACGGTGTAGCTGGGTTCAGTCCAATCGCAACTCTAGATGTGGACTTCCGCTCCTTCGGTGAGAATGCTATGCCTGCCCTAAAGGAGCTAGTTTCTGATGAAAGGGTTGTCGTTCGATTGCACGCAACAAGGCTATTGGAGTTCGCTCGTTCTGAAGCAGCCATCGCGTTGCTGGAGCAAGCCAGCCGTGACTCCAGCAAAGAAGTGAGTGATTTAGCAAAAAGTTTTTTGAAAAAAGTTGTCAGCTAATCTGCTTCTGTATTCACAATAATCAAATTGCTCTGGCAGCTAGTTGGTCGACCTAGCTCACATACTTCGACTCAAGTTCTTCAATTGTAGGCCTATTTGCGTACTCATCATCGTTGTTGAAACAAATAAATGACAGACCGGCTAACCCAAGTGCCATCAATATAATTGCCAATAGAAATTCGCTTCCCGTCTCCTGGCGTAAGCCAGTCGACAGGCATGAGCGTGCTGGTGACTTGGGATCAAACCAAATTGTCACCGGTGATCCTTCGCTGTATTTGCTTTGAAATGATTTTGACTCATTCAGGTTGTCGAAAGTGGGATTGGGGAAGCCTATTACATCCCCTCTGTAGTGATGGCCCTTGTAGCTATAACTGTAGGAGACGTGCGGTGTGTATGTGTCGATCTTTCTTTCCCCGCCGTATTTGCTTCTTACTGTCGTATGAGATGCCTCCACTGTCACGACTTGCATTTTTCCTGTGACGCAGTACCAGTCTTTTGAGTTGACAGCCATGGTCCTGTGAGAATACCACTGGTTACCAAACCAGGCGCTTCCTAGTATGCAGAGAATACAGATCACTAAAGTGTTGAAGTTCATGGTTGCGGCAAAGTGTTTGGGGAGTTCGATTTAGGTATTCTGTCACAGCCTATTGACAACTCTCGTTAAGTTTAGATTGCTGTAATAAATACGGCTGTTATGCTATTGTTTCGCCCCTATTTCACTGGGAATACTTTGCAAACTCTTGGCTTACGAACTATCAAAAACACTTTGCTAGTTACCGCACTACTAATGGTGGCAACACCAGTCGGTGCTGAGACTAAAGCGATGGTGCTTGAACAGAAACATTATTTGGGTGGTCGGCAAAAACTCTATCTCTCTAACAATGCCATGCGGCTTGAACACGAGAACTCAGGAATAGTAATGCTATCCCACGCTCCATTTAAGGACATAATTGTTCTCAACAGCGCCAAGCACAACTATGTGACTAAGACTGTGGCCGTAGCACTCAGACAGATGTACAGCAAAACAGCATTGCTGCGTGCTGACGACATTCTTAGTGAAGAACCCTGGATCAAAGCCGGCCCAACGGCGCTCGGTACGAGCAAAGCGCTTCTATTTGTTAGGCGTTCACCCAAGCAAAGCTGGTACAAGGCCTGGGTATTGCCTGAGCCTAAATTGCCAGCGCCAATTGTGCAGGTAATATGCGAGATTGCTAGTAGTATTCCGCCGACACCTGGTGTGCCGCTAAAGTGTGAGCAGTATCATTCGCTTCAGGATGAGCGTCAAGATGACTATGAAACCTTGCCGCGCAAATCTACCGTCGTCTTTGAGACGACTAGCGTCAAGACCGTAAGCGTTCCTGATAGTTTGTTCGAAACACCCAAAAATTTCGTGTGCGTCAATGGTACAAACAAAGCTCTGCCCGATACAGCAGGACAGCGCTATCGAAAAGCGGCAATGAAGTCTCCAGACTTTATGTTTCAGTCGAGTAGATCAGTATTGCATGGTAGCAAACGTAAGTAGCTAATTGCGCCTGCTTTAGGCTTGGCAGTGGTGCTTTCACCAGTGACTAGTTGCTGGGTTGACTCTATAGTTAATGCAATTAAGTCAGGCAGTAGCTATGGATAAGTACATTCGATTTTTCTGGAAATATTTTTTCGTTAGTGCGCTTCTGGCCGTCATTTTTATGTGCGTACAAGATGCTAGCTTTTCGCTGCTGCGCCAAGAGTTTAGGGCAGGTAATCTTATTCCCTATCTAGTCACAGCGATTCTGTTTATCGCTATCCTTAAGCTAGTACCTAGCAAAGTTTCTGCTGCGCAGAGACAACTGTGGCCGCATCTCTGCTCTACTTTTCCAGGGCTTCGAGCTCTTCGTCGTGTTTTCCAGTTCATTCTGTTCGCAGGGCTAATATTTGCGAGTTTTGAGACTACCTGGATTACTTACCGATATGGCGGAATAGATTGTGCGTATCTTGTAAGCAGCTTTCAGAATATGGAGCTAGCTGAACGGATTTTTCAGGTAACGAATGGCTCTGGCGAGCGGAGTTTCGCTATCGAGTCCGGGATAGGGTATCGGCCACTGTCGGGCCAGTCCGAATTCGCTTTTGAGTCACAGAATATTGCTCTGGATACTGTAGTTGAGAGCGTCTACGGTGCTCAAAGTAGAAATTTAGCCAATAGATATCTATGTCATGCTTATCGTGCTCAGGGCGCGTTTGAGAATTATGTATTGTCTTCGAAATACTTCAAAAAGGCTCTGGGTCTCTATCAGATTCATGCAGACTCGGAGAAATGCTTGGATATACTTCAATTTCTTACCTATGCGCAAGGCGCGAGTGGTGAATTTGATGAGCTGCAGGAGGACTTGAAGACAGGTCTGAAGCTACTTTCTCAAGCGAATTTCAGCGCTTCGGCACAATCCAATTTTTCACTAACTGTTTTCTATGCAGATTGGTTTGGCATTGATGTATCTCGCGAGAATCTATTGCTGTGCTCACTTCGTCGTCCTTCTTCCACTAACATAGAAGTACCAAAAGGTATATCTGAGTCGATTTTGTTTTTGTTCCTAATTCTCTCTGTTCCTATTACTCGAATCGGCAAAGGTTTCTTGCTTCGAATAGCACGGCGCAAATGGTTATTGGCTGTAAAGCGAAGTAATTCATCTTTAGATTGTGTCGCACAGTTTGAAAAACTCATGCTATTAGAGCTTGCCCAGGGCAACCTCACCAAAGCCGACGAATACAGTCGTAAGTCTTTAGACCTAGCAACGGCCTGGAAGGCTGGACCCATTTAAATGCTGCGACAGTTAGTTCGCTATTGCGCTTGGCTGGCCGACGAGAATGGAGCCGTCAGAATCGATAGTAATTTGTCTGCCGTCGGCAGTTCTAGCCACTTTGCCGTTGTCGCTTTGTGCTTGTTTAGTTTTAACTGCTACAGATGACTGCATCTGCGAAAACACTTCGTCGAACAATGTCATTGAATGCTGCTCGGGAGCTTTCGATATTTCGATGGAGCGTTCGAGTGACATTTGCGTTCCTCTTCGTTGTGTTGTAGTTGGTCGATGTCTGGATACTAGGATTAAGTCGTTGCCGAGTTGTTAATTTTGAGTATTTGGCGACCGGCGGAAAATCGAATGCTTAACTGCCTTTGTTACCGAATAGAAATTATCGTTTACAGATTATCGATAATCGATTATAGTGATAAAAGTTCAAGAGCGAAGAGCAAAACCCCACACCCTCAGAGGGTGCTCTGTTTGCTGTTCATTATTCGCCTTTCCTATTTTTAGAGGTATTTGAAATGACAGACCAAGATTATGTCTACGGTGTTTTTAGCAATAACGACAACGTTCAGACCGTTGTTAGCCAATTGCATAAGGCGGGCCTGCAGACTTCCGAAATTTGTGTGCTAGGCAATAAGAGCGAACAGTTCACTCAATTAGCCGGACAGATTGAAGATCCGACCAGTAAGCATTTCATCGCTTTCGGTATCGGCGGAGCCATTGCTGGCTTGATAGCTGGTTTGGTTGTGTCTCTGCATATTCCTGGTGTAAATGGATTTCAGCTAATTGTGCCATTAATGGGCACCGTGGCTGGTGGCGCATGCTTCCCTTATTTCGTTTGCCAACTAGGTACTTTCCTTACTTCAAATCGGCCACAGCACTGGGCTAATGTTTTTGAAGGAACTGTAACTGATGGTTCTGTGATTGTTATGGCTGAGCCACAGTCTGGCAGTGAGAGAAAAGCTGCGATGGATATTTTCCTTCAATATAATCCAATTGAAGTGCTCTTCCGCCGCGCGGCATGGGGTATTCCGCTTAATGCGGTGACTGAATCTACTTTCCTGGTTGAATCTGCGGTTGCTACTGTAGAACATCAGTTCGAACAAGAGAAAGAAGACAGACGTCTTACTGCTGTTGCCTAGCTAAGTTCTATCTATATAGAAGGAAGAACGCTGGGTGCTTTACCCGGCGTTCTTCTTGTGCAAAGTGCCATTTACGACCCATCGTCTTCTAGCGCGTTGGAAGCGCTAGGCTGGTCAGTCTAGTCCAATTTTTTGCATCGGCATTCATTTCAGCCGCTGCCTCCTCAAAATATTTTTCTTCTTCCACCTCTATAGCTGAGAGTGAAAGGGTTTCTTGGCTTTCTTTGTCTTGATTGCTACCTGGTTGTTTGTTGTCCATGGTTCACCACCGCAATTTAGTAGTCACGAAGCTCTTGATAAGCTAACGATCTCATACTATGTATGTAGTGACAAGGGCGCATCCTGAAACCTATTTGATGCACGGGATTAGTTCAATAATATAGATAGACCTCAGGCCTTCGAAATATTGTCCAAGCTCAGGGTTGGCAGAACATTGTTGCCTTGGCAGTCTTTAGGGTTGGTCACAACTGAGCCGTCTTTGCAGACATGGTAGTTGCTCAAGGCTTCCTGCATTGCTTTGTTTGGCGCTTCTGGAGCCTCGGTAGCTTTAGGTGCTGGCTTCTCTTCGATTTCTGCGCTCATGGTGAGTACCTCGCGGGGTGGCTGTTGTGTTGAAGGTGCAATTGGCTTGTGCACCTACTATCTGACGACCCTCGTGAAATATTCGTGACTGCAAAAATCAGCCTTTGGGGCAGAAAAGTAACGTTTTCAATATAGACTCTAAATAAATTCGGAATACCGAGCAATGTTGTCTCAAGTTTGGTATTCTAAATAAATCGAGCACGGCACACGCAAGTGTTGCCGGCCTGGATATTTTTCGCGTCGGCTCAGCAACTATGCTGATACGAACGAAAAAATTCTGTCCCCTCGAAAACTTGAACCCTGATAACTGAATAGCCTTATGTACAAGGCGCCTGTCAAGAATTTTGAGTAGGCAAACTAAATCGTTTTAAACGCACTTAGCTAACGCTGAGTGACAACGGAGAGTTTGATCC
>JBAYTY010000088.1:0-7902 GCA_041675385.1 Candidatus Obscuribacterales bacterium
ACCCAGCAAGCAACTGGAACTGGCACTACTTCTGGGGTTGCCGGAACTGGAGCGAATACTGGAACTGGAACCAATGCCGGAACCGGAACTCATGCCCAGCAAGCAACTGGAACTGGCGCTACTTCAGGTGTTGCCGGAACTGGAACCAACGCTGGAACCGTAGCGAATGCCGGAACTGGAACCAACGCTGGCACCATAGCGAATGCTGGAACTGGAACTCATGCTGGAACCGTAGCAAATGCTGGAGCTGGAGCGAACGCTGGAACCGGAACTCATGCCCAGCAAGCAACTGGAACTGGCGCTACTTCAGGTGTTGCCGGAACTGGAACCAACGCTGGAACCGTAGCGAATGCCGGAACTGGAGCCAACGCTGGCACCGTAGCGAATGCCGGAACTGGAACCAACGCTGGAACCGTAGCGAATGCCGGAACTGGAACCAACGCTGGAACCGTAGCGAATGCTGGAACTGGAGCTAACGCCGGAACCGGAGTGAATGCCGGAGCTGGAGCCACTGCTGGCACTGGAACTCATGCTCAGCCAGCAACTGGAACTGGCACCGCTTCCGGAGTTGCCGGAACCGGAGTAAATTCCGGAGCGGGAACGACAGCCGGAGTTGGAAGCCATTCTCCGCAAGCCGCCGCCACTGGAGCGACCGCGACTACTGGAACCATAAATGGAGCAACTTCCACAAGCGGAGCCACAGTAGGGGCAGCAACTTCTGCTGCTACAACAGCTGGAACTCCTACATCCATCGGAACGGTCACTAACGATCCCAACAGTGCAGCACCTGTTTCAACAAATTCTAACGCTGTGAATTCTGGTAATGCTGCCACCGTAGGCAGTGTTACTCCTGGTCAGTTGGGAACAGCCACACCGGTTGCTGATAGTACTACACCGTCAGTGCCATCTGTGCCTCTCGATAGTACCCAACTACAGCCGCTTCCAGGTGCATCACCTATTCTTGGCGATGCGAAACTGCCTGTGGCAGACGCTGCCTATGTGCCTGTCGACGTAATTGTAGGCTCTGGTATCCTGAACCAGACTACCTCAACTTATGGCACCACTTCAACCGATGCTCAGGCAAAGACTGAAGATTCTCGCCGCGAAGAAGAAGAGTCTCGGCGCGAAGAGGAAGAGTCTCGCCGCGAAGAGGAAAGCCGACGCCAGCTAGAAGTCTCTAGACAAGAAGAGATTTCGCGTCAAGATGACGCTCGTCGATTGCTTGACGAGTCGAGAAATCAAATGGACGCGCAGCTAGCTCAGCTCGACGCCATGCGCCGCCAAGAAGAACGGAGAGCAAATGAAGTTCAAATTGCTGCAGAGCAAGCGTCATACATTCAACCAGATCTTAAGATCGATACGCCTATCGATGGAGTCGTTTCTTCCAAAACTGATTTCGAGTCAATAGATTCGAAGACCTATGCACCAGAAAGTGGCACCAACGATTGGCTCAGCGATGCAACTGCTAAGTATGGCTATTCAAGCGATTCAGCAGCTGCTAGTGGAAATTCGGCATTGGCCAATCAGTTTAGCGATACGCCACAGAGTATGTTATCTTCGCCAAGTGGTGCACTCAATCCCAATGCGGTAGGTGACTCTCTGAGCGGAAGCTTTGATCCAAACGCAATAAATCTTGGAGTGACCGGTATTGTCGATCCTAATGCCGTAAATTCTGCTAGCTCTGGTTCTCTAACAGATGGTCTCATTGGAGTTGATGGTCAGCCCATCTCGAGCATGCAAGTTTCTCAGCCTGACGGTCAGTCTAGTGTTCAACCTAATGCTCAACCTAGTGTTCAACCTAGTGTTCAACCTGGTGTTCAACCTGGTGTTCAACCAAGTGTTCAAACTAGCTCCAGCACCACTCAGGTACCTGATTGGCTAGAGCAGGCGACACAAAATCTCGGTCTATCTCCTATTGAAGTGAAAGCCTCGAATCCTGATAGTTCAGTGTTAGAGCCTGAAGGCGAGAGAAAGCAGATAATTTCACCTGATTCTGGAATTGTCTCGCCAGCATCAACTATTGATAGCGACAAGGCTTATCAATCAGACAGAGTTGATTCGGGAGTTTACAGTAATCCGATAGTTGCCGGCGACTCGAATACAACGAGTAGCACAGATTATGGAATGATCAGCAATGTTGGTGCAGATACCTCTAACATTGCTGGTGACGATTATGGAATAATCGCTGCTGCTCAACAAAACGCTGCTGAACAAGATCGCATTCAGCGCACAGTAGATTTAATTCAGCAGGAAAGGGATGAACGTGAAGCGGAGCTAGTTAATATGTCTCGCTTGGCTGAAGAAACTGCGCGAAGAGAAGCTGAGATGCGCTTGAGCCAAGATGAGCTTGAGAAAGCTAGACGCAGAGAAGAGGATGAGACTCGCCGCAAGAAGGAAGTCGAAGAGAGAATTGATAAGACTGAAGAGAAGCGTCATTCCGACGAAATTCTTACTGTCATCGCTATAAGACAGCAAGCCGAAGCTGAAGCGAAAGCTGCAGCACAACGCTTAGCCGAAGAGCGCAAGCTTGCTCAAGAACTTGTTCGTCAAGATAATCTGCAAGAGAAGTATGTAGTTCAGCCTAATGACACCATAATCAAGATTGCTCTACGTAAATTTAAAGACGTTCGCTTAGTCGACCTTATTTACGAATTGAACAAAGGCAAAATTGAAGTACGTTGGGAAGGCGGCAAGCGTGTCTATATCGTTAAGGTAGGCACCGTTTTGACCCTACCTAGTCCAAAGCAGGTCAGAGAATGGACGGCTCGTCTCAATAATGTTGGCAGCCGCACCAGTCAGCACGGTCTTGAGGCGCGCAGCTCAGTCGCTGCCGATCAGCGCAAGGCCAATATCGAAAAAGTATTAGGAAAAATTCGAGAAGCCGTTGATGGTGGCTCTGAGAAGTCTTACTCTGTACGCCTTGGTGATACTCTTCGCTCGATTGCAATGAGACACCCAGACTTGCATGACGTCACTTTGTGGCCGCTATTGGCCAAGAAGAATGGTCTGAGCACTGAGATGGATAGTAAGGGCGCGCCACTGGCAGTGGTTATTCGCGGTGCGAATATTGTCATTCCTACCCGTGAAGAAATCGAGATGTTCAGAAGCAATACTGCTGAGTTGAAACCAGTAGCTCGTGAACCTCAAACATATGTTGGTGCCTATGGCTCACTCTTCAATGTTGCCACAAAACCTTGCGGTGGCTGCCGCCGCCTAATTAGCGAGAATGCCAATCTCTGCCCCGCTTGTGGTTATGTGTTTGGTATGCAAGAAGAGGCACCGATCGAGTCACAGGCAACTACATTTAGCATGCCAAATGGTGATACCACTTTGTCATTGCCTGAGCATACAGTTGTGGTGAGCAACTATGAAGAGCAGACTACAGTTGTTGATTTTGAGCAAACCACTTTGTCGTTGCCTGAGCAAGGCAGAGCTAGTGATTCTTCTTCTTCTTCTTCTTCTAAGAACGAGAGCAGCAGTACCGGTAAGAACAACATTGCGGGCAGAAGCACTGGTAGTAACAGCAATAGTCGCGCAATCGATAGTTACGTCACCGGTGGTCACAGCAGCCCTGTTAGCGCCAAGGCTACTGGAAACACCGGAGCTGGAAAAACAGGTGGAGGAAATGGCAATACTGGTTCTGGCGTATCCTCCAATCTCTCTCAACACAGTCTAGAAGAGCAAGAGAACGCTACAGAGCTCAGTCGGACAATTGAGACATTGAACGATAATTGTCGCTTGGTCAAAACCAATAAAGAGTATGATGGCATGAATTTCGTCTGCCAGCAGTTGCAGGTTTTAACAGGTGACGAATGGACACCAGTGCTTAGCTACGAAGTCGGCAGCGAATCTTCTGTTCGCCATGAGTATCACAAGGATGGGCGCAAGAAGACAATCAAAATCGATTTGCCCAGTGGTGCTGTTGGTGAAATGGTCGCCAACGAGCTAACTTCTAACTGGCTCGACTACTGCCAACGCTATCTCGCTGGTCGCAAGTTGTCGGCCTAATTCGACTTGTCTAATTCAATTAGTCTGATTTGATTTTGTCTTCTAAGCAATATCGGTATTGACCATGGCGTCAGGGTCTACACGTTCATCGACCAGTGAGGTGTCGTCGATTATGCAGCTCAAGCCTGGGAACTGTGAAATTTCGCCATTGACCGATTTGTTGCGCAGTTTATAAACGTCGTCGGTCGTCAATCTATCGCCTTTGTCATCGAAGATAAAGACCAACCTTTCATCAGCTGTGAGCACCGCAGCATAGTGCTTTAGTGTTCCTTCTTTCTGTTCGCCGAAATAGTAAATGGGAAATCCTTGATATTTCGCTGTTGGTATTCTCTTTGCCATACCAAGCTCGTCTAAGACTATACCGCGAGCGTCTATATTAACTACTATCTCTTCTTCTGGCCCTTGATCATAAAATGGCAGCTGGGGCGGGTGTAGTATCAAGTATTCTTCAGCGAATTCGACCACAGGTGTGTCTCTACCAGCGGTGCAAAACATTTTGCCGTCGAGACCGGCCATTGGTTCATAAATATCTTGGATGCCTAGTTCGTCTATTAGTGAAGTGTGGTCAGAAGTATCTGACTGGCTTGAGCTCTGGCTTGAACTCTGACTAGCAGGAGATGGCAATTTCGTATCATCATCCTTCATCTCCAGCTTCGGCCTCGCTTTCGTTTTGGAAGTTATCCAGAGCGTTTCTTACTTTGTGCAGAAGCACCAATTGTGCGTCTGTTGAAAGTTGTTGATCTTTGATTAAGTGGGCAGCAAGGCAATAGGCCAAGTCTACATCAGGCATGCCGATTAGGCGCTCTGTTAGCAGGCGACAGAACCACGCGGCCGAGTCTGATGCCGGGGTATCTTTGCGGTTGATTGAAGAGTTGAAGTCGAACTTGATTTTTGGGTCTCGCACTACTTCAGATACTTCAAAGCGATATAGACATTTTGAAGTACAAGGCGCGCAAGTCGGCAGTGGGCCTTGGTCGCGTTTGTGCAGTTCAAGGAAGTCGTCACGCCATTGGCGCAGCACTGAAATATCTAGTCTTCTATTTACTTCTGTGGGCTGGAAGGCCGGTCTAAGTAAGTTTAGCCAGCGCAGGTGTTGTTCTTTTACTTGATCGTAGAACCAGTAATTCTCTTCGCCTTTGCGCTCAAAGTAGCGCTCGGTTGCTTGTGTTAGGGCACACCAAGTGATCCCGGTGATGTTACCGGTTCTTGCCCGGCCACCGATTACGCGCTGAATTTCGTGGATGATTTGCGCTCTGAAGTGCACAAGCTGAGTCAAGTCTTTTAGAGTCGAGAGAATATAGCGGTTGTAGACTTGTCTGAAAATTTGGTCTTCTGCTACTGGTGAGGCCGTATCTAGAATCTGCGAATCGCAGCGGTGCAGGCAGAACTTGCAACCCAAGTGGCGGTCGAAGGTTCCAACAATATTTAGGTGCTTCATGGCATCGCGCACAATCTGATCTGATTCTGCCGGTGTATCTGGTGGCGGCACCATTTTTTCTTTATCGAACATGATTTGCAGGTGGTACGGCGATTCCATCTTTTCTGCATAAACTAGAGCTCGACCTTGACCAAGGGCTGTTACGTGCCTCTTTTGCACATCATCAAGGTTCATGGCACCACCCATAGAATCGCGGTCATCTACCGCTACAATTCTATGCATGATTTTTAAGTTGGTGTTTTTAAGCGCTTCTGGGGCCAGTTTGTTGGGAATTTGGTCGGCAATGATGAAGCCTTGACCATACGAACGAATTTCTGCAAGCATGTTAGTGAAGAATTCGACGGCCTTTCCAGCCGGGTTGGCCGTATCGGCACCACCGCCGGTGGGAACGTTTTTAAGAAGGCGGTGAGCCTCTTCAATCAACATGACGTGTTTCAAGTGCTCATGGGGGCCCCCGACCTCTCTGTATTCGTAGAGAAAGACGAAGAGCATGCCCATGAGGAATGATTTTTCGTTGTCTTCAGAGACCATCTTCAGTTCTACAACAGTTGGTCTGCCAAACAATTGTTCGCATGGAATTGAGCGGCGAGTATTGAGCATTTGCCCTTTACCACCAATCAAAAGTGAGCCGATTCTGGCTTTGAGTGCAGCTTGTACGTCTGGTCCGATTTTGTCTGAATAGCCGAAGCTCTCGACCACTGGGTCAATGATCTCGTAGAGATCTTTCATCGTCGGGAAAATTTCAGCAGGACAGTCAGGGTCAGCTAAGGTCATGCCCGGCGGTAGGCGCCGGTTTAGGTTGTTGACTAAGTCCCAGCCGCGTACTGCATAAATCTGGTTTAGCGCTTTTTCTAGTACTTGCGGCATCGGTGAGTACATTTCAAAGCTGGCATTGAATACTGATTTAAGAGCGTCAAGGTGGGTTTGAACTTTAACCCCTTTGAGAATTTCAAAGGGATTCAAGCGGAACGGTGACACTGTTTCGTCGCCTAGAGAAAATGCCTGACCGACACCTTTGAAAGATTCTGACATCAGCATCATGTGGCGATATTCTGATTTGGCCGGTTCGCACACCATGAAGGGGATGCCGAAATTCCAAAGCTGTCCCAATAAATAGAAACAGGTATTTGTTTTACCACCGCCGGTAACACCGCAGACAATGGTGTGTTTTTGCAGGGCGTCAACGTCGATATAATAGAGGTTGCCTGTATCTTCGCCCCGGTCCAGAATGTTGCCAATGGCAATAACTCGTGTGGGATCTTTCGGCGCAATTTCGGCAAGGGAGAATTCAGCTGATCGACGAATTCTGAAGCCAGGCATTTCATGCTTGGGCAGGTGAATAAAGGCTGAGAGCATGCGGGAATTAAGAGGACTCAAGAACTTGTATTCCATCATGCCTTGGAAGACTTCTTCTGAGCGTTTGTTACGTAGCAAACCAAATTGTTGAATGTGTGTAGCTAACCCAGGTATATCATGGGTGCGCATTGGTGTTGGTCTGCTTGATTCGTCAACATATGTTGCTCGCAAGAGAGACTGCAAGCGAACGAAAACAGATTTGTCGTTGGTGAAGAAGTAGGGAACCGTTAACCACATTCCTACGGCAGTACCGAGCTGTATGTGCTTCAAATAAGCATCTTGCAATTCAAGATAATATTTGATTTTGCGCTTTTTCTCGGGGTCTTCGTTTTCTTGGGCCCGTTGAATTTGATCGACTACGGCAAATTCTTCTTTGGTGACGTTCATCGGTGGAATCGGCACTGCCAGCGTGAGGAAAGCAAATTCCTTGCCTGCTAGGCCAGCTGCTAGTCTTTCTATTTGTTCTGATTCAATGGTCTCGCCGCTGGTCGATTTTAGTGCGGGGATGCCTGTGACAATGCCGGTGTACTTAGTAAGGGGAGCAACTAGCTCGTGAATCTCGTCTGATGAAAACGGTTTTTTAAATACGTCTACGCCGCCGTAGACGCTGTGCAGAATAGATTTGAGACTGTTGTAGGCAACTTTTTCTGGTGATTCAGTTGAGTCATCACCCTCGTTGACGTGAGGCTGCGAGATGCCCATGTAGTAGTTGACACCAGTCTTGGTCCCAATTACGAGAAAAGCTATGTTGGCCTTCTCACCATAGAGACCGGTGAGAGCGTCTTCCATCAGATACATGCGTTTTGGTGGTTTTGACGGATCTGGATCTTGTTGGTTCTGCTGGCCCTGTTGCTGCTTTTCTCGCTCGATGTCCCAGGAGCGCAGAATGCCGTCGACTCTGACGAAAGTCATGCCAGGTACTGGCCAACTGATAATGTCTTCTGGGGCGACTGGATCGTTTTCTAGATTGTCAAGATCATATCTTCGAAGATCGGCTATCTTCTCTTCCCAGATATTACGACTGTTGGGCCCCTGAGTCATTTTTTCATTGCAACTGAATGCGGTTACTGCACGCTACAGGTATCTTATCAAGTTTTGAG
>JBAYTY010000089.1:0-7471 GCA_041675385.1 Candidatus Obscuribacterales bacterium
GGAATTAAGTCTCTAGGGAATTAAGTCTCTAGGGAATTAAGTCTCTAGGGAATTAAGTCTCTAGGGAATTAAGTCTCTAGGGAATTAAGTCTCTAGGGAATTAAGTCTCTAGGGAATTAAGTCAGCCAGTCGTTTTTTTACTGAGGGGCCGCCTGGCGTTTTGTCGTTTGCTGCAGTAGTCTGAATGGGATTGTCTTGGGTGCTTTGTTGAGCGGTTGCTTGTGCCGCTCTAGCGGCGGCGTCCGCTTCTTCTTTTTTGCGGATTGGCGACATCTCACCAGTATCGTAAGGTTGCAGGCTCCCTTGCTCAACTGTGAGGTTTTGGCCAACTGACATAGCTGGTAGGTTATGGGCTGTCGCCGATGAACTACCTTGTCTGTTGCGGCCAGAAATTGCCTGGTCGAGCTTAGAAGTCTTAGGCGCGGGGTGCTCGCCAGTGCGGCTCTGTGAAATAATATTTTGGTTTGTGGTTGAAATTGTTGCTGCCGATGCTGGTTGAGGTGGAGCCGCAGCTTGGCCGGCATTCGAAGCAGCTGCTGCTGGCGGAACAGCAGTTTGGTTGGTAGTTGAAGCAATGATCTGGGTTTGCTGAGCTGGAGCTTGCTGAACCTGAGTCTGTACTTGTACTTGAGGTACTGGCTGTGCATTTTGCACAGGAAGCGCTGATGAAATAATGGCTGAACTCCAGCCCAGTTGCTTGAAAGCCTCTTCTAGCGTGGCTTTGCTTTTCCAGCAAATGCCAAGCACAATTACCGCTTGTTCGGTCTTTAAAATTCCTTGTGCCATAAGGCTTGAGCAGTTCATGGCTATGCCAAGCAAATTTTGATCGATCGCCCCGGTCATCATCAGCATTTGTCCCATTAAGTGGGTGTCTCGCGAACCAACTTTGAGAGCTTCTTCAATGTCGGGTGGGCCGATTACTCCTGCTAATTGCAAGAATTGGTAAAGGGGAAGATTAGAGGTGTCTCGTGGCGGCGTTGGTTGCACCCTTTCAACGGCCTCTGCCAGCGAAAGCTTTTCGGTGTTTACCAACTCTAAGACGCGCCCGCATTGTACTTTGCGCAGTTCGCCTTTGGTAACCATGCTTTGAATGGCGAGAGCGGTTTGTAAGACTGTCTCGCTCACCATGCCGTTATTGACCAGTACTTGACCAATGGGCTGCTCATTGACGAGTCCGAGTTCTACCGCTTGCATCAACTTTTCTTCGTCTAACAATTTGGCCATGACAAGCAGCTCGCCCAAGCGCACGGTTTCATTGGCTAGATGCAGCGAAACTCCGGTCTCTGCAAGGGTTTGTTCAATTGGTACTTGTCTCTCGAGGGCTGCTCGTAGGCTAGAAATGGCTTGCTCTCTTGTTACCCGTCGATCGCGCACTAAAATTTGGGCGTTGAGAGCCGACGAAAGCAGCTGTTCTGAGAGCCAGCCGTTAGTGACTAAAACTCTACCGAGAGGAAGCTTGGTGCTCTCCCCTTGAACTAATGCTGCATCTAGTTGTGCGCGGCTAACCAAACCAGCTTCAATTAAAAGTTCGCCCAGTTTGTTGGTGACTTGGTTGACTGGTTGAGCCCAGCCCATTTTAGACAGCGCCTGATCGATGGTCAGGCCGTCGCGAGAAATGACGCGCAAGCTGCCAAGGGCAGTTTCAAGATCAATCAAGCCGTCTTTTAGCATCGATTGAGCCTGTACTGCGGCTTGCAGGTGGGGCTCAATAATGTAACCAGACATAATCAGCACACGGCCCACCGGAAGCGACTGAGTTTTGGCAACCAGCATTGCCTGCCTCAGGTCTTCGGCTTTTAGTAGACCGGCGCCAGTCAGCAAGTCTCCCAGTCTAACTGGAGAGGCTTGTTGCGCAGATTCTTGATTTTCGGGCGGCATCATTGGGTTTGTCCCTAACTGATCAAGGAGTCTTGATTCTAACCCAAGACCTGCTCTTGATATGGTCGCTGAGGGGGCCCTGAGAAGAAATTGTTTCCACTTCTTAAGTCTTGCTTCCTGAAGATTCTAACTACTGATAGTTTTATTCCTAAAAAAAATACCTTGAAAACCTTACGTTGCGAAATGACACTAAAAAGAAAAATCGACCTACGGGCCAGAAAGAGTTCGCTTGCTGGTGCTATTAGTATTACTAGTACTGCTGGCGGTGCCATGACAGAAGCCGGGCGACGAGCGCCCGGCTTCTTGAACACATAGTGTTAAATGTGCAGCCACCTAGTGGTGGAATATCCCGTTTGGGTTTTTAGTAGACACGAGGTATGACCTAGTTTTGCTCTAACCGATTCCTCCGTGAGAGCTTTCGTCCACACAGTATTAATACCCCGTCACTAGAGACTTATAAACGTGGTTTTTTGTTGTCCAGCCAACAAATATTGCAGGGAAATACGCAGGAAATTACGCTGTAATTACGTATGTACATCAGATACATAGGGGTGTAGACTCCGTTTTGATGGATAAATTGCTGCTATCACTCCGAAACAGAATTCTTGTGCCTGTTGTCTGCATGGCCGGGATACTCTGTTGGTTGGCGTTATGCTCGATTCATTATCAAAGCTATTGGCTCGGCACAATCGCCAAGGTTCAGACCACCGATTTTAATCTGCTCCATCACACCCTGCCACCGACGCTCTCAGCCATGATTCAAGAGGGCCGCGACGACCTCATTCAGAAAACTCTAGACTCTAGCTATGGCTTGTTTGGCTTAGTTGTTACTGACCCATCGGGCGAGAACGTTCTCTATAAAACCAACAAGATCTATCATCGCCAGTCTTGGCAGAAGAATGCTACAGCTGAGGGCCTAGCTAAGAGCAATGAGCCCTACGATTTAATCACTGACCCACCTCAACTAGAGCCTTTGTTTGCCCATGATTCCCCGCGGGTGGAGAAGGCCAGAGCAACTGGAGCTAGAGTTCGTGGCAAGGTACTTGGCCGCATCTACTATATGCGCAGTCCGCCGCCACCTTTTGCTGAAGACATAGGCAATTTCTTGTTGACTGGAGTGGCCGAGATGTCGGGCGCCAAGAGAGGATATTTCTATGTGTCGATGATGTCTATTGCCTTCTCTTTGGTTGTTCTTTTGCTGGTTTACTTGCGCAGGCGCGGTCTTGAGCTTAAGCAGAAAGAAGTCGAGCACGTCAAGCGTGAGCTTGAAATTCGCAAAAAGGCTCTTGAGCACTTGAGTAACGAATTGGCTACGCAGAAGGCTCGCAAGGTCTGGCTTGAGAGAGAGGCAGACCAGGCTTATCGCCGAGCCATCGGGCTTAAGCAGAATTTAGAGCGTCTGCGCGATGCCCTGGCGGGAACGATGCAATCTAATTTCAATGCTTCCTCATCTTCCTCGCCTTCCCCAGCTTCCCCAGCTTCGCCAGCAGCAATGAGCAATTCAGCCGGGCAGCAAGTGGTATCTCATGTGCGTATTCGACCTCCTGTCAGCCCACCGTCGTCAATTCTTGAAGAAATAGAGATTTTAATCCCTGACCTTTCTGACAATGCCAAGGCCTTGCGTAGCCAGGCTGACATCCTTCACGATTACTGTAATTCTCTTGAAGAAAGGCAAGTAGAGATGAAGCGTATTGTCGAGGGTGCCTTCAGTCGTGTGCCCCAAAGAGCCATGCCACCGCAGGCTCAGGTCCCTTCTGAAGTGATTGATATGAGTCCGCGCTAATATACTCTGTTCCTTTATACTTTGGACCTTGCTCTTCTCAACATGGCGCTAACTCGTGCTAAGCTAATTCTTGACCATTCGGCTTTCGCTTAGGAAAGCTCCCGCCCACCGCTGTAAGCGGTCGGTTGTTCTTATTGTTGGTAAGCATTGCGGCCGTGCCCTATCAAGGCTAATTTTGCATGAAGCAAATCTCGGGTTCTGGAAAAAAACTATCTCTTTCTCTCTCTGCCCTCCAAGAGGCAAGCAGCGAGCCGGTTTATCGTCGTGGTGTGCAGTACTATCGACGCAAAAAAGTTTTGAAATATTCAGAGAGCGACGATGGTTCTCAGATTGAAGCTCTTGTAATCGGTTCAGAGAAAGACGCTTACAAAATTGTCGTCGACATAGATTCTCCCAATTCGTTCAAAGCAGCTTGCTCTTGCCCTTACTTTGAAGATGTTTGCAAGCATTCTGTAGCCGTTGTTCTCACCCATATTGCCAAGCACAATCCTGGCATTAGATTCGACATGGCTGATGAGCAAAAGCGCGAGAGCCCTCAAGAGAAGGGGCCAAGAGCTAAAGAATTACTTGACGACCCCCGTGAAGAAGGCGTCGAACCCGACGAACGTGATTTTGAATTAGGTTTATTGGTGCTGGAAAAGCCACTGGCTATGATTGTTGGCGTTGTGCCCAACGAACCGCAAGGTAAAGTCAACATTCTCAAGGTGCCGGTTGAAGTTGTACCGACCTTGCCTCCAGATTCGCGCATCCAGCGCTTAGCCAAGTATCTCACTGGCTTGCCCCAAACAACTAAGGGCCCGGCTGGTGGCCACCGCATTCCTCGTGGTGACGAGGGAACAGTAATTGGTCACTTGAGCCTTTGCTGCAAACTGACCAATACCACCACTAATCAGGTTGTGCAATTCTCTGATAAGCCATTGACACCGCGCGCGGTGCTCTCTGAAACTGAAAGCGGCGAGCTCATGCTGCGCTTAGAAGGAATAACCGAAGAAGGCGAGGCTGTTGAACACCCCGTGTTCTTTATGGGGCCTTCAAGCTGGATTCTTTCAAAAGATACTTTCTATCCTATCGATTTAACCGCCATTCACCGCTCATTCCAGTACTTCGATTCGTTCGGCTACATGGTGGTCAAGCTCGAAGTTGTGCCCAAGTTCTTGTCTGTTGATTTGCCAGTTTTGAAAAAACGGATGCCAGTCATTCTTGATGAGTCGACAGCACCATTTCCTGTTGCCATTACTGAGCCACCGCAGGTAGTAATCAAGCTATCAGAGCGCAAACTGCCCGGAGCGGCCTCCAATAATACAATTATTTCTTCCAATGGTAGCTCGGCTACGGCCACAAAGAAGCCGGCTCCTGAGGCGTCAAGCCTAGAAGTTTCTCTCGGCTTCCGCTATGGCGATCTGGTATTGCAATCGCGCGATGAGACCAGTGCCGTTGAGTCAGAAAAATTCACTCGCACGATATCAGAAGTGGGCCAGAGTGTTTGGGTAGAAAGACAGTGGGAGCCTGAAAACCAGGTGCGCCGCTTCCTCACCAATATGATGCCGATTAGAACAATTGCCGATCGTTTTTCATTTGTTGAAGAGCCAGCTCTTGATGCTCTGTTTCACCTCTCTTCGGAGCAGTCGGCTGAATGGGATACTGCTGGCTGGGAAGCGCTCAGTGCCTATCGTGTACGCAAAGAAGAGCTAGGCCTCAAAGCTAAGCTTTCGCTGAAGAAAGATTCTTACAAGTTTGAGTTTGATTTGCTTTGCTCATCTGGTGATGAAGAAGTGCCATTCCCGCTTGTCATAGAAGCGCTATTTAGAAACCGCAGCTATTTGAAACTATCTGACGGCGACTATGTGCGCGTGCCGACTTCAACATTGATGGGACTGCTTAAATCAATTGGTCAAAGCAAAGATAGCGCTCGGCCACTCTATCAGGCTCTTGGTATTTTACATGCTCTAGAAACCCAAGAAATTCCAGTTCAAGCCGACAAAGGCTTTGAGGAATTCATTCACAAGATTCACCATTTCCGTGAATTGCCACCATTTGAATTGCCAAAAGATTTCAAAGGTGAGCTACGTGAATATCAAAAAGAAGGCTGTAACTGGTTGATGTTCTTGCGAGAATACGGACTGGCAGGCATTCTCGCTGATGACATGGGCTTGGGTAAAACTATCCAAACTTTGGCGATGCTGCTCAAGCATTATCAAGGAAAGGGTAAGTCGGATAGGGCACCAGCATTGGTGGTAGCACCTACTTCTGTGGTCTACAACTGGTTGTCCGAAGCCGCTAAATTTGTGCCCGACCTCAAAACTGCTTTGTTCATGGGCCGCGACCGGGGTGAGCTGCTCAAGCGTCTTGGTAAAGAGAGCACTAATAAGCCCCATGTGATTTTCACTACCTACGGTATCATCCGCCGCGACTATGAACAGTTGAAGAATATTCAGTTTGAGTTTCTCATTCTTGATGAAGCGCAGAATATTAAGAACCCTGAGTCTGTGGGAGCTATTGCCGCTAAGAGTATTAAGGCCTTCCACCGCCTAGCTTTGTCTGGTACACCAGTGGAGAATCGCTTAAAAGAATTGTGGTCGCTCTTCGACTTCCTTATGCCTGATTTCCTTGGTCAGTACAAAGACTTCAATGAAGTCTTTGAAAGGCCAATCGAAGCTGGTCTTGATGGGGCAGGAATGAAGTTGCGCAAGACAGTTCATCCGTTTATTTTGCGCCGCCTGAAGAGCCAGGTCGAAAAAGATTTGCCTGATCGCACCGATATTATTCAACTCTGCGAATTTGATGATGAGCAGCGCTCGCTCTACCTTGATGTGCTTGATGAATGTCGTCAGCGTGTATTTAACGAAGTGGCTTCGCGGGGAATTAAGCGTTCTTCAATATCAATTTTGGCTGAGCTACTGCGTTTACGACAAGTTTGTTGCGATCCTCGTCTGCTGAAAAACAGAGAGAAAGTAACAGATCAGTCTGCCAAGCTCGATGCTTTGCTAGCTATGATTGGCGAAGTTGTAGACGAAGGCCACAAGATTTTGATCTTCAGTCAATTTGTGGAGATGCTTTCTATCATTCGCAAAGAATTGGAGAAGGCTGGTTACACCTACGAATATCTCGATGGCCAGACACCTGCTAAAGAGAGACTCGATCGAGTTGAGCGCTTTAACCAGACACCATCTATTCCTATTTTCTTGATCAGCTTGAAGGCTGGTGGAACCGGTCTCAACTTGACCGGTGCCGATTATGTTATTCACTATGACCCCTGGTGGAACCCAGCGGTAGAGAATCAGGCCACCGACCGAGCCCACCGTATTGGCCAAACTCGTCATGTGTTCAACTATAAGTTGATTACTCGTGGAACAGTCGAAGAGAAAATATTGGCGCTGCAACAGAAGAAGAAAGAACTGGCCGATTTAATTATCGGTGGTGACGATAGTGTGGCTAAAGAGTTGACTCAAGAAGATTTGGAATTCTTGTTCTCGTTCTAAGCCCCGATTTTTTGGCCAGGTCTCAGCTTCTTTACAGCTGTTCGTATCAGATAGATTTTTGTCATAAAAATCTATCCGTTTTAAAAAAACGCAAAGTGAGTGAAGATCACGAACCTTTTCAACTTTTTTTGGGGGGGGCATGTCAAAGTGCCTGAATCGTTATTGAGCAAAACAAAAAAGCCACCCAGATAAATCTGCGGCGGCTTTTTTACTATCGTCTGACTGCCTATTGCGTAGGCTCGATATTTCTTGCTGCTTCAAGTCAGAATCCACAGCTAGCGGGTTATCACTACAGTTTCCGGTCTGCGCAGACCTGACGTTTCCACTTAAC
>JBAYTY010000090.1:0-7329 GCA_041675385.1 Candidatus Obscuribacterales bacterium
ATTTAGAAATTTTGATTGCGCAGGCTTTCGCTAACGGGATTCGAGCCTCTCCGATCACCGCGCCTATTTAGCAAACCACGCCGATCGATTGCCGCCTACCACGTGACAGAACGGACGGACACGGCGAAGTGCGTGATTGCAAATGACCAACACCATTTATGACTTGGACGACGAAATTAGCAAGTTCGTAGGGACTCTTGTTGATATCCAATACAAAGCCTTGAGGATCGTAACCAAGAAGAAATTGATCAGAATTTGGATCACGATTGGGCACGGCCCAACTGGTTGCAATTGAAGGTTGATTAACGGTTAAGAAAGCTCCACTCGCAAAAGTAAGAATCAAAAGTCGCTTGAATGTTGTTGTGTTCACACTGTTTTCTCACATTGACTATCTTTTAAGCTTATTCCCAAACGAAAGAGAGGGGGGCTTTTGCTCCTCTCTCTTTCGTTTATTGTATTGCCAAGCGACCCGAATGTGGGGTATTATCAATTCAGTTGTCCCGGTGTGCCTAGGTTAGCTTCGGCTAGCATGCTATCCGGGGCCCAGTTTTTATATTGAGAATGAGCTAGTTCGATTTTGCGGTGCAATTATCGTTCTCCTAACAGCGTGGCAATTGCATTCTTCAAGATGCAAAAGCTATGCCTGCATAATTTTAGTTCAATTTTCTATACTGATTCATTTGTTCGATGTATTCATCGTCTCTGAGAGTTCGTCCATAGTTGCAGAAGAGTGGTATCACATTTTTTTGCAATTGCTCTGGCAAAACTTCCAAGTCGAGACCGTATGTATCCGACAACCTCCAGCTGCTGACATTTCATTGTTTTGCGAAGGCTAGAGGCAAATGGCGTGCCTGGCCGGTAGCTCAAACTGCCTTAAATAGTGAGCGGGTGGGGATTGCACGCTTGGTTATTTGTCTTACTGGGCTTATATTGAATTAGCTGAGAGGGCTTGCGCTGTGGCTATTGTTTTTAAATCTATGTTGGTTGCTGCGGCTGTGTTGGTGGTTGGCTTTGGTGCGGCTGGGGCTGTGTGGGCTGAGCCTGTGTCGGCGAGTCGTGTTATTCGAGACCCTTTGGTTAAACACGCTCCGAATTCCATTGGCGCGGTGGTTCCTGATGCAGCGCAGAGCGCGGTCGTTAAATCTGCAAAGGCCGCTGTTGTTTCTGCTAAGGCCAGTAAGGGTAGCGGTAAAAGGTGCAAAGTCGAAGTTCATTGTGAACCGGGACTGGATAAGCGTGGCGCCGGTTCTACTGATCGGCAAGCTCCTGCTGCTCTTGAGCAAGTTTTGGTTGACGGGGCTAAGAGGTCAGTGCCTGTTAATTTACGTCGGCCAAGGTACCCGTTGTTGGGATACACGCCAGGGTCTGTACCTTTAGGTGGAGAGTTTTCGACTGGTCCTAGGCTCAATCTAGTTGGCGATTTCTGGCATTCGATGTATCGAGCAGCTAGGGCATCAACAGTCGCCAAGTAAACTAAAGGGTTTCATGTGAGGGCTTTCCGTGGCTATTCTTTCAAAGTTACTATCTGTGAAAGCTCTATTGGTGGCCTGTGTTGTTGGTGCGTATCCAGCTTTGGCACAGCAACCTTTGTATATTGGTGATTTCGACGGTCCGTTAGACAGGAACGAATGTCGTCCAATTGGACCTAATAGAGTTGACTGCTTTGAAGGTGACCCATTTAAATCGAAGGAGTTGGTGCCCGCGGGACGTCCATCCAAAATAATTCCCGCGAGAGAAAAGGGGTTCGTCGATTTTCTCAAGGTGGAGAAGAATTCCAACGGGCAATTATTTATAAGGTCAGCTGACAAGAAAATCTTTCTACTCAAGCTTTCTGAGGCTCAAGTCAGATTTTTCTTTGGTACACCGAACACTGTGAAAAAGTATGACAAACAAGTAAGGACTGCCAAGCTTGACCAAGTATTCGAATATGTATGCTACAACGATGATGTTTTAAGCAAGCTCTTTATCGGATTTGAGAAAAAAGTTGTTTGCAGAGCAGTGGTGAAACATTGGGATACTACGATGGGCACACCAGGTTTGGGAAATGGGCACACGCAGAAGGATTTATGTCCTTAGTGGCAAGAATGAGGCGTTCCGACAGCACCCCCGCAAGTGCATCCTAGTGAAGATGTAACTTCGAAAACTTTGCGAGTAACCTATGGCCGAATTGAATTATCCATCATGAGCAATTGCGAACTATTAGCTCGAATCACGACAAACAAGGTTTGCGCTGTGGCGTTGGCTCATCGAACTTTGCTCGTGGCTGCGGTTCTTGTGTCGGTTGATCTTGGCGCGGCATTGCCTGTGAGCGCTGAGTCTGTGTCGGCCAAAGAGAAGCCTCTGTATATTGGAGACTTTGGTGCGCGCTACTCCAGCTGGTATGATGAATTTCGAATGCCTAATGACGCACGTGCAAAATGGCGCGCTATTCAATTGCAGAATGCAGGTTATGGACCATCCACAAGGGAACCGGGAGCTTGGTATGGTGTCCGCTCATATACGAGCTATCAGCAATTGATTGAGCGACCACGGCTATACAACTTAAAGCGGGGTTATTCTGCTGGGCCAATTTTGCCGTCACCGCTTTTGAATGGTGCTGGTGTTGAACAACTACCTGTTGGTGACTCTGGGCCTCGACGGCGCGGTGCTTCTAATGTAACTCTGCCAGCACGCTCGATGCTATTTCAATCTTTGGATTCGCTTAATGCAGAGAGCGCCCTCCGTGCGAAGGAATTTAGCAAGACTCAGAAGAACCCAGCTAGGGCAACGAGGTTTGAGTTTACTCCAAATGTTTGGAAAATAGAGCAGAAACCAGCGCCCAGTCGCTAAGCCATTCTTTTTGAACTATCGCGTCGTAAGAAAGTTCAATTTGTCTTTCTGAAATAAACTTGCCTACTTTGATTCGACCCTATCATTGGGTTCAAAGACAATTACTTGCGTTGCGTTGACACGCTGAGAAAACTGCTCAATGAGTGGTCTAACGTCCTGCCAGTTTAGACCGCCTAGGCCGCATCCCAGCGGTGGGATAGCGACTGATTTTAACTGGCACTGCTCAACCGATTCGGCCAGCGCAGATAGGCCCAGTTCGATGTCTTCAATACGGCTATTTTCTTTCCAATGACGTTTTGTCGGAAAATTGATTATGTATCGAGGGCTTTTTGAATCACTCACTTTGACTACAAACATCTTTCCTGGTTGAACTAGTTTGTCTTTGCAGGCCTGCGCATAGTCGTTGAAATTTTGCGGATAGAGCTTTTTGAATTGGGCCGCAAGGCCACGACCCATGACACCAACACAGTTGACAGGGTTAACCAGGCCATCGGCTGGTTCGTCAAAAATGTTGCCTGTTTTGAACTCAATCACTTTGACTCCTGGCTTCGGCGCGGAATTTAAGCACCAACTCGCAGAAGCGCGATTAACCCTTCCTGCTCGAAATGATGATCTGCCGTCAAAATTTCATCCATGCCACGTTCTCTCATCACCGACATCGAAAAGCAGTCAGTGAGGCTGTAGCCTTTATCTTTGCGTTGATCATACAAATTGATTGCCCGTGTCAACATTTTTCGTTCCTGTGGCAAGATTGTCACGCTATTGTCTGCCATCAAACTTCGATGCAGAGCGCTCACCGAAGTTCTGAACATTTCACCGCGTTCACCAAAGAAATTGAATAGTTCGATCATCACGCTGTCGGTTGTAACAATCTGAGCATTAGTCAAAGATTGGCTAACTTCTAGAGCCTTGGCGTGGTTGTCGTCAGTTGGCAGCAGGAGGGCTATCCAATAAGACGTATCCGCAAAGACTTCTCGCATTAGCCTTCGCTCGAATAGAGATAGTGGTCTAGTTTGCTTGAAGCATCTTTGGGAATTTTTGCCAATTCTTCGATTGGAATGGCCTCGCCGATTTCGGCGATACGTTGCCAGAATGGCATGACATTATTAGCAACGATTGGAGCAATATCGTGACCAATAATCTGTACTTTCGTAAGTTCAATAATCTTGGTCATGACACCATCTGGTGTGTAGTTCGCCTCGCCCGCTAAGCGAACTTTGACTCTTTCGTGATTCTGCAAGGCATCGAAAATCAGACCCTTATCATCATCGTTTAGGGGGGCCTCAATCTCGTCTTTGTCGACGAGAATAGAAAATTTTGTACGGTGTACATTCATCATGATGACTTGGGCCAAAATGTCGAACTCATCTGTATAACTGGCAAGAGATCGCCGTTCGAATTCGTCTCGAGTTGCTCTAGAGAAATTAGCCACCTGACCTGTCTTCGGATTCCTGTGCTCGATAAATTCATCGTCTCGCAATGTTTTGCCATAGCTACTGAACATTGGAATTATAGTGTTTGGAAGATTTGGTGCAAATCTAGTACGTCCATCAGCGCAGGCTATTGCATCTTGAACCATGTCTACAGCCTGGCGAAGAACATCAAATTCAGGTAACAGATAAATTTGGGGGTTAGCTGCTTCAATAGGGACTGAAACGCTACCATGATTGATTTCAAAGATTTTGAGCCTAAAATCTTCTTCGATGTTTCGTTTCAGGCGTTCTCTTCCCGGATTTAGTGTTCGCCACAGAACTTTTGCGGTCTCACAAACAATCTTGTGATAGACAGCAAATTCAGGAAGAACATCCAAGTCAATCCCGTGGTCATCGAATCGTTGACCTTTGAAAGTATGAATTGAGAGTGGTGAGTGCTCGCCCATGTGGTGACCCCGATTTATAGTTCAACTATACCCCTTAATTGTTAAAAGTAGGCGTTGTATTAAAAGTGGTAGCGGTGGCCGGCAGCTTAAACTGCCATGGTCTGCACAACCATCTGCAACTTCCTTCTCTCTGATTTGCTGCCGGTTATGTCGATACTTCTGCTTCTTGTGATTTTTTGGGCTTATTGGCTTTTTGGCGTTTATTTGCTAGAATGGCCTAAGCTGGTAGTTAGAGGCGCACATCAATGCTCAGCATCACTGCAAATACTTTTAGGGCTGGGCGCAGAAAGGATACAGCAGGTTTGCTGAAAGTTTTGCGCCAAAAAGATACGGCTGAAAAGCCTGTTCTCCTTTGGGGTGGCCAAAAGATTGAATTGCCAGAAGCCATCATTCCGCTTCTTGCCTGTGCGCTTCAGGCAATGTCGCGCGGTAAAGCTGTAAGCCTGATCACCAGACCAGATTTTCTCACCACCCAGGAAGCCGGCGAGATGATAGCTTGTTCTCGCCAGCATGTTGTTGACCTTATAAACGAAGGCAAACTAAAGGCTAGCAAGATCGGCACTCACAGACGAATCAAGCTTGATGATCTATTGCAGTTCATCGAGGAAGAAGACAAAGAAAGAGATGCCGCAATGGCTTCTCTCATCGAGCATACAGAAGAGATTGGCGGATACGATCTGAAATGAGATTCTCTGATTAGTTGATTGAAGGGCCGTTCTAATGCCATTCTCCGCCGTATACGATGCTTGTGTTTTTATCCCTTCGAGGTTACCTATAATCACAAGCATTTTCCAATTGCATCACTTGCTCCTCACGGAATAGAATCTCTTGGTCCCGATGACTTTGTGAGGGATGTCCTCGACTTAGGTCCAGAGCTGTTTCTATCTGAATTCGTTGCGCGCTCACAGCAACGAAACGACTGGGCTGCACGCAATGGCAAGCCTGAAGTAACTCCCGAACGAACTGCGCAATACCTCGCTGAAGGTTCAATGCCTAAAACAGGACAATTTTTGCTCGATGCATTGAAGATAGATTGACCGGTCTGCAATTCGGTTTAACTAATCTTGGCACTCATCTTTAGGCGCTTTCGTTTTCCATTTGATGGTTTTGAAAGATTCTTTTACTTCGCCTATGTGCTGCTCGTATTGAGCCGGTGGCGCTGTGAACTCGATTTCTGCTTCCATCGGCGATTCTGGCCGGGTGGGAAACTGATTGAACAGAATTTTGTAGACAACGAGATTGTCGTCCTCTCTTTTTCCCCAGATAGCTATAACTTTTTTACCGTCAATTTCTTCCGTTTGTGCGTTGGTATAGAATTCGCGATCTTCAATTGATCTTAGCTCTGCTAACGAGAGGATGTGAGCCGGTTCCTTCAGCAATTTTTTGAGATTGGTATCGTCAGCAGGATAGGCACCTGGGCAAGAGAAACTCAATTCTGCAGGTGGGTAATTTTTTGCAATAAAAATTTTGTTGTAGCACCCTTGGCCAAAAGCATACTCTTGCCGTTGGTACTCCCACCACCCACGTGGCAGCTTCATTGACTTTATTGGTACTGCGTCAAAATACCATTTAGTTGGAACATTGTTGACAAAAACTGGTTTTGGTTCTTTGCGTATCCATGGCTTAGATGGTGGCGGTTGATGCGATTGCCTCAGTGCTTCATCAAGCTCCTTTTGGAATTTCTTAGGCATTGCTGGATTTTCGCTCTGAAGTTTTTTGTCGGCGTACCGTACTTCAGCTATTTCTTGCTGTTTGGTAAAAACTTGTGGTGGTTCGACCGGCATAAAACTCTCCGAATTCGCTAGTGGTTAGGACGTTCTGCAGGCTGGCTTAAAATTCCTAACTTATTCCGGCTTGTAGACGTGGACATTATTCCAGCGAATGGTTTTGAATGCTTTCTTGACCTCAGCTAGATGTTGTTTGTATTGAGCCGGGGGTGCTGAGAATTCAATAACCCCCGATACAAGAGTGTTTGATGCCTCTGGGTTGTGGTTGAACAATATTCGATACAAGTCTTTGTTATCTTGAGCGAAGTGGCCGGACATGACGATTACTCTTTTGCCGTTCAGATTTTCTGTGTGTGAGTTAGTAAAGAAATCAGCTATGCAAATTGACTCACGTTCACTTTTTGTGAGTTCATGCGGTTCTTGTTTAAGAACGTCTTTGAAATAGCGATCGTCGGCAAAGAAGCGTCCAGAACAAGAGAATCTTAGGTTTAATTTGGGGTCGTTGGCCTGTTAGAACTATGCTATAACCACTGGGCAAACCGGTGTAGGGCACTTCATATTGCCACTTGCCGAGGGGCAACTTTATATAGTCAACTGCTAAATATTCAAAAGGTTCTTTTGAGGTCATTTTAGTAAATATGTAACTTTTCAATCCATGCCGGGGTGGTGCCCACTTCCACGCCTTGTCGTCAGCTAATAGTTCGTTTGCGCTCTGCGCGAATACGTTCTGAGTTGAAATTATTGTTAGCGCTAGAAGCCAAAAAATATTGTGTATCTGTCCGGCTAACCACATCTTGTTGACGCCGCCCAGATCTAGGAAGATTAGCTAACTAAATCTAGCTCTTGGTCTTCGCCGTACAGCTTCTTAGCGTTAAAGGTAGGCCGCCACACATC
>JBAYTY010000091.1:0-4932 GCA_041675385.1 Candidatus Obscuribacterales bacterium
TAGACCTCTACGAAAAATCACAAATTCTCTTGATGAGACCGCCACTTTGGCGCGTACAGCTTTGCCACACGGGTAACAAGCTTTACTGGGAAGGCGAAGCAAAAGACTTCAAATCAAATTTCAACAGCACCTGTGCGATGTTTCGACCAGGCGACGCCAGCAGCCTCAAACCGGGAAAGGTGAGCCAATCAGAGACAAAAGGTCTGCCTTGTATAAAATACCAATTAACTGGACAAAAACTGGCCAGCAATACAATTCAGCATACGTGGCAGAGACTTCTAGTAAAAGGCGGTGACCTCTTTTCCTTACCAGCCAAAGAAGTACCAGCAGCTGCAACAAAAGTCCTAAGCCTTTGCTTTGGCGCTCCGATTGCACCAGGCATCCCAATATCAATGAAGGTTTTCAACAACGCTGACACTGAATCTCAAGAATTTGAGGTGCTAGCCGTACTAAGGAAATCAGCAACTGCAGCCGATTTCAAAGTGCCAAGCTCATTTAAGAGAGTCGCCAAGCCTGACCAAATCACAAACACTAAAGCCAATAGCGAAGCCTTCGCCGAAATATTCAAGTAAAGTTGCTTCGTAAATTAGTGCTTCGCAAATTAGCGCTTAGTAAATTACAGCTTAGCAAACTACGGCTACGAACTAGTTGAGCACATCAGAATCGATCATTCGCAGCAAGTCTCTGAGATGATGAGCCATCAAAGACGAAACAGCCGAGATGTCGGAGATGACATTGATCTGATCAGTCAAATCGTCGATGGTCAGAGCTTTGCGCGCAGATTCAACTCCGCAAACTAGGTCGAGCTTAGCTTGCTCTTTCTTAGAACCGTGTGGTTCAAGCCAGTTGCGACTGATCCAGTAATTCTCAAGCTGCTCAACCCGTGTACGCTCAGGATGATCAAGGGAGCGGCTATGTAAAAAACGCCAAACACTTTCCGGATAAGTAGTGCGCCGATCCACCGGCCTGCCAAATAGCTCAGCAACTACAGTTGGACTGCCGGTGCCGCGTGTTTTTCCTCCACCAGCCTGCTTCAACGAATAAGTTGACATACCGGTGGAGACAACCCCGGAGAGCATTTGATTAAGGTTACCAGGAAATGGCAGTGCATTTTTCGCAAAACCTAGGACCGAGCCAACGGTGTTGAGAGTGCCTGAGGCTATAAAGTTAACGGCATTGTTGACCTCAATGCTGCGATCACGCTTATCTATAAGCGTCTGCCTAAGCGCTTCTAGATTACCTCGCTCCTTCTCAGCCTCACCTTGGATGCTGGCAACATCAAAGTAGCTCTCCAAAACTGTTTCTAAAATCTGCTGACGAATTTCAGATTTGCGCTCGGGGCTCAAGGCTCCACTAGGTTCATTGACCTCGCGCAAAAGCGGCATTATCTCTAAAGCTTCAGCCAATTCTCTGGTTGGTTCCGTCAATTCCTCAATCTTCAAGGGCACAAACAATTCACGCTTTGGCCGGTCAACTAAATTGCTGACAACACGCGCTGTTTTTTTGACCGCCGACGAAGATGCAGCAGTAGAAGGAGAAGGAGACGCCGACGAAGACGCAGAGGGAGATGCCGAGGGAGACGCAGAAGGAGACGCAGAAGGAGATAGGGACGCGGCGGAAGAAGAGGATGCCGAAACCGACGAGGAGGAAGCAATAGACATTACTGACTTATTGCTGGGCGAAATCGCTGCCCCAGGGTCAGCTAAAGCCTCTGACCGCGGTAGAAAGACCAGCGCCAAGAGACCAGCACATAAGCAACCGCATCTAAGTACATTTCGCGAACGATTTTCCATCGTCTAAGTATCTCAGCTTGAACAGCACTGACAACAAAGTGAAGAAGGCTTTACCGATTCTTTACAGATTTCACTGTAGGGGAAAAATTCCCTAACAAACTGCTGTCTTAATGGTTTCAGGCCCACAACCTTGCTCTAATGGAGCTCTTAAATGTCACTATCTTCGCATCGAACATCCAAAATTACACAGACGATAGTGCTTTTCAAAATGGGCGCAGTGCCGACCACCGAAGATTTAAAATACGCCTTAGCTGAAGCAATTAGAGCGCGAAAAGTAGTGGAACTGCCATTCAAGCATCCGGAGAATGGCATTGTCTTTACTGTGCGCGTTACAACCGGTACAAGTGTTACCGCGCCAAAGTGGACTCTCTTGCTGGGTGAGGAACATGGCAGCACCATTTTGTGGACAAAGGAAACCAATGAAGTACTGGTAATCCAGGGCAAAATCAGAGTTGATGCGCTGCACGGCATTCCGCAAAGGCAGGAAGAACCTGCTACTTTCCATCTCTGATTGGCTGGGTTGCTATAATCAGCTCTAACTTTCAAATGCAAGAGTAAATACTTGCATCCTTTGGAGATTTTAGAGTGCCTTACAGAATCAGAAATTTTGCCCTAGCTCTAGCTTTTGCGTCCGTATATTTCATCCAGCCATCTATGGTGTGTCATGCGGCGCCAGATTCTAAGTCGAAATCAAGCAACAACACTAGCGCAACAAACTCAATAAAATCTGCAATCAAGACCAAAAGAAAAATCAGTGCAGAACAAGCAGTTGCACTAGTAAAAAAGCGCAGCGACGTAAAAAAGTTTTTGGCACTCTTCCCTAACGGCAAATCGAAAAAGACCCTAGGATTTCCAGTGGTTGAAGCTGAAGAGTTAGACAACAACTGGAATGTCCATGTCTATGAACAAATGCCCGATCACACAGCCACCATGAACTGGTTTGAAGTTAATTCTCAAACCGGCGCAATTAAGCCAATGAACTAAATTGACGCGAGCTGACAACTTTGACCAGAACAAACCACTGCAGCACAACGAAAGGGCAAAGCAAAGTGGGGAAGCTGAACACTGAACCCAAATCGTTTTCTCTTAGCTAATCACGGAAAGATCAAGCCCTTTCTTGCCTTTGAACACGTATACAACAAGTTTATGGCAAAAGGCGACAACCTTAGACTTACTTTACAACAGCGTTTGAATATACAGTTGTCGTCACTATACTCCAGCTGTCGGTGATATCCTGATTAACACCAGCAGCATATCGACAAGGAGCTTATTGAATGAATATCGCCAGATCTCTTGCTATCGGATTGCTGGGATTGTCTATTGTCAGTTTCGGTTCGATTAGCCTAGCTCAATCACTGTCAGCTCAAACCTTGCGCGAGCGCCTGCGTGACCGTTTAGATGGCGAGAATCCGAATAACGCTCAACAGCAATCTTCTGGACAACCGCAGAACAGCAATCAACCACAAAACAGTGGTCAACCGTCATATTCAGGTCAACAGCAATCTTACAACCAAGCTCAACCTACAGAATCACCACAAGTTTCAGTTGTAACCTTGCAGACTCAACCCGGTCCAGGTGGAACACAAATGGTGGTTACCCCGAAGGGAATGGTTGTGCCATTGCCTGGTCCTGGAGTCAATGCTTCAGTCGTTCCAATTTATATTGGTGCCAACGGTGGATATTGGTACGTCGATAAGAACAATCAGCAAGTAGATCTCACTCCCGCTGTTAGGGCTATGCAGGCAAACGCCACTATGTCTCAGCCGGCTACAAACGTTCCCCAGTACGCTCCGCAGCCTCAGCAGGTAACCAACAACTATAATTCTTCAGGCCAGCAGAGTAGCGGAGCTAGCGCCCTCGGTACAGCTGCGGCCGCAGGCCTGGGCGCTATGGCTGGAGCAGCAATGACACAGCCATACTACAACAATGTTCCCTACGGCACTCCTATCCACTATGGTGCCGCTGCCGTGCCCTATTACAATCAAGGGGGCAAGGCGGTCTACGTGAACAACTCCACGAATACTGCTAATTTCGCGCAGACCAATGCTTATCATGCCACCGCCGTTCAGCAACAGGCGAGCTGGTACAACCAACAGCAAGCGGCGCAAACTGCCGCCGCGAAAAACTGGCAGCAGCAGACAAACAATCCTTTTGTTCGCGCTGACTATCAGAATCAAGCTACTGCCAGCCAGTACACTGGGGCAGAAGGTGCGGCGGCTGCAAATCGCTACAATCAAAACAATGCCAGCCAGTACAGCGGAGCACAAGGCGCAGCCGCGGCAAACCGATACGACAAGAATAATGCCAGCCAATACAGCGGAGCACAAGGCGCAGCCGCGGCAAACCAATACAACAAGAACAATGCCAGCCAGTACAGCGGAGCACAAGGCGCAGCCGCGGCCGGTCGCAATGCTCAGGCTAGTGAAGGTGGCGCTGGTGGTGGAAGATTCGGCGGTGCCTCTGGCGGCGAAGGAGCCGGTGGTGGAAGATTCGGCGGTGCCTCTGGCGGCGAAGGAGCCGGTGGTGGAAGATTCGGCGGTGCCTCTGGCGGCGACAGAGCTGGTGGTGGAAGATTCGGCGGTGCCTCTGGCGGCGACAGAGCTGGTGGTGGAAGATTCGGCGGTGCCTCTAGCGGCGGTGGCAGATTCGGTGGTGGTGGCAGAAGCCGCGGTCGCTAAAACCAGCCCTATCCGCGGCACTCGCTGTCATTCTTCCTAAATTCCAGCCTGCCTTGCTGCGCGGCCAGCCGCTAACCAGCTCCGGCATTGGTCGCCGAATAGATTCACTGGTTATTCCGGCTGGAATTTTTATGCATTTGGGTAGCGGAGGAAAATCGGCTGGAACAGTTGCCTCTTCCAGCGCTATGCGATTACAAGTCAGGTCACAAACAGACAAACCCAATACGTCACGCCCATCTGGAAGAGTGACCAGCTCATTGAACTGGCGGCGAGCCCTACAGTTACCAAGGAATTCGACCGACGCATACTACTTCGCTTAGTAGCAAAGGCAAAAAAAAGTAAGTGGTCACTGGCGCACGTGCCCGACTACTGGGTCAAGAAGTGAACTGGAGGAGAATTCCAAGGAAGGAAGTCTGTGGCATTGTCTGGGGCACAGCCGCCGGATTTTGCAACGGCAAGAA
>JBAYTY010000092.1:0-4899 GCA_041675385.1 Candidatus Obscuribacterales bacterium
CCGCTAGTGGCTCTCTCTAAGGGCTTAGAGCCGTTGTCTGACACGGTGGAACCTCCATTGGCAATTCAGTGTAGCTAGAACTGTAGCATGCGAAAAGAGCAATTAATCTTTCTGTCGGCAGTTAATAACCCGGATACATTTTACCTGGATAGAACAATGCATCGATTTTCCTAATTGAGTTCGTCATAGCGTGCTGTGGGATAGTGATTGGACGGAAGACGAGGCTTAAACAAAGAGCAAGTTAACAAAGGTCACTTCGCTGGCGTTTTGGATTCACTGTCTGGTGCGAAAGGAGGGCCTATTAAATCAAGTCTGTACTGTTTTGCCTCTTCTGGTAGCATGAAGTCATATCTACTAAGGATTTGCCCTTTTTCTATGCCATAGACAGCCTTACGTCCAATGACAGTGGAGGCATTAGTAACGGAAGAGCCTGGCATTTTGCATTGCTCAACAACTCTTGTCTCTATGGAGTCAGAAGTAACCACTGAACCCTTCTGTATATCACGAAGAGCATATACAAGGTTTCCTTTCATACTTTCGACTACTACTGGCTGTTCGGGCTTCTTAGAATCGACATTTGATTTCCAAAGACAATAGCTGCCCAAGCCGAGAGCACAAACGATAACGAGAATCATCTTAGAGCGAGTCATAAGTCAATCTTACCATTCAGAATATTTGTAGTTGCCTGGCAGATTGTCTTGATCAACGATTCACGTTTGTGCTCATTTTTGCATAAACGTGTGTACTTCCACTTCGCATGATTGGCCCAATAGATTGTGCTGCCAGCTCTGAACCCTTGTTCTAATCGTGATTGCAGTCCATTCCTCCTGGGCATTCGTAGACGGCAAATTTGTCGACAAAATTGGGAATCTCACCACTGCGAATTTGAGCTATGCCTCTATCAAGAGCGCCTCTTTCGCAGTCGCTCGACCAGAACTTCTTGCATGCTTCCAAATAGGCCGCTACACTTTCAATTTCGCCAACGGCAAATAATTCTTCAGCCAACGTCATGTCTGGTCCAAACGAATTTAATTGCGGCGATCCTGGTGTATCCCCTGCAAGAGCTAAGTGCTTTTTGGCGGCTTCGATATCGCCCTTCTTGAGTGCAATTCTGCCTAGAATGGAATTGGCATTGTGAATGGCATTTCCGTCGTTCCAGTCTTGACCAAAAGTGAAAGACAACGACAAACACTTGAGTGCAGCTTCTGACGCCTCATCTAAATTGCCTGCGTTAAAAGCAAGTTCGGCCAAATCATCAAGCATGTAGTACTGTCGATTTTGTTCCGGTTCTTTTCTTATTGCATCCCGCATAGCGTTCAAAGCATCAAGCGCCCGTTCTGGCCCCACTAGGCCCAGCAAAAATGCAAGCTTGCGTGACCAATAAGATATTGTTGGCTCTAGGGCTATGGCGCGTTGATAAAGTGTTTCGGCAAGTTCTTTATCTTCTTGACCGAAGTAGGCCGCGGCGCAACCGATTACCCTCGCGTTGTTATTATTGGCTTCAATTTGAGTGAGCCAGTGCCGCTTCAATTCTTCATACGCGGCTTGGTCGACTTCTCTGCCGGTACATCCCCAGTTTTCGATCACCCCACAATCAGGCATGTTATCGATCAACCAAATTGTTATGGTGTAAAGCTCTTTTGCTGCAGCGTTATCGTCATACTGCTTGCCTGAATAGTAGCCCAGAAGCTGGAAGCGTGCTTCGTAATCGGAAGGATTTTCTAGCAACCTGGTTTCGAGAGATTTGATTTCGACCGCAGGCGCACTAAAGCCTTCTGTTTTCTTGATTTTGTGCCAGCGATTGATCTTATTGCTTGCATTGATTTTTGAGTGTGTTCAAACGCTTGTTCGCGTCCACGTTGTTTACCCGATTGCTAACTTCCAACATTCTCTCCACGCAAACTCTTTCAGGAAGCGTCTTGAAAATTTCCTTCTCTAGCAGCTGAGCTAAAGCGTCTTCTCTCGTAGCGAGTAAAACTTCGTAGTATTCGAGAGCGCGACGTAAATAGATATGCCTTTTGTCATATGGCACGAGCTTATTGCCACGCACATATTCCAACTCTTCCGGTACAAGTTTGGCCTCTGCAACAGCAGTATCATGAGCCTCTTTATACTTCTTTTGCGCCACCATCTGGCTAAATACTTCCGGCTCGACCAAGACTGTATTGGTCACGTCAGCGGCTAAAGCGCTTTGAACTGATATGAGCCATACTAGAGCGGCAACTATCTCTTTAACCATGTGTCACTTCTTCATTGACGAGACGATACAGACAGCATACAGTGTTTTGTGCCCTGAACAGCGATAGGCTGTATTTGAGGGATGGCAACGATTCGCGTAACAATGGGTCATTTTGCTCTTGATAGCATTTCTAAACCTGCTACCAAGAGCATGCTCTTCCAATTTAATTCGATTTAGTCCTGGTTTTGACCTCCAGTTGATTTGCTTCCTTGTTTTTCTTGAGCGCTTTCAAGACAGAGGTATAGTTTGCCACCAAAACACCTAGCTCATTCAAAGGGTGGTATTTGCTTCTAATTGCCATTGCTTGTTTGTAATAGCTCTCGGCCTCGGCATACTTTCCTTGTGCAAACCTCAGGTCTCCAATAGCAGCAAGCGCTACTCCTGTGCAATCATGTTCCGGACCCCAGCTACTTTTAACTCTAGACAAAGCATCCGATAGCGTGGACTGAGCTTTTGTAAAATCCTTCTGTCTAGTATAGACACTTCCTAAAGCCACCATTATGAGGGCGGTATCTTTTTCTAACATCTTTCGGTTCAGGCTTGATATGGCAATATTATTGTCATCAGTTCCTCGAACAAGAACGTTATTTCGTATTTTCCATGCATTGTTATAGCTGTCCGCGGCTTCGGTAAGTTTATTTTGCTGAGTATAAATATCACCTAAGTTTCTCAACGCCCAACTTAAGGGCAAATCTCTTTTCGAGCTTTTAAATTTTTCGATCGCTTCAAGATACTTGTTTTCGGCGCTTGCCTGATCTCCTTCTTCCTGGGCTTCTTGGGCTTGAGACACTTCTTCATCACCAACAAGATCAGCAGCAATTACTGCTGTCCAAGACAGCGTAATATTTGCCAATGCTAGAAGACATAGCGGTAAGATTCGTCTCTTTTTCAGCATTGCAGAGCCGCCATATGCTCCCATCTTGTGTTGAACTAATTTTTGCATGTTTAAAAGCCTCATCCCGGTCCTTATGACTTCACCAAAACTCACACAATAGCGGCGCCGCCAACATTACAGGGTTCGTGTAGGCATGTGTGTAGACACCTTGTAGACACCATTTTTAGTCTACAAAGTACGTTCATCGTTCAGTTGACTGAAACGCCTGAACAAATTCAGTCAGCTCAATTTTCTTGACAGGTTTTAATGCGTTTTCCACTTTCCAGATCCATATTAATTGTCTCCCGCCGGTTCAATAACAAAACCAAGATCTGACGCTATTTTCAATAAACTGTATCTGAGATTTTTGCTCGCCAGCGGAATATTGCTAATTAGCTTTAGGCTGCTCTCGCAACGCTCATACAATGCAAGCGCCAGTTCGTCGTTATGAGCATTTCCAAATATCAAGCCATCTATTTCGCTATACAAGAATGGGTTTTGATAAAAATAGCGTGACCATTTCTGGCTAAGAGAGTGATCGCTGTCTTTGCACAAAGCTGCTACGGAGCCAGCTCTCAGAGCTCCATCACCTCGAAGGTCGAGAAGTGATAGCTCACGTTCGATTTCAAAAACGACAATCTCCCACTTGCCACATTGAACTACTTTGGTATCGCCAAAGATCTCGACCAGGCAGCCTGAAAAGGTTTTACCTGCATATAAAATTGAATGGTCTGCGTCTTCTGCAGGTGTGCCTTCATTGTGATGATCGAATCGTTTATGTGGTCCGTGGCTACGAAACCCTACTGGTGTCGCACTAAATTGCGCAGGATCGTACATACGAACAAAACGCGTTCCTGCTTCGGCCGTGAACCATTTTGGATTTGGTGGCACGACTGGTGGCGGCGGAGCTATCGTCACCATCTAGGCTACGCCTACAGCGCGAGCCTCGCGCAGCACCCGGTCAAGGTCTCCTCGCTTCATTACTTCTATTGGTGGCTTTTCATCTAACGCTGCATTAGCACTTACGAGCCACGATACTTTACCGAGCAAACTTCCGGAAAGTTCCTTGAGAACGTCTCCTAATCCAGCTACGGCACCATTAGGACCAGCTGGATCGAATTGAAATAATGGAAGGCGCATAACGTTGGATTCCACCAATCCAATTAATTTGTTGTCTCGGATACGGTCATGAATTGTCTGCTTAGAGACGCCAAGCATTTCAGCCGCCTCAACGGAGCCTATGGAGCTAGCCAGAAGTTCACGTCTGCGCTTGAAATAGTTAAATAAGCTGTTTATTTCTAGTGTCGTTTTTTCTTTATCGCTGAAATTTTGGCTGCCTAAAAACTCAGTCAAGCTAGGATCTAGCAGTTCATCACTTTCTGACACTTTGCCTGTTATCCGTTCAAGCAGGTACGCCGTGCCCTCAGGTCCTAGCGTGTCAGCGTAGGCTCGTGCTACTTCCTCGTCATTGCCCACGTCTTGAAAATATTTGCGCAAGGCGTCTATGGCTAAATTTTGCTCTCTCGCTCTTAGCTTCATGATGGTCTTCCATTGGCTTTCTTTTAGAGTAACCTGTCGCGGCAGGCGTGTCAACTGTGCACGCTTGACGAAGCGGTAATCTATTCACTCGACTAGCTTTTGGGCCTACTGGCCAGAGGTGAGTCCTAGTCTTCTCGCTTGTTCAAGATAGGCTTCAGCCTCCGCTGTGAGCCCCTGTGCTGCACTGCACTCGCTGAGACCGACATAAGCAGCGACACATGATTCATCGCGATCGACTACTACAGCA
>JBAYTY010000093.1:0-4336 GCA_041675385.1 Candidatus Obscuribacterales bacterium
AAATCTACGTGAACAAACCCACAGCGCCGACCATCGAACAAATCTGAAATAGTTGTATATACAACTATTTCAGATTAACAAGAAGACCATAGGTCAAAAGCAAAATACTTGTGTACTCAAGTAATTTAAAAATAGATATATACACGCATCCGCTGAAATGACTTGTGTTTACTAGAAGCTATGCTCGACGAGACTTGCAACAGTAACAAACCGCCAAGGCCCTTTCGTTTTTCCCAATAGAGCAGACCAATACCACGATGAAGGATCAGTCCACATACCGCCTGCCTGATCGTAAATACATTCGCTTACTTGCACCCGCTGCTCTAGGCGAGATGCTTCAAAGCGACTCCATCTAATTCCGTCTACCTCAAGGATCGGCAAGGTTTTGACTTTGAAGCCAAGACCTCTATAGCAATCTGAGCTTGAATGCAACTGACGAGTCTCGCAGTTTACGGTTCGCACTAGAACAGATCTACTACCGGCTTCAAACTTTTCTACGCTCCCCGGAAAGCGCAGCGCAAAGGCTTTTTCATCAGCAGACAACGCCACAACTTTAAGATTATTCCAACCAAACTTAGACATCAACATCTGCAAAACGCTGTCCTTGCTGCACTGCGCTTGAATTTCGCCTGCACCTGCTCCGCCAATTGAACTCAAGAGCGGAGACAAAGCAAGAAAGAAATTTAGAACAATCAGAAGTCGTGCAAATTGGTATTTTGCCGGTCGAAGTTCAGGAGTTACATCACTGCCCACTAACAGTGCTATGGAAAGTTTGTCGCTAAGCACTAAAAGCGCAACTGCTACCATCAAGAAACAAGCAGCACCTATGCCTTCATGGGCGTAGCTTTCTAGAGTCGGTTTGAAGAAGGCAGAACTCTCGTACATAGTAATAGATACAGATCGAAGGACATTTCCACAAAGAGAAAACAACGCTGCAGCAAAGGTCAAAGCAATTGTCTGAGACCAGTTAAACTTGCGAAGATAAGCAAGAAGCAGGGCTACATAAAAACCGATCCAGAGCATGTGAATGCCGCTACAAGCAGAATCTATAATTACTTCTCGCCCCATAAAAAACAGCTGAACGCCATTAGACTTGGCCCCATAGCCACTAGCGGTCAGAAGAAGTGCACTACTTGAGGCCACAAAAGAGCGTAGAGGAAAACCAAAGTAAAAATTAAGTGTGGCCACCGACGGCACAGACAAAAACAGCAAACCCCAAAGGTAAAGTGGAAGCCGATTTGGGAAGAAAACAGCCTGGGCCAAACTTAGCTGAGCGACAAGCGCTAAGAGCAATTGAACCGATTTGGGAAAAACAAATGTCGCTATGCCGTACAAAGAAAGCCATACTAATGGCCCCAAGTAGCTTCTTGTCTCCATATGAGCTATTGGCTTACTGGACGATCTCGCCTCAACGACAACAAGTGCCACCAAAGTCGCAAGTGCTAGGCCTCCTAGAGGTTCGTCTGAAAAATCTAGAGCACGACTAACAAACCAAAACCAGGCTGGCCAAAGTGCCAGCAATGGAAAGTAGAAGTAGAATTTTGGGGGCATTGCTAACTACTCGCACTTTGAACAGTACGCCGCCGACGCAGCGATACGAGCACGATGCCCAGCCCAACTAGCAGCAGAAGCCAAGTCTCGGGCTCCGGGCGTGTTGGTATTTCAGAACCCTCCGCAGGCGGCGCCTCAAGACCATTGGCTGTGTAGTCTTTCTTATTCTCAAGAACCACAGCACCAGAAACAGACGAAATTATTCGGTACTCTTTAGCTATTGCCAGAGCTTTCTTGAATGCTTCAGGATTGCGCCATTTATTGCCACTATCTACAGTATTAGCGACGGTGACAGTACTATTGGCCTGACTAAATAGTAATTTATCAATTTGATCTTTGGCCCACAACGGCGCTAGGCTAACTGCTGATTTATAGTCAGCAGGGTTACCCGCTTCAAGAACCATGGCAATAGTAAATGCTTGCCTAGTCGGCTCTCCTTGCCATTGATCAAATAGACCTTTCAGGTCAGCAAGAGTATCTTCTAAACGTGGCACTACATGGACATTGTTCAATCCGTCTAGTGACTCTAAAACCCTATTGGGACCGTACTCCACCTGAAAATCATACAGCTGAACAACTTGGTCACGAGCGACAAGAAGAGAGCGCAAACTGACCGGCGCTTGTAGTTCTACAGGCTGAGTACCATGGACCCAAAGAATGGCTGGACTGTCTAGTTTGTGCAAATTAGTCCAAGCTCGAATTAAACCCGGTACAGCGTCAGTACCGCCAATACACTGTTGTCGCTGGAGTTGCTCAAGAATCTTTTTCCATTCAGGACTAGCGCTTATCAAATTCTCAGCCAATACTTCAACACTGTCTCCGCTGCGGATGAGGGAAACATTCACCCCTTCAGGCAAGCTCTGTAATACTTTAACCAAGTCTTTTACATGACTAGCCATTGAGGCAGAACCATCAACGACAACGACTAGGTTCTTGGGTTTTCGATAAGCACCTACTGGGCGCAACGACTCAATAAAACTATTGGTCTTTTGTAGAGGAGACTCAGACCAAGCTTTTGTCAAGCTAGACTGACGAGCGAAATTAGCGTCTATGCCACCAGTGCATAAGTCTTTGTTTGCGACTGAGGCAGAATACAAATAGGACGTAGGAGCAGATTGCTTACCTGCTCTTGCACTCATAGGCGCTGCCAGAAATAATTGACTATTTTCAGTCAAAGGCGTATTGGCCTTGATCTTCAGTATATGATGCTGAACTTGAAAGTTCCTTTCTACAAATTGCGGAACTATCAATCGCGAATTGGTCTGATCAGCCTTCGCCACTACCATCGGTGCAGTAATAGACAGGCGAATCTTCATGTCTTTACCGGCAGAAACGGGAAAGCATTGAATCAAAACTCTATCTGGTCCGCTCGTGGTGACAAGAAGAGGATCGCGCAGAGGACGCACCACATTCTCGTAGGCTCGGCGCGCCTCCAGCCTTCCGGCAAAAGCAGCTTGTTTAGGCACACCATTCACCCACAAAATCGCCTGAGAAACTACAGCGCCATGCGGCAACAACACTTGAGCCCTAGCTTCGTGCTGCTGCTTGCTCTTGCTAGCGAATTCCATAGTCCAATCGGTCTTGCTCACAGCAGCATTGGCATCTACTATAACGTCCAGATTTGAATGAGCAAGTGAAAGGCCGCGGGCAACGCCGCCCACTGCCTGGCTAGCCAAGTCACTATCGAAATCGAAAATATTCTCCTCGTTCACTGGAATTTCAGCAGGACTGGAAGAGAACAAATTCAATCGACCTCTAGAATAAACTGGAACTGGTGCAGAGTTAAATGGACGACCAGTCACCCTGTAATATACTCCGCGCGCCTCTTCGGCACTCACGCCTCTACCAAGAGTAAGGAGCGTGCCAAGCATGTCTGTAGCATTAGAGCGTTCATAACAGGCTCGCAACATAGCATCTTCATTATGAATTGCACGCAAAATAATAAGGCCATCTTTCTCCTGCTTAGGATTACTCATCATAGCCATGCCTAGACGAGTTGCGCTCGATGGTAACTCGATAAAGAGCAACAATGAAATGCCAAAAGCGATTGCCGTTACAGAATAGCCTGCTGGCTTTACCTGGGGAATTCGATTCAACAATTTCCAGCACAGCATCGTACCCAAAAGAGAAGCCGGTGGGGAAAATCCAAGCAGGACAACCGGCGCTAGAAACACAACAATGCAGCCCAATATAGCCATCGGATAGACAGGCAAAAAAGTCACTGAGTAGTAGATTGAAATTCCAGCGGCCACTCCTAGACACCACCTAGCAGCAGCCAAAGCAGTTGTTGATGTGGTTTGATTGAGAGAGCAAAACAAGGCCACAATGTTGGCAAAAGCAACGAAACCAACCAATCCGACATGGTAAATCGTGGGAATGGGATCAACTATCCCGGAACAAATCCTCATTGCGGTCTCAACCCACAAAGCCGCTATTGGTGCAATCACGCCGAGAAAAAAGGCAATTATTCGCATTGGACCACCGAAATAAACCGTTCCACCGAAATCAATCCACCACAATTTAAGTATATGGCAGTTCGCTAGAGGCGCCCAAAATCGAAAAAACTGGCTAATTGTTGCTCAAGATATTGTGAACATCTAGCGAAAATAGACAGTACGAACTCAGCACACCTCTAGCGATGACCAAGATCCTCTAAATCACTTGCGGTAAATCTACGTGAACAAACCCACAGCGCCGACCATCGAACAAATCTGAAATAGTTGTATATACAACTATTTCAGATTAACAAGAAGACCATAGGTCAAAAGCAAAATACTTGTGTACT
>JBAYTY010000094.1:0-3753 GCA_041675385.1 Candidatus Obscuribacterales bacterium
GAATGCTCTGAATTTACGAGAATGCAGTATCCCAGTTTGGGGTGATTGTGAAAAGCACCAGAAATTCCAGGCTTGGATTGGTCAGACCAGTCACCAAGATTGGCTTTGCATACCAAAACATCATGCTCATCTAGAAATGAATAAAGGTCTGGAATAGAGTCAGTTCCTAGGCCATAGAAGCTGCGCACTTCTGCGGCCAAGGTTGGGGCTGCACGGCTATCAGTGAAGTCGGGTCCGCGATCAAGTTTCTTCGGCGGCTTTCCAATGTTCTTCGACTCTATTCCAACAGCTTCTTTAACTTCCGCCCACTCATCGAGGAAGTCAAACCAGCGCGATAACTCCATGTGAACCGAGGGCTCGCTTACCAAGCCACGGCAGAGAACTTCTCTCTTGACCGATGGTGCCTGCTCTTGCTCCTTATCCAGCAGGACCTCCACGCTCACGCTATATAGTCTGGCTAAATCTTCGATCTGGCGTAAGCCGGGAACGCGAGCGCCTTTTTCCCACATCGAAATTAATTCGCGCGGCACGTGCAGCACATCGGCGACCTGCTGCTGAGTTAGTCGCGCTTCGGCACGCGAGTTTTGAAGCTTTTCGCTTAGCGTCATTTGCTCTCCACTAGGCTCACTGATATTAGGCACGGCTTATTTCGCGTGTTACATATTTGATTATGGCATATTTTTAGCAGAAGTCAAGCAGTATAGGCATTTCAGCTGATTTTGTTACATGCTTAGCTGATTGATTTCTTTGCCTGCGTATCTGTTATTTTCGTGCGGTTGTTGTGGCTTATATGCTGTTATTGTGATTTAAGTGCAGTTACTGTCATTTAAGTGCAGTTACTGTCATTTACGCGCGGTTATTGTTCTCTACGCGCGTTGTTTTGACCGCTGGGGTCTTGCTTGCCCCCTACACCTAATACGCATTTCAGCCTCAATTAGTTCAATCTCTATAGCAGTGAGCTCGAGCGGGCAATAAGGTAGTTGCTTACTGCTTCCTGAGGCGAAAAACTGCTAGCATCGGCCGTTTCCTCTTGCTCGTTTCGATAATATCGATTATTATCGAAAATATCGAAACGCGCGAGAGGCTTTTGAGATGAATACGCTGTTAGAGCCAATAACTGCCGATGGTGAGTGTGCTGCTGTGGAGGCCTTTGGGCGAGCTTTGCGTGTGGTCCGCCCCCATGCCAGGCTGGTTGGCCCGGATGGTAAGGAAATACCTGTGCCGGAGGCTATTTACAGGGTTCTTGAGCAAGTCATTCCTTTGCTTGGTTCTGACCAGGCCGTCTCAATAGTGCCGATTGGCCATTTGCTCACAACGCAAGAAGCTGCTGAGCTCTTAAACGTGTCTCGACCTCATTTGGTCAAACTTCTGGAGACTGGCGCACTGGCTTTCGATCGACCTGATGGGCCTGGTAGTCATCGTCGTATAAAGTTCACCGATCTTATGGAGTACAAGAACAAGCGCAGCGCCGAGAGAAGACAGCAATTGAAGAAGATAACAGAATTAAGTCAGGGCCCAGGTTCGTACGAATAGTAAGGCTTAGGTGAAATAGCTATGGCTAACAGTTCTTGCTGTGGCACGCTGTGTTGGTAGGTTGGCTCGAACCGCCAACTACAGCTTGATACTCAGTTTTCGCAGCATTTCGAAGGTGTCGCAAAACTTGACACCATGGTGCTGGCAGGCTACAGGAATAAGTATTTTACTTTTTTTTGCTAGATTCAAGTCTTCGTGGGTGACAATTGTCGCCTTAGTATTCATGGCGTAAGCAATCAGCCAGGCATCCGCCGCGTCAGCACGAGCAAATTCAACTTTAGCTTCAGTAGTAAACTGAGTATGATTTTGTGACCATTGCATCAATACTCCGTAGTGGGCCATGATTGCTGGTGTTCCGCTATGCGCGAAATAAGGCCAGTCTGTTTTTACCCAATCAGCAAGGTCATCCTGGCCATCAAGAATTTCTTTGTAAACCCTATCAATACTTTCTATATGGCCCTTTTGGGCATTGTCTATCAATGCTTTCCAGAACGAAGGAGCTATGTCGAAAGCGTAGTGTTTCTTTTTCGACTCGATAAAGACATTTGAATCGAGCACATATGACGGCGCCGACATTATGTGAAGGTCTTTGTGAAATAGGTATCAAACGTCTTGCCCTTGAGGCCAGTGAGCCGGTAGGCATCACGGTAGAGCAGCTTGTTTTGCTTAACTGCAGCATACACAGTTTGAGCAAAGAGCCTGCCAAGTCTTTGATTCTGAGTTAGATAAAAGTTGCCACCACCTGACTTTGCAGAATCAGAGGAGTGAAATTCTTGCTCTAAATACTTTCGGTAAAAAGCAAAAAATTGAGCTCGTGTTATTAGCCCCAGATCAGCGGCTCGCCGAGCTGCCACCAACTGGCTAACTTTGAAATGGCGACTAATTTGATCAAAAGTTTGCTTACCGGAAGACTTCCACAACGCTAACAGTTCTTGTTGAGGCACAAGTACTTCAGCAGCAATTGCATTGCATTTCAACTCAATAGGATCGTTGGCCGGTGTCAGTTCTCTCAAATCGAAAGCAGCACTCTTTCCAAGCCAAATGTGCGCCAATTCGTGAGCAATGGAGAACATCTGTGCAGCTTTGCTATCAACACCATTTAAGAATATGATTGGTGCGTAGCTATCGACCAAGACAAATCCGCGAAATTCTTTTGGATCTAAAGCTCGGTGGGTATTGTTTCCGACGACACCATTGCTTACTACAAATATTCCAAGGCTTTCGACGCGCACGATCAAGTCTTTTAGTGCATCGGTCCATGTTTTTTGCGACGCAGCCCAGCCATGGTCAATGTTAAGCGATTCACGAATCTTATGAGCCACAGCAATCGCGTCATCGCCGACAGAGGCAGAGTTGACGAATGGAAGTTTGTCAGCGCCTTGGTCGATAAGATACTCTCGCAACCAATCCTGGCGGGATTTCACTTGCCTGACTGTATCAAGCAACTCATCACTTGGTCTCACTGACGCGGAATTTTCGACGCTGCGAAAATACGGAATGGGCAGTACCTGCAATGGTGGTTCTTTAAGGAAGAAAAATCCAAACGGAATATTGGTGCAACGAGCAAAATCCTCAAGCTGGTTTATCGTAGGCCCGGATTTCCCGCTTATCCAGTCGGCAAGTTTCGGAAATTTCTTTTCAAGCTCTAATCGTTCAGGCCGGTCTATCGCCCAACCCAAAACGGCTGGACTTACTTGAATTCTGGTAATTTCTTTGTTTTCTGGCATATTTCGTTGGACCAAGGTCGACCTGCTAGCCTAACTTTAGCTTCTGGCGGCCTAAAAGGGTAGGCGGGGAAGCCAGAAAATAGTTCGATTTTGGCCATTATTGGAAATTTAACAGAGTGCTTAAGGCTTGCTGACTATAAATAGTGCTCGGTCTTTAGGGTTCGACCCCTATTGACTCTTTTTGTCCCCTTCGCCCCACACCCCCAACTGGGTAAATAGAAGAACCTCCAGCAGCTCTAACCTAAACCCCAATGCCACCCCGCACCCACCCTCAGACCTGATTCACTTCATGGAATCAGACTTCATCACGTGGATGGACCGTTAGCGCCCGCGCCTACATCTACCAAGCCGCCATCAGCGACCCCCACAGCCACTTCCACGGAGTCGCCGACTTCCTCGTCAAAGTACCCGACGCCTCATCACTAGGCGACTACCACTACGTGCCCTGGGACACAAAACTCGCCCTCAAGCCCAAGCCCTATTACATCATCCA
>JBAYTY010000095.1:0-3345 GCA_041675385.1 Candidatus Obscuribacterales bacterium
CGTCCGGCAGCCTGAGAATGCAGCCCCCCGATACGAGACGTAGAGCGACTTCCGCCAACATCCGCGGCAAGCGCGAGAGATCGTGGCCGAGGCCGGCAACGATGTCGAAGCGGTCGCGCTTCTTCAGGAAGTCGGCCAACTCGGAGGCGGGAGGCGCTTCTTGCAGGTGTTGGGAGGTGACTTCGAGCCGGGCCGTGTTGCCCTGGCCGTCGTTCTTGACGAAGCGGGCGATGTCGAAATGGTCATAGGTGCAGCCGAAGCCGGCCTCCATGATGGCATTGAGGACCAGGCCCTGGTTGATTGTGCGTAGCATTTTGTCTCCTGCTGATTGCTGGTGAATGGGTTGTGGGCGAAGCCGTGAAGGTTCACCAGCTTCAGTAGAGCCAGGGAGCCTTGATGTCGACGCCGTCGCGCTTGGCCAGGGTGGCGAGAATCTTCATCGCCTTGGCAATTTCTTGGTAGCCACGACTGTCGCCGAGATCGGCTGCCAGAGTGCGACCGTACAGAAAATGTGCTTTGGCCAGGTCTTCGGTTTCGCAACCAAGTTCGCGGCAGGCGATTTCAGACCGGTAGGCATCGAGGGCGAGGCGCAAATAATGCTGCTTGCTGCCTTCGCCGTGACCGGTGCGATTGAACTCGTGGTAGGTCTTGTGCACTTCGGTGCAGATGGCCGCCTGGAGGGCGTAGGCGTCGGCCAGCTGCGGGTTGTTGGCAGCGAAAGACAAGGTGCCTTCCATTAGCAGAATTGCTTCGCTGACCTTCTCTGCCGCTTCGATGCAGACACCGATGGCGAATTTGTCACGGGCATCTTGCAAGAGCTGAGCGTAGGAGATGACTGCAGTGGGAGAGGGAGCAGTACGATTGTTCATTTGAACTTTCAGGGTGATAGTCGAGGTGGGAAGACGGTTTCTTATGCGGTTTCGCGACGGCAGAATTTGTAGACTTCCTCTTCGAGGAGAAAACACATCACGCCGTTCTTCGTGCACATGGTGCCGTGGTCGTGTTCTTTCTCGACAACGAGAATGTCGCCGACTTCGCATGAGACATGGAAGGAGCGGGCCGCTGAGGCTGGGAAGAAGGCCTTGAGAACGATGATTTTTTCGGAAGTAGCAGACTTGGGTGCAGCAGACATGGATATGCCTCCAGGTGGTCTCTCTTGAACTTTGACGCCTTCACTTTTCGCTCACGTGCACTTTCTTGGTGCGATGGTAGACATCCGGCCAAGAATTGGGGAACGGTGGTGGAGAGGGTGCAGAGATAAGAGACTGGTTTGTTTGTTTAGATCAAAAGTGGTTGTCGGAGATAAAAGTAAAAGGCACATTACCTTCGCTTCTTAAGGCTCTTAATTCAGCCAAAAGTAATCTAATTGCGAAATGTTGCGTTTCGTAATCTCTCGACACAATTGGCGGGAAGTGCCGCTGGTATGGCTTCTACGGTTAATTGCCTAGGCGAATATAGGTGAGAGGGCGCTTACCTGGTATATGCCAGTGGTTTTTGCCACTGCTTCGAGATTGGCGCAACTGGCGCCAGTATGTTCTCAAGCGCTAATTTTCATTATCGTAAACCATGCTGAAACGTCAGAAGAGAGTTATCGTTGTTCTTATACCAGTCAATGAATAATGAGAACCCTGAGAATGATTATTGAAGCTGCAGAAACTCAACTACAAAAATTGTTTGGCCTTACTGCGGAGCAAGTGCAGAGAGTTTTAGATACTGCTACTCGTGGTGAACAGGGCAAGAAACAAGGTGTTTTCTGCGATATTTATTTTCAAGCCGGAACTGCTCAGGGCCTCACTTTTGATCAGGGAGTACTGAAGAACACGTCTAGCTCTACCACAAGTGGAGCCGGTGTGCGGGTGGTTGTGGGCGATAAAACAGGTTATTCACACACCGGCCATGTCAATGTTACTAATCTCTTGCAGTGCGCCAAAGTGGCCCGTGCGATCACTGAGCATGCCTCAGGAATTGCCAGTAGCGGTCTCAATGTAGATTTAGATGCGGCTAACAGTTCGGGCCAACACAATTTATATCCCATTCTCAATAGCCCGGTTGATATTGCTCTGCAAGAAAAAATTGATCTTCTGCGCAAGATTGATAAGGAAGTTCGCCTCTATGATGCCCGCATTCAAAACGTCACTGTGTCTGTGGCTTGCGAGAGCTACACGATCATTATCGTCAATTCTTTAGAGCAAATTTTTGTAGATCTTAGACCGCTTGTTCGTATTTCGGTTAGCTGTTTAGCTGAAGAGAACGGCCGCAAGGAAACTGGCAGTTCAGGCGGCGGTGGTCGCTATGAGTTTAGTGTTTTGGCCGAAGACAATATGTGGCAAGAGCATGCTCATATTGCTGCTAAAATGGCCATCGATTTGCTAGCTTCTACTCCCGCTCCGGCTGGGGTGATGGACGTAGTATTGGGCTCAGGCTGGCCTGGAGTGCTTATTCACGAGGCTGTCGGTCATGGCCTCGAAGGTGACTTTAACCGCATGGGCACTTCTGCTTTTTCAAGCCTTATGGGTGAAGCTGTAGCATCGCCACTTGTGACAGTAATTGACGATGGCACGATGCAAGACCGCCGTGGTTCGCTTAATTTTGACGATGAAGGAACAGCCACTGGACGCACTGTTCTTATTGAAAATGGCGTTTTGAAGAACTATCTGCAAGACAAGAAAAATGCTGGCTTAATGAAGTCGGGTGTGACTGGCAATGGTCGTAGGCAAGATTACCGCTACGCGCCCATTCCTCGTATGACCAATACATATATGGCTGGTGGAGAGTCGACTCCTGAAGAGATTATTGCCTCTGTTAAATATGGCTTGTACGCTGCCAATTTTGGTGGAGGTCAAGTCGATATCACCAATGGCAATTTCACCTTTAGCGCCGTTGGAGCCTATCTAATTGAGAATGGCAAAATCACTCGCACAGTTAAGGGGGCGACCTTAATTGGTAACGGGCCGAAGGCCTTACACAACGTCACCATGGTTGGCAATGACTTATCACTCGATCGCGGTATCGGCACTTGCGGCAAGGCCGGTCAAGGTGTGCCAGTCGGTGTGGGCATGCCCACAATTCGCATTAATGGTGTCACAGTTGGTGGCTCGCAATAATGACTAGTAGCAAAAATAATTTGATTCCCATTGCCGAATTTGTCATACAAGAGGGCAAGCGTCTCGGTGCAACTGAATGCGATGTGCGCATCTCTTATTCTAATTCGGTTGATACAGGTGTGCGTCTAGGTGAAGTTGAAACCCTCGAAGGGGCTCGCAGCCGCAGCTTGCAGTTTGAAGCGTATGTGGGCAAAAAGAGCGCCTCTACCTCAACATCTGACTTGCGTAGGCCCGCTTTGAC
>JBAYTY010000096.1:0-3268 GCA_041675385.1 Candidatus Obscuribacterales bacterium
CGCTCGTGCCAAGAACGACATGAGCAAGGGCAGCTCCACCGACCAGGCCCGCGAACAGCTCGCCGAACAGGCCGCTGCCAGCGCCGCCGGTGCTCGCCTGCGCGCCAAGCTCGGCATGGGTTCTGCCTCCAGCGACACCCCGGCCGCCAAGTAAGCAGCCTTAGGCTTCATGCAAATTTCAGTCGGGGGCGGCCTACCTTTCAGGTATTGCCGCCCCCGGCTTCTTTTTCCTAACTCTGCTGTTCTTTCAGCTTTAAGGAGAAAAATATATGCCCCCATGGCTTCCATCGGTTGCAGAGCTTCTCGCTGCTGCACCGATTATTCTGTCTTTGATTGCCATCGAAGGCTTGCTCTCTGTCGATAACGTTTTGATCATCGCCGCTCGAGTTAAGAGCCTCGATGAAAAAGATCGTCTGCGCGCTCGCAAGCTCGCCATGTTCGGTGCCTACGGTTTTCGTGTGCTCTGCCTCGCTTTCGCCTCGATCTTGATTCAGTACGACTGGATCAAACTCTTTGGCGGCGGCTATCTGATTTACTTGATGTGCGAGCACCTCGGTGTGGGCGAGTCTGGTGAAATCAGTCAAGAAGAGCAAACCCAAGCCCAAGCAGTCACCTTCGGTGGCGTCGTCACCTCCCTCTTGCTCGCTGACATGGCCTTCAGCATCGACAATGTCGTAGCGGCTGTAGCTCTCTCACCCAAACTCTGGGTGGTGGTGACCGGTGTCAGCCTCGGCATGATTTCGATGTTCTTCGTCGCCGGTGTTTTCAGCAAACTGGTCGATCGCTTTCCTATTCTGGAAAAGCTCGCCTACCTTCTGGTTGGCTACGTCGGCCTGCAGATTTTCGCCGAGTACTTCTTTCACATCCATGTGACTGAATTGCAAAAGTTCGCAGTGATTGCCTCCATTCTCGTGGGCGGCATCATCTACGACAAAGCCAAGTTCTTACATCCAATTGTCGGTCCGCTTTTGCGCTGGATCGGCGAAATCATGGATGACCTGGCCGAATTGGTCAACACCCTCGTCAAACCACTGCTGGCCCTGGGCTCGCTGGTGAAACGAGTGTGCCTCAAACTAGTGGCAATATTCCGCCGCTAGCCACCAAACAATCAAATAAAGACTCTTAACGGATCAAAGACACTATGTGCGTCTCACTACACCCCGCCCGCTTCTCCGACACCGTCGTCGGCATCTTCGAAGGTGCCAATGGCCGCCGCTACATGGCCTACCAAAACGTCGCCGCCAACCTGGCCAAGCTCGTTGCTGGCAAGACCAACGTCGCTACCACTGACGGTGCCAAGCCTGTCGCTGCAACCACTCCCGCCCCGGTCAGCAAGCCGGTCAAGCGTGGCACCAAGAGCATGAACCCGCGCAAGCCTGCCGACGGCAAGGCTTCCTGGAATTTCGAAACGGCGGTCACTCCCGCCCCGAGCGCTGGCACAACTGCCGCCGAAGGTGCAACCACTGCCACCAGCAGCGGCAACGCCATGATTCTGCCCATTCCCGACGATGTGGCCAGCATCGAAGTGATCGACACCACCACCTGCCCGAGCTTCCTCAAGGACATCCGCTCAGCGCTGACGCCCCGCTCTCGCGGCGGCTTGCTCGGCTCTGACTCGGTTCGCCGCGGCAGCAAGAGCGTGGAAGTGCGCATCATCAACTTCGACGTCTACACCATCGTCATCGCCAAGAACGCCGCGGCCATGCGCAAGGCATTGGCAAGCGATGCCGTTGCGGCCGATCGCCGTCCGGCCCTCAATGCCGACATGATCAAGGCCTACACCAAGTGGTATCCGGGCTGGGCCATTGCCGTCTGCTGCTTCAACAACGCCGACGCCAAGGAAGCCAAGCCGCTGCTCTTCTCTTACGAGCCGAGCAAGCAGGCCAACCCCGACGACTTCTTCGTGCCCACCCTCGATGCGCACGACGGCAAGGTGCCCAACCTGTCGGCCCGTGTAGACGTCGACCACACGGTCTTCGTCGCCACCAACGACATGGCCAGCAACCGCGCCACCACTGTCTACTACCGCGATGCTCACAGTGCCCCCGGCATTGCGCCCGGCATCGCCGAACTGCTGCCGAAAGCAGTGATGGGCAAGGTCTTGCGCGGTGACATGATCAACGGCGACATCATCTTCCGTCGCTCAGATCTGGCCGCCGGCAAGTTCAATGGCCTGCGGGCCCTGCCTCCCGGGGCAGAACAAAACGGTTCCGCTGCCGAATTCATCTAGCAGTAGCTAGGTAAGAGCAGCAGTCGCTCCTAAAGCTCGGGTGCCAGCATCAAGCTGGTGCCCGAGCCCAGTGCGACGACCTCATCTCAAGTAGTCAACCACTGTATATGAGGACCCCTATGAAAAAAATCAGCCAGCTGGCTAAGAGCATTTATATCGGGCCCAACCAAAGGCCCTGGGCCATGCCCCGTCTTTATCAGCGCTTCTGGGGCCACTATGAACTCGACCAAGAGTCGGGTTTGTACTTCGCCAAAGAATCGAGCGCAGAGCAGATTGCACTGATTCGAGCAACCTTCAAACTGCTGCCACAGTGCTTTCAGGAACTTTGTCGCCAGTGGCGGGTAACTTTCAGCTTTGCTGAAGGTGCCACCGCCTGCGGCAACTCTTCAACCTTCTACGCCGACTTCAGTCGCCAACCCGACGAGTACATCTCACCCCACATCGAAATTGGCAGCGAGAGCCTCAAGCCTAAAAGGATTTTGGCCCATCTCGGTCACGAGGTCGCCCATCTCTTTTGGCGCACCCGAGGCGAAGCCGAACGACGTGCTTACCGTGGTTTTCTTGCACGCAGTTGCGGCTCTGACACCGTCGAAGTGACTGACTACGTGCATGGCTTATTCGAAGAATATCTGGAGTCGCAGAAGAAGTTTCGTCAAAACAAGGTGCACCCCAACTTGCATGACGGCAATTTCATGCGCTGGACGGAAGAATCGTTCTGCGACACAGTTGCCACCAAGCTCGTCGGTACGCACCCGGACCGCCCAGACAATTGTTCAGTGAATCTCATTGAACGTGTGGAAGAGATGCAAAACAGTCTGCAACTGGAACTCTAGGGCTCAGTTTTTCAAGGAGAGGCGCCCACCAGGCGCCTTTTCCTTTTAACTATACTACTGCTTAGTATAGTTAAACAGGAAAGCCCTTAAAATTCACGAGACGACTTGGCTGCCAGGTTGGCAAAGCCTACGATGCCAGTGGGGCTTATGTATACAGCGTTAGGTTGGACTAGCAATTCATTTGTTCAATGGGTTGTTTTGGCAG
>JBAYTY010000097.1:0-3234 GCA_041675385.1 Candidatus Obscuribacterales bacterium
GGCACTTTTTCCACTTTTTAGCACTTGTGGACCTTTAAGAGGTTTCTCTTTGGTCAATTACCAGCTTCATCAGCTTCTCATCTACTTTTTGTAGGCCTTGGTTGGCTGCTTGAACGAGTGCATCAACGGCTAAATTGTTGATTTCTCTAAGAATTCCGCCAGATGCTTGGAAGATTTGCGAGTAGGCACCTTCGGTGAATAGTTCTCTCGTGCAGCCCGCCGCCTGGAGTTGCTGTTGAATGTATTCTGCCGTTTGTTTTCGAGTTAGCCCCTCCAAGCCATATCGAAAACGCATTCGCTGGTACAGAGCCTCACTTCCACTGCTCTTTAATTTGCTGCGCAACCAGAGTTGGCCAAGCAAAATTAAAGTGACAGATGTTTTTCTGTCCATCTCGCTGTTGGTCAGAAGCCTGATGTCCTCTAGTGTTCGCCAATCCAGAAGATGGGCTTCATCAACAACAAGAATCAATTGCTTGTTCGCTCCTGCCACATGGCGCTTGATGTATTGGGTTAACTGCAACATTCGACTACCGGAGTGTCCTAACTTCATTCCGAACTCCACAGCCAGTCTTGCGAACATCGATCTTCCTGTTTGGTCGTATCCAAGGTAAATGACACGATATTTGTTCGATTCTAGTTCATCAAGAAAAACTCTTGTCCCTGTCGTTTTGCCTGTTCCAGCCTGCCCTGTGATTAACACACCTGTCTGACTCTCAACTGCAAGCTCTAACTTCTGATGCATTTCTTGCACTTGCGAATATAGGTAAATGCTCTTTCCATCAATGTCTTTGTCGAAAGGCATTCGTTTCAGGCCAAACCATTCAGTAAATTTCTTCATTGCCCTACCTCCTGTGAATGCCCTGCTCAACTTGCTCTAGATAAAAGCGCAAATGCAAATCCCCACCTTTAACCTGAACTGACCTCTCAAGTGTGCTAGCGACGACCTCTCTGCGAATCGGCGCCACACGCAGGAAAAACGCTCCTAACATGTCTAGTTCTTCTTGTATTAGTTCGCGATCCAACGACTTGCGAAACAGTTTCACAAACTCACTGCAAGCAAGTAAATCATTGACCTGCTGACCATCTAGCGCTACATCTGGCTGACTAGATTGATAGCCAGCCATCAACTTCTTCGAGCTCTCAATTGGCGTTCCTGGCGCTTCGTCTGGCTCTAACTCACGCTCTCTCCGTTCAACATAAGATTTGATTTTGAACTCTGGAGCGGTCTCAATGAATTCACCCAGCATCCAAAGCTCTACACTACCTGTGTTTTGGACACGCCAGCGTACCTCTACTTCTTGGCCAGCAAGATCTGGAGACGCTTGGTAGTCTCTTCCATCAACTGACACCGTCGCAGTATTGATGTTGATTCTGCGCCTCGCTCGCAGCATCAAGGCACGACTCACCTCATCAGCGCCAACAGTCGAGCGACGCTTCGAATCTTCAGCCCACCGCTGCATTGGCGTTTTGCCTTGCAGCTCCGAATGTACTCTGTTGTGATAATCTTTCAGCCAACCAGCAAACATCTCATTCAAAACCGCTAGAGACTCCACTGCTGCGCGGTCTGCTTCCACCATGAACGACTCCTGGACAGTCTTGATGAACCGCTCGATTTTTCCCTTCCCTTGCGGAGAACGAGGCCTACAGAAAGAAACTTCAATTCCTAACTCAGCGCAGGTAGTCGCCATCGCCGTTGAGCGATAAATTGAACCGTTGTCGAATAACTGCCGGCACGGCCTACCATGTGATAGTAGTGCCTTTTTAAAGCAGTCCAAAAGCCGGGGAAGCTGCTCGTCAAAATAGAACTCACCATGGGTGCAGACTCTTGAAGCGTCATCAATGAAAACGATGAACTTGGTCTTCTTAGCCTTGCTTGGATTCTCCGGATCCCGCAACCACACTCCGTGTGACGTGTCACCTTGCCACAAATCATTGGCATAGACCTGCTCCCAGCGACGATATGAACCAGCACCCTTTTTCAGTAGCTTCTTTGTTGCGCCAAGCGCTGTCAGCCGTCTGGCTACAGTACGCTCGCTAAGCCCCTCTACATCATCGCCACCCTTCTCAATCAGCTCGATGATTGTGCGCACACTTCGTGCAGGCTCCTCTTTTCTTAACTCCTCCGCCTTCTTCAGGATCTCAACTGAAATGGCTTTGTTAGCGCCTTTGTCGCTTCTGAATTCATCAAACAATCCTTTGAATCCGAACTTCTTGTACTTGGCAGTCCAGTGCCTCAGCGTTCTTTCTGGCACTGCGCGCAGGCTTCCATCCGGGTACTCAAAAAGTCTTGCCAGAATTTCCCCGCGTTCACGTCTTTGCGCATCTGGCTCTAGCCGCCTGCACACCAACGGAGCGATAACTCCGTGCCTGAACAGAGCGACCTTCAACCTCGTATCTGTTTCGTACATTCTTGTCCTCCTAGGCCAGCACACTCGACTAGCTGCCAAGAATGTACAAACCTTCAGAAGAGCGCATGTTGCGTACAGTGTGGAGTTGGCAACCGGAAACCAAGACAGAGAAAGCGATATGCCTTGCATATCGCTTTCTCTGTTGGTCCAAAATATCGCTTGAGCGAATCCATCAAATAACTCAGAAGCTGACGTCGCCTGAGTTTTGGAGATATAGCGGTCTTCTTGAGCCTAGCAAAGACTTCATGATTAACTGGCTCAGAACATGGGTCTAGACCACTTCTAAGCAAGTGTTCGTGCAGCTGCAAGACCTGTTCCGAAGCATCGTCCATTGCGTCAGAAACCGCACGGAAGGCTCTTGAAACACTAGCAGAAGCATCATCTCTTTCGTCATCAGCCCAGGCTACAGCCCTGTAGGTGGCTTCTTCTGACCCGAAACTGAAGACGTATTGCTCGTTAACTGAGCGCTCAAACCTCCGACCAGCCTCAAGAAATGACGGAAGCAAGGAGAAGGATTTGCGGCAACTAGCACAAAACATCCGTAGAATTTCTAATCTGACACACATTTGAAGTGTCTCACAAACACGAAACCTTTTGCCATGCTTCCAGAGCTTGTGATCGCACTCTGGACAGGCTTTCGGCAGCTCGAATTCGGCTTCGGAAAGAAGGAAATCTGTTAATGAATTTGCCGCGAGAATGTATATGATCATCTAGTCCGTTTTTAGTTGTTTGTGTTGCAACTTAAAACTAAAACCGGACACCCTTTTCGGCAAGACACCATGACAGATATACGGCCGCACTTAGGCAAAGAGTGTGGCAAGTAACA
>JBAYTY010000098.1:0-3182 GCA_041675385.1 Candidatus Obscuribacterales bacterium
CGCTCCACAAGGCTGGCAAATGGGGCCTTACTTGTCCGGGGCTCCAGAGCACTGGAAGCGGGGACAAACAAAGGCGAGAAATCCGGTTGCTCCATTTTGCAATAGTCGCAACCAGCACAATTAGATTTGGTGGCAGCAGACGGGTCAACACTATCAGGAGTATTGACCTGCTGCTCCAGAAGAAGCTCTTGACAGGCCGCCTCATGCAGGGGGGCGAAATCAGGCTGATCCATATTTACGGCTCTTTCATCATTCAAGGTTGCGAATTCGGCGGCTCATTTGGAGGAGCTACAGAAGAACCTGCTGGCGGAAGTACCGGAGGAAGCGCAGGAGGCGCAGCCGGTGGGCCAGATTTGTAAAACTGACCTTCAAGCACAGGGATGATCAACGTTGTCAAAATCAGCACAACTGAACCAAGATATGGCTTATACCAAACGAACGTGGCAAAAGGTCCACCCATAGCAAAGACCCAAGCACTGAAAGCCAGGCAGGCTGTCACCCAGTGAAAGGTCTTGGACCAAGCAATACCAGGAGGATCGGTCTTGACCAGGCAAACATACAGCGGAGTCAGTGCAAGCAGCACACCGAAAATGCCCCAGGTGAGCCACAGCGGCGGGTCATTACTGGCTGTAATACCTGAGATAGCCAGGTACGCTGCGAGTATATCGGCCGGAATAAATTTCACTAATTTTTCGAAATATGAGTCAGTGACTTTGCTATCCGGAGGGGGTGCCTGTGCGGCAAAGCGACCCTTAAAAAGGTTGAACATGTAGTTCTCCTTTCTATATTGTTGATTGTTAGAGCAGTGAGCCTTTCTATTTGAATGGACTCAACGCTCAACTAGATCTTCAGCAGAGCGAATTGAATGCAAAGCTAGTCGAAACCAGCCTCCAATCAACCACTCAGCGCAATGGCCAGACAATCGACGCATCTATTTCTAGATTGCATCAATAGCGCTGGCAGAAACCATCTATAGAACAACTCTAAGATGGCTTGTGGCAGCGACAGGCAAAGCTTCTGTCAAGAAGCGCTTCAGTCGCCGGGATACACCAGCATCAGAAAGAAACGCCACTAGGCTCTGCTGGCTGTGTTCAAGCAGACTCACCTGAGCAAATTCATTGCTAGCACGCCGCAAGGCTTGCATAGCCTCGACCTCGAACATGTTTCTCTTTGCCTCGGGCAATTCCTGGAAGGCTGGCAGCGCACGCAAAGCTGGCAAAGTCTCGCTCTGCTTTTCGCCGATAGCTAGAGCCTCGCGCACATGGGCTGGCAAGAAGTCATTTGAATTGCCGCCCAAGCCGAAGGCTGAGCCATTGGGCAGACCCGGGATATTTGGCATACCAGGAACATTCGGCAGCCCAGCGATATTTGGCATGCCCGGTATTCCGGTGACACCAGAAAAGCCCGGCATACTTGAGCGGCCACGTGAGACCCCAAGCATTCCAGAGATTCCGGCAAACGGATCTTGGAAGCCAAAAGCATTGTTGCCTTCATTAGCCCCAGGCCCACCTGAAAAAGAATCGCGAGTATCCGGCGCAGCTGTGAGCTGATGATGTCGACCAACTTCAGAAGCAGGCTCAACAAAAACGTCCGCTTTCAGTTCGGCCTTAAATTTCTCAGCGACACTGTGTGCGCTGTCCCAAGGCAAAATCTCAGGCTTCGCCTTTTCAATGAGAGTGATCTCAAGCCATGCTTTGCCTGCGATCTTCTCTAAGCAGAACATTGTTCGCGTGCGCAGACCGCGAAGGAAGTAAGCCCGCTTCATGACGATCTGCCGCAAGTGAGGGCTCAGTTCAATATAGAAGGATGGTTCTTTGCTCATCTTTCCAGTTTCGGCCATTTGATTGTCTTGATTCATTTGGAATGGTCTCCGTCAAAGTTGCGCCAATAGTCAAGATGAGCTACCTAGCGCCGGTTCATGGTGAATGTGGGTTAGTGTTTTGAAATCTGAGAGCGCTAACATAAAAGGAATTGAGCGCAAAAAAGCTTGCTACCTATTGAGTCGCCAGCCCGGGGTGTCAAGTAGAAAGTCCAACGACCAACAATGAAATAGATCTTGGTCAAGAAGCTAAATAACCAGGGGTGGCAAGGTAAAAGCCCAATGGGCTTTATAGAAACGCTGATAGTTGATCTAAATGGGGGAGGGGTTGGAAGCGATCTCGAGGTGGAAGTAATTGGAAGTGCCCAGCGACACTATTCGATCGGCTGCCACGAAATCAAACTCCACTTGAAGCGAAAATTCCGCACTCTATATAGAAGCATCGCTTGAGTAACTGACCGCCAAAGGCCCGCTAGTACTACCTTAAGGCCGATTCCATCTTTTAACAGACCGCGCGACGCAAACACCAATGCCCATTATTTATTACTACTAAGAATCGGTTCGCTTGGTGGCACGGCTCGCGCTGTCGTTAAACGAACAACTTACAACCTTTTCTAGTATTGCCTTTTGAGCGGTGAGATTTATTGAGAAATGATCTACTCGCTAGCGTGAAACAATGAATGAAAGTGGAATTTTTACTTCCTCTGCTACCACACCACACTCGCAAAAACCCTTAACCAGCAACAACTTTCAGCAAATAAGGGTGATGATTTTAGACCGATACCTGTGTCTGAAAAATTTCTCAAAAGTTGCAAAATGCAATGAAAGCCAATTCCATCTTGGTCTCGTTAAGAAATGAAACGGGCATAGAGCAAGCTATTTCAGCGTTTCATGAATTGGCACCGTCGCACCAGCTGTAGTATTACAATTATTACGAGTCCGTCAATATGTGTATCAAATCGTTTACAAAGACTGCAAACACTTGCGCAATAACGCAAATACGGGACAGCCTCAAATCAACAACCAGCCTAGTTAACACGCCTTTTACAATTGGCCTACTGCACCATCGAGGAAAGAACCTCTCTTTTAAGAAAACCTGAATTTTTCAGGTTCAACAGGATCTCAACATTGGCAACAGTATTCTTATTCCCTGTAGCTAAACAGCGCCATTTAATTGCTTTAGTTGTCGTGGCAACCACATCACAGGCTGAGACGCTCAGTAGCATGGGAGCATCTGATCTGTATCTGTCCGACGAACGGCATCTGTTCATGGTGGCAGAATCGTGACACCATCGAACTATGAAACAAAAAACAAGGCATTTTATCAAAGACCCTATTGCACGAGCCCGTTTCTGGAACACTC
>JBAYTY010000099.1:0-3124 GCA_041675385.1 Candidatus Obscuribacterales bacterium
ACAAAAACTAAGGGTATATCCAATGTATGTCAGCGTCGTTTCACTCCGACTACCCCATAAACAGCTCCCGACAACTATGCCAGTTTGGTCCGGATTAGGGTGCCAATTTCACCGGATTACACAACTGGTCTTCAAATAAAGCCCTAGGAAGAAAAAATGGCAGAATATAAAAGCTTTGAATTAACGTTAGACAATGGCGTTGCCGCCCTCAAGCTTGGCAATGCCAAATTCAAAAATGCTTTGACTAAAGACTTCTTTGCTGAATTTCCTGCTGCTATACGTGCTCTTGATCAAAGTGGTGAAGTGCGAGCTTTAGTACTGCACTCTGAAGGTACCCATTTTTGCTCTGGCATTGACCTTAATTTTTTCGCTGACGAAACCTTGATCAATACAAGCTCTCCGGCGGTGCGCGAAAGTTTCAGACGGCTAGTCTTGACTATGCAAGAGAGCTGCTCAGTTTTGAACACGGCCCGCTTTCCTGTGCTTGCCGCCTGTCAGGGGGCGGTTATTGGTGCTGGCGTTGATCTGGTATCGGCTTGCGATTTGCGTTATGCCACGGCTGATTCTTATTTTGTCATCCAAGAGATCAATATTGGTTTAATGGCTGATTTAGGCAGTTTGCAGCGTCTACCTTTAGCTCTTCCCGATGCTATTGTCAGGCAGCTGGCTTTTACTGGTTCGCATTTGAGTCCGCAGAAAGCTGAGCAATTGGGCTTCGTCAATCAGGTCTACGAAGGCCATGAACAGATGCTTGAAGATGTCTTAAAGACAGCTCGAACAATTGCTGAGCGCTCACCACTAGCGGTGGCGGCCTCTAAGCTTGCCTTGAACTATAATCATGGCCGCACTGTTGAAGATGCTTTGCTTAACGCCGCTCTTACTCAGGCTGCCATATTTGATCCCGCTGCGGTGATGGCCAGTGTTAAGGCGATGAAGAGCAAAAGCAAAGCTGAATACGTCAATCTAAATAGCGATCATAAGCTGTAAGGCCCGGACAGAGGAGTGTACACAGGCCTTAAGCTTAGCTGGAATTTCTCAGTAGGGCGCGATAGCTTTAAGCTACAGTTGCGAGTGAAACACCATTTTTGCGGAAAGCAAAAGTGAGCAGAGCTTGATTGAGGTTTAGTTTCTTCAGCTGCACTAGCTGAAAGAGCACCGCGCCTGCGTTTACCAGTGAAACATCATCGGGGAAGCATTCAGTCAATAATTCCCGCAACTTTGAGGTGTCTTGCATTGATTGCTTGAAGACGTCAAATGTTTGGCTTGGGTCGCTCGATAGCTTGGCCATAACCACTCGTAGTTTGGCATTGGTAAGATAGCCGCTAATTTTTAAGAAGTCTTGAAAAGTAATTCCTTCAAAGTCTTGCTCTGAGCTGATTTTGAAGCGGGCGACACTGCCCAGCACTTCGCAGCCAGAATCAATCGAAAGCAAGTGTGAGGCAATTAGGCTCTGTACACAAAGAGCTGCTGTCATTGTTTCATCGCTGACTAGCTGATTTTCCACCAAGTATTCGCCCAATAGTTGCTTCTTGGCGCTAGCTGCGGCTACGGCAGCGTCAATTTGTTCGCTAGTCAAAAGCTTGCCAAAGCGCAATATCTCGCCAATGGCAAAGTGGCCACTGCCTGCTGAAATTTTGCTGCTCAGATCTTGGTTGGTCTGGCGAATCAGTTTGACTCCAGCGGCGCGCTCTAGTTCTCCCTTGCGGATCTTTCGTTGAATTTCTATGGCTTGATCAACAAGAGCAGGTTCAAGGGTGTCAAAGCTTGTGAGAATGTGGCCGAGTGGCAGAGAAGCAAAGTCTGCTACTTTTAGTGCTACTTCCAATTGCTTTGCACTAATTGCTTCTGCATCACTAAGAAGCTCTCCTAATCTAGTTCTTTTGGTAGTTTTCGATTTCTCCCCGAGCTTGCTTAGGGCCTCTGAAATACTGATGTGTTCTTTGCAAACGTGTTTGACAGCTTGGGCGACCACCGGCTTAGTGAAAATTCCTTCTCTTAAAAGCGATTGGCCGTCCAAGACTTCTTTCAAATCTTCGTCTGAAATGAGATCAAGTAAGATCAAACATTTGCCGAATGGTAAGCCGCTAAACGTAGATAGTTCTTCAGTTTTGCTGCAAGATTCAGGGCTGATGACGCCAAATTCTTGAAGCAAGTTTCCTAGTCGTGAAGCTGACGGTGTCGACATAATCTCTCTATAGCTGGGGCAAACGAAATTATACTGCTTAAGCAGTCGGCCAATTACTCAATTTTCAAGAAATGGAATTTACAAATCAGATTTCTTAGAAGCTTGCCTGCGGCCTTGCCGTCTCCGTTTCTTAAGGCATCGATTACCGGCAAATGGGCTTGGCCGAAATGGCTGAGCTGGTCTTCGCCAATACTCTTTAGTGTCAAGCGGAAGCGACTTTCCAATACCACTGATTCCCAAATTGACAGTAGCAGAGAGTTTTGCGAACCGGCAATGATCAGCCGGTGAAATTCAATGTCATGTTTTGAATAGCTTTTGACGTCTTTATCTTTTGCCGCCTGCATGAAAAGTGCTGAAGTGTTTTCAAGGATCTCGACTTTGCCTTTGAAGTGCGGGGCAGCCAGTTGGGCCCCAAGTTCTTCCAGGGCGGCTCTTACTTGAGAGGATTCCTCTAGTTCACGAGGGGAAATGCTTCGCACCCGTGTGCCTTTGTAGGTTTCTGTTTCTACTACACGCATGGCTTCAAGGTAGCGAAAGGCTTCTCGCACTGGAGCCTGGCTGGTGGAGAGTTCGCTTGCTATTTGCAGCTCAATCAGTCTTTCTCCTGGCTTATAAGTGCCGTCAAGAATGCGGTCAAGCAAGATTTGGGTGATGTGCTCCCGGGCTGATGAGCGTTTTAGGATGGTCAAGGGTTGCTCCAAATTCTAGCCGCGTGCGATATCACAATTGTAGACTGCAAGGCGCTAATTGTAGACCGCGAGGCGCTAGTTTTAGGGAAGAGCAGATGGTTCGGCTGATGAAAAGAGCCTTTGCGCTTTCCGCCTCTATTCATGTATATAGTATAGATATCCGTGTTTTGCCTGGATTTCATTGCCCCTGGAGCACTTCCGTGGTTTCAAAGATGGCAATTTAGCGAGGCAATTGTTGTAAAGCTTAGTG